>NZ_JBPAFI010000001.1:0-12513 GCF_050864245.1 Bacillus sp. XT-4
CAAACCCATCCCTCCTTACGAACAAGAAATGTTTGTTGCTTTATGTTGTATACTTTTTAAAAGGTCATCTTCTTTATCAATTTGATTTAAGATGATCCGAATCGTCTCAAATTCTGGAGACAGTGTATTGATTGAATAATAACGCCACTGCCCTTTTCTGTTCTCATGAACAAATCCAGCTTTTTTTAATTTTCGTAGATGCTGACTAATCGCTGGTTGACTCATTTCGAACATATCTACCAGTTCACAAACACAATATTCTTTCTCCAAAAACAATTTCATCATGATCAGTCTTGTTTGATCACTGAGTGTTTTTAAACAATTCGACATATGTGTCACACCAATTGAAACATCTGTACTCACAATGATTCCCCCTCTTTTCAACTCCTTCAATAGTATATAACTGAAAACTTATATAATCAATTGATTATATGAATTCAAACAAAAATTGATTCGTGTGAAAATGATTGATTTAAATACCGACTTCTCTTCTTCAAATGAAACCACATAGTTATTTAAATAGCCCAGTTCTCTATATTGGCAAAAAAGGTGTTGATAAAAACAAAAGACAGAGGTCTTGTGCCTTTTATCATTCGAGTGAAATTAAATAATCAAGAAGAAAAAACTTACGAGGCAAAGACGGTTATACATGCCACTGGTACGTGGAAAAACCCTAACCCAATAAATGCTGAAGGGATTATGACAGAAAATGAAAAAAGAGTTGCTAATCGAATGGCATTCCTGATATTTTAAATCGCGATCTGACTCGGTATCAGAATTGCATTGGGCATTCTGCTGTTAACACTTTGCTAGAGCTGCCAAAGCTAAAAGAGACATCAAAAAGCACAGAAATGATATGGATTTTAAGAAAGCAGGATATTAGTGAGGTATTAAGAGGAGAAAACAATGATCAATTGCCTGCAAGAGGTCAATTAGATGGAAAGGACCCTTCTTGGTGTCCTATGATCAGAAGGTGAAAGAGGGTCCACAAATTAAGATACAGTTATTGTTTCAACTAATTAAAGGACCCTTGTTCTTGTCTTGGTACAAATTAGATAGGTCATAAAGGTTTTTGGGGTAATTCCATTATTTGAATCTCCATCCCCCATGAAGTTGTGATATAGAAAAATCCAAGAGAGCTCAGCTCTCTGACTTTAACATCAGACTGTTCTGCAAAATATTTTAAAGCCTCTTCTATATCGGTAACTGTAATAGCTAGATGGGCTACACCGATATCACTGGGTTTTAGGTGAACATTCTGTTGATCTGGCGTCGACCATTGAACCAGTTCGATCTTTCTACCGCCATATTGCAAAAATGCCGCCCCTTCTACAACTGAATGTTCGTGAACCCCAAAGTACCTTTTTAAACTATCGTCCTCAAATTGCATCCGTTTTGGCCGGAACAAGACTTCAAAACCCAAAATATGAGTGAAGAATTCAACTGCTACTTCGATATCGGGTACTACAAATCCTGAATGCTCGATTGTACCTTGAAAAATTGTATTTTTCATATCGCTAAACCCCTTTGATTTTTGGAAGTAAATGTTTCATTATAAAGTGGTATTTAAAGTAGCTATATCAATCTTTTGTGATTTCTATATCTTTTTTGAATATCCATTAAAATTTACATGTTCCATCTGAACAATATTCATCGAGCGACGACTCTAATTTATGCTCTTCAACCTTACGATTCCCGTACTCTTCTTTCCATACCTGTTGTAATGTTTCTAAAAACACTTCGCTAGGTTGTGCTCCTGAGATGACATATTTATCATTCACAACGTAAAAGGGCACGCCCTGAATCCCAATTTTAGATCCCTCGGCTCTATCAGCTGCGATATTCTCGCTATATTGATCATTTGATAAAACATCCAAAGCTTCGTTGCCATCAAGACCTATTTCACTTGAAAGTTGAGCAAGTGTTGCGTGATCACCGATATCTAGTGAATCTGTGAAATGAGCTTTCAAAATACGTTCCATAAACTCCCGAATCTTCCCTTTCTCTTTTGCATAATAAGAAAGACGAAGTGCATCATATGAATTCGTAGGAATCATTGTATCAAATTGATAATCTAACCCAACCTCTTTTGCTTTCTGTTTCAATTGATTGTTCAGTACTTTTGCTTTTTCATATGGGACACCATGCTTAGAGGATAATACTTGATGGATATCCATTCCTGTATTTTTTTTCGCATATGGATCTAATTGAAAATGTCGAAATAAGACTTCGACCTCTTCTTTATGTTCAAACTGTTCTAACCCTATTTCAAATTGACGTTTGCCAATATAACAAAACGGGCAAACAAAATCAGACCAAATTTCTACTTTCATCCTATGTTCCCCCTTTATGATTTTAATGAATGTATTTTGTCTATTCTTCTTTATTACGCTTTTGAACGTGCGAGGTGGGATGATGTTAATTAAAATCTTTTTAACTAATCCCACCAATGCTCTTTTTTAAAACGTTCGTGCTACCGTTTTTGCTTTTTCAATTGTTGAAGTAACAATTTCTTCTTCTTTAGTTGGATCATAGTCAATACCTTCAACAAAAATCGTTGGTTCCACTTCAATTCCAACAAACTTTAGCGCACCTCTTACGTAAGAATCAGAATGTTCCATTCCAATTGCCTGCGAATAAAATCCTCCCATTCCATGAATATGGATTGCTTTTTTCCCTTTCATCAATCCTTCTGGACCTTCTGATGTATATTTAAACGTTTTTCCAGCACTCATGATTGTATCAAAATAGGCTTTTAATAAAGGTTGGATTCCTAAATTCCACATTGAAGACTGAATGATGTATTTATCTGCTTCCATAAATTGCTTTGTGAATGCATTCACTGCTTCTATTTTTTGTGCTTCAACATCTGTTAGCACTTCCCCACTTCTTAACTTCTTTTGTCCAGTTAAAAAATCAGCATCGATTAATGGCACATTTGCATAATAGACATCTACTTCTATTATTTCATCTGTTGGATTTACTTCCTTATATTCATTGATAAATGCTCTAGCAACTTGCGTACTTCTTGATTGTTCCTCACTTTGAGGTGTTCCTTTAACAAATAATACTTTTGACATGATCATTTCCCCTTTATGATTTTGATTTTGAATACTTATAAAAAGAATTCACACGCAATGTTTTGGTATGACTCTAAATGATTCCTATAATTTCTGCTGAATCAACAACCTCATACAAAAAGCTGATTTAATCATTATAAACAATGGGCATTTTTCCGATTAATTGGTGTTGCCTAGCAGCGTCATACATGAGTTTAGCGACATTTTCCCTAGATACGGACATTTTAGCTGGCTGATCGCCGAATGAATAACCGTAAGATTGCCCGTTGTATTTGATATTAGGATTAATAATTCGAACGACTGTCCAATCCAGGTTCGATTGTTTAATCAGTTCTCCCATCTTCTTCATTTCGGCATAACCATTTGGCATGAGAAGTTTAGGCAATATTCTTGGCAATATCGTCGATAAGCTTTTCTTATCGTCTTCAGATTGCAAGGCTGGCGTCGCGAGTGTAATCAACCTTTTTTTGGTGAACTTCTTCATCGCTTTGACAATTCGGTTATGTCCATCGGCGATCGGTGTACCTTTTTGTTTTCGAGACAAATCAATGCCGGGACCTAAGGTGCTTATCACGACATCAGCTTCTGAAACTGCCGTTTCAATAGCTGAAGTGTTCGTTAGTTCACCCGTTACAATGCGTAAATTCGAATGCTTTTGCTTGATTTTCTCAGGGTTTCTAACATATACCGTAACGATATCTCCGTTTTCTAATGCAAACTGTGTTAAAAGTTGACCGATTGCACCAGTTGCACCAGTTGCACCAAAAATAGTGATGTTCATGGTCGTCTATCTCCTTTTGTTATTCAGAATGATCACAATGATCACAATGATTTCCTTGATCAAAAATCTTTCGTAATAACATGTGTTATTTAAGCAACGCGCGTTGTATAATTGATGATAAGATGAAAAAGAATAATAAACAATAACCAAAATAGCCAATATGTAGTTTACGCAACACTTCTAATGTATTGTCGTTTTTAGACAAGATGATGAACCCTAAAAGGAGAAGAAAAAATAATTATGCCAAAAAAAGATCCGAGAATACTTCGTACAAGACAATTGATTGTAGACTCTTTTCTTTCGTTAGCTAGTGAAAAAGATTTCAACCATATAACGGTACGTGATATCACAGAAAAGGCTACTATTAACCGGGCTACATTTTATGCGCACTTTGACGATAAATTTGATTTATTACATTCTACAATCACCAATACATTTACAGACAAATTGAAAAAAAGACTCAATGATCACGATGGATTCAATGAAAAAGTCATTGCAAATATTTTTCTAGCCATGTGTGATCACCATAAAGAGATAAGCGACCTATGTCCCAAAGGTTATCATTCTTTAGGAACTATTATCGAAAGTAAAATTAAAGAGGAGTTACAGAAACTAATAGCTGATCTTATGCTAAAAGGAACTAAAAACATCATCGAATTAGAGGATAAACAAATGGTAGCAACCCTATCTACTATGCTAAGTTGGGGGATATACGGAGCTGCATACACATGGAATAAGGATGGAAGACTTATTTCATCAGAAGAGCTAGTGACTAAGACCCTGCCTATCTTTAAAAATGGCATGAGTCAGTATTATCTTTAATGAAAATGATGTTAACAATCTGCTTGAGCCGGCAGTGCTATAAAAAATATTAAAAAAACACAGAAATGGTATGGATTTAAATAATGGTGTATTTGGAGGAGTGCAAGAGGTCAATTAGGCAGGCACGATTTGTTGTTGCTTAAATGACTGGTGATAAAGAGTCTGCTGAAACGTGTAGCACTAAAGTTATAAAGCTTTACTTTAAATAGTGGGATTCTTATACGGCTATTGTTTATCAGGTCATACAATGGATCTGCATTTACCATCTTGTTCAAGCCTATCCTTTTGTTTGTTTTTCAAAACTTCTACGACCTTCTCAATAAATTAAATCGGTCGTAGAAGTTGGCCCTTATTTGTTGTACTGTAAATCAAATATTCTGGGATATTTCTTTTAAGAATTGCTTTCTCTTTTCATCTGTTGTTAAATTCACTCTAGAAAAATGAATCCATTTCGTGGATTCATTTTTCAATCCCAAATCTGCTAGCGTTCTGTTAATAAAAACGCTTTGAATGGCATTTCCAGCTTCAGATTCTATATACTCTTTATCTGTAGTTGATGTTGAGATCACGGTTGTTTTTTTTATATTTGTTAATAAACCTTTTAAAGTACCAGTATTTTGATCTTCAATGAATGCGAAACCGCTTAACATCACTTTATCAATAAATCCTTTTAAAATAGCAGGTAGATCCCACCACCAGACTGGGAATATAAATATCAATTCTGTTGACTGTTTTAATTTTTCTTGATAATCCTTCACTAATGAATAAGGCGTTTCTCCTTTATGAAAATGCTTTAATTCTTCAGCTGTAAAAACAGGATTAAATCCATCTTTATATAAATCGATTACTTGAAACGGTTCTCTCTTTGTTTCTAATTTTTCTGTTATGGAAGTCAAAATGGCATGATTATAGCTTCCATCCCAAGGATGTGCATAGACAATCGTTTTCATTATTCATTCACCCTTTTTCTGAGTTTTGCATCATTTTTTGATGTACATTGATTTTATTGTATGCTATAACATACTACAAGTACGGTAATCAAAGTGCGATACTAACCCAAAGGAGAGTATAAAATGAATGAGGAGTCCTTCCAGACGAAAGCTGAGCTAAAAGATACTGGTTTTGGGTATACTTTGTCATTAATTGGTGGGAAATATAAAATGCCAGTTCTGTATGCTTTATATTCAAACGATGGTCCTGTTCGCTATAATCAGCTGAAACGTAAGCTCGGAACGATTTCTTTTAAAACATTAACCAATACACTAAAAGAGCTTGAGGCGGATCACTTAATTCATCGTAAAGAATATCCCCAAGTGCCTCCAAAAGTAGAATATAGTTTATCTGAAAAGGGCTTATCACTGATGCCTGTATTAGATGAGATATGTTATTGGGGAGAGAAACAAATGAAAAATAATTAGGTAGAGTGGAAAGAAAGCTACTACGGTTTAAACATACTTTTTAAAGTAGCTTTCTTCTCATCTTATATCAATCCGATTGGCTCATTTTGTTGATGCGCTAACTCCATTTCTTCTGCCAGATAGAGATCGTTCATTTTATCCATATCATCATCTGGTCAATTTTGGATCAGTTTACGCAATTTAACTGCAACGGTCTGACAAACCTCTGGCATTAAGTAACTATCAGAATCCGAAAGGTCAAGCAAAGGAATGATGTCATCTGTAAAGTTTTCAAATGGTATGTCCCCGCCAAATCCCTCCATTTCATCTAAATTCATACCGATACATGCTGCTAACCTGTATCTAAAATCATGGAAGTCGGTGTAAGACCAATGTGCTTCTCAATGAGTAAAATCCATTCCCACGAATCATTCCTCCGTTTTCAAATTGTAATGGTCGTTTCAACACTCGCAAATATCACTCCTGATTGATCATATAATAGGTCAACGAGGCACGCAACTCTCTATTCTACCTGGGTTTCTAAGGTTTATGTTGATTTAATCCCTGCACCACAAAGAGGAATGATGATGGTTTCTTCTGATTCCTTTTGATATTTCATGTAGCCAGCAAAATTGATGGCAGATGTCACCTCTACATAAAATCCTTTCTCACTCAGTTTAGAGCGTGCATGTAGAATTTCTTCTTCTTCAATATCAATGAACGTACCAGTCGTCTTGTATACAGCTTCTAAAATTTGTTTGGAGCGAGCCGGGGCAGCAATAGCGATTCCTTCTGCTACAGTCCCTTTATTTGTCACAGGCGTTGCTGATTCCTCCGCATGTTGAAAAGCTTTCACAAGTGGTGCACAGTTCTTTGCTTGTACAGCAACAATTTTCGGTATTTTATGAATGAGACCATTTTCGAATAACTCTCTAAAGCCATAATACGCACCGAGCAGCAGAGTGCCGTTTCCAACCGGAATGATTAAAGCATCCGGTGCTCCTTTTAGTTGCTCATAGATTTCATAGGCGTATGTTTTTGTACCTTCGAAAAAATAAGGGTTATAGACATGGCTTGCATAAAAAACGTTTTCCTCGTCTACTGCCTTTTGGGCCGCAGCTGCAATGTCCTCTCGTGTACCATGAATTTCTTTAATCGTTGCTCCGTGGGCTTTTATTTGAGCAACTTTTTTAGGTGACGTTTGATCACTTAGATAGATGTCACAGGCAATACCACAACGCGCCGCATACGCAGCAATTGCCGTTCCTGCATTCCCGCTGCTATCAGCAATGACTTTTGTTACCCCTAATTCCTTAGCTTTTGTCATTAACACAGCTGCTCCACGGTCTTTAAATGATAGTGTAGGCATCATATAATCAACTTTTACATATGTGTTTGGCTCATTAGGATCTAGAACGATTAAAGGAGATTGGCCCTCGCCCATTGTCACAGTTTCCCACGTCTTAGAATCTTTTTGAAATGGCATGGTTTCAACATAACGCCATAATGAATTTGGATAGTGATCCCAAGCTGTGACGTCTATTTTCGGGGTATCTTTCACTAGATTGAATACTCCACCACAATCACATTTCCATAGAGTTGGTGTCATCTCATATTTTTCCCCGCAATGGTTACAAATTAATTGATTCATTCATCATCTACCCCTTTGAATATTTTTTTATATAAAATATAATTTTTTATATAGGGTGGTCAAAAAAATATTCTAAATATATGCAATGGCATCCATTTCAATTTTGAAACCAAAATGTAATTCATTCGTTGGTACAATCGTACGTGCTGGTTTATGTTCACCGAAAAATTCAGTATAAACCGCATCTACTTTGTCCCATAATTCAATATCTGAAATGTATAATGTCATGCGCAAAATCTTTTCTTTTTGACTTCCAGCAGCCTCTACAATCATCTCTACATTCTTAAGCGCTTGTAATGTCTCTTTTTCAATGGGGCCGAACTCTTTTTCTGTCGTTTCAGGATTGATAGCAAATTGTCCCGACACATAGACCGTGTTTTGATGAATGGTTGCGAATGCATAGTGTCCGTTTGATTTTAGATTTCCTACCTCGAGTATGCTTTCCATTTTGACACTCCTTACCTCGATTTATTTTTGATTTCATCCAAATAGCTATAGACCGTTACTTTGGAAATGCCTAACATAGATGCGACCTTCTCAACAGATCCTTTCATTAAAAAAATGCCCTTTTCATCCATGAATTTGATTAGTTCAATTTTTTCATGACGTTTCATAACTGGATGAACACTGTTTTGAATGATTTGTTGGATCAATTGATCTACTATTTCTTCCACATTTTCAAGATCATCATTTGATGTTGTTTCTTTCTCTTGAGCTTCCACGTGTGTAGTAAGAAAAGTATCCATAAATTGCTGCATTTGATTCAGTGCTTCAACATCAAAATTGATACAGAAAGCACCGATCACTTTTTGCTTTGAATCACGTATTAATGAAGTCGAAGAACGAATCGTACGCTTATCTTCTGTTACAAATGTATAACCAGCCAGATAATCTTCTTTAAAATCTTCTGATTGTAATACAGTCTTGACTAGATGATCAAATGATTGGCCGATTTCTCTTCCTGTCACATGGTTATTTACTGTAAACATGACAGATGCTTGAGGATTCGTTAAATCATGAATCACCACTTCACAATTTGGTCCAAACATTTTTGCAGTAGATTTTGCTAAAGGAATATAACTCTCTAATAACTTTTTAATATGTTCCATGCCTAAGCACCTCATTTTTTTATTCCACTAGATTATATAATTTTTTATATATAAAAACAATATATAGATTTATTTATATATTGTAATGCTCACAAGATCACAAATACGAAAATCACCATATAAAAAAAGCAGCCATTGACTGCTTTTTGCTTATGCTCCTTTCTAATTGTCTTCCTGCTGGATTCCATACAAAATGACGTCAATTCCCCATCGGAACCGTTCCATTGATACGGTATCACCTGCAAACATTTCTTCTTTTACACGATGAATGAAAGGAAACTGCGTTTTGTCTGCTTGAAGAAATGCTTTTTTTGTGTCTGAAATCTGTGAAGAGCCTTGTTTCTTCCAAGAGACCTTTTCGTATGCTACAGAAGATACGTATAACAGCAATAGGTCTACTCCCCATGCTGCAGATGTAGATTTGATCCCGCCTTCATGCAATGCAGCGAGAATATGTTCGGTCAACTGAAGAAAGTTCGTTCCTTGTGGAATGGTGGAAAGAGAAATTTCAGCGAGACCAGGTTTTTCGAATAGCAGGAGGAAATAAGTATGCAATAGGTCGAATAACTGTTCTTTCCATGTGCTATCCTTTGAATCTGGATAGACCATTTGTCCGAGACCATAATCCAATACGTAAGCACTGAGTTCTTGAACATTGTTCACGTAGACATACAAGGATGCAGGTCCCGTATCCAATGCTTTAGCCACCTTACGCATACTCATGCCCTCTATCCCATGCTCCTTAAGAAGCTCATAGGCCGTTTTCACAATAAGCTCACGGCTTAAGGGTTCTTTAGCCGGCCGAGACCGGCGACTGATCATACGACGATTTGAATTGTTCATACTCTCTTTATAACATGTCAAAGTAAAATAGTAAATTGAGCATCAATCATCATCCTTTTGAAAAGAATTCATCATATCTGCAAGCTTGACCGCAGCGTCTTTTGAAAAACACAGTTTTAAACTATTCTCCGATTCATTAGCTTTTTTCGATGAATATTCGTACATCATGTCTTCGTATTCTTCAATCGCCTTTTCAAAATGATGAGGATGTCGGACAATAGCAAGTGCTAGCTCCCTTGCATCAAACATCGCCATGTTCACACCCTCGCCTGCGAATGGTGACATGACATGAGCTGCATCACCGATAAGCGTTACTCCTTTATGACGATTCCATTTGAAACCGACAGGAAGCGTATAAATCCGTCTTGGAATGATGGCATCTTCTGCATAACGAATATAATTTTTCAGCTGATCGTCCCAATCACTAAATAACGCCAATAATTGTTCTTTTGCTTCTTTCGCTTGATGAAACGGAATACCACAAGTCTCGATCCAGTTGCGTTCTACCATAAGGCTTGCATACACTTTGATTCGTCCATCTCCGTTTAACTGCCCAATCAGTCCTTTGTGGTCTGCCAAAGCAAACATCTTACCTCGTTTATTAAATTCAGCTAAATCAGGGTGGTTCTCCTCTACGCTTAAGACATTCAGTTCTAGCATCGTGAGCCCAGAGTATTCAATCTCAATATCTGTTAACAGAGGACGCACACGAGAAAAAGCACCATCAGCCCCAATTAAAAGATCAACTGTCTCGACAACCCCGTTTTCAAAATGAAGCTCTGTCATACCACTTTCTAATGAAACGCATCTTTCTAGTTTATACCCATATTTGATGGTTTCAGCATCAATTTGTTCTAACAGTAGTTCACATAACACACCACGATCAATTTCCGGGCGAGTACCTGTTTGATCTGATTCCGTTTCTTCATCTAAATAAATTCTTCCTGATTTATCAAGTAATCGGAAATCTTCCCCTTCATAGCGGGCGTTCCTTTGAAATTTCTCATAAACTCCTGCTTCTTTTAAGGCTTTTTGACCTGTTTCTTCGTGAATATCCAGTGAGCCGCCTCGTTCAAGGCTCTTGTCATGCATCTCTCGTTCATAAATGGTTGTTTGTATACCGTAATTTTGCAAAATTAAGGCAAGTGTTAGTCCCCCAGGTCCTCCTCCGATGATAGCGATTTGCTTTTGATTCTTAGATAATGACGTCATCTTCTGCATCTCCTCATCCCTTTGTGGAAATCGTTTTAAATTCCATTTCATTTATATTATAACGAACATCGTTCGTAAAGAACAGTGTTCGTTTAAAATCGTTTGTTGTACGATTTTGTTTTCATGAAAAGAAACCCATCGCCCACCCTCATATGATACACTCCATCTAGGAAGGTTAAAGGTTGTCGAATCATAACAATGATACTTAGATCAGTAGGTCTCCAGTGTTCTCACTCTAAGTGTAAGAGGTGTTTCTATGAATAAATTGTTTGCCATGTTGATATTAGGATTAGGCTTTAGTGGTGCCGCACTTATTCTTTCTATCCCTTTGTTATTCAAAGTCAAACCAGAGCAAACTGAGCTGGTGTTTGCTGCTGGATCGGCGGGCGCTTTCGCAGTATTCGCTGTCTCATGCCTAGTTCTTCAAAAACGATTCAATCGCTAAAAAACCTAAACAAAATCCACCGTCATGAACAGTGGAGATGTGTTTAGGTTTTTGTGATTTCAGTCAAAGAATGTATACAAGCTGACCCCGATAGGGAATCTATTTATTCAAAACAAAAGAGACTGCTGAAACATATCACGATATGCACTCTAAACGAATCACTAGCTTTGGCATAATAGATATCAATGCGAAAATCTTTGATATGAATTCTGACCTTCCTCATATCACAAAAGGTCCATTAAACGCATATCGTTTTGTGATATAATCTTGAGTCAAAGACAAGCGCTAAGAGAAAATGAACTGGCTGAATGGACATCATGACTGTGAAAAATTCTGAAGAAATGATAGGGTGATAGCGATGAGAAGACTTGAGTCTGGTATATCAGTAGACAACGAAACATTTTCTGATGTTGCCAGATATGAAAACGAAAAAATTAGCAGAACGACAATCATCAACTCAAATGTTCGTTCTCCTATTTTTTGGAGCTGTCACTTGGATCATCTTGTATTTGATACGTGTGATCTGACGAATGCGAGATTTTTTGCCGGTAGTACGATTGATCATCGTACTTTTAGTCATTCAGACTTGCGCTCTGTGGGCATTGGCAAAAACGAAGCTGTCTTCACCAATTGCGAATTTTCTTCCTGCGATATGAGGGGAATGACATTGGAGAATGCTACGTTTATCGATTGTACTTTCTCTAATTGTAGATTCAATGACCGTGTTTTACAGGCAGCGAACATCGTCAATTGTACCTTTGCTGGTAAGCTAATAGATATAACGTTTGAGGGAAATGGCAAACAAAAGCTGATCGCCAATTTTGAAAACTGCACCCTTGATGGTGTTCGTTTTATAGGCTGTGACCTAGCGGCATGTATTCCGCCAGCATCCAAAAACCATTTATATGTTGAACATGTATCTGCACGTGTGAAAAAGGCCTTAGAGAAGATAGATGATGATCCTACTCTGTCTGATCATGATCGGAAAATACTAGTGCGGAGTCTGCGGAAGCTTGAACAAATGGAACAGTATATTTTTAACACGAAATATATGGAGAACATACATGGGGCCGCTTTTGTTGAACGCTTTTTCAGTCATCTTGGATGTAGCAAGGATCACATGTAACGTTTGCTACATCTCTTTTCCTATTTTATCTTTATGTGGTACATCAG
>NZ_JBPAFI010000001.1:12863-85924 GCF_050864245.1 Bacillus sp. XT-4
ACTGATAATCCTCTTTTTTGCTTCGTCTATTAATTCGATATCATCTTGTGATAGATCAAACGTTTTCATCGCGTTTCCCCTTTCGCCTCACTGCTCGTATGTATTATACCAAACATGAGGTGATGAACTGAACTTCACTCTCCTTTACTAACCAGCCAAAAGACCGTTTAATCTATTGAAAAAAGCTGCTTTCAAGTAAGCAACCTTTTCCCTTATTTACATCAGAACATTTACCCTTTCTAGGTGTGAACTGAATCCCTATCGATTGATCACTTGAATGATTTTCTTCAGAGCATCTGCCGCTTCTGGAATTGGCATGACAACAAACACATGCAGCATTTCAGGATAAACAAAGGTTTTGATGTCCATTCCTTGTGCTGATAGTTTTTCATCGAGCTTTATGGCATCTGGATATAACATATCATGTGTTCCGATAAAATGAGTGATCTTCCCGAGCCCTTTAAAGTCACCGTAAATCGGACTAATCAATGGGTCTGTGAGACTTTGATCAGCTGCCCACAATTTTGTGATGACTCCCATTCCTTCATGACCTAGAATCGGATCTTTTTTTGCATATTCAAATATGAGAGGGTTGCTCATACTCATATCCACACACGCAGATAGTAACACGATATCCTTCGGCTGCGGCAGATCCTCTTTCTTTAAAAGGTGCGCAAGACCAAGTGAGATGTTTCCGCCAGCTGAATCTCCCATGATCGTCAATTGATTGGCACTTCCAGCAGTTTTCAGAAGGTCTTTATATAGGTTAAGCATTTTCGGATACGTATCCTGGTTGCTATAATGAGGTACTTTTGGGTAAATAGGAGCGACTACTTTCGCACCTAGTGATTGCGCCATTTTATCCATGAACCACCAATGGACATTCAAAGGCTGATTTGTCCACGCACCACCATGTAGATAGAGAATGACTTTTTGATTTTGTGATGCTTGTTCATTCAATGTGAAAACTTGCATGCCTTCGAATGTCTGCTCTTGTACCTCACTGATTAACTTCACATCATCTCCAATGGCATAAGGCTGCGTATTTTCAATTCCTTTTTGCTCGAGGAATTTTTTTGTCTGTTCGATACTGGAAAAACTCTCTTTATTACTTTGCGAAGCGAATAATGTTTCAAATTGAATACTTTCTTTAGAACGTTCACCATGATACATTTCTACACTCATTTTTTTCTCTCCTTCACCCAATAGGTTTATTGATCATCCTGCTTTGGAACACGAAATGATTCCAGGTAGAGTTGTACTTTTTTTTCAGGGGTTTTTAATAAGTTAGATAAAAGGTCTTGAATGAGACGAAGGCTTTTAATTTTCTTTTCAATTTCTTCATGTTTAAGATGGACAATTTGTCTTAGGGTATCAAGGTCTATGTCTTGACTTAGCATGTCCATAATTTCTGCTATTTCCTTTAATGAATAACCGAGCGTTTTCGCATCTTTGATCAATTGAATTTTCACAACATAGTCGTCTGTATAGAGTCTGTAACCGTTTGAACGTCGTCTTGGAGCAGGTAATATGTTGTGTTCTTCATAGTAACGAATTGCGGCAGGACTTACTCCTGTTTTTTTGACAAGTTCTCCTCTAGTCATCAACTCCATCGTTACTCCTTTTTTATTATTTTGTTTTACTATATGTACATTATAAAGGTTGAACTATACTTCAAGGTCAAGGTGAAACATTTTTCGGCCAACTTTTGTTATCAAATGATTGTAGCAAAGAGATCTCTAGTGCTTGCTATGACATAATTGAGGTTACTTTTCGGTAAACAAAAAAACACCATCGTACCCGGCCAATTAAGGCGGATGCAATGGTGTCATCATCATTCCATCTGGATTATGATAAATCTTCCCCATTTGTTGCAATCACTTTTTTGTACCAGTAGAAGGAATCTTTTTTGTAACGATTTAATGAACCATTCCCTCTGTCGTCTTGATCTACATAGATCAAACCATAGCGCTTACTCATTTGAGATGTTCCGCAGCTAATTAAGTCAATACAACCCCATGGTGTATACCCCATTAAGTCGACACCTTCTTTGACTGCTTCTTTCATCTGTTCAATATGTTGTTTTAAATAATCAATTCGATAATCGTCGTGAATTTCTTTGTCTGGTGTCAATGTATCTCTTGCGCCAAGTCCGTTTTCACAAACAAATAAAGGTTTTTGGTATCTGTCATACAGTTTAATTAATGAAATGCGCAGACCCATTGGATCAATTGGCCAATCCCATTGTGATAACTCCAAATGCTCATTTTTAATTGGACTATCAAATGTACCCGCTAGCTCGGCTGCATCTTCTCGGGCTTCTGCTACGTGGGACATATAGTAGCTGATCGCCACAAAATCAACGATGCCCTCTTTCAAAATTTGCTCATCCTGCTCTTCGATATCAAGTTTGATGTCGTTGTCAGCAAAATATTTCACCATGTATGTTGGATATTCACCTCTAGCTTGAACATCCGGATAGAACATATTCAATTGGTTCGATTTTACCGCTTGCAGCTGGTCCTCTGGTTTCGTTGTTTTTGCATAGGCTTCAATTTGGTTTATCATACAGCCAATTTGGACATTTGGAATGATTTCTTTTGCAGCCTTCACTGTGAGAGCGCTGGCGATAAATTGGTGATGTGATGCTTGATACGCAGCCTGTAATTTATGGTCTACTAGGTCCTCTAAAATTCCAGCACCGGTGTAAAGGCTGTTGAGGTTCATATTCATTTCATTGAATGTAATCCAATACTTCACTTTATTTTTATATCTTTCTAAAATGGCACGGGCATATTTTTCAAACAACGGGACAAGCTCTCTACTCATCCAGCCATTATATTTCTCTGTTAAAGTAATCGGCATTTCGTAATGAGACATCGTGACTAGCGGTTCAATTCCATATTTCGCACACTCATCAAATACGTTATCGTAAAAAGCCAATCCTTCTTCGTTCGGCTTGTCTTCTAAACCAGTTGGAAAGATTCTTGCCCATGAAATAGACAAGCGAAACACTTTAAAGCCCATCTCTGCAAATAGTGC
Source organism: Bacillus sp. XT-4 (assembly GCF_050864245.1). NCBI lineage: Bacteria > Bacillati > Bacillota > Bacilli > Caryophanales > Bacillaceae > Bacillus > Bacillus sp. XT-4. The sequence continues at coordinate 15,906 of NZ_JBPAFI010000001.1, forward strand.
AATATCCTCTTCATATCGATGGTAAAAATCGATTCCGCGTCTTTTCGGAAAATCAAATTCATCGGGTTGTTCCTTGTATCTTGTTAATTCAGCTGAACTCACATCGAAAGTAAAGTTGTTCACTTTTCCTTTTTCATAAGGATCTTTATATGCAGCAAAGTCTGACGTCGACAGGCCCTTGCCACCTTCTAAGTATGCGCCCTCTATTTGATTGGCAGCAGTTGCGCCACCCCATAAAAAATCATCTGAAAATCCTTTTTTTAATTCTTTCATTTCAATCATCCCTTCTCTTTATATTAGTGAATAAGCATTAAGAGCTTATTTTGACCTGCGGTGACATGAGCGTCACCTGTATGAATCACATCAAGATATTGCGTTGAATTTGTGACGATAATAGGTGTCACTACATCTAAATGGTTTGATTGAATTCCTTCTATATCAAACGATAATAAATGATCCCCCGTCTTTATCTTATCGCCCTCTTTTACCAGTACATCAAGGAATTGGCCGTTTAGGCTGACCGTATCAATCCCCACGTGGATCAATAATTCAATCCCATCATCTGAAACGAGTCCGATGGCATGTTTAGTAGGTGTAACAGTCACTACTTTTCCTGAGAACGGTGCTTGTACCACCCCCTTATCAGGCAAAATTGCGACTCCCTTCCCCATCATTTCACTTGAGAACACGGAATCATTCACTTCAGATAAAGGAATGACCTTTCCACTCATAGGTGCTTGAACTTCATAAGGGTTTGTTTGCTTAGACATTTGTTGATTCTCTGTACTCTCAGTGTGATTTGGCTTTTCTGCAGCTTGCTCGTTAAAAGCCGTTACAGACTCCTGAAATCCAAGGAGAATGGTGATGAGAAGTGACACGATGAAGCTAAGGGCGATTCCAATCAGAGCCAGCTGAAAATTATTTGTCCCTTTCATAATGTAAGTTGGCAGTGAAGTAATGCCTGGGATCGAAAAGGCTGTCGTTTTAACTGAAAATAAACCGTAAAAACATCCACCGACTGCGCCGCCAATTAATGAAGCATAAAAAGGTTTTTTTAGTCTAAGTGTGACTCCATAAATGGCTGGTTCTGTGATCCCGAAGAAACTAGGAAGCAATGTTGAAAGCGCTAAAGACCTTGTTTCTACCCGCTTGGTGCGGATGATGACACCTAACACAGCGCCTGCTTGTGCCATATTCGCAATGAAATTCATTGGAAGCAGCATGATATCGTAACCCACTTTTTCAAAGCTGGCTAACGTGCTTGGGAAGAATGCGTAATGCATTCCAGTTAACACAATGAGTGGCATAAGGCCCCCCATTAATAAACCGGCAATCGGACCAGCGAAATTGAACAATGAAGTGAAAAAGATTTCTAAATATTGCCCAGAAACGTTCCCAATAGGAGCGATAAAAGCCAGTGTAAGAGGAGCCGTGATCATCAGGCTCAGTACCGGTGTAAATACGATACTTAAGGATTTTGGGATCGCTTTTGTTATCCACTTATCGACAAAACTTAGTAATAGCACACCTAATATAATTGGTAATACAGAAGATGTGTAATTATTTAGTGGAATACTTAACCCTAAAAAACTTAACGGGTCTGCTCCTTTTGCTGCACCTTCGATCATCGTTGGATATAGTAAAATCCCTGCTAATGCGAGCGCAAGAGATTCTCGCGTTTTAAATTTCTTCGCTGCCGAATAAGCAATGAGGAAAGGTAAAAAGTAAAAGACAGCATTTGAAAAAATTTGAAGTACTTGATAGGTAGAACTTGTCTCCGTCAGCCACCCTAAGCTAACGAACAGTGCCATGATTCCTTTGATCAATCCACTACCAACAATCGCTGGCAAAATAGGTGTGAAAATCCCGCTGATCACATCGAATACGACTTCAATTGGGTTCATCTTTGACGTGTTTTTAACAGGAGCAGAATCATTGCTACTATGACCGGCCAGATGATCGATTTCCTCATAAACCTCTGCTACCTTTGCTCCAATAATGACTTGGAACTGTCCACTTTGGAATTGAGCACCTAAAACACCATCTAATGTTTTCAGCTCATCTACTTTTACCTGACTTTCATCGTTGAGATTAAATCTTAGCCGTGTGATACAATGCCAACTTTGAGATATATTTTCGGTTCCACCAATTAATTTCACAATTTTTCCAGCCAATTCTTTGTTTTCCATGCTTTCACCCCTTCATTTTCACAAAAAAAACCTAAACAAAATCCACCATAGAAAAGATCATTCTTTCTCATGGAGATTTGTTTAGGTTAATGCTTTTTCATAACACGCCTAAAAGAAATCATTTATTTTTTTGGTGTTCCTTTGTGATTCTCTCAATATGGATGACTAAAAAAACAAGTTCGTCTTCTGTCACATTCCAATTGAATTCTCGTTTTAACATTTCTTTGATGATCAATCCGCAGGCATAACTCTTCATATAACGATCCTGTATTAATTCTTTTAACGAGTCATCCATCTGCTGCGGTGGTTGATTGGTTTCCTGCCTGACAATAAAATATCTCAAGTGGGTAATAAACCTCGAATAATTAATGGATGATTTATCCAATATCATCTCGAAAATATTTTGAATGATTTTGACGATTTCTTTCGTCAGGTGAGTCATCTTAATGGTGTCTCCCATAGACTGACCATCTATTTGAGCGTTTACAAAATGCAGGGCAATGAGTGAAGCTTCAGTATCTTCAAAAGAAATGCCCATCATCTTTTGAATAATTGTCAGTGCTTTTTTCCCGACTTGATATTCTTGAAAATAGAGATGTGGAATTTCCCACACAATGGGGTTTTCATACGCCATTTTTTCTTCGTGCCTTTGAATAGCGAAGGTGAGATGATCGGATAGCGAAAAGAGCGCGCTGGAACCTAACTTCTTATTCAACATCTCTTCGCCTACGCGAATGATTTTTTCAGTTAATAAAAGGATATCAGTTGGGATAGCGGCAAGTTGAGATTCTAATGGAGACGTCTGATCAGAATAAAATGTCTTACTGACAGCGCTCTCATCAAGTGTATCACCTTTCTTCTTTTTAAAACCTATTCCTGTTCCAAACACAACGACTTCATTTTGAGCCTCTGTTAGAGCTAATACGATATTATTATTTAAAACTTTAACGACGGTGAACATCCTCATCCCACCTTACCTAAAATGCTAAAAAAGCATAAAAAAACACCAAAATCTCAGCAAACAACGTACAAATGTACAATCTGTTTACCTGACTTGGTGGTGCCTGATCATATCAGTAACACTCCTGCATCGGTTACGACTTTATTTTAAATAGAGGGATGACCAAAGTCAACTATTTTTTTCTGAAAAAATAGATTGAAATACCCAGAATCATTTTATCTTTCCTTGTCTTTTTACAGTTTAACATATTTAAGGTTGCTGTAAGGTTCGGATTAATACGAGTTAAGGTTGAGGTTGTACAATGGGTTTGTAAGGAATTGAGGGATGAGTTAAATGGTCCTCTGTTCTAAATCAATCATAGAGGTGAAAAGCTTTGAGAGAAAATAAAATTTTGTCTTCATTATGTTACTTCAGCATCTTTTTTGCACCATTTCTATTTCCGATTATCGTTTATTTCTTAGGAAAAGACGAAGTGAAATACCATGCGAAAAAATCACTATGGACACATATTATTCCTTATTTGATTTTCGGTCTTGGTATTGCCGGTTCTGGTTTACTTGGCATGAACGATATCAGTCATGCTGGTCCGTTCTTAATTGCAACGTATGCTGTGACATTCCTTGTGGCGATCTACTTCTTCATTTGGAACATTGTGAAAGGCATTAAAGTGTTTTCAGAATAAGAGTTAGAAAAAACGGTTCTGTGATTGATCAGAACCGTTTTTTGTATGTCCGTTTAAGCGGGTAATTGGATATCAATCGTTGTTCCTTCTCCTATTATACTTTGTATTGTCATATCTCCCCCGTGTTTTTGGATGATATCTTTTGCAATCGCCATTCCAAGACCTGAGCCTGCATGTGTCCCTCCTGTATTCGTCCCTCTATAGTAGCGGTCAAATACTTTTTCTAGCTCTGCTTCTTCAATTCCTTTGCCATTGTCTTGAATGGTGATATGGGTATGTTCTTTTTGTTCAAGCTGTACAATGATTTTCACATCAGCATCATTGTGAACAAGGGCATTTAAAATGAGATTGGTGACCGCTCTTCTTATGAGGATCGTATCAATATTCAGCATAAGCTTGTCTACATTCGTTTGCAGCTCAATGGTCTGATCTGCATATCTCGAATCGTTGAGGATATCAATTAACGTTTCACGCAGCAATGGCACAATGTTCACCAGTTCTTTATGCAGCATCACGTCGTTATTTTTCAGCCTTGTTGTTAAATTGAGATCCTCCATCACATCTTTGATGTACAATGATTTATTCTCTATGATGCTGGCATAATGTCTAATGTCTTGATTTGAAAGAGGATAATTTGGATCTTTCATGATTTCTGCATAGCCTTGAATAGAGGATAATGGTGTTTTAATATCATGAGAAATATGACTGATCCACTCTTCCCGCATTTGCTCTAATTTGTCTTTTTCTTTTTGGCTTGAAGCGAGCTGCTCGGATAAGTGATTGACATTATAGAACACATCTTTATATATCCCCTTCGTTGGCAGCTTCGTCGTATAATCTCCGTTTGCGAGCCTCTGGATGCCGTAAATGGCACGGCCGAGCGGTTTGATGAGTTGCCGGCTGAATAAGTATCCAATGAATAAGGCAATGATGGCATCAATCGATAATAAAATCATCGTCCCGATATTGAATTGCGATATTAATTCTTTCGTATCAAAAGAAAATAAATATTTTCCGATGGAAGGGTCCTTAAATCCGATGAAGTAGCTGTATTCCTTACCCTTTCCATTTTTCCCGCCAGCATAGATCGTCGACATCAATTGCTTATCTTTATATTTATGTAAGTTTACAATTTCTATAGGTGTGTATTTGCTTTTTAAGCCTTTAGGTGCTAGTGCATGATAGACGTCTTGTCCATTTTCGTCTAATATTTGAATCCACGCATTTTGTTGTTTTAAAGCTTGCTGTCCTTCTTTACTCACAGTGATATCTTGATTAGACAAGGTGATGTATTGTTCAAATGTTCTTGTGAAGGTTTCCGGCGTATTTTCTTCGTTTTGCTGACTGCTTGCTTGTAGTACAAGCCATATCATGAATCCAAATAAGTTAATAAAGACCGTGATAATGGTCACGATAATAACAGAGACCATGTATCTGCCTGTTAATCGCCATTTCATCTTTACGCATCCTTTACAACAAATTTATAGCCAAGTCCTTTGACCGTCACGAGAAATTCTGGTGTAGATGGGGAATGTTCTATTTTTTCCCGCAGTCTTCGTATATGAACCATTACCGTATTATCAGAACCGAAGAAATCCTCTCCCCAAACCGTTTGATAAAGCGTTTCTTTACTGATCACGCGATTCGGATGCTGCAAGAAATAAGTCATCAACATAAGTTCTTTCGGTGTGAGTTCAATTGCCGCTCCGTTTTTCGTCAGTTCGGCTTGCTGCTCGTTTAACTCAAATGGTCCTTTTTTGATCACGGGCTCCGCTTGAGAAGGCTGTAAGTAGGATGACCGTCTTAGCTGGGCTTTTACCCGGTAGGCGACTTCTTTTGGACTGAACGGTTTTGTAATGTAATCATCGCCGCCAATGGCAAGTCCTACAATTTTGTCTGATTCCTCTCCCTTTGCTGATAAAAAGATAATCGGAACATGTGAGACATCTCTGATTTGTTTGCAAATATCGTAGCCTTCTCCGTCTGGCAACATAATATCCAGTATGACGAGATCTGGTTGTTCTTGATGAAATTGCGTGAGCCCATCACGGGCAGTTGAAGCTGTTAACACCTGGTCAATGCCTTCTCTTGTTAATACGGTATGGATTAATTCTAAAATTTCTTTTTCGTCATCTATAATCAATACTTTGCTTTGAACCTTTGGCATAATGATCACTCTCCTGAAGTCATTGTTATTATTATACCCAAAGTGTTGACGTCGTGAAAAATCAACTTTCTATTTACACAGAAAAAAGCCAATTTTCTTTTTTAATGAGAAAATTGGCTTTTCGTGTTTCTCTAGCGTTTGACCACAAATGTTGTCACACTTTGAGCAGGGAGATGAGCCCAAAATTGATTTCCTGATATGTTTAAGTCAGTTCCAGGTTGAAGGTTGCTGCTGCCGCTCGTCACCCATCTAGACGCCTGAGAAACAGAGCCATTTTGCACGACGAAGTGTTGATTGACCCCTGCATTGTTTTTATTAATCGCCACAATGACGACCTGATTGTTTCCTTTATAAGCTGAGACGAAAACATTTGATTCAGGGCTTTTCGTTGCATCAATTCTGACGTACCCTGGACGCACAAACTTGGAGAAATGCGCCATGTTGTATCCGCGCTTGCTAATCATTCCATCTTCTTTCATAGGACCGTATGATCTCCGGATGTACCACCACACATACGCCTGAAAGTCCCCTTCCACCATTGATTGGTGAATATGCTCTGATACCCCTAATGCCTCAGGCCAGCGGTCCGCTGAATTGTTATCACTATTCGGATAGTAGACCTCTGTCATCCATAGCTCTTTCCCTGCCCCTTTTTGTTTGAAAAGAGGGTACGGAAGCTGGCTAATTTGGGTTCCGTATAGATGAGCGCCGAGAATGTCCATATTCCTTAGCGCCTGCGGATCGTTTAAGATAGGATCTGAGATATTCTTAAGGTATTGAAACGATTCTGGTGCAATCACACGTGCATTAATGGAGCCGGCATTTTCTCTCATGAATCGCAGGATTTCCTGAGGTGTCCACCATGTCCATTCATGCGCATAATCAGGCTCGTTTTGTACAGAAATGGCATAAAGATTGACTCCGTTGTTTTTCATGTAAGTGACAAAATCATTCAGATGCTGAGCATATGCTGCGTATTGATTGTATTTAAGCCGCTTGGCAGGTGATCCATTCCGGTTAAATGTTTCAACCATACTGCTTGGAGGATTCCAAGGGGAAGCAATGACTAGAGCACCATGCTCGATCGCTCGTTTGGCCGTCGCGACTTCTCTGCTCCAATTGTTTCTGTTTTCGTCTACATAAATTCTAAGAATGGAAAACCCTAACTGATTTTGTCCATTGCCAAAGGCAGTCTCCCTTTGTGGCGCTGTCAAATCACCAATCCAAGCTGGATGGTTCATTCCGCCAAAACCACGAATCACTTGTCTTTCTGCATTAAGGTTAATGTTTGCGTCAGCTGCTGATACTTCAGCTACTCCGGGGCCTATGAACATGACAGATAGCATGGTGAAACACACCAATAAAGCAAGCATTGGTTTTTTTATACATGACATCAAATTTCCCACTCCTCTATCAAACATTTAAGCACCTTTATTCGCTACCTTTGAGTAAACTGCCAAGAATCAAATTGGAATAGATTTCCCCCGCCTGTTCCGGTAAAGACAAAAAATACGTTGTGCACTCCGGATGCGCCGTTAATCGCTGTTTCTATTTCCCGCCAGTTTTGTGTTCCACCGGTGGAAGGGACATTCAGTGTACCGACCAGTCTGCCGTTTGCGCTGTCAAGGCGTACTTCTATTTTCCCGCCTACTGTCGATGCGACATTGGCTTTAAATGTTCTAGCGCCATTTGAACCAAAGTCTACATTCCCTAAAGCCACCCAATCGCCATTTTGAATATTGGTGACATGCTGGTTATTCACTGGTCCTCCTGGTGCTGACGAGGCTTCTGTCAAAATGCGTCCATTCCAAGCGAATGTTTCAGCTTCAACACGTTGATATGGATTCAGATTAGATAGCTGTTTCACCCCTTCATAATTGGCTGCTACTTCTCGAAGGGAGCCATCTGCATTATGCACAAGCTTGTTAATATGTGGAGAGCGATAGCCTTTGCCACTTCCGTATAAGGCAGAGCTAACGGTTTGCGTATGATACACCACATACCACTCATTTTTAAAATTGAACACCGCATGATGGTTGTTACCGCCGCCACCAAAAAAAGCACCCGGATTTTTCAGAAAGTGTCCTTTATACGTGAAGGGTCCCATCGGACTTGAGCTCGTCATATAGCCGATTTCACCAGGTGGTTTATCGGCAGGATGGGAGCCGCCAAAATTGATGCAATAGGAATAGTAATAGGTTCCGTTATACTTATGCATCCCTGAGTCTTCAAACATAAAAGGAGCATCAATGGTGGATGCGCTACTGGCCACACTTGTCATATCAGCGCCTAGCTTCAGGACTCTTGCTGTTTTAGGATTTGCCCATTGTCCCTGCGTTGGATTGGAACCGCCTGGAACGCCTCCGCCGGCATATAGATAACCAGTACCGTCATCATCTACAAATACGGCCGGATCAAAAAGCCATACAACTCCGGACATGCCAGGTGTACTTGGCGTAACGAGCGCTTTTCCAATTGGATCAGTCCATGGGCCAATCGGGCTGTCTGCTGTAAGGACTCCAATCCCTCCGCCGCTGTTAGCGAAATAAAGGAAAAATTTATCCTTTCCGTTGATCTTCTTTACCGCTGCTGATGGGGCCCATGATGCGCCTGCCCATTTGGCAATGCCTCTGCCGCCATTTGCCCCATTTGCTCCCGCTACTGGAATCGCTCCGTGATCGGTCCAGTTGACCATATCCGCCGAAGAGATGACGAATACTCTATTCAGATTTGCAAATGAATTGTCCTTAATCGTTCCGTTGCTTTGATATTCATAGTCATCACTCGACATATAAAGGTACACTCTTCCGTTATAGGTAAGCGCAAACGGGTCTGCTCCTAAGTGATGATCAATGAGCGGGTTTGCATTTCCTACTTGCTTGGCAATTGGTGTGCTTGCCGCATGCGCTTCATATACTGGCAAACAACTCAGTACCAAAGTGAAAATCAATAAACAAACGCTGCACTTCATCCTCGTCCTCATCGTGTCATTTCCTCCTGTTTTCATCTTCCTGATATTGGGGTTTAGGCCCAATTTCAAATTATGTTGATGTTTCGTGATGAAGAATGAATACAAAGAATGATTTCTCCCTGTGAAACCCTGTAAAGAGTGCGATGAAAACCCTTACTTTTTAACTAGAAGACAACAAAAAAATGCAGTCTCCATTTTGGAGCTGCATTCTTTCTCAATGTTCAATAAATGTACGCTACATATACCGAGCGGTCACCATTTTCTTTCTCGTGTAAAACTCTACTCCGTCTGTTCCATTGGCGTGCAAGTCTCCGTAGAAGGAATCTTTCCAGCCGGAAAATGGGAAGAAAGCCATTGGAGCAGGAACACCAATGTTAATGCCTAACATGCCGGCTTCGATGTTTTCACGAAATTCTCTTATGCTTGAAGCGCTGTCTGTGTATAGGCAGGCACCGTTTGCGAATTTTGATTGATTGGACAGGTCGATTGCTTCTGCGAGTGATGAGACACGGACAATGGATAAGACTGGGGCAAAAATCTCGTCCTGCCAGATTTTCATTTGATTTGTGACATGATCAAAGATCGTTGGTCCGACAAAATACCCTTCTCCATTTATTTCTTTATCTTGTCTGCCATCACGAATCAGGCTTGCGCCTTCTTCAATTCCTGATTGGATATATTGAAGAGTTCGTTCTTTATGCTCTTTCCGAATGACTGGTCCGAGAAAGACATCTTCATTTATTCCGTTTCCGATGACAAGCTGGTTGGATTCATCGACCAATTGTTGAATCAAGTCGTCCGCCACGTCTTCTTCCACTGCGACAACGGCTGCTGCCATGCAGCGTTCACCTGCTGATCCAAAAGCAGCGCCAATGATTTGTTTTGTGGCTGATTCTAAATCAGCATCTTTCAAGACGATGGAGTGATTTTTTGCACCGGCAAGTGCTTGTACACGTTTACCATGTGCTGTCCCTTTTTTATAGACGTATTCTGCGACTGGCTGAGAGCCGACAAACGAAATGGCTTTTACCTTTTCATGTTCAAGCAGACCGTTTACTACATCGTGAGCCCCATTGACAATGTTGAGCACACCTTTTGGAAGTCCCGCTTCTTCAAATAATTCTGCTAACCGTGCAGCAAGGATTGGCGTCCGTTCTGAAGGTTTTAAGACAAATGTATTTCCGCAGGCAATGGCAAGCGGGAACATCCAGCATGGGACCATCATCGGAAAGTTAAACGGAGTAATGCCACCGATGACGCCAATTGGGTAGCGGTACATGCCAGACTCTAGACCAGTCGCAATATCAGGCAGTTGTTTCCCCATCATTAAGGTTGGTGCACCAGCGGCAAATTCCACACATTCAATTCCTCGTTGCACCTCTCCTTTTGCTTCTGTTACACTTTTTCCGTTTTCTAGCGTAACGAGTTCAGCTAACTCATCCCATTTCTCTACGAGTAACTGTTGGTATTTAAATAATATACGTGCGCGCCGGGGAACAGCTGTTTTAGACCAAGTGGTGAACGCTTCTTGTGCTGCTTGGACTGCATGTTCTACATCCGTTTTTGTAGAAAGCGGTACTTCTGCGATGACTTCGCCAGTAGCTGGATTATAAACAGCTTCCGTTTGGTTCGTTTCGGCGTCCACCCATTGTCCATCAATATAATTTTTCAACGTTTGTACATCTGTTTTGGTCATGTTCCCTCTCTCCTCTTTGTTTGGATTGTGATGCAATCGTGTGTTGATTTATCGTCATTGTCTCATCTAAGGGGTCTTCATCTGTATACACTCTTTGTCAAATGAAACCACAGTTTTGCTTTACGTTCTGATAATACATGTGAAGTCTATACCTTCTAGCTCTTTTGGTTCCGAAGATCTGTCCCCCTTTTAGGTCGTTTTGTCTGTGTGTCATGTGGCATGATCATGTTAATTAATTGATGATATGTTTTTGGTTAACTGTTGGTTAACTTTAGAAAAATCATAATATTAAAAACGCTTTCAGTCAATGATCAGTTTGTTGATCTAAAAAAGCCTGATGCCAGGTGCATCAGGCTAAGACCGTTTATTTTAGTTATTTAGAAGAAATTGCGTATTGACTCGGCTCTGTATAAGCCGGGAGCATCTCCCCGTGTGCTTCGATTAATTCATTACATAGTTTGATGGTGTCATCAATTGATAATTCAGCACTTGTATGCGGGTCTAATAATGCCGCTTGGTAAATGTGTTCTTTTTTGCCGCTGATTGCAGCTTCAATCGTCATGAGCTGTGAGCTGATATTGGTCCGGTTGAGTCCAGCCAATTGTTCAGGTATCTCTCCGATATAACATGGCATGATACCGCTCCGGTCTGCAACACATGGCACTTCGACACAGGCTTTTTCAGGAAGGTTGTGAATGAGTCCTCCTGTGTTCAGTACATTTCCACCAAATTTAAAGGGAACGTTCGTTTCAATCGCTTCAATGATACGTGAACCATATTCTTTAGAGCGCGTATGCGTGATCTGTGTGTTTCCCACAAGGTCATGTTTCATCGTATTCCAATTGTTGATTTGTTCCTCGCAGCGTCTTGGATATTCATCGAGCGGAATGTTAAACTGTCCAATCAGTTCTGGATAACGAGATTTGATAAAATACGGATGATATTCTGCATTGTGCTCTGAGGATTCGGTGACATAGTAGCCGAATTTATCCATTAGTTCAAAACGAACCATATCTGGATGCCGCGTTTTTTGTTTTTCTTTTGCTCTTGCTTTGATTTCTGGATACAAGTCTTGACCGTCCCGTTTCACTTCTAATAACCATGCCATGTGATTAATGCCGGCAATTTTTTCTTCAATGCCTTCATGGTCCATTTCAAGTGATTGAAATAAATCTTTCGTACACACCTGTACGCTATGGCAAAGACCAACCGTTTGAACCCGAGTATAACGCAGCATAGCGCCAGTCAATGTGGCCATTGGATTCGTGTAATTTAATAATAAGGCGTGTGGACATACTTCTTCCATATCCTTTGCGAAGTCCAGCATCACGGGAATGGTTCGAAGTGAGCGGAAAATACCGCCGATGCCAACCGTATCCGCAATCGTTTGTCTTAATCCATATTTTTTTGGAATCTCAAAATCAATAACAGTGCTTGGCTGATAGCCTCCTACCTGGATGGCATTGATGACATATTTCGCATTCTTTAAGGCTTCTTTCCGGTTGTGATACGACTGAATGGTCACATGTGCACCGTAGTTCTCTTTTAAGTGACGTAGCATCGTTTCCGATTCTTTCAGCCGGTTGTGGTCGATATCATATAACGCAAATTCAAAGCCGGCAAGTGCGGGAACGAACAGACAATCTCCTAATATATTTTTAGCAAACACGGTACTTCCTGCACCGATAAATGTAATTTTAGACATAGACGACACTCCTTTTTACATCAAGGTTGGATTACCCTTTAACAGAGCCTTGAGACAGCCCTGCAATAAAGTATTTTTGCAACAGTAAAAACATCGTGACCATTGGCAGCATCGCAATAAGAGCAGCGGCGCCAACGAGCTGGAGCTGGTGTTGATTTTGACCAAAGAAATTGGATAAGGCGACTGTAAGTGTATGCATCTCTTTATCTTGCAAGAAGAAGATGGCAAATTGATAGTCGTTCCAAATATACACACAGGCAATGATTAAAACAGAAGCGGTAATCGGCTTCAGCAGCGGAAAAACGACGGTGAGAAAGACTCTTAGTGTTCCCGCGCCATCAATTCGAGCGGCTTCTTCAAGCTCCTTTGGAATCGTCGACCGGATAAAACCGGCATATAGAAAAATCGTCAGTGGCAAAAAAGCAGCAACATTGTTTAAAATAGCGATTTGATAAGTATTCATCATGCCAATTTGTACAACCATTTTGTATAAAGGGACAAGGGCTGTGAGCGGCGGTATGACCATAATGGCAATGAATAAGAGATACACCGCTTGATTCAGCTTTGTTCCTCTTCTTGCGAGTGGATAGGCGGCAAGTGATCCAAAGATGATGAGTAGGGCAGCCGAGCTGAACGTAATGATCACTGTATTCAAAAAGGACTGGCCAAGCTGAGCATCTGTCCATGCCATCAGAAAGTTTTCAAAATGAAGCGTTGATGGGAACAACCATTTTGAGCTAAAATCTCCTATCCCCTTTAGAGAGGTCGTGACTAAAATATAAAATGGAATCAGGTGAAGCAATGTAATCGAAAGGGCGAGTAAGGAGTACCATCTTTTCTTTCGTTTATAGGCGTTATCCATCACACCTCGGTCTCCTTTCGTTTGAAATAAATGAGCGCTGCGACACTTACGACAAGGATGATGACAGCCATGAAGACACCTTGCGTCGCTGCATAGCCTGCATCCTGCCGTTTGAAATACAAATCGTACATAAAAGTCGACATCGATTGCGAGGAATCTCCGGGTCCTCCGCCAGTGAGCGCGACAATGACATCAAATAATTTAAGTCCACCGATCACATTGAGCACAACATTGATGGTGATAGATGGCATTAAAAGCGGTAATGTGATGCGCCAAAATTGCTGAAGACCTGAAGCTCCGTCGAGTTGTGCTGCTTCATAATAATCTTTAGGTATGCTTTGGAGTCCTGCTAAATAAATGATCATGGCAATCCCGACGAATTGATACGTATTCACAAACACAATGATCCAAGTGTTTAGCTGCGGATTACCAAGTGCGTTCATTGGATCAAATCCAAAAAAGGTAACAACGTCGTTTAAAGCACCACCTTGGTACGCAAAGACAAAATACCAAATATAGCCCATAGCAATCGGGCTGATCATGACGGGTAAATAGATCACCGTTCTTGTGATGGCTCTCATTTTTAAACTTTGATTTAATAAGAGTGCATATCCAAGACCAATCATATTTTGTAAGATGGTGCTCCCGATGCCGTAAAGAAGGGTATTTTTCACAACAAGCCATGTAGTTGGATCTTGCAGCAATCGTTTGTATTGATCAAGTCCGATCCACTCATACTGTTGTGAGAAACCGTTCCAATTTGTAAAAGAAAGCTGAATCCCGTTAAAAAAGGGATAAATGATAAAGGCACTGACAACGAGAACAGCAGGCAGATACATCCACCAAAGTGAAGAATTTTGGCTATTTTTCATCTTCTGTTTGGGAAAAGAGGTAAATGTCGCCGCCTGTTTTTCTTTTGTGATGTCACTCATTGGCTTCACTCCTGTTTTAGCATGAGCCTGCTATTGTTTTTTCAGACGTTTATATTCCTCTTCCATTTTCTTCGATAATTGTTCCGGTGTGATGGAGCCTGCTAATAATTCTTGGCCGGTCGTTGCCATGACAGCCCACATGCCGCTCGGTAAGTATTTCCGATCAAAATATGGTTCAATCTTAATATCTTCATATTGCTCGTAAAATGTAGAATAATAGTTTTTGGCTTTGACTTCTTTTAAAGCCGTTTCAGAGGAAGTGCCCTCTGCGATTTTTTTTGCGTTTTCAGGCTTTGCTAGAAAGTCAATGAATTGTTTTGCTTCTTTTAGATGCTTTGAGTCTTTCCATGCCGCAACAGTAAAGCGTTCCCCGCCAATCCAGCTTTGCTCATCTCCTTCATGAATAGCTGGTACGGGCATGGTGCCTACTTTGATCGATTGATTGAGTTCAGTCGCCTCAGGTCCTAAAGATCCTCCCACAAAGGTGAAAGCGATTTTGTTTTGTGCCATCAGCTCAGGTGCTTGGGATAGTTTCGCAGTGAGTACATCTTTGTTTAAAAGGTCTTGATCTTTCAGCTCCTTCATAAACTGTGCAAGCGGTGTATAGTGAGACCAATCAAATGATCCATTTTCAAGGTCTTTTCCGTATTGATGTTTTTGATCAGTAATGAGTAAAGGCGTTGCCAGCTCATCAAAGACTTGGGCAATATTTGAATTATCGCCTCCTGGGATCCAGAGCGGCACAACTTCCCCTTTACTTTTTTCTTTGACAGTCTGTAAAGCACTTTTCAGTTCATCCAGTGTTTTAGGAACTTTCAGGCCATATTCTTTTAATAGATTGGCATTAAAACTAAGTCCGTCTTTTGCTTGATTCAGCGGATAAGCATAGACTTTGCCATCTTTGTCTTTTAAAATTTGATCGAGTGAAGGATCGAGTTGTTTTACCCAGTCCATCTCCTTTAGATCAGCCACGTATTCGCTATATCGCAGCTTGGCCCAGCCGTGTGTATCAAATAGGTCTGGCATATCGTTTGCCCCCATTTTGACGCGTATCATATCTTCATAGCTGTTGCCAGGGAAGTTGGCATCAATTCGGATGTTTTGATGTTCTTTTTCAAAATCACGGATCACTTCTTCAAATGCCTTTCTCTCCCCGCTGTTACTCATTGTGGAGAATAGAGTCAAGGTCACTTTCCCGTTTGCTTCAGACGCACCGTTATTGCCGCAAGCAGACAAGATCATCGACAAAACTAGAGCTACACACAGCATCAGAATTTTTTTACTCATCGTTTCCTCCTTTTGATTACTGAAAATTCAGACGATTATCGGTAGAATTCATGCAGTTGCGGAAACAAAAGAAGTCCATTATACTGGAATTCTATTCTTTTCAAAGAGATAAGAGAGCAATTGGGTGAACTGCGTTGTTTTCAGCATGATCTGGCCATCATGCTCAGCAGCTCCCTTCCTGCTTTTTTGTCTCTTTTTTGTTTGCTGAAATGCTCGTTCACCCCCTTTCATGGATTGGGCATGTGCTGCCTCTTTGCATGAGCTTTGTTGGCACGACGACTTTTAGGGGAAGCTTTCTTCCTTCTATCCGCTCAAGCAAAAGCTTTAGACCCACTTCCCCCATTTGTTCTGTATATACTTTAACCGTTGTGAGCGGCGGGCTTGAAAAGGAAGCGGCTTCGATATCATTAAACCCCACGATTGAGACATCTTGAGGTACACGAAGACCGGCTTCATGTAGCGCACGCATAGCGCCTATTGCCATAGAATCACTTCCGATAAAAAAGGCTTCTGGAAGCTTTCCTTTCTGAATGGCTTTTTGCATAAGTGAGTAGCCTTCTTGCATCGAATATTCGCCTATGTGGATGTCATTCATATGAAGAGTTCCCGCTTCTTGCATTCTTTTGATAAAAGTTGTTTGTCTTTCATCCTCAATCACAGCATTTCCTTCAAAATAATGCTCCCTCTCTTTCCCGCCAATATATCCTAGATGTGTATAGCCGAGAGATTGCAGATGACGAATGGCACGATCTGCCGCTCTGACAAAATCCACATGTACACAATCATACAAATCTTCATCCGCATAATGATTGATAAACACAATATGTTCCATTCGGTTTGTCATCTTTTCAACCGTATCAGGGCTGATTCGTCCAATGACGATCAAACCGTCAATATCCTTTAGTATCGCCCCTTTATCCATGTTTCTTAGGCGAAAGGTATGGAGAGTGGACAGACCTCGTTTGGCATATTCTTTTTCAATTCCTTTTCGAATCGATGAAAAAAAAGGATCATTTAATTCTTCGTCAATGGATTGGGCGACAACGACACCGATGACTGGGGATGCGGGCGGGCTTTTTACTTCTGCTTGATCGGCTTTTCTTGCTCTGACTGGGGTATAGTTTAATTTCTTGGCTATGTCGAGGATGTTTTGTCTTGTTGCGTGTGAAACGGCAAGCGTTTGGTCGCCATTTAACACACGGGATACAGTAGAGACGGATACTTTTGCATCATGAGCAATATCTTTGAGTGTAGTCATAGGTAAACTCCTCATCATTTTTGACTAAATGTTTACTAAAGATATTTGAAGAATAACACATAAATAAAGCGCTTTCAATTATAAATTTGTGCTTTTATGAAGTTTTTGAGTATGTTTTGATAAGGAGATAGTTTGTTTAGTAAAATTGCGTAAAAAAGAGGATGGGCTTCATCCTCCTTTTTACTAAGGTGATTTCATTGTGGCTGTTTCTTTTGCGAACAATTGCTTCATTATTTCCCATGCTTTATCTAATTCTTCGTGAAGGCCAAATAAACCTGAAGTGCCAATGATGTAAATTTCATTTCCTGCCTCAGCAAGCAACCGGAACGTGCTTTCATTACAAGAGCCGTCTACCTCAATTGAAAATGAGTATCCCCCCTTCTCTTTGATTTCTTTCACCTCTTTCATTTTCGGAAGCATTTCTTTGATAAAAGGCTGACCCGCAAACCCTGGATCAATTGTCATGATCGTCACCCGGTCTATTAAATGAATAAAAGCATCTAATGCTGCAACTGGTGTGGCGGGATTGAGAACAAAGCCGACCTCACACTTTCTTTCGTGGATATGCCGAATGATTCGAAAAACGTCTTTTTGCACCACTTCTGGATGTAAACAAATCATCGTTGCGCCTGCATCAATACATGCATCAATTAAAAATTCCTGAGGCTGTTCGGCCATTAGATGAACATCAATCGGAACATCTGTCAGTTTCCGAAGTTGTTCAATGAAAAAGGGTGATAAGGTCATATTCTTTACGTAATGACCATCCATGACGTCGACATGATAACGGTCTGCCCTTGTGTTCAGAAGCTGAATTTGTTCACGGAAGTGCGTTAAATCCATACACATTAATGAAGGTGAGAAAATGGCTGTCATCCCCTAATGCCTCCTTTTTATAGATGAAATAAAAATTTGATCAATCCAATCAAGATTCCAATGATACCGAAGTCTGTATCGCCGAATGTTGTCCCTTCAAAGCCAAGAGTGCCTAACACAGGAAGTAAACAAGCTGGTAAAAATGAAAGGAGTATTCCATTCACAAAGGAACCGGCGACTGCACCTCTCACTCCCCCCGTTGCATTGCCATATACGCCCGCTGTCGCACCGCAGAAAAAGTGCGGCACAAGTCCAGGAACAATGACAGTTAAACCAAACAAAGGAAGAAGGAAAATAGACACGATGCCTCCAGCAAAACTGCATAAAAAACCGATGATCACTGCATTTGGAGCAAATGGGAAAACAGTTGGCGCATCAAGTGCCGGCTTTGCCCCTTTGACGAAACGATCGGCAATCCCTTTGAAAGCAGGCACAATTTCCCCGATGGCCATCCGTACACCTGCTAAAATAATGTACACCCCAGCAGCAAAGGTAATGGCCTGAATGAGAATGAAGACAGCAAAGTTCGTACCACCACTAATGTTTTCTATGAATGAAATTCCCGCAAACGGTGCAATCGCAAAGAAAAGCAAAGCCATCGTAATGGAGATGGCCACCGATGTATCTCTTAGAAAACCGAGTGATTTAGGCACTTGAATGGTTTCCGTTGATTTCTCTGGGCGCCCGACCCATTTGCCGATCATTCCCGCTGTAAAATAGCCGAACGTACTGAAATGACCGAGCGCCAGATCATCACTTCCAGTGACTTTCCTTGTAAACGGCTGAAGGATTGCGGGAGCAATGACCATCGCTGCACCTAATACGATTGAACCAATGGTGATCAGCAGCGTTCCCTGCATGCCGGCTGTTGACAGAACGACTGCAAGCATAGCCGCCATATATAGCGTATGATGACCAGTTAAAAAGACGTATTTAAAGGGTGTGAATTTTGCCAAAAGCAAATTAACCACCATACCAAAAATCATAATGAGCGCTGTCTGTGTACCGAATTCCTTTTGGGCAATGGCCGCCATGGCATCTGTATTTGGGACAACCCCTTGAATGTGAAAGGCTGCTTCAAACATCTTCCTGAAAACCCCAAGTGAATCAGATACGACTGTGGCGCCCGCTCCTAATATTAAAAAACCCATTGTTGTTTTTAAGGTGCCTGATACAGTATCGGCAGCTGACTTTTTCTGCAAAAGTAAACCAGCCAGTGCAAACAAACCGATGAGAATTGCGGGTGTGCCCAATATATCGTTCATGATCAGTTCTATCATGATGTGAATCCCCCTTTTTCTGTCGATTATATGTGTTTACGAAGGACGTCTTTAATGGCTTCCTGGTCTAACAAGTTATTTAATCCAGCGACCTTTCTTGTGCCGTCATCCAGCTGATCGATAATATCTGTTGCTCCGATATAAAGATCTGCTTGTTCATTTTTGCTTGTACTGAGATCGGTGTGATCCACTTCCGCTAAAAGTCCTAATTCTTCTAATGCTTTTTTGACATTCATTTCAACAATAAAGCTGCTTCCTAAACCGTTTCCGCATACAACAAGAATTTTTTTCATTTTCTTTTTCCTCCTTTATACTTGTGAAAATCGATTGATTAGTTGTTGAATGGCTGCTAATTCCTCTGCTTCAATCAATTGTCTCACCCGTTTTTCTTCACTTAACAGCATCGTCAGCTGTTTGAGTGCTTTCAGGTGGGTCATACTGTCAATGGCAGCTAATACAATGATGAGACGAACTTGCTTTTTTCCATCCTTTGAAAAGGAAACGGGTTGATGACATGACATAAGTGACATGCTTAATTTGTTCACGCCATCCTCTGGTCTGGCATGCGGAATTGCCACTTGTGGCGCAATCACAATATAAGGGCCATTTTGATGAACAGACTGGATCATCGCTTTCACATAACTTTCCTGAATCGCTTGTTGATCAAGCAAAGGCTGCGCTGCTTTTGTAATGGCCTCCTGCCATGTGTCTGCTGTTTGCTGGAGCTGAATGGTTTCTTCTGTTAATAAATCGTTTAACACTGGTTTCCACCCTTTCTGGTGTGATACATATGTGGAATGAAGCAGCTCCTTCAAGTCATGAAGCAATGCTTTTTCATTTTGAACGATGGTATGCTGCTGAATGATATTGAATAAAGCATTCACATGGTGCTCATCAAGCTTAGGTTCTGAGCCTTCTCCATATTGAAGCAATGTTTTTTTCTCATAAGCAGTGAGAATCGGGTGCACGAGATGAACAGGTTTTCCTTTAAACGATATAGGTGTCGTTGACACAACAAAGTCGGCATCAATGGATGTTAATTCTTCATATGAACGTTTTGATAACAGTCCGCGTATGTCGATGTAGCCGATTAATTCAAGAAGCTGCGTTTTCAGCATGTGACTGGTGCCAATTCCTTCTCCGCAGACAATGTAAACAGAACGTTTCGCAATCGATGAAATCCCTTCTCTTCTCATCCAGCCGCCAAAATGCATCGCCACATAGGCAATTTCATGATCGCTCATCTTTGAACAGGCTGCCTTCTCTAAATGGCAAGCAACCTTTTGCGTGATGTCAAACACCTCTGGCTGTGCATGTTTCATGGAATCTGTTAATTCATTGATGATCTCAATGTGATAGATGAGCCTATAATAGGCCGGAATTAAATGCATGGTTAAGTTTTGTTCCAAGACTTCTACTTCCTGGAAGGAAATACACGCATAACGCTGAAAGTCCATGATCATTTGTCTCGCAATGGTTCGAATGAGATGTTCTTCTGGTTTTTGACTTGTTGGAAGTTTTTGTTTTTTGGCACTGAGCCATAAGGTGCTAAGAAAATAGATTTCATCATCATGAACCAAAAGACTGGTTTCTTTTTGAATTTGCGCCATGAAACGAATAGCAGCCAAGCATTCATCTGTTTCCTGCAGTGTCCGTTTTTCTTCTGTTGAAATGTGTACAGCACGTCCTAGCTTCATCCGTTTAAAGTAGAAAAAGAGATCCATAGACAGCTGATCCAGCATGTCATCTGCAAATTCAAGCTTCAGATCTTGTTCGGATTGTTGAAGGAGATCATGTATTCTCTTATATGAGATAGGACCCTTTAACCAAACCGATGGAAACGTTTTTTCATTTTTTATCATGGTGCGAATGAAATGAATATAAGGTTTCAGCGCCAACCGAATTGTTCTTTCTTCTCCTGAAATTAAATAGCCACTGGCCGCCTGATAATGAAGTGTAAGCTGCTGTTTTGAAAGTGCTTCTTTTAGTTGTTTCATATCTTCAAGCAGTGTATTGCGGCTTACCTTCGTCATCTCCATAAAATCATCAATTTTTAGATGCTTTTCACTGCATGCAATGGATAGGAGCAAGATGGCACGTCTTTCTTTTACACATGGTTCATAGTCATGACCGACAAGAACAGTGTCAGCTTTTTCGATAATGACTTCTTTCTCGTGTGGATGTAAATAGTAGCCTCGTTGATCTTTTCGCTGGACGCCACTAAGCTGATGGGTTTCCAGCCAACTATTCATTCGTTTGATTTCAGCGTAGACCGTTCGAGTAGAGACATTCAGTCGATTCTGTAAATCTTCAATTGATAGATAAGTGGTCGTGTGAAGCAGCATCGATAATAAAGTCGTGCCCCTTTTGGTTAAGTGCAGTTGGAATCCCTCCCCTCTTCCCTTTGGTTATAAGTCTAATCAACTCGCATGAGTCAAAGAAGTCCAAATGTTTTCAGTAAATGTTGTGCAGGTTTTTGGGTGTTCTTTTGTTATAAGAAAAAGCACACTCGTTTGAGTGTGCTTTGAGACTTGTATACAAAGAGCTCTTTGTCTTCTTTTACGTGTTTGAGGACGAATAAACGCAAAAAACCTAGAATGGTATAAAGCCAGTCAAGGTTTTTTCACTTCTTATTCATCTTTTATTTTTCCTATATGTGACGCTTAAAATTATTTTTTGTTTAAACTAAATCCGAAATCCAAATCGTTTTCAAATGAAATACAAATACTCCAATCACCTTCTAATGATATAAAGTAGTGGTGCTGTGGGATATCTAAAAAATAGACTAGTAACTCTTCTAGATGTTTTAATTCAAACTGGTACCCAAACTCTGTAAGGTTATCCCCTATGTAAATTACTTGTAAGTTATTATCTAAATATTTTTCTTTTAATTCAGTTATAAAGAGAAGAGCATCAGAAAGTAACGATTCATGATTTGAGCTCTTACTATAATGTTTATTGGTTTGTAACCAATCTATTTTTGAACCAGCAAAATCAAATTTTTGTTCTATTAAGTCTAAATAAATTTTTGGATTTTTATGTACTTTGACATATTTAAGAAGGTCTTTTAATTCCAAATCCTTTATTAGATCTTCATCATAAGAATTCAATAAAATTACCCCCCTTTGTGTTTTTTAAAGTCTTTCTTGACAAAATCCATAGGAATCGCTGTTTCGTCATTTTGTTGCAAACAATTCAGTGTACAATGCCATTGTAGCTTGCTGATCCGTCTCTGACAAAGCATATTCATCTTTTTTTGACCGAGTTATATTGAATTTTCTGCCATACCAAAACTTCATTCTTCTGTGTTCAATCCCAATAATAAATATAGTGCTGAGTTGAAGAATCGCTTGTCATCCCCATTTTTTCATACAATTGTTGTGCTTTTATATTAGAAGTCGCTGTTTCTAAACAGATAAATCGGGTTCCTTTATCGTTTGCAAATGAAAATGCTTTTTTCATCAATTCCTTACCTACTCCCTTTTGACGAAAATCGTTTATAACAAACAAATCATTTAAAATGAACGCATCTTTCATCGCAACAGATGAAAATGTGGGATACAGTTGTACAAATCCTACATATTGTTCACCTTGCTTTGCAACAAACAAAATAGACTCTTGTTTACGGTATCGTTCCACTAGAAAATGATAAGCACCTTCTATATTAGAAGTCTGTTTATAAAATTGGCGATATTGATCAAATAGAACCGAAACTTGTTTTAAATCATTTTCATTAGCTCTTACTATATCCACTCTTCTATCCCCTTTTCATATCAATTAGTAGTATAATAATCGATATTCTGACATGTAAAAATGTACAGATTTATACTTTATTAAATGTCAGAAGGGAGGAATGAAGAAATGAAACATTATATTTTCCCTTTCAGTGCCAATCAACCAAAATATAAACAAATTTATGAGCAATTTAAAAAATTAATCGAGGAGGGAAAGTTAAAAACAGGAGAAAATCTTCCTTCCATTCGTTCACTAGCCAATGACCTAGGTGTTAGTCGCCACACTACACTACAAGCATATGATCAATTATTAGCTGAAGGATATATTCAAGCCAATGAGCGTAAAAGCTATAGTGTCAATGAATTTGAACCGATATTTCTTCAAACCTCTATTTCAGAAGTACCTAGAAATGAACCAATACAATTGATCGATTTCATTGATTTCAAAGCAAGTACTGTTGATGAGGAACAATTCCCTTTAAAAGTTTGGCGGCAAATTTCCAACAAAGTGCTGCAGCAATCCATTAGCTTTCAATATGGAGAACCTTTTGGAGAACCGGGGTTTAAACAAGAACTGGCTGATTATTTATTTCAAGCGAGAGGTATGATCATTAACCCCAAAAATATTATCGTTGGAAGTAATACACAGCAACTACTGTTGTATTTGGGATTTCTATTAAAAGAACGTTTTTCTAGTATGATTGTTGAAAACCCTGGTTATAGCGGTGTACGGGAGGTCTTTCATTTACATGGATTTGAAATGGAGAGTATTCCTGCATTAAAACAGGGTGTATTATTGGACCCACTTGTACATAAAAAGGGGAAATTATTGTATATCACACCTTCACATCAATATCCTACTGGTACTGCACTATCGATTCAACAAAGAATTGAATTGATTCAATGGGTACGATCAAAAAACGGTTTCTTATTAGAGGACGATTACGATGGAGAATTTCGATATGGACAAAAACCATTTCCTGCTTTAGCCTCTTTAGATGCTGCACATGTCATTTATTTTGGTACGTTTTCGAAAGCATTTCTACCAGCTATACGATTAGCATATATGGTGTTACCTGATTCATTAATCAATATCTATATGAGTAAATTTGAACATTTCGAACATAATGCTTCTTTATTGCACCAACTGACCATGACTGAATTTATGAAAAGTGGGGAATGGACAAAACATA
The DNA here is from genome assembly GCF_050864245.1 of Bacillus sp. XT-4. Taxonomy (NCBI): domain Bacteria; kingdom Bacillati; phylum Bacillota; class Bacilli; order Caryophanales; family Bacillaceae; genus Bacillus; species Bacillus sp. XT-4. Next base: position 39,699 of record NZ_JBPAFI010000001.1, read on the forward strand.
TTAAGCGTATGCGCAATACTTATAAAAGGAAAATGAATTTATTGGTTCAACAAGTTCACCATCTATTTGGAGAGCAGATTGAGATCATTGGTGACAATGCAGGGTTATATATCATGTTACGTATATACACTCCCTATTCCGAAAAAGAATTAATTGAAAAAGCTCTTCAACAGCATGTTAAAGTGTATCCTACAAGTCATTTATTTATCGGAAATCCACCTGTACAACCGCACATACTGCTCGGTTTCGCAAACCTTTCTCTTGAACAAATCGAAAGAGGTATTTGTTTATTAAAAGAAGCATGGGAATAAGATTGGTGGTTCATTGGAGGTTTTTTGTAACTTAGATGGATATACTCATCTAACACTTCCTCTGGTGAATCAATATCCTGATGAAATGTCCCACCTAAAAAATCTTCTAACTTCTTTAAATAACTGGAGCTATCATTCATTGAATCACCTCTACAATGTATTATATCTTTTCTACTATTGAAAAAAGTTAAATAAATAAAAGGGTATAACATATTTTATATAACGAATATGTTATACCCTTTCTTCTTAAACTAACGCACCTGTTAGCATAACAAAAAAATGATTATTTTATTTTTTTTAGCATTTTAAAATTAGCCAACTTAACCCCCTTTTTTTCCACAGTTTGTGAACAAACAATTTTGTAACCTAGATGTTCAAAAAATGGCTTAGCTGTGATACTTGCTTCGGTATCAATTTCTAAAAGCTTTAGTTTCTTTGCCTCAGATTCGAGCATATCAACTAAAGCTGTGGCTATACCTTGTCCTTGATAATCTTTATGAACGAATAGTCTATCTAAGTACCCGTTATGCGTTAAATCGCTAAAACCAACAACTTTATCATTCACTTTAGCAACAAATGTTATATTTTGTTCCAATGATTCCTTCCAAGAATTCATTTTAGATTCTTTTTCATCTCTTGGTGCCCAAGCATCCAATTGTACTTGGGAATAATCTTTTGAATTTACGGAATGAACTGTTTCATAAAACAATGAAATAATCTCTTTTGTATCAGTTTCCTTAAACTTTATAATCTCCACTTTCTGTTATACCTCCCCTTTTTAGGATAAGCATCCTAATATACTTATCATTATTTCAGCAACTTCTTCTTGCGCTATACTGCTCCGTTAGTTGAAGGAGGGTGAACGTTATTCTCTCTTATAAATTTTTATAGACATCTGCATATGCTACTTTCAGTTGCTCTCTTAATTGCCTATTTTCCTCTTCCAACTTTTTGTTTTTTCTTTTTAGAGATGCAATGAGAGCATCTTTGTTGTTTTCGTTCATTTCTCGCTTTACTTATTTCGGTGTAGTTAACGCATCAGTGTGCTTTCTTACGATTTAGACTTAAGCAATTGCAGCTCTTGATCCATGATTTCAGCTGCTTCTGAAATAAATTGAATGATTAAATCCAATTCTTCTGGCTTGTATTCATTTGTGAGTTTTTTGGTGGATGCCGATAAAGATAGAAAGAGTTGTTTCACCTGTGATTTCCCAGCCGTTAATGGAACAATGATGACTCTTCGCTTGTCTTTTGGGTCCTTCTCCCTTTTGACGTAGCCTGCTTTTTCTAACCGGTCAATGAGTGCTGTGACTGCACCGGAGCTAAGGCCTGTTTTTTCACTTAATTCCCCCGCTGTGAGTGGTCCAAGTTCGTTTAACAAATCTGCTGATTTGAGATCTGTTGGGAAAAGGCCGAGCGATTGAGCGGCTGCTTGGTGAAATAGGACTGTTCGTGTAGCAAGGCGTCTCATCGTATGTATGATCTGGTCCGCTCTGTCTTCAGCCTCGTTCTTTATTGACAACTTGTTCTCCTCCCTTTAAAATCAATTTATCTTGATCATCAAGATAAATGTTCTCTTACTTTATGGTTAAGTTGATCATAGCAAAAATAATGAGAGAACGTAAGCAGGAGGTAAATGAAATGAATAACGTGGATCATAAAGGCAAGGCATCCACTCGCTTTGTTGTCATCGGTTTGCTGTTAGGGATTTTTATGGCAGCGATGGACAACACCATTGTCGCAACAGCAATGGGAAGCATCGTCGCCGATTTGGGCAGTTTTGATAAATTTGCTTGGGTGACTGCTTCTTATATGGTGGCAGTGATGGCCGGTATGCCGATTTATGGAAAGCTTTCAGATATGTATGGTCGAAAGCGTTTTTTTCTGTTTGGACTTATTTTCTTTTTAATTGGATCTGCGCTGTGCGGCATCGCACAAACGATGGATCAGCTCATTATTTACCGTGCGATTCAAGGACTTGGAGGCGGTGCTCTTCTTCCGATCGCTTTCACGATTATCTTTGATATCTTCCCGCCAGAAAAACGCGGGAAAATGTCCGGTATGTTTGGTGCAGTTTTTGGTCTATCCAGTGTATTAGGACCGCTGTTAGGAGCAATTATTACGGATTCGATCGGCTGGCATTGGGTGTTTTATATTAACGTACCAATTGGTATCGTCAGTGTATTCTTAATCGCCAAATTTTATCAAGAATCGCTTGAGCATCGCAAGCAGAAAATTGACTGGTCAGGTGCCATTACACTTGTCGTTGCGGTTGTCAGTTTAATGTTCGCCCTTGAGCTTGGCGGTAAATCGTATGCATGGGATTCTGTTCAAATCTTGACACTATTTGCTGTGTTTGTAGTCTTCGGCACCATCTTCTTCATTGTTGAACGAAAAGCAGAAGAACCGATTATTTCTTTTTGGATGTTTAAAAATCGTTTGTTTGCGACATCTCAAATTTTGGCGTTTTTATATGGCGGGACATTTATTATTCTAGCTGTCTTTATTCCTATCTTCGTCCAGGCGGTGTACGGTGAATCTGCAACAAGTGCAGGGTTCATTTTAACACCGATGATGATTGGGTCCGTGATTGGCAGTATGATTGGTGGAACGATGCAGACGAAAGTACCTTTTAGACGATTAATGACCATCTCTGTGATTTCATTTTTTGCTGGGATGCTACTGCTTGCCAATATGTCGCCTGATACAGCAAGATTGTGGCTTACGCTCTTTATGATGATTTCAGGTTTTGGTGTTGGATTTAGCTTCTCCCTTCTGCCATCTGCTTCAATGAATGATCTCTCTCCGCGCTACCGCGGCAGTGCTAATTCTACCAATTCGTTCATGAGATCACTTGGGATGACTTTAGGTGTGACGATTTTTGGAACGATTCAAACCAATGTCCTGACAAATCGTTTAGCAGATGCTTTTAGCGGAATGAAAGGAGCTTCTTCTCCAGTTGGTGATCCGCAAGCCATTTTTCAAGAGGGGGCACGCTCACAAATTCCGCCTGATATTTTAAATAAAGTGATTGATGCGATGTCACAAAGTATTACGTATGTATTTATGATTGCTTTATTCCCGATTGCACTTGCGGCGATTACGGTCGTATTTATGGGAAATGCACGAGTACGTACATCAAATGAAATGAAAGAAAGCGAATAATGTGAAAAAAGCAGAGCGATGCGGCTCTGCTTTTTTTCATCTTATTGATATAAAAGTTGGGCTTTTCCTTCACTGCCAACGATCTTTATTTTAGATGTGACCATGTCTTTGGCTGCTTGTTTTGCTTTTTGTAAATACATACGCGGATCTAAGCTTTCAGGTTCGTTTGAGAAATGATCACGAATCGCTTCAGAGTATGCATTTTTCAGTTCAGTGGACACATTGACCTTTGCCATACCGAGTGCGACACATCTTTTGACATCCTCATCTGGTACAGCTGAACCACCATGAAGGACAAGTGGTACTTCGACAAGCGCTGCAATTTGTTCAATGCGGTCAAAGTCGATATCCGGCACCCCTTTATAGATGCCGTGGGCCGTGCCGATCGCAGGTGCTAAAGTAGGTACACTAGTTTCTTCTACAAATTGACGGCATTCTGATGGAATGGCTTTTTCAGCATCTTTTTCATCCACGACAATATCATCTTCTACCCCGCCTACCTTGCCTAACTCGGCTTCTACATTCACACCTACTTTTAAGGCAAGGTCAACCACTTCTTTTGTGCGGCGTACATTTTCTTCATATGAATGCATGGAAGCATCGATCATCACGGATGTATATCCTGCTCGTATACAAGTAAGAATCACATCAAAATCAGTGCAATGATCGAGATGAAGGCCGATTGGGATTTGGTATTGATCAGCTGCCGCCTTTACTGTATCTGCAATGGCTTTTGCGCCAAGCGATTGGACCGTGCCAACCGTTGTTTGCAAAATGACAGGTGATTTTAATTCAGCTGCCGTTTCAAGTACCCAGTAAATACTATCAAAGGAATGTACATTGAATGCGACAATTCCGTATTTTTCTTTTTTTGCTGCTTCAAGCATAGGTGTTGTGGAAAGTAAAGGCATGGTCAAACATCCTCTCTCGTCAAAATATCTGTTTTTAATACAGCGAGCATTTCTTCATTTGTTCTTGTTTCGAGCAGTTTTTGCCGTTTCATTTCATCCATTAATCCGCGTGAAAGAGCAGAAAGTGCTTGTAAGTGAGTGGTTCCTGCTTCACTTTTTGGAATGAGCAAGGATAAGAAGAAAAAGCAAGGCTTCCCATCAAAAGCGTCCCATTCGATTCCGGTTTCTGTACGGACGATGACGAGTGCCGGTACTTGAATGGCGTCTGACTGTGTATGCGGAATGGCAAATCCATCTTGAAAGCCGGTTGTACTCAGAGCTTCTCTTTCAGCTAGTCCTTTTTTGACAGCCTCAGGAGATGTGCAAATCCCTGCTTCAGAGGCAATGTCAGCTATGGCTGCAAAAACGCCAGCCTGTGAAGAAGCTGTTTCATGCAGATTCATATAAATATGTTCCATCATTTCTCTTCCTCCCTATTAAACTGCGGGTTTGTCTATTTTCTTGCGGTAAAGTCCGTATAGAATCGCACCTACAAGTGAGCCGATGAGTATGGAAAGCACCCACTGAAATGCGCCTGTGACGACTGGAAGGACAAGGAATCCACCGTGCGGAGCAGGAACCTGTACGCCAAAGAGATACGTCAATATAGCAGAGATGGCGGAACCAAACATGATAATTGGCAGGACAACGACTGGGTTTTTGGCTGCAAATGGAATGGCTCCTTCGGTAATATGAGTCGCTCCGAGAATATAGTTGATCATCCCAGCATTTCGTTCCTGTGGTGTGAAATGTTTTCGGAAAATCGTTGTGGCAATCGCAATGATAAGCGGCGGTGTGATACATGCTGCTGACACCCCTGCCATGAAGTAAAGGTTACCTTCTGCGAGTAAAGCCGTTCCTGTGACATAGGCTGCTTTGTTAAAAGGTCCTCCCATATCAAATCCACACATGGCTCCAACAATTAAACCTAAAAGCAATGGATTGGTGGATTGAACTGATGAGAGAAAATCCATTAATGAATGATTTAGCGCTGTAATTGGAACTAATAGCGGGGTCATGACAGCCCCGATTAAGAAAATACCAATGACAGGATAGATGAAAATTGATTTTAATCCGTCAAGTGATGCTGGTAATTTTTGAAGCAGGAATTGAAGAAGTACGATGATATACCCTGCTGCAAAACCTGCGATAATACCACCTAAGAATCCAGCGCCTCCATCGTTTGCAAGCAGGCCGCCGATAAATCCGACAACCATCCCTGGGCGTTTGGCGATTGAATCAGCGATAAATGCTGCTAAAATAGGCACCATTAAGCTAAAGCCGAGCCCGCCAATGTTTTTCAAGTAGGCAGCGAACGGATGATACGTTTCATGCTGAGGATCAGCTGAGTAAATACCGAATAGAAAAGATAAAGCGATTAAGACACCGCCCCCAACAACAAATGGAAGCATGTGTGATACACCGTTCATTAAATGCTTATAGATGGTGTGTATCCACTTATTCGCTGACTTTTGTTGAGCTGATGAAGGCGCAGATGGTTTTTCTGTTCCAGAAGCTCTTCCTTTCACTTGATGAACGGGTGCTTCTCCATTGATAATGCCTTGAATCAGTTCGTTTGGTGTGCGAATACCCTTTGCTACAGGCACTTCAATGAGTGGTTTGCCGTGAAAACGATCTGTATTCACATCTTTGTCAGCAGCGACAATGACCCCATCGGCCTCCAAAATGTCTTGATCCGTTAAAGCGTTTTCAATTCCTACTTGACCATGCGTTTCAACCTTGATGTCGACCCCTAATTGCTCAGCTGCGATTTTTAATGCCTCAGCTGCCATAAATGTGTGCGCAATGCCTGTTGGACAGCCAGTGGCAGCGACAATTTTCTTGCGGCTCATGTGAACTCCCCCTTATATGTTCTGAATGTGTATTTGCTCAATTAATGAATCAATGTCATGTAAATCACTTAACCCTTTTGAAAAGGCGGTAGATGCCCCTGTTGCAATGCCGTAGCGTAAGCATTCTTCATGTGGTTGTCCTTCCAGCTGTTTACTTAGGAATGCAGCGAGCATGGCATCACCAGAACAAGCCGTGTTTACGACCGTTCCTATTGGTGCATTTCCTTTTAATACGGCTTCGTTTGTAAGGAATAGTGCACCTTCTCCTCCTCGGGAAATGAGTACTTGCTCTGCCCCCATCTCGATCAGCTTTCGCCCTGATTCAACGAGTTCTGTTTCTGATAAACGGTAGGTTTTTCCAAAAAATGCGGCCATCTCTTCTTCATTTGGTTTTAGTAAATATGGTTTGTACTGAAGAGTCTCTAAAACCGCTTTAGAGCTTGTGTCTAATATAAATTTCACGTTGTTTTGATGACAAATAGCGGCTATCTCTGAGAAAATGCTAGCAGGGACGCCTTTAGGCAAACTGCCTGACATAATGAAGATGCTGCCTTTTGGAATGGTCGAGATTTTTTCGCGAAAGGCATCAAGCGCTTTTGCCTCAATAGCAGGTCCTTGATTCACAAGCTTGTATTCTTCTGTTGTGTTAATAAATACATTAATGCGTGTAATCCCATCCACTGGGATAAAATCGGTTTGAATGGAAAGATCTTTTAACGATTGTTCAATATATGAACCTGAAAACCCAGCAATAAATCCTAATGCAGTGCTGGTGAAGCCATATTTCTTTAGCATAATGGAGACATTAACACCTTTTCCATTTGGCTGATAATCCTCATCTTCCGTGCGGTTGACTGTATCTGCCCGCATTTCTTTTAATGCAATATATAGGTCAATAGCAGGATTTAAGGTGCAGGTATAAATCAATTGGTTTCACCTTCTTTCTTTTCTCTAAAGAAAGTATCTCATACGATTCAGTGAAAATGTTTTCAGATTGTGTAAAGGTTTTCACGGTAAAAAGCCTCCCATCATAAAGTGTGGAAGGCTTTTTGAGTGTTTATTTCATCCGAATCACATAGGCGTCTAGTAAAATGCGGGCAATGACATGAAGCGACAGGCGAGACCTGACTTCATAATCTGGGAAGAATGATTGTTCCCCTTTATATCCGACGAGTGTCATATCTGATATTTTACTTAATGTAGAATCAATTCTCGTTGTGACCGTAATGGTCGTGACCTGCTTCATACTGAGGTTTTGGCAGGCTTCCACTAGTTCAGACGTTTCTCCATTTAATGAAACAAAGATGGCAAGTTCGTTTTTATCAATGTCACGCGATTTGAGCCGAATGATATTCGGGTCGTCATGAACTTCACATGTTTTTCCGATGAGCTGCAATTTGATGGTCATCTCTTTGGCAATCATCTCTGAAAAGCCTCTGCCAAAAATATAAATTTTGTCCGCATCGTGGATTTTTTGAACTGCATCCTCAATTTGCCCAATACTTTGCAGTTGAATCGTCTTTAAGACCTCTTCTTCATTTTTTCGAATGGCTAGTTTGATGTCTTCGTCAATATTTTTTAGTTGATCACTATCATCTGTCATTTTCTTTTCTTGTTTCAATCGATATTTAAAGGATGTATAGCCATTGTATCCGATTTTCTTCATCAGTCTGACAATGGTCGCTGTCGACACGTTGGCTCTTTCACTTAATGTGACGATGGATAAGGTGGAGATATCCTCTAAATGCTGGTGAATATAATGCAGTAAATAACGTTCTGTTTCACTTAACGTTTGATACACATCACTTGGTATATTAAATAATGGTTCATTCAATGCGATTCCCCCTTACTCATTTCATACTATAATTAAATGCCCTACGAAAACAAGATGATTCTTTTATCCTGTATTTTTCATTGGGAAAGCTGGATGAGTGAAATTTTGTTTTTAACATAAACTAAGAAAAAGAACGGTTTGTGTGAAAGGAGTTGATCACTGTGCTTCAATTCTTGTTTTTTCTGATCCTTTTATATGTGGTGTATGTATTTTTGACCGCATTTGTCTTGTTTTATTTACCGTTTCAAAAAACATGTAAAGAACATTGCATCTATAAAGCTTCTTCCATCTCAGGAGACGACCAAGGCATAAATCAAGTCATGCTGCTTGATGACGGATTTGAATCGGGTCAAGTGAGAGTTCAAATGATTCGCGAGGCTAAAAAGAACATTCGTTTGAGTTATTATTCCATTCAAAAAGGAAAAACCGCCGAATGGGTGCTTGGTGCTTTAATTGAAGCGGCTGATCGAGGAGTAAAAGTTCAGCTGTTGTTAGATGGCATTTGCCATAGCCTGCGTGGACCGCTAAAGCATTTGCGTTATGCTGTGGCGAATCACCCGAATATGGCCATTCGTTTTTATGAGCCTTTTCGTTTGTTCAAGCCATGGACGTGGCATAACCGCCTTCACGATAAGCTTCTTTTGGCAGATGGCAGGGTCGCTGTCATGGGCGGCAGAAATATTGGTGATAAATACTTTGCAGATCAGCCGCCGAAAGACTTTGCATATGACCGAGATGTGCTGCTTTACAATGCCAAAAAGGGAAAAGTATTAGATGAAATGGAACAGTATTTCGTTTATTTGTGGAATCATGATTTTACGAAAAGAACGAAAGATGTATTTTCCAAGGCAAAAGCGAAAAAAGGAAAAAAGCTAAGAAAACAGCTACTTCGATCTTATCAGGAAGCCATTCGTACAAAAGAACCCTTTGTCATGTCCACATATGATTGGGCAAAAGACGCCATTCGTGCAAAACAGATTGCATTTTTCACAAATCCAGTGGAACGCTTAAATAAACGTCCGCTCGTCTTGAAAAAGTTAAACGATCTCGCACAGCGGTCAAAGCGTTCGGTTCTTATCCAGACGCCTTATGTCATACCGACACGGCCAATGAAAGACGGACTCACGCCATTACCAAGTGATATTCAAACGACGATCGTGACGAATTCCCTTACAGCGACACCAAACCCTTTAGCATTTGCAGGATATTTAAGCACGAAAAAGGAATTGATGAAAACGGGTGTTCATTTGTATGAATATCAAGGTCCGTATTCAATTCACGCCAAATCAATGGTCATTGATGATAACTTAAGTATTATTGGAACATATAATCTAGATGCAAGATCCAGCTTTTTAAATACTGAATCGATTTTGGTGATTGATAGTGCACCATTTGCGTTATCTCTTACGGAAGCAATCGAACGAAAAATCGCTTATAGTGTTCTCGTAGCGAAAGATCGGACAGCATATAAAGCAAGCGACTACGGACAGAAAAAAAAGCCTTTCATGAAAAGGCTCCTTTTAACTGGTTTATCTACCATAACGGTTTTATGGCGGCGGTTGATTTAAATAAAAGGGCAGCTACTTTTGTGGCAGCCCTTTTTCTCTTGACTGCTCCTCTTCTACTGGTTCAAGCTTGGTTAACTTAAATACGAGGATTCCTGCCACAATGACAAGTACACCTAATAATTTTGTAAAAGAAAATGTTACTTTTTCTAACCCAAGCCAGCCAAGCGAATCAAATAGAAGCGCACAACCTAGCTGGGAGGTGAGAACAATCGAGATTCCATAAGTGGGACCGAGACGTTTGATGCTCTGAACAAGACAGATGACAACGCCTACCCCGATGGCTCCGCTTATCCAGTACCAGGCTTCCATATGCCTTAATTGAAACATGCCGGTTCCTTCTAACAAAAGACCCATCAAAAGTGAAGCGATAAAGCCCATTCCTAGAACTAGCGTCGTTGTTGACCAAGAGCCTGTATGCTCATTGACTTTACTATTAAAAATGGTTTGTAAGCTGACAAGTGCCCCAGCAGTGACAGCTAATATTATTCCTATGATCATATAAAAGTCCTTTCGTTTCTTCTATTCATAAATGTTGTGTTCTGCTATTTCTAAAAGCCCTTTTTGATCACAAATCGTAATCTTTCCTCTTCGCCTTTCAATCAGCCCTTTTTCTTGGAACTGCTGAATGACCCGATTAATATGGCGGTAGCTTGTTCCAATTAAGCTCGCTGCATCCGTGAGGCGAAGCGGCCGTGCACGCGCGTCATCATCACCTGTTAAAACAGACAATAAATAGCTTGCAAGCCTGACCTCTACAGGGTATAAAAGGTGGAAGCTTAAATCATTTGATTTTGTATAAAATTTGTTTGTGATGCCCTTGAGCAAAAAGGTTAAAACTCGAGGATCGTCCTTTGCATGCCGCATGAGGGCTTGATGAGAAATCCTCAGCATATGTACTTCTGTAACGGCTTCAACTGTATTGACCATATCTGTCTGCTGAACGTATTCAATATCTCCAATCGCTTCAAGAGGGTTTTTAAAGCAAAGAATAAACGTTTTTCCTTCCTTTGTGGTGGTGAAAATCTTTAATTTTCCTTTCACCAGCAAGTACATATACTCCCTTTTATCCCCTTTTGAACAAATCAGCTCACCTTGCTGATAGCGCCACAAGCTCACATGTGAGATGAGTTTTTGATGAAAAACATTCTGTAATTGATGCGTCTTCATATAAGAGGAAAAAAGAGATTCATCATGCAGCTCCTCCATCTGATGCCCTCCTTTATAGTTTTAAGATGATGACGCCTGCAATCATTAAAAGGATGCCTGCATAATGAGGCCATTTCATTTTTTTCTTCTGAACACCAAACCATCCTTTTGCATCAATGGCAAAGGTAAACGCAAGCTGAGCGATGAGTAGAGCAGCGATGGTGAGTGTCACACCAATGATTTGAATGGCAGTGACCTCATTAAAAATAATAATGGCTGCAAATGCACCCCCAATTAAATAAAGAGTCTGCACTTTTTTGTATTCCTTAAAGTGGCCATCCCGTACGATGAGTAAAATGACGAGAGAGATGATAAACCCTGTCAGCTGCGTGATCGTTGCCGCCTGCCACGTCCCGATATCTTGACTAATTCTGGCGTTGGCCACACCTTGCAGTGTAATACAAGCGCCTCCTAATAATGCGAAAATAACACCTTTCATTCGTTCAAAAGCTCCTTTTTTTCAGTCTAGTTCCATTAAATGATAGATGCCCACATGTTGAAAAGGACATATGTCCCACTTTGAGTATTATATCAGAAACTTTTTCTCATGCAGTTTCTCTGTTTTAGATTTTTCACAGTGGGTACAGTTTTATATCAGCTGAAAACAGAATATTGGATTGAATCACATATAAAAAGGAGACATGTCAGAATGAGAAATCAAGAGAAACACTTTATTAATGGAGAATGGGTCGCATCAACAGGAAACGAAACGACGGAGGTCATTAACCCTGCGACAGAGGAAGTCATTGGCACCATTAGTTTAGGAACGAAAGAAGATTTAGATAAGGCAGTCAAAGCAGCCCAAGCCGCCTTCCCTTCTTTCTCAAAAACATCTCGAAATGAACGAGTAGAAATGCTGGAAAACATTGTGCGCGGGTACGAAAAACGCAAGGATGAACTTGTAGAAGTGATGACAAAAGAGCTTGGTGCACCGCTGAAAGTGTCCGAAGAAGTTCATTACAAAATGGGTTATGAACATTTTTCTAAAGCAGCGGAAGCACTGAAATCTTATACATTTACCGAAGATCGTGGTGGACATACGATTATAAAAGAGGCGATTGGTGTCAGTGGATTGATTACACCGTGGAACTTCCCGACGAATCAGACATCTCTTAAAATTGCGGGTGCCATTGCGGCAGGTTCACCAGTTGTCTTAAAGCCAGCGGAAATTACCCCTTTTGCTGCGATGATTCTTGCAGAAATTATTGATGAAGCAGGTGTACCGAAAGGAGTCTTCAATTTAGTAAACGGAACGGGTGACGTGATTGGTGACGGCATTAGCTCACACCCTGATATTGACTTCGTTTCATTTACAGGATCAGGTGCCGTCGGCTCTAAAATTATGGAAAACGCAGCAGACAATGTGAAGAAAGTAGCACTTGAGCTTGGCGGAAAATCCCCTCTTATCGTCTTAGACGATGCAGATGTGGACGAAGCAGCAGAAACAGCCATTCATCATATTGCGATGAATACAGGTCAAGTGTGTTCTGCAGCTACACGTGTGCTGATTCCAGAATCAATGAAAGACAAGTTTGAAAAAGCGCTGCTGAACGCCCTGCCGAAGTTTACAGTTGGTGATCCGAGAGAAGATCACGCTACTGGCCCGCTTGTTTCTAAAAAGCAGTGGGATACGGTGCAATCTTATATTGAAAAAGGAATCGAAGAAGGTGCTACCCTTCTTGCTGGGGGAACTGGAAAGCCAGACGGAATCGATAAAGGATATTTCGCCAAGCATACCATTTTCACCAATGTGAAAAATGATATGACCATTGCGCAAGAAGAAATCTTTGGGCCAGTCATGAGTGTGATCACGTATCAAGACCTCGATCATGCCCTTGAGATCGCCAACGATACAGTGTATGGTCTTGCCGGGTATGTTGTTGGTCAAGATGAGAAAACATTAAAATATGTCGCTGAACATATTCGTGCCGGTCAAATCACCATTAACAATGCTGAAACAGATTACTTTGCCCCATTTGGAGGCTTTAAGCAATCAGGTATCGGAAGAGAATGGGGAGACTTCGGTATCGAGGAATATTTAGAAGTGAAAGCCGTGATGGGACTTCCAACGGCGTAAATAAAGAAAGGAGAAAAACCTTAAGGTTTTTCTCCTTTCTTTATTTAACAATAAGAACCCAGTTCGAATTTTAAGAACATCTCATACTCTCCTATTTATTCTTATCTATAATGATAATACTTATCAAAAAGAAGAGTATTATTTGATGAATAATCGAGAATTTAATTTTTAACTAATTCCCAAAATTACTTCAACTTCTTTAATATGATCTAATTCATAGAACATAAAAAATTCAGCTTCTTTTAGATTTGGAGATTTCATCAAAATCTCTAAACGATCAGAATAATAACCAAAAGAGATTATTCTCCAATTCACAGCTCTTATCTTTTGCAATTTTTTATAATCCTCTTGGAATTTTTCCTCTCGTTTTAATTTCATTAAATATATTTCATCAATTAAATTGAAAAGTTTATTTGTTTTGGAAACATCAAATCTTCTAATAAGAAGAACAATAAAAACAATTATTAAAATACTTGAAGCAAAATATAAATAAGTATCAAATATACTAAATGAAAGTTTATCAAAATCATTCTGCTGCTCATGTGAGCTATCAAGTAATTTCGGATCGTTAGAATTGTATTTTCTAGAAATAAAATTTAACCCAAAGTTAAAATATGAATTAAAGTAAGAGTTCAAAAATAAAAATATTGGCACAATTGTTATTGTAATAATTGAAGCTTTTGTAGAAAAGTTGGCAGCTCTTTCGTATTTATCTTTCGCATAAATTCGCAAATCAGAAACTTGACTCAGATTTAATTTTTCTAATTCCTTTCTATGGATTGACACATTCTTTGCTAATTTAAACTTAACTTTTGGATCTTCTAAATCTCTAATAATACTCATATTACCTCCTTGACTAAACATATTCATTTCACCATGCACAACTATTAGAAATCTTAATCATGACAATCAATATTATATATTTTACTTAATGGCAAACTTTCGGTAAAGTTCAAATTGAACCTATATATATAATTCCTATCGAATTAATCTATGTTTATATTCCTTGTGAGGTGGATATTGTTGCAACTTCATGTATTGAACAGTCCGTTTAGCCAGGAGCAGGCAGAGTTACTCAATCAGCTGCTTCCGACTTTAACAGAACAGCAAAAAATTTGGCTTACTGGTTATTTATCAGCACAGGCAACCCTTGCCGGCTCAGAAGTTGTCGCTCCGGCGCCTTCTGCCGCAGCAGCTGTACAGCCTGTGAGCAAAGATGTGACCGTGCTTTATGGGTCGCAAACAGGCAATTCCGAAGGGCTAGCAAAAAAGACAGCCCAGCATCTTGAAGACAAAGGCTTTCAAGTGACGCTCTCTTCTATGTCCGATTTTAAACCGAATAATCTGAAAAAAATAAACAATTTACTAGTCATTGTCAGCACACATGGCGAAGGAGATCCGCCGGATAATGCCCTTTCGTTCCATGAATATGTTCACGGCAGACGTGCGCCAAAGCTCGATCATTTAAGCTTTTCTGTCCTTTCATTAGGTGACAGCTCATACGAATTCTTCTGTCAGACAGGAAAAGAATTTGACGAACGCTTCAAAGAGCTTGGCGGCACACGTCTTTTTGACCGAGTGGACTGCGACCTTGATTATGATGAGCCGTTTTCAGAATGGCTACAAGGTGTTGCCTCCTCTTTGAGTGAAGGTGAAGCTGTATCAATTCCGCAAGAATCAGCGGGAGTCAACAATCAAGCCGTTTCTGAATATTCAAGAACGAATCCTTTTTATGCTGAAGTTCTTGAAAATATCAACCTAAATGGGCGTGGATCTAATAAAGAAACACGTCACTTAGAGCTTTCTCTTGAAGGATCAGGCCTCGTGTATGAGCCAGGTGACAGCCTTGGCATTTACCCGACAAATAATCCTGCACTTGTCGATGAACTGATTCAAACATGCGGATGGAATGCAGAAGAAGCTGTCACCGTTCATAAAAACGGAGACACTCTTCCTTTAAAAGAAGCACTCACCTCGCATTTTGAGATCACGGTTTTAACAAAACCACTTCTTCAAAAGATCGCTGCACTGACAAACAGTGAATCCTTGCATGCCCTTTTAGAAGAAGGAAACGAAGAAAAACTGAAAGAATATATCGCAGGCCGGGACCTAGTAGATGCGGCTCGTGATTTCGGTCCTTTTGAAGGAACCGCCGCAGAATTCACGTCCATTTTAAGAAAAATCCCTGCACGCCTTTATTCCATTGCAAGCAGTCTCAAAGCAAATGACGAAGAGGTTCATTTGACGATAGGGGCTGTCAGATATGATGCGCATGGCAGAGAACGCCAAGGTGTCTGCTCGATTTTATGTGCAGAGCGCCTGCAGCCAGGTGATACGTTACCTGTTTATATTCAGCACAACCAAAACTTTAAGCTTCCTCAAGATCCAGATACACCGATCATTATGGTAGGACCAGGCACAGGCATCGCCCCTTTCCGTTCATTTATGCAGGAGCGTGAGGAAATGGGTGCAAACGGAAAGTCATGGTTATTCTTCGGTGATCAGCATTTTGTGACGGATTTCTTATACCAAACGGAATGGCAAAAGTGGTTAAAAGATGGCGTCTTAACGAAAATGGACGTGGCTTTTTCAAGAGATACTGAGGAAAAAGTATATGTCCAGCACCAAATGAAGAAACAAAGCAAAGAATTATTTGAATGGCTTGAGCAAGGTGCTTACGTGTATATTTGCGGAGATGAAAAGCATATGGCGCATGATGTCCACAATACCCTTCTATCCATCATTCAAGAAGAAGGTGCGATGAGCAAAGAAAAAGCAGAAAGCTATCTTGCCAACTTACAGCAACAAAAACGCTATCAGCGTGACGTTTATTGATTTGATGCTTGAAAGAAAGGAGCTTTTACTTACATGGTGAAGACAGCACTAACAGCGCCGGATGGACCTCCGAGCGACGTAGAGGAAATCAAAGAAAAAAGTGATTATTTACGGGGTACGTTAAAAGAAGTGATGCTTGATCCGATTTCAGCGGGAATTCCGGATGATGACAACCGTCTGATGAAGCATCACGGCAGCTACTTACAAGATGATCGTGATCTGAGAAATGAACGACAAAAACAAAAGCTTGAACCTGCCTATCAATTTATGCTGCGTGTCCGTCTGCCTGGCGGAATCGCCACATCTAAGCAGTGGCTTGTGATGGATGAGCTTGCTCATCAATATGGCAACGGTACTTTAAAGCTGACAACTCGTGAAACCTTCCAGCTTCACGGTATTTTAAAATGGAATATGAAAAAGACCATTCAAGACATTCATTCTACAATGCTTGATACGATCGCAGCTTGCGGCGACGTGAACCGGAATGTCATGTGTACTTCAAACCCCTATCAATCAGAAGTGCACCATGATGTATACGAGCTGGCGAAAAAATTAAGTGATGACCTGCTCCCGCAAACAAGAGCTTATCACGAAATTTGGCTTGATGAGGAAAAGGTTGCGGCAACGCCAGATAAGGAAGTTGAACCGATGTATGGTCCGCTTTATTTGCCAAGGAAATTCAAAATTGGTGTGGCGGTCCCTCCTGCTAATGACATTGATGTATTTTCGCAGGATCTAGGCTTTATAGCCATTATAGAAAACGATCAACTGGTCGGCTTTAATGTCGCAATTGGCGGCGGAATGGGTATGACGCATGGTGATACAGCGACTTATCCGCAGCTTGCAAAGGTCATCGGCTTTTGTACACCTGAACAAGTCGTAGAAATTGCCAAACAAGTCATCACCATTCAACGTGACTACGGAAACCGTTCCGTGCGAAAAAATGCCCGCTTTAAATATACGGTGGACCGCCTTGGTCTTGAGAATGTAAAAGAAGAACTTGAGTGCCGTCTTGGGTTTACTCTTTTAGAGGCAAAGGACTATCACTTTGATCATAACGGTGACCGTTATGGCTGGGTAAAAGGCATTAATGGCAGATGGCATTATACGATGTTTGTAGAAGGCGGACGCATCACAGATTATAATGATTATCCGCTGATGACAGGCATCCGCGAAATCGCCAAAGTTCATACAGGTGACTTCCGTCTAACCGCCAATCAGAATTTAATCATTGGGAATGTGACAACTCATAAAAAGAAACAAATCGAACAGCTCATTCAGAAGTTTGGTTTATCAGACGGTCAGCAGCATTCCGCCCTGCGTCGCAGCTCAATGGCTTGTGTATCTTTGCCAACTTGCGGTTTAGCGATGGCTGAAGCAGAGCGCTACCTTCCACGATTGATTGATAAAATCGAAGACATCGTGGAAGAAAACGGATTAAGTGATAAAGAAATCACCATTCGAATGACTGGGTGTCCAAATGGTTGTGCTCGTCATGCGCTTGGAGAAATTGGATTTATCGGAAAATCACCTGGTAAGTATAATATGTATCTTGGTGCCGCATTTGATGGCAGCAGATTAAGTAAATTATACCGTGAAAATGTGGGTGAGGAAGACATTCTAAAAGAACTTGGCTCTATTCTCCCCCGCTACGCAAAAGAACGAGAAGAAAATGAACATTTCGGCGATTTTGTCATTCGTGCAGGGATTGTGAAAGAGACAACAGATGGAACGAATTTTCATGTGCAATAAAAATAGACAGGAACCATCCTGTCTCAGATTGTTGACAAAGGGCTAAAATGAACTTTATTTTAGCCCTTTGTCTTCTTTTCAGCGTGATAGAAAACCTTTGCAGCCCTAGGAAGGACGAGCATCGGCGCGGAGCGAATTTAACATTCGTGAGCACCGAAGCGCAGGACTGACACCGAATGCGAGGGTTTGTCTACACGCTGAGACAGGAACCATCCTGTCTTTTTTATTTTTTCTGTTTCTTATTCAAGTATTCGGTCAGACTCTTATATACATCTGGATTGTCTAATGAAGATAGATCGGGTGAAGGCTGCTCTTCATACGCCCCTTTAAGTAAACGTCGTACGATTTTTCCATTCCTTGTTTTCGGCAAAGCTGAAATGAGATGAACTTCTTTTGGTGTGAGCGCTTTTCCGGCATGTGAACCAACATGGGCTGAAAGTTCTTGGATAAGGGCTGCTTCTTCAAAAGCATGCGGACTGGTCACGATGAAACAGACGAGCGCCTCCCCTTTCACCTCATCCTTTACCCCAATCACAGCGGCTTCATGCACGGCAGGATGCCAGGTAAGGATGGATTCAATTTCAGCTGGCCCGATGCGTTTCCCTGCTGTATTAATGACATCATCCGATCTGCCGGTGATGTGGAATTCTCCGTCCTCTGTTTGCATGACCCAATCTCCGTGTGTCCATACACCATCAAATCGTTTGAAATACGTATCTTCATAACGCTCCGGTTCGTTCCAAAAACCACATGTCATGCCGACCCATGGCTTTTTCACCACAAGCTCCCCTACTTCATTCATCACGCTTTGCCCAGCTTCATTGTATACATCTGCCGCCATTCCTAAGATCGCCGCATTAAAGAGAATCGGTTTGATGGGGCGAAGCAGCGTACTCCCTACAATGCCACCAGAAACTTCGGTTCCTCCTGAATAATTTAAGATTGGAATGTTCTTTTGACCAATGGTGTGAAATAACCATTTCCACGGAGCTTCATTCCATGGTTCCCCTGTAGAAATAATGGCTTTGACATGAGATAACTCGACCCCATCAATCGTTTGCTGCATCGCAGAACGAACAAATGTAGGGGAAAGCCCAAAATGAGTGACTTTCTTCTCGTGGATGAATGACCAGAGCTGCTGCTCATCTGGATAATCGGGAGCGCCGTCATATAAAACGATGGCAGCTCCATTGATCAAGCCGCCAAAGACGAGGAATGGCCCCATCATCCAGCCCATATCAGTCAGCCAAAACAACCGGTCTCCTTTTGCCACATCCATACATAGCCCGGCATCAAAAGCTGCCTTTATCGGAAAGCCTGCGTGTGTATGAACGGCTCCCTTTGGTGTGCCGGTTGTGCCTGACGTATACAAGATCATCAGCGGGTCTTCATTTGTGACATAGGTCGCGCCGGTGATCGGCTGTTCTTGTAACAAATCATTCAGCAGGACATCGTCCTGATATCCGGTATGAGAGGAAGTGTGCACAATCACTTTTTGCACAGTTGTGGTTTTGTTGATGGCATCCGCCACACATTCCCGCATGTTGATCGTTTTCCCTCGCCTCATCATTTCATTCGCTGTGACGACAATGGCTGCGCCTGACGCACGAATGCGTACAGCGAGTGGCTCGCTTCCATAGCCTGAGAAGACTGGGCTGAAAATAACACCAATCTTTGCAAAGGCAAGCATGACGGCGACCGTTTCTGGAAGCATTGGCATATAGATGATGGCTACATCCCCTTTTTGAAGTCCTTCTTTCAAAAAGCCAGCTGCAAGACGGCTCACTTTCTCTTGAAGTTCGAGAAATGACCATTTCTTTTCTTCACCGGCTTCATTGCTCCAAATGATGGCGGGCTGATGCTTCGTCTCTTCTTTTTCTGCCCATTTGTCCACAGCCGTTTCGGTGATGTTAAGTGTGCCGCCCTGATACCATTTCGGCCACATCAATGAGTGGTGACCTAATGCCGCTTCATATGGTTTTTTCCACTGAATGCGAACCGCCTTTTCCGCTTCTCTCCAAAACCAGTCTGTGCGATCAATACTGGCTTGATAGAATGAGTCATACGTAGAAAAACCAAGAGATTTCATCCACTGATGCAAACGTGTTTTTTGGCTCTGCTTTTCTTCCGGTATCCATTCTGGTTTCAGGTTGATCATGAGGTCTGCCCCCTTTAGACCGGATAGACCGGATGTTTTCGTTTCGTAAATGTCATGTCTTTCGATGAATAGGCTAGTAATCTATGACAAAGTTCCGTTCTTAGACGGTCAAATGGGATGACGCCATCGACAATCATTTCAGAGGCAAGCTCATAGATATTCATATCTTCCTGGTATTCCTTCCGTTTCTCTTGTATAAATGAAGCCCTCTCTTCGGGCGGGAGTTCTGCAATTTTATTTGCATAGACGGCATTTACAGCGGCTTCTGGACCCATCACAGCGATTTGCGCCGATGGAAGAGCGAGACAGCAGTCTGGCTCAAAAGCAGGGCCTGCCATTGCATATAGTCCTGCTCCGTATGCTTTACGGACGATGACGGATATTTTCGGAACGGTCGCCTCTGACATAGCGGAGATCATTTTTGCCCCATGACGAATAATGCCGGCTTGTTCCACTTTTGTTCCAATCATAAATCCTGGAATGTCCGCAAGAAAGAGCAGCGGGATATGAAAGGCATCACAGAGCTGAATAAACTTGGCGGCTTTATCAGCTGAGTCGTGGAATAATACGCCGCCTTTGACCCTTGGCTGATTGGCAATGAGACCGACAGGCTGACCGTTCATTCTGCCAAAGCCTGTGATTAACTCTGCGGCAAACAGCTTTTTGATTTCAAAAAATGACCCTTCATCAATCAGTAAATCGATGAGTTGATACATATCAAATGGGGTATTCTGGCCTTTAGGGATTAAGTCTTGGATGGTGGTTTCAGATGGTTTAGGTGCTTTTGCTGCTGTCGTTTTTGGTTTTTCTGTATAGTTGGCAGGCATATAGGTTAAATAATCACGTGCAATTTGAATGGCCTCTTCCTCTGTTTTGGCTAATATATCTCCGCATCCAGAAATGCTGCAATGCATTTTCGCACCGCCCATTTCCTCAAGTGATACTTTTTCACCGATCACCATTTCAGCCATTCGCGGCGAGCCTAAATACATAGAGGCATTTCCTTCGACCATCACGACAATGTCACAAAAAGCAGGGATATAGGCACCACCGGCTGCAGAAGGACCGAATAGTAAACAAATTTGAGGAATGCGCCCAGACAGCTTGACTTGGTTATAAAAAATGCGCCCTGCTCCTCTTCTGCCTGGGAACATGGCGATTTGATCGGTGATCCTTGCACCCGCAGAATCGACTAAATACAGCATAGGACAATTGAGCTTCTCGGCCGTTTCTTGAATTCGAATGATTTTTTCTACTGTTTTGACGCCCCACGATCCTGCTTTAACCGTAGAGTCGTTTGCCATGACACAAACAGTCTGCCCATTCATACGCCCGGTTCCTGTGACGACACCATCTGCTGGTAAATGTTCATCTTTGCACTCTGCAAACATGGCATCTTCAATGAAAGAATCCTCATCTAATAACAAATGAAGCCGATCACGGACAAATAATTTTCCTTTTTCTTTGTTTTTTTGATGGTAGCGTTCTGCCCCGCCCTTTTCAATTCGTTGTTTATTTAATTCATATTCTTCGATCATAAACATTCCCCTTTCTTACTATTTGCCAATGTAATGAGGCGTTCGTTTTTCTTGAAAAGCCTTGAGACCTTCTAGTCGATCTTCTGTATGAATTAGCTGCAGATAAGCTTCGTATTCTTTCGTCAGCCCTGTTTGCAAATCGTGATCAAGGCTGGATTGAATGGCTTGTTTTGCTTCTTTTAAAGCAATCGGTCCATTCTTGGTGATTTGTTTTGCGAATGTGATAGCATCATTCATCAGTGAATCGACTGTAGAGATACGTTCAATCAGTCCGATTTGAACGGCTTCTTCTGCTCGTAAAGAAGTGCCTGTGAAGATCATTTCTTTCGCTTTCCCGGGTCCGATCAGGCGCGGAAGTCTTTGTGTGCCCCCTGCTCCCGGCAGGATAGCTAGTCCTGTTTCCGGCAGGCCGAGCGCTGCACCCGCTCTTGCGATGCGGAGATCACAGGCGAGCGCGAGCTCAAGACCTCCGCCAAGTGCGTGTCCGTTTATCACGGCAATGACAGGAACGGGCAAAGATTCAATGTCTGTAAAGGTTTGCTGAATGGTCAGAACAGCTTCTTTGGCTTCTTGTTCTGTCATCAATCGCCGTTCTTTTAAGTCTGCTCCTGCGCAAAAAACTTTAGCGCCAGCTCCTGTCATGAGCAAACAGCGGATGTTTTCATCATGTTTGATTTCTTGAATCGTTTGGTTAATTTCCTCTAGCATAGCAGCTGATAGAGCATTGGCTTGTGCTGGTCTATTTAATGTCATGATGCCAATATGATCATCTTGTATTGAAAAATGGACCAATGATGTCATGTGATTCACCCTTTATCAAGTAGTGTGAGACTGAAAAGCGCGTAAACAGTGACTTGGCAGGGTTCGATCCACTTTTGCTTCAATCCATTCAGCCGCTTTGATCAAGCGAGGGAGGTCGACATTTGTTTCGATCCCGAGTTTGTGAAGCATGTGTACCACGTCTTCTGTCGCCACGTTTCCGCTGGAGCCAGGTGCATAAGGACAGCCGCCAAGCCCCCCGCTAGAGGCATCAAACATGGTGATGCCGGCTTTTAATGCTGTATAAATATTGGCAAGCCCCATTCCTTTCGTATCATGAAAATGAAGCGCGATTTTATCAGCAGGAAAGCGTTCAAGTAAAAGGTCTAACCGTCTTTCTACTTGCAGCGGATGGGCTTCCCCAATGGTATCCCCAAGTGATATTTCATCAATGCCGAAGGACAGCAACTGTTCCGTTAATCGCAGCACTTGGTCCATCGGTACTTGTCTTTCATAAGGACATCCAAACACGGTTGAAATATAGGCCCGCGTTTGCCGTCCTTCTGCTTTTAAATCGGCTGTCATTTGTTTGATCACAGGCAATGTTTCCTGTATAGATCGATTCATATTCTTTTTGTTATGTGTCTCACTCGCTGAGATAAACATAGCCCCTAGCTCAAGGTTTGCTTCAAAAAAATGAGCTAACCCCTTTTCATTTGGGATGAGTGCGGCATAGGTAATATCCTCTTTTTTGTTTAATGATTGGGCTAATTGTTTGGCGTCTTTTAAGGCTGGAACCCATTTCGGATGAACAAATGAGGTGACTTCAATATAAGGAAGATGGGCTTCTTCGAGTAAATGGATCCATGTTCGCTTCTCCATTGTGTCCAGCCAAACGGATTCATTTTGCAGGCCATCGCGCGGGCCGACCTCTCTAATGAGCACGTTTTTTGGTAATGCCATGCGGCTTTCCCCCTATTCTGTCAGCTCTAAAAGTACCTCTCCCTCGTCAACAAAGTCCCCCTCCGCCTTATACACTTTACTGATCACACCTGCTTCTTCTGCAACAATGGGAATCTCCATTTTCATCGATTCTAAGATGGCGACTTCCTGTCCTTTTTGCACATCATCACCCTGTTTCACAAGAAGCTTCCATAAGTTTCCGGCCATTTGTATCGTGACAGTTTTCATGAACGGTTTTCCTCCCTTTTTTTCATCAGATAATCGGTTGTGATGCTGCCATGTAAAAAGGCAGTTGATTCGGCCATTTCCTTTAAAAGCGGTACATTGGTTTTGATCCCTTCTATTTCATATGCTTGTAATGCTGCTTTTAATCGTTCTATGGCGAGTTTTCGAGTATCACCGTACACAATCATTTTCGCAATCATTGGATCGTAAAATGGGGTAATGACACTTCCGCTCGTTACGCTTGACTCATGACGGATATATGGGGCATCAGGTGTAGAAAGCCGAGTGATCGTGCCTGGCGAAGGGTAAAATGTCACAGGGTCTTCAGCGTATATTCTAACTTCAATCGCGTGCCCAATTTGATGAATATCCTCTTGGCTGAAGGACAGGGGCTCTAATGCTGCAATTTTTAGCTGCTCCTCGACAAGGTCAATCCCGGTAATTTCTTCAGTGACAGGGTGTTCTACTTGCAATCTCGTATTCATTTCTAAGAAATAAAATTGCTGGTTTTGATCGACTAAACATTCAATCGTGCCCGCATTTTCATACCCAATCGCTTTGGCAGCTTTGACGGCCATCTGTCCCATTTGCTGTCTCACAGTTTCTTCAAGACAGACGGCTGGTGCCTCTTCAACAATTTTCTGATGTCTTCTTTGGAGTGAACAATCTCTTTCAAATAAGTGAACGCCGTGACCGAACGAATCAAAAAGAACTTGAATTTCGATGTGCCGTGCGTGTTCAATCACCTTTTCCATGTATAAAGTACCGTCTTGAAAGAAACTTTGTGCTCTTTTTTGATTTCCTTCAAACGCTCGATGCAGCTCTTCATCGTTGCGGACGAGCTGCATACCAATCCCGCCGCCACCACTCGATGCTTTTAGCATAATGGGATAGCCGAGTGTCTGTGCTTTATGAACCCCTTCGTCTGCATCATGGAGCGGGGCTGAAACACCAGGAACGATTGGGATGCCCGCTTGTTCCATCGTTTTTCTCGCTTCAATTTTATTTCCCATCTGCTGAATGACTTGTGCAGATGGTCCAATAAAGGTAATGCCCTCGCTCCGGCAGCGCTCAGCAAATGCCGCATTTTCTGATAAAAGACCATACCCTGGGTGGATAGCATCAGCATTTGTTTGTTTGGCAACTTTAATGATTGCTTCCATGTTTAAATAGCTTTCAGAAACTTTAGCACCACCGATATAATAGGCGCTGTCTGCTTCTTGCACATGGAGTGCATGCTGATCAGCCTCTGAATAAACGGCAACGGTTTTGATTCCGAGCCGTTTACATGTCCGAATCACTCTACGGGCAATTTCGCCTCGATTGGCGATCAATACTTGTTCAAACATCGCTGCCTTCACTCCTTTATTAGATCAAGCGCCTGCTTTTTCAAGCGGAATTTCTGAATTTTGCCTGAGGCGGTCATTGGGTACTCATCTGTAATGAATAAGTATTTCGGGATTTTGTAGCGTGCCATTTGCGACTGACAATAGCTCGTTAATGTCTCAATTGAGACCGACCTCCCTTGTTTCAGCCGAATGAATGCGGCTGCTTCCTCACCGTATGTCTCGTCAGGAATACCAACGACCTGTGCGTCAAGAATGGCAGGGTGAGTGTATAGGACATCCTCAATCTCTTTTGGGTACACATTCTCTCCGCCTCTGATGATCATATCTTTGAGCCGGCCTGTGATTTTCACATAACCGTCATGATCCATCTCAGCTAAATCCCCTGTATGAAGCCATCCGTCCTCATCAATGACTTCATTTGTTGCTTCTTCGTTTTTATAATAGCCCTTCATGACATGGTAACCTCTTGTACAAAGCTCTCCTTGCTGTCCTCTTGGCACTTCTTCTGATGTCCCTGGTAAAGCAATTTTGACTTCAATTTGAGGAAGCGCACGTCCGACCGTTTGAACACGTCTTTCAAACGAATCATCCGTTCTTGTTTGGGTAATGACGGGTGAACTTTCGGTTTGACCATAGGCAATCGTGAGCTCTCTTAATCCCATTTTTTCAATGACTGCTTTCATGACGTGGGATGGGCAGAGTGAACCGGCCATAATCCCCGTTCGTAATGTGGACAGGTCATAAGAGTGGAAATTTGGATGATCGAGCTCTGCGATGAACATGGTTGGTACACCGTGAAGAACCGTGCATTTTTCTTTTTCTACTGTTTGAAGGACTCGTTCTGGATGGAATGATTCAAGTGGAATGATCGTTCCCCCTTTTGTGAGACAAGCAAGTACACCAAGAACAGAGCCGAAGCAATGAAAAAACGGTACTGGGATACACATACGGTCCTGCTCTGTTGATTTCATACAATCTGCGATCTGACTCGCATTACAGACGATGTTTGTGTGGCTGAGCATGACGCCTTTTGGATAGCCGGTTGTGCCTGAAGTGTACTGCATATTAATAACGTCATCAGGCGTGAGCTCATTCATTCGCTTCTCCCATTCATGATCTTCGGTTCTTTTGGCTGCCACTTGAAGACGATCCCAGCTGAGCATGCCGTTTGGTACATGCTGACCGATATAGATACATCTTTTTAAATAAGGAAATTGTGTGGAAGTGATCTCCTCTTGATGGGCGGTTTGAAGTTCTGGAATCAGCTCTTCAAGCATGTTGACATAGGACGTTTCTTTAAAGCCGTCTACAATAAACAACATTTTGCTGTCAGAATGCTTGAGTAAATAGGCGAGTTCCTGTGATTGAAAATTGGTATTCACAGTGACAAGAACAGCACCAATGGAGGCGCAGGCAAATTGAAGAATGAGCCATTCAGGTATATTTGGTGCCATAATGGCGATGTGATCTCCCTTTTGAACCCCTAATGCCATGAGACCTTTACCTGTTGCCTTGACCTCTTGATAAAACGCTTCGTATGAATAACGTAAAGAACGTTCTGGGTAAACAACGGCTTCATGTGCTGGGTGCTGTTCTTTTTTTTCTCTTAATAGGGAGCCAATCGTTTGCGGGTGAATCGACATCATTGCTTTCCTCCCTCATGTATAGTAAGCGTTTTCATTAAGGTATTACGCTAACAACTGTCTTGCGATCACGAGCCGCTGAATTTCAGAGGTTCCTTCTCCGATTTCCATCAGCTTGGCATCTCTCACAAGCCGTTCAACACCGCATTCTTTCATATAGCCTGTTCCGCCATGAATTTGGACCGCATCAAGACTTGCTTTTGTGGCCATTTCTGAAGCAAACAGTTTGGCATAGGCCGCTTCTTTTGTAAATGGTTTGCCTTGATCTTTCAGCCAAGCGGCTTTCCAGACCATTTGTCTTGCAAGCTCTATTTGCATCGCCATATCCGCCAGCTTAAACTGAATGGCCTGGAAGGATGAGAGCGTCTTTCCAAATTGCTTTCTTTCTTTTGCATAGGAAAGTGAAGCATCAAGTGCAGCTTGTGCAATTCCGACAGATAAGGCTGCAATGGAAATTCGTCCGCCGTCCAATGTATATAAAAATTGCTTGAATCCTTTCGATTTGTCTCCCAATATATGATGCGCTGGTACACGCACTTCGTCTAAAATGATTTCAGCCGTATCTGAACCACGAACCCCCATTTTGTCATATGGGTTTGTAATTGACAGTCCTTTTTGCCCTTTCTCCACAATAAAGGCGGAGATGATTGGACGTCCGTTTTCATCATGATCTGTTACAGCGGTGACAATAATCGTTCTGGCATAATTGGCATTGGTGATCCAGCACTTTTCCCCACTGATGACATATTCTTGTCCGTCTTTAATGGCTTTTGTTTTTGTTCCTTTTGCATCTGATCCGGCGTTTGGTTCTGTTAATCCGAAGGAGCCAAGCGCTGTTCCAGAGGCTAATGGAACAAGATGGTCCATCTTTTGCTCCTCCGTCCCGAAGTAATAAAGTGGACTTGCGCCTAAGGAAACCGCTGCGGCATAACTTAAACCTGTACTCGCACACTGTTTTCCAATTTCCTCGACTGCCAGTGCATACGAGATCGTATCTCCTCCAGATCCTCCATATTTCTCTGGAAAGGGTATACCCATAAAACCGAGCTCCCCCATTTTTTGAAATGTTTTTTCGGGAAATGCTGCCTGTTCATCAACTGTTTGAGCGTGTGGTGCAATTTCTGTTTTTGCAAATTCTTTGACCATCTGACGGATCATTTGCTGCTCTTTCGTTAATTCAAAATCCATTGTGCTTCCCCCTTTGGCGCTTTTCTATCATATTTATTATTGAAATAGCTGCTTCATGCCAAGCTTGATTGAATTCAGAAAATTAAAATAAAAATAGTAGAAAAATAGAGAAAGCAAAAAAGCATAAATGGAGGCAAACCCTCATTTATGCTGTCTTTGTTATTTTACTGTTTTTGTAGAAGGTTTGCTTTCATGATGAAGGCGATTGAGTGCCGTCACTTTATAGGTATAGCTCTTCTTTTGATTGGCTAAAATGTCTTTCGTTTGTGTGAAGGAACCTGTTTCTTTTCTGACCGTTTGCACAAATTCGTATGTCCCTTTATTCGACAATCGATAGACTGCATAATAGGATGCACTAGAGTGCGGATCATTTTGTATCTGTAAAACTGCACCATCCTCTGTCTTTTTCACAGATTGGATGATTGGTTTTTTTGGCGCTTTTTGATGAAGCCATGGCATCTCTGGTATGAGAGCCGGTTTGCTATAGGTTTCTTCTATTAATCGTTTCTTTACATTCAAGGGATTCCGATTGATATCTTTCAGACTAAAATGCATGCTTCCTTGTACGAGCTGTGACTGCCTGTTCAGCTCGATCTGGCGAAAATACTCCTCGGGATCAGACCAAGCAGGATCACTGTTTTGATTGATTTTATACGTCGCTTGACCAATGTACAAATGAACAGGCTGCCCCTTCACTTCATTTGACCACCATTTCGTCAGCACATCATAGGCAGCGGG
Source organism: Bacillus sp. XT-4 (assembly GCF_050864245.1). NCBI lineage: Bacteria > Bacillati > Bacillota > Bacilli > Caryophanales > Bacillaceae > Bacillus > Bacillus sp. XT-4. Next base: position 67,811 of record NZ_JBPAFI010000001.1, read on the forward strand.
CTGAAAGCCGATACTCCAATAAATTTGCGGGGTGATATAATCAATATGGTGCTGCTGTATCCATTCTCTTGTATCAGCATACAAATCATCATAATTGGTCATCCCTGCTGTTGTGTTTGAACCGGTTGGGTCATCTTTTATGTTGCGCCATACACCAAATGGGCTAATGCCGAATTTCACATACGGCTTTTCTTTCTTAATGGAGTCATTGATTTGTTGCACCAAGTGATTCACATTATCTCTTCGCCAATCTTCTATATGAGTGAACTTCTGCCCGTAAGTTTCATACGTTTCTTGATCTGGAAATGGCACACCAGCGATTTTATTCGGGTAAAAATAATCATCCATATGCACCGCATCAATATCGTAGTTTTTCACTACTTCCTCTATCCCGTCAACAATGAAGTCCTGAGCATCAGGAATGCCTGGATTAAAGTAAAGCTGATTTCCGTAGGCGATGGTCCACTCAGGGTGTGCTTTTGCAGGATGATCGGCTGATAACCGGTTGAGATCGGTATGATTCATGGTGATTCGATAAGGGTTAAACCAAGCATGAAATTCAAGACCGCGTTTATGTGCTTCTTTTATCATAAATTCAAGTGGGTCATATCCAGGGTCTTTCCCTTGTGTACCAGTCAAATATTCAGACCATGGCCCGAATTCCGATGGATAAAAGGCATCTGCTGTTGGTTTAATTTGCATGATGACGGCGTTCATATTCATCGCTTTGATGTCGTCTAACAGTTGAATGAACTCTTGTTTCTGCTCATCTGCGGGCAGTCCTTTCTTTGAAGGCCAATCTAAGTTATAAACCGATGCGACCCACACTGCACGCATCTCTCTTGTGCTCTCAAGCTTCCCTTTTGGCATCGAACGAGCTAGACTGCTAGACGGAATCAATAAGAAGACACCCATGAAAACTAGTGTCAGAACCGTCATACTGATCTTTTTCAGCATGTTTTGCATCACCTCATATTAAGTTTATTCTGCGTTTTGTGATGGAATGCCAGCAGATGGTGTAAGCAAGATGTTTTTCATTTTAAGCAGCTGAGCTTTCGGGACGTCGCAGGCTTCTAGTAAATACCGCTCTGCACTTCCGTATGTATCCATCATCTCATTCAGTACATCTTCAAGATAATCTTGCTGCACACCAAGCAGGGGCTGAATTTGTTCTTTTGACACCCGATATAAACTCATCATGCGAACAAATCGTTCTTGTCTTTTCACTAGTATTTTCACGCCTTCATTGGAACGCATGTATTCACTTAAAACGGTATGCACCGGCACACCCGCTGCTAATTGAATAAGAGCAGATAAAAAGCCTGTACGGTCCTTTCCGCTTGTACAGTGAAGCATAAGTGGATAATTTTTTTCATCTGACAGTAATGTAAACAATTGCTGAATCTCTTTTTTTCGCTCATAGAGCATGCTTTGATATACATCTTTCATGATCGGTGTAAAGGATAGAGATTTTCCTTCTGCTATCAGCATACGAAACATGGTCCATTTGCTAGGCATCATGCTGTCAGGCTGCATAGGGATATGAACAATTTTGTCATGTTCCATGATCTTTGGTGGGTGTGATTTTCGTTCTGAGCTTGTACGCAGGTCACAAATCGTTTGAATTCCAAGTGTTGAGAACGTCAATATGTCTTGCTTCGTGAGACGTGATAAATCAGCAGATCGATAAATCATTCCTTGTTTGATGACCATCTGATCCGTTGTTTGAAGTCCCCCTACCTCTCTAAAATTTGCAAGCTTTGAAAATTGTATGTTGTGTTCATTCATAGAAGTGAATATCCTTTCTATCCTCTTTTCTCTATCATACGCTTTTATGAAAAATGAGAAAAGATAAGAGAAAAAGATCATTAGATTCTCCCATGTTGATCAGTGACATCTTTTACGTGGAATTATTGTTATAATAGAATCAGCATATTCGTATTGATTGGAGATTGTAGCATGATAAAAACAAAACGTATTCAGCAAATAAAAGAGTATGTATTTGACCGGGAATCTGCCTCTCTTGATGAGCTTGTGACGCATTTTGGCGTCTCAAAAAACACCATACGCCGAGATGTACAAGCATTGGTAGAATCCGGCGTGCTAAAGAAAGTGTACGGCGGCGTCGCTGTGAATCACACAACATTGGTGGTGTATCAGGAGCGAAAGACTCGTCAGCTGAGTAAAAAACAATTGATCGGACAGGCTGCCGCCGCTTTTGTTGAACATGGTGATATGATTTTTGTTGATTCTGGTACAACGACACTGGAGATGCTTCCCTATTTGAAGGAGAAACAGATTACCGTTGTGACAAATAACGTGGATTTCATTACACAGGCTATGCCTTATGAACACCTCACCATCTTTTCAACCGGGGGTATGCTAGAGCGAAAAACAAATTCTTTCGTTGGTTATCAAAGTGTTGAACGTCTCAAAGCATACAATGTCAATAAAGCATTTATTGCATCAACTGGTTTATCCATTGATCATGGCGTCACGAATTCCTCCCCGCTTGAGACAGATATTAAAAAAACGCTCGTTGAAAAAAACGCCAAAACCTTTTTATTAGTCGATGATAGTAAGTTTGACCATTATGCCTTGACCACGTTTTGTGACTTAAAAGACATAGACATCGTCGTGACGAATGAACAACCAAATGAAGATTACCTTCAATATGGAAAAGAGCATGATGTGAAGTTTGTCACGCCTTAGTCCAGAGCGAAAAAGCCAAGCGCCAATGTGTTGGCTTTTTTCTTATGTCGCAAAAGAGTGAAACGGCGAAGTGTTGGTTACATTATGATTGTATATTAAACACATATTTGGAGGTTGACCTGATGCCGTTGTTACGATTTGACGTGATAGAAGGCCGTTCAAAAGAGGAATTAAAGAAACTGCTGGACACCTGCAATGAAGCAATGGTTGATGCCTTTGGGGTACCTGAACGAGATCGCTATCAAATTGTTCATCAGCACCGCCCTGAAGAAATGATCATCGAAGACACTGGGCTTGGTTATCAGAGAACACAGGATCTGGTTGTCATTAGTGTTGTCAGTAAACAGCGGACGAAAGAGCAAAAGGAACTGCTTTATGCACAAATCGCAGAACGTGTAGAAAAAGAATGCGGGGTTGCCAAGACGGATGTGATGATCTCCATCGTGGAAAATGGAGACGCCGATTGGAGCTTCGGGATGGGTGAGGCTCAATTCATAAGAGGATTGCTCTAAAAAACGGCTCAGGAATGTGAGCCGTTTTTTGATTCATTCATTTTCAAGCTGCATGAGCAAGTTGAATAAATAGCGGTACACTGCTGAGATCACACCAATCAAAGGTGTATCTTCTTTGATGTCCTCTAGTTCAAGAAGCGGAATGTTGACATCAAATAACCCGTCTTGTCCATTAAATTGAAGCTGAGCACCATTTAATGTTGAGAGCATCTCTTTTAGTAATCCAGTATCTTTTTTAGGACGCTTCAATCCGAATAACACGGTATACGTCTGAAATACTTCATCCCATTCTATGGCAAGTCCGTCGGCTCTCACCACATCAAACCACTTCGACTCGATATAAATGAATTCTTTTTGTTGTTTTTTTACGTATGTAAGAGGTGTATTTAAAAAGGCAGCATTTTCTGCTTGAATCATTTCCTCCGATTCTTTGTCTACACGTTCTATATAAACATCAGCAAAGCGTGCTTCTTCTGTCATTTTTGCCCCTTCTAACGGCCAATTTTGACTTGCGGCTTTGTTATATTCAAAGTCGGTGAGCGCCTGCCCTTCTTTCAATAAATCTTGTAAGCGATTTTGCAGTGACATGACTGTATCTCCTTTCATCTACTTCATATGCGTTTTTTATTTTAGCATAACACATGAAAAGAAAGATATGCCTGAGCATATGATGGTATGATAGTGGAAAAAGAAACATCTCGGAGGGGACCGTTTTGCTCACAATGACACTGGCAGAAAAAATCGTAGATGAGGTCAAAAAGGTACTGACGGAAGAAATCATCATCACACAAACAAACGGTACCATTATTGCTGCAACAGATCCAGCACGCATTGGTCAATTTCATGAAGGAGCATATGTCACATCCTTAGAAGGGCAGAAACGAATTCTCACAAAGGATGATGTGCTGCAGATGAAAGGCGTCAAAGCCGGTATCAATCTGCCTATTTATTTTAAACAAGAAGTCATTGGGGTCATTGGAATGACAGGTGATCCTAGGCATGTCTCCCCTTTTGGCGACATTTTACGTAAAATGACGGAGCTGCTCATTCAAGAACATGAATTTTTTCAAGAAACGGAAACAGATGAACGGCAGCTTGAAGCATTTGTGTTCGACTGGCTTCATCTGCCAGAGACAGCGGCAGGTATGACCGAGAAGGCGCAGCGGCTTGGCCTTGATGTCAACAAGCAGCGTGTCGCTATTCTCATTGATTGTCAAGACGAATCGTTTATGAAGCAGGATCAATACAAACTGATGAAGGACAAACTGCAACTCACCAATCAGGAGATCATTGTGCGCTGGGGGCATGCACGTTTTTTGCTCATGCTACAAGCCACACCAGATGGTCGTGATACATGGCACAAGCGCTTGTTCCATATTCATGCTGCGCTCACAGCGCTGTCACCATCGAGGATTTTAATGGGGGCAGGAAAACCAGCAGCTTCTCATGTCATGAAGCAGTCCTTTCATCAAGCGTTTCGCGCTTTAAAATTGGCGCATGCTGAAACACCCATTGTGTTTGATGAAGATTTGACACTTGAACTTTTTATGGAGGAAATCAGTCAGGAAACAAAAGATGCGTTTCTTGATCGAACGATTGCGTCCCTTTTCCCCTATCCTGAACTAGTGAAAACTTTGCGGGTACTCATAGCTTCGGATTACTCATTGAAACATACAGCAGAAGCTATGCATGTCCATATTAATACACTTCATTACAGATTAAAACGGATCCAGGATTTAACGACACTTGATCCAAAGCGTATGCAAGATGCGATGCTTTTTTATTTGGCCTTGCTGCTTTTAGATCATGATACAAAAAATACGATAAAACAGCCTGATATTTTGTAGAATCGTCTATAGTCATGTGACGGTTCTTTTTTTATACTGGTAGAAACGAGACGTTAAATGAGCGGGAGTGATTGTATATGCTAGATTCAGAATTTTCAAATCAATTAAAAGAGATTGTCGGTGCGCCCTATGTCCAAGACAGCAAGGCGGATCGTCTTGCCTACTCTTATGATGCGACACCAAATTTTCAACAGATGCCAGATGCGATCGTGCGGCCTCACACGGCTGAAGAAGTGCAGCAAATTGTGAAACTGTGCGCCTCTTACAAGGTGCCGATCGTCCCAAGAGGCTCAGGGACGAATCTGTGCGCAGGAACATGCCCTACTCAGGGCGGATTGGTAATTCTCTTTACTAGAATGAATCAATTATTAGAAATAGACGAAGAAAATTTAACCGCAACGGTGCAGCCTGGTTTAATTACGCAGGAATTGATTCATCAAGTAGAGGAAAAAGGTCTCTTCTACCCGCCAGACCCAAGCTCTATGAAAATTTCCACATTAGGCGGCAATATTAACGAAAATTCAGGGGGACTGCGGGGATTAAAGTATGGAGTGACAAGGGATTATGTCCTTGGGCTTGAAGTGGTTTTGCCAAATGGTGACATCATCAAAACAGGCGGAAAGCTTGCAAAAGATGTTGCTGGATATGATATGACTCGATTGTTCGTTGGTTCAGAAGGAACACTCGGGATTGTCACAGAAGCGGTGCTAAAGCTCCTGCCGCTTCCAGAAACGAAACAAACAATGCTTTGTTTATACGAAAGCCTTGAAGAAGCTGCGACTTCTGTATCGGCCATCATTGCCGAGCGTATCATCCCTGCTACATTAGAATTTATGGATCAGCCGACCCTTGAAGTCGTTGAAGATTTTGCAAACATCGGCCTGCCCACCGACGTTCAAGCTGTGTTATTAATTGAACAGGACGGCAACCCTGAAGCTGTTGCTCGTGATATCCAAAAAATCGCAGAAGTCTGTGAGCAGCACGGAGCTACAAGCGTCAAGATTGCACATTCAGAAGAAGAGGCAAGTGCACTCTTAACAGCGAGACGCTCTGCTTTATCTGCCCTCGCTCGATTAAGTCCTACAACGATTTTAGAAGATGCTACCGTTCCCCGGTCTGAAATTGCCAATATGGTTCGTGCAATCGAAGACATTGCACGAAAGTACGAGGTGAACATTTGTACGTTTGGTCATGCCGGTGATGGCAACTTACACCCCACTTGTGCGACAGATGCAAGAAATGAAGAAGAAATGAAACGGGTAGAAGCTGCTTTTCAGGCCATTTTTGAAAAAGCCGTTGCCCTTGGCGGCACGATTACAGGCGAACATGGCGTGGGCCTCATGAAAGCGCCCTATTTGGAGCTGAAGGTCAAAAAAGAAGGAATCGCTGCAATGAAGGCGATTAAACAGGCACTTGACCCTGCACATATCATGAACCCAGATAAAGTGTTTGGAAAAGCCTCAAGAAAGCGAGTGGTGGTCTCATGAGTTCTTCTTCTAAGCAAAAAGAGATCCAGCAGCAGTTTCAGGAGCAAATGGATGAAAAGGAGCTGCTTAATTGCATGCGCTGCGGATTCTGCCTCCCTTCCTGCCCTACTTATATTGAATCTGGACAACAAGAAACGCACTCCCCTCGGGGCCGAATTGCGTTAATGAAAGCTGTAAGAGATGGCGTCATTGAGCCAGATGAAGATGTTGAACATTCCCTTAATCTTTGTCTTGGCTGCCGTGCATGTGAACCAGTCTGCCCTTCTGGCGTCAAGTATGGACAGCTGCTAGAAGATGCAAGAGACATTATTCAACAACATAAAAAACAATCGTTTCCCGTCAAATTGATGAGACGTGTTGTGTTTAAAGGTCTCTTTCCGTCACAAAGTCGTATGCGACAAGCTGCTAGTTTTCTTCGATTTTATCAAACATCTGGTCTGCAAACAGCCGCCAGGAAGACTCGCATACTGAAGGTGCTTCCCTCCCATTTACAGTTGATGGAACAGGCACTTCCAAAGGTGCCGCCTCAAAAGAAAAAGAAAAAACGTTTGAATGAATATAAAGCCATTGGTCAGGCAAAAAAACGGGTGGCGTTTTTTACTGGCTGTTTAATGGATACAGTTTTCTCAAACACAAACAAAGCGACCATTCATCTCTTACAGCTGGCAGGCTGCGATGTGATCGTTCCTCCTATACAAACGTGCTGCGGCGCGTTACATGGTCATAGCGGAGAAAAAGACCAAGCAAAACAGTTAGCCAAGCGGAATATTGAAGCATTCGAGGAAACAGATGCCGATGCGATTGTCATGAACGCGGGCGGCTGCGGCGCCTTTTTAAGTGATTACGGTCATTTGCTTCAGGATGACCCAGATTTTCAAAAACGAAGTAAAGCCTTCTCACAGAAAATAACCGATATTTCAAGCATCCTTGTAGAGCTGGAATTTCACCGCCACGTGCCACTGGCTCTGCCAGCGCAAGTGATCACCTATCAAGACTCCTGTCATTTACGAAATGGAATGAATGTACTACAGGCGCCGAGGGTGCTTATGAACGCCATTCAAGGAGTAACGTTTAAAGAAATGAAAGATGCTGGCCGCTGCTGCGGATCTGCAGGAATCTACAATATCTTGCAGCCAGACATGTCGATGCAAATTTTAGATCATAAAATGACGGAAGCGAACAACACAGCTGCAGCTGCCATTGTGACGTCGAATCCAGGCTGTCAACTACAAATGGCAGCAGGCGTCAAAAAGGCAGGACATATGCCTAGCATGAGAGCGATTCATCTGGCTGACTTTTTATTAGAAGCCGTTCAATATGGAAAAAAAGCGTCCAGTTCATGAAGCTGAACGCTTTTTTTATGCATATCTTCAGAAGATCGGTTGGATAATAGAGGCAAATCGCGGAAGGAGATGGTTCAAGTGCTGAAGAAAAACAAATCAAAACAGAAAGACCCGAATTCAGTATTTGAAGCATTATCGCGCTCTTCTGATTTTATCAATGAATTATCAAGTTCCGGAGGTTTTCTTTACAGAATTTCTTTTTTTCGATCTTTAATTAATGGCAATCTCCTTCATGAACAAATCTTGCCTTTTATTCAACAATTGCATCTAACACCCACCCTTGAAGAGCTGAAAGAACACATCCCAATTGAACAAGCTGTGATTACGAAGGACCTTCAAAAAGTGGAAGAAGCTCTTCATCGAGGCAGTATTGCTGTTCGGATTGAGACAGATTGGGGCAATACGCTTCTCTTGCCGATTGAAGAAAAGAAAGGCAGACAAGTGGGCCCGCCTGAGATTGAATTCGGAATCATTAGTGCGCAGGAAGCATTTGTGGAAGGGCTGGACACAAACTTAAACTTGATTAGGCGCAGGCTGCCCACTCCTGACCTTAAAGTAGTTGAACACACAGTTGGTACCCTTTCTCAAACGAAAGTAGCCGTTGTATACATAGAGAATATCGCCAACCCGCAGAACATTGAAACCGTTCTTCAGCGGATTCAAGATGTTGACTATGACCAAATTCTAGATTCTAATTATCTTGCGCAAATGCTTTATGATGTGTCCAATACAATCTTTCCATTGTTTTTAAATACAGAACGGCCAGACAGGGTTTCCTCAGGTTTAACGGAAGGAAAAATAGCCATTATGGTTGACGGTTCGCCTCATACCCTGCTTGCACCTACAATTTTACTCGAGTATTTTTCTACAATGGAAGACTATAACATGTCTTGGATCGCAGCATCCTCCTTTCGGCTGTTACGCATTTTTGCAGTGATATTTTCTATTTTTGCAACCCCTTTGTATGTAGCTGTTTTAACGTTTCACTATGAACTGATTCCCAAGGATTTATTAGAAACGATCGTAGCATCACGTTATCTCGTGCCCTTTCCGCCTATTATTGAAGCATTATTTTTAGAGATATCGATTGAGCTACTTAGGGAAGCCGGGTCTCGCCTTCCTGCAAAAGTCGGACAGACGCTCGGGATAGTTGGAGGTATTGTGATCGGACAGGCTGCGGTTGCAGCGGGATTAACAAGTAATATCCTGCTCATTATTGTCGCATTATCAGCTCTTGCCTCTTTTGTCACCCCTATATATAAAATGGGGACAACCATTCGTCTCTTACGTTTCCCATTCCTTTTTGCTGCACAAGTGTGGGGAGCGCTAGGGATTTCGCTAATGGGGGCTTTTCTTCTTACACATTTAATGAAATTAACGTCTATAGGCCAGCCTTACTTAGAGCCAATCTTTCCACTTCGATTGGCCGATTTAAAAGGTAGTTTGATTCGGCCCCAACTCCGCTTTTTGAAAAAACGTCCAGAAAATTTACGCCCGCAAAATGAAACGATACACCGCCAAAAGCCAAAGCAAGGCCGTAAGGGGAAAAATGATTTTTATGAATAAGGAAGTGAAGGCATGAGCTCTTCTTCTGTGAAAGAAAAATTTCAAGTATCCCCTTTTTTTGTGTTTTTTCTGATCAATGCCAATCAAGTTGGTGTTGGTATTTTAAATTTCCAGACGAATCTGGTCCGGACGATTAATAATGATGGGTGGATCGCCATTTTAATTGCTGGTGCAAGCGTCAATTTGATGATCTTCCTCATTTACTTTTTGTTTAAAAAAGCACCTACTGACGAATTTAGTGACATTACGCAATCTGTGTTTGGTAAATGGCTTGGACAATTCATCAACATTCTCTACATTTTGTATTTTTCTTCATTATCTTTGATTGTGCTTGTTCATTATATGGATGTAATCCATGTTTGGCTGTTTAAAGAAATTCCCGGTCTTCTATTTGCATCAGTGCTGCTCATCCTCGTCTATTACATTCACACAGGCGGATTTAGAACAATCGCTGGCTGGGCATTCTTTAGCATTGTCCTAACGTACTGGATGACCTTTATCTGCTTTTATGTCATGAAATATAGTCACATCCGCTTTATGTTCCCCATGTTTGATCATTCATTTTCACAACTCATGATGGGGGTCAAAGATGCCTCTTTATCCATGTTTGGTTTTGGAACATTGCTTGTCTATTATCCCTTTATTAAAAAAGCACAAACGTCGCAAAAATTTGCACATATGGGAGTGTTGCTGACTACATGCCTGAATTTGCTTGTATTTCTCGTCTCTATAGCGTACTACTCAAGTGCTCAGCTCGAACTAACGAAATGGCCAACATTGACATTAACCAGCATTGTCAAACTTCCGTTTATCCAGCGCTTTGAATTTATTGAAGTGTCGCTATGGCTTTTGCTTATCGTTCCAAATATCGCCATTCCATTATGGGCAGCAAGCAGAATGGCAAAACAAGTGTTTCACACGAGCCAGCGCATGACGTTAATTGTTCTCAGCCTTCTCATTCTCGTCATGTTTTCATTTTTGATCGAGGCCACCTCTTTTGAGACGTTTAATAAATGGGTGGAATATAGCGGATATATCCTCATATATGGATTGACTGGATGTATGATCATTGGGCTGCTGCTGAAAAAAAGGTGGGTGAAAAAACGCGCATGAAACATTATATTCTGGTGTGTCTCATGTTATTGAGCCTTTTCTTAACGAGCTGTGCACAGCCTCGTCTCTTAGATGAATTAAGTATCTCGCAGGCAGCGGGATTTGACTTATTGGATGATGGAGAAATGAAGGGTTTCTTTGTTTTTCCCGTTTTCAAAAGTGAAGAACAAGGCAGTTACCAAATTGTAAGTGCTAAGTCAAATACCATTAGCAATATTCAGTTTCTTGTGTCGGAAAAATCGCCTTTCCCCGTTGTCATGGGACAAGTACTCGTGATTTTAATAAGTGAAAAGCTGGCGAAAGAAGTGGGTATGATTGATTTGATGAATTACATTTATCGTGATCCGATCATTGGGTCCCGTCAAGTATTTGCCATAGTAGGCGGAGAAGTTGAAGATTTGTTGTATACAAAGATGAATCAAACCAACTTAAATATCGGTGTATATCTTTCAGATTTACTGGCTCAAAACATGCGAAACGGCAATCAACCTGTGACCAATCAGCATATTTTTATGAATCAGATGATGGCAAAAGGCGTGGATGCCTACCTCCCTTACATTAAAAATACAAGCAACTCTATTAAAGTGTCAGGTGTCGCTCTTTTTGATCAAGAAAAAATGGTTGGGCATATTCCAGGGGAAGATACGTTTACGTTTAAAGCGATGATTGAAAATCATAAAAATGGGATTTATGAGTTTCGATTTAATGACACAAAGAAAACCCATGTTGTCATTGAAAATATCAAATCACATGTGTCTTATCACATTAAACCAACTGAAAACCTTTCAAAAAAGCCTCATATCACCATTGATATCAAGCTGAAAGGTGAGTTGAAAGAATTTATGAAATCAAAAAAAATCGATACGCCTTCTATCTTGCAGCATGTTGAAAAAGAAGTGGAGAAGCGTGTGGCCCAGCAAGGAAAAGACCTTGTTCAATCCTTTAAAAAGCAAAAAATTGATCCACTTGGACTTGGTTTGAGATATCGTTCTAAAGATAAAGCCATGACACCGGAGAAATGGCAAAAAATCTACCCTGATGCAGATGTCCAAGTGAATTGTCATATGAACATTGTCCAAACGGGTGTCAGCCAATAAAAAAGACTGTATGAAAAGGTTCTCCCTTCTCGTACAGTCTTTTTTAATCTTCATCTTTTACGTCCGGGTCCTCAGGGATTGGTTCATTTAAGATGTCTTGAATGAGCTCTTTATATTGTTCTAGCTGTTTCATATGGGTTTGAAACTGCCCTTGATAAATGAGATACGATTCCCCGTCAAATACGTAACGAATCTTTTTTTGCTGAATTAATTTTTCAACATATGCTTCAGATACTTCTAAGTATTCAGCTGTTTCTCCAATTGTTAAATACATGCTGTGCACCACCGTTCGTTTCATCTTACAAATTATATCACGAGCTGGTGAAAAAACAGATATCGCTTGTTCATGTTTTTTTCATCTTTTCTTCACTGATTCGTCAACTCGCTTTTGTACAGTATTCATACACCCACTCAAACACTAGGAGGTGATGATCCTTCGCATGACAAAGAAAAATATTCGGACCTATGCCGCATTTCTAACTGTAGGCGCTAGCAATACAATGATTGACTTTCTGTTCTTCTTTTTTTTAACTGCTTGCTTTGTTCCCTCTTTTCTTGCACAGTGCCTGTCCTATACCGCAGGAATGCTGAACAGTTATGTTTGGAATCGAAAATGGACGTTCCAAGTGAAAAAGAAAGCTGACAAGTGGGAATGGATCAAGTGGGCCACAGTCAACGGCGCAGCGTGCCTTCTCACCTATGTTGTCTTATATGTCATGCAGCAAGCAGGTTTCTCATTATTCATTAGTAAAGCGATTGGTACCCTTCTTGGCATGATGATCACTTTTATTGGAAGCCGCCTATGGGTGTTTCCATCAGAAAATAAACCATCAGAAATGGAGCGATAATTCAATGAATATCAAAAAAGCCGTTATACCAGCAGCCGGATTAGGCACACGTTTTTTACCCGCAACGAAAGCACAGCCAAAGGAAATGCTGCCGATTATCGACAAACCCGCTATTCAATACATAGTTGAGGAGGCTGTTCAATCAGGCATTGAAGATATACTAATTATCACAGGAAGAAATAAAAAATCAATTGAAGATCACTTTGACCGTTCGATTGAGCTAGAACACACGTTGCTTGAAAAAGGGAAAAATGAACAGTTAGCTGAAATCAAACATATTGCGGATATGGCCAATATTCATTATATTCGTCAAAAGGAGCCCTTAGGTCTTGGACATGCGGTATTATGTGCACGTCATTTTACTGGCAATGATCCTTTTGCGGTCCTTTTAGGTGATGATGTCATGGTGTCAGAAAGACCTGCACTCTCTCAGCTCATGGAAGTCTTTGAAGACAAACAAAGAGAGGTCATTGGCGTCCAGCAAGTGGATCGTCTAGATGTCAGTAAGTATGGTATGATAAGACCAGCTAGAGTAGACGGTCAAGTGTTTGAAGTCACAGACTTAGTGGAAAAGCCAGCTATTCATGAAGCTCCTTCCGATTTAGCCGTGATGGGCAGGTATCTGTTAACACCATCGATTTTTCCTATTCTACAAGGAATTGAGAGAGGTGCCGGGAACGAAATCCAACTGACAGATGCGCTGAAAATCATTGCACATGAATCACCCATTTATGCAAAACAATTAGATGGGATGAGATTTGACGTTGGTGATAAGCTGGGCTCATTTAAGGCAGCGGCTGAAATTGGATTGATGCGTCATGATATGCGGACAGCCATGCTAGCATATATGCAAAGCATACTCATGAGAGAAGCAAAACAAGCATAGGCTCTTATAAGGATGCTTGAAGAAAATTCGTATTTAAAGGCAGAGTGAAATGAATGGGAACCTTGTTTAATGAAATTTTAACCTGGCTGACAAGCCTTGGTTACGCAGGTGTTGCACTTGGACTGATGATTGAAATTATCCCGAGTGAAATTGTACTTGCCTACGGCGGATATATGGTGTCAACAGGAAGCATTGGATTTGTTGGAGCCGTCATCGCTGGGGTGATTGGAGGAACACTTGCCCAGTGCTTTATTTACTGGATCGGCCTTTACGGCGGAAGACCTTTTTTAACAAAGTATGGGAAGTATTTATTCATCCATGAGCATCATATTGCCACGGCAGAACGCTGGTTTGACCGATATGGAACGGGTGTCGTATTTACAGCTCGTTTTATCCCAGTCGTGCGCCACGCGATCTCAATTCCAGCTGGTATTGCAAAGATGCCATTTCTGAAATTTGTTCTTTTGACCGGATTAGCCGCCATCCCTTGGTCCATCCTATTTATTTATCTTGGAATGCAGCTTGGGACAAAATGGGACCACATTCAAAGTGTCGCTCACACGTATACAACACCAATTATGGTCATTGCCATCGTTCTCATCGTACTGTATTTCGTTTTGAAAAAAATTCGCACAAATCGAAAACGGACAATCTAACAAAAACGCCTTTCACTCGTCATGTGAAAGGCGTTTTTTCTATGCGTGCGTCGATTGTTTTTTCATATATTGAGATAATTCCATAATCATTGCACCCATTCTTTCAAGTGAAGGGGCTAGAATTCGGCTTATCCCCTCTTCTTTTAATGCTTCAGCTGTGACTTTTCCAACAGCTACAGCTAATACATGCTGCTCGAATAGATGTTGCAGTTCTTCTTTTTTGCCCCATTCTTCTGCTAGTTTGAAAAAGGCATGAACCTGAACAGCGGTTGTAAAACAAACGGCATGGACCTTCCCTTCTTTCATTTCTTGAAGCAAAGTGTCCGCCGCCTCTGGTTCAGGGGGCGTGTGCTGATATGGCATGAGCTGCAAAACGTCTGCTCCCTTGTGATGTAAAAAATCAATGAGAGCTGGTGCATTTTCGCCGTGAAGCTGTACCATGACCCGTTTACCTTGAAGTTCTTTGTCTTCTAACTTTGAAATGAGGTCACGAACGGTTCCATCTTCATCAGAAACATCTGGCTGAATGCCGTGTTTTTTTAGAGCCGCAAACGTTTTGTATCCTCTTGAAGCGATATGGGCACTTGATAAAATGTTCATAAATGCTTCTCCAAGCTGGAGCTCTTCTGCACTTTCAATTAATGTGTCTGTGCCGATACCCGTTGTTAAAATGACCCAGTCAGCTCCCTTCTTTACAAAGGTTTCTATGCCTGGCTTCAATTCCTCTTTGGCTAAAAATACAGTGCCCTGAAGAGAACGAATAACAGCTTGTCCTCCTTGCTTTCCAACAAGTGTACGCATTTCTTCTGTTTTTCTTGTTCCGCATATGGCAATGGTCTTTCCAGCTAAGCCTTTACTCATTCTCATCCCTCTTTTTCTATCACATGTATGATGTATTGTATTAAATATAGATTTATTTGGAAGACGTTGCAAGTGTCTACTAAAAAAGAGCTTGACGTTTCTATCGAATTCGAGTATCTTTTGTAAGTGCAAATTGTAGGAGGTCATTATGGAAAAACAGAATGTTCAAGCAATTCGATTATCAATCGCTGACCCAACACCACTTGGTTTGTTTGGTTTAGCAATGGTGACGCTTGTTGCGTCTTCACAAAAACTAGGAATCACAGATGGCACATCTCTTATTTTACCTTGGGCTATCTTCCTTGGAGGAATCGCGCAGCTGATCGCGTCCATACAAGATTCAAAGCATCATAATATTTTTGGAGCCACTGCCTTCGGCGCATTCGGTCTTTTTTGGATGGGTGTTGGAACCACTTGGCTCATTCAAGCTGGCGTTTTTGGGAAAACGCTTGCGGGAGCTGCGGACCCAAAACAACTAGGTTTTGCTTTTATTGGTTATTTGATTTTCAGCTTATTTATGACGATCGGTGCAATGGAAACACATAAAGTATTGTTTTTGATTTTCGTCTTTATTGATTTCTTATTCATTGGCCTGTCCCTAAGCTCGTTTGGTGTGATGTACGATGTGACTCATACGATGGCTGGTATTGCAGAATTGATTATTTCTCTTCTTTCATTTTATGGTTCTGCAGCTGTTGTGCTGAATACACATTTTGGTCGTACAGTACTGCCAGTTGGACAACCATTTCGCGTGTTTACTAAAGCATAAATAAAAAAGAACTGCTCTTGGCAGTTCTTTTTTTATTCTTATTTTTCTTGTTCCTCTTGAAATATCTCTGCAATGATTTCATAAGAACGCATTCTTTCTTGATGGTCAAACATATCAGAATTAATCATGACTTCATCTGCTTGAGTTGCTTCAATAAAGGCTTCTAACTCTTTTTTCACCTTTTGTTTATCCCCGATCATCGTCGAACTTAATTGTTCGTCCACCATCGCCTTCTCATATGGACTCCATAACCCATCCATACTTTCAACAGGGGCTTTGAGTTTTCCTGGTGTATTACGAATAAGGCTCAAAAATCGCTGATAATGAGACGTCGCCAAATATTCAGCCCGCTCTGTTTGATCAGCAGCAAAAACCGTCACACCAACCATCGCATAAGGTTCTTTTAACACATCTGAAGGTTGAAATGACTGTCTGTATAATTCTAAAGCAGGAATGGTATTTTTAGGGGAGAAATGTGCCGCAAAGGCAAATGGCAGTCCCAGTTCTCCTGCAAGCCTTGCACTAAAACCACTTGAACCAAGAAGCCAAATTGGTATATCCAATCCTTCTCCCGGAACGGCTCTTACATGTTTTTTGATCTGACCAGTCGGTTTGAAATATTGACGAAGTTCTTCAAGCTGCTCAGGGAAATCCTCACCATTATGAAGATTACGTCTAAGTGCCCTTGCCGTTAACTGATCTGTTCCTGGTGCCCTGCCAAGACCTAAATCAATTCTCCCTGGATACAAAGTCTCCAGTGTTCCAAATTGTTCTGCAATGACGAGTGAAGAATGGTTTGGAAGCATAATCCCCCCAGAACCAACCCGGATCTTTTCAGTCCCTCCAGCAATATGTCCAATCAAGACGGATGTTGCTGAACTCGCAACCCCTTCCATATTATGATGCTCCGCAAGCCAATATCTATGGTAGCCCCACTTCTCAGCTTTTTTTGCTAAATCCATACTATGCTCAAATGATTCTTTAATTGTGCCCCCCTCTGTTACAGAGGATAAATTTAACACGGAATATGCTGTGTGTTGTAAAACTGATTGACTCATACATGCTGCCCCATTTCTTTCAAAAATCATACTAGTTTCATTCTTTCAACACCATAACATAAAACGATTTAACTTTTAAATGATTTGATTCGATGAACTTCGAACTAAAAAATATCATTAAGCTCAATTCCGCTTTTTAAATTTCCACATAGAATAAAATATTAACTTTTAGGAGATGGGGAATTTGTATAACCAGTACGATAACAAATGTCCCTTTTGCGGAAAAAATCATGATTGGCAACCTCATTACAGAAAATCTCGTCACGATAGACCTACATTTGATGATTGCCCTCTTCTTAAACGAGAATGTAAAAAGAAAAAAGTTGTTAAACATCACAGCACTTGTGCTAAAGCAAAAGGACGAAAAAAAGCAAATAATAAGATTGTCAAAAGAGGTTCTACTGGTGATACTGGGCCTACCGGAGTTACTGGAGCTACTGGTCCTACCGGTGCTACGGGTGCGACTGGTGTAACTGGTGATACCGGGCCTACTGGTGCGACTGGAGATACTGGAGTAACTGGTGCAACTGGTGTAACAGGTGCTACTGGTCCAACAGGTGCCACCGGAGTTACTGGATCCACTGGAGATACAGGGCCTACTGGAGCCACTGGTGTAACTGGTGATACCGGTCCAACAGGTGCCACCGGAGTTACTGGAGCTACTGGAGATACCGGGCCTACTGGTGCGACTGGTGTAACTGGTGCGACTGGGCCTACCGGTGCCACCGGAGTTACTGGATCCACTGGAGATACCGGGCCTACTGGTGCGACTGGAGTTACTGGAGATACAGGGCCTACCGGTGTAGGATTAACAGGAATTGAAGCGTTTGATCCGGTAGTAAGTCCTACTTACCCGGTAGGGCAAGTAGTGACCTTTAATGGCAGTACGTATGTAGTAAATACTGCACCACCGACAGGTACACCAGATACTTCCCCAGACTACACATTACTGGCTGCAGCAGGATCCACTGGAGATACTGGGCCTACCGGTGCCACTGGTGTAACTGGAGATACCGGTCCTACCGGTGATACTGGAGTAACTGGTGATACCGGACCTACTGGTCCAACCGGTGATACTGGTGCAACTGGAGATACTGGAGTAACTGGAGATACCGGACCTACCGGTGCTACTGGTGTAACTGGTGATACCGGACCTACTGGTCCAACCGGTGATACTGGTGTAACTGGAAATACCGGTCCTACTGGTGCCACTGGTGTAACTGGAGATACTGGTCCAACCGGTGATACTGGTGCAACTGGTAATACCGGACCTACCGGTGCCACTGGTGTAACTGGAGATACTGGACCTACCGGTGCCACTGGTGTAACTGGTGATACCGGACCTACCGGTGCTACTGG
>NZ_JBPAFI010000001.1:85974-105948 GCF_050864245.1 Bacillus sp. XT-4
CTGGAGATACTGGTCCAACCGGTGATACTGGTGTAACTGGAGATACTGGGCCTACTGGTGCCACTGGAGTTACTGGAAATACTGGGCCTACCGGTGATACTGGAGTAACTGGTGATACCGGACCTACTGGTGCAACTGGAGATACTGGCCCTACGGGAGCCACTGGTGTAACTGGAGATACCGGACCTACTGGTGCCACCGGAGTTACTGGAGCTACTGGTGATAACGGACCTACTGGTGCCACCGGAGTTACTGGAGCTACTGGAGATACCGGGCCTACTGGTGCGACTGGTGTAACTGGTGCGACTGGTCCAACCGGTGCCACCGGAGTTACTGGATCCACTGGAGATACCGGACCTACCGGTGCTACTGGTGTAACTGGAGATACCGGTCCTACTGGTCCAACCGGTGATACTGGAGCTACTGGTGTCACCGGAGTTACTGGAGCTACTGGAGATACCGGTCCTACTGGTGCGACTGGTCCAACCGGTGCCACCGGAGTTACTGGATCCACTGGAGATACCGGACCTACTGGTGCAACTGGTAATACCGGACCTACCGGTGCGACTGGTGCAACTGGTAATACCGGACCTACCGGTGCGACTGGAGTAACTGGAGATACTGGGCCTACCGGAGCCACTGGTGTAACTGGTGATGCCGGACCTACTGGTGCCACCGGAGTTACTGGAGCTACTGGTGATACCGGGCCTACTGGTGCGACTGGAGATACCGGACCTACCGGTGCTACTGGAGTAACTGGAGATACTGGGCCTACCGGAGCCACTGGTGTAACTGGAGATACCGGACCTACTGGTGCCACCGGAGTTACTGGAGCTACTGGTGATACTGGGCCTACTGGTGCCACTGGTGTAACTGGAGATACTGGGCCTACTGGTGCCACTGGTGTAACTGGAGATACTGGGTCTACTGGAGCCACTGGTGTAACTGGAGATACTGGGTCTACTGGAGCCACTGGTGTAACTGGTGATACCGGACCTACTGGTCCAACCGGTGATACTGGTGTAACAGGAGATACCGGACCTACTGGTGCCACCGGAGTTACTGGAGCTACTGGAGATACCGGGCCTACTGGTGCGACTGGAGATACTGGGCCTACTGGTGCCACTGGTGTAACTGGAGATACCGGACCTACTGGTGCCACCGGAGTTACTGGAGCTACTGGAGATACCGGGCCTACTGGTGCGACTGGTGATACTGGAGATACTGGGCCTACTGGTGCCACTGGAGTTACTGGAGCTACTGGAGATACCGGGCCTACTGGTGCGACTGGAGATACTGGGCCTACTGGTGCCACTGGTGTAACTGGAGATACCGGACCTACTGGTGCCACCGGAGTTACTGGAGCTACTGGAGATACCGGGCCTACTGGTGCCACTGGAGATACCGGACCTACCGGTGCTACTGGAGTAACTGGTGATACTGGAGATACTGGGCCTACTGGAGCCACTGGTGTAACTGGTGATACCGGACCTACCGGTGCGACTGGTGTAACTGGAGATACCGGGCCTACCGGAGCCACTGGTGCCACTGGAGCTACCGGACCTACCGGTGCGACTGGTGTAACTGGAGATACCGGGCCTACCGGAGCCACTGGTGCCACTGGAGCTAGCGGTCCTACCGGTGCGACTGGTGTAACTGGTGATACCGGGCCTACTGGTGCTACTGGAGTAACTGGTGCGACTGGTCCAACTGGTGCCACCGGAGTTACTGGATCCACTGGAGATACCGGACCTACTGGTCCAACCGGTGATACTGGAGCTACTGGTGATACCGGGCCTACGGGAGCCACTGGTGTAACTGGAGATACTGGTCCAACCGGTGCCACTGGTGTAACTGGAGATACTGGGCCTACTGGTGCCACTGGTGTAACTGGTGATACCGGACCTACCGGTGCGACTGGTGTAACTGGTGATACGGGTCCTACCGGGCCTACTGGTCCAACAGGTGCCACTGGAGACACCGGTCCAACTGGAGCTACTGGAATCACTGGTGCCACTGGAGCTAGCGGTCCAACTGGAGCTACTGGAATCACTGGTGCCACTGGAGGCACCGGTCCAACTGGAGCTACTGGAATCACTGGTGCCACTGGAGCTAGCGGTCCAACTGGAGCTACTGGAATCACTGGTGCCACTGGAGGCACCGGTCCAACTGGAGCTACTGGAATCACTGGTGCCACTGGAGCTAGCGGTCCAACTGGAGCTACTGGAATCACTGGTGCCACTGGAGGCACCGGTCCAACTGGAGCTACTGGAATCACTGGTGCCACTGGAGCTAGCGGTCCAACTGATACGGCACTTTATGCTGGAAATACAACAGGTCCTACAATCATTACTATTGCTGGTGGTACGAACATTGCTTTACCAAGTAATCAAAATATTAATGGATTTACGCCGAATGGTTCAAATGATACATTCACAGTCCAGCAAACAGGTAAATACTATATCACATATCAAGTAAATACCACTACTGCACTTTTAGTGAGCACAAGGCTATGGTTGAATGGATCAACTGCTATTCCAGGTTCAATTCAGTCCTCTGCCGTATCCACAACTTTTATGAGCAATACAGTTATTGTCAATTTAACAGCAGGAAATACAATTTCATTACAATTTTTCGGAGCGGTTGTAACAGCCATTCTAATAGGTGGTGGTGCAACCGGTGCATCACTTACCATCATCAGACTCAGCTAAGTGAAACGAAGATAGAAAAAAAGAAAGGCTCTGTCAGCCTTTCTTTTTTCTATCTTCAATTACGCTTATACAACGGTCAATATCAGGAGATTGCAAGAGGTGAAAAATAGACTGTATGAACGAAAACTCTAAATTCCACCATTCTAATAACTGAAGTTTTTCAATGATATCCGAAGAAAACCGATATTTCATGAGCCGCTGCGGGTTCCCTGCGACAATCGCATATGGAGGCACATCTTTTGTAATCAGACTATTTGCTCCAATGACTGCCCCGTTTCCTATCTGTACTCCTGACATGATTGTTGCTCCATATCCAATCCAAACATCGTGCCCTATACACACATCCCCTTTTGATCGTGGATGTCCTTCAATATGGGCAGCATCTGTGAAAATTTGATTGAAGGGATATGTGGTGACCCAATCTGTTCGGTGTTCACCACCAAGAAAAACTTTTACTTCGTTTGCGATGGAACAAAACTTCCCTACATTCAGCGTTGTTCCTTCTCCCCACGTCAAGACTTGAAAATCTGGTCCGGCATAAGTGAAGTCACCGATATCATACGAACTGAGCTCACTTCTTTGATTTAAAAACATAGAAGATCAGACCCCCTACAAAGTAATCGATCTTCGTATGTATATGCCAGATGATAGGCTCACATTATGATTGGACAAGTGCAACGATCTGCTTTTTCTTCCATACCAGTCGATAATAGCCGTATTGGAGCAATAAGTTTACAAAAAAGGCAGCAGGATATCCTATCCAGATTCCTTTGATCCCAAGCGATGTATGGTGTGATAGCACATAAGCCACTGGTACTTCAACAAGCCAAATGGAACAAATACTAAAGATGGTCGGCCATAGAACTGTGCCACTTGCTCTCATTGTGGCTGCAACGATTTGCGCCGTTCCAAAAATGAGATAGCTCCATAGGGTAATCACGACCAAACTATATGCAATGTCAATCGTTGCAGGATCTGTTAAAAAGATAGATAAAATTTGTGGTGCGAAAATATAGACGAAAATAATAATCAATCCGCCTATCGCAAAGTTTAGCCCCAGCCCAATTTTAATGACATCTTTCAAACGATTCATGTTTCCTGCGCCAATGAATTGTGCGGCGAAGATAGAAACAGCAATACCAAGGCTCACTGCGGGCATCTGTACATAACTTACGACTTGGTTAACAACGCCATAAGCTGCGGTCGCCTGTGATCCATAATCGTTGACAAAAGAAATGACAGCAATTTCTGATAAAGAAATGAGAATCATATTAATACTAGAAGGGATACTTAACTTTAATAGCGTTTTTAATAAATCCCCTTTCATCAATAGATGCTTTCTAACCGACGCATCAATGCGCAGCGGGTGCTTTGTTTTATAAAGATAGATATGAAGAATGATAAACGTAACGATTGTAGAAATCACAGAAGAATACGCAGCACCATATAAACCAAATGCCGGTAAACCAAGCCAGCCGAATAATAA
Organism: Bacillus sp. XT-4; assembly: GCF_050864245.1. Taxonomy (NCBI): domain Bacteria; kingdom Bacillati; phylum Bacillota; class Bacilli; order Caryophanales; family Bacillaceae; genus Bacillus; species Bacillus sp. XT-4. Next base: position 90,172 of record NZ_JBPAFI010000001.1, read on the forward strand.
AATTGGCAGCAATAAAATATTGGTTCCTGTACTAATCATTAAGAAATAAAATGGTGTTTTCGAATCTCCTGTTCCTCGTAAAAAAGTTGTATAGACAAAATAAAGAAATAAGATGGGCATGGAGATGAATAGGATTCTGGCATATGCCGCACTTTCCTCCACAATATTTGCAGGTGTCCCCATCAGATGTAAAATATCTGTGGCAAAAAAACCTCCAATGACAGCTAAAGAAAGTCCGATTAAAAAGGTAAACGAAAGCGTTGTACCGATAATTTCCTTTAACCTCTGCTCATTTTTTGCTCCGTATGCTTGTCCAATCAGGATCGAGCTCCCTGATCCAATCCCAATGGAAAAAGAAACAAGTAAAAAGAAAAGTGGAAAGAATGCAGATATCGCAGCTACTGCATCCTCTCCAATCCATCTACCGACAAGCACAATGGAAACAAGCTGTCCAATTGATTGCAAAATATTGCTTAATAAAAGTGGAATTAGAAAGATCGACATGGTTTTTACTAAAGATTGATTATTATCTAACGTCATGATGGTTCTCCTTCTCTGTCTAAAGATCCTCAGCTAACATGCTGACAATGCGGTCTTCTATCTCTTTTCCTTTTTCGTCATCAACGAGATGATTCAATAAGATGGAAAAAGCAAGCGTTTTTCCACTCTGCGTTTCAATATATCCAGATAGTGTGCTGACCGTTGATAGTGTACCTGTTTTTGCACGCACTTTTTCTAGTGTAGCTGGTTCTTTCAATCTATTTCTTAATGTACCTCCCACCATACGCTCACTTGCCCCAGCTAACGGAAGTGCATGGACATAGGTGTTAAACCATTTTTCCTTTTGAATGTTTGTCAAAAATAACGTGAATTGATTTGCAGAAACAAGGTTAATCGGTGATATGCCTGATCCGTCTCTCAACACAGTCATAGATGCATCTATGCCATAGGCAGGAAGACGTTCATTCAGCACGTCAAGCCCTTTGTCAAAACTCCCTTTGTTCTTTACCCGCTTCCCAAGTTCTTTTAACAGAATTTCTGCATGTGTATTGTTGCTTAATTTCATCATCGGAACAAGAAGATCGGATAAAGGCATTGATGTATGGGAAGCGATTTTTTTCGCTTTTTTAGGAACTTGTTTTGTTTGGAGTGGTCCTTTCAGCTGAATTCCCTCAGCCTTTAATGCTCGTTTCATTAAGTCTAAAGCATACGTTGTCGGTTCCCATAATGCGACCCATTGTTTAGACGAGGATGCTTTTAGCGGAATCGTCCCAGTCAGTGTAATTTTGTTTGTACCGTGAGAGCGTTTAAAAGATATTTTCTTCTTTCCGCCTTCTGGCACAGTTTTCACTTGATTGACAACTTGAGCGACGTCAGTCTTCGGGATCATCTCATAGCTGGCCTTCTGCCCTGCTTTCTTTCCCGGCTTGACTTCGAGAATGATCGTTCCTGCATCATAATCCTCATTCGGTGAAGCAGTAAGAGCAGATATTTGAGCGCCGTAATATTGATCTTCATCACTCCACGGCAGATCGATGGAATACCTTGTGTCATCAAACCAAGTATCATCAGCTGCAAGCTGTCCACGAATCGTATGTATTCCGGCCTTTTTGACTTGTTTGGCTAATGCGGCAAAATCGCTTTCTAACAATGTCGGGTCTCCAGAGCCTCGGAGATAAAGATTGCCGTGCAATGTTTTTTTGTGAATTGAACCATCTATCCAAACGTCTGTTGGAAAAGTGTGTGTTTCACCCAGTAGATCGAGTGCGATAGCAGATGTGAGTAATTTCATATTAGAAGCAGGAGTCAGACGGATGTCCGCTTGATGTTCATAAAGAAGAGAAGTGTCAGAAGTATCGCGTACGCTGATGCCAGCAATTGCGCCCTCTAAATCAGGTGCTGTTCGAATGAATTCGTCTAAAGAAGTGATCCATTTTGATTGATCATCATGAGCTGTTAGTTGTTCATCTTTCACTGAAAAAGGGAGAAATAACATCGACAAAATACATAGTTGTAAAAACATGACCTGTGAGAAACGTTTCACGCAATCCCTCCTTTTTAGAAAAGCAGCCAAATTTAGCAGATTATGTTCATTATACACAAAAGAACGTTTGTTCTCAAAGGTTTTTTAAACAGAAAAGTCAGCTTTCTTTGACGAAAACTGACAAGCCTCTTTTACCTTTTTTCAGGATTCCAGCCATCGCTTCCGCTAAGCACGGCTTGAACGGTGATTTGACTTGCTTCGTTTTTTGTTAATATCGTTGACCACTTCACCCGGTTTGCCACATGACTCCCTGCGCCCGTTGATCCATATTCTTGATATCTAGCCGTTCTTTCGTTGTCTTTGTTCTCCCAGTTATGCCATCCCTCAGCTTTAATATGTTCATCCATTTTTGTTTGGAGGAACGTGACAGCCGAATGAGGTCTCCACGGACGGCCTAAGTACACAGATTGAGACGCAGACGTTCCTTTATTTAACGTGGAATCAATAAAAACGTAGCCATACTTTTGCGCTTCTGTTGTGGATGCCGCTGTAATATATCCATTTCCAAGACTTTTTATTTCAGCTCTTTTAAATACAGCCGTTGCTGAACCAAAGATGAAGTCAACCGTGCCCTCGATATAGCAATCTTCATAATATTGTCTCCCTGTGCCTGTGGCATAAAGTGTATCTTGATAACCGAGAACACGTACGTGTTTAAACACAGCCCGGTCCCCGGATACATAAAGGGCAACCGCCTGCCCTGCGTTTCGACCAGCTGTATTTTGAAACGTGATATTTTCTGCGTAAAAATGATTTGCCCGAATCATTGTACTAGAGCTATTGGTTGTGCTCCCGCTGCTTGCATTTGTATCATCATACGTCAGAATCGTCTGATACTGATTTTCTCCAATAAAGGACACATACGGCTTATTTTGCGGAAGGAGAATCTTTTCTTTATACACACCATTTTTAATATATATCGTCGTTTGCTGTTGATTGTTCACTGGTATCGCATCAATGGCAGATTGAACCGTTCGAAATGTCCCATTTCCTTTTTGGTCGACAATAAGCACGCGGTTTGTTTGATGGTTGTGTCCAGCTGCTTGCGCATAAGCTGAGTCAAAAAGCAGTAAGGCCAATACCATCATCAGCAGTCGTTTTCCATACTTCATCACACATCTCCCCCTTATATTGTGAACGTTTTCATTGACGTATTCTTTTTGATCCTATTCAGTGATAAAACAAAAAAACACAAAAAAACATCCACTGTGTTAGGTTGTGGATGTTTTTTCATATTTCATCGCATAAATTCCTTCATTTTCAATCCATTCACAAAATAGGACGTCTTTATAGGAGGATATGTGCTGTTTTTTCAATTGCTCTCTCAGCCACGCTTCATCAAATCCAGCTTCCTTTAAATCTTTTTTTAAAATCTCTCCGTCGATAATAAACGTTCTAGGCAATGTGACTTCTTTTCCTTTCACGTTCACATCTTCGGCTGTAGCTGGTGCATATTTCATTTTCGGAAGCACACTCACAGACCCATCCGTTTCCAAAATGGCAAATTCAATTTCATTAAGAGCAAAATGCCCTTTCGCTCGAATCAGCGTCTGCAGCTGATTTAAATCAAGCATATTTTTCTTTAATCGATTGTAGTGAATCTTTCCTTTATCAATCACAAGAGTCGGTCTTCCCTCTAAAAAAGCGCGAATGGATTTGAATTTTTGTGAAAGCCATTCAACTGTGTAGATTAAAACGCCCCAGACTGCAACTGCAAAAAGGATATGTAGCACGCTGACTTCTGGATCAAAAATGGCGTTACCAACCATCTCCCCTAAAATCAGTGCAGAAATAAAATCAAACGGCGTGATTTGTGCAAATTGTGTTTTCCCTAATAGCTTTGTAATGGAAAATAAAGCGAAAAATCCGATAAAGAGTTCAATCAAAATATTAAAAAATGGCACACATATACCTTCCTTTCTCACTGCATGTACTTACAGCATGTACAGGAAAGGAAGGTTCTAAACCATTTATGAAGGCAGTAAAATAAAGACGTCGTCTCCCTCAACCAATGCTTCATATGTTTTCACGCATCCATGATCTGGTTCTTGAACATTTCCTGATGAAAGGTTGATTTTCCAATCATGCATTGGACAGAAGACATGATCTCCGCTCACCATTCCTTCAGCTAGTACACCGCCTTTATGAGGACAGCGATTTTCAATGGCTTTGAACTGCTTGTTAGAGGTTTGAAAAACAGCTAATTCAAGTGGACCGGCTGCGACTGTTTTCCCTAGCTGCAACGGGAAATCTGATATTGTACCAATATGAACTTTTACAATTGAAACTGTCATCTGATCTCATCCCTTCAATTGATTTAGACGGAAGCAGTTGCCTTTTGAAATAATTGTCTTGTTTCTGTTTCGTTCTCTCGAATCTCTTGCCACGGTTCTTCATAAGTTGAAAGTGCGATGTCCATTCTTTCGATTAATGCTGCACGTTTCTTGTCATCTAGCAGGACCGTTTGGATATGATTCAATCCAAGCCGTTCAACCCAAGCGGATGTTCTCTCTAAATAATTTGCGGTTTCTCTGTAATATTGAAGGTAGGCTGCGGCCATTTGTTCTACTTCTTCTGCTGTACTTACTTTCATTAATAAGTCTCCAGCTCGTAAATGTGTCCCTCCATTCCCGCCAGCATACAATTCAAATCCCCCATCGATACCTACGATGCCAAGATCTTTAATCCCAGATTCAGCACAGTTTCTTGGACAGGCTGATACGGCCATTTTGACTTTGTGCGGTGTGGCAAGTCCTTCAAATTTCTTTTCAAGTGCGATCCCAAGAGAAATGGAATCCTGCGTTCCGAATCTGCAAAATTGTTCTCCAACACAAGTTTTGACGGTTCTTAATGATTTTCCGTAAGCATAACCAGACGGCATATCTAAATCAGCCCATACTTTTGGTAAATCTTCTTTTTTGACACCTAAAAGGTCGATTCGCTGCCCTCCAGTCATTTTCACAAGCGGTATCTCATATTTGTCAACGACATCCGCTATTTTTCTCAGGTCATTAGCATTTGTCACGCCTCCGTACATACGTGGAACGACCGAATAGGTACCATCGTTTTGGATGTTGGCATGCATTCGTTCATTCACAAATCGCGAGCTTTTTTCATCTTTGTAGTCAAGCGGATACATCATCCCTAAATAGTAATTCAGTGCAGGCCGGCACTTTGAACAGCCTTCTTCTGTTTCCCAGTCAAGTACATTCATCACTTCTTTGACATGCTGCAAACCTTTCTCTTTTATTTCATGAATCACTTCATCTCTTGATAAGGTGGTGCAGGCGCAGATGGTTTCTTTTTGCGCAGTGCGGTTTGCATCATCGCCTAAAGTGTGCCATAAAATCTCTTCCACAACAGGTTGGCAGCCTCCGCATGACCGAGAAGCACTTGTACATTGCTTGACCTCTTGTATAGTCGTTAGGCCTTCTTTTTGAATAGCTGCCACTATTTGACCTTTTGAGACACCATTACAGCCACAAACGATATGGTCGTTTGCCATTTGTTCAATCGTGTTTTCTTGCGCCAGCTCATTTGATGTTAAGACAGATACTTTTTCCATATCTGACATATCAACACCTTCTCTAATGTACGAGAATAAACGTGGTCCATCGCTTGTTTCTCCAAACATGACGGCGCCGACTAATCGGTTTTGCTGGAAGACTAGTTTTTGATAAATGCCTTGCTGTTCGTCAAAAATCTTAATCGCTTGTTTCTCATCGTTTTCTATAAAATCTCCAGCTGAAAATACATCAACCCCTGATACTTTTAGCTGTGTCGATAGTACAGATCCTTCATAAGGCGTCGGGGCCATATCACAAACATGCTTCGCAAGCACGTTTGCTTGATCGTATAATGGCGCAACAAGACCGTACGTTTGTCCTCTATGTTCAACACATTCTCCGACTGCGTAAATCCGCGGGACACTTGTTTCCATGAAATCATTGACGATAATCCCCCGGTTCACTTCAATGCCGCTCGTTTCGGCAAGCTTGTGATTCGGTTTAATTCCTGCTGCCATGACCACCATATCTGTCTCTAATGTAGAACCATCTGAAAATGTTAGCCCTTCTACCCTTGTATCTCCTAAAATCTCATTTGTCTGTTTTCCTAATAGAAAGCTCATGCCTTGTTTTTCTAAAGCTGCTTGCAGAAGCTGACCTGCCACCGGATCGAGCTGCCGGTCCATTAGATGAGAGCCAAGATGAATGACGGTCACTTCCATTCCTAAGTTTAGTAGACCACGCGCGGCTTCAAGTCCAAGGAGCCCGCCTCCAATGACGGCTGCTTTTTTGTACATCATAGATGCTTTGACCATTTCCTCTGTGTCTTGTAATGTACGAAAAGCTGTTACCCCTTTTTTATCGCTCCCTGGAATGGGCGGGATGAACGGGAGGGACCCTGTCGCTAAAATTAAACGGTCATAATGCACGGTCCGTCCTTGATCACTCATAACGGTTTGATTGTCTGGATCGATCTTCACAATGGTCTCATTTGTAAACAGCTGAATATGATGTTCTTTGTACCAATTCCAATCGTTTAACGTAATATCCTCTGTCTTTGTATCCCCTTGGAGAACTTTCGATAAAAGAATCCGATTATAGTTAGGATACGGCTCAGTTCCAAATACAGTCATGTCGAATCGTTCATTGTCTGTTTTTAAAATGTTTTCGAGCGTTCGGATACCAGCCATACCATTCCCTACTAATACGAGTTTTTCTTTCATGAAAAACACCCCTCATGTGATCGTTTTTTAGAAAGTACCATAATCTAAACAAAGATGGAAAATACATGTTAAAATTTCTCACATAGTTTTCAATTCTTGTAGGCTGACAGCTGTACAGGACAATATTTAAAACCTGGCATTTTACTGTGTGGATCTAACTGTTTACCAATTAATAGGTTAATTGATTGATGTTTATTCCAGTGAAACGGAACAAACACAGTATCTTTTCGGATGCTATCTGTTATGTGGCACCTCATGATGACACTACCTCGTTTTGACTGGATGGTGACGAGCTCCCCGTGCTGAAGTCCATAAGCTTCGGCTGTGTCAGGATGAAGCCCTACATAAGCTTCAAACTGCCGGGCAACAAGAGAGGTGCTTTTTCTTGTTTGAACGCCCGTTTGGTAATGAGCCATCACCCTGCCGGTCGTTAAATAGAGTGGATATTCTGGACTGACTGGTTCTTTTGCACCCTGTTGTCCATGTGCAACGACTGCAAATTTTGCTAATTTATCAGGATGTGAGAATTGATGCTCAAATAGTCTTTCTGTTCCTCGGTCTTCCAAATGAGAGCAGGGCCATAATATGCCTTGCGTCTTCCTTAACCTGTCATAGGTCATACCGGAATAATCGGCTTTGGCTCCTTTCGTTGCTGTTCTCAATTCCTCAAAGATGTCTTCTGCAGATGAAAAAGAAAAAGAGCCGCCTTTGCCTAATACTGCTGCTATTTCACAAATGATTTGCCAATCGTGCTTTCTTTGGTGTTTGAGTGGATAGGTTGCTTCTCTCAGCGTAACGCGTCCTTCTATGTTCGTCATGGTCCCTTCGTCCTCTAAATATGACGAAGCTGGTAAAATAACATCTGCGAGTGCAGCCGTCTCAGAGATAAATAAATCAATTGCGACAAAAAAGGACAGCTGCTCGATGGCTTTTTTGATAAAGCTTGCATGCGGACCTGATTGAACAGGATTAGAACACATTAAAAAGAGCGCTTTTATCTCTCCTTTCTGCATTTTTTCAAACATTTCAAAAGCAGATACACCTTTTCCAGGCAGTTCTTTTTCATCGATCTTCCATATTTCGGCCATTTCTTTTCTATGTACTGGGTTTGTGATATCACGGTAACCAGGAAGCTGATCTGCTTTTTGTCCATGCTCTCTTGCACCCTGTCCATTTCCTTGCCCAGTAATGGCACCATAGCCACACCCAATCCGGCCAATCTTCCCAGTAACAAGCAGAATATTCAGGAAATTACGAACGGATGCTGTCCCGTCTATTTGCTGCTCAATGCCTCTTGCAGTCAGAATCATGCCTGTTTTTTCGCGGGCGAATTTTCTCGCTATTTTTTGAATGACTTTCATCGATACACCGGTTTGCTGCGTAATGTCTTGCAGGGACATGTGTGAAATATGCTGTTTCATTTCTTGAAAACCTGATGTTCGTTTTTTAATAAATTCTTCGTCTAGTAACTGTTCATGAAGCATGACGTGTAAGATTCCATTTGCGAGTGCAGCATCTGACCCAGGCCTTAAGCTGACATGTAAGTCAGCTAGTTTGGCTGTTGCTGTTTTTCGCGGATCGATCACGATGAGAAATGCCCCGTTCTTTTTAGCTTCTTCCAAATACGGTATGAGGGTCGGCTGACATTCCGCTATATTGGTTCCAACCAATAGTAAAACCCGGGCATGCTTGATGTCACGAAGCGGAAAGGTTAGACCCCGATCAAGTCCAAATGTTTGGTTAGCTGCTGTTGCTGCTGAAGACATACACAGTCTTCCATTGTAATCAATGTATTTCGTTTTAAGGGCGACCCTTGCAAATTTTCCGAGTAAATAAGCTTCTTCATTTGTAATCGATGCACTACCATACACACTGATAGCATCGTTCCCATGTTCCGTCTGAAGGGTTTGAGTGCGTGCTTTGATTTCGTCAAGTGCCTCTTGCCAAGTCACTTTGACAAATTGACCGTTTCTTTTGATGAGGGGGTGATTCAATCGTTCCTTGTGCAGTGCGTGCTGGTGGGCATGCTGCCCTTTCATACAGATCCTGCCGAACGTGGTTGGATTATGAATACCTATCGTCTGGTAGCGTGTTCGCCCTTCTGCGTGCTGCTCGACTAATTGCATTTTGCACTGCATACTGCAAAACGGACATTGAGATGGGAACACCCTTTTTCGCTCTTGCTGCTCTGATGTTTGCTGCACATATTGTAAAAAAGATTGATTCATACATTCACACCCTTTTGTCTACTTTGCTCAAATTGCTCGCAGAGCTCTTCTCTCATTTCCTCATCGAGCAATTTTTCTCGGATGGAAATGATGCCGTTTTTTTGGATCCAGTCTCCAATAGATTCTTGAAAATATGCACGTTTTCTATAGTCTTCAAGCAGTGCTTTTAAAAAAGGAATCAGCTCATCCGTTCGGCTCACAGAATAAAAAAGCTGACCTGCCTTAGGTTGACGTATGCTGCCTCCTATATAAATGTCCCATTCATCCAGCTGCTTCTTGATGCAGATGTCATAGATGGGGCTGAAATGACATACGCAGGAAGGACCAGCGATATGAATCGATGTGACTGCAGGTAAAAGCGTGTTTTCTAGTTGTCTTTCGATCTCCATGACAAGTGTTGTGACAGATGGATCGTGACGACAATCACATGATAGAACATGAGAAAGTCTCTTGCTTTCTTGTGGCATGATGTGTCCATGTTCTTTTACAATATGGTCGGCCTCTTGTGAAATACCGATCAGCCGAATTCGTTTATTCTCCGTTAGTTCTACGTGCTGAATTTGCTTTTGCTCTAATAATCCGGTTATCATCTGTAAAAATGTCAGATCAAGACGGCCACCATATAACTGAGGCATTAGTATGTGCTCATGATCTGATGGGCTGTCTTTTACGAAAAGATCTTGAAACTGCTCAAGATAGTATGGAATGGCTGCTCGGCACTTGTCACAGCCGTTATCTGTCATCCAATCAAATTGTCTTCTTACTTGCTCTTCATTCAGCGGCTGCTGCTTTTTTACATACGAAAAAATGGTCTCTTCCTCTACATTTGTGCACGAGCAAAACGTGTCCAGTGCTTCCGTTAGCTGATTTGATGAGACATGGCAGCAGGCACGAACAAGCTCTTGACAGCCTCCGCAGCCCGTTGCGGCCCCTGTCTGTTTTTTTATCTCTTCTAAATTTGTCAGCTGATGGACCGATATGCTTTTGAATATCGCTCCCTTCGTCACCGTGTGGCATTGGCAGATGAGATCCTCTGTTTTTAATGAATCTAAAGGGGATATCTGCTCTTCATTCAGTGATTTCATGACTACGCTTTTATCACGCCCCACTTTTACATCCTGCAAAAGCTGCTCAGCTCTCTCAAGTTGACCAACTAATACAACGCCTGTGAGCACATCATGTTCAAACACTAGTTTTTTATATACTTCTTGTTCTTCATCTAAGTAAGTCACCACTGAAGCGGAGGGGGATCGGTTTACAATACTGCCAGCAGAATAAATAGATATGTCATTTGCTTTCAATTTTGTTGAATAAATGGCAGGAGGTAAATTCGTGACCAGTTCATCTAATAAATGATTCGCAAGCACGTTTGCTTGTTCATAAATAGGCTGCACAAGACCGTGCACCATTCCCTTATGCTCTGCACATTCTCCAATAGCATAAATATTCTCAACGTTTGTCTGCATGACATCATTTACAACAATGGCTTTTCTTGTATGAATGCCGTGCTGTTTTGCAAGCTCTATATTCGGACGGACCCCTGTTGTGAAAACCACGAGATCAGCATCCACGATGTCTCCACTTTTTAACAGAACGCCTTCTACTCTCTCGTTTCCTAAACATGCAATCGTATGAGCATTTGTTTTTACCTGAATCCCCTTGCGACTTAATTGTTGAGACAAAAGCCCTGCAGCGGTTTCATCTAATTGGCGTTGCATAAGCCAATCCGTGTGATGAATCAAGGTTGTCTTCAGTCCAGCGATCTGTAAACCAGCGGCCACTTCCACACCAAGTACACCACCTCCAATGACTGCTGCACGCTCATAGCGTAAAGAATCAGCGTAAATGGCCTCATAATCGTCAATCGTACGAAAAGCATAGACCCCTTTTTTGGATACGCCTTGTATAGGTAGAAAATGAGGCGATGAGCCTGTGGCGATAACCAGTTTGTCATACGGGATATTCCGGCGTGCTTCTGTCATGAGCAATTGACGCTTTGTATCGATGTGGACAACTGCTTCGCCTGTTTGGATGGTGATGTCATGTTTGGTGTACCATTCTTTTGGCTTTAGTTCAATTTGAGACAATGATTCACTTTTTTGTAAAACCGATGAAAGTTTTATTCGGTTGTAGGCCGGGTGCTTCTCTTTTCCAATGATCGTGATGGAATAGCGTTCTGGCTGATTCTTTACGATATGCTCGATACATTTCATACTCGCCATGCCGTTTCCGATAAACACGAGTTTACGTTTTGCCATGTGAGATCAACCTTTCTAGCTTTTTGCGCCAAAGCAATGTTTGCCTAGATTATGGCACACATTTGTAAAAAAGTGTTTATCCATGTCATTTTTTCTAACACAATACTTCCATTCCTTCTATCAACTCGCTATCTTTAAGTCAGAAAATTCAAAATAAAGGAGTGGTTTTGTGAAACTCTCAGAATTGACTTCTAGTGGTCATCCTAAGACATTGTTTGGTTCATTTTTATATTTTGACGTGAGTTTCATGATTTGGGTTTTGCTGGGGGCACTCGGTGCTTTTATTGCACAAGATTTTGCCTTATCGACAATAGAAAAAGGCATGATTGTAGCCATTCCGATTTTATCCGGATCTTTTTTTCGAATTGTGCTAGGCCTATTAACAGACCGAATGGGACCTAAAAAAACAGCGATGATGGGCATGATTTTGACCACCATTCCGCTTATATGGGGGTTTTTCGGTGGTACAACCCTTTCAGAGCTAGTACTGATCGGGATTTTATTAGGGGTTGCAGGTGCGAGTTTTGCGGTCGCTTTACCGATGGCAAGCCGCTGGTACCCTCCTCATTTACAAGGGGTAGCGATGGGAATTGCCGGCGCCGGAAACAGCGGAACACTGATCTCGACACTCTTTGGACCAAGGCTTGCGGAGATGTATGGCTGGCATACAGTGATGGGGCTCGCTCTTATTCCTTTAAGTTTCGTCTTTTTGTTTTTTATTTTCACAGCAAAAGATGCACCAAACCAGCCGGCCCCTCAGCCGCTTCGGTCCTATTTTTCAGTCTTTAAAGTAAAGACAACGTGGTTTTTCTGTCTTCTTTATGCAATTACATTCGGTGGTTTTGTCGGACTTTCAAGTTTCTTGAGTATTTTCTTTGTGGACCAATATGCTATTTCAAAAATTCATGCCGGTGATTTTGTGACGCTTTGTGTGGCGGCAGGCAGCTTCTTTCGGCCAGTTGGCGGTTTGATTGCCGATAAAATTGGCGGGATGAAAGTACTGCTCGGTTTATTTGCTTTGATTGGTATCTGTTTAGGGGCAGTGAGTAGTCTACCTGCTTTACCAGTGGTCATTGCGCTTTTATTTGTCGGAATGATGTGTCTTGGTATGGGGAATGGGGCGGTGTTCCAGCTTGTGCCGCAAGTGTTTCATAAGGAAATTGGGATTGTGACTGGAATTGTAGGGGCTGCAGGAGGCATTGGGGGATTCTTTTTACCAAACGTTCTTGGCAGTTTAAAAGAAATGACGGGCTCCTATACATTTGGCTTTTTGACCATTTCTCTTTTTGTTCTTGCTGTCTTCCTCTGTTTGGTTGTCTCCCAGTTCAAACGTAAAAAAGTCATTATCCAGCCAACCATGTCTGAATCATAAAAAGCCATGACCACTCTTTGGTCATGGCTTTTCTCTATATATGGTAAACACCCTTTGTTTGGCCTATTTTGGCAGAACCGAACTCCCCATTAAATAACGGTCTACCTCATGCGCCACTTGTCTGCCTTCGTTAATTGCCCAGACAATCAAGCTTTGACCGCGTCTTGCATCTCCCGCTGCAAATACGCCTTCTACATTCGTTGTATATTCCCCATATTTTGCGTCAATCCGATTGTTTTTGCTGTCCACGCCAAAGTGTTTCACTAGCGGCTGTTCAGTTCCCTCAAAACCAATCGCAATAAAGACTAGCTGAGCTGGCCATACCTTCTCTGTTCCTGGAATCTCATGAAATTCAAACTTCCCTTGCTCGTTTTTCACCTTTTCCATTTGAATGGTATGAAGCTCTTTTAACTTCCCATTTTTATCAGCCACAATCTTTGTGGTTTGAATCGAATATTGCCGCGGGTCTTCTCCAAATTTTGCTTGTGCTTCTTCGTAAGCATAATCTAGAGAGAAGACATAAGGCTGTTCTGGCCACATGTTATCCCCTACACGTGTATCTGGAAGCTTTGGATGCTTTCCGAATTGAACAACACTTTTTGCTTTTTGGCGAAGTGCAGTTGCAACGCAGTCAGCACCTGTATCTCCTCCGCCAATCACAATGACGTCTTTCCCTTTTGCGTCAATAAAGTTTTTATCTTTGAATCCTGAATCAAGCATGCTTTTTGTTGCGAGTGTTAAATAATCCATTGCCAGGTGAATCCCTTTTGCTTCCCTGCCTTCAATTAACAGGTCACGCTGCTTTTGTGCACCTGTACAAAGGATAACCGCATCAAATTGCTCTTTCAGTTCATCAGCCGTGATATCCACACCAATTTCTGTATTGGTCACAAAGTCAATGCCTTCTTGTCTTAGCAGTTTAACTCTGCGCTCAACGACTTCTTTGTCGAGCTTCATATTCGGAATACCATAAGTGAGCAATCCGCCAAGACGATCAGATCGTTCAAACACGGTTACAGCATGGCCTGCTTGGTTTAGTTGGTCTGCACTTGCCAGTCCTGCTGGTCCTGATCCAACAATGGCAACCTTTTTCCCTGTACGACTTGAAGGAATTCTTGGTGTAATCCAGCCATTTTCAAAGCCTTTATCAATGATCGTCCGTTCGATATTTTTAATCGATACTGCTGGATCATTGATCGCGACGGTACATGAGCCTTCACAAGGTGCTGGACATACTCTCCCAGTGAATTCAGGGAAATTGTTCGTTTTTTGCAGTCTTTCAAGCGCTTCTTTCCATCTGCCCCGGTAGACAAGGTCATTCCATTCTGGAATTAAATTGTAGATCGGGCAGCCAGAAACGCCGCCCCTGATCTCCATCCCAATTTGACAAAACGGTGTTCCGCAATCCATACATCTAGCACCCTGCTGTTTCAATACCTCATCTGTATAAGGAGCTGAATATTCTTTCCAGTCATTTTGACGAGTGAGAGGGTCACGTTCATTTGGCTTTTCTCTTTTATAATCCATAAAACCTGTTGCTTTGCCCATTGTCCTCTCCCCTTTCTTAATGAGCGAGGGCTGCTTTTTGCCCGTTTGCCGTTTCTTTATTTTTCGGTTTTGTGTTTGCTTCAAATGCGAACATAACAGCTTCCTCGTGGCTGAGGCCTGCTTGTTTTTGTTCCTCAATGCTTTGAAGCATCATTTTGTAATTTCTCGGAATGATCTTAATGAATTGATTCTTTTCTTGTGCCCAGTTCTCTAGAAGCGCTGCTGCTTTTGAGCTGTTTGTATAATCAAGGTGTTCCTGAATCATTTGCTTCACTTCTTGTTCTTCTTCGTGATCTGTGAGTTTTTCAAACATGATCATTTCCATGTTGCACATTCTTTTGAACTGTTTTGCATCAGATGTATGCACGTAAGCGATACCGCCAGACATCCCTGCGCCAAAGTTTTTCCCGACGTCACCTAAAATGACAACACGTCCGCCAGTCATGTATTCACAGCCGTGATCACCGATTCCTTCAACGACCACATTGACACCTGAATTACGAACCGCAAATCGTTCACCTGCACGGCCGTTAATATACGCTTTTCCGCTTGTCGCGCCGTAAAATGCAACGTTACCGACAATCACGTTCTCATGTCCATTTTGTACAAAGTGATCAGATGTTTTGACAGCAATTTTGCCTCCAGAGAGTCCTTTGCCGATATAGTCATTTGAGTCACCTGTTAAATATAAGGACATCCCCTTTGGAACAAATGCGCCGAAGCTTTGTCCAGCTGAACCAGTGAACCGAAGTGTGATCGTATCCTCTGGCAGACCTTCTTCGCCGTAGCGCTTAGACACTTCACTGCCCGTAATCGTTCCAGCTACACGGTGAATGTTGCGAATGTTTAGTGACAGATCAACCGGTGTTTGATGATCGAGCGCTTCCTGTACATAAGGGAGAATCTCATTCATATCCAGTGATTCATCAATTTTATGATTTTGTGGCGTTCTGAATGTGCGTGCTCCCTCTGGCTGATAAAGCAGGGTTTCAAGGTTCAGCTGTCCTGCTTTCCAGTGTGCTTTTGCTCTTTCACTTACTGATAAAACATCTGTACGCCCAATCAATTCATCCATTGATGTAAAGCCAAGTTCAGCTAAAATTTCTCTTACTTCCTCTGCAATAAACATCATGAAGTTGACAATGTGATCAGGGTCACCCATGAATTTTTTGCGAAGTTCCGGGTTTTGAGTAGCGACACCGACTGGGCAAGTATCTAAATGACATGCTCTCATCATGACGCATCCTAATACGACAAGTGGAGCTGTCGCAAAGCCGTATTCTTCTGCTCCTAAAATCGCAGCCATGACAACGTCGCGTCCTGTCATTAATTTGCCATCCGTTTCAAGAACGACTCGCTCTCGAAGGCCGTTTAAGACAAGGGTTTGATGCGCTTCTGCCAATCCAAGCTCCCAAGGAAGTCCTGTATGTTTAATACTTGTTTTCGGAGAAGCTCCAGTACCGCCATCATATCCACTAATTACGATGACATCCGCTGTCCCTTTTGCGACACCTGCTGCAATCGTACCAACGCCAGCTTTAGAAACTAGCTTGACACTGATGCGTGCATCACGGTTTGCGTTTTTCAAATCATGGATC
>NZ_JBPAFI010000001.1:106001-261873 GCF_050864245.1 Bacillus sp. XT-4
TAGGCCAACACCTGGCGTAGAACCACGGACGTCTGCAACCCAAGGATATACTTTATTTCCTGGCAGCTGTCCGCCTTCTCCCGGCTTTGCACCTTGCGCCATTTTAATTTGCAGTTCATCTGCATTGACTAAATAATGACTTTTCACGCCAAAGCGGCCAGAAGCAATTTGTTTAATCGCACTTCTGCGATCATCCCCGTGCTCATCTACTGTGAAGCGTGCAGGGTCTTCCCCGCCTTCTCCGCTGTTGCTTTTGCCGCCAATTCGGTTCATCGCAATCGCTAGTGCTTCATGCGCTTCTTTACTTAGTGAACCAAATGACATCGCACCTGTCTTAAAGCGGCGTACAATGGATTCAGCAGATTCAACTTCTTCTAGACGAACTGGCTTTTGTTTTGAACGAAAAGCAAATAGATTTCTAAGGAAACCAATTCGTTCTTCATCCGCCGCCTTCGTATATTGCTTAAATAGATCATAATCTTCGTTGCGGCATGCCCACTGAAGGGTATGAATGGTTTTTGGATTAAAGGCATGATGCTCTCCATTTTTTCTCCACTGGAACTCACTGCCTGATTCTAGCGTTTGATCAGTTGATGCCTGATACCCAGCCTCATGACGAAGCTTTGCTTCACTTGCAATGGTGTCAAGATCAATACCGCCTAGCTGAGAAGCTGTTCCTGTGAAATACGCCTGGATGACATCTTCACTAATGCCGACTGCTTCAAAAATTTGTGCGCCTCGATAGCTTTGGACAGTGGAAATTCCCACTTTAGACATTACTTTAACGACGCCCTCAGTCACACTTTTCCCAAACTTTGTGACAGCTTCATCAAAGCTAATCGCAATCGCTTCTTCAGCAATAAGCTGTTTGTATGTTTCGTAAACGAGGTACGGATGGATCGCATCTGCACCGTAGCCAATCAGTGCGGCAAAATGATGAACCTCTCTTACTTCTCCAGATTCGACGATTAAGCTCACCTTTGTTCGTAAGCCTTGACGCACAAGATGCTGATGAAGTGCACTCAATGCAAGAAGTGGTGGAATCGGCACTTTTTCTTCCGTCATGTCACGATCGGAAAGAATTAGTAAAGATACCCCTTCACGAATGGCTTTTTCTGCCTCTTCAAACATCGCATCAAGACCTCGTTTTAGGTCATCAGTGAAAAGTGTATGAATCGTTTTGCTTTTAAAGGCGTTATGAACAATTGTTTTCAAGCCGTTGAACTGCCCGCTTGTTAAAACAGGTGTATAAAGTTTAATTCTTCGGCATGAATATTCATTTGGATGTAAAATATCTCCTTCTGCACCTAACCAAGTCATGGTCGATGTAACAAGCTGCTCACGAATGGCATCAATCGGCGGATTCGTCACTTGAGCAAACAGCTGTTTGAAATAAGAAAACAGCGACTGTGCACGATCTGATAACACAGCAAGCGGTGTATCACTTCCCATTGAGCCAATTGGGTCCTTTCCTTCTTCGAGTAAAGGAATTAAATACTTTTGAATGTCTTCGTACGTATAATGGAAAGCACGCTGACGCGTTAACAAATCACTCATTATACTAGAATTTTCTGAATTTTCTTCAGAGCGATTGACGTGAACCATTTCTTCATCGAGCCATTTTTGATAAGGAAGTTCATTCGCAATCGAAGATTTCACTTCTTCATCAGAAATAATGCGTCCTTCTTCTAAATCGATTAACAGCATTTTACCTGGTTCAAGACGGTCTTTATACTTCACATCTTCTTCATTCGTGTCGATGACGCCGACTTCAGATGAGAAAATGATATGATCGTCATTTGTCACATAGTATCTCGCAGGTCTTAATCCGTTACGGTCTAAGATGGCGCCGATTTGTTTACCATCCGTAAACGAAATCGCTGTCGGGCCATCCCACGGCTCCATTAACGAACTATGGTATTCATAAAATGCCCGTTTCTCTTTTGACATGTGCGTATTCTCCGTCCACGGCTCAGGAATCAGCATCATCGCTGTATGAGCAGGAGTACGCCCTGCAAGCACGAAAAATTCAAAGGCATTGTCTAAAATGGATGAATCACTTCCGTCTGCATTCAGCACTGGCAAAATCTTGTCTAGATCTTCTCCGAAGGCTTCAGACACGAATTGCTGTTCTCTTGCTCTCATCCAATTGATGTTTCCTCTTAATGTATTGATTTCTCCGTTATGAATTAAGTAACGGTTTGGATGCGCTCGTTCCCATGTCGGGAATGTATTTGTACTAAATCTTGAATGAACGAGTGAAAATGCAGAAACAAATGTTTCATCCTGTAGATCAAGATAAAAAGCATCGACTTGATCTGATGTTAAAAGCCCCTTATATACGATGGTTTGACTCGACAGGCTGACAAAGTAAAATTGTTTTTCCTCTGCTGTTCCCCAGTTTTCAGCCTGCTTACGGATGACATATAGTTTTCGTTCAAATGACAAACGGTCTGTAATGTTGTCGTTTGCTCCGATAAAGACCTGTCTCACAACCGGACAGCTCTTCGCTGCAACCGTTCCAATTTTCCCAGCATCAACAGGGACCGTTCTCCAGCCAATTAATGTTTGCCCTTCTTGTTTAATGAAGCCGTTGATCTTTTGTTCGATCGCTTGACGCGTTTTGGCATCATCATCTTTTGAAAAGAACACCATTCCTACCCCGTAACGGCCCTTTTCAGGAAGTGCAAAGTCTTGACAGTTCTTTCTAAAAAAAGCGTCTGGCAGTTGTACCATTAAGCCGGCACCATCACCTGTATACGGATCACTGCCTTGCCCGCCGCGGTGATCAAGCTGGCACAGCATTTGCAATCCCTTTTTGACGATGCTATGTGTCGCCTCCCCTTTTAAATGGGCGTACAGTCCGATTCCACATGCATCATGTTCAAATTCAGGACGGTAGAGACCTTGTGGTTGTGGTAGTTGATTATAAGTCATCGTTTCTCTCCCCCGTTTAAAAGATCCGTTTTTTCACAGTAATAAAATCTCACAAACTCTGTAACTTATTTTAAGTTTTCAAATTGATATAAACAATATATAATTTAGATCAAAACAATCTCTTTTTGAGATAGATGGGTGTGAAGTGCAAAAATGGAGCTTCGTCAATTACGTTATTTTGTAGAAGTTGCTGACCGTGAACACGTGTCAGAAGCGGCTGAAAACTTACACGTTGCCCAATCTGCCATCAGCCGGCAGATTGCCAATTTAGAAGAAGAACTTGGAGTGGCTTTATTCGAACGAGAAGGACGAAATATCAAATTAACGAAAATCGGCAGACAATTTTTGGACCATGTCAGAACCGCCCTAAAAGCGATAGATTACGCCAAAGAACAAATTGATGAATACTTAGACCCACACAAAGGGACAGTGAACATTGGATTTCCTACAAGTCTAGCAAGCCAAGTGCTCCCTTCTGTCATTTCCGCATTTAAGCTGGAATATCCAGAGGTCGATTTTTTACTTCGGCAAGGTTCCTATAAGTTTCTGATTGAAGCTGTTAAAAATCGAGACATTGATCTTGCCTTTTTAGGACCCGTCCCGACAAACGATCCTCAAATAGAAGGAAATATCTTGTTTTCCGAAAGCATTTATGCCCTTTTGCCTATTAGTCACCCCTTTAGCGGGCAAAGAAGTATTCATTTAAGTGATTTGAGAAAAGACCATTTCGTTTTGTTTCCTGAAGGATATGTGCTGAGACAAATTGCGGTTGATGCCTGTAAGCAGGCTGGCTATGAGCCTACTATCTCATCTGAAGGAGAAGATTTGGATGCCATTAAAGGTCTCGTGTCAGCGGGTATGGGCGTTACCTTATTACCCGAAAGTGCCTTTTATGAAACAACACCGCGATTTACAGTGAAAATTCCAATTGATTTCCCTCAAGTGAGGAGAACGGTCGGAATTATTGCTTCTAAATCGAGAGAGATGTCTCCTTCTGCCCATGATTTTTATATGTTTGTAAAGGATTTCTTTTCAAAAATTGAACAATATAAATAATTCATTAAAACAAGACATTTCATTTGTAGAAATAATCCCTCTTTGTATATGATGAGTTACAGAACAACAGACTATATGGAAGAAAGGTAATCGTATGAAATCAATTTTATCGTTTTTAAAGCCCTATCGGCTATCCGTTGTGTCCATTGTAATTCTCACCTTTTTAAGCAGTATGCTCCAGCTGTATTTACCGACGCTTACGGCAGATATCGTTGATGTCGGGATCGTCCAAGGAGATGTCGCTTATATATGGAAGGTTGGGGGCTGGATGGTGGCTTGTTCTTTACTTGCCATCTTGCTCACGATTTGGAAGTCCTACTTGTCATCTAAGACAGCTCTAGGCTTCGGGCGTGATATGAGAAGACAGCTGTTTGTGCATGTCGAACAATTCTCATTAGAAGAATTTCAAAAAATCGGGACATCTTCCTTTATTACAAGATCAACAAATGATGTGAAACAAGTTCAAGATGTCACGATCATGATCTTACAAATGATGACACGGGCGCCACTTATGCTCGTTGGTGGAATTATTTTGGCTGTATCTAGAGATGCTGTGTTATCTCTCATCTTTTTAGCAGCTCTTCCCCTTCTTGGCGGGTTCATTTATTTGGTGTCAAGAAAAGCGATCCCCCTCTTTGGACAGCTTCAGAAAAAAACGGACCGGCTGAACTTAATTATGAGAGAGTCGCTTTCAGGCATTCGGGTCATTCGTGCGTTTAACCGAGTAGATGACGAAAAGGAACGTTTTCAAGAAGCCAATACATCGTATAAGGATACTGGCCTTAAGGTCAATCGATTAATGGCGTACTTGTTTCCTTTTATGCTCATCATCATGAACTTCACGAATATCGGCATTGTCTGGATTGGCGCTAATCGGATTGATGCCGGACAGATGGAAGTCGGGAATCTGATCGCCTTCATTCAATATGCGATGATGATTTTAATGGCACTCATTATGCTTTCTATGAGTTTTATTATGGTGCCTAGAGCTCAGGCATCAGCTAAACGGATGAATGAAGTGTTAAATCTAGAACCAAAAATTAAAGACAAAAAAGAAGCTGTCACTAAACTTGATCAGCCGGCCCAGTCCATTCGCTTTGAGAATGTGTCATTTTATTATTCAAATGCTGAAAAACCAGCCGTTCAAGACATGACGTTTGAAGCCAAAAAGGGTGAAACGACGGCGATCATTGGCAGTACAGGTTCCGGGAAAACGACCCTTCTTCAGCTGATGACACGTTTTTATGAAGCAACAGAAGGAAGAATTACATTAGATGGTGTCGATATTAGAGAATTGCCTCAAGAGAAACTGAGAAGTCAGATGGGTTATGTTTCTCAAAAAGCCATTTTATTTAGCGGAACCATTGCTGATAATGTGCGCTTTGGCAAACGCGATGCAACAGATGACGAGATTTGGCAGGCACTGCGGACGGCACAGGCCGAAGAATTTGTTTTGCAAAAAGATGGCGGAATTCACGCAGAGATAGACCAAGGAGGTTCGAATCTCTCTGGCGGTCAAAAGCAGCGTCTTTCGATCGCAAGAGCACTCGTAAGAAAACCTTCATTCTACCTGTTTGACGATAGCTTCTCTGCCCTTGATTACAAAACGGATGCAAAACTTCGGTCAGCACTAGAAGCTGAAAAAGAGCATGCTGCTTTGATTATTGTGGCTCAAAGAATCAGCACGGTGAAGCATAGCGATAAAATCATTGTGTTAGATGATGGAAAAATAGCAGGTATCGGTACACATGAACAGTTACTGAAAGATAACCTTGTCTATCAAGAGATAGTCGCATCACAGGAAGGTCAGGAGGTGGAGCAAGGATGAGTAAAAAAATGTCTTCTGGAATGGGACATAAAGGCGGTCACCCAAGGGGCCCAGTACCAAAGCCGAAGGAATTTAAAAAAACACTTCTTCGTTTAACGGGCTATTTAAAACCGAGAAAATTTCAGCTGATCATTGTCCTGATTGCAGCGATCGGTTCAACCGTTTTTAATGTCATCAGTCCAAAATTACTTGGGGATGCCACCTCTTCCCTATTTGAAAGTTTTACACAAGGAACTGGCGTTCAATTCGATGTCATTTCACGCATTTTATTGCTGCTTGTTCTATTATATGTCGTCGCATCTCTCTTCTCATTCGTGCAGCAATATGTAATGGCGGGTGTCTCGCAGCAGACCATTGCTGAATTAAGGCAAGAAGCAAATGACAAGCTCACACGTCTCCCCCTTCGTTATTTTGATAAAACAACACACGGAGACACGCTGAGCCGGGTGATGAACGACATTGATAATATTAATACTTCTTTACAGCAGGCACTCACGCAAGTGATTACATCTGTTATTACAGTCATTGGAATTGTCGTCATGATGCTTTTCATCAGTCCGCTACTGACGCTGCTTGTTTGTTTGACGCTGCCGCTTAGTTTGTTTGCGATTCGTGGCATTACATCATTTTCGCAAAAGCATTTTAAGGCACAGCAAAAAGAACTAGGGATGATCAATGGACATATTAATGAAATGTTCACAGGACATCAGACGGTTCGTGCGTATGGCTATGAAAAGAAAGCCATTGATACATTTGATCAATTAAACGAACAACTATATGAATCTTCAAGAAAAGCACAATTTATCTCCGGCTTAATGATGCCGATGATGACCTTTATTGGGAATCTTGGCTATGTGGCGGTAAGTGTTGCTGGCGGAATTCTTGTCATTAACGGGAATATTCGTGTTGGGGATGTGCAAGCATTTATCCAATACACACAGCAAATGTCGCAGCCGCTTGTGCAAGCATCCAGTGTTGCAAACTTAGTTCAATCTGCTATCGCTTCTGCTGAACGGGTGTTTGAAATTCTGGATGAGGAAGAAGAACATGCGGAAGAAGATGCAGCGATTGATCTTAAATCCCTTTCCGGAGATGTGGCCTTTGAGCACGTTCACTTCGGTTATGAGAAAGATCAACCCATTATTAAAGATTTGAATTTACATGTCCGAGAAGGACAAACGGTTGCCATTGTTGGGCCAACAGGCGCTGGAAAAACAACGATTATTAATCTGTTAATGCGCTTTTACGAGCTAGATCAAGGCTCCATTCGCATTGGCGGCGTAAAAACCACCGACCTCAGCCGAGAGCAAGTGCGTGACTTATTTGCGATGGTTCTTCAGGATACATGGCTCTTTGAAGGCACAATTTATGACAACATCGCATATGGCAGACCGAATGTTTCAAAAGAGGATGTGTTGAAGGCCGCTAAACATGCCTATGCAGATGATTTCATCCGCACCCTTCCAGATGGATATGACACACTCTTAACAGAAGATGCCGGCAACCTCTCGCAAGGTCAGCGTCAACTGTTAACCATCGCCCGTGCCATCTTATCTGATCCGAAGATATTAATCTTAGATGAAGCAACAAGCAGTGTCGATACACGGACAGAGATGCATATTCAAAAAGCAATGAATGAATTAATGAACGGCAGAACAAGCTTCGTCATTGCACATCGACTTTCAACGATTAAAGATGCCGATCTCATTTTAGTCATGAAAGATGGCACGATCATTGAAAAAGGAACTCATCGTGAGCTTTTGAAAGAAAAAGGCTTTTATGCCGACCTCTATATGAGTCAATTTGCCGAAAACCAAGTCGGTTAAACAGCACCAAAAAGGATAGACAGCATGTAAAAATGCCTGTCTATCCTTTTTGTTATGCCTTAAGCTTCGCGTTTTCTGACTTTCACACTAAGTTTCGTCATGTAATCCGCTTCATTTTTAGACATCAGAGAATGAAGTAAATACTCCTCAAAGACATCCCCATCCAGTATCATATCCTCTGCTTCGATGTGATCTAATAAACGTGAATAGGCAGTCTCCATTTCTTCATATGTTCCTTGTTGATACATGACTGCATAAAGGCCCGCTGGCTTTTTGACTGCATCCGGCCCTTCCATTCGGCAAAACAGCCTATCAGACTGATGATAATGACGCTGCAAAAACTGCTCCTTGTTTAAAACAGAACCATTTGCCGCAGCACCTTTAATCCCAATTCCTTTCAGAAATTCTCCTACAATTCGAGAAATTTCTTCTACAGGTGTGTTTGAATCAATCGGGTTTGATGTACTGAGGATGATCGGTTCCTCTGGCAGTTCTTGAAACAAGACCTCCCCTGTTTTCACTGATGATAATTCATTCGTTGTCTCGATCACACGAAAAAGAAAAGATTGAATATCCTGTAGTTTTTGGATCTCCTCTCCGACCTTTTCTGCTTGATCAACCGCCAGGCTTTGCAATTTATCTTGAGAAGGCTCAGTAAAGTATTGTTTTAATTGCTTGATCGGAAATTGAACAGCACGAAGGGATTGAATGGCCATGAAATGATCAAATTGTTCAAATGTATAATAACGGTATCCATTTTCCTGAACACCTGCCGGCTTAAACAAATCGATTTTATCATAATAGAGCAGTGTATCTTTTTTCACTTCAAATAATGCCGCAAATTCTCCAGTTAAAAATGTTTTTTGAACATCGCTCATCATTTTTAAGGCTCCTTTCTTGACTATGGAGTTACTCCATCCTTTATGATAACATGCATAAACACCACGTATGTGGAGAAAGGATTTACACATGAACAAAATCGCACAAGATCAAGTCACATTATCACTTGCAAATCAAGAAGACTTCCCTTTGATGAAAAAGGAACTGCAAGATGCTTTCACTGCTGGCATCATTGATGCATTTGGGGATGCAGAAGGTGGACCAATTCCTCCTGATGAGTCGATTGATGAATCCTTTTATTCGTCAGAGAACCTTGTCTATCATATTTTACTAAATGGTCAAAAGGCAGGAGGGGTTGTTTTAAAAATCAATCATCACACACACCGCAATTCGGTGGATCTGTTATATATCTCTTCATCATCTCACAGCCGAGGCATTGGTCAGGCAGCATGGAAAGCCATTGAGGCGCAATATCCAGAAACGAAGGTGTGGGAAGTTGTCACTCCTTATTTTGAAAAGCGCAACATTCATTTTTATGTGAACAAATGCGGGTTTCAGATTGTTGAGTTTTATCACTTACACCATCCAGATCCGAGCTTCCCTCATGAGAAGAATCAAGAAAATGACCCTTTAGCACCTGAGACATTTGAATTTTTCAAATTTGAGAAAGTCATGAAAAAAGACCGTTCAAGTTCATAAAAAAACTAGATTGTTGACAAAGGGCTAAAATGGACTTCATTTTAGCCCTTTGTCTTCTTTTTCAAGAGTTGTCAGTGCTTCAGCATCGTTTCCATGTCGTTCCCCTTTTTTCTCTCTTCTTTTCTCATACACTAAAAAAACACTACCCCAAGTTAGAAAGGTAGTGTTCGTTACATTCATTCTAGCTTCTAATCTGACCATCACCAGATAGAAGCAGCTTTGTTGTTGTCAGTGCAGGAAGTCCCATTGGCCCTCTTGCGTGCAGCTTTTGAGTAGAAATGCCAATTTCAGCGCCATATCCTAGTGCACCGCCATCTGTAAAACGTGTAGATGCGTTATGATAAACAGCGGCCGCATCGACTTCGTTTAGAAAGATTTGTGCGTTTTTTTCATCCTCTGTTACGATGGCTTCTGAATGTTTCGTTCCGTACTGATCAATGTGGTGAATGGCGTCCTCAATTGAGTCAACGACTTTCACCGCAAGATCAAGACTTAAATACTCATCTGTCCAATCCACTTCCTCCGCAGGAACCGCTTCGGAAAAGAAGGATTGAGCGTCTTGATCTCCATGCACAGTGACTTGGTGCTGAAGCAGTGCTTCATTCAATGCTGCACCATTTTCTTTCAGCCAATCGCGATGAACGATCAGAGTCTCAAGCGCATTACAAACGGCCGGACGATTTGTTTTCGCATTGATGACAATCTGAATGGCTTTTTCTACATTCGCTGTTTGATCAATAAAGATATGGCAGTTCCCTGTCCCTGTTTCAAGAACTGGAATGGTCGATTCTTCTACAACTGTTTTGATTAAAGAAGCCCCGCCTCTCGGAATTAAAACATCAATCCACTCTTTTAAATGAAACATCGCTTGAACCGATGAACGGTCTGTTTGTTCAATAAACTGTACCGCATCACGAGGGATCTTTGTTTGATCCAATGCTTCATGAATGACGCGGACGATGGCTTTGTTGGAAGAAATAGCGGAGGAACCGCCTTTTAAAATCACTGAGTTGCCTGCCTTAAGGGCAAGCCCTGCTGCATCGACAGTGACATTCGGTCTCGCTTCATAGATCATCCCGATCACGCCGAGCGGTACTCTTCGGCTTTTCACATGTAAGCCGTTCTCAAGAGTCCATTCATCCAATATTTCTCCAACAGGATCTGTTAATCTCGTCACAAGCCGCAAACTTTCTGCAAACTCATGAATTCTCTCTTCATTTAACATTAATCGATCCATTAATGCTTCAGAGAAGCCCTTTTCTTTTCCTGCCTCTAAATCCTTTTGATTTTCCTGTAAAATAAAATCACTTTGCTGTTCGAGCGTTTCTGCTATTTTCAGTAGCGCCTCATTTTTTTCCTCTGTTTGAAGTAAACCTAGTTTTTTTGATACGTGCTTTGCTTTTTTCGCTTTTTCTTTGACCGATGTGACAACTTCAGCTGTCAGTGTCATGAAATTCCTCCCTTATGATTAGCAAACTGGTATTGATAAATCTAAATGACAAACAAACGCTTCAAGATCTACGACATGCACCACTTCATCCTGTAGCAAGTCACCGTTGAGTGCGAGTTCGTCGGACGCATAATTGACAATGCCAAGCCCTATTTCTCTTTCATCTTGATCTAAAATACGGACTACATCGCCTTTTTTAAACGAACCCTTTACATCGACTATGCCGTCAGAATCCAGACTTTTCTCACGATGCATGAGAAGCTCCTGTGTTTTCTCTTGAACAACGATTTCGCCTTTTGGGCCAGAATGAAAAGCAATCCACTGTTTTTTATAATTCAGCGGCGCTAAATTTTCGTCAGCTGTAAAATAAGTGCCGTCCTCTGTCCCATTGATGGCTTTGTCTAAAATGTGAGGCGTATCGGCTTTTCCCAAAAAGCCATTGATGCCTGCGGCCATTGAAATTTTAAAGGCATCGAGTTTTGATTTCATTCCGCCTGTGCCAACGCTGCTTCCCGCATCTCCAGCGGCTGCTTCGATGTCTTCTGTAATTTCTGTGACTTCTAGAATTCTCTTCGCATTCGGGTTTGTATGAGGGTTATCTTCATACAAGCCGTCAATATCAGATAAAATAGCGAGGAAATCCGCATCAATCAGTCCAGCTACTTTTGCAGACAATGTATCATTATCTCCAAACTTCAAACGATTGATCGTCACTGTATCATTTTCATTAATAATCGGGATGATCCCTCGATCTAATAACACATTCATTGTATTTCGCACATTTTGATAGCGCGTTTCATCTGAAAAATCGCTTCTTGTAATTAATAGCTGTGAAGCAATATAACCGTGCGATAAAAATAAAGTAGAATATGACTCCATTAAAAGCCCTTGCCCTATTGAGGCAGACGCCTGTTTTTCTGGCAGTGTTTTCGGTCTATCAATAAATCCTAATTTTCGGTAACCAGCTGCAACCGCACCAGATGAGACCAAAATGACTTCGTGTCCTTCATCTTTGAGTTTTACAATTTGATTGACGAGGTTTTCTAGTTTTTTTAAACTAATCTCACCTTGAAAGCTAGTAAGAGAGCTGCTTCCGATTTTCACAACAATTCGTTTTCTCTCTTTATCTGCGTACACCTTATCACTCCTGTATTGAGGCTCTATTTATATCGTTACTTTTTGTTTTTGCTGTTCACTTATTTCTTTTGATCGATTGGCGGCATGTTTGACGGCCTGCTTGATGGCTTCTCCTCCACCAAAATCATCTAATGCATCTAGTCCTGCAGCAGTTGTTCCATTAGGTGACGTAATTTTTTCTCTGAGGACAGAAGGATTTTCAGCTGTTTCTTGCAGCATCTTCGCTGCACCGAGAAGTGTCTGTGTACCGATTTGACGGGACATTTCTTTTGATAAGCCAGCTTCTTCTCCAGCTTCTTCGATTCTTTCCATTAAGAAATAAAAATAAGCTGGACCGCTTCCGGCAATTCCTGTGAAAATATCCATTTGCTCTTCCTGAATGGTATATACTTCTCCCATTTCAGATAAAAGAGCCCGACTCATGCTTACATGTTCATTTTTCACATCACGTCCAGCAGATAAAGCGGTCGCCGACGCCCCAATCGTACTTGACGTATTTGGCATTACTCGCATAACAGGCTGCCCTTCATGCAGCATGTCTTCAATATACGATGATTTCACACCTGCAAGCACAGACAGGATAAGCTGATCTTTCTGAATATGAGGTTTTAATGATTCAAGTGCTGTTTCAGCATCCTTTGGCTTCATTGCCAGGATCAACATATCCATCTCTTCAAAAGGAAATGAATCCATTGTGGCTGTTTGGATTCCGTAGCGTTTCGTTAGTTCGTTTAATCGCTGCTTATTTTGCTTGTTTGTTGCGTAAATGTGGCTGAGCGGCATCTGACCTGATCGCACAATACCTGCAATCATTCCTTCCGCCATAGAACCTGCTCCAATGAAAGCAACTTTCTTTTGATCAATGATATTGATCCTCTCCCTTGTTCGCTTTTTGTTCGTGTTTTTCGCACGTTAGTTATCGTAACATGATGAGAAATCGTGTCAAGAAAGAGCCAGCGCTTTTCAAAAGTCCCGAATACACGCTGAACAGCTTGCGGTATGTATGTTAGCCGTGTTTTTTCAAATCATCAATTTAGATCAAAAGAACTATACAGATTTGAATCATAGTACCCTTTCGTTCGACTGAATTCACCATTTTATTTTTGGTTTCGGTGACTTCAATTCTAGTTTTTAGAAAGCGTTATCATTTTTGGTGACTTTCTATTTTCCTATAGGATGAATGTGTTTGAATCTTTCGATTAGACTATTGACATATTTTAGAAAACATGTCCGTTGAAATGCGTTTTTCGTGGTGATACCGTGAAAGGGAATCAAGAGAAAAAGGAGCGTTCATAATGAAAGTAAAAGAAAATTACGTCAATGTCATCCCAATGAAAGAAATCCGATCTACTGATGACCTTCTTTTCCCATTCCCTATCTACAATGAATTACGATCGCAGGGTGATATTCGATACGATGAAACGAGAAAGTGCTGGGATCTCTTTCGATATGCTGATATTCAGTCCGTTCTGAAGCAGCCAAAAGTGTTTTCATCACAGCGAGGAAGAAGTACATCTAAAACGAGTATTTTAACAATGGACCCTCCAAAACATACCAAAATGAGAGCACTCGTCAATAAAGCCTTCACGCCAAAAGCGATCAAACAAATAGAAGAAAAGATCAAAGACTTGACCCATGATCTATTACATCAAGTAAAGGATCAACGGACCTTCGATATTGTGCAAGATTTGGCCGCTCCCCTACCTGTCATGATCATCGCCGAGCTTCTCGGTGCAGAAGTGAAAGACAGAGAGCTGATCAAAAAGCATTCAGATGCTCTAGTTGCAGGAGCCAAAGATGATTCAAAAGAAGCTGTTCAAGCCGTTGTCGACATGCAAAAACAAGCAGAAAAAGAGCTGTCAGCATACTTTGCTCATTTGATCCAAAAACGAAAAGAAACGCCAGCCGATGATTTAATCTCCCTTCTCATCCAAGCGGAAATTGACGGTGAGCGTTTATCAGAAAATGAACTGCTTGGCTTTTGTATACTCTTACTCGTTGCTGGTAATGAAACAACGACGAATTTAATCACAAATGCCGTACGACTTTTAACAGAACAGCCGCATATCGCCGAATCAGTGCGGCAAGACCTGTCTCTCATTCCTCAATTGACGGAGGAAACGCTGCGCTATTATCCGCCTGTTCAAGCGATTGGGCGAGTTGCAGCAGAGGATGTTCAGATTGCCGGTTCTCACATTGAAAAAGGAGACTATCTCATCAGCTGGGTGGCATCTGCGAATCGTGATGAACGGAAGTTTGACGATCCAGATACGTTTCGTCTTGACAGAAAATCAAATCCGCATTTGAGCTTTGGCTTCGGCATCCATTTTTGTCTTGGTGCTCCTCTCGCCCGGCTTGAGGCTCATCTAGCACTTGAGATTTTACTCCGTACGTTTCGAGAAATCACCCGTGCGGCAGATCAGCTGAAACCAATTCAAAGCACGTTTGTTTTTGGGGTCAAAGAATTCCCTGTGCAGGTCACCCGTTTTTAAAAGCCCCTTTCATCAGGGGCTTTTTTTCATATGCTTATCCTTACCTTCCTCGTCTGAACATGCTAAAATAAAGTCCATATGTACAGTGATCACGGAATTCGGAAAGGAAGCTAAACGTATGACCGATTACACAGCAATGAAAGACGGAATATTCAAATCAGTTTGTTCGTTAGATTGCCCTGACCAGTGCGGTCTTTTAATCCATAAAGAGAACGGAAAGATCGTTAAAGTTCAAGGAGACCCAGATCATCCAGTCACTCAAGGAAACATTTGCAATAAAGTGCGGAATGTCACAGCTCGTTTATATGATGAAAAACGTCTGACAACGCCATTAAAACGTGTAGGTCAAAAAGGTGACCGGCAGTTTGCACCAATTACGTGGGAAGAAGCGATTGAAACCATTCGTCAAAAATGGACAAAGCTGATCGAAGAAAAAGGACCAGAAAGCATTTTGCCTTACAGCTTCTATGGGAATATGGGGAATCTTAATGCAGAAGGAATGGACCGCCGCTTTTTCTATCGACTTGGCTCAAGTCAGCTAGACCGAACCATTTGTCAGTCAGCCGGAACAACAGGCTATAAATATACAATGGGCGCAAGCATCGGGACAGACCCAGAAGAAACCATTCACACGAAACTATTTATCTTTTGGGGCATCAATGCGGTTTCAACCAATATGCATCAAATCACGTTGGCACAAAAAGCTCGAAAGCAAGGGGCTAAAATTGTCGTCATTGATGTGCACAAAAACCAAACGGGCCGGATGGCAGATTGGTTCATTCCGCTTCGCCCTGGCACTGACAGTGCGCTAGCTCTTGGGATCATGCATGTCCTTTTTAAAGAAGACCGCACAGATGCGTCATTTTTAGAGACTTACACGGTCGGTCACAATGAGCTTCGCGAGCATGTGAAGCAGTACGATCCAGAAACGGTTGAACAAATCACGGGTGTCCCTAAAGAAGACATCATCTCACTTGCGAGAATGTACGCAGAGACAACGCCGTCTCTCATTCGTATTGGCAATGGGCTACAGCATCACGATAATGGCGGTATGAGTATTCGAACCATCTCCTGCCTCCCTGCCCTCACCGGTCAATGGCTGCATAAAGGCGGTGGTGCGATGAAATCGAACTCTTCTTTTCTTAGTTATAATGAAATCGCTCTTCAGCGACCGGAATTATTAAAGGAACGCGAACCTAGAACATTTAATATGAATCAGCTGGGCAGCGTGCTAACGAACGCAGAACCTTCTATTGATTCTCTTTTTGTCTACTCATGCAACCCGGCTGTTGTGACACCTGAAGCAAATAAAGTAAGAGACGGTTTGATGCGGGAAGACTTATTTACGGTTGTCCATGACTTGTTCATGACAGAGACAGCTACTTATGCGGATATTGTTCTGCCAGCGACATCTGCCTTTGAAAACGAGGATTTTTATACTTCTTACTGGCATCATTACATTCAAATTCAAGAACCTGTTATAGAACGTTATGGAGAAAGCAAATCAAACACTGAAGTGTTTCGTCTTTTGGCTCATGCGATGGGCTTTGAAGATGAAGCCTTTAAAGACACAGATGCGGAACTAATGGAACAAGCTCTTCATCATCCTGAAAATCCGCATTATGAAAACATTTCATATCAAGCGTTAAAAGAGAAAAAGTGGATCAAAGCAAAACGAGGGCCTTTCGAAGATTTAAAGCTCCCTACCCCAAGCGGGAAAATTGAGCTTTACTCTGAACAAATGAAAAAAGATGGATATCTAGCCCTTCCAACCTATGTACCTTTATTCAAGGAAAGTGATTATCCACTAACGTTTATACCGGGACCAAACCATAATTTTCTTAATTCCACCTTCTCTCTTCATGAGAAGCATCAAAAGCTAGAGAAATTTCCGAAGCTTCATATGAATGAACAAGATGCAAAAGAAAGACAGATTGAAGATGGGGACATGGTTCGTGTGCTGAATGATCGAGGAGAATGCGAGCTGATCGTGTCAGTCGGACAAAATGTGTTATCTGGTGTTGTTGTCAGTCAGGGATTATGGGCAGACCAAAAAGGCAAAAAACATTTGGTGAATGGCCTCACACCTGATCGTTTGGCAGATATGGGCGGCGGTGCGACGTTCTTTTCCGGCAGAGTCGAAGTTGAAAAATTATGATAGAAAGAGCCAGGAGTTTTGCTCCCGGCTCTTTTCTTTGACTTTTTTAGTTGCCAATAAACAGCTGATTGGTCATCACATTTGCACTTCCGCTGCTTTGGTAGCCTTCTACAGTAAATGCCGTTTCATACATTTTCCCCATTGGCATCCCTAAGCTTTCCCATTTTCTAAAATGCGCACTGACGGAGACCGTTCCGCTTGTACGTTTCGTTTGACGTACACTCCAATATTGCTTGAAGGTTGCGATCCCGATAATGGAAGGCTGATTGACACGGGTTGTTTCATAAATGTCATATGTGCCTCCATCAGCATAAAATGATCCTTTATACGCTCCTGTTGGACGATATGTGCCCCATGAATCAACAATGTAGTATTCTGCTAATGGAGATTGTGTCCAGCCATAGACACATAGATAGGAATTCCCGCCTGGGTTAAAACTTGCGTTGTAATTGATGGAGATGTTGCCAAGCTGATGGTGAGTTCTAGTGGAATCAAACTTTTTCCCTTTTCTAAATAAAGCATTTCCGATATTGTTCCAGCCTGCACTAAATGCCCCGCCGTTATTGAGTGTCATCGAGGTGTTTCCATAATCCTTCCATAATTCATAATCGTACCCGCTATGGTTACCCATTTCATTATTCGTAATGGTTCTCGCATGGGCTGGTACAGCCGTCAGTATAAGCGTCAGTCCAATACACATCACAAACAGCAGTCTTAATTTTCTCAAATTCATCGTCCATTCCTCTCCTTTTTCATCCTTTTGATTCTGTCATCTCTAAGATGAAATGAATTCATCACCTCCTTTCATGCCCCTACTCACTACTAGATTATCGATACTGTGCTAGACCCGCATGAATGTCTCTTGTGTGTGTATAAATGCTTTGATACAAACGAAAGAGATGATCATATACATCGACATGCTGTTGATTTGGTGTAAATACGACCGCTTGATGGATAAACTGATCCGCGCACGCCTCAAGTGACTCGTACCAGCCGCATCCAACTGCTGCAAGCATCGCTGCACCTAATGCGGGCCCTTGCTCATTTTCAAGCTGTATCACCTCAGCTTGAAAAATGTCTGCCTGCATTTGAAGCCATGTATGACTTCTCGCACCTCCACCAATGGACACAATAGCATCTATTCTTTTTCCGGCCTGCTTGAATAAAGCGATCGATTCATTTAATGAAAAAGTGATTCCTTCAAGCACAGCTCTAACCATATGCGCTTTTTTATGCCGGCTGTCTAATCCAATGAAGCTTCCACGAATGACTGAATCTGCATGAGGCGTTCTTTCCCCAACTAAATATGGCGTAAATAGCAATCCATTTGCGCCAGGCGCTATATCTTTTGCTCCGGCTAAAAGGTCTTTAAACGAATCATTTGGAGCAAGTAAAGATTTAATCCAATCGAGGCTATAACCTGCTGACAAAGTGACCCCCATTGTATAAAAAGCGTCTTTTTTTGCATGATGGAACAAATGCAAGTTTCCATTCAGCTCTCTGTTATGATTTTCTTCATAGGAAAGAATGACACCTGATGTGCCAATGCTGCATAGTGTGTGACCTGATGATAAAATGCCGGCACCAATGGCACCGCAAGCATTATCCGCTCCACCCGCAAAAACCTTCACCTCTTCTGCCATCCCGGTTTCCTTTGCGATCTGCGGCAAGAGTGTTCCAACCTCCGCCTCCGATGAAACGAGCGGCGGGCAAATACGAATCGGAATATCAAAGGTTTGACAAATCTCCTCACTCCATGCTTGTTCTCCCATATCCAACAGTAACGTACCAGCCGCATCAGAATAGTCCATATGAATAGCGCCGGTTAATCGATATCTGACATAATCTTTTGGAAGTAAAAACAAATGGATTCGTTGATCAATTTCTGGTTGATGTTCCTTTACCCATAACAACTTTGGCAGTGTAAACCCTTCTAACGCCTGATTTTTTGTGATCGCTTGCAGCCTGCCTCCTAGCTTTTCTGTCATGAGCACGCATTGCGGTGTTGTTCTTGTGTCATTCCACAAGATGGCAGGCCTGAGCACCTGAAGGGATTCATCCAATAAAACAAGTCCGTGCATTTGTCCAGAAAAACTGATGCCTTCTACTTGCCTTGACTGAACAGGCTTTCTCTCCATAAGTTCTGTCATCGCGGCAATCGTCTGCTCTACCCAGTCTTCAGGATTTTGCTCACAATAACCTGGTTTGCTTTGAATGAGGCGGTAAGATTTAGTCGTCTCGCAGCATACCTTCCCGCTCTCATCTACTAATATCGCTTTAACTCCACTCGTTCCAAGATCAATTCCCATCACATACTTCATGTGTTCACTCCTTCAAAACATCCGCCCGCTCCATTAATCTTCTAACAAATATTGATTTAATCTGGCTTTCAGCTGTTCCTCTCTGCCAGATTCGTTTCTGATGAGCGGATGTTTCAGTGCATATTCTTCTAATGTATGAAAGTTTGCCTTTCCTTCTGAAATCTCCAGTCCAATTCCTTCAGAAAAACTGCGGTACCTGTGCTTGATCACATCTTCAAACACACGGTCTTCTATGAGTCTATGAGCCACCCGCAGCCCTTTTGCGAATGCATCCATCCCCGCAATATGGGCATACAGAAGATCTTCCAGTTCAAAGGAGGCTCTTCTGACTTTTGCATCAAAATTGAGACCGCCTGTTCCAAGTCCGCCATTTTGCAAAATTTCATACATGGCGTGTGTTGTGGCATATAAATCCGTTGGGAATTCATCGGTGTCCCATCCTAGAAGGGAGTTTCCTTGGTTGGCATCAACGGAACCGAGCAGTCCATGAATTCTTGCTACACGCAGCTCATGCTCAAACGTATGACCCGCTAATGTCGCATGATTGGCCTCGATATTTAATTTAAAGTGTGTATCCAATCCATATTGTTTTAAAAAGGCGATCGATGTCGCTGCATCCGTATCATATTG
The DNA here is from genome assembly GCF_050864245.1 of Bacillus sp. XT-4. Taxonomy (NCBI): domain Bacteria; kingdom Bacillati; phylum Bacillota; class Bacilli; order Caryophanales; family Bacillaceae; genus Bacillus; species Bacillus sp. XT-4. The sequence continues at coordinate 125,376 of NZ_JBPAFI010000001.1, forward strand.
ATGAGTAGTCGGTTCCTTCGGCTTTGGCTCAATTAAAAATTGACCTGTAAATCCAATTTCTTTTGCATAATCGACTGCCATATGCAAAAAGGTCGCCAAATGGTCAAGCTCTCTTTTCATATCTGTATTCAGCAGTGTGTCGTAACCTTCTCGTCCTCCCCAGAAAACATAATTTTCTGCGCCGAGTTCCTTTGCTGTTTCGATGCCCTTTTTCACTTGTGCAGCTGCATAGGCAAATACATCTGCATGACAGGATGTCGCTGCACCGTGAACAAATCTTGGATGCTTAAACATATTAGCCGTGTTCCATAGAAGCCGAACCCCGCTTTGCTGCATGTAATCTTTCATTCTTTCTATGATGATGTCTAACTGCTGATTGGTCTCTTGAAGCGTGTCGCCCTCTGGTGCAATATCACGGTCATGGAATGAAAAATACGGAACATCCAATAGATCAAAGAGCTGAAAAGCCACTTCCAATCTAGCCTTCGCCAAATCCATTCCACTATAAGAATCCCATGCCCTTTTCATCGTGCCAGTTCCAAACATGTCTGTTCCATCAGCAGTCAATGTATGCCAATAAGCGACGGAGAATCGCAGGTGATCTTTCATTGATTTTCCGCCAATCATTTCGCTCGGATCATAATATTTAAATGCGAATGGGTTCTTTGAATGTTTTCCTTCATATTGAATGTTGCCAATCCCTTGTAAACGACTTAACGAAGTCATATTTGATTTGACCATAAGTGATTCCCCCTATATATTCACTTAGTAAGTTGATTCAACAAACAAATGAACGAGTTGACCAACTAATCTCTTTGAATTTTCCATATTTTTTAGTTTTTTAGAAATATTTTCGTTATAATAAAGTGAAAAGCATGTTTTATAGAGAATGAACTCGACAAAAAATGGCTTTTCTTCACTTAATCTAAAGACGAAACAAATGGAGTGGATACAATGGATATTGCGGATCAGAACTTTGTGAAAAAAATAAATCAAAAGCTATTGCTAAACGAAATTCTTCACCATGCACCAATTTCCAGAGCAAAATTATCTGAACGCACTGGGTTAAATAAATCGACCGTTTCTTCTCAAGTGAGTACATTAATGAAAGAACATCTTGTTTATGAAATCGGTCAAGGCGAATCTAGCGGCGGAAGAAGACCCGTGCTTCTCATGTTTAATAAACGTGCAGGTTACTCTATCGGCATTGATGTCGGTGTTGATTATGTCAACGGCATTTTAACAGACCTTGAAGGGTCGATTATTCATAATGAGCAGCTCAAGCTCCCATCCAGCACACCTGATGTGACCGTCCGTATTTTAATTGAATTGATTCAGCAGTTACGTTCACACATTCCTTCTTCTCCATACGGGCTGATTGGTATAGGGATTTGTATACCTGGTCTGGTCGATGCAGATGAACAAATTGTGTTTACGCCTCATTCAAAATGGAAAAATGTCGATCTAAAAACAAGTCTCCAAGACACATTCCAAGTACCGGTTTTTATCGAGAATGAAGCAAATGCCGGTGCGTACGGTGAAAAAATCTTCGGTGCTGCTAAACATTATGACCATCTGATCTATGCAAGTATCGGCACTGGTATTGGAATAGGCATCATTATCAATCATCATTTATATAGAGGTACAAACGGTTTTTCTGGTGAAATGGGACATATGACGATCGACTTTAATGGACCGACATGTAGCTGCGGAAATCGTGGTTGCTGGGAACTGTATGCATCTGAGAAAGCACTGTTCCAATCGCTCCAAACAGATGGTCAGCCATTCACCTATCAAGATATTGAGCGGCTGGCGAAGTTAAATGATATGAAAACACTCAATGCCTTGCGTAACTTTGGCTTTTACATTGGGGTAGGTCTCACAAACGTTCTGCATACCTTCAACCCACAAGCCGTTATTTTACGAAACAAGGTCATTGAATCTGAGCAGGCCGTTCTAAGTGTCATTCAAGATGAAGTATCCTCTAGAATGGATGCACAATTCAGCTCACGGGTGGAGCTGCTTCCTTCATCATTAGGACAAAACGCACCAGCCTTAGGGATGACATCTCTTGTCACTGAAGCTTTTTTGCGTGATGTCACGCCTTCACCATGATGGAATACATGTTATGATGGAATACATGTTAAAGAGAGACAGCCTTTAGAGTGTTGTCTTTTTTTATTCAGTTGTTTCTTCGTATCGAAAATACTTAAAATCGGCAGGCAGACGTTCACCGCTTGTGTCTTGGCACTGCATTCCAACAAAAGCCCCTGTAAAGAACCCCCCTCCTCGAATAAAATCATCTGACAAATGGGTCGATTCAAGCGGTACATCTATTTTTTCCCACTCTTGTTGATCAAAAGAATAAGAATACGTGTACGTCTCTCTCTGAACGGTCACTTTTAAATACACATACGGAATCTCGTCTGGGATGATGATTTTTTTAATTAGCGGCTGAGAAAAGGCCAGGTTTTCACACACAGATAACTCAAGGATACGGCCAAGCGCATCGTCATAAGTCACCTGAAGTGCAGTCCAATTTTCCGTATTATAATAATTCACAAGACCTGCCGCTTGCTGAAAGTTTTTCGGAAAGAAGGAAACCGCTGTCTCTGCTTCAAAATAAAAGCTTTGCCAGCGCCTCGCAACAAACGCTTGGGTAAATTTAGACGTTAAAGATTCCTGCCCATACAGCCTTAAATGATGAGGATTTTCCGTCACTGAACCAATCTGATCCGTAAATGGGATTCTTAATGTTTGGAAATGTCTATTTAACGATGAATCTTTAAATTCATCGACTATGTGATAGGTTGGAGAGAACTCTTTTACGCTCATCGCAGGCGCTTCAACCTCTAGGAGCCCCTCTTTTCCGCCTACCACATACGGCCAGCCATCTTTCCATTCAAGCTTTTGTATAGCTGTCTCTCTTCCTAAAGGGCACCAGCCTCTTTGCTGAAAAATGGATTCCTTACTTGAATGAATTGGGCGGCCAGTCAGATGAGCCAAATACCATTCATTTGTATGCGTTTGTACAATGGAAGCATGCCCGCATTTTTGTAGTGGATGGCTAGGCGCGTGAAAAGCCGTTAAAATTGGGTTGTCAGGATGAACCTCGTACGGCCCATCAATACGTGAGGAACGGGCGATTGTGGCTGCATGTTCGTAACGTGTTCCCCCTTCAGCTGTTAATAAATAATAGACATCATTGATGTAATAAAGATGCGGGGCTTCTGTCAGTTTGATTGGCGTGCCTTTAAAAATGACCTTCCGCTCACCGACCAGTTTTTTTTCAGATACACTATATTCCTGTAAGGCTATACCTGCAAAGGAGTGATGTTTTTCTCGATGGTCCCACAGCATATTCAACACGTATTTCTTTCCGCTTGGATCATGGAACAAGGAAGGATCAAACCCAGAACTATTGAGTCGAACCGGATCGCTCCACTCGCCATCTACTGCGTCAGCTGTGACCAAATAATTATGACCATCCTTAAACGGACCATCTACTACTTTAATATCAGAATAGATGAGCCAAAACTGACCATCCGCATAACTTAAACACGGCGCCCATACCCCGCCGGAATCAGGATTTCCTTTCATATCGAGTTGAGAAGTTTTTTGCAAGGGACGCGCGGCGAGCCGCCAGTGGACGAGATCCTTCGAGTGATAAATTTGCACCCCCGGGAACCATTCAAATGTAGAAACCGCCATGTAATAGTCCTCTCCCGCACGGCAAATACTTGGGTCAGGGTTAAACCCTTTGAGCACTGGATTGGTAATATTCATTGAATTTCCTCCTCTTTCAGAGAGCTACATTTTAAAGTCGTCCATATGATCGATATACACCTTGTCTCTATTCTCAAGCTCTCGTATGACTTTTTTATGTTTTTCTTCATCTAGGTTATAAAAATTAATATCAACCATCGCTAAAATGAGTAAGCATACAGGAATCACCGTTGTCGTGATTAAAATGCCCAGTAAAGCTTCTGGTGTTTGCACTTGATTTGCAATATAACCAAATCGGTCAAGGACAAGCCCTGGAACGATGCCGCCTAAGGCCATCCCAAATTTAAAGAAGAAGCCAATCACTGCGTAAATCAGTCCACCCATTCTTTTCCCTGTTTTATATTCACCATATTCAACGGTTTCAGGAATGAGTGCCCACATGTAAGCACCTGCTGTAATACTCCCTGCAGCCGCAACGAGCCTGAAAATAAGTATTAAAGTGATTTGACTCGGCGGGATCACAAGTAATGCAAGAAGGCCTACAATATTCAGCAATAATGAATAATTCAGCAGCTTTTTCTTTCCTAACAACTTGTGCAGCTTAGGAATAAACGGCAACACCATTAAAGCTGGCAGACTGCCAATCAGGCCGTACCACTTCACTAAATCTTCTCTGCCGAGGTTATACGTCACATAATAGATCCCGACTGAGTTGCTGATCGAGTTCACACCAAAGATAATGATAAAGAAAATGCTTAACACAACAAGCGGACGATTCACTCGTAACTGGACAAAGAGATCACTGAACTTGATCTTTTCCTCTGACTTTTGAAGCGTGACGCGCTCATTCGTACTTTTAAAACAGAAAATCAGTAATCCGCCCCCAAGAACGCCGAGAAATGCCATTGTCATCTGCCAGCCAAGCGCTGTATTTCCTGTTGTATCACCCAAAAAAGTGGCTAGAAACGGAACAAAAAAAGCAACAACTAAACCACCGAGATTTGCAAAAAGCATACGAACAGACGTAATACTGACGACCTCTTGGTTATTTCTTGTCATTGCGGAAGTTAAAGCACCATAAGGAACATTGATGAACGTGTATGTAAGCGATAAACCGACATACGTGATGTACGCATAAATGAGTTTTCCCATTTCGGAAAAATCCGGTGTCGTAAAACAAAGAATGGCAAGAACGGCAAAAGGTAACGCACCAAATAACAAATAAGGTCTAAACCGGCCAAAACGGCTGTTCGTTCGGTCAACCATCGCCCCAATAAACGGATCTGCAAGCGCATCAATGGCCCGAACCACCAAAAACATCGTCCCTGCTGCTGCTGCTGATAATCCATACACATCCGTATAAAAAAATAATAGATACGTAGAGACAGTTGCATAAATTAAATTACATGCGAAATCTCCTGAAGCATACCCCACTTTTTCAGACATACGAATCTTCTTTAAATTCTCACTCACCATGAGTTTTCTCCCTTCTTCACTTAGCCTCTTCTAACGGACAGATGGTGCAGGGCAGCAGCAATCAATAGGTCGAAAAATAAAGCGCTTTCAATTCGTTGTAAAAATGAAGCTGAACATCTCTTTCTTTCAGCTTAGCCCACATAGCAGCAAATCATGTGCTTTAAACAATAGATCAATAGATGATCGCCATCTTAGTTTATCGATTAAACAAACTAAGATGAATTCATTTTATAAAATATGATCTGACTTTTCAATATTTTTTGAAAAAATAATCCAAATAATTGATTTCTTGTCATTTTTTCTATGATATGAGGAGATGAACCTTCTTTTTATCTTCCAAAAACAAAGAGAACTCAAATAATGGTTGCATTCATACCAATCCCATGCTATATTAATCAAGCGATGAGCTGAATTGTGTAAGTCGGGTAACACGTCTCTTTGAGACACACACGAATGTGGCGTGTGGTTATTCCGCCTCAATACGCAAAAGACATCTTCTGATGAAGATGTCTTTTTTCTTACCCTATTTTGGTGCCATTTTCAACCGGCTCATCGGTGGCAAGCAGGACAACGTCTTCTTTTGACGGCATGCCTCCTAAGACAAGCACCTCTGATTTAAACCCGGCAATTCTTCTTGGCGGGAAATTGACCACTGCAATAATTTGTTTCCCAGTGAGATTCTCAGCCTGATATCGTTTTGTCAGCTGTGCACTAGATTGTTTTATGCCAATCTCATCCCCAAAGTCAATCTTCAGCTTGAAAGCAGGCACTCTCGCTTCTGCAAAGAACTCTGCTTCTACTATCGTCCCAACACGAATGTCTAACGCTAAAAACTGTTCAATATCTGCCATTAGAATCTCTCTCCCTTTCAATCTTGCATAAAAAAGGTCACATTTTTCTTCTGCTAGATGACCACTTGTCTTCCACTAATTTCTTAATTGTAGCACACCCTACTCTTCTAAAAGAAAGGGTTAAAAAGACTATTGATTGAAATTTTTTAGTTTACATAATCATTTTATAGTAGTCTATTAAATGTTTGCATCATGAAAATGAATTCGGTAAAATGGCAAATAATCCTACTGCTTCCTCTCGAATATTTCAGGGAGGGTTAACACTTGTTTACATTATCAGATATGTGGACGTTTTGCTGGTCGTTTTTCGTCATTCTTCCTATCGTTGCCATCTTGCATCAGCTGGGCCATATTGTAGTCGCCTGGCTGTTTGGAGCAAAGGTTTCGTTTGCGCTTGGCCGAGGCAAAAAAGTATTGAAAATAGGCGTCGTTGAAATTAGAAGAATCTATTTTCTTGATGCATTTTGCCACTATGAAGAAATGAGGAGAAATAACCGTTTCTCACACATTCTTGTCTACTTAGGCGGATCATTATGCAACCTGCTCAGTGTTCTCATATTGAACACAATGATCGCCAACGATTTCCTGCCAGAACATCAATTTTTCTATCAATTTGCTTACTTCTCAGTCTACTATGTATTTTTTGCTTTACTGCCAGTACAGTATGCAGATCATCATCCGAGTGATGGGCAAGCGATTGTGAACATCATTCGTCACGGTGAACCATGCGACATCATTGATTAAGATGAGTGGCTTTCACTGTCGATTTGATACTGAATCGTTAAAAAAGGAATACCGAATAGCTTCATTTGATGAATTGCTGTGAGACTTTTTTCCGTCTCCGGTTTCATATGAAAGCTTTCTTCCATTGGCAGTTTCATGGTGATGAAAGACGTATGCAAATACAATCCTTCATCACCCGTACTGCCATTTGGACTTTTACTTTTTAATAGAAAATCTTCCTTTTCATTCAAAGGTTTTAAAATAGCCGTAAGCTGTGAAAAAGGAAGCGGCAAAGCAATATTCATATAGACTGTCTCTTCATCATGGTGCTGGGCATAGAGCGCATAAAAGACTTGCTCGCCTTTCTCATTGCGCCTGACCCACACACGTACATTCTCCCTTTCTTCAAGAGGATGTTGAAATCTTGAAAGACTCCCCGGCATTTCATATGGCATTCGTGATGACCCTAAATAGAGCTGTCCTATTTGTCTAAAAACAGGTTGAAGCAAAAAGACAAACGGCCTTACCCACCAATGAAAACAGACGGCTGCTTTTAACGTAAATGACATCGGGTCCTCATAAAATCTGCGAATAACAGGTGACACACACTCTGCTGAAAATGCCTTTCCATTTAATTGGTCAAGAGAATCGACTAAACCAATCTTCTCATCATGCTGCATGTGGTCATGTTGAAAAGACATGACCTGAAAACGACCGTGAACTCTCGATATCGGAAAATCCTTCTGTTTCAATCGATCAGCTGGTCTTTCAATCAACCATCCAATGAGGCCTGGTAAAATAACCAAACTTGCATTGATACTGCCATGAAACCAAATCATTTGATCCATGCTGATGTAGCTAACATGTAAAAGCATTCCGGCAGAATAAAGGAATGATAGGACAATGGTTCCCATTAACATGATGCTAGAAAACACAACGAACCCTTTTGCAACAGTTGAACGAAAAGAAGTTGTCATACATAAAATTCCATACAAATAAAGTGCGATCACATAAAGAACGACGCTGAACGTATCAAACAGGCGAGAATAGCTGATTCCAACAGCAATCATCACTGGCGACAGTAAAATAACCCAGCCACCCACTTTGTATAGCGTCGTCTCTTTTTTGCGCTGCCTTCCTAATAATCCATAAAAGATAGGGATAAAAAAAGCCGAATAATGAAAATGAATAGCGGTCAAAAGTACAATCATCGGTGAAAATGTCATCACTTGTATATCTGCTATGTACAGCCAGAACCAAAGTCCACCTAGAGCGATATACATACATGCGCCATCGATCATCAGCTCATGAAGCGGATGGGCCCCTCTTTTCAGCAAACGGGTGAAATTAAATAAAGCCAGAATCATTGTAAAGAAAAGCCATCCCAATGCAAGCCAGAGAGAATGATAGATGAATGCGCCTGTTGCACATAGAGCTGCTACTGGAAAGGCTTTCATTATGAAGCCGATCAGCCCCTTCTGCTGCCGTTTCTTCTCTTCCTGATAAAAAAAGTGTAAGAAAGCGGGAAGAAAAAATAATATCGCAATCAAAACAAAAAATTCTGGTATGGGAGCTGTCGTCAAACGTGTAACGAGAAAGCAAGCCATCAACATGATGCTACACATCAAATGCCATTTATTCATGAGGTGACACCCTTTCCGTAAACCGGCCCTTATAAGTAAAAAGAGTGCCAAAAAGGCGATTTTTCACTTGAACATCAATCGTATACTCACCTGCATGCTCATCGTACCCTTCTGTTACATCAGATTCACCATAAAGCCAAGAAGGCAGTGGCCACTCCCGCCCAAACAGCAAAAACTTTTGCTTACCTGATTGAATGTGCAAGAATCCTTTTTCCGTGACTGTAAAATGAAGCTCTGACACAAGAAGCCTAGGTTTTCCAAAGTAGTCTAGTACTTGATGGCTCTTCTGATCAATGATCATATCTGCATCAAAATGTCTTTCCTTGTCAGGAAAATAGAACGTTCGAAACCAGTGCATCCCTTCTTCTCCCTTACTTGTCGTAAAAGGCTTGTTCACAATTTGGAAGGGAATATTTCGCCCTCTTTCAGGAAAAAAACAGCGAAACAATGGACCGATTTTGAATAACAATCGGATGAGCTTTGTCCCGCCTCCTATTTCCTCCATGATGCCTTCGGCCGTAAACGCGCGATTATAACGTTCTTTTAATGTTGGATGCAGCTTATCGTAGTCCTTTACTTGATGATGATGAACGACCATGTCTACCTCCCCTTTTTCGTTTGATCGAAAACACATCTACACAATCTTTTAAATTAATCATTCCTGCAACGGATAAAATGAAAAATGCACTCAGCACCAGCGGCTCGTGCAGAGTCGTTTCTGGCGATAAAATCCCTATACCAAGCATCAGTAGCAGAAAAATGCTTTGAAGGATGAATATATATTTTTTTGGCAGTTTAGGCATGAGCCATGATACACCTAATAGCGCATAAAACAATCGAAATCCGGTGCTATGATCAAAAGCAGAAGGTGAAAAAGGAATGATCGCTTGACATAACCAGACGATGGCAAACAACAAACAAATGCCATAATGGGCAAGTGTTCTCTCTAGCAGCAAACGGGGATGCGTTCCCTTTTCAAGCCACGTCTTTAATGCGCCAAAGCTAAAGGCAGTCATAAACCCCATCATTGGCCGAAAAAAGAACCGGTCTGCCCATTTCCACCCTTTTCCTTCCTTTGTTTCATAATCAAATTGCGTTTGAAACACAATGTGATCATTCGTTTCCATGTATTTCCAATACCCTCCGCCTTCTTTGATGAAAGACAAAGGGTGTGATGATTTAAATTGAAGTGAGGATGCTCTTTCATGACGCTCATCCTTCACGCTCGTTCGATACGCTCCTGTCCCAGTTACACTAATGCCGAATCCAAGGTGTTTCTCATACAAAAAGGATTGGGGCTGTTCATCACTAGGTCCATTTAATGAAATGGTCGAAAATCGCAAATCCCATTGTTCATGAAGCTTTGGATTTTGCGTATACTCCCATACTTTTTCAATAGGTGCTTGAATGGTTGTTTCCACATAAACAGGCTTTCTTTTCATCTGCCTCTACTCCTCTATGTGAATTATTTCACATAATAAGCATACCATGTTTCACAAAACTGTCAAATCTTTATTGGTTTTTTGCCCAAAAAATGTTTTGATTTGTTTACATCTCCTTCATCAAATCGGTTCGATACATAAAAAAGACCTGTCAATGAGACAGATCTTCTTGCTCTTTGATGCCTGCAATATAAAGACGGACCGCATAGCTCACACTATCTTCAAGCTGTTCTTTCCGTTGAAATCCTTTTTTGTTTGAAATATCTCCAAAGCCGTGCAGTAAGCTTCTAAGCCCTCTGACGACATGCGTCATGTCCTCTTCTTTTACACCAAACCGAGACATGATGGATTGGACAAGATCAGCAAGATTCTCTGCAGCCACACTGACTTCTTTTTCATTCATATGTGAAAAAGCAGCCTCATAAAGACCGGGATGCTGACGAACAAATTGAACATATTGTCTTGCAAATGCTAAAACAGCATCTTCTTTTTCCAGCCCCGCTGTTACTTGTTTGCCGGCCTCACAAAGCATTGTCAGCCCCTTAACAGCAAGAGCTGCCTGTATTTCATGAAGACCGGATATATGGTTGTAAAGAGATGGTGGTCTGATGTTAAGCCGTTTGGACAATGTAGCAATGGTTAAAGCGGAAAAGCCCTCTTCATCGACAAATTCGATGGCAGATTCAACAATTTTTTCTTGTGTGATACCCATTCTTGGAGACATGGCTTACTGTCCTCCCTTTTGTAGCTGATGCTTCCTTTTTTCGATAGCAGCTCTGAGCTTTGCCTCAGGCTCTATGATGAGATCACCATGTCCTACTGCGAGACAAGACAAGGGAAGTGCCAGTAATTTTTCAGCGCTTTTTAGTGCTGTTTCTGCATCCCAAGTGGCAAAAGCCGGGAATGGGAAGGTCAAACGAAACTCACCCGTTACAAATAAACCGCCTTTTGTCACAACTGCATCACCCGCAATGACAACCCCTGACTTTTCATCGTATAAAGAGATGCTTCCTGGTGTATGTCCTGGTGTGGCAATGACTTTAAGTGACCCAATCTCGTCCCCTTCTTCAACAAGCACGTCTGGTTTTGTGAGAATGTCTTTTGAAAAACTGCCTTTGACTTTTTTCTCTGGTTCACCAGGAAGTAAAGAGAAATCGCCAGCAAACAGGCGAGCATCTCGTTTCGATAAATAAACAACTGCCTCTGGAAAAGCCTTTTTCACTTCATCTAGTGCGCCAATATGATCCATATGACTATGAGTCAGAATAATTTTGTTAATGGGTTTGTTTAATTGATGTGCAAATTCAATGATCGAGCTTGCTGCCATTTTCAAAGCTGCATCAATTAAGATGAGTTCATTCTCTTCCTCAAATACATAACAATTTACCGGAAAGATACGCGGCATGAGTGTAAGCTGGTGCAAACGGTCAAATGTTGTCAATCTCATCTTGTTTTCCCCCTAAAACTAATGTCGTTAGTTTTATATTAACTAATACCATTAGTTTTAGCAACTATTTTTTCATCGACTGCTATATAAATATCAATTTGTGCTTCTTTTGGATCAATCGATCGTTCGTCGTACCATTCAAAATCGCCAGTATATGTTCGCAAGTGACGCTGATCCCAGCTCCAAATCTGCTGCCATGTTTCAAACACAACCTCTTCAATCGGGCCCTTTCTCGTTTGAAATCTTGCGTAGGTGGAGCCTGGAATCTCTTTTGCATCTTGTGCTAGCTGCTGGTCAACCAATTGCCCCGCTGTGAACAAATAAGCGCCATTTTCATCCTTTTCATAATCTGAATACAGCCCTATGACTGGCGCATGGCCCCCGTCGAGCTGCTGCGTGAAAAATTGCTGCCAAAGCGGTGCAATCTTCCGCTCGTTTGTTTGCTCCATTTCATTTGTTGTTCGAACAGATAATCCCTTGATCCATTGTTTCTGTAAAATCACGATATCGTACATACATTCTCATCTCCTTTTTTTCCATCATATAAAAAGAAACCTGACAACATTGTGTCAAGTTCCTTTTGGTTTTTGAAATTGTTTCAACTTTAGATCAAATGCTTCCCGAACGGATAGCGGAGAGACAATCTCGACATCTGGCCCTAAATAAAAAAGAAAGCTATATAACCAATCATCCTGAGGCAAAGTGATTGTGGCAAGATACGTACCATCTGCACATACGGTGAATTCATTTTCATCTATCCATTCCTTCACTTTACCAACAGAATCTTCAGTCAACCTGAGCGTTAGTGTACTGACGGAAGGTTCTTCATGCCAAGAATCATTCCAAGGCTTGTCTTCATTTTTTATTCGTTTAGGAAGAAAAGATACTGAATGCGTGATAAGGTCTGACATTCTTTTGAGTTTAAACAGACGAAACGCTTTTTTCACGCAGCAATACGCATACAAATACCAGTGTCTTCCTTTTAAGACAAGTGTATAAGGCTCTACTTTTCTAGGAAGTGTTTCGCCTTTTGCATTGCGATAGGTGAACTGGATATATTGATGCGCTGAGGCAGCGGTATGAATGAGCTGGAGCTTCTTTTCTAAGTAGCTGTCTTTCCCCCAAGAGCTTAAATCAATAAAGACATGTTGCTGTTTCTCATTTTGAGGCGGGATCAGGGATTTCATTTTCTTTAGTACATGTTCACTTTCTTTAAAGGTGTATGCACTCGTAATGCTTTCAAGAGCTGTTAAAATCAGTTCAATATCATCATCGGTGAATAATTTTTTCTCTAGACGATAGTCGTCAACGAGTGAAATTCCACCCCCTGCGCCTTGTTTTGTGACAACTGGAATCCCCGCTTGATTAATCGTATCAATGTCACGGTATATGGTTCTTACGCTCACTTCATGTAGTTCAGCGAGGTCTTTCGCCTGTACTTGCCTTTTGCTAATCAGTATCATCACAATGGACAAAATGCGATCGATTTTCATGACTTTTCCTCTTTTTCATAAATATAGGTTTTGATTTGATAAAAAAAGAAAGAATGGTAATGATAAGTAACAGCCAGCATTCGTTTACATCCCTGCCTGTGCAGGAGGAGGTTGCATCATGACACATCACGTATGGCAGTTGTTCATGATCGGGATCGTCATGCTCGTCTGGATCATCATTCGAATGAATCGAATGAGACGCTATCAGCTTGTGCGCCCGGTAAATCTTTTCATGAGAATGTATGTATTTAGTCTCACTGCCCTTATTCTCTTATCAGAAGGATGGCAAAATCACAGTATTTTTATCTATGCCGTCATTGGCATGATCTTCGGGAGCAGTCTCGCCGTTCACGCCTATCAGACGATTCAGATGAAATTAGAAAATGGCCGGCTGTATATGAAAACAAGTAAATGGATTGAAAGCTTTATTTTATGTTTGTTTTTATCTAGGCTTGCATTTAAATCGGTCAATCTGACAACACATGCGATCACCAAAATGGATATCGTTGAATTGTATCAGCATATTGTCAGCGATGATGTGCTGACAATACTCAGCTTTTTCCTTCTAGCGGCTTACTATATTGTGTTTTCTTATCAAATGATGAAAGCAAATAAACGATCAACCCAAGTACATCATGCATAAAAAACCTTCCTATATAAAAGTAGGAAGGTTTTTTCTCAATCATGCTGTGCATGGTGTATCATTTGTTCAAGCACTTCCATCACATGCTGATCTTCAGGACTGTAAAAAATCGAGGTCCCTGCTCGTCTAGATTTCACGAGACGAAGATTTTTTAAAAAGCGCAGCTGATGAGATACGGTTGATTGCATAAGGTTTAGTGTTTCTGCTATATCATTTACTGAATGTTCACCTTGAGACAGCAAATGCAGAATACGAATACGCGTCGGATCAGATAAGGCTTTAAATGTTTGGGAGACAAGAAATAGACTTTCTTCGTCCAGCTCCATCCGTTCCTGTTCTTGATTTGTATTCAGTTCTTCCTTCATTTCGCTTCACCTTTCTTGTCAGTCAACTCACGACTTATTCTATGTATCATCATATACCAAAACGTGTAGCATGCAAAGCTTCCACACCTTTTGAAAAAAGATTTATTCAAATAGCATTGACACGTGGTAGCATTCTTTTTAAAATGAGCATTATTTATACATTTTTTTAGAGGAGCTGATAGGCAAATTGACTGAAGAGCCAAGACTAAAACGCAGCCTGACTGTTTTTCCGCTTGTTGTGATCGGGCTTGCTTATATGGACCCACTTGTCGTATTTGATTCATACGGCATTGTTGCTCAGCTGACGAAAGGACACGTTGCTGCAGCTTATATCTTTACTTTACTGGCATTACTATTGACAGCGCTTAGCTATGGGAATATGGTGAAGGCTTTTCCAAAAGCAGGATCTGCATATACATACGCGCAAAAAAGTATTCATCCTCACGTCGGCTTCCTTGTAGGCTGGACACTATTGCTAGACTATTTATTTTTGCCTATGGTGAATTTTGCAATCGGAAGTGCATATTTAACCGCAGCCTTTCCTGATGTACCTCATTACATTTGGATCATCATACTTGCTATCGCCATAACGACTGTCAATGTAATCGGTATACGTCTTACAGCCAACATTACAGCGCTATTTGTGACCTTTCAGGTGATTGTCGCTGTTACATTTGTTGGGTTTATTATTTATGGGCTCACGCAGCATGCAGGCACGGGAGAGTTACTGTCAACCCGTCCATTTTATTCAGCAAGCTTAGATCCCGCCCTTATTTTTTCCGGCGCAACGATTTTATGTTTTTCTTTTCTAGGATTTGATGCGATTTCGACTATGTCTGAGGAAACAATTAAACCAAAAAGAACGATTCCTCTCGCCATATTTTTAACGGTCGCTATTGGAGGTGTGCTGTTTACCCTCACCTCTTATTTTTTACAGCAAGTGTTTCCAAATTTTCAACAGTTCAAGCATCCAGATGCGGCATCACTTGAAATTGCGGAATTTGTGGGCGGAGCGTTTCTCCACTCATTCTTTTTAGCCGGCACCATGGTCGCTGTCATCTCTTCCTCCCTATCATCACATGCAAGTGCCGCAAGACTCTTGTATGCGATGGGAAGAGATCAATCATTACCAAAGCGTTTCTTCGGTTATATTCACCCAACATTGAAAACGCCTGTATTTAATATTTTATTAATTGGTGTTTTCTCGTTAACCGCAGTTGTTGGTGAGCTTGAGGTCATTTACTCGTTTATCAGCTTCGGGGCATTAATTGGATTTACGTTTGTTAACTTGTCTGTTTTCGCTTACTATTTCATCAAACAAAAACAAAGAGGTGTATTAAACACACTGAGGTATGCCATCATCCCTCTTTGCGGAACGGCTTTTTGTATTTGGCTCTTAACAAGCATCAGTACAAATGCATTAATCATCGGCATGGTGTGGCTCATGATCGGTTTTGTTTATTTCTGCTATAGACTGAAAACAAGAACAGAATTTACGTTTGGCTATGATTGAATATAAGGTTTTCACTTGGTATCCTGTGCAGGATATGGCATAATATAAAGGCTGTACTTCCCTTTTAAAAGCGGGGCAAAACAGGGGTGAACTGACCTTGAAAAAGAAAAAAACAGGATGTTTTGCCATTTCAGGCTGTTTCACGATTTTTCTGTTTGTTTGCGTATTAGCGGCCATTGTCATTTCCTTTAATCAAAAGGAGTTAAAAAAGCTGCCGATTGATACGGAATCAATTGTTTTGTCGAGATTGGATGATTACAAACCGCTTGTAGAAACAGAGTTAAGAGATCAAGATTTAGATCAATATACCGCGTTAATTCTCGGTATGATGTATCAAGAATCAAAAGGCAGAGGCGGAGATCCAATGCAGTCCTCTGAATCTCTTGGTTTGAAACGAAATGAAATCAATGACCCTCAGAAAAGCATTAAACAAGGAGTCCATCATTTTTCGACCATGTACAAGCATGGGAAGAAAAAAGGCGTTGATTTGGAAACCATTATTCAAAGCTATAACATGGGAATCGGCTATATTGATTTTGTTGCAAAAAACGGGGGAAAACATTCCGAAAAATTGGCAAAGCAATACTCCAAAAAGCAAGTGAAGCGAAACCCTGAAGTCTATACATGCGGGGGCGACAAAGATAACTTCCGCTATCCGTATTGCTACGGTGATTTCACTTATGCTGAAAAAGTAAAAGAAAAAACGAAAACAGTTGAAGAAAAGATGAAATTGGCTTCATCATCCACACCATCATCGTAAAAAAAAGCACTTCCTAAACGGAAGTGCTTCAAATTGTTGACAAAGGGCTAAAATGAATTTTATTTTAGCCCTTTGTCTTCTTTTCATCTTATGAATGCTCTTTCCCGATTTCCGGCAGGATCGTTTTGGCTAAATGCTGATCCATTTCTTCATATTCATCATAATGAATCGTTTCATATAGCTCTTTTCTCGTTTGCATGTCCTCCAGCATTCCCTGCTGCGTCCCCTTTTCTTTAATCTCTGTAAATAAACGCTCATACGCTTTTGCAGCAACTCTCAGGGATGACACAGGATAAATCACCATTTGAAAGCCAAACATAGAAAATTCGTCTGTATGATAATAAGGTGTTTTTCCAAACTCCGTCATGTTTGCAAGAAGCGGCCCTTTTATATTGTTTGAGGCATACGTGAAATCTTCTGCTGTAATCAGCGCCTCGGGAAAAATGGCATCTGCTCCTGCTTCTAGATAGAGATTAGCCCGGTGAATCACATCCTCCATCCCGTTTACTGACTTCGCATCCGTTCTTGCGATGACAAGAAGTGTAGGAGCCGCTTGTTTGATCGCTTTGATTTTCGCCATCATGTCTTCTACAGAAACAAGTAATTTTCCGTTTAAATGTCCGCATTTCTTCGGCATTTGCTGATCTTCAATTTGAACAGCAGCTACCTTGCTCTCAACCATCTCTTTTGCTGCTCTGGCTGCATTTAATACACCGCCATAGCCAGTATCCATATCTACTAAAAGAGGCAGCTGAGAAGCTCGAATGATTTCCTTTGCCTTTTCCGCCATTTCAGTGGAATGAATCATACCGAGGTCAGGAAGCCCTTTGCTTGCGCAAAAAGCGGCACCCGATAAATAAAGCCCTTTAAATCCCATTTTCCTCGCATAGAGCGCAGACATTCCATCGTGAACGCCTGGAATTTGAAATAAAGCGGATTTGTGCATTTGCTCTTTAAAAGCTGCGGCTAAGTCAGCTTGATTTACTTCATCATTCACGATCCACACACTAGCTCCCCCTTATATGACAAATAAGTCCATAAATGCTGGTACTGTCGTTGTTTTTAATTGATTTGGATTTTGACAAAGTGAAACAATTTGATCGACTTGTTTTTGTGGAAATCTCGTTTTCAAATGATACACCCATTTCTTTTCAAGCAGCGGGATCCCTTCCTGCCTTCTTCTGCGATGACCAAGCGGATATTCAATTTCGATTCGATCTGTCATCGTACCGTCTTTAAAGAAAATTTGAACACAGTTTGCAATTGATCTCTTTTTCGGATCTAAATAGTCTTCTGTATACCGTTTATCTTCTTTCACGATCATTTGATCACGCAAACGGTCAATGAGCGGATTCTGCGCCGTCTCTTCTTCATAATGATCAGCGGTCAGCTCACCATAGATTAACCCAATGGCTGTAATATACTGCAAGCAATGGTCACGGTCTGCCGGGTTGTAAAGCGGTCCTTTTTTATCAATAATTCGAATGGCTGATTCATGTGTCGTAATCTCTATCCTGTCAATCTCATCTAAACGGTCTTTTACCGCGTCATGTAGAATGACAGCGGCCTCAGCGGCAGTTTGCGCATGAAATTCTGCTGGATAAGCAATTTTAAAGAGTACATTTTCGATCACATATGACCCAAGCGGCTGGGCAAGTGTGAGTGGTTTTCCTTTCATTAACACATCTTCAAACCCCCACTTTTCTGCACTGAGGGGCGTTTGATAGCCCATTTCTCCTTTCAATGTCATCATCGCCAGTCTCACCGCACGGCTTGTGGCATCCCCTGCTGCCCACGATTTCCTTGATCCTGTGTTTGGGGCATGCCGGTACGTTCTAAGCGGTGAATTGTCCACAAATGCTTGTGATAATACATGCTGTACATCTTCTTTCGTTCCGCCAAGCATTGCACAAATGACTGCACTTGATGCCACCTTGACAAAAAGAACATGATCCAAGCCATTTCGATTCAAACAATTTTCTAAAGCAAGCACACCTTGTATTTCATGTGCCTTTACAATCGCATGCAGTACGTCATTCATCGTTAGCGGCTCTTCTCCGTTTGCAAGGCGTGTTCTGCTGATATAATCGCTTACAGCCAATATCCCGCCTAGGTTATCTGAGGGATGGCCCCACTCCTGTGCAAGCCACGTGTCATTATAATCTAACCAGCGAATCATACAGCCAATATCAAAAGCCGCTTGAACAGGATCTAACACAAATGAAGTGCCGGGCACTCTTGCTCCGTTAGGGACAACAGTTCCAGGTACGATTGGTCCAAGATGCTTCGTGCATTCTGGAAAGTTGAGCGCCAGCATACCGCAGCCGAGTGTATCCATGAGTACATACCGAGCTGTTTCAATGGCCTCTTTGCTCGTAATTTCTCCATCCACGGCATAGGCTGCAATGTCTTCTAATAGTTGATCTGTTTGATTGGCTACTGCTGTTTTATTCATCTTCATTCCCCCGTTTTTCCATCATCATTTGAGACTTTTAATCCTCTTGGTCCTAAATACCGTACTCTCGGTCTAAAAATCCGATTGTGTGAATGCTGCTCGATGACATGCGCTGCTAATCCGCTTGCTCTCGCAGCAAAGAAAATCGGTGTATAAAGTGAAATAGGAATGCCGAGCACGTAATAAATAGGTGCTGCGTAATAATCAAGGTTTGGATAGAGGTTTTTCTTTTCTTTCATGTATGCCTCGCCTGCGACGCACATGTCATAAAGCGTCGTGTCTCCTTTTGATTCGGTAAGCGTTTTCAACGATCGTTTTAAAAGAGCCGCTCTTGGGTCCATTTTTCTCATGTATACCCGGTGTCCAAAGCCCATCATTTTTTCTTTTGCGGCTAATTTACGTTCGATGAGCGCAAGGAAACCTTCTGTTGTTTTGCCTTCGAGCAGCATGTGCATGACTGCTTCGTTTGCGCCTCCGTGTAAGTCACCTTTTAATGAAGAAATCGCTCCAGTAAAAGCACCATACATGTCAGAATGAGTAGATGCAATGACTCTTGCTGCAAATGTTGAATTCGGCAGCTCATGCTCACTATAAAGCGTGAGTGTTTGGTCAAATGCTTTGATTTCGTCTTGTGCCGGAGTGCGGCCTGTTAACATCGCTAGAAAGTTTTCAGTGTAGGATTTGGTCTGGTCTGGAGTAGGTGTGGTGTCTTGTGTGAGAATATGATAGCTTCCCGCAACAATCGCTGGTAGCTGGCCAAGTAATCGAACGGCACGCGCTTGTTGGCATGCTTCTGATCGATCATTCAGTTGTTCATCGTACCCTGCAAGAGCAGATAAACACGTTCTCATGGCATCCATTGGGTGAGTGGTTTTTGGCAGTTTTGTCAAAATGGTTTGAATGGTTGGATGTAAGCTTGTTTGTGAGGAAATATCTTGCTGAAATTGGTGATATTCCATTGCATCTGGTAATCTTCCATAAATGAGCAGATAGGCTGTTTCTAAGTACGTCTTGTTTTGTGCCAGCTCGATGAGGTCATAACCGCGAATCACAATTTCTTCTTGCTGGACATCTAGGAACGAAATTGACGTTTCGCTTGCCACAATGTCTTCAAGCCCCGGTTTGTACTGCAATTGTTCAGTCATCATATAACCCCCGTTTCGTTCAATTGTGTTCTCCAAACGAGCAAACGGCCAGACATGATGTGATTCTATAGGTGGGAAGATACCGTGCAAGTCGGATACCCAATTCCCATTTTATCCAAAGCAATTCATCTTGTAAATAAAAGAACGTATGTCCAGATGGACATACGTTAGCTGTAATATGGAGAAATCATAATATATACGATGACACCTGTTAGACTGACATAGAGCCAAAGAGGCATGGTCCATCTGGCAATTTTACGATGACGTTCGACTTGCATTTGTGCGCCTCTAAAGAGAGTGATCAGTGCAAGCGGTACAATGACGGCAGATAAGACGATATGTGTGATGAGAATAAAGAAGTAAATCGGACGAATGATTCCTTCTCCCCCGAAGTGTGTATCAGCTGCCATTGAATGATACGTCACATACGAAATTAAAAAGACAAGTGTGGTTGAAAAAGCCGCAAAGATAAATCGTCTATGGGCTTTAATGTTCTTTTGTTTAATCATAATGAGCGCTGAAAGTAAAAAGATAAACGTAAAACTGTTCATCACGGCATTCAGTAACGGCAGAAATGTAATATCCAGATGACTAAATTTATCTGTTTTTGGCATGAAAAATAATAAAGCAATTAAGCCGTTTATGGCAATTGTTAAAAAGACAACAATGCCGGTGAAATTTTTCGGTTTTTGATTCTGTTCGTTCATGTTTGAAAACCTCTCTTTATTAGTTCCGACTAAGAGTATGTTATTTAACTTTCTCTCTAAAGTCAATGAATTCGCTGTCTTCGTCGAATTTTAGACAAACTTGCCGATTGCCTGCCTTCTAGCGGCTTGAAAGATCCACTCACTTCCTTTAGAATGGGAATTTGTGTGGTTTTTATCAACTCTTCTATGAAAGGAGCAATAGACTTGTCAATCTTACAGGAAACAACAAAAGATGTGAAGACATTAGAGCAAGAATTACAGCAGTTGCAGTTCCAAATGTATCGAATGCAAGAAAATATAAAAGATATTTCAAAAAAAGCAAAGATTATTGGCATTGATCAAGCGAACGAAGATGAATGGATGATCGTCTCTGCAATTGAGAATGCAGATACGTGCAAAATCATGTTAAGCGATTGTGAAAAAGCTTTTCGCGGACAATCTGATTTTTCCTTGATTGCGGAATATCCTGAAGAAGGAAAGATTCACATTGCCGATATTAAAGGCCCGCCTGATAATGGCTATGGATCCATCTGTATGAAGCATTTAAAAGAAATCGCAAGAGAGCAAAACATTCCAGTCATTACTGGGGATCTCGTCAAAAGAGATTGGAACCATGTGGACCGCCTGATTCATTTTTATGAAAAACACCATTTTGATGTCCAAATTAATTGGAAAGAGCAAAGCGGAGAAATTTATTGGGTGGACAGCTAACGACACAAAAACCAGCGTTGAGATGGGCTTATACGCTGGTTTTTGTCGAAAATGCGAATTTTTCAGAAAAATATGTGTATTCCCGGCCAAAAAAAGGTATAATAAAAGCATCAGGCCGCCACCTGATGCTTTCTTCCAAAAACAATAGACTACTAGTTAAGTACTTTCACTTTGACTGATTTTACGCCCCAATTTTTAGCTTGGGATTTGCTTGGTACGTGTACATCAATTTTGTTACCTTTAATTGCGCCGCCAGTATCTGCTGCGATGGCTTCACCGTAGCCTTCAACATAAACCTTACTTCCTAATGGAATGACATTAGGATCTACTGCGATTACTTTTGCATTTGGGTTTTTGTTTAAGTTTACCCCTGTTGCAGTGATACCTGAGATGCCACCATCATTTGCTGTATAAGCCGTAGCCGTTACAGTCATTTCTTTTTGAACACTTTGACTAGCAGAAGATGATTCTGCTTTAGCTGTTTCCTTTTTAGGAGCAGCTTTTTTCGTTGTTTGCTCTTTTTGGACAGGTGCCTGTTTTTGAACAGGTTCTGAGCTTACCGGAGCTGAGCATTGACCAGCAACACTTAATGTTGAACCAATCATAATTATATCTGAGTTTAAGTTATTCCAAGACTTAATATCGCTAATTGACACATTGAATTTTTGAGCGATTTTCCAGAGGCTGTCCCCCTTCTGGACTTTGTACTGCTCCTGAGTTTTCTCTTTTGAAGAGATTGTCAATTTATCTCCTACATAGATCATGTCTGTAGATAAATTGTTCCAACCCTTTAGGTCCTTTAGAGACACATCATTTTTTTGAGAGATTCCCCAAAGTGTATCACCTTTCTGTACAGTGATTTCCTTTGCAGAAGCTTGCTGTGCTCCTAATGCTGTTGTTGAGATTGCTGCAACAGCAACCAAGGACATAATAGTCTTCTTCATAAAGTAAATCCTCCCTTGTTAGCTTTTTATGGCGGCTAACGAGTGCTATCGTAACATATGTAAATGTCATTTCAATAACAAAACGATATGTTTTAGATTACAGTTCCTTTACATGAAACATCTCTCTCCATTGGTAAATCAGCCCACTAATTGGCTCAATTCCGCATCATATCAAGGTTTTGTAGGGATGGAAATCATCATGATGAAAACGCGTCCAAGTGAAACGAAAAAAAATTATTTTCCTTCTTCAAACTCTTTATTTTTTCTCTTTTTCTATAAATAAACGAATTTCTTCTAAAAAAACATCTCCATATTTCTCTCTTTTTTGTGCACCGACACCTTTAATATTTAAAAGTTCTTCTTCTGTTTTAGGCTCTACTGCTGACATTTCTTTCAATGTTTGATCAGAAAAGACAACAAATGGCGGAACGCCCTGCTCTCTTGCCAACTTCATTCTGACCATTCTTAACTGCTCAAATAATGCATCATTTTCTTGAATAGCCTCTGCCTTTATCGCCTGCTTTTTATAGACGGTCTCCTGCCCCACTAGCACTTTCTTTCCTTTTTGTGTCACTTTTAGTGTTGGAAAAGCTCCTTCAGACATGTGTAAATACTCTTCTGTAATTAAAAATTCAATGAAATCACTGATATGTTGGGCTGAATGCTGTTTCATTAAAGCATAAGTAGGGAGCCGGTCGAAACCAAAATCAAGCACTTTTTTGTTTTTAGAGCCGGCTAATACTTGAGCTATCATCATTTTTCCAAATCGTTCGTTCATTCTAACGGTACACGACAAAACCATTTGTGCTTCTCTCGTGACGTCTTCACGCTCTCTCTCGTCTAGACAGTTGCTACATTTTTGACAAGGGGCACTTGATGATTGGTCAAAGTAATCCATCACAAATTGCTGAAGGCACTGTTCCGTATGACAGTAGTCTACCATTTGTCTCAGCTTGAGCAATTCATGCTGATACCGCAATTCATCTTCTGTTGATTGTTCAATGAGAAAGCGCTGCACGCGTACGCCTTGCGGTGAAAACAGCAAAATGCATTCACTTTCAAGCCCGTCTCTCCCGGCACGTCCTGCTTCTTGGTAGTAACTTTCAATATCTCTTGGAATTTGATGATGAATGACAAAACGTACATTAGACTTATTAATCCCCATACCAAATGCAGATGTAGCTACCATTACTTGAATATCATCATTTAAAAAAAGATTTTGCTGTTCTTCTCTGACTTCATCATCTAATCCTCCGTGATAAACACCCGCTTTGATTTTTTGCTTTTTTAGACGATGATAAATTTGATCTGCTTCTTTTCGTGTGGCTGTATAAATAATGCCTGACTCAAGACTGTTTTTCTTCATATATTGTGTGATGAATTGGTCGCTGTTTTGCCCTTTCACCACTTGAAAAGACAAATTTTCTCTAGCAAAACCAGTAAAGATTGTTTCTTCTTCGTCCATGCCAAGTTGCTCACATATATCCTGTTGGACCTTCTTTGTAGCAGTGGCTGTTAATGCTACAATAACAGGCCTTTTTGAAAGCTTGTTTACACATTCTTGTATAAAGCGATAGCTCGGTCTAAAATCATGTCCCCACTCAGATATACAGTGCGCTTCATCAATAGCCATTAAAGGAATCGTCAATCGATCAAGCAGCTGAAAAAAACGTTCATTTTGTAAGCGTTCAGGGGTGATATAAAGCAAATCATACTCCCCCTGTTCACATTTTTTCAGCCTTGTATTCATTTCACCTGCTGAAAGTGTACTATTTAAAAAGGACGATCGTATTCCCATCTCATTTAACGCATCAACCTGATCTTTCATTAAAGAAATAAGCGGAGATACAACGATTGTCGTTCCTTCCATCATAAGAGCAGGAATCTGGTAGCAAACCGATTTCCCTCCGCCTGTCGGCATAATGCAGACCGTATCCTTCCGTTTATTCACAATCGATTCAATGGCTTGTTTTTGTCCTTGTCTAAAAGTATCAAAGCCATAATATTGTTTAAGAAGTGCTTCTGCTTGTTGTAACATCCAATTCCCTCTCCGTCGTTTGTTTTGTCTATTTTAACATACATTCGTACATGCACATTCGGTCTGTTCAAAATCGTATTTTGGACAAAATAAAAAGCCATTTTCCAAAAATGGAAAATGGCTTGAATCATCCTAGGAAAAGCTGCGGATGCCGTAATCTAAGTAAGAAAGTTTTAAACCACCACTCCTCAAAGTGGGTGTTTGCAGAAACGTTCCTGTCTTCCTCTCGAAGGAGGCGTGACATTCCGGCTTCAATATAAAACTCCCTATTACAGCTTAAAGGTTAAAACTTAATTAACATTACGCGCATCGCAGCCTTTAAACTATACTACACGAAAGTTTATTAAATTTCAAGATATGTTTTTTCTAAAAAAATACTCATGTATACAAGATTTTTGTCCATGTAGACGTAGGAAAACATTATGTTGAGAAAACATAAATTCCTCTCATCATGTTATTTTTCCTCATCTACATCAACATCTTGCTCTTCTTCTAGCCTTTCATACGTATCTGAATGTAATTGATCCATTGTTTCTCTATTTGTTAAATCACGCATTTGCTCAGAGAACGAACGGTCAAATTCATTTGGATCTTGATTGGTTTCTTCATTTTTCTTTGCATCAATTGAATAACGAGTATAGGGTACTGCTTTCAAACGTTCATGTGGAATGTCTTTTCCTGTTTTTTCACAAATTCCATATGTTCCGTCTTCCATCCGCTTAAGCGCTGCATCAATTTCACCTTCGAGCTGATCATCGACTTGATCCAGCGTCTGTTCGGTCATACGATCTAAATAGATGCTCCCGTGATCTGCGATATGGTTTCCAACACCATTTGAAATCTCATTCGATTCGACCAGCATGGATTCTTCTTTCTTTTTTGATCCTTTCACATCTTCTTTTAATTGAATAAGTCTTTCATATAAATCAGCTTTTTGCTCTTTCGTTAAGCTCACGGTCAATCACTCCTTTCTCTTTACCTTCCCGCTCCATGCGAAACGAAAACATCAAAAAAGCCGCCGCCTTTGGCAGCAGCTTTCTTCATTTAAAGATTGCGAAGTGCTTCTTCTACTGGTGTATCACCTTTGATTAAGTCAAAGGCTTTATTTTTCACATTGGATTCCGTTAAGCTTTCCACTAAGACAGTGGCTACATCTTCTCTGGAAATCTCAATGTCACGATCGTCTGGAATATGAGCCGCCGCTTCTATTTTCCCTGTCTTTTCCTCATGCAGCAGTGCACCTGGTCGCACAATGGTGTAAGAAAGACCAGACTGTTTTAAATGTTCATCGGCTTTTCTTTTCGCTTCATAATAAATCTCCATACTGCCTTGTCCTTTTCCTTGATGAGGATCGTCGGCATTATAAGAACTCAGCATCACAAAATGCTGAATATTTTCTTTTTTGGCTGTATCTACGAGGCGTTTTGCCCCCTCTTGATCAACAGCGATGGTTTTATCTGCACCTGTTTTTGAGCCTGAACCAGCTGCAAAGATGACAGCTTCTGCTTGCTTCACAGCATCTGTCACATCCTTTTCAAGATCACCGATGACAGGCGCTGCACCAAGTTCTTTTAGCGCATCTGCTTGTTTTTCATCTCGAATGAGAGCAAGCGGCTCATGTCCTTTTTCTTTTAAATATCGAATGACAAGTCTCCCTGTATGTCCGTTTGCTCCAGCAACTAATACTTTCATTGTTCATTCTCCTTTCTGTATCTGTTTCATCTTTATCCTTTTTTGATGTGATTCAAACACACAAATAGAAAAAAGCCTTCCCCACTGTAGTGGGAAAAGCTCAAGAGATGTGCGATAGATAAAAATAAGAACAAAGAATGAGAAAAGTGCATGTGATCTATGTAATCGCATCGTTGATCAGCAAAGATGTTTTGTTAAAATGGCCTGCACGTCACTCAAATCTGTATCTTTAGAAAAATCGAGTTCAAATACTTTTGAGCTTGTAACAAGCAGCATACCAGTGTCCTGATCAAACACGCCAGCTTCTTGAATGGCAAAACTTTCAATAGATCGATACGGCAAGGAGACCCTGACTTTCTTTTTAGAAAATACGCGGTTATCGCCAAAGATCAGTCGTTTATTGGTGAAACAAATTTGGTCGTGACGCAGTCTGTAAACAGCCTCAATTCTTTCTCCTTCAATTAATAAGGATTCGAATTTTTTATGATCATTTTGTTTACTGACAGAAAAAATACCCACGTAAACCCCCTCTTCCTGCATCAAATTCCTTTATGACAAAACGGCCACACGGCTCTGTGGGTACGTTTTATTCTCACTTATAGAATACGCTATAAATCGTCGTTATTCCATTACGAATAGATTAAATTTCATTTAACTTTTTCTTTTTGATCCGATGCTCTTTCCTCTACTTATTTAGACTGTTAAAGCAGGAAGAAAGTTTCAGTTTTTTTCAAGAAATCATTCGTTATGAGACCATAAAAAAACAGTGATTATGTAAAATCACTGTTTTAAATGACTATTCATCTTTCGGGGTATCAATCGTTCCTTCGGCGTACACATCAGAAATTTGCTCAAGTGTAATCGCCATATCAGCATCTTCATTGTCATGCCAAGCATTTTGATGTTTCTGCTCTTCTTGCTGCTGCTTTTTCATCATCATCACCCTTTACTGTTTTTCTTAGTATGAGTGATGACCCTCAAAATCATTCAGCAGAATTGTCTTCGAAATACTCTTTGTAGTACCCGCCTACTTTACCCGTATTATCAACGACAAAGAGAAATTCCTCTGTTTCATTTTTCACATCATATGTGTGTCCAACCGTTAATGCTCGGTCAACCATATATTTTTTCGCATTTGTATGTACACATTTTACTTGTTTTATCGTTTCAGCCGTTTGCCAGTTTTGATGGATCATGATTTAAAAACTCCTTTTTTCATCTATACATTTATTGTAGCCAATTTTTCGTGAAATGCAATGAGTGTTATCGATTGCTTTCAAAGATGTCGTGTAATATGATAAATGTATACGTTTACATGTGTGTGCGTATACAAATGGCTTCATGTCCACTTTTTCCACCTAGAACTCGCAGAACAACCGATATCTTTAAGGAGGTTTGTTTATTTATGAGCTCTACAACACTTCAAATCAGTTCAAAACTCGAATCTTTTCTCCAAGGGACGAAAAAACTCTACATTAACGGTCAGTTTGTCACAAGTCATGATAACAAAACATTCTCTACACCTAACCCTGCCACAGGAGAAACCCTTATTGATGTATATGAAGCAGGTGCAGCCGACATTGATGAGGCAGTAAAAGCTGCTAAAAAGGCGTTCCATGGACCTTGGCGTTCTATGTCTGCAGCCGAACGTGCCCGCTTGATGTTTAAGCTGGCAGATTTAATGGAAGAACACCAAGAAGAACTGGCTCAGCTGGAAACACTTGATAATGGAAAACCAATTAATGAAACAACCAATGCGGATATCCCTCTTGCCATTGAGCACATGCGCTATTATGCAGGGTGGACCACAAAAATGACTGGACAAACCCTTCCTGTCAGCCAGGGATATTTTAATTATACCCGCCATGAGCCTGTTGGCGTTGTGGGACAAATCATTCCTTGGAACTTCCCGCTCCTCATGGCCATGTGGAAAATGGGTGCTGCACTAGCAACAGGCTGCACCATCGTTTTAAAACCAGCCGAACAAACACCGCTATCTGCTTTATATTTAGCTGAATTAGTGGATAAAGCCGGATTCCCAGAAGGCGTGATTAACATCGTTCCTGGATTTGGTGAAACAGCCGGTGAAGCATTAACCGATCACCCTGATGTCAATAAGCTGGCTTTCACTGGATCAACAAGTGTTGGGAAATTGATCATGGAGAAAGCAGCCAAATCCATCAAGCGTGTTACTTTAGAGCTTGGCGGAAAATCGCCGAATATTATTTTACCAGATGCCGATTTAAAGAAAGCCATTCCAGGTGCATTAAACGGCGTGATGTTTAACCAAGGTCAAGTGTGCTGTGCAGGATCAAGGGTCTTTGTGCACCGGAGCCAATATGATGAAGTCGTCGATCAAATGGCTAAATATGCGACATCCTTAAAACAAGGAGCTGGTCTTCATCATGATACCCAGATTGGGCCTCTAGTGAGTAAAGAGCAGCATGAACGTGTGTTAGGTTATATCGAAAAAGGGAAGTCAGAAGGTGCAACAGCCGTAGTCGGTGGTGACTGCCCTTATGAAGCAGGCTATTTCGTCTCCCCTACTGTCTTTAGAGATGTAGAAGATGAAATGACAATCGCAAAAGAAGAGATTTTCGGCCCAGTTCTATCTGCGATTCCTTACGATTCCATTGATGAAGTGGTCGAACGGGCCAATCAATCTGACTATGGGTTAGCGGCAGGACTGTGGACAGAAAACTTAAAGCATGCTCACGATATCGCTGCACGCCTAGAAGCAGGAACCATTTGGGTCAACTGCTATAATGTCTTTGATGCCGCCTCCCCGTTTGGCGGATATAAACAGTCAGGCCTTGGCAGAGAAATGGGATCATATGCCCTTAACAACTATACAGAAGTCAAAAGCGTGTGGATTAATCTGCAAGACTAATCATTTAAGAAAGCCGCTGACGATGTCATCGGCTCAGATTGTTGACAAAGGGCTAAAATGAACTTGATTTTAGCCCTTTGTCTTCTTTTCAGCGTGATAGAAAACCTTTGCAGTCTAGGAAGGACGAGTACCGGCGCAGAGCGAATTTGACATTCGTGAGCACCGGCACGCAGAACTGACAAAGAATGCGAGGGTTTGTCTACACGCTGAGCCGGTGACGATGTCATCGGCTTTTTTTGTGCTGGCATGTGACAGGCCGACTCCTGAATATAGTGATAAAGGAAAGGAGCATGGCCGAATGCAAGATTTTAAAACGAGAGTCAACGAATATATCGATGAACTGCACATGCAGGTAGAACGCAGACAAAGAGAAGATGGCGCATTTATTTTCTGCTTTGAAGGACCTATGATGACAAATGCTTTTTTCATTATGCTGTTAAAAGCCGTTGGTGACCCCGATCAGCAATTGATCCATCAATTGGCCGAAGCAATACATGCCAAACAAAATGAAGATGGTTCCTTTTCTTTGTATCATGACCAGTCAGGACATCTCACAGCTACAGTACAAGGTTATTGCGGAATGCTCGCATCTGGCAGATTTCAAAAAGACGAGCCCCATATGGAAAAAGCAGCACAATATATTCGCTCAAAAGGTGGCCTAAAGAACGTTCATTTTATGACAAAGTGGATGCTTGCCGTAAATGGCATGCACCCTTGGCCCTACTTCTATGCACCTCTTTCCTTTTTACTCATCCCTACGTCTTTTCCGCTACACTTCTACCACCTTAGTGCCTATGCAAGGATTCATTTTGTACCCATGATGATCGCACTGAACAAACGGTATACCTCTCATGCTGCGTTTCCATCATTAGCCCATCTTGATGAAAACATGTCTAAAAATCCATTTGACTGGTTTATGGCAAGAGAAGAACGTTCGACTGATGACTTCCTCATGTATATGCGGTCATATACAGCCCTCGACAGCCGGCTCGACTTTTTCGGATATGAAGCGGCAAAGCGATACATGTTTGACCGTCTTGAAAAAGATGGGACGCTGTACAGTTACTTAAGTGCAACCATCTTTATGGTCTATGCCCTCATGAGCCTTGGGTACTCCCCTGGACATCATCTCATCCAAAAAGCAGTCAGAGGTATGAAAAAGCTCGTCACCTCCTGTCAAGGCAAGATATATGCTGAGAATTCCACCTCGACTGTGTGGGATACAGCGCTTGTCAGTTACGCTTCTCAAAGAGCAGGAAGAAAACGAGAAGATCCCATGATCATGAATTCCTTCACCTATTTGATAGACCGGCAGCAAATGAAGAAAGCGGATTGGGCAGTTCATAACCGTCATGCTGCTCCCGGGGGCTTTGGTTTCTCACATATCAATACGAATAATCCTGATTGTGATGACACGCAAATTGTGTTAAAAGCGCTCCCAAAGGAATACGCTCCACTTCAGTGGAAACGAGGATATGACTGGCTTCTCTCCATGCAAAACCGTGATGGCGGCTTTTCTGCTTTTGAAAAAAATCAAGATCACTTTCTGCTTCGTCACCTTCCGCTTGAATCTGCGGAGGATGCGGCGATTGATCCGTCAACTCCTGATATTACTGGTCGTGTGCTCCATTTGATTGGTTTAGAAGAAAAAGATACTGCTTCACCCACGATTCTCAGGCAAAAAGATCGATGTGTAAAATGGCTCATTGACCACCAGGAGAAAAACGGATCATGGTTTGGCAGATGGGGTGTTTGTTATATTTATGGAACTTGGGCAGCGTTAACAGGACTGAAAGCGGCTGGCATTCCCTCCTCACACCCTGCTGTGCAAAAAGCGTGCCGTTTCCTAAAGCAGATTCAGCTTGAAGATGGCAGTTTCGGAGAATCGTGTAAAAGTGCAGAACTGAAAACCTATGTCCCGCTTCCCTTTGGCACAGTGGTTCAAACCGCATGGGCGACAGAGGCGCTCCTCCAATATGAGAAAGCAAATAACGCAGCCATTTTGAAAGCTGTCTCCTTTTTAGTGAACCATCACCATACTGAAGAAGCCATGTACTATCCAGTCGGCATTGGACTGCCAAAACAATTTTACATCACCTATCATAGCTACCCATTTGTGTTTCCGATGATGGCCTGTTCTACATTTTTAGACGAAATGAGGCGTATACATGAATAAAGAAGAATATCGCTCACAGCTCAAAGAGTGGCTTAGCACGATTCAACATGTTTGGCAAGATGATAAAATTCATCGAAAAGTGGAACATTTACGACTCAAAATGGAGGATGATGATTCCAGTGAACAAGAATGGTACGAACTAGCCGAAAGGATTGCAGAAGACATGCAGCATCCACATGAAGAAGTGCGCGATGTAGCAGCTGGAAATCATCAGTTACCACCACTGCCTTATCGGTATGACGCGCTCGAACCTTATATTTCAAAAGAAATTATGTACTTGCACCATCAAAAGCATCATCAAACTTATGTTGATGGGCTAAATCAAGCTGAACTTGCACTAAAAAAAGCAAGAAGAACCAACGACTTTACGATGATCAAGCATTGGGAACGTGAGCTTGCCTTTCATGGGGCAGGACATTATTTACATTGTATCTTTTGGTTTTCCATGAGTCCTTCAGGGAAAAGAAAACCTACTGGTCAAATGCTTCGTCTCATTGATCAATCATTTGGCAGCTATGAGGCGTTCAAGTCACATTTTTCAGCTGCTGCCAAACAAGTAGAAGGTGTCGGATGGGCGATCCTTGTATGGTCCCCTCGATCTCAGCGTTTAGACATTTTACAAGCAGAGCGCCATCAGTTCCTCTCGCAATGGGACGTCATCCCCCTTCTTGCTCTTGATGTGTGGGAGCATGCCTATTACCTCCAATATCGAAATGAGAAGGCGCAATATGTAGACCGGTGGTGGAATGTCGTTGACTGGCGTGAGCCAGAAGCAAGACTAAAACAGGCTCAACAAGTAAAATGGACACCTTTTTGATCGCATACTCCACATAGTTCATTTACTATGTGGGTTTTTATTAGTTTACATAATAATATTATGAACACCCCTCGCAAAATCATAGGTTGTTTTTTCAGAAAATTCATTTAAAATAGAAAAGATATGAAAAGAAAGAGAGTTGAAAGATAGTATGAACACCCTTTTACACATTAGTCACTTTGCAGGAAGAACATTCGCTATATGGGTCATTGTCTTTGCTTGTCTAGGTTTTACTTTTCCTGCGGCATTTTCTTTGATTGGACCTTATATCCCTTTTTTACTGGGCATTATTATGTTTGGTATGGGGCTGACGCTGTCTTCTGAAGATTTTAAAGAGCTTTTTAGAAAGCCTCTTTATGTATTGATTGGGGTTTTAGCGCAGTATACACTGATGCCACTCATAGCATTTTTATTGGCCTATGGGTTACATTTACCTTCTGAAATCGCTGTCGGTGTCATTCTCGTCGGCTGCTGTCCAGGCGGGACTGCATCCAATGTAATGACCTTTTTGGCGAAAGGAAATACGGCCTTATCCCTTGCCGTGACAACGATCTCGACACTACTTGCTCCCATTTTGACCCCTGTTTTTATTTATATTTTTGCAAAATCTTGGTTATCTGTATCACCGGGTGCTTTGTTTTTGTCGATTGTCCAAGTTGTCTTAATTCCGATTATTTTAGGGGTTATCGTCAAATTGTTTTTTAAAAAACAAGTGACGTATGCTGTACAAGCACTTCCACTTGTATCTGTTGCTGGCATTGTCGCCATCATCGCAGCTGTTGTCAGCGCAAATAAAGAACAGATATTGCAATCTGGACTGCTTATTTTTGCCGTTGTTGTTTTACATAATGCTCTTGGTCTATTATTGGGTTACCTCATTGCAAAATGGTGTAAAATGGACATTCCTTCTCAACGAGCAATTTCAATAGAAGTAGGGATGCAAAATTCTGGACTTGGCGCAGCCCTTGCAACCGCACATTTTTCTCCACTTGCCGCCGTCCCCAGTGCCATTTTTAGCGTATGGCATAATTTATCTGGCTCTTGGCTGGCAACATTTTGGTCAAAAAGAGGCTACTCAGAAAATAAAGACCAAAAAAGCTAGTACCCTCATCGGTACTAGCTTTTTCTTTCGATTATCCTTCAAGCAAAAGCTGTTCAGGATCTTCAAGTAGATTTTTAATCGTGACAAGGAACCCAACAGCTTCTTTACCATCGACAATACGGTGGTCGTATGAAAGAGCTAAATACATCATTGGACGGTTTTCAAAGCGTTCTTCATCAATTGCAACAGGACGAAGTTGAATTTTATGCATACCTAAAATTCCAACTTGAGGACTGTTTAAAATTGGTGTTGAAAGCAGAGAACCAAATGTTCCTCCGTTTGTGATCGTGAATGATCCACCTTGTAATTCATTGAGCGATAATTTGTTATCTCTTGCTTTTTTCGCAAGATGACCGATTTCTTTTTCAATTCCAGCAAACGATAGTCTGTCTGCATCACGGACAACTGGTACCACAAGCCCTTCATTGGCGGCTACAGCAATACCGATGTCATAGAATTTTTTAATGACAAGCTCATCACCTTGAATTTCTGCGTTGAGAAGTGGATATTTTTTAAGTGCTGCTACCACTGCTTTTGTGAAGAAGGACATGAAGCCCAGTTTCACATCGTTTTGTTCAAGGAAGGCATCTTTGCGACGCTTTCTTAGATCCATGACAGCTGTCATATCGACTTCATTAAATGTTGTCAGCATCGCTGCCGTTTGTTGAACTTCAACTAAACGTTTTGCAATGGTTTGTCTGCGGCGTGACATTTTTTCACGCTCAACTGGTTTCCCTGCTTGATCATTTTGCACCGCAGCATTTGCTTTTGGCGCGGCTTTCGGTGCACTTGCAGGAGCTTCATTCTTTTGGTAAGAAGCTACATCCTGCTTTCGTACCCTGCCCAGCGGATCTGCGGTTGGAATCTCAGATAAGTCTAACCCCTTCTCTCTTGCTAGTTTTCTAGCTGCTGGAGAAGCGATCGTTCTGCCATTACCAGATTTCGGCTCTTCTTTTGCTGCCTCTTCTTTTTGTTCAGCTGCTGGTTCTTCTTTCGAAGCTGGTGCTGGAGCTGCGGACTCGCTTCCGCCAGCTTCACCTGCTGCAATCGTTCCGATGACTTCTCCAACTTGGACAGTGTCACCAGAATCTTTCAGTACTTCTTTTAGAACACCAGATTCTTCAGCTGTCAATTCGACATTGACTTTATCTGTTTCAAGTTCTAACAGGTATTCCCCCTGCTCAACATAATCGCCCGGCTGTTTTAGCCACTGAGCAATTGTTCCTTCCGAGATTGATTCCGCTAGTTCAGGTACTTTAATTTCCGCCATTTTTCATTTCCCCCTTAGTTTTTGCGAGTCAAGCTATCAGATACAATTCGTTCTTGTTCTTTTTTATGAACAGTTGGATCACCCTCAGCCGTACTTGAACGTCTTCTGCGGCCGATGTAACGTACTTTTACTTTTTCAGATGCAATTTCACGTAAATATGGCTCAATATATCCCCAAGCGCCCATATTTTGCGGTTCTTCTTGCACCCATACGATTTCTTCTAAGTTCGACAGTTTTGATAAAATGGCTTTAATATCTTTGGCTGGGAATGGATATAATTGTTCCACTCTCGCAATATGAAGCCAATCTTTTGAGTCTTCCATTTGAGTAAAACGATCACTAATATCGATCGATACCTTCCCGCTCGATAGCACAAGGCGTGTTACTTTTTCATGATCATGCACAAGGCCCGGCTGTTCAAGAACTGGACGGAACTGTCCATCTGTTAGTTCTTGGACTTCGGATAATGTGTTCGGGTTTCGAAGCAGACTCTTCGGTGTCATGATGACAAGAGGACGAATCTCTTCACGAAGCAGCATTTTCGCCTGTCTTCTAAGAATATGGAAGTATTGAGCTGCACTTGTCAGGTTCGCAACTGTCCAGTTATTCTCAGCAGCTGATTGCAAGAAGCGTTCTGTTCTTCCACTAGAATGTTCTGGACCTTGTCCTTCATATCCATGTGGCAAGAGCATCACAAGCCCTGACTTTTGTCCCCACTTGGCGCGGCCTGCTGAAATAAATTGATCAAAATACACTTGAGCCGCATTTGCGAAGTCTCCAAATTGAGCTTCCCAAATCACTAATGTTTCAGGAGAATAGACATTATAACCATATTCAAACCCGATGACAGAGCCTTCTGACAGTGGACTATTATGGACTGTAAATGATGCATTTGCATCACTCAGTTCATGAAGAGCAATGAATTCATCACCCGTTTGACTGTCGTGAAGAACAAGGTTTCTTTGAGCAAATGTGCCTCGCTCAGAATCCTGTCCGGTCATTCGAATCGGCGTACCGTCTTTTAATATAGATGCAAATGCCAGTGCTTCACCAAGTGACCATTCCACTTTGCGATCATCTGTAAACACTTTTGCACGTTTTTCAAGGATCCGCTTGAGCTTACCGAATACTTGGAAGTCTTTCGGCCAGCTAATTAATTCTTCATTCAGCTTTCTTAATACATCAAACTCTACAGATGTATCAACTGCAGGGAAGCCGTTAGATACAGGCTCTGGCAGTTCGATTTCTTGAATCGTATGTTCTTTCTTTGAAGGCACTTTTTTATAAGCTTCTTCAATTTTTGCCGTGACAGCCTGCTCAATTTCTTCTCTTTGTTCTTTTGATAGAAGACCCTCAGTGACAAGCTTATCTGCGAAGATATTCTTGACCGTTTTGTGCTTTCTGACCGCATCGTACAGCATTGGCTGAGTAGTAGAAGGCTCATCCATTTCGTTATGCCCATATCTGCGGTAGCCAATCAAGTCAATTAAGAAATCCTTCTTAAACCGTTTACGGTATTCTACCGCCAGCTGAACAGCTGCTAAACAAGCTTCTGGATCGTCTGCATTGACGTGAACAATTGGAATCTCGAAACCTTTTGCAAGGTCACTAGCGTATTTCGTTGAACGAGATTCATTGCTTTCTGTGGTAAATCCAATCATATTGTTGGCAATGATATGGATCGTTCCCCCCACTTGATAGCCGACTAATTGACTTAAATTTAATGTTTCTGCGACAATTCCCTCTCCAGGAAATGCAGCATCCCCATGAATTAAGATGGCTAACGCTTTTTCAACGTCTTGAACTGGATAGCCTTTTTGAGTACGCGATTCTTGCGCAGCACGAGTGCTTCCTTCAATAATCGGATCAATAAATTCCAAGTGACTTGGGTTATTGGCAAGTGTGACTCTTGCACTCTTTGTATCTTCATCTTTGATTTGGCGGTCAGCACCGAGATGATATTTTACATCCCCTGTCCATCCGTAGCTGATGCCAATAGAGCCTTCTGATGGTACAAGCTCTTTATTTGGTGCATGCTGGAATTCTGAGAAAATGATCTCATATGGCTTTCCTAACACATGTGCTAATACATTTAAACGGCCTCTATGTGCCATTCCAATGTTAATATTTGAAGTCCCTTGTGTAACAGACTCGGATATAATTTCATCAAGTACTGGAACAAGTGCGTCTAATCCTTCTATAGAAAAACGCTTTTGTCCAACAAATGTTTTATGAAGGAACTGCTCAAATTGCTCGACTTCTGTTAATCTTTTGAGTACAGAAACTAGTTTATCTGCTGGTTTTTTCTTAAATAATTCGCCAGACTCAATAGATTTAGAGAGCCAGTTGCGCTCTTCGAAGTCATGTACGTGATCAAACTCAAATGAAATGGTACGCTTATACGTATTTCTCAAATGGTTAATGGCTTCTATGCCGTTTGAAATGTGTTTAGGTGCATCTGGACTAATAATTGATATTGGAATATTCTTAACGTCTTCTTCAGTTAAACCGTATTCCTTTAATGGAAACAGCTCTTGTAATTCCTTTTCTTTGCGAAGAGGATTGACGGAAGCATTTAAATGGCCATACGTTCTGATGTCTTCTGCCAGTTTAACGACTGATGCTATCTTTTGGATTTGTTCAGAAGTAACTACGCTATTTTCTTTTTTCCCAATTTCCTCCTTCATTTCACTCGGTGGTGCACCAAGTTCATCAAATATGCCTCTTATGTCTTCATCAACACTAGTAGGATCCTGGACATATTGATCGTAGAGCTCGAGCACGTAGCCGAGGTTCGGACCATGAAATTCTTCCCAACTCAACGGTTGTTTCACATCATTTTGAAACATTTTGAACACTACCCCCAACTTTGATCATCAAGTGATTGAACACTATCTCGATATAACTTCCAGAACACAATGACCAAATTTATGTAATAAAACGCTTCCAATCATATTCTACCACTGTTTCGGATTACTTTCTACATTCTTTGTTCAATTAAAGATAAAAAATTCAAAGAAAAACAAAAAATTTAAATCATTCCGAAAAATATTTTAAAGAAAAGGGCAAAACCTTATGCCCCAATGCTTTTATGCAGCAATTTCTTGAGTAATGGATATAGCACATCTGGCAATGTATCGACATCCGGTACAAAAATGCTGAACTTGCCATACATATCTTGGATCGTTTTCATCTGCGCCTCTTCAATCGGAGAATTGGATAAAAACACATTGATCACTTCAATTCCCTTTTTTCTCGCTTCGAGAACCGCTTCATGTGTATCCACGATCCCATTTTGTTCGTAGCTGAATGCAGCCGGCTCTCCGTCTGAGAAAACAATGAGGAACTTTTGCTCTTCTCTTCGTTTTAAAATCATTTTTGTCATTTGGCGAATCGCATATCCATCCCGGTTATCCTCTTCTGGCTCAAGTGACATAATGGATGGTCCTGCGTCAAATAAGGAATCTTTGAACGATACGACGGTGTTAAAGTAGTTCGGTTGACTTGTTTCAGTTGCGTCATTTGTATCTTCCCAGAACCCTACAATTTGATGAGGTACCTGAACTGATTTTAATGCTTCATGAAACAGAACAATCCCTTTTTTTGTCTCATCCATCTTGTCAAACATACTTGCAGAGCAGTCAACTAATAAAGTGAACACAGCATCAATTTGAGAAGATGGCGCTTGTTTTTTATAAAATAGTCGAGGATTGGACTCTGTAAAATAACGAATGAGCTTTTTGCTGAGACGTCCTGCATGAAGATCTGTTTTTGGCCATGATTTTTTATGCTCAAGTGTTTTTTGAATCATTTGTTTTAAGCGTTTCTGATAAGGCTCGATTGCCTTTGCGTGCTGCTTGTACACATCTATTTGCTCTGGTGCAGGAGGTTCTGGTGAAATCATGACTGGAAATGCATATTTGTTTTCTTTTCCATTCTCATGCGCATCTGCCCCGCTTTCTTCTCCTTCTGCCTCTTCTAGTGCTTCAAGCTTTGAATAGTCTTTTCGATGGGTTTGTTTGGCTGAACCTTGAACCGTTCCAAGCGCCTGATCTCCATCGTCACCTTCTCTTGCCGCATCTTTACCGAGATCGCTTTTACCACCGTGTTCTAAATCAAATTGAAGGAAACTTTTAGATGGTGCTTCCGTTTCTCTATGCCATACTTCCATATATTCATTATGGATGTCTTCATCCCCCTCTTTTTCCCGATCGACTTTTATATCCTCACTTAATTTAGGCTTTCTTTTGAGGTCATGGAAAAGCGGTTCTTTTGCCGCTTTTTCATAGTCCAATTCTGGGAAGAAGAAGTATGTATTCAGCATATCCTTTTCAAGGAGCTCATCGAAGCCTTCTGTCAATTCCTTCACAATAGTGGCGATATCAGATGTCGAGCGTGCGTCATATACACGTTCAAGACTCGACTCAATAAACGGAATCATTGGATCTATCCGCTCATGAAGGGGTGGAATTTCTTCAAGCGGAGATTCGGCTGTCAGCTTCACGTATATCGCACAAAAGAGTGCATCTGTTAAAATACTACGCTCTTGGTTAATCGTTAATTGTGTTTTAAAGTGACGTCTGTAAAGCTCTCTTCTTCGTTTAAATACCTTTTTTGTTCCTGGGCGGTCACGTTTAATCCGCTCTTCAATGCGGATATCTTCAAACAGCATAAACAATTGTTTGCACACATCAGGAATGGATAATGTGTGGGCATAGCGAATGATGTCTTCAAATACTGTAAGATCGCTATACACTGTCCCTACTGCTCGCAGAAACACATCACTTTTTAGGCCTGCCATCATATCCTCTTGATGACGATCATCCCAAAAATGGCTGATGAAAATTTTCTTTTCAAACGGTTCATAGTACGATTGAACACCGTATTCAAGCTCCACATCATCACTTTTGGCAAGTGTTTTGGCTAAATCCGTTAATTCCATAAATAGAAATGAATCGATTCTGCTGTCATTAAATTTGATGAATTTCAAAAGTCAGAACCTCACTCGAATAATGTTTGAGCGATATTTCTTACCGCTGCTTTTTCCCGGTCATCTTCTAGCTTCTCTACAATTCCTCGTTCAATTGCACGAAGCGGCGGAATATATTGCGCAAGATCACATGTGTCTAACAGTGCGCGAATGGATGCGGCTTCTTCACTGACCTGTCCATTGTGTGCTTGGACGATGAGATCTGATGAGAGCTGTACGAATTGATCGATTAAACGCTCATCCTTTAATACGGATTGAGTGTGCAGTACTTCTTTTAAAATGCCACCGCCAATGTAAGGAACTTCAATGACGACAAAACGGTTTTTCAGCGCTTCATTGAGCGGCACTGTCCCCACATATCCCTCATTGATTGCTGCAATCACGCCAAAACCTTCTTCTGCTCTAACGACTTCACCTGTAAATGGGTTTGTCATCATTTTTCTGTAATCAAGCACACCGTTTAAAATAGGCAGTGTTTCTGGTTTTGCCATGTTGATTTCATCAATATATAAAAGGTGTCCTTTTTTCATTGCTTTTGTAACGGGTCCTTCAATGAATTCTATAGAAGCAACTTGTCCATCATTATGGATGGTTTTATAGCCAATAAGACTTTCTGCATCAAGGTCAACTGAGCAGTTTACACTGTGCATCGGCTGTTGAAAGAACGCAGATAAAGTTTCTGCTAGTTTGGTTTTACCTGAGCCCGTCGGTCCTTTTAACAGAACATTTTTTCCTAGGGCAAGTGCAATCATGGCATCTTGAATAATAGACGTATCTTGTGATTCATAGCCGCCTGTTCCGATAAGCGGACGAAATTCTTCTTCGAGAACTTTTCCTTTTGCTTCGATCATTGCTTGAATTTCTTCTGGGAGTGCTGGTTGGTTAAACATATATGATTAATTCCTCTCTTCGATCATTTTCCTCACCAAGTATACTAAAAAAACCTTTATGCACTCAATACATAAAGGTTCGTCTTCTGTTATTTTACCATTTCTTTTGTGATGGCTCCGCAAGCAATGCGTTTCCCTGAGTTGCCAGAAGGGTTGCTTAAGTAATCATCTGCTTCTGCATGGATGATAAAACTTCGCCCGTTTTGATCAACCAATTGATTCGGGCCTCCTTTGACCGTCACATTCGGAACATTCACAACGACGTCAATTTGACCATTTGCCCCTACTTCTAAATTAGGCATATCTCCAGCATGATGCCCTTTTGGGTTGTCGAAGCCATGCTCTCTATGGGTCGGATTAAAATGTGCACCTGCTGTTTCAAAATCTGGCGTTTCACATATTCCTGTTTCATGAATATGAAAGCCGTGCGGACCTGGTGGCAGTCCTTTCGCTTTCACATGCAGATCCAGCCCATTTTCTGAGGACTCTCTTATTTCAATGCTCCCTATTTTTTGCCCGCTTTCGTTTATGAGTGACGTTGTGACTGGTGCTTGTTTAGGTGCGGCAACTTCTCTTGTTTCTTCTGTCGTTTCTTTTTTCGGCGGTGCATGACATGCTGATGCGGTAAAGATCAAACATATCATGATCATCCACACTGACTTTTTCATTTATGACTGCCCCCTTTTGATATCAGTATGGACAATCACAGCAACGGGCAAACAAAAAAAGCCGAAAATCGGCTTTTTTAGAAGAAACGTTTTGCGCCTAGGTAGGCTTTTTTCCAATAAGGATTGCTTAAGTTTGAAATTCCTACTCCGCTGTCACTTGCATGAAGGAAATCTCCTCCACCTAGGTATAGTCCCATATGAGAAGGACCTGCTTTGTACGTTGTGAAATAAACAAAATCTCCAACTTGTGGTGTGCTGACAGGCGTCATCATATTCCAGTATCCTGCTGTACTCAATCTAGATACTGATGAAACCTTATTAATGAGATAGTAAACAAAGCCGCTACAATCAAATCCAGCTGGTGTATTGCCACCCCATCTGTAAGGAATGCCTGTGAGTTTTTTACCTTCTTGAATCATTGTCGTGATTTTTGCATTCATTGGAACGTCAGTTTTATTATTGTTGACCGGTGTTGTTGAACCGTTTGACGTAGAACCATTAGATCCAGTTGAACCGGAAGCTGTTCCGTTGATTTTTAATACTTGTCCAATTCTCAGCACATCACTTTTCAAGCTGTTTGCTGTGCGGATTGATTGAACCTGCACCTTAAACTGATTCGCAATTTTCCATAATGAATCACCTGATTTAACCGTATAAGATGTGGTTTTACT
Source organism: Bacillus sp. XT-4 (assembly GCF_050864245.1). NCBI lineage: Bacteria > Bacillati > Bacillota > Bacilli > Caryophanales > Bacillaceae > Bacillus > Bacillus sp. XT-4. The sequence goes on from NZ_JBPAFI010000001.1 coordinate 166,624, forward strand.
ACTTGAAGACTGATTGCTGTTTGAAGGCGTGCTAGGTTGAGCAGGTGCTTTCGGCTGACTTGGTTTTGACGTCACCGTTCCTTTTACCTTCAATACTTGATTTGGATAAATCATATCAGATTTTAGCGAGTTCAATGTTTTAATTTCACCAATCGACATGTTTAACGAATTGGCAATTTTCCAAAGTGAATCGCCTAATTTTACTTTATATGTACTAGATGCTGATGATGAACTATTAGAATTCGTTGATTTGTTACTTGAGCTGGAATTAGATGTTGAGTTTGAATTTGAGGACTGGCTGCCGCTCGTTTTCGTCGTTCCAGACACTTTCAGCTTTTGTCCAGGACGAATGAGGTCACTGTTTAAGCTGTTCAAACTTTTCAAACTTGCAACTGACATTTTGTGATTCTTCGCAATCAGCCATAATGAATCCCCAAGCTTGACTGTATAGCTAGATGTTGTTGAAGCACTTGATTTCGTTGCTTTTGAACTTGTTGATGAGCTGGATTTTGAACTTTTTGCACCAGGAATCTTTAAGCTTTGTCCTGCAAAAATCATCGTCGTTTTTAATTGATTAAGAGATTGAAGTTCCGAAATACTTGTGTTGTACTGTTCGGCAATCTTCCAAAGTGAGTCACCGCTTTTCACCTTGATCGTCTGTGCTTCTGCCGGTGCAGCAATAACAGCTGAGCCCGCGATCGCTGAAACTGTGAGGCCGGTTACTACTTTTTTCTTCATAGATAAATCTCCGCCTTTCATGATTTCGTTCCATAAGACTTATGTACTAGTTTTGAGTTTAGCATTTAATGGTTCTGCTACTCTTGCACTATTTTATCTTTATTTCTATTATATTACTCGACATGAAGACGTTGGGCAATACTAAATAGGTTAGAGCAACAAACTCAAAATGCTAAAACAAAGCCATATCGTTTCTATCGGCTGTTTGCTGTATTTATAAACATTTTTTAAGGAATTTTTAAGTTGACGTTTAGAAATTTGTCAAAACAAGCACGTTGCTAGTTTCATAGTTCTATTCTACATGACAAATTTTTCTGTATCAAATGACTTTTTACTTAATTGCCTGTTTTTTCTCCTCAATAAAAAAAGCACCCTTCCCAATGAAGAATGCTGTGTTCATGTTTACTTTCTGATTTCTTGATCTTTTACAGTTAACGGATAGAGGACGCCTTCTTTCGCAAACGACATTTTTCCTGTTTCTTCTGATACCACAAGAACAAGGGCATCAGTCATGCCAGAAAGTCCAATAGCTGCCCGGTGTCTTGTGCCTAGAGAAGGGCTGACTTTTTTCGAGGTGAGCGGTAGGACATTTGCAGCGGAAACAAGCGTGTTTTCTTTTACTAAAAGGGCGCCATCATGAAGTGGGTTTCCAGGATAGAAAATGCTTTCTATTAATGATGCGCTAATTTTCGCATGGAGGTTTGTCCCTTTTTGTATATAATCCTCCACCTCATCTCTCCTTTGAATCACAATCAGTGCGCCATGCTTTTGTTTTGATAAGTTCTCAATAGCTAAAGAAAATTGAGCAAAACCTGGTGTGAATTCTTCCATATATGCTTGTAAATAAAACGAGGAAGCCTCTGCATGCATTTCATTAAACTGATCATGCAATGATTCGAGTTCACAAAGAAGGCATTGTTCCGTCTGGTCAAGCGAATCGACGATTTTCCTTGCATCCATCATAATTTGCGTTAAATGAGATTTCATTTCTAACTTAAACATCGCTTCTTCATTTGTGCGATTGATCATCTCACCATGTCCCTCCTTCTTTCGCTTGTGTCATAAAATAACAAATTGTGCACATTCTATTTGTATGGAGGTGAATTCAATATGACCATTCAAAAAGTGATTCAATATGCTTGCAGCATTTTAGGTGTTGTCAGTCTTTCTTTTATTTATGCCCAAATGTTCAAAAAAACGAAGCCCTCAAAGAAAAATAATCCGACGGAGAATTGATTTTTTTACATAGCGTGATATAATTCCTCTCGTTATTTCTGTTCAGAGAGGAACTTATGATGAGAGAAACGAATAGTATTCGAGCAAAGTTGGCACAATTTTTAACCATATTGATTCCGATTTTAATTACACAAGCAGGTCTTTCGCTCATCACATTTTTAGACACGGTGATGTCTGGAAAAGTGAGTGCAGAAGACCTAGCAGGTGTAGCGATCGGTTCGAGCATTTGGACACCTGTTTATACTGGTCTCGCTGGTATTTTAATGGCTGTTACCCCTATAGTGGCTCTGTTGATGGGCGGCGGTCGCAGGGAAGACGTTCCTCGTGCAGTCTTTCAGGCCATTTATTTATCTTTTCTTTTAAGTATCGTGGTGATTGTCATTGGATCGTTGTGTGTTCCTTTTATTTTAGGGAGACTTGGGCTTGAACCATCCGTAGAAATCATTGCCCGTCATTTTCTCAGCTTCCTTGCTATTGGAATCATCCCGCTTTTTGGTTATTCAGTCATGAGATCGTTCATTGATGCATTAGGAAAAACACGTGTGACGATGTTCATTACGTTAACCGCACTTCCTATTAATTTTGTTTTAAATTATCTCTTTATTTTTGGAAACTTTGGGTTTCCAAAGCTTGGCGGTGCAGGGGCAGGTCTTGCATCTGCACTGACGTATTGGGCGATTTTCATCATGAGTATTTGTATTGTCATCAAAGCCGAACCGTTTGCATCCTTTCGGTTGTTTCAGACATTACCTCGCTTCAACGTTTTCCGAATGGGTCAAATACTGAAAATCGGTATCCCTATTGGGTTTGCGATCTTTTTTGAAACAAGTATTTTTGCAGCTGTCACGCTCTTAATGGGTCACTTTGATACCGTGACAATCGCCAGTCACCAAGCAGCGATGAACTTTGCTTCTATTTTATATATCCTGCCGCTTAGTATCTCAATGGCTTTAACGATTGTTGTGGGTTTTGAAGCCGGTGCCATGCGGTATAAAGACGCAAAAAGCTACAGCTATATTGGCATTGCAACAGCTGTTTTGTTCTCATTATGTACCGCAGCCCTCATCTTGTTATTTAGACCTGAGATCGCTGGTTTATATACAACTGAATCAGCTGTTTTACAAATGACACAGCACTTTTTGATGTATGCGATCTTTTTCCAGCTGTCTGATGCGATCGCTGCACCCATTCAAGGGGCTCTGCGCGGCTATAAAGATGTGAATTATACACTGATTGCTGCGTTTGTCTCTTACTGGGTCATCGGCCTTCCAGCTGGCTACTTGATTGGCACGTATACCTCATTTGGAGCGTTTGGTTATTGGGTTGGGCTGATTACTGGGCTTGCCGCAGGTGCCATCGTCCTATTTGTTCGTCTGAGGTTGATTGAAAGACGTATGCATTCTGATACAACAGGAAAAGGCAGCTGACTGAAGTCAGCTGCCTTTCATTTAGTCATTCCATTGATACGTCCAGAAAATTTCTTCATCAAACCATTTTTGAACGACTGGTTCTTTGTTTTTCAGCTTTTGTTCAAGCTCTCTTAGCATGCCTTCTGTTTGTGTTCTATGCGCTCTTAGTGCATTTAATTTGATATCGGCTACATCCGTAATATCAATCACAATATCGGCATTTCCTAGCACTTCTTCTCGATTTTTCGTAATGGCCATGCAGTATGTGACAGGACGGTCTTCTTTTTTCTTGCGGTATAGAGCACGAATGACCGCTTCACCTGTCGCATCATGATCAGGGTGTACGCCATGACCTGGATAAAACGTGACAATAAGAGTTGGTTTCACTTCATCAATTATGCGTTCCATCACATCCGCTAAATACTCATCATCTTCAAATTCCAACGTTTTATCTCGAAGACCAAGCATTCGCAAGTCTGTGACATCCATTTCTTTACATGCATTGATTAATTCCTGTTTTCTTAATTCAGGAAGTGTCTCACGGTTAGCATAAGTTGGACTTCCCATATTTCTTCCCATTTCTCCAAGTGTCCCGCATGCATACGTCACTGGAATTCCACGTTTTCTGCTTTGCGCGATGAGCCCTGCGACCCCGAAGGATTCATCGTCGGGGTGAGGCAGCATCACAAGTACATGTTCGTTCATCACTGTTCCCCTCTCTCCTACACCTGAAATGGTGTTTCACTAATTTGTAATGAGATCGCTAGTTTTCCGTCTGGCAGGTGTCCTGCTAACAGCAGGCGACCTTGTTCATCAAACACGTAATCGGTTAAACCTTCTGCGTAAATCCAGCCATCTTCTGTTTTCATTCCGACACGGTATGGACCTTGTCCTTTTATTTTTGCCTGTGAATAGACAACTTTTGCGTTGCGGATATACGCCACGACCGTCATATTTTGCTCATTCACATGAGCTGAATAAGAACCAGTTGTCGTTTCAAGATGAACGAAGACTGGCCGATTTAAAAACGATTCAAGATGTGCTGTGACATCTTCCGTTTGAATTGGTTTCATGAGTGGTTCCTTCCTTCATTTTGAATTAGTTCTCGCAGCTTTTTCGTATGTAAGCTGATCAGCTGTAGTTGATGACCCTGTTCAATCGTGCTTTCTAAAATTCTTTCCACAGCGAGTACATACTTTTGATGTAATGACTTTCTTGCGCGAGGATGGGTGCGTGCATCAAGCAAATCATCTCGTATCGCCTCGTGTAATGAAGTCATATCCACTACATCAAGCTGCCGATTTTTCCATAAAGATTGATAAGCGTGTGCAAGCTCATCGACTGATGACATGTGATCACCTCTACAGTTTTGGTAACAACTTATTATGACATGATCCGCCTGCAAAAAAAAGCAAACTGCTTCGTCTCTTTAATGAGAATTCGCTGTTTTTTTCATTCGGAGTTGAGAGGTTGTAAATAGTAAAATCGCCACCCAAATACAGAGGAATGTCACGATTTTTGCTGCAGATAAGTGTTCGTGATACACAAATAGCCCCAAAAAGAGTGTAATAGTTGGTGCAATATACTGCAAAATACCAACTTGGTATAAAGGAATTCTTTTGGCTCCTTCAGAAAATAAAAGAAGCGGTACAGCTGTAAAGACACCTGCAAAAAATAATAGCCCAAGAGAGCCGAAGCTGCTCGGATTCATCGTGACAACAGGTTCTTTTAAGAAGAAGAATAAGTAAACAAGCGCAGCTGGTGCAAGAAGCAGTGTTTCAATGGTTAATCCAATGGCACTCGTAAAACTCATCCTTTTTTTAATCAGTCCATAAAACCCAAAACTAAAAGCCAATACGAAAGCCACGACAGGAAATGAGCCGTACTGAACAGTTGAGATGATGACCCCAGCTGCAGCAATGAGAATGGCGGTGGTTTGCATTTTATTCAGTCGTTCTTTTAAGAAAATGATGCCTAGTAAAACTGATACAAGCGGATTAATATAATACCCTAAACTCGCTTCCAGCATCAGATCGTGATTTACAGCCCAAATGTATACATACCAGTTGACCGAAATTAAAATAGCCGATAAAAGTAATGAAAAAAGTGCTTTTCCATCTATCATCAGACCTTTCACAGTCTGCATCGCTGGACGGACTTGCTTTAAATATAAAAGAATACCGCACATAAAAACAAAGGACCATATGATTCTGTGCGCTAAAATTTCGCCTGACGAAATATGCTCCATCAGCTTCCAATATAATGGGAATAACCCCCATAATGTAAAAGATGCAGCCGTATATAAGACACCTTTTGATTGCTGTTCGTTCAATCTAACCATTCCTTTCTAAACCTATCGTATATTATAGCACGCACATCACTTTATGGGCATATACTAATTCAGGGCATTTAGAAAGGATGATTTGCATGTTTGACTGGAACCGATTATTTCCTTTTCAAAAGCAATTTTCAAAAGAAGCGTTAAAAAATTCAGATCCTAAAGACGTTGAGCAATATGTCAATCAAGTCATGGAAAGTGTTTTCGGCTCCAATTATTCTGCTCAATTCCCCTTTCAGGATCCGCTGTCTCAGAAGCAGAAAGAAAGAGAGACAGACGATAAAAAAAAGAAAGAGCCGAATGTTGAAGTATTTGAGACGACAGATCACGTGTTTGTCAAAATAGAGCTCGATCGTCCGAACACGGAGAAAGTAAAAATCAAACATACAGCCAATCTGCTGTTTATTGATCATTTTCCTGAAGAGAATAAACAAAAGAAGGTTGTCCTGCCTGCTGCTGTGAAAAGAAAAGGAACGAAGGCTTCGTATCAAGATGGTATTTTAGAAATTATGTTTTTAAAGCATGATGATCCAGGCATTTCTGAAATTGATATTCCATTATAAAAAGCCTGCTTTGAAATGGAAGCAGGCTTACTCTTTTTTCTTAATAATATGGTGGATATCCGCCGCCATAAGGTGGTGGAACAGGCGGTGGTGGTGGCGGGTAATATGGACGAGGATAATTAAAAATCGCACTTCCTAGAAATCCGCCAAGCAGTCCGCCGACTAAAGGAGCGCCAAAACCAAAAAACAAAGGGACTCTAGATTCATATGGCGGAATGCCAGGGGCACCGCCTCGAAAATACGGAGTATGAGGGTACATGCTTTTCTCCTCCTTTGTCATGTGCCTAACATCAGCATATTCATTAGGAGACAAAACGTTTGGGCAAACCTAAAACTAGGCTTGCTCCTTTTTTACATGAGATCCAGCATACTCCCCTGCCCAGCGCGATACTTCTCCGAACACACCATGTAATGCACTCCCTTTTTCGGTTAGACAATAGATGACTTTGACTGGCGTTTCAGGAAGTACAGTGCGCTTTATGATTCCTTCTTGCTCAAGCTCTTTTAAGCGTTCTGCGAGCATTTTTTGACTGATGGATGGAATAATGTCCGTCAGGTCTTTAAACCGCTTCGGACCATCAAGCAATACATGAATGATGAGACCATTCCACCTTTTGCCAAGAAGCAAAAAAGCTTGCTGAATGTTTGGACATAATTGAAATTCCATATATTTCAGCCTTTCTTTTCATAATCGTTTGACAAACTAACGGTGTACAATTTAAAATATATCTCTAGTTACAATAAGTAAGTTTCTCACTTTTTTATTTATTGTACCATACTATTTGCAAAAACGGGAGGAAATATCCATATGGCGAGCGATCAAAAAACGATTGACATTTTAAAAGAAAGAGCTTCAGTAAAAGAGTATGATACAACTCATGAAATGACAAAAGAAGAGTTAAAAGAGCTTCTTGATATCACAACAAAAGCACCATCTGCTTGGAACCTTCAGCATTGGCATTTCACTGTGTTCCATAGTGCTGAATCAAAAGCAAAGCTTCTTCCAATTGCTTACAACCAAAAACAAGTCTCTCAAGCATCAGCTGTGATTGCTGTGCTAGGTGACCTTGAAGCCAATCTAAAGGGTGAAAAAATCTACAGTGAGCTAGCAGAACAAGGCTTCATCACAGAAGATATTAAAGAAACACTGATGACGCAAATCAATGGTGCTTACCAAAGCGAGCAATATGCACGTGAAGCTGCGTATTCAAACGCTTCGTTAGCTGCTATGCAGTTAATGATTGCGGCGAAAGCAATGGGATATGATACATGCGCAATGGGCGGTTTCAGCAAAGAAGCGTACGTAAAAGAATTCAATGTGAGTGGTCGATACGAACCAGTGATGTTGATTTCTGTCGGCAAAGCAGCAAAAGAAGCTCATAAAAGCAATCGTTTTGACATCGAAGAAGTATCTGATTTCCTATAAAAAACGGCACAGTCTCAGCTTCATGCTGGGGCTTTTTTATTTGCTCTAAATATTATTTTTCCATACTTATTTTCAAGTCTTCCTTTCTCATTCTTCTCTATTTACCTCTTTTTAAAAATGAAAGCGTTATATTAGTATGATATTCATAAAAATGATTGTTTTTTCTGAAAATGGTCTTGTGATCTAATCTGACAACTGCTATTATTATGAAATTACAAAATATTAGAGGAGGAAAACATGAACAAAAAACTGATACTGGCGCTACTCATCGCGATTCCATTCATTGGACAGCTTGCACTGCTCCCCTTTGTGAATCGTATTCATCCATTTGTCATCGGGCTGCCCTTTTTCCACTTCTGGCTCTTACTATGGATTGTACTCACACCCGTTTGCACATTTATCATTTACAGGATGCAACATTCAAATGGAGGAACTGACGAATGCAAGGAAACTTAACAGCTTTATTGATAACTGCAAGTATCATTTTCATCGTCGTGGTCATCGGTTTTGCCGCTGGTCGTGATAAATCATCAAGACAATCAGTAGAAGAATGGTCTGTTGGCGGGAGAAAATTTGGCGGGCTTCTCGTCTGGTTCCTTGTTGGCGCAGACTTATATACTGCTTATACCTTTTTAGGGCTCACAAGTACAGCTTATACAGCGGGAAGTGTTGCTTTTTTCGCTATCCCCTATTCAGTTCTTGCTTATTTTATTGCGTATTTCTTCTTACCAAAACTTTGGACGGTTGCAAAAAATCACAAGCTGACAACACTTGCTGATTATGCACGTGAGCGATTTGACAGTAAACTGTTATCCAGTTTGATTGCCATTGTTGGTGTACTCATGCTCATTCCATACATTTGTCTTCAGCTCAGCGGGATTCAAGATACGTTAACTGTCGCTGGAACGAGTTATATTAATGTGAATGCAGTTGTTATAATTTCATTTATTTTAGTTGCACTTTATACATTTTTCAGTGGTATTAAAGGTCCTACATATACAGCCATTATTAAAGATATTCTTGTTTGGGTGATCATGCTCTTTATGGTCGTTTCCCTCCCGATTATTCATTTTAACGGCTGGACACCAATGATGAATACGTTAGCTAAGGAAGCCCCACAGCTTCTGACGATTCCTGAAGGCGGGCCTAAAGGCATTTTGTGGTTTATTACCGCATCAGGTGTTTCTGCACTCGCATTATTTATGTGGGCACATGCAGCAACTGGTGTTTTCACAGCCAAAAGCGCAGATGCCATCCGTAAAAACAGTATGTTTTTACCTCTTTACAACATTGTATTGATTTTGGTCATCTTCCTTGGCTTCATTGCCTTTTTAGTCTTACCGGAAGATACAAATCCAAGATTTGCTCTTCTTCATTTAATTCAGACGTCATATGGCGGCGTGATGCAGGGGCTTGCGTATTCAACGATTGCACTTGCTTCTCTCATTCCATGTTCGATCATGGCCATTGGGGCGTCGAATTTATTTGCCAATAATTTGTACCGTGATTTAATCCATCCAACTGTGTCACCTAAACGGTTAACGATCATTACACGTTCGATGGTATTTATCGTGATCGGGCTTGCTCTTTTATTCGGTATGCTGTTCCCGACTGCGCTTGTCACGCTTCAGCTGATCGGTGTTTCAGGAATGGTTCAAATTTTCCCAGCCATTGCCATCAGCTTGTTCTGGAAAAAACAATCGAGAGAAGCAACGATTGCGGGTTTAGTTGTTGGCATCATCGTCACCTTTACAGCCAATATCTCACAAGTCACGTTTGGTCTTTATGAAGGATTTCTTGGTTTACTAGCAAACGTTGTGGTCATCCTGATTTTGAATCCATTCTTCCAAAAGAATGTCACATCTAATGCTGTGACAAGTGATTTGTTTGAAAAGAATGGGAAAACAACGGAACCTGTGGCTAACAAAGCGTAATACAAGAAAAAAAGCAGTCCCCTGATGAGGACTGCTTTTTCTATTTCATTTCTTTTTTCAACACTTCAATGGCTTTTTTCATTTGCGTGTCATTTTTCTTGAGCTTATCTTGTATGTTTGTCATCAGTACCGTCGTTGTATCCCCTGTCAGAATACCATCAGCCTTTAGATCGTGATCTGATTGGAAACTTTTCACGATCGACTGGAATGCTTGATCGTATTCTCCATTGGCTTTTGCTTTGTAGCCAAGCGCTTGGAACATTTTTTGAGCCGCTTTGACTTCATCTCCATCATCATTCAGTTGATACGTCTTTTTCGGACTTAAGTATGGCAGCTTCGCATAGCTCGGCAGAGATGCTTTCACCTGTGGCTCAATTCCTTTTTTGTGAATCCAAGACCCGTCTGGTGTCAGCCACTTGGCAATGGTTAATTTCACACTAGAACCATCATTGTAGCTTTGCGCATTCTGAACAGTCCCTTTACCAAATGTCTTTTCTCCAACCAGTTGAATGCTAGAGGATTGGTGCAGAGCTGCCGCCATGATTTCAGCAGCACTCGCTGAACCGCCGTTTACAAGAACAACTGTCGGCTGATGAACTTTGCGTTCTTTTTCCGCTTTGTACACTTGTTTCTTTCCTTTTTCCTCAACCTGCATAATGACTTTTCCTTTATCGATAAAGTCATTGCTCATTTCAATTGCTTCTGTCATAATGCCGCCTGGATTATCTCTCAGATCAATGACAAAACCTTTTGCCCCTTTTTTCTCGAGGTCATCAATCGCTTTATCTAACTCTTTAGACGTGGTTTCAGCAAAAGACGTGATTTGGATTTCGCCTATTTTATCTTTTGTTAGTTTTGCATACACCGTTTCAAGTGGAATCGTATCTCTTGTGATCGTGACATCTACATTCCCAACACCTTGTCGGTTCAAATGCAGTTTGACATCCGTTCCTTTTTTCCCTCTGATAAGAGAAACGGCTTTATTCACTGACATACCTTTTGTACTTTTACTATCCACTTTTAAAATACGATCATGAGGTTTCAAACCAGCTTTTTCAGCAGGAGAGCCTTTAATCGGTGCGACAATTAAAATTTGTCCATCCTTCTCTTCTACTTGTGCACCAATTCCTTCAAATGAAGATGAAATCGTGTTGTTAAATCCTTCGGCTTCCTCCTGATCCATATATGTAGAGTATGGATCATCAAGTGATGCAATCATTCCTTGAATCGCACCGTCTACTAGTTTTTGATCATCCGTTTTTTCGTAATACTCGTTTTTTACCTTCGTATATGCAGCCATGAGTTTACTAAACTTCTCATCTCCTGAAACGCTGACAGCACCTTGTTTTGTGATCACAAATGTAATCGCTGAGGAAAGCGCTGCTGTCACCAGAATGGCTATCACGAACTTGAATTGTTTTTTCAAAAAAACACCACCTTTATCTCCTTTCATTATTATCAAGGACGATTCTTCATCCGTCAACCAAAGGATCAAACTTCTATTTGAAAAGATAAGCCATTTCGCCTTGCAATGCATAATCTTTAGAGAGAAACATGATAAAGAAAGAAGGGATTCCATGAGTGACTATGTAGAAATGCTTGCCTATTTTGGTGTATCAGGTGCCCATCCTGGCGGAATTGAGCTAACAAAAACGATGATTGAGCATCTTCACTTGGCGTCTGACGATCGTATACTGGATGTTGGATGCGGCACAGGACAAACAGCCGCCTATCTAGGACATTTAGGTTATGAAGTAGAGGCGATTGATACACACCCTTTGATGATTGAAAAAGCCAATCTGCGATTCGAGCGGGAACAACTACCTTTCCGTGCACAGCAAGCATCGATCGAACACCTGCCATTTTCAGATGACTCGTTCTCTCTACTGATCAGTGAATCTGTTTTAAGTTTCACCCATTTACCTGCTGCGCTTGCTGAGATCAAACGGGTGCTTGCTCCTGGAAAGCAATTGATCGCAAATGAGGCTGTGTTAAAAGTGCCGCTCCCCTCAAAAGAACAGGCAACCATTCGGGAGTTTTATGGGTTTCACTCCCTCTTTTCATTTCCTGAATGGAAAAAACAGTTAGCGTCCGCAGGATTCCGTGACATTCAGATTCTCTCATTTGATGAACACATGGTGCAGGAAGAGCCGACCGAAATGGAATTATCAGATCAAATACCATCTTCTCTTTATGATACATTACAGACACACTATGACCTGATTCAAACACACCGAGAACATCTGAGTCACCTTGTATTTGAATGTACAGTATAAAATGAGCGAATCTCCTATATGTTTTGTCCAAACTCTATGAAGTCTTTCGCATAGGATAAGAGTGAAAAGAGTTTGTCATAAGGAGGAAAAACATGGAGCGCTACTATAAACTTTGTCAGCAGCATATGGGGAAAGTAGCTAGAATTACTGATCGAAATGGCAGAGTACATGTTGGACGTATTGAGCGGGTGTCAAACCGCAAAGTTTATATCCGGCCAGTCGGCGGGTCCCGCGGGGGCTTTGGTTATGGATATTACGGAGGTTATTATGGCTGGGGTGCAGCTTATGGCATCGGTCTCGGTTTTATTACCGGCTTCGCTTTAGCAGGTTTGTTCTTTTTTTAAAACGGCGTATAAAAGAAGGCCTCCCAGCTTCGGGAGGCCTTTTATTTGTTTATATTTTCTTCACTTTATTCATATACTCTTCGAAAGTTAAATCATGATCATGCATCGCTTTTGCAGCTTCTTTCCCTACATAGCGCAAGTGCCACGGCTCATATTCATATTTCGTGATGTCTTCTTTCCCTTTTGGATAACGGATGATAAAGCCATATTTATAAGCGTTTTTGGCTACCCATTTACCATCAGGTGTTTCACCAAATTTTTCAGAGATTTCAAAGCCGGCACTTTTTGAGGAAATATCCATGGCAAGACCTGTTTGATGCTCACTTTCGCCTGGTAAGGCTACGGCTTCTTGGGCTTTTTCTTTCCCTTTTAGTTTCACTTCACTATCAAAAATGACTTTTTGACGATCATAGGAACGATAGCCAGATACTGCAGCAAGCTCAAAGTTTTCCTTTTTAGCACCTTTGAATAACTTTGCAAGTGCCTCCGCTGCTTCTTTTCGAATATATCGTTTTTCAATATCCTCTGAAAAAGAGAATTCCACTTTTGGTACAACGAGATCAGAAGGTTTATAGGTTCCTGGCAGTGCATATTCTTTGTTCACTAAAGCAAGCACATTTTCAGGGTTTTGAATGGTCTTCAGTCCGCTCACTACCTTGATGTCATTGAAATATTCACTCTTTAACGTCAGCTCTTGATTAGATGAATCTGCCGTATCGTTTGAGTTTTGCTGGGATGATGAACTTGCTGCGTTCTTTTGTTCGTTTGTTTTGTTAGATTCAGTGGTACCGCTTTTCTGATCCAGCAACTGGCAGCCTGATAATGCGGCCGTCAAACCAAGAATCGATGCGATTGAGAGTATTTTATAGCTTTTCTTCATGACATACCTTCCTTTTGCTCTACTAAAAAAATAAAGATGCGCTACATCGTAGCACACCCTTTATACTATTATAAAACAGAATCTAGTGCAATTAAGATCATTTCGTCAAATGTCGTTTGACGCTCTTCAGCAGTTGTTTCTTCTCCTGTTAGCACATGATCGCTCACTGTCAGAATCGACAACGCTTTTCTGCCAAATTTTGCAGCAAGCGTATAAAGAGCCGTTGTCTCCATTTCGATCGCTAGAATTCCATATTGGTCCATCAGCTCAAGTGGTTTTTCATTATAAAACTGGTCTGCTGTAAATACATTCCCAACACGCACAGCTACATTTTTCGCTTCTGCTGTGTCGTAGGCTTTTTTCAGTAAACCAAAATCAGCACATGGTGCGTAATCAATCGGTCCAAATGCCACACGGTTCATTTGAGAATCTGTTGATGATGTTTGAGCTAAGATGACGTCACGTACATTGACATCTTTTTTGATCGCTCCGCAAGAGCCAACACGGATTAAGTTTTGAACATCATAGCTTTGGATCAGCTCATTCACATAGATCGAAATAGACGGTACGCCCATTCCAGTACCTTGTACAGAAATGCGTTTTCCTTTATATGTTCCAGTATAACCATACATGCCGCGCACTTCGTTATAGCACACAACATCTTCTAAGTATGTATCTGCAATATATTTCGCACGAAGCGGATCGCCTGGCAGCAATACCGTTTCTGCAATTTGTCCTTTTTCTGCTCCAATATGTACACTCATTTTTTAGCCTCCACTTACGTTTAACATGTGTTTAGTCCCATTTATTATAAACGATTGCGTTCAAAAAAGAAAATACCAGCTGAAAGTAAAGCTGGCATCGTCGTTTATATTTAACTCATCGTCATTAGGCGTTCACTGCGTTTCCATCCTGCCGGAAAGAGCTGGTAGTAGCACTTCCCTTTTTTCTGGTCATCAATCACAACGATATCCCCAGTTGTGATAAACCGTGCATTGTAATCATTAGGGACTGTATCTTGTACATTAAATGTCGAGAATGCTTTTTCCAGTACATCAAGGTGTGTCCTGCCGCCAATCTTTGTCCGGTACACAGGCTGATGCCCGCTTTCTGCACCATATTCAGGTGTTTGATAAATGGTTAAGTGATAAGCTGAAGGTTTCTTTTGAAAAAATCTCAACGTCAATTGCATTCAAATCCCTCCCCTTTTATATAAAATTGGCTGGGATCTATGAATTTCCTTCTTCTATTTTTGTCGAATGACGGACAATTTTTCGTCAATCTTTTTACATATGAGAAATAAAGCTAGTCCTATCGCAAAGCCCCCTGCTACATCAGTGACATAATGAACACCGATATACATCCTGCTGATGCCGATCATCAGCACATAGCACCCTGTCACCATGTAGACTGCTTTTTGTCTCTTTTTCAGCCACGGAACCATTTCAATGAATAGATAGGCGATAAATGGATAGATCGTTGCTGCATTCATAGAATGTCCGCTCGGAAAGCTGTAATAGGTCTCATTCACTAGATGATCAAAGGCTGGACGCTCTCTAGCAAACAGTCCTTTCAGTTCATGATTGACCGTTTTTTCTGCTATATATAGTAGAAAAAGCAGCATAATAGAGTGGTAGCGTTTATACATAAACAGCACCACGCTAAAGATGAGCATGATTGGGACAAGCAGCGCACTGATACCAAAGTCAGTCAAAGTCAGCATGACATCATTTAAAAAAGGAAGTCTGATGTTTTCAAACGATAAGATGATCTGGTTGTCCAACTCCTGGAACATGCCAGACACCATAAGCGCTGCGATGGCGCCAAACAAAAGGAAAAAAATGATGACATACACGCGAACCAATTCCCCTCCCTTTCTACTCAGAATCTCTTCAAAGTATAGTGCCTACCGCGCCTCTTCTTCAACTATCATTGCTTTCCTCAGCATATATTCAAATGTAATATCGGCAAGCTCAAACGTTTCCAGCTCAGATGGTATGTACCCTCTTTTGACCAGCTCCGTGTAGAAGAATTCTGCAATTTCCTCTGTATCAATCACCAAATCTGCTTCTTTCATTGCTTTCCGCCTCCTTTTTTATGATGTATGAACGCTGCCTTATTTTTATTACAGTTTGTCATAATGGCTCATTCCATACATATAAATGCAGTAAACGAAAAGAAAAGGGGCATGAGGCAATGAAATGGTTAAGCATTTTAGATGGACATACTTTTGATCAGGTGATGGGCCGTATCTTGAGGGGATGGTTTTATGTGATTGCTTTTTTCTGTGTTCCTTACTTTTTATTCGTGTTAGGACAAGTCTTCTTTTAACCAAAATGCTCGTTTAAACTTTCCAAAATAAAGTCCATCATATCCTTATATTCTGGGTCTTTGAAAAATTCATAGAGAATTTTATAATCATTGTAAATATCAAGAAGCTCATCCACTATAGATACAGCGAGAAATTCTAGTGATGCTTCGCTTTCTTGTTTCTCTTCTAACTGTAATAGAGCGGTTTGCACCATATCTTCCTCTATTTCTTTTGAGGTTTCTCCAACGTAATGCACAAAAAGAAGCTGATGAACAAACTGATCCATCTCATATTTTCTTAGGACAAGCGTCAAGTCTTCTTCTTCTGTTTCCAGCCATTCTCCGTCTTTTAACCTTGTCAGTTCATAAATGACATCTTCCCAGCCATCTTCAAGGTAGCGCCATATCTCAGTCCGATGGCCAATGATTTTAAATAGCTCTTTCCCGTAATCCTTTACATATACAACATCGCCAATGAGGAACTCATATTCAATGTCCAGCTTTTCTGTATCTACAATCACCCCGTCGTATTCATCGTAAAGCTGGAGTGATGTTTCAAAATAAAGCACCTCATTATGATTGACCTCATATAGATAATGTTGGTCAATTTGATGGACTTTTGTTATCGTTCCAACTGTGCCGTACATGACAACGACGACAATATCCCCTACTTTATATTTTGGTGCTTTCGCCTTCATTCTGTCTCCCCCTTGCCCGACTTTTGGTCTTAACGTATCGTATGCCGGCGCAAGGAATTCTGCATGGGCAACCACACCATGCAAAACGCCATTTTATTTCTTCATGAAAAAACCGCTTCTTCCATACGGAACAAGCGGTTGTGTGTGTTATTTTTTTTTGACTTCTACTTCGTATTGCTCAAAAGCCTCATCAAATGTCGTCATGGAGCTTAAATAGTCCCCATTTAACTCTAAATAGGCACATAGCTCATGATAATCAGTGGATGCTTTAGGAAAGCTGTGATCTTCATAAGCAGCATTTGCAAAATGACTGATGTCATCCTTCGGTTTTGGATGTCTGTACTTCATTAAATAATGGTAAAACGACTTCACCTGTTTTTCCCTCCGCGACACTCTATTTTGTTGTTATATTATACAGGAATTTGATGACTTGTATAGGCGGAGGTACAACTCATGAAGAAAAATCAAAGTAATTACGCTTTAATAACCGCTCCATGCTCATTAATTCTTCATATAAGATTTTTTCTGGAAGTTTTGTTTGATCGACTAAAATTAATTGATCTTCTATCTCTTTTACTGTCTCATCCTTCTGATACGTCATCCCGCAATGCGTGCAAGAAATCGAAGGCGTTTCCAAAATCTCAATCGATTGTGTGCCCGTGATGAGTTCCCAATAGACTGTGGTCTGTCCTGCGTTCGCTTTCTTCTCCTCACACCAATCACATGTCAGCAACGTTATTTCTCCTCCTTTACGGTTTGTTCTTTTTTGAGCTGGGCTTGATATTTCTTCTCTTTTAATTCATCTCGTTTTTCACGTTTGTTTTTGAGCGTATCATGTTCAGGATTCGTTTCATAAGACTCTCTTCGTTTCATTCGGCTTAAATTTTCAGGCGTAAAGGATCTTGCTTCATCTTCAAATAGAGCAGTTATGCCAATGGCGGGTTCTTTCTTTTCTTCATAGATTTCATTAAAATACGCATCTGCTTGGCCTGCGACGTAATGTTCTGGCTCCGGATAAGAGGTGATCACACCTTCAAAGTTACGCAGGACCACTTTCTCAGGGCTTTGAGATAATAAATAATTTGGCTGTAAGGTGATCTTACCTCCGCCGCCTGGCGCATCTACAACAAAGCTTGGCACGGCATAACCACTCGTATGTCCTCTTAAGCCTTCAATGATTTCAAGGCCTTTTGAAACCGGTGTTCTAAAGTGGCCGATCCCCTCAGATAAATCACATTGATAAATATAATAAGGTCTGACGCGAATCATGACGAGATCATGCATCAGCTTCTTCATAATTGGCACACTGTCGTTAATTCCTGCTAGGATCACCGCCTGATTACCAACAGGGACGCCAGCATTGACAAGTCGCTCACACGCTTCTTTTGCTTCTTTTGTGATTTCAATGCTTGTATTAAAGTGAGTGTTCAGCCAAACAGGATGATATTTTTTTAAAATCTCACACAATTCATCTGTAATTCGCTGCGGAAACACGACCGGGGCACGTGTTCCAATTCGAATGATTTCAACGTGAGGAATGTCTCGTAAGTTTTTCAAAATGTATTCAAGCACTTGATCATTAATTAACAGCCCGTCACCGCCTGAAATTAACACATCCCGCACTTCAGGGGTTTCTCTAATATATCCAATGGCGGCATCTAATTGCTTTTTCGGCACACCCATCCCGATCTGACCGGAAAAGCGCCTTCTCGTACAATAGCGGCAGTACATGGAGCACTGATTTGTGACAAGAAACAGCACACGATCTGGGTAGCGGTGCGTTAAACCTGGAACAGGTGAATCCTCATCTTCATGGAGCGGATCTTCGAGGTCATATTTTGTTTTATGAAGCTCCTCTGCAATTGGTACAGACTGCATACGAATTGGGCATCTTGGATCGTCTGGATTCATCAGTGAGGCATAGTAGGGTGTTATGTTGAGTGGAATGGTTTTCGTGGAAATCTTCACCCCTTCTTTTTCCTCTTCTGTTAAGTTCACGACTTTTTCTAAATCTTCAAGCGTTTTGACCGTATGCGTCAGCTGCCAAATCCAGTCGTTCCACTTTTCCTCGGGTACGTCCTTCCAAAGTTCAATGTCCTTCCAATGTCGCGCAGGTTGATACAGTTTTTGATTCATATCCATTCCCCCTATCAGCATTCACTTTATACTATGCAAGTTATGTGCCAACATGGGAAAATGCCCCTATTCTTTAGAAAAGGAGCTTTTCCGTCACATTCACCTGTTTGAAGTGCCTACTTTTTGGCATCTATATATTTTTTTAGTTTATACTGCAATGTTTGTCGAGGAATTTTTAAAGCGGCTGCTGTTTGCTTAATATTCCCTGCGTGCTGTCTTAAAGCTTCTTGAATCAGCGTTTGTTCAAATGACGTCACTTGACTTTTTAATGAGGACTCTGGCGGATGACTTTCTATCTGATGCGTCCGCAAATGGGCAGGAAGATATGCTGGGGTGATTTCTTCTGCTTCCTTTGGCATCATCAAGACGGCATGCTCGATCGTATGTTTTAATTCTCTGACATTCCCTGGCCACTGATGGGCCATAAATACTTGGACAGTTTCTTCAGAAAGGCGGTTGACGTTTTTAGAAAATTGCTGATGATACGTTTGAATAAAGTGGCGGGATAACAGCTGGATATCATGCTTCCTTGTGCGAAGCGGCGGGATATGAAATGATGACACATGCAGTCTATAAAATAAGTCTTCTCTTAACATTTGTTTTTTAACGGCTTCAAATGGGTCGATATTGAGGGCAGTAATCACTCTGACATTTACTTGAACCGCCTTTGCATCACCTATCCGGCGGACAACACCATCCTCTAACACACGCAGTAATTTTGTTTGAAGCGTAAGCGGCATCGCTTGCAGCTCATCAAGAAAAAGCGTACCGCCATCTGCTAACTCAAACAACCCCTTGCGATCTATTGCGCCCGTATAACTTCCTTTGACAGACCCGAATAAAAGACTTTCAAGCAGCGATTCTGGAAGAGCAGCGCAGTTTTGCGGGATAAAGACTTGATCCTTCCGATCAGATGCATGAACAATCGCTTGTACGAGTACCTCTTTTCCTGTCCCAGTTTCCCCGAAGACCATAACCGATGAAGGATATGCAGCAGCTTTTTTCGCTTTCTCCAGCATCTCTTTTAAGTGTGGATCATTTGTTAAAAATGAAGAAAAATCGAGCATTTGAGTGGTCTCTGCGGCACCATCCGTTCGTTTTTTTTGATCTAAACGATTCGAAAGCGCCGACAGCTTCGACACATCCTTCGCTACTTCTACCGCCCCAATTAACTTGCTGCCTTCCATAATGGGCAGTGTGGTGTTGACGGTCTCAATTTTTTCTCCATTTTTATTCAAATAGGTTTGCAACGAATGATAAATGGGTTTTCCTGTTCTAAGTACATGCATGAGTGTACTTGTCTTTTCAGTTAATGAAGGATACACATCCAGTATGTACTTGCCAATCACCTCTTCTTTCGCTAAACAGTCGAACTTCGCTGCATTATGATTATAAAAGATGGTAACCCCTTGATCGTCTACAACGTGAATCGCTTCATCGATGGCTTCTAAAATTAATTCAAACCAATCCGCTCTTTCGACAACCTTCCCCACTATTTCCCCCTCACTCTCTATGCCGAAAATTCGGCACTGTATTGCCCAATTTTCAGCGGCTTGATGATGTTCAACGTGTTCCCCTATCCTTTTCACGATTCGCTTTTTCCTGTCGATCTCCTGCTTTTTTCATCTATTCTAAAAAAAGCACCCCTCTTAGGAGGAGTGCTTTCGTCCTGACATCTGATAAAGAGACAAGTCAAATTCCTGAAGTGACTCCATATACAGCGGCACAATTGGCTTTCCTTCTTGAAAAAATGCAAATTGAGAAGGTTGTAGTTTGATTGGCTGATGGTAAAACGCAAATATTTTCACTACCTCAGGGACAATTCGGCAAAAGGTATCATGCACAAATAAATAGACATCTTGTTTCCATTTAAACAGCCGTCTATTTGGCGGGCTGAATATAGGAGATACTTGAATGATGCTGCCTTCCTCAAACGTCTCCAGCTGCTGTTTTGTGACCGTGTAAATCTCCTTTTGATGAAACTGAAAATATTGCACATCACGTCTTGAAGCAAACCTTCTTTTTGTCTGATGTTCAATATAATAAAATGTTCTTCCGTTATCTGCAGTGACGACTGTATAATTCGGAACTGTCAGCGGCTCGTTCATTTCATATTTCATCGTACATAAGGAAGGAACACGAATCGCACGCCTGTTCTTTTCATTCACCCAGCGCTTGTCAATTAGATGAAGACATCCGTGAGCGATTTGATAATAAGCGCCATCTCTTTCAATCACAGTTCCGTCAATTAAATCGTAGGGCATACTCGCAAACATATGATGGAATGATTGTGGCGTTTTATATGTGGTATCTAGTACTTCTTGTAATGGATAGAACGCAGCAAAATGATTCAGTCTCATCCAAAACACAGAGTCAGCATGATGCCAATGTTTTGGTTCGTCGGCCCAGTATTGTCCGTATTTTTCATGAATAAGCGAAAGCAGCCGGCTTCTATGCATAACAGAGCAATGGTCGACTTGAAAGGATGCATGCTCCAACACTTGATCTGCTTCTCGAACGAAGCTCGCCGTTTCCACCAAATGCTGATTCACATGCACGACACGCTGCGAGGAATAGACGATATCTATGTGAGGCTTCGATTGAAAAACCTCGACCATTTTCTCTAAACGATCTTTTCTGTAGACTGTATCATCAGTTACATAACAAACCAGCTCACCTGTTATAAGTGTTAATGCTTCATTAATTAGCGTTGCATAACGTACAGTCTTCAGCCGGTTTGCAGGATAAATTTGATGAGAATACAATTGAATGCGCTTATCCACTAAATAAGGCTGCATCTTTTGGATCGTTTCTTGTTCAGAGCCATCATCCATGATCAAAAGCTCCCAATGCTGATACGTTTGTTCTACCACACTCTTTAACACACGTTCAATGAAATCAGGTTTGTTGTAGCTTGTTAATATCACTGATACTTTCATGACCATTATCCTTTTTTAAATAGATTAAAAAGCCCCCCAGCTGACAATGTTCACATAAGGAACACTTACTCTTAGCTGATTTGTCGCATTTTTAAAGACTGCTACTGAGTCAAACAATTGTACGACAACCACGTTTTGCAGCACATCTCCATTGACTAAATGAACACGCGGCAGCGGAATGCCGAGCTCAAGCCACGGGCGCAGCAATTCTTTAATCTCTGACGCACTCCCTTCCTCACTTTCCTCTAAAAGATGAAGAAGAAGTATAATCAACACAACTTCAAGTATTCCTTCTGTTTCTAGTAATTCTTCGTTCCAGCCATTTAATAGTTGTTCAAATTCCATTCAGATTCCCTCTTTCTTCTCGTTTGATCTTTACTAGAGTATGAGGATCACTTCATTTAGCATCAGCATTTGAAAACATTTTTCAAAAATGTGTGAAGTCATTAAATGAAAAAAAGAACAAGGAATGAGCATTCTGCTTATACCAAAAAAAGAGAACGGCATATACATAGTGGTGTGTTTGAATGGATGAAGAAAGGATGGGGAAAACATGAGCGAAAAGCGTGCCGAATTAAAAAAAGAGCTATTAAAGCTGTTTTTCAAACCGCTTAGTCATGCGTTAACAGTTAATCTCGAAGAAGGAGGAGTTCAAGTGGAAGAAAAATTGAACGATTTATTTAGTGAGGTAGCTGCTGAAGCATCACCTTCAGATTCTGCTACAACACTCGACGTATCTCAACCAGCAAGATGGATTTTCGCAAGACTTGCACCTGGAACAGTCATTAGCATTGTCATGGACTCAGGTGACTTAATCGGACCCGTTCAATTCGTATCATTCGATGCTTCAACAGGTGTTGTTTTCGTCACACAAGAAAGCTCTGTGACACCTACAGGCTCTGCAACGACTCTATTAGATGTAGATAAAGTAGAAAGTGTTACGTTCACATCTTAATGTGAGAGGGCCATCATGAAGCTTCTTTATATCAGCTCTGGCTACGGTGGAATCTATCGGATGTTCGATCAATGGATAGAAGATAGCTTCATTGATTCCCCCTTTTCATGCGTCAAGGTGGAAAGGGAAACTCTACCCGCTCATATGCACAAAATCCGGACATTTTCTCCGGATTTTGTTTTCATGATGATCGGTGATCATATTCCAACAGAACTGCTTCATCAATTCAAACAAGAAAAGATCCCCGTTGTACTGTGGATGACAGAAGACCCTTTTTATATAGATGTGTCAGCTGCATGTGTAAGTGATGCACAGCTGATCTTAACGATTGACGAAGGTGCTTTGTCATTTTACAAACAAATGGGCGCTGATCACACGCACTACTTTCCCATTCCAACCAATACACACGTATTTCAGAAAAAAGAATCACCACATGAGTCGTGCATCTATGACATTGCACTCATTGGCTACCCTTATCCAAACCGCCTCAAAGCCATCGATACACTCTTACATCAAAACAAATGGCGCATTCTCGTAGCAGGAAAAGAGTGGCATCGCGTGTTGAATAAATCACGCAGACGATATCGCGATCTCTCACTGATGACCCGCTGGCTGAGTCCCGAGCAGATGGCAGACATCTATCAAACATCAGCCATTGTTCTGAATCCGCACAGGCCCGCGCAATTTGCCTATAATCAAAACAAAGCCAATGTTCAAAATATGAGTCTCAACAACAGAGCATTTGATATCGCTGCAAGCGGAGGCTTTCAGTTGACAGATCTACAACCGTCACAGGCATTTTCAAGCTTCGCTTTTTACACACATGGAAACGATTTGATTGAGCAGGTCGAGCACTATGTAACAAACCCTCAGCAAAGACAATCGGTTGCAGAGAACAATTACGAGCAAGTCATTCGCTGGAACACATTTGATACGCTGCCATACAGACTTTATGAAATAGTCAAAAGCGCCCTATGACCGGGCGCTTTTTCTAATTGCCATCATCTTATGCCGTTCCTTCTGCATCTTGTCGAGCCAATAAAATCTTCTCTGCCTTTTTCCGATCTTCCTCACTTTTCACAACAAGCGATTGCGCATGATCCATCATATATGCACCAACAGATCCTTCTAAAAAGGAATGAATGCATTCTTTTGCATATGGAACATGAAACGCATAGACAGCTCCATTTAAACGTCCATACGTATAAGGGTGCTCCTGAGTTGGTACAAAAAAATAATGATTGTCCTTATACAGGCTGGCTTCATTGGTGTCATGAAGTGTCCAAGTTTCATTTGGATTTTCTAACGCCTCTGTAAAAGAAGCCGCACAATCATATCCCCCCTCTACTAGAAGCTGCAAGCAGTTCTCAATATCTGCCGTCTGCCTTAGTGGTGATGCTGGATGCAAATACAAAACAATATCAAACGTCTTTCCCTCTCGTTCTAAATAAGCAAGCGCATGCTTCACAGCTACTAAAGAAGGTGTTTGTTCTGTCACATGTGTGCTTGGCAGTTCAATCACATTTGCTCCATAGTGGGACGAAATGATTTGAGTATTCACATCCTCTGAAGATACGATGACTTCATCTAATTCAATCATTTGTAATAATGGCTGAATGGTCCAATAGATTAGCGGCCGCTCCGCCAATACGCGAATGTGTTCAGCATGATGCCCCTGCTTGCTGCTAAAAGCTGGGATCATGGCTAAAATACGATTTCCCCTATACATGTATGATCTTCTCCCCTCGCGCAGCTCAGTATCAGTGAATACATTCTGAGAGCTGAACTGATCGCCGTACTGAAGTCTTCAGGTGCCTCGCTATTCTACTTAATCTTCTATCTCTACATATTCTATTAAGTCGTCAAGCAGATGGTTATAATTGGTTCACCTAATTTATGCATGAAGTGGTTCTTTTCCTCAAACGTCTTCCTCTCTTTCACATATGATGCAAAGTAGAGAAATGAGAGTTGGGGGATTAGATATGTCCAAACAAATAGAAACGAGTTTGAAGACCTTTTTTCGTGACAAAATCATCTTGGTCACAGGCGGTACGGGTTCGATTGGCCGGCAGATTGTGAAAAAATTAACAGCCTGCTCTCCTAAAAAGGTCATTGTCTTCAGTAAAGATGACAGTAAACAATACATGATGAAAAATGAATATGCGGCGCATCCAGAGGTTGTATTTGCACTTGGAGATGTGAGGGATGCCAGCCGCGTCAGGCAGCTTGTCAAAGGGGTAGATATCATCTTCCATGCAGCTGCACTCAAACAAGTACCCACCTGCGAAGATAATCCGTTTGAAGCTGTCCAAACCAACATCATCGGCGGACAGCATGTCATCGAAGCAGCACTTGAACATGAAGTCAGTCATGTTGTCAACATTTCAACCGACAAAGCGGTTTCTCCGACAAATGCCATGGGAGCTACAAAATTAATTTCAGAAAAATTGTTTTTTCAAGCGAATGAAAGTATTTCAAATCAGAAAACGAGGTTTTGCTCTGTCCGGTTTGGCAATGTGCTTGGATCAAGAGGTTCCGTCATCCCCATCATGCTTCAACAGTTGTTAAATGAACAACCTCTAACTGTAACTGATCCTAAGATGACACGCTTTTTTATGTCTATCGAAGAAGCTGTATCTCTCACGCTTGAAGCAGCTATCATGATGAAAGGCGGCGAAACATTCATTCTCAAGATGGAGTCATTACAGCTGGCTGATCTATTGAAAGCATTTCATGAATATGCCGGTCAGATCAACGTTCCTTCTCCTGATATTCTTGTTGTCGGAAAAAGACCTGGAGAAAAACTTCACGAGGAACTCACATTCCCTCACGAGGCAGATGCACTGTTTGAACATGAACAATTTTATGCCATTTTACCAAGACCACATCTTCACCCTCATTTTCAAAAAGTCCATTTGACCCATTACACATCAAACGAAGCACCGCTCATTACAAAAGAGAAGCTGTTTCACATCATTGAACAATTACATCATACACACCATAAAAAATAAAAAAATCGTCACACGGAAGCAGCTGACTTCCATGTGACGATTTTTAAATCAATTATTGAAAGATGTGTTTCAAATGACCATAGCCTTCTTTTTCAAGATCATCCTTCGGGATAAACTTTAAAGCGGCAGAATTAATACAATACCGAAGACCGTTTGGCCCTGGGCCGTCTGGGAATACATGACCAAGGTGAGAGTCGGCCGTCTTACTGCGAACTTCTGTCCGCACCATGCCATGGCTCGTATCTACTTTCTCTTCTACCTCTTGATCTTCAATCGGTTTTGTAAAACTTGGCCAGCCGCAATGGGCATCAAATTTATCTAAAGAAGAAAACAATGGTTTGCCTGAAATGATATCTACATAAATGCCCTCTTCCTTATGGTCCCAAAATTCATTTTGAAATGGCGGCTCAGTTCCATTATTTTGCGTCACTTCGTACTGCATTCGGTTTAATTCTTTGATGCGCTGCTCTTTTTCGTTAGCCATTATTTATCACTCCAATGAGATTGAATAAAACCTGCTCTGCCCGAACCGACATGGTATCGTTCGTAGTGCATTTTGTTCTTTTTATAATAATGCTGATGATATTCCTCAGCAGGATAAAAAGGACTAGCCTCTAAAATTTCTGTCACGATTGGCTTTTGGAAAATTCCACTTTGGCTCAGCTGCTCTTTTGATGTTTCTGCAAGTTGCCTTTGTTTTTCATTGTGGACATAAATCCCTGTACGGTAGGACTCTCCTCTATCACCAAATTGTCCTCCATCATCTGTTGGGTCTATTTGCTGCCAATATAGTTCTAATAGCTTCTCATACGGAAAAACGTCTGGATCAAAGGTAATTTGAACGGCTTCTCTATGGCCTGTTGTATTTGTACATACTTCCTCATAGGTTGGATTCACTGTATGTCCGCCAGTATACCCTGATTCAACTTTGATAATGCCTGGCTGTTCATCAAAAGGTTTAACCATACACCAGAAACAGCCTCCAGCAAATGTGGCTAATTCTTGTTTTTCAGACATATTAGTGCCCCCTTCATTTAAAAAATGGTATCATCATATTATAACATGATAAAAAATAATGAAAATGATACGACTTGTATACCTAAAAACAAATGAAAGCATTCTGTCGTATCTTAAAATATAATGGGGGTTTAATGATTGGAACAAAGAAAACAAATGATGTATGAAATGGATACTTTACTGAGAACCGTATTTAAGCAAATACGTTATGAAATTAACAGCTTGCTTGAAAACGAATTATCTCGGAATGAATTTCTCATTTTAAATCTGCTGCGTGAACAAGGCGCAAAAAAAGTAACGGAATTCGCCTCAATTCTCGGTGTATCAGCAAGCCATATTACAGCTGTAACCGACACGCTTGTAGAAAAAGGCTGGATCACTCGTATCCGTTCAAAAGAGGATCGACGCATCATCAAAATCCACTTAACCGATAAGGGTAAGGAAATTACTGAGCATTTTGAGAAAAAGAAAACAGAATACTTCATGGAACGATTTGAATCATTTGATGATGAAGAACTGAAAACGATGATCAAGTTATTTAAAAAGCTGGATAAAAGTCAAAAGGATTAAGCATAGATTTTAGCGTGGAGGACATGCTACGGATAAAAAGGTGGAATGAACCATGACAAGTCCATATCTTTGTCCGAACTGCAAAACCAACAGAACGCGTTTTAACCTCATCGAGCAGCATTCAGAACCTGTGAAACTTGATCCAGCAACTGGAGCTATTGTCGAAACATATGAAGGAGATCAGCTTTCTCCTTTTCACATGAACTATCAAGGACCGAAAATCAAAGTCCAGTGCGGCGTTTGCGGATTAATTGAGGATGAAAAAACGTTCATTAAGCTGGCTGAATATCATCAATATTCATCTCCTTCTTAATACGAGAGCCTGACACTTTTTGTCAGGCTTTTTTCTATGTTTCTTTTGCCTATACAGATCGTCCCTTTCTTGCATACGCTACAAAAAACACATTGTAGAGAAAGAAGGGATAAAGACGTGCAGCAGCTCTACGAGATGAATCAATTTCTATATCGTCCATTAGCTACCTTCCCCCCATACCATCCGAGAAACACCATTTCCAAAGCTGTTATTCGATTATTTCACGCTGCACCGGATTTAAGTGAGCTTGCTGTATTTGTAAATCAACAGCCAATCCAAAAAAAGCTACCATACGGTCAGCTGTCTGCTTATATGGAATGGGATGAGGGTGTTTATGAGATAGAAGTATTCAAGCTGGCTACAAAAGAAAAAATTCTTTCTTCTCGTATGATGATTAATGGAAACGAGACTTACACGCTATGTATCACAGGAGCTCGTACCGGCTTTGCGTTGCTCACAGAAAAGCAAGACTCGCTGATTAAGCAAGATGAGCTATCAGCACTCACGTTTATCCAGCTGTCACCAGACCTCCCTTTCATTGATATATATGAACGAGATCAAGGCATGTTATCAAAGGAGCTCGGATATGTAAACGGCACCCAAACCCACCACTTCTCTCCGAATAAGTATCACTTTGAATTAAAAGCTGCCGGTACTCAAAGTGTACTGCTAGATATTCCGAAAGTTCACCTGCAAACAAAGCGGGCCTATCTTATTTTACTTCATGGATTTGCAAACGGAGAGCCAGAGCTAATGGCAAAAGTCGTCTTGTCTCACCAAATGTAAAAAGAGCCTTTCCAAATGGAAAAGGCTCTCAGCGTGTAGACAAAGCCTCGCATTCGGTGTCAGTCCTGCGTGCCGGTTCTCACGAATGCCACATTCACTCTGCGCCAGTACTCGTCCTTCCTAGAATGCAAAGATTTTCAATCACGCTGAAAAGAAGACAAATAGCCTTCCCAAATGGAAAAGGCTATTTACGAGACATCTTCAGCTTTTTCTTGTTTTTGAAAATCAAAAGCAAGAATCATGGTACCTAAAAATAATGCACAATAGGCGATATTTAAGTAAAACTGGTCGATATTTTCTGCTTTTAAATGAGAGGCAGCTGTCATGCCAAAGTATGCAGCAAATAAGAGCGACAGTAAACTAAAATATTGATAGACTCGCTTCATCGTTTCACTCCTGACTTACACGTTCTATTGCTTTGGATGATAATATGAGAATTCAATTTCATCATTCTCAAGATCAATTTTGTTCGCTTTGACATACATATCATTCGTCAGCGGCATTTCTGAAAGGCGCACTTCCACCGTTTTTTGGTCTGGTTTCACATGAACGAAATCAGGCAGTTCATAGAATTGACCCATGTAGCTTAAAACAAAACTGATTGGGATGCTTAATTGCCCAATTGAAAAGTCATCTACTTTCAGCAAAACATCCCCGTTATCTTCAACAGTTGGTGTAAATGATACATTTGCATTAATCGTTGAAGAAAAAGCTTTGATTGCACCTGTTACTTTCACATCTTGGTCAATCGCAACATGAAAGTCTGGCATATCGCTTGATCCTTGATTTTTCAAATAATCATTGACAAAGCTAGTGAGTGATTCTTTTGAACTAGAAATGTTAAAAGCATACTCGCTGTTCACTTCTTTTTTCGAAGCGGATTGATCGCTCGGCAGCAGCATAAAAATACCGCAAACAAGAACAATCAATAGATTAATTGACAGTAAAATAAAAAATAAACTCTTCCATTTTTTCATCTTTTCACCCTATTCCTTCGGCAGTCCTTCTTTTTTCACTTCTGAGAATAAACGATTTGCCATAAGAGAGTACCCCTTTTGGTTTGGGTGGAAATCATCATCTGCCAGTAATTTTTCATCTTTATCATCTTCAAATAAATCTGCTACATCGATCATATCAGCATTGCCGTCTTTTTTTAGTTCTTTTTCGGCAGCAGCATTCCAGTCTTTTACGACCTCATCAATATCTCTCAGCTCAGACAAGCTGAACTTAAAAGGATTGTACATACTGACATACATGATCTTTGCATGGTCATTATGCTCTCTTAATTGAGCAAGAATGGTCTTAAAACGCTCTTCAAAAGGACCTTGCTCTTTTTGAAAAGGAGCAAATGTCAAGTTGAGCACATTTTGACGGACGACATGCATTAAGTCATTTCCGCCGATCGTAAAGAAAATATAATCAGCGTCTTTCAGTCCATCCTGCACTTTTTTTTCTTTTAATCTTTTTAATAAATCTACCGTTCTACTGCCTTTAATGGCATAGTTTTTTAATGTAACAGACTGTACGCCGTCCACCGCTTCTATCTTGTCACGGGTGATGCCTGCATACCCTTTTTTATTTTGATCTCCGATTCCTTCTGTTAAGGAATCTCCAACCGCTGCGATCGTAATATGTTCTTTTACGTTTTGTGTGTCTTCTAGTTTATCCTTTATGCCAGCCTCTTGCGCGGAACATGCAGAAAGAACAAAAGCTAGAGACATCACAATCAAAATCAAACGAGCCTTCAAACGATGATGTCCCTCCTTTTTCTGATTAAAAAAGTGTATCATGTTTTCGCTCATTTGAACATCCTTATGCTAGCTTCGATTCAGTGTTTTGATGTCCTTGATGATTTCATCATATGGCGTATTTTGAACACCATCATAGTTTTTCATCACTTTTCCTTCTTGATCAACGAGGAAAAACAGAGATTGATGTATCACTTGGTCTTCGTCTTCAGGTTTTTTCACAATCGTCTTAAAGCTTTTCATTGCAAATTTTTCAATCGCTGACTGCGAGTAACCAGTGAGAAAATCCCAATTTTTAAAGGATAATGGATATGCTTTTGCAAATTCCTTTAGCTTTTTCGGTGAATCCACCTCTGGATCGACGCTAAATGAAATGATGTGCGCATCCAATTTTTCTTCTTTTAACCGTTTTTGTAGCTCTGTCATATGTGCGGTCATCGGCGGGCAAATCGTTTCACAGCTTGTGAAAATAAAATCTGCCACCCAGACTTTCCCCTTTAAATCGTCAAGAGTCACCTTTTGACCATCCTGGTTTTGATACTCAAACGGCTGGATTTGATAATTTAATGCATCCTTGATTTGTCCATTTGAACATGAGACTAAAAGAAGCACGCTTATAATCGTAAGCGCACCAAATAAGGCTCCCCTTTTTGTATACATGACCATTACATCCCCTTTTCAATCAATCGGTATAAAAAGTAAAGCCTATAGCGCCCTTACCAGTATGACAGGAAATAATCGGTGTTGTATAAGCGATGTCAACTAGTGCATCAGGTGTGTGATCAAGCAGTGCTGCTTTAAGCTTTTCTGCAAGTTCTAATGCGTCTGCATGTGCAATCCCAATGGCCTGAACGGTTTTCCCTTTCACCGCCTGTACATACTGTTTTGTCAAATAGCGGACAAGAGCGGAGTAACTTCTCACATTCGCTTCTGGTGTGTATATGCCGTCTGTTAAGCTGGCAATTGGTTTAATATGAAGAAGTGAACCGATCAGCGCCTTTCCTCTTCCAATTCGTCCACCTTTCACGAGATTTTCTAATGTATCGATTGTGACAAATAGCTTTGTTTTAAGACGAATTTTGTCCATTTCTTTGAGGATGTCATCACGGCTTGCCCCTTTTTTTGCAAGCTCTGCTGCTTTGGTGACTTGAAACCCTAAACCATAGGAAATAAAATTCGAATCAATGACAGTGATATTCCCGTCTACCATTTTAGAAGCGCTTTCAGCAGTTTGAACCGTACCACTCATCCCACCAGTTAAATGGATACTAATGACTTCGCTTCCATCTGCCGTCAGTTTTTCATATAATTCGACGAATTGACCGATCGCAGGTTGAGACGTTTTCGGCAGTTCCTCAGCGGCCTCCATTTTTTCAATAAATTCATCTGGCTGTATGTTCACTCGGTCAATATAATCAACCCCAGAAATGGAGATATTGAGCGGAATGACATGAATGGAAAGATCATTGATTTTTTCTTGCGGAAGGTCCACAGTTGAATCTGTTACAATTTTAATTTGTTTCACTATCGTCTCATCCTTGCTGTCTTAGTCTTTACATATGATATTACCTTATTTCGTGCATACTTGAAAACAACTGTCAGAACGTTTTTGAAATTGTCACATTTTCTTCTTTTCATGTAAAAAATCCTTGCCAAGATGAGTAGCCCCCATTTGAAAATGGCCGCTCACTCTCTTTGGCAAAGATTCCAATTTACGCATTGTGTTTTAGTGTAGGCTCTTGGTAGATCTGTTCATATGTGCTCCACTTGACGTTACGTTTCACATCCTCCCTGAAAGAGTACACATGCCTCTTTCCCTTAGATACATAGACTTTTTTCAAGAAAGCTTCAAGTCTAAAGGTGAGCATGAAACCATAGGATTCATCTCCCTTTAAAACAGGGACTTCTGTTACCTTGATCTGAGCTCCATCCATCCGTCTAAAACATATTGTTTTGAGCAGCACAAACGATCAATCCTCTTTTCCAATTATCTGTTAAGCCTAAATAAATAGGTGGAATAAATCTTGATCTTTATTCACTTCAACATAGTGGAAGCCTTTTTTATTCATTCGGTCAATCAGCGCTGCATAGTCATCTCTTTCTTTCAATTCGATCCCAACAAGCGCAGGTCCTTTGCTTCGGTTATTCTTTTTCGTATATTCAAAGCGTGAGATATCATCATTTGGCCCTAACACTTCATCCAAAAATTCCCTGAGAGCACCTGCTCTTTGCGGAAAATTAACGATGAAATAATGCTGGAGTCCTTCATAAATCATGGAGCGTTCCTTGATTTCTTGCATCCGGCCAATGTCATTATTGCCTCCGCTGACAATACAAACGACATTTTTCCCTTTAATCTCCTCACGATGTGCATCTAAAGCCGCGATCGGTAACGCACCCGCTGGCTCAGCTACAATGGCACATTGATTATACAGCTCTAAAATGGTTGTACATACTTTTCCTTCTGGTACAAGACTAATCTTATCGACAACAGACTGAAGCGATGTAAACGTCTTTTCGCCAATCCGCTGAACCGCTGCTCCATCTACAAACTTATCTATTGAATCAAGTGTGACAACCTCCCCTTTCTCGTGGGAAGCATGAAGTGAGGCGGCACCAAGCGGCTCGACTGCAATAATTTCTGTTTCTGGTGCGATATTTTTCATATACGTGCCAACGCCAGATAACAAACCTCCGCCCCCAACACTTGCAAATAAAAAGTGAGGCTCCACTTCGATATCATTTAATATTTCTACAGCAGTTGTTCCTTGTCCTGCCATGACATCTAAATCATCAAATGGATGAATAAATTCCCGCTTTTCCTTATCTCCACATTTGACTGCTTCATGATACGAATCATCAAAGGTATCTCCGGTTAAGATAATGTCAACATATTCTTTTCCGAAAAGCTCCACTTGAGATACTTTTTGCCTTGGTGTGGTAGCAGGCATAAAAATTTTTCCGTGGATACCTAAATATTTGCAAGAATAGGCAACGCCTTGTGCGTGATTTCCTGCACTGGCACAAACAATGCCGTTTTCTAGTTTTTCTTTTGGCAACTGGCTCATTTTATTAAAAGCGCCTCTTAATTTAAAAGAACGAACAACCTGCAGGTCCTCTCTTTTTAAGTAGACATTACATTCATATCGTTCAGAAAGTCGCTCATTTTTTTGAAGTGGAGTATGAATCACTACATCCTTCAAATTTTGATGGGCTTTTAAGATGTCTTTCACTTGAATTAGCGTGTTTTCTTTGAGCAACGGTTTCATGTACAAGATCCTTTCTCTTTAACCTTATTTAATTTGTCATTATAACATGAATATTCAAAAAATAAACCAATAGATCATGGATCGGAGATAAATTTCATGAACTTTTTCGTTTTTCTATACATTTGTTCTAATTGGGTGTTATAATAAAACCAATTAGAACCAAAAGAAAGGAATCGCTCGATGACCACACATCCGTTTGCTAATATATATGGAGAACACCAAGATATAAAACACGCCATTCATTTGGCAAAACAATTCACGAAAAACGATCAGCCTGTGTTGATCACAGGTGAAATTGGAACAGGCAAATCACGCTTTGCACAAGAAATGGCCCATTCATTTGCTGCGCAGGCTTCGATGAAACATATCTACTGCCCCATTGTAGATGAAGTAACTTTGCAGGAAGCATTTACTCATGCGGCAAATCATGTGCTTTATTTAGACGAAGTCAGCGCATTCAGTATTCCTATGCAGCATCAGGTCATTCGTTTTCTCGAAGTTTCTCCTGCAACAAAAATCATTGCTTCTTCGTCTTTATCATTAGAGGCGATGAGCGTTTCATCCAGTTTTTTACCTGAGCTGTTTTATCGGCTCAATGTGCTTCATATCCCTCTCCCGCCCTTAGAAGATCGAAAAACAGATATTCCTATTTTAACCGCTGCTTTCTTTCAGGAACTGAACATGACGCCTGACATCGACTCAAGTGTGTGGGAAGTCTTACAGCAATATTCGTTTGAAGGGAATGTCCAGGAGCTCAAAAATATCGTTCATTATGCAGCTGCAATTCTCGAAGGGCAAACAGTTTTCTTGCATCACTTGCCACCTTTTGTATTATTACCACAACAAACAGCTGGTAAAGGAAAAAAAGAAGAACACCAGCTCACGCTTATGGAGAAACAAGAATTTGTTTTCTTACTCGAAGCCATTAAGTCTCTAAATGAAAAAGGAGAAGCAGCCAGCAGACGTATCTTGTCTGAGTTAAGCAAACAAGGCGACATCCCGCTGACCCCTCAGCAAGTCAGGAGTCGATTAGATGATCTTGAGAAAAAAGCCTATGTGACGAAAGGGAAAGGCAGAGCTGGAACGAAGATTACACTTGAAGGTCTCTCATTTCTGAAGTCGCTTGATGGTTATATACCGGTTCAATAAAGGAGGACATCCATTGTTTACTGTAAAAGAAGAAATTGCCAACGCAATTACACATGGCATTGGCGTCATTTTATCCATTCCCGCCATTGTTTTTCTCGTTTTATTCGCTGTTCAATACGGCACTGTCACTGACATTATTAGCTTTTCGATATTTGGCGCGTCGATGCTGCTGCTTTATTTAAGCTCTACTTTGCTTCATAGCATTCGGCACAAAAAAACAAAAGATATATTTGAAATCCTTGACCACTCTGCGATTTATGTATTGATTGCTGGTACATATACGCCATTTTTGCTTGGCCCATTAAAAGGCGCACTTGGCTATACTCTTCTTGCAATCGTATGGGCACTTGCTGCAGGCGGTATCGTTTTTAAAATCTTTTTCGTCAAACGGTTTATCATTGTATCTACCCTTGTTTATTTATTAATGGGCTGGATGATTATCATCGCAATTAAACCTCTGTACATTCAATTAACAGGAGCTGGATTCAGCCTCTTACTATTAGGCGGTATTTTGTATTCAGTCGGAACGATCTTTTATATTTGGCGGAAAATTCCCTATCATCATGCGATTTGGCACAGCTTTGTTCTCGGTGGAAGTGCATCCATGTTCTTCTGCATTCTATTTTATTGCGTCAACATCCCAGCATGATTAAAAAACCAGCATCCGAATGTGGATGCTGGTTTTTTCTATGCGCGCTTTTGTGCGTAATCACTCATCTTGACCGGTGCTTTTATATGGATATCGACATTAACTGGACGAAGTCTTTTGACGATCTTCCCTGTTAAAAGACGTTCTGTACCGCTTGTTTCAACCGGAACAAGTGAGCAGTTACATTCTTCAGCAAGCGTTTCTGCCATGACACGATACTGTTCAGAAAGCAACAGACTCTGGCCAGATAGAACTCTTTCTCTTGCTTCTTCTATTAACGCCTCATCAGATTGATTCTGCTTGATCACCGCCATCTTCTTCAACCATTGTTTTAAGATGGGATAGCGAAACAGATGCGGTTTTGCCATAAAAGCAAATGGCTTCTCTAAGTGACCAATCAGCAATGTCGTCGTCACTGGATGATGTGCTTC
Organism: Bacillus sp. XT-4; assembly: GCF_050864245.1. Lineage (NCBI taxonomy): Bacteria > Bacillati > Bacillota > Bacilli > Caryophanales > Bacillaceae > Bacillus > Bacillus sp. XT-4. Next base: position 201,749 of record NZ_JBPAFI010000001.1, read on the forward strand.
TGTGACATAAATAACAGGACCATCTGGCAGCTTTTTTTGCTGATGAATGGTCATGACCGATCCTGATTGATCAATACACCCTCTGGCAAACCTTTTTGCATGCTCATGGATGAGATGCATTCGTTTCGTATAGGAAATGCGTGGATCCGTTAATTCATGATCATACAAATGCCTTATACTTTTAAAAAAGGATACAACAACATAAATCGTTAAAAACCAATAACGAAACAACCGTACTCCTCCTACTCACTTATCCTTCTTTTCTGTCATAGACGACAAATTCATAATTGTAGGGGTTCTTTTCGTCACGATGGCCTTTTTCACGTGATACAACCGTCCAATGATCTTCATCGTAATAAGGGAAGAAACGGTCGCCTTCAAATGAATGATGAATGTGCGTGATATATAGACGATCTGCGTATGGCATCATTTCCTCATACAGCTTAGACCCGCCAATGATCAATAATTCTTCCTCGGTCTTCGCAATGGTTAAAATATCATCGATTGAATGGACTACCTCGCATCCTTCAGCTTGAAAAGAAGAACTTGTGGTCAACACGATATTCCGGCGGTTAGGCAGTGCTCGTCCAATTGATTCAAACGTTTTTCTGCCCATGACAATGGTATGGCCACTTGTGACTTTTTTAAAATACGCTAAATCAGCGGGTAAATGCCAAGGCATTTGATTATCTTTGCCAATGACTCTGTCTTTTCCTGTCGCCACTATCATGGAAATCATACACTGACTTCTCCTTTAATATGCGGATGTGGATCATAGTTCTCAAGCACAAAATCATCAAACGTAAAATCAAAAATACTTTTGACATCTCTAGTGATGCGAAGCTGCGGAAGTGTGCGCTCCTCACGCTCTAATTGCATTTTGACCTGCGGAAGATGATTTTGATAAATATGAGCATCTCCTAGCGTATGAATAAACTCTCCTGGCTCAAGGTTTGTCACTTTGGCAATCATCATCGTTAGTAGTGCATACGAAGCAATATTAAAAGGCACACCTAAAAAGATATCTGCCGAACGTTGATAGAGCTGGCACGATAATTTACCGTTTGATATGTAAAATTGAAACAAGCAATGACAAGGAGGCAGCGCCATCTGATCAATTTCTCCTGGATTCCACGCACTGACAATCAATCTTCTCGAATTAGGATGATTCTCAATATCATGGATCAGCTTGCTGATCTGATCTACTGTCTCTCCGTCTCCACTCGCCCATGATCTCCACTGCGCACCATACACACGCCCTAGCTCTCCATTTTCATCTGCCCATTCATTCCAAATACGGACACCATTTTCTTGAAGATATTTGACATTTGTATCACCTTTTAAAAACCACAGTAACTCATGAATGATTGATTTCAGGTGTAATTTCTTTGTTGTTAATAAAGGAAACCCTTCCTGTAAATCAAATCTCATTTGGTAACCGAACGTGCTGATAGTGCCTGTTCCTGTTCTGTCACCTTTTTCATCCCCGTGCTGTAATACATGACGGCATAACTCTTTGTATTGTTTCATTTTTTTCATCCTTTATTTATGTTCTTGTTGTAGTTTACCTTATTTCTGCTTTTGTTGAAACCAATTGAAACCAAAAAAACATGTCTGCATGATGAGCAGACATGTTTTTCTTTTTATGCTTGATTCACTCGATCCTGCTCTTCGTCCTTAATATCTTGGTGAGAGTGAGCTATGCGGCTTGCTGCTGCTGCGGCAAGCGCAGCGACAAGGTCATCAAGGAAGGTGTGTACTTCACCAGGACGACCTTCATCTAATTCTCTAATAATACCAAATTTCTCTTTGTCTAGATAACCGAAGTTGGTCAAACCGATTGATCCATATACATTGACAATGGAAAGCGGAATAATCTCATCAATTCCATATAGCGGTTCATCTGTTTCAACTAAATGCTGCAAAGGTTCTGGCAAAAGCTTTTTTTCTGCCAGCTGATCAAGAGCAAGTCCTGTCAAAACTGCGTGGACAATTTCCCTTTTATTCAGCACTTTTTCAACATTTTCAATGCAGACACTAAGTGGAAGATTTGGGTTGTATTTCTCTTGGAGTTTCAGCACAATGTGTGCAATATCTTCTATTTTCACTCCACGCTCGTTTAACATCTGTTTTGTAATGCGAACCATTTCGTTCATTGTATACTTTTTCAATTGGCATGACATCTCCTTCTAGTGGCTCATCCAGCTCGGCGGGGTGTTTTTATCCCAGTAAATATTACCGAGTTCATGATGCGTCTGGAATCCATCTTCTGCTGTATGGTAGTGAAAATTAAACCAATATCCGCTGTGAGGCGGCTGATCTTTCCTGACATGAAAACGAAGCAAATCTTCTCCAGTCTTTCTATTATAAATGTGGAAGATTTTTTCCCCATTTCCGCTTGAAGGTTGATCAGTTAAAACAACATCTTGAAATTTTTCGTCATCTTTGAAATTTGTTAAAAAGTCAGTTAACACTTGTTCAATTTTTGGTTGAATCTCTTCTCTATACTCGTCCTCAATGACAGGTGTGATTTTACGACCAAATTTGAGAAAGGATTGGTTTTCTGCACTTGATAGAACCTCTTGCTTATATTGCTCAAAGGGGTCTACCCGCTCTTTGTTGTCTTCTTGCGATAATTCCCAGCTGCGCGTATCATCTGATGTATCATAAACTGCTGTATAAGGTGCTTTATCAGATGAAGAAAGTTCAGATGGCTTGTCTGTCATCAAAGCCGATGGAGGAGAGATTAAACCAAAAGTCGCAATCGTAAAGAGTGCAACAAGCGTTTTTCTCATCCACATTTTCATGATATCTAATTCCTTCCATAAGTTATCATACTGCTATTCTAGCATATAATGAATTTTCAGTCATTCAATTTGGTCATTGAGTTGAGACTTTCTTTTTCATGATAAAACGTTTACAATGACAGTAACGACGACTAAAATTTGGGAGGAATGGATATGCTTGAAGGGTTTTTCATCACAGCTTCCTTGCTGACGTTATTTTATTTTGTCTATATGGAGATCACCGATTAAAAGCCCTGAAATAGGGCTTTTTTAATTGTTAAGAGTGATTAAAGTTTTGTTGATTTGTCTTCTTCTATTGAGATATATCCGTAATGGAATTGGGCGGTTTTACGTTTCATCACCTGAAATTGATAGGAATCAGTGGTAAATCGTGTGCTTTTCCAATGATCTTTTAAAACCACTCTTTTGCTAGCCACTCTCATTGCTTCTTTCACAGCGGTTTCATGGTCAAAATGATGCTCAGCTGCATGACGAAGCGGCATCATACTAGCAGACTCTTGTATGGTTTCTTCAAACATTGGATCAAAATAGACGATATCATAGGATCGATCAGGGAGCTTCTTTAACTGCTCAATACTATCCCCGCTGATGACAGATATCCGTTTCATCGCCTCGTCTGCCTCTCTCACACCCGTTTCCCATGTGCTGAGTCCTTCTCGAACAAGCAATGCCGTCATCGGATTTTTTTCAATGCCTGCCACTTCTCCATTGGCGCCTGTAGCGCAGCTTGCGGTAATCGCATCTGATCCTAACCCAAGCGTACAATCTAAAAAGGAGTCGCCCGGCTTTAATTGTGCTGCTTCTATTAATGGATCTTTTTCACCACGAAGGACCCGCTTCACCCTAAACATCGCTGAGCTTGGATGGAAAAAGAACTTTTCACCATTTGGCTGATACCATTCAAATCGTTCTTTCCCAACAACGAGTACATCCCCCCGCTTAATCGCAAGCTGTTTGACAGATTGTTTACGCCGCTCGATATACTCACCATGCAAGTCCTTTGCGAGAGCCTTTGCCGTTTCAATTGTTTGTTCATTTGCTCTAAAGCTTGTTGTAATGAGCATGTCGTTCCTCCATCATAATCAAGAAAAAATGCCCTGATTGGATCACAGGACATTTCAACACTAGTATTAGCAATGTTTTTCAAATGCAGATAAGACGTTCTTCATAATATCTTCCATTTCATGACCTTCAATTTCGTCACGCGGGATAAAGTGAACGAGTTCATTTCCTTTTAAAAGTGCCATAGATGGAGAAGATGGCTCCTCACCTGTGAAGTATTCTCTCATTTTAGCCGTAGCTTCCCGGTCCTGACCAGCAAAGACCGTCACCATTCGATCTGGTGCTTTTTCTGCTTTCATGACAGCTTGAGTAGCAGCAGGGCGTGCTAAACCGGCAGCACATCCGCATACGGAATTGACGACAACAAATGTTGTTCCTTCTGCTTCCTGCATCGTTTTTTCTACTTCTTCTTCAGTCGTCAATTCTTGAAACCCTGCACTTGTCAGTTCTTGGCGCATTGGTACGACGAGCTGACGCATATATTCTTCATATGCCATTGACATAAAAAAGCCCCCTCTATAATCCTTATGTTGTGAATAAAGGATACTATAGAGAGAGCCAATTTTCAAATGATCAATTTCACATTAAATTTTCATGATTCCGCCTGTATTGGCTGATGTCACAAGTTTTGAGTATCTGGCAAGGTAACCTGTTTTTACTTTTGGCTCAAAGCCTTTCCAGTTTGCTTTTCTTTTTTCCCATTCTTCTTCCGGGACATCTACGCTTAAAATGCGTTTTTCGATATCGACAACGACATGATCACCATTTTCAACAAAGGCAAGCGGGCCGCCTTCTGCTGCCTCTGGAGAGACGTGTCCAATAGACAATCCGCGAGAAGCACCGGAGAATCGTCCGTCTGTAATTAAAGCAACCTTTGGACCAAGTCCCATTCCGACAATTTGTGAAGTTGGTGCAAGCATTTCAGGCATGCCTGGACCGCCTTTAGGTCCTTCATAACGAATAATGACAACATGTCCTGCTTCTACTTTTCGATTAATGATTCCTTCAAGTGCTTCCTCTTGGGATTCAAATACGATCGCAGGTCCTTCATGACGCGTGATGCCGTCTTGTACACCGCCTGTTTTAATGATCGCTCCATCTGGCGCAAGGTTTCCAAATAAAACGGCTAAGCCGCCCTTTTCAGTAAATGGCTTGTCAATTGGATAAATGACGTTATAATCTTTTACCTCATGCCCTGCGATGTTCTCGCCTAACGTTTTCGCTGTGACGGTCATGGTATCTAAATGAAGAGCCCCCTCTTTTTTGGACAATTCATTTAGTGCAGCGGTCACTCCGCCAGCTTCATGTAAATCTTCAATATATACATCTGAAGCTGGAGCGAGTTTGGATAAATGCGGCACTCGTTCTGCGACTTCATTAATACGCTCAAGTGAATATTCAACGCCCGCTTCGTTTGCAATCGCCAATGTATGAAGAACTGTATTGGTTGAACCACCAAGTGCCATATCTAAAGCAAATGCGTTATCGATCGCTTTTTCCGTGACAATATCACGTGGTTTAATGTCTTTTTTGATTAGCTCCATCAATTGTTTTGCTGACTTCTTCGCAAATTCTCTTCGTTCTGGTGATGTCGCCAGAATGGTCCCATTTCCAGGAAGAGCAATCCCAAGCGCCTCTGCTAGACAGTTCATTGAATTTGCTGTAAACATACCAGAGCAAGATCCGCATGTTGGACAGCCAAACTGCTCTAATTCGTTTAATTCCTCTTCATTAATTTTCCCTGATTGGTATGCCCCTACGCCTTCAAAGACAGAAGAAAGAGAAATTTTCCTGCCATCACTTGTTCTCCCAGCTTCCATCGGTCCACCACTGACAAATACAGTTGGGATATTCACACGCATGGCAGCCATCATCATACCTGGCGTGATTTTATCACAGTTAGGAATACAAACCATGCCATCAAACCAGTGTGCAGACACCACGGTCTCTACTGAATCAGCAATGATTTCACGGCTTGGCAATGAATATCTCATCCCAATATGCCCCATCGCAATACCATCATCTACCCCAATTGTATTGAATTCAAATGGAACACCGCCAGCTTCACGAATGGCTTCTTTCACAATTTTTCCGAATTCCTGAAGATGGACATGCCCTGGGACAATATCAATATAGGAATTACATACGGCAATAAACGGCTTACCAAAATCCTCATCTTTTACCCCAGCTGCTCTTAGTAAGCTTCGGTGAGGTGCTCTGTCAATTCCTTGTTTAATCATATTACTGCGAAGTTCTGCCATCTGTTTAAAAAGCCTCCTATACTACTAGTCTTGTTGACTGTATGATTTTGAGTTGATTTTATTTTACAAATTTTCTGTTTATTTAGCCACCTATAATAGATAGTGACTGATTTCTCTGCTGAAGCAAGTGCTCAGCAAGGATTGTGTCATAAAATCTGACCTCCAATATTCTATATTGGTACTACTATATAGAGTTTTTTCTCATATTTCAACAATATTCAAAATAATTTTTCTAAAAAAATTTTTCTGCCAATAAAAAAGCCCTTTTCAGAAAACAAGCTGCCTTTTATTGGCAGCTGTCTCATCGTCTTATGATTCTGATGCATTTTTTCTACTTTCTGTCATTTGCTTCCACACAGAGCCTTTTGCTTCTTCTCCGTGCTCAATTCGTTCGATGGCCATTTTCACTTGAAGACTGACTTCAAATTCAGGGTCCTGCTCCGCTTCTTTTAAAGCTTCGAGTGCTGTTTCGTCACCTTCTTCATAAAGGAACATGGCCGCACGCCAGCGGACAAGCTTACTTGGGTCCTTTAAGGCTGCGATCATCGCTTCAATCGCACTAGAATCACCAAGATCTGAAATACAATCTCCAGCAGTTCTTCTAACCGTCACTGTTTTATCTTCAAGCCCTTTATATAAAATAGGCAAAATGGCTGGATCTTCAATCATGCCAGCATTCACAACAGCTTGTCTGCGAATCGATGTTTTTGGATCCTCCATCGCTTTCATTAAAACAGGTATATCTTTTTTCTCTGGCTGCATTTGCTCTAAATGAGCAAAACGTTTCTTCCAATCTTCATCGCGCAGCATCTCTTCTGTCACATCATATGCTTTTCGGTTCACTTGTTTATCTACAGCCTCTTGACCTTCCTTCACTGCCTCTGTTAAACGGGATAAACGCTCGTCGTCATATGCAGCTTGCAGCTCTTCTGTGACTTCTTGACCGATATCAGCAAATTCTCCAAAACGTACGCCATGTTCTTTCCACACACGTTCAAATACAACATTATCTGAACTGCTTCTTAGCTTTAAAATCGCTGCCTGGAAACGTTCAGGCATTCCAAATCGTTCTTCTCTTTCACCGTCTGTCAGCTTGACCTGCATCGGAATCCCATTAAACATTTGAACATGCACTTTGACTTCTCCAAATGTGTCATCACCTGACTGCGATTCTCCCTGAAGACCTTCTGTTTCTTGTCCAAAGGCTTCTCTGACTTGCTGTAAAATACCTTGCCAATCAAATTTCGCATTACGCTCAACCGCTAAGAAATCGGCTACATGGTAAACACCTTTTACACCTTCAATGGTTAAAATTCGCTTGATCATCTCTGGCGCTTCGTCTTTTTGATCTTTTTTGTAGTTATTGCTTTTACCGCCTGCAAGCGCTTCTGTCAAAATGACTTTCATTGTATTCGGGCTTGGCGTTGGTTCTATGGCAGTTATTTTCATCTATACATCCTCCTTACACACATAAAGACCCTACTCATCTGTAAGGCCGCATTCTTCTTTCCATGTCTTGATAAATAGACACATAAACTCATGCCGCTCATGAGCCAGCTGCTTTCCAGCACGTGTGTTCATCAAGTCTTTTAATTGAAGCAGCTTTTCTTGCATATGCAAAAGTACTGTGCCTTGGTGAGCACCCTCTGTATAGTGAGGCTCCCCTTTTGCACCTGCATATGTAAACACCCTTGCAATCCCAGTTGCACCTATCGCATCTAGCCGATCTGCATCTTGAACAATGGCCCCTTCTAATGTCACTGGCTGATGCTGCATATGCCGGTGACGAAAAGACATCGTTGTAATAATATCCATGATATAGCGAATATCTCGCGTGTCCACTTCCCACAAAAGGAGCTGCTGCTTGAGATCATGCGGTGAAAGCTTCCATTCACTAGACAGCTTGTCATCAATGACATCATGGACAATCGCTGCCATTTCAATGACAAAAAGCGACCCGCCCTCCTGTTGTGCAATATGGACGGCAAGCTGGCGCACACGATTGATATGAGCTTCATCGTGTCCAGTCGGTTCATTCTTTAGCTGTTTTGAAACAAAGGAGGCAGCTGCCTCCAATTGTTCTTGCTGCTTACTCGAATACATGCTTATTTCTCCAAAAGAGCGATAATGGAGCTTTCTAATTCTTTTGGTGGTGTTTTAGGAGAAAATCGTTCAGTCACTTCTCCGTTTTGGTCAACGATAAATTTTGTGAAATTCCATTTCACCGTTTTTGTGCCAAGCACACCTTTCGCATGACTCGTTAAGTATTTGAAAAGCGGATGCGCATTGTCACCATTGACATCTACTTTTGCAAACATCGGGAAGGTCACACCATAGTTCAACGAACAGAATTCTTGAATTGCTTCTTCCCCTTCTGGCTCTTGATTCATAAATTGATTGCACGGAAATCCTAAAATTTCAAGGCCCTTTTCATGATATTGATCGTATAACTCTTGTAATTGTTTAAATTGAGGGGTCAGTCCACATTTGCTCGCTGTGTTCACGATGATCAGTACTTTCCCTTTGTAATCTGCCATTGATTTTTCCTGACCGTTAATGGTCTTGACCTGAATATCATAAATTGACATCTCATAGCCTCCTAGGATTCACTTTTTCCTATCGTAACATGCTTCTTTTAGAAAATCGCTTTTTATGCTTCCTGCTAAAAGAGTCCAGTCACACTGCCGTCTTCTAATAAATCCATCTCAAGTGCCGCAGGTTTTTTAGGGAGACCTGGCATGGTCAGAATGCTTCCCGTTAGTGCAACGATAAAACCTGCCCCTACAGATGGTTTTAACTCTCGAATCGTAACGGTAAAGCCTTTTGGTCTGCCGATTAAAGCTGGATCATCCGATAGTGAATATTGCGTTTTTGCCATACAAACCGGCAAATGGGCCCAGCCATTTTTCTCAATTGCAGCTAGCTGCTTTCTTGCTTTTGATGTAAGGTTGACGCCGTCTGCACCATAAACCACTTTGGCGACTTTTGACAACTTTTCTTCAATGGAATCTTGCTTCTCATATAAATAAGAAAAGCTGTTTTCATTCTTTTCAATGAGTGTCGTGAGCTCTTCGGCAAGTGCTACCCCGCCAGCTCCCCCTTCTTCCCATACATTGACGGCTTTGACTGGATGTCCATTCGTTTCGCACCAGTTTTCTATTGCTTGAATTTCTTCTTTTGTATCGGTAATAAAACGGTTCACTGCAACGATGTATGGTAGACCGAAGGCTTGCACTGTTTCAATATGCTTCTCTAAATTATGTATACCTTCTAATACAGCCTGTGCATTTGCTTCCTTGAGCTCTGTTTTCTGCATTCCGCCATGCATTTTTAGCGCCCTGACAGTTGCTACAATGACAACAGCGCCTGGTTTAAAATCACCGGCTCTTGTTTTGATGTGAAGAAATTTTTCCGCGCCGAGGTCTGCACCAAATCCCGCTTCTGTTACGACGTAATCTGCTAGTTTTGCCGCCATTTTTGTGGCAATTAAACTATTGCATCCATGTGCAATATTGGCAAAAGGACCACCATGAACAAGGGCTGGAGTTCCTTCAATCGTTTGAACAAGGTTTGGTTTCAGCGCATCTTTTAAAAGCAAGGTCAATACGCCTTCATATCCTAGATTTCCAACTGTGACCGGTTCACCTTCTTGATTGTAGGCAACAACAATAGAAGAAAGACGTTTTTTTAGATCGTTTAAGTCGTCTGCTAAACAGAGGATGGCCATCATTTCGGATGCAACCGTAATATCAAATCCATCTTCTCTAGGGTACCCATTTAATTGACCGCCAAGTCCTACGACCACTTGTCTTAGAGCACGATCGTTTAAATCTAACACTCGTTTCCATACAATTCGGCGTGCGTCGATCCCAAGCTCATTTCCGTGATGGATATGATTATCAATAAAAGCAGCTAAAGCGTTATGTGCAGATGTAATCGCATGAAAATCCCCTGTGAAATGAAGATTGATTTCTTCCATAGGCAACACCTGTGAATATCCGCCGCCAGCCGCACCGCCTTTAATACCCATTGTGGGACCTAGTGAAGGTTCACGCATGGCAATGATCGCTTTTTTCCCAATTTTCTCGAAGGCTTGACCTAGGCCAACTGTTACGGTGGACTTCCCCTCACCTGCTGGCGTTGGGTTGATCGAAGTCACAAGAATCACATTTCCTTCTTTTTGTTCCTTTAAACGGTCAAAAATAGTCAAAGATATTTTCGCTTTTGTGAAACCATAGCATTCTAATTCTTCGTCATGTATTTGTAATTTTGCTGCGATGTCTTGAATCGGTCTCAGCTTTGCCTTTTGAGCAATGTCAATATCTGATAAATGCTTTGTGATCATGATTAATGGCCTCCTTTTTTGACAGAAACAGCTTTCTTTTTTGCTCTATTTTTCATTGTAACATAATTGAAACATTGAAATATCGCCAGAAAGTTCCTATAATGAAGTGAAATTAGCTTTGGTTCAGGGGGTGGCGAGTTGCCTATTAACATACCAGTTCATCTGCCAGCAAAACAAATACTAGAGAGCGAAAACATTTTCGTCATGGATGAGACAAGGGCATTCAAACAAGATATCCGTCCTTTGAATATCGTGATCTTAAACTTAATGCCAAAAAAAATACAAACTGAAACGCAGCTGTTGAGAATGCTCGGAAATTCTCCTTTGCAAGTGTATTTTACATTTTTGATTCCAAGTACACATACACCGAAGAATACATCGAGAGAGCATCTAGATGAATTTTATACGACCTTTGACTCGATTCGCCATAAAAAATTTGATGGCATGATCATTACAGGTGCACCAATTGAGCATTTAGCTTTCGAAGAAGTTTCCTATTGGAAAGAACTGCAGGACATTTTGGACTGGAGTAAAACGAATGTGACGTCTACTCTCCATATATGCTGGGGGGCACAGGCTGGTCTTTATCATCATTATGGCATTGAAAAAATCAAGCTTCCAGAGAAAAAATTCGGTGTTTTTGAGCATCTTGTCAAAGAGAAAAAAGAAAGATTAGTAAGAGGTTTCGATGAAGTATACTATGTCCCACATTCTAGGCATACAGATATTAATACAGAACAATTAAAAAACACGACGAATCTAAAAGTATTGAGCACGTCTGAGGAAGCTGGTGTTTGTTTAATTGTTTCAGATGATGATAAACAAGTATTTTTAACTGGACATCCTGAATACGATACAGATACATTGAAGCAGGAATATGAAAGAGATTTGTTGAAACATGATACAGTCAAAAAACCCGTCCACTATTTCATAGAAGATGGAGACACATTAGTTCCAGTGAACCGCTGGAAAGCCCATGCTACTTTGCTGTTTATGAATTGGCTTAATTACTATGTTTATCAAGAAACACCATATGTGTGGGAATAAAATAGACTGTAGTCTGATTATAAATGCTTAAAATGTGTTAAAATACAAATGGCTCTGTCTTCCATTATCAATTTAGTCTGTTTGTTTTTTAAAATTAGTTTAATTCTTTCGTAACGAATGATATGCTCTCGCTGTTTATATGTTATCTTTATGTATATGTAGACCTATGAGATTTATAGTTTTCGTACGAAGTTTTGTTGTTGTTGATTACATTTGAGGTGAATATTCTTGAATACCAATAAAAAAATATTAATCTTGACCGCAAATTATGGAAATGGACATATGCAGGTTGCAAAAACACTGTATGATGAATGCAAATCCCAAGGGTTTGAACATGTGATAGTTTCTAATTTGTATCAAGAATCAAATCCCATTGTGTCTGAAGTGACTCAATATTTATATTTAAAGAGCTTCTCCATTGGGAAACAATTTTATCGCTTGTTTTATTACGGTGTAGATAAAATTTACAATAAACGCAAATTTAACATTTATTTAAAGATGGGAAATAAGCGTCTTGATGAATTAATTCAATTACACAATCCGGATATCATCATCATTACATTCCCGATGATTGTTGTACCTGAATACCGAAACAAAACAGGTAAAGTCATTCCAACATTTAATGTGATGACAGACTTTTGTCTTCATAAAATTTGGGTACATGAAAACATTGACCGATACTATGTTGCAACCGATTATGTGAAACAAAAGCTAGTAGAAATCGGCACACATCCAAGCGATGTCAAGGTAACAGGCATTCCGATTAGACCACAATTTGAAGTAGACGTGCCTAAATCGATCATCTATAAAAAATATGGATTATCATCAGACAAAAAAGTCCTTCTCATTATGGCGGGTGCCCATGGTGTACTAAAAAATGTGAAGGAACTGTGTGAAGCACTACTTCTTGACAGTGAAGTACAAATTGTTGTTGTGTGCGGTAAGAATGCAGCGCTGAAGCAATCGCTTAGCGAACTTGAACAAGCACACCCAAATCAATTGAAGGCGCTTGGATATGTGGAACAAATTGATGAATTGTTCAGAGTAACGGACTGTATGATTACAAAACCGGGCGGAATTACATTAACAGAAGCAACAGCAATTGGTGTCCCAGTTATTCTTTACAAACCTGTTCCAGGACAAGAAAAAGAAAATGCTCTTTTCTTTGAAGATTACGGCGCTGCCATTGTCATCAACAGACACGAAGACATTTTAGAATCTGTCACCAACTTGCTGCAAGACGAAGAAAAATTAGAATCCATGAAACAAAACATCAAAAAATTACACTTAAAACAGTCTTCTCAAACCATTTTAGAAGATATCGTCGAACAATCAGATCTGATCATGAGCAACAAATCGTATGCTCAAGCATTATCATAAAAAGGTGCCCGTCATTGACGGACACCTTTTTTCTTTTAACCTTGATTTCCATTCGTTGTATATACTTCTTCAAACGGCTGAACAACAACAAAGCCACTTCCGCTAAACTTCATTTGAATGGACTCTCCGCTTCCCCTGCCAATAAACGTTTTGAACGATACATCTGTCACAAATTCAGTCTGCAAATCTCCTGACCATGCGACCGTCGCATTCGGATCTGTATAAACAGAATCACCTGGCTGAACAATCAGCGTCAGCGGTTCGTAATGACTTGTGATTGCCACAAGACCTGGTCCTTCAAGTTTGACATTAAATAATCCGCCTGCAAGCATGCCAGACACCTTTTTCATTAATTTAATATCCCACCGAACAGACGGTTCAAATGCGAGCAAGTCGTTTCCATTAACGAAAATAGACTCCCCTTGAGCCAATCGAAGAATCGAGATTTTTTTCCCTTGGTCTGCTACATATAATTTTCCATCACCTGTGGCCTTCATCAAAGAGGTTCCTTCTCCTGATAACATTTTTTTGAACATCTTTGACACACCGTGTTCAAACACACCTTCACGTTCAAACTTTATTTTCCCGCGATATGAAACCATGGAGCCTGTTTTTGCCCAAATGGTATCCGTTAAATTAATTTCTAACAATCTTGGTGTTTCAAGTTCAAAGACCCCTTCCCCTTTGTCTTCTTGCTGCGTATTCTGAACAAACTCCTCAATTGTGTAACGATTCATGACGCACCTCTTTCTGTATTTTTACTATATACGGACAAGTTATACGTTAGGTTTCATGAGATTAGGACGTTTTATAGATAAATGTCATTCACTAAAAAAACAAAAAAATCAAACATTCTGCTCAAAATTTGGCTTGCCTGCTTGACGCTTTACTTTTGATGGTGTATAGTGGAACCATCATTTAACAACTTCTTAAGTCGTTAGGTGATGAAAAATTTTTTTTAGTATGCCAAAAGGTGTGCTACAGTACTAGGAGGAAAAAGCAATATGCAAAACGGTAAAGTAAAATGGTTCAATAATGAAAAAGGTTTCGGCTTCATTGAAGTTGAAGGCGGAGACGATGTATTCGTTCACTTCACAGCTATCGAAGGTGACGGTTACAAATCTCTAGAAGAAGGACAAGAAGTTTCTTTTGAAATCGTTGAAGGTAATCGTGGACCTCAAGCTGCAAACGTAACAAAAATCTAATCAACTCAATCAATGATGAAACGACAAAATAAAGAGAGGCGTATGCCTCTCTTATTTGATTTTCAGCTGAATTTCAATCGCTAAAATATTTTGCTTTAATCTTTGTTCAATTTCAGAGATATCTTTTTCGAGAAAAGGTCTTCCCTTCTTTGCTACATCTACCAGTTGCTCTAGATCACTGTACACCTCTTGAAATGTTCGATGTAATACCGTTTCAAAATCCTTATTATCCATGCCGGCCTTCCCCTTTTCCTCTATTATCCGTCACTTAGTCAAAAAGTAACTCAACCAAAACTTTCTATAGTTATATCGGCTCATTTTTCAGAATATGTTCTTTTTTTACACATTCTATTCGTTTTTTTTCGTGAGCATATGATACATCTAGAGGAAAACCGGAGTGTACGCTTATTTTTTGAGTAATTCATTCCCGTATTGTTTGATCTTCTCTCCTACCGTGCATTGCTGTATACAAAAGGAGTGGGCGTATTTTTTACCAAATTCTTTACGAAAGTGCTTCTTAATCAAACAATCTGAACAATACGTGTCTTGAAGATCTGTTAATTCTTTTACTGCTGTTTTTTTATCCACTTTATTCAGCTCCGTCTGCTTCTAATTTCAACTTACTTTCGATGGGGACGTCTGCAAGTATCTGTCTGGCAAGCTGATCTGCTTCTGCATTTTGTTTACGATCGATGACTTCATATGTTGGCGTGAGCTTCAGCTCTTTGATCGCAGCCTCAATTCGGTCGAGCCATTTGTTATGTATATCATCATAACAAGGCCATTCCCCTTTGAGCTGATTCATTACAACAAGAGAATCTCCTCTAATCGTAACAGAGTTTCTGCTGGCTCCCAGTTCTTTTAAAGCTTTTACCGCTTCAAATAAAGCCGCATACTCCGCCTCATTGTTCGTGGTGCTCTGAAAAGGCTGATTCTTCCTTAACCGGTATGCATCCTGTCCGAGCTGATAATACACGACAATTCCAAGCCCAGCATCACCTGTTTCTTTGCGAAAACTCGCATCAAAATAGACCTGAAGCTGATCGGGTTCAAGCCTAAGTTCTTCGTTTAGCTTTTCAAGTTCTTTCGTCGACCACATCGCACCCTTTTCATCTTCAAAAGATAAAAGTGACTGCGGTTCTTTTTTGTCTATATGTTTTGCTAAAAGCAAGGCCTCTTTGAGCTCCATCCAATCTTCTTGGAAAAAAGCAATGGACCCAATCGATTTCACTTTCATTGTATAGTGCGCTCTTAGTTTCATTGATCACATCGCCTTCCCATACTTTTAAGGTAAACGTTCGTTATGCTATAATCAAAAAGTTACATTTTACATTTAGAAAGGAAGTTCATGTCACTTGTTTAATGAAGGTATTTGGATCTTATTTGCGATCATTAATTTTATCATTGTTCTTCTATTTTATAAAGGATTTGGCAAGATGGGGCTTTTCGTCTGGATTGGTTTTGCAACAGTTGCTGCCAATTTACAAGTGGTCAAAACCGTTGAATTATTTGGCTTAACGGCAACACTTGGCAACATTTTATACGGCAGTGTGTTCTTTGCAACGGACGTCCTCAATGAAAAATATGGACAAACCGAAGCGAAAAAAGCTGTCTGGATTGGCTTTGCCACCCTTTTAACATTAACTGTTGTCATGCAGGAGGCTTTGCTTTTCCATCCCGCTCCATCTGACATTTCCCAATCATCATTAGAAACGATATTTGGCTTTATGCCAAGGGTAGCTCTTGGTAGCCTTGCTGCTTATATCATCAGTCAAATGTTAGATGTTTATGTATATTCGTTTATTCGCCGGATATTTCCTTCAGATGGTGCGCTCTGGCTGCGAAATGCGGGGAGTACAATGATTAGCCAGCTGCTTGATACACTCGTTTTCACAACTATTGCCTTTCTTGGGACCTACCCATTCCATATATGGATCGAAATTTTCATCACGACTTATGTGATTAAATTTATCGTCGCTGCCATTGGCACACCTTATGCCTATGCGGCGAAAAAAATGGTTCCGATTGATGAAAGGGGGAAATAAATTGCCAGCTGAAATATATATTGACGGTGCTAGTGCCGGAAACCCAGGTCCATCTGGCATCGGCATTTTCTTGAAATATGACGGAAAAGCTGAGTCTTTCTCCATTCCTCTTGGCATCATGAGCAATCATGAAGCAGAGTTTTCTGCGCTCATTGAAGGCATGAAAATATGCGTAGAAAAAGGATTCCGGACCGTTTCTTTCCGCACAGATTCACAAGTAGTGGATCGTGCAGCCAATGCAGGATTTGCTAAAAATCCATCTTTTCGTCATTTCATCGAAGAAATGCTGCAGCTTCAAAGCGAATTTGATTTATTTTTCATTAAGTGGATTCCGAGCAAGGAAAATCAAGTGGCTGATCAGCTCGCTAGAAAAGCGATTCACCTTTCAAAAGGATGAATCGCTTTTCTTTTGGTTATGCTAATGTGTGAGGTGATACGAATTGGATAAAGAGAACAGAGGCCGTGTCACAAACGGAACGACTCCTCAAGGTGATGCGCAAACAAAAGATAAACAGCCAATATCGCAATTAGAAAATAAGGCGAAAAAAAGCAACACAAAGGGCTAATACATGTAGCCCTTTGTTTCTTTTCTGCGTAAGAACAACCTTAACTGATTCCTAATTGACTTAAGCGGTTAACCATTGGTTCGATCCCTTTAATTTGATGCAAGCGAAGCATTGCCGCTGCCCGCTCTGGGTCCATTTTTATTTTTGTTTCGTCAATCGGACAGCTGAGTGGTACATCACATTTAATTTCTGCCAGTATACGAGAAAGCTTCAGATCTTCTAAACCTGCTTGCATTTTCTTTTGCTGAGCTACCGTTAATGCATGAACATTTTCTAACAGTCGATCAATCGTTTCATACGTTTGAATAAATTTCAATGCTGTTTTTTCGCCGATTCCTTTTACACCAGGGTAATTATCGCTAGTATCACCCATCAGCGCTTTCATATCAATCAGCGCCTTTGGAGATATGCCCATTTCCTCTTCAAAAAGGGCTTTTGTATAATGCTTATAATTCCCGATGCCTTTTTGCATTAAAGCCACGGTCACTTGTTCATTCAAGATCTGCAGCAAATCTTTATCTCCTGTTAAGACGGTCACATGTGCTTCGTTTTGATAGATTGATGCAAGCGTTCCAATACAATCATCTGCTTCAAAACCTTTCACACCAATGTTCATGATCCCCAGTTCTGCTGTCGCCTCTTTTGCTAAATCAAACTGCGGGATAAGCTCAACAGGCGCCTCACCTCGATTGGCTTTATAATCTTGAAACAATTCGTTCCGGTATGTCTGGCTCCCCATATCCCAGCAGCATACGATATGAGTCGGCTCAAATGTTTGGACAGCTGTTAACAAATGCTTCAAATAACCATTCACTCCATTTGTCGGCACACCATGATCATTTATCATAAAATTGCGATGGACAGCCGTCGCATAAAACGACCTAAAAAGAAGTGCCATTCCATCTACAAGTAAGACGTGTTTATTCATTCATCTAAACTCCCTTTTTATAAACAATACTCCTATTCTATCATAGAACATTGAAACGAACATAAAAAAGGCGCCTTCTTCTTTTGATAAAGAAGAGGCAGCCCGATTACTTTTTACCATATTGCATTTTTTTCGTTTCCGCTTCTGCGTAGGATGGCATGTCTTTTTCCTTTGGCATGCGCTCCTCCTGCTGCTTTACGTTTTGCTTTTTTGCCATGATCATTCCCCTTTCTGGTTCATTTGTTAAGATGACCAAAAATGAGAAAATTACTCTTTACTTCTGTTTACGCTGGGTGTATTCCTCCACCATCTCAATCGTCACGTGTTTACGAAGCGGAACAATTCCGCCTCGGGCAAGCTCATTCATTTTAGACGTAATGGCGTTGATCTCATCTGTTGAAAATGGTTCATTGTGTTCACATTTTTTCACAGCCGATTCAATCGCCTGCTCTCTTTTTTGTTCAAGTGCAAGAAAAGATTGGATGTGGGCATGTTGTTTCTGTGAATGTGCAGAAATTTCTTCGTGTACGCTCGTCATCGTCTATCAACTGCTTTCTTTTTTATATAGTCTATCATGAATCATATCGTTTTCAACTGGTTCTTCCATTCATTTGTTTGTTCATAAACTTGTTCAATGATCGCCTGTTTTTCAGCATCTGTTGTAAGGCTCGTCATAAATGTCTGTTTTTGCTCATTGAGCTGTTGGAGAGCATCTTGTTCGTATCTTTCCGTATAGGTCTTCACTAGCTGTTCATATCTGCTCAGCAACTCTTCTTTTTCGTTATCTGCCCAACGTGTTGTCATTTGATGTAGAACATCTCGAATGGCTTCAATAAACGTAGCCTTTTCATTTTGTTCAAAGAAGGCTTTCGCTGATTTTTGTTTCTTTAAAAGCGGCTCAAATGGTGCAATCTCTGCTTCGACTTCAATTTGTTTTAGCTCAGCATTTTTCTCCTCAGGGGCTGACAGGCTGAGAGAAAAGTAAGGATCTTCCGCACATGCAGCCTGCATCCCTTTTTCCCACTCCTCTTGGAAATAATGGTGGATAAACGATTCCATTCGGATATCAAGTGCCTTGAGCTCCTGCACAAATTCAAATTCATACTCCTTTAACGCTTTCTCAAGTGCCATTTTTAACTGCTGACCAAAATTCCCTTGAGATATGCCAGGATAAAAAGCCGACTTTAATAGATCATTCGCAAATAATGAAAGCCGCTGTACAATATGATAGAGCTGTTCATGCACGTCTTTTTTTACGCTTTCGGTCACAAGCTTAGACCGTTTCACGTCTTGCATTTTTTCGAGAATGGCTTCATAGGATGTCTTGATGTTTTTCTTTTCAGCTTCTTTCTCATCTTCTGATTGATGCAAGGTCGCACGTAGTCTATCGACCGTTGTACATAATGTATTAGCTTCAAAATGCAAAAGTTCAATGGCATCTTTCGTTAATTCTTCCTCAATAAAATAGTCGAGCTGTTTTCTCAGTGTTGCATATTGATTATAAGATGTCGGCTCTTTCCCCTCGATCTCTTCCTTACTAGACACATGATGCAGGTTTGGATTGCGGATACCTTCTTTTGTGAGCTCGCTTCGTACATAGTCAAATACGGTTTCAAGCTCTGCTTGATCCTTAGCCAAATCAGCTGCATTGATGATAAAGAACATTTTATCCATGCTAAAGGAATCTTTTACGAGTCCAAGCTTCCGTAAAAATGAGCGATCAGCTTTTGAGAAAGAGTGCTGATAATACGTTAAATAAAGAAGGGCGTCTGCATCCTTCATATACTGGAAGGCGATTTCTGTATGACGCTTATTCATACTGCTTGCACCTGGTGTATCGACAATCGTCAGTCCTTTATCTGTCAAAGGTGTACTTAAATACACCGTCACTTCCTTCACCACACAAGAAACAGATTCTTCCGCTACATAAGGCTTTAATTCTTGAAGTGTGACATGTAAATTGGTTTGGTTGTCAATGTCATCATGAAACTTGGCATAGGCTTGTAGAAAATGTTCTACAATGATTCGGTGATCCTGTTCGAGCTGCCGTTTTTTCAGTACTCTTTCCAGCTTTGCCTGAAACGAATCTCCTTTTTCTGTTGTGATCGAAAATCCAAGAATCTGATCGAGTTCCTCTAGAATGTCCTGCTTGGTTTTAAACACCACTTTGACACTTTCATGAGGATGATCTTCCGTAGGTCGTGTCAGTTTGTTAATTGTTGCAGTTGTTGGCGTAGGAGATGATGGTAACACCTTCCGTCCAACAAGCGCATTGGCAAAAGAAGATTTTCCAGAACTAAAAGCGCCAAATAAAGCGAGTGTAAATTCTTTTGCCTGCAGCCGTTCTGTTCGTTTTTCAAAGGAATCTCTTTGAGACTTTAGAATATCTAAAGGCGATAAAATGCGGGAAAGCTCTTTAAATTGTGCAATCGATTGTGCTGTTGTTAAATGCTGCGATTGGCGGTATTGATCGCGCTCTGTCCGTTCAGTAGCTTGATCGCTCTCTTCAACATGAATTGATGCGCGATTCTTCTCCAGCTGGTCGTGCTGCATCCATTGCTTTTTCGCATAAAACCAGTCGCCTGGGATATGCTCATCCGTTCCGTTTTGCCAAATATCCCATATATGCTGAATATCCTGTCTTATTTGTTCATTTTTTTCGTTATACCCCTCAAGGCTCTGAAGCTCTTGTTTCGCTTGCTCCCATTTTTCCTCTTGCTTCTCCTGTTCATTCTTGAGCTGGTCTTTCAAGGTTTCAATCATCTGTTCAATCAATTGAAGCGCTTGCTGTTTCGCCTGTCTTTTCAATGCTTCACCAGCATCTTTCGCATATTGAAGAACATATTCGTTAGAAAAAGTTGCCCCTTGGTGAATGACCTTTTCAAGCAAGGATTCTTCAATAGGTGTCTCAAATGCCATGGCTTTGTCTAATAACGCTTCGCCAAGCTGATGCTGTTTTATTTCTTTTTTGAGGAGCTCGGCAATGTGCCAGTCAACTTCCGCTTTCATTCTCTTTTTTACATCTGCTAAGAATTCATTTGCCCTTTTTTCCTTTTCCTGCTCGGTTTTATTTTTGGCAAAAAGTAAACCCACTTTAAAGCCAGGTGCTTTCGATTCGATATAGTCACTTGCAAGCTCTCGCATTTTAAATGGCGTGAGGTTTGCATTTTTTAAGATGTTCTCTACTTCAGAAGACACTTCATCTTCTACCTGCTTTGCACCATTTTCAATAAATCGGCGTTTCTCTTCTAGTTCTTTCACTTCATTCCTTTTTTCTTGCAGCCGCGCGTCAAGGTCCTCTTCATGCAGTTCTTCTTTTAACGAGTCTATATGTTCTTTTAAAACATGTTCGATTTTCTGCTCTGTATAGGCTCGAAGTGATGCTTTAGGCATGGTTTGTAATTCTTGTAGCTTCTTCACTAAACGGATCATTTCGTTTTTTGGGTGTGCCTCATCCGTCACAGAAGTAAAATATAGATGTTCTTCTTCAATGCCTTCTTTTAAAAGCATCTCAACGACTTGTTTTTTGTAGTTTTCAAAAGTTGTCTCTTGTTCATCGTGCCGATCCACTTGATTGACGATGAAATAAAGATTAGGCACTTTCTCTTTAATCGAGCGAATGAAGCGAATGTTTTCTTCAGAATGGACATGGTTATAATGAACGACATAAAAAAGAGCATCCGCTTGATGAAGAATAGAAGCAGCGGATAAAAAGTGCGCATGATCCGTTGAATCAATTCCCGGCGTATCAATGAGTGCCACTTTTTCTTCAAGTCCACTATAATCACCGCTAATTTCCACCATCTCAATTTGTTCCCCATCTTTACAAAAACGCTGCACCGCTTCTTTATCATAAGAACCGCCCATTTTTGCGAAACGTCCATCAGACGTATGGAGCTGAACTTCACTGACCCCTTTCCTGACAACAACCAAGTTTGCACTCGTTGGAATTGGGCTTGTGGGCAGGATGTGATCATGAAGAAGATGATTCACTAGTGATGACTTACCAGCAGAATAGTGGCCGGTAAATGCGATATATACTTCTTCTTCAGCTTCCTTTTTCATAATAGATGCAAGTTTGGCTGCGCGCTCGTGATCATCCCTTTTCAGAAGGCTTTGATATAAAGCACCTGTAGTTTGAACGAGCGAATCTCGAATAGACAAGTCTTTCATGACGATAAACCCCTTTGTTTTTAGAAAAGTCAGTTATGTATGTGTACCATTTTACACAAAATAAAGAGATTTTTCTTCTGATCTGAGGAAATAAAAAAATCTGCTGCCCGATCAGTCACAAAGGACTGCAATCAGGAAGCAGATTTTTTTGAAACACCTTTTAATACGAAGCCAATCAATAAGCTGTATACACAGACCGTACCGAGTAAGAAAATCATTGTCATGTGATCACCGTCCATCCTTCATGATTGAGAATGTTTATCATTAATGAAAGTGTAGCACAATTGATAATGATTTTCAATATTAATTTAATAAATACTGATTCAGTGCTTTTTCTTCTGTTTGAATTCTGACCATCATCATCCATCCATTTAAACACGTAAACAAAATGGCAGTAATAAATGCGTTAAATAGCAGCGGAATGAACATCAGTTCAATCGCCACCACCACATAGTTAGGATGCTTTAACCAGCGATACGGCCCCTTTTTCACAATCATCGCATTTGGAACGACTAAGATTTTTGTATTCCAAAACGTCCCAAGTGAACATAGTGCCCAGTACCGAATCACCTGGGTCGCAAGCAGAAACACAAGCAGCAATAGGAAAAAACGAGACGGTTGACGATACAGCAGCCATGTCTCTCCAATAAGCGAGAGGAAAAAAGCTGCATGCATAGCGACCATATAAGGATAATGGCTTGCACCAAATTCAATCGCTCCGAGCGCCTTCACCTTCTTTTCATTTCTTTTCGCCACAAGCACTTCAATGAGGCGCTGACAAATGAAAATGCCAATCACTATACAGAAAATCATCACGAGAGCCCCTCCCATTTCATGAGCAATAATTCTGACGAAAAGCCTGGACCAAGTGCTCCGCAAAGCCCCACCTGTCCTGCATCTAGTGACTGATGTTCAAGAAAATGCTTCATGACATATAAAACGGTGGCAGAGGACATGTTTCCATGCTGTTTCAGAACCTCTTTTGAAGAAAATAGCTGATGTTCTTGTAAAGATAGGCTTTCAAGATAGGCATCAATCACTTTTTTTCCTCCAGGGTGAGCAAGAAAAACGGATACATCCTCTGTAGAAAACCCTAGCTGATGTAAAAATTGATCCACTTGCTCTTTTAACCACCCAGAAATGATGGACGGAATGTCACGTGAGAAGATGACCCGAAATCCGTCGGCGGTAAAATCCCATCCCATCACATCTTCAGAATCTTTCATGGTCACTGACTGCGTGCCAAGCACTTTAGGTACTGTTTTTAACCGCGTATACTTAGAGGCAGCCTTTTCTCCAGTTAAAAGAACGGCCGCCGTCCCGTCACCGAACAGCGAGGTTCCAATTAAATTGCTTTTTGATTGATCTTGCGGCTGAAAAGTGAGGCTGCAAAGCTCGCAGGCAACAACGAGCACTTTCGCTTCTGGATACGCCATGATGTATTCATAAGCTCGGGATAAGCCTGCCGCCCCGCCCCCGCATCCTAACCCCCAAATTGGCACTCGTTTCGTATAAGGAGAAAATGGAAGAACATTCATCAGCTTTGCATCAAGACTTGGCGTTGATAACCCTGTACTGGAGATGAAAAACAAAGCATCAATCTCATCAAAAGGAACTGGCTTTGTAAGAAATGCTGTTTCATGCAGACAGTGAAAAACGGCTTCTTTCGCATGTGCCAATGCTTTTTCGACATAGAGATTATTTTTCTCTTCAAAAGAGTGATGTTCTTGATACCAATCAATAGGCTGGACAAACTGCCTGCTCTCTATTTCGCCATTATTAAAAGCTTTTAATAGCCGATCAATATCTTTAAACGATCGTTTAAATTGAGACCTTGCAAATTGAGCAGCTGCTTGCTGATCCACATGATGTTTTGGCAGACTTGTTCCAACTGAAAGAATGTACGCCATCGGCTTCACCTCTTTTTTCGGTTAATATCCCCAATCAAAAAAAGGATATACATGCCAAAACGACACAATTCAGTCAAAATATTTTCCTCCGTCTAACTTTTTGTCTTGACGACAATTGATAAATATTGGATAATATAGGTGAAAACATGATGTAGTTTTCCTCCTTCACAGGTTCGTTCCAAGCCAAGCGAACCTGCTTTTTTATGCAATTTTAATAGAGTTAGTTAACATAGCTTTATGCAAAAAAGCACCTCTCAAATGAGAAGTGCTGACCGTAGACAAACCCCACCTTTCATTTAAACATGAATGGATCACCTTTTTCTGATCAACACAAATAAATAACCATAAAATGCTAATTCATTTGATGATTATATATGAAAAGGGGGTTTTTTCCTGTATACTTAATCAATATGTACACCATGAAAAACAGTGAAAAAAGACAGAATCTACTACATGATTCGGCACAAAATTTAATTGACTGGAGTGATTGTCATGAAAAAGGTGTCCAAAAAACAAACACCCTACAACACGATATTTCTCTCGAAGATAATTGGTTTAGTGCTTCTTACACTGTTTCTCGTTTTTATCTGGGATATGTCTAAAACCCATTTGCAGGCGACAAATGGGCAAGCAAAAATTGTTGCTAGCAGTGACTTCCGAGACACAAGTATCAGTCTGAAAGCAAAAGATCATTCTACAAGAACATTGGATCAACAATTTAGGACCAATCCAAACCAACAGACAACGAATAAAATGGTCTTTTTAACATTTGATGATGGTCCTTCTGCTACATCAAATCAGCTGTTAAATGTCTTAAAAGCACATCAAGTGAAGGCGACATTCTTCATGCTTGGACCGCAAATCCAAGCTCACCAAGCAGCTGTGAAAAGACTTTATCAAGAAGGACATCAATTAGGGCTTCATGGCATGACGCATGATATAAACCGCTTTTATCAAAACAGTGAGTCTCCCGCAAATGAAATGAGAGAAGCTCAGCTCATTCTTGCTTCTGTTACAGGCGGTTACACCCGTCTTGTGAGAACACCTTATGGCAGTGTTCCAAATTTAACATATGATCAAAAAGTACGCTTAAACCAATATGGCTTCATTTACTGGGATTGGACGATTGATAGCCTTGACTGGAGATATAAAAACTCACAATATGTTCAAGAGGTATTGAATCAACTGCAAATGTTTGAGAAAAATAAACCATGGGAACCAAAAGTGATTTTAATGCATGATCAACCCTCTACCACGAACTATTTAGATAGCCTAATTACACAACTAAAAGCAAGGGGCTATACATTTGCAGTCATTAACGAAACAATGCCGCCGGTACAACATTAATAGCACTAATCACAACAAGCCCGTATCCAAAGGATGCGGGCTTTCAGCTCTCCAAAGAGAAGTGATTACATAACAGATTGCTTAGGTTCTTCCATTAGCTCCTGCTCTGTTTCTTTTTTAAAAGGAATCATGTGATAAATAATATGAAGCAAAATAGCGGTAAAGCTTCCGGCGACAATTCCGTTACTTGTTAACAATTTAATCGATTCTGGTAAATGCTCAAACATTTGCGGCACAACCGTTACTCCGAGCCCGATGCCAACTGAGCATGCGACAATGAGTAAGTTTTCCTGTTTGGCAAAATCGACGCGTGAGAGCATTTTAATCCCGTACGCAATGACCATGCCAAACATGGCGACCATTGCACCGCCTAGAACGGATTTTGGAATAATCGTTGTAAATGCCGCGATTTTAGGAAAAAGGCCAAATACCATTAATAATACACCTGTCACCACAATGACCTGATTTTTCTTCACGCCTGTTAATTGGATCAATCCAACGTTTTGGGAGTAGGCTGTGTATGGAAAAGCGTTGAAGATACCGCCTAATAAAACGGCAATTCCCTCTGCACGATATCCCTTTGCTAAATCCTTCTCTTTTAATGAACGATTCGTTAAATCTCCGAGCGCAAAGTATACACCCGTTGATTCGACTAATGACACAATGGCAACTAATGTCATTGTCATGATTGGTGCAAATTCAAAAGTAGGCAGCCCAAAGTAAAAAGGCTCAATGATGCGGAAAACTTGTGCATTCGCCACTTCTGCTGTCTCCACCTTCCCTAAGAAAGCAGCAACTGCTGTCCCAAGTAGAATGCCGATTAAGATGGCAATGGCTTTCATGAATCCCTTTGTAAATCGATAGAGAAGGACAATGATAAACAATACAAGAAAAGCAAGTCCAAGATTCTCAAAAGAACCATAGTCTGCACTTCCTTCACCACCTGCCATATTGTTCATGGCGACCGGAATTAAGGTAATTCCAATGATCGTGACGACGGAACCTGTGACAACGGGCGGGAAGAATTTCACAAGCTTCCCAAAGAAAAATGAAAGAGCAATGACAATACACCCTGCGGCGATAATACTTCCATATATAGACGAAATTCCATATTTAGAGCCAATCGCAATCATAGGAGATACCGCAGTAAATGTACAGCCTAGTACAACAGGCAAACCGATGCCAAAAAAGCGGTTTTTCCATACTTGAAGCAGTGTGGCAGCACCGCACATGAAAATATCTGCCGAAATTAAGTACGTCAGCTGGGCTGGCGTGAGCCCAAGCGCATCTCCAACAATGAGCGGAACAAGAACCGCACCTGCATACATCGCCAGTACATGCTGTATCCCTAGCGAAAGGGTTTTGGCTTTTTTAGCGGCACTCATGATTGTACCTCGCGTACAAACGTGACTTTTCCTTCCTCGAGCGATTCGATACGTGCGAGTGACTCGACTCTATAGCCCATTTGCACAAGTTCTTTCCTTCCAGGCTGGAATGATTTCTCGATAACAATTCCAAAACCAGCTACTTTTGCTTTCGCTTGCTTTGCGATTGCAGCTAGTCCCTTAGCGGCTTCTCCATTTGCTAAAAAGTCGTCGATAATTAACACACAATCATCCTCACTAAGGTGCGTGTTAGAGACAGCGATCGTACTTTCTACTTTTTTGGTAAAAGAATACACACTTGCTGTCAAAAGGTTATCCGTTAAAGTCAGTGATTGCCGCTTTCGGGCAAAAACAACTGGCACATGAAGGGCAAGTCCAGCCATGACAGCAGGTGCAATACCAGAAGATTCGATTGTGATAATTTTAGTAATTCCATCATGCTTAAATAATCTAGCAAACTCTTGACCGATCTCATGCATTAACACAGGGTCAATTTGATGATTTAAAAAAGCATCTACCTTTAGCACTTGATTTGACAGAACGATTCCTTCGTTCTCGATCTTTTGACGTAACAATTCCATCATTCTTCCTCCCAGCATATTAGCAACTTTCATTTTTTTGCATAAAAAAAGCATTGCTGTCCATTAAGGAGCAAGCAATGCGAAAACGATCCACGGGATCTTCAGCTCATACAAAAGCTGTTTCATTTTGCTCACTCATAGTCGGACGGTATCGGTGTCCGGTAGAAACTTGCGTGCCATTATCACGCGATTATATGAGTGTTATAGTGTTCAAATTATAACAAGATTTCAGACGCTTGGAAAGCACTTTTCTAGAAAAATACCGAACTTAAATAATCATTAAGCTTTAAACGTTCGTTTTTAGAATATTCAACCAGCAAAAAAGCACCCTTTTGATTAAAGGGTGCCTCAGATTGTTGACAAAGGGCTAAAATGAACTTTATTTTAGCCCTTTGTCTTCTTTTCAGCGTGTTAGAAAACCTTTGCAGTCTAGGAAGGACGAGCACCGGAGCAGAGCGAATTTAACATTCGTGAGCACCGGCGCGCAGACCCTGACAACGAATGCGAGGGTTTGTCTACACGCTGAAGCACCCTTCTGATCAAAGGGTGCCTTTCATTTATGATAAATACAGTTTCGTGTACTTATCTGTTAAATAATCAATTAAGTATTGAACATTTAATTCTTCACCAGTTGCGTCTTGAATGATCTCAGATGGCTTTTTCCGTTTTCCATGCTGATGGACATGTTCAGTTAGCCATTCTTTTATCGGTGCAAAAGACCCGTTTTGAATCAGTTCATCAAAATTCGGTAAATCTTTGATCATTTGCTGCTTTAATTGCGCCGCATACATATAACCAAGTGCATATGAAGGGAAATAACCAAAACTACCATCTGACCAGTGAACATCCTGCAAAATACCAAGCGCATCGTTAGGCGGCGTAATGCCAAGATATGCTTTATATTTTTCATTCCATAACGCTGGCAAGTCTTCAACGGCTACTTCTTCATTGAAAATGGCCTTTTCAATTTCATAGCGAATAATAATGTGAAGCGGATACGTGAGTTCATCTGCTTCAATTCGAATGTAAGTCGGCTTCGATTCATTCACCGCATGCACAAATTCTTCTAAAGTGACATCTTTAAATTGTTCAGGAGATGCCTCTTGCAGCTTTTGATAATACGTTTTCCAGAAATCTTCATGTCTGCCGATAAAGTTCTCAAAGAAAAGAGACTGTGATTCATGAATACCCATTGATGTGCCGTCACATAAGAGCGTTCCGCTCAGTGCCTCATCAATATTTTGTTCATAAATGGCGTGGCCGCATTCGTGAATGGTGCCAAAGATCGCCATGCGAAAATCGTGCTCATCATAACGCGTCGTCACACGTACATCCCCTCTGCTTAATGTCACAGCAAAAGGATGAACCGTTGTATCAAGTCGTCCTGCGTCAAAGTCATACCCTAACTCTTTTAAGAAAAAGAGACTCAGCTCTTTTTGTTTGTCGATCGGGAAGCTTTTCGATAAAAACGAAGTATCCGGTTTATTTGGCGAAGCTTCAATTTTTTTCACGAGAGGAACGATGGCGTCTCGAAGTGCACCGAATTTTTGATCGAGTTGTTCAACCGTCATATCCGGCTCATAATTATTGAGCAGCACATCATATGGTGTTTTTTTCACGCCCCAATACTGGATGAAACGCTTGTTAAAATCAATCAGTTGTTTTAAATAGGGTGCAAAGAGTGAAAAATCTGATTTCTCCCTTGCTTCTACCCAAACATGTTCTGCTTTTGATTGTAGAATGGAGTATTCTTTAAATTCTTCTTTTGGAATTTTACTGTTTTCATCATATTCTTTTTGCGATAATTCGAGTGCCTTCTGCGTGTCTTTTGACAGCTTTTCTTTCTCTCTATTTAATGCATCAAGAAGATCTCTCATTTCATCAGAAGTCTTCATATTAAAGATATCGCTGGATAATTGACCGATGGTTTCTGCTCTGAAATCAGCACTTTTTTTAGGCGCTTGTGTTCGAGAGTCCCAATAAAGTAAATGAAGCGCCTCTGTATAATGGGCGATTTTTCCTAGTAATTGATAAAACGCTTTCTCTTTTGATTCAAGACTCATGCGTTCGTTCCCCCAATCAATAAAATATGTATGTACGTTTCAAGGCTACTTCAATAAATGTTCTTTTGTCAATGAAAAAGGAGGATACGCTGATCGTATCCTCCTTTTATTGAATGGTTTTCTATCATTAAGAGATCACTGGCTTTACTGGAAGAACGGATTCAATTTTACTTTGTAGCTCAATATCTTTCTGACTGCCAAAGTAAATATGAATGCTGCCAGCATCTTGGCTTGTCCGAATCAGTCTCCCAATGCCCTGCCTTAGACGAAGCAGCATGTACGGAAGGTCCACTTCAGTAAATGCATCTTTCGCTTCATTCCGTTTTGCTTCAAATACTGGGTCATGCGGTGGATATGGAAGTCCCCAAATGACCACATTTGTTAAAGAATGTCCTGGAATATCCAGCCCTTCCCACAAGTGAACGGAACATAACACAGATGTTTCATCTGCTTGGAACTTTTGAACAATGGTACTGATCTCCTCGTCTCCTTCAAAATACACATGGAAAGGCAGTGGTTCATTTGATGCATCGAGCTGCTTTCTAAATACATGCAGTTCATCAAATGAAGGGAATAAAATAAGAGATCGACCGCCATTTTCTTTTACCTGAGATAGCACGTGCTGACCTTTTACATCTGACTCTGTCATTGGCTGATGAATTCCGTGGAAATACATTTGCATTTGCTCCTCATAATCATACGGCGAAGCCACACTCATAGATAAGTAATCTTTGATCCCAAGGCTTTCAGCTAAATAATCAAATGATTGGTTTTCAGACAATGTTGCAGACGAGAAAATATAAGGGATTTTTTGCGAAAATACCTTTTCACCGAGCACTTCTGCTACCGTTTTTGGCATGACGACAAAGGTTGTATCTAATTCCTGCTTCTCCAGCCAGCTAATGGCATTTTTCTGATAAAGCGACAGAGAATACGCCATCTGTTCAATGTACTCTTCCACAACAGACAATTCATATTGATCAATTGTGTACATCTCTGATTCAAATACGAGCGCTTCTCCAATCTTCTCAAGCAAATCACATAATTCACTTGCTGAACGCTTCACCTCATCTACACGACCAATTTCAAGGCGGTGTGATCCTTTGATTTCTTTGGCATTCGTTTTTAAGAGGTAAAAGAATTGATCGTTTGTTGCAAGTGCATCTTCAACAAGCTCTGCAAACTCTTCACGAATATCATTTTGCAAAAGACGCTCCAAAAACGTCTCAAGTGTTGATTGTTTCACTCGGTATGTTAGCGCTTTTTGTGCTGCAAATTCAAGAAGATGTCCTTCATCAAATACAACAGAGCTATGCTCAGGAAGGAGCGGCAGCTGTCCTTCACGTTTACGTGACTCCTTTGTCCATACATGCTCCATGTAAAAGTCATGAGAACAAATGATGAGGTCTGTTGCTTTTCGGTAATGGTCTCTTGATAAATTCAAGCCACAGCGGTGCCGCATGTCGCACGTTAAGCAGTCCTGAAAAGAGTCATAGCCAATTCTTGACCACTCATCATTTGTTAATTCTGGATACTCTTTTCGATCACCATACGGATAAAATGTCTGCATCCCATGAGATTCATGAACAAATGAAGGAAGCGATTCATAAATGTCGAGCCACTTCTCATCATCTTCACGTTGCATCGTTTTCTCTAGTTTCTTTAAGCATAAATATTGATCATGCGATTTACTTAATCTCGCATCTATTTGAATATCAAGGTGATTGGCAATTTTATAGATATCACCTTCTTGTTTGACGAGCTGTTCAATTAACGTTTCATCTGCACATGCAATGATCGCAGGTTTCCCTGTATACCTTGCATATGTGACCGCAAATAAAAGATAAACGATTGTTTTGCCTGTGCCTACCCCAGCTTCGGCAAACATCACACTTTTTTCTTTAAAGGCTCTTTCTAACTGAAAAGCCATGAATATTTGTTCATCTCGAAGATCAAAGCCCTTTTCTGGCAAAATGTCATAAAACACATCACCAATCCAGTTGCCCAGTTCTTCGTAAAAATTATGTTCTTTTGTTAATGAAAAAGGCAAACGAGACGCTGTCACCTGCTTCAACCCCCAACTTTTGAATCATTCAGACATTCAATAGTACCATTTATGCTGGGGTATGACAATCTTTTTTTAAGAGCGCAGGCGATGTTGGTAGCTTTCCTTCATTAAAAATGCGTGCTCTGAATGGTCTATGTAGTTTTGAGCCATTGCTAAGTTCTCGATGGCTGCCGTAAGTTTAGCAGATTGTCCTGTTTCAATCCCTTCTATTTCTCGGGCTGTTGAAGCGAGTGCTTTTTGAATTAACTGAAATTGATCATAATGAATCATGAAGACACCTCTTTTTTTAAAATCAAGTTCAGTTTATTCCGTCCCGTCAAGACTTATACCTGTTTAGCATAAAAAATCCACACCTTCTCGTGGTGTGGACATTTGTTACAATTCAGTTGTTTCTCTTCTAGGTCGGCGTTTTCCCCAGTATTGATAATAGTCTGTTTTAATAAATCCATTAAACAGTTTTCTCTTTTTCGTCGCTTTTCTTCCGAAACATTCTTCGAATTTTTCATGTGACGTTAAAATGTAAATGGACCACGTATCTAGGTTTTTCAATGCTTCGCCCATGCCTTGATACATTTTTTCCACAGCTGGCTTATCGCTGAGACGTTCACCGTAAGGCGGATTTCCGACAATCACACCATACTCATCTTTTGTTTGAAAGTCCTTCACTTGCATTTGCTTAAATTGAATCAGTTCACTAAGTCCAGCTTCTTCTGCGTTCAGTTTCGCGATCTCTACCATACGATGATCGATATCGCTCGCGATAATGTGAAGCGGCTGATCATAGTTCGCCTTTTCTTCTACTTCAAGGCGTGCTTTGTTCCAAACGTCCTCACCAATCCATTCCCATGATTCAGATGCGAACTCACGGTTAAATCCAGGGGCAATGTTTTGTCCAATCATCGCTGCTTCAATAGCAATTGTGCCTGATCCGCAAAAAGGATCGACAAACGGACGGTCAGGTGTCCAGTTCGTTAATAAGACAAGCGCCGCTGCAAGGGTTTCTTTAATCGGAGCGCCCCCTTGATCTGCACGGTATCCACGTTTATGAAGACCCACACCTGACGTATCGAGCGTCAGCAATACTTTATCTTTTAAAAGTGCTACCTCGATTTTGTATTCAGGGCCTGTCTCTTCTAGCCATTCAGACTGTATGTTGTAAGACGATCTAAGTTTTTGTGCGATAGCCTTTTTGACGATGCGCTGACAATCCGGCACACTGGCAAGCTGAGATTTAACAGATTTACCAATGACAGGGAATGCGCTATTTTTCGGTAAAAAAGCAGCCCAGTCAATGGCTTTTGTCTGCTCAAAAAGCTCGTCAAATGTTCTAGCCGAAAATTCAGCAACTTGGACCTTGATTCGGTCTGCTGTACGCAGCCATAGATTCGCACGGCAGATGGCAAGCGCATCTCCTTGAAAAATAACTTTTCCGTTATCTACGGTGCACTCATACCCGAGGTCTCTTACTTCTTTTGCAACAATCGCTTCAATTCCCATTGGCGCTGTTGCGATGAGTGTATAGGTTTTCATTTGTTTATCACCTGTTTTCTCGTTCTTTTCTTAATCAAGATAAAAGCTCTCCATATGTAGAAATAGGAGAGCTTTGATTTCATCATGTTTATGATAACGGATATAACGTTCTGTAAGCCATGTTTTGTTCCATCGTACTACAAACGGCAAAAGCCTCGTACTCAGGTGGTAATCATCTATCTACAGAATTCTCTGTCCTTCTCTCCGTTTGGTTCCTTTGAGAAAGTTCCCCTACCAAGTTTGGGTTTCTCGCTCGAGGGGTTTACCGCGTTCCACTCTCACCATTTCTAGTGAGACTTCGTCACTGTGGCACTTTCAAGGATACTTTGCCATATCCTAAAAGGACGTAGGCATTTTTCCTGCCGTCAGCCTTTCCCAGGCTGCCCTGGCTTATTTTTTCGCCAGGCACGAACACTACGGGCATCTCAGCACCGTGCGAGCATGGACTTTCCTCTGCAATGTCAAAGCATTACAGCGATTACCCGAACGTTAATCAACATGCGTTATTATAAACGACAATGTCATCTGACACAAGCTTTTTTGGTATTACTCAATCATAAAGTTTGCTGCCGAAAACGTGTTTCTCAAGATTAGATAGTCTTTTTAAAATATCAAAGTTTGTTGTATTGGACTGTGCAGGCTGTCTTTTCCCTTGCTCAACCGCTTCTTCAAGCTGTTTTGACAAGTGAAGGTTTTCTTGTTGGAGTTTTTCAATTTCTTGATGGAATGTCTCATAGTCTTTAATGACCATATCTAGAAATTTATCGACTTCTTCTTGTTTATACCCTCGGACACCTGTTTTAAATTCTTTTTCTAAAATTTCTTTCGCAGAAAGCTTAACTTTATCAGCAAGCATCTTTTTCACCTCATATCGTGAATTCATAGTATATTTTTTCAGAAATACGTGACGTTGTCAAATTTTCTCTTGCTTTTAGTCAAAAAACGGATCTTCCGCCTCAACCTGTGCTCTTAAATCATCCATTGTGATATACATAATTGGGTAGTCGGTATAGGTGTCAGCTTCTTTGATCATATATTTTGGCGAGCCTTCGTGCTCGGGATCATATAAGACGAGAAGGCCGTCCGTTTTTTCAATAAAAAAGCGGTTCTTTTGTTTAAATTGTGCCGGACTTTCATACGGTCTATGCGTGACACTTTCTACAAAATCAGCTTGTGCAAGAACGCCTTCATACAGCTCTTTATTTTGTTCATTCCAGCGCTCTTCCTGTTCATAAAATGGTGTAATGACAGCAAGTTTTAAATCTGGGTACTCCTCTTGAAGCTCAAAGACCACTTCAGCTGTCCATATTTCTGCCCCTAACTGACCTGAAATGAGCACCCATTCCAGCCCGTCTTCAATGAGTGCCGTCAGCCTTTTCCGAAGTTCCGCTTTTATGTATTGAAGTGCAGGCTCGTCTTGTTTGAAGATCCCAAGCTCAAATGGCTTGTACCCTGTGACAGCAATAATTTTCATTTTTTCACCTGCTTTTAAAAAAAGGGACTTATAAAAGTCCCATTTCACTTTATCTGTTACAGCAAGGTCCACCGCAGTTAAAGTGTTGATGTGTTGCCGGGTCCACCTGAGAAAACGTATGCGGGAAGTAGTGAACATGTTGGAAATTTTGGTGATGAACATTTGTTACATGCTGCGGGTGGATGTGCGGCACAATTGTAGTTGACTCACTATGCGTACAGCAGTGATTCGTTGGATGTACAATTGGCTGTGTAACATTTGGATTGCAATGATGATGATGGTACATGTAGCATTCCCCTCTCCTTGATATTCTTACATTAACAATGTATGAATCAAGAGGTGTACATGTACTAATGCATTAACCTATTTTAAAAGTTTGCAAGAAAAACATCTTTATAATTTGAAAAAACAAAAGCGACCAATATGACAACAAGAAAAAACAAGTAGAAAAGACCCTTATACATGTTCTACGCTCCTCATTCAATATCTAACGTTATTTTACAGGATTCGTGACTTTTCTACAATAAAAGTGCTAAACAATTTTTATTTTCGGCCGAGAGCCGAACGTTGTCATTTTTTGCGCTTTCCCAGGCAATAATTTCATCGCCCAGCTTTTCTTAAGAGCCGGTTTTCTCGCTTGTCAAGTTCCACAATGTCTCGTTCACTTAAAGACGATTGTGATAACAATGTTTGGGTAATGGAAAGGGCTGCTTTTGGATCCTTTTGACGGTGTTCTTCATACTTTGCTAGCTCTACACCCGCTTTTAATCTTACATGAACATCACTTGATTCAAATAGACGCCTCCATATGCATGCCGCTTCATCCCATTGTTTTAATCGCTTGTACTGTAATGATAGATCATAAGCTGCTTGATCCGCATGCTCAAACGCTGCTCCCGTTAATTCTTGCAGGTGCTTTGTTGCTTCCTGCACATCACGGTGAGCAAGATGCCACTTAGCTAATGCATATTTCTCATCGTCTTCCTTCACCGCATCTTTGGATAAGATTTTTTTAGACAAATGAATGTAGAGACTGATTAACGATAAGACATCAAGTTCATTGTGAGTCAAAATTCCTTCAATCAGTTTCGGGTTTTGTTCCTTTAAAAAGTGAAAATAGATCATTGGTGCGAGGAACCCCGGTGTATCTCCCTCCCGATTGACGTGCAGTTCCTCTTTTTCTACAACCGAAAGAGCCATACGCTCATATTTATGTTTCCACAATCTCCTTGACCCATGCAGAAGGTCAAAATGACCAAATTCAGGTAGAGCAGGTATTTGATCGCGTAATAATGTATGCCTCGTTTTGACTTGAGGCCAGTCAAATGATTTTCCATTATATGTCACAAGTGATTCAACATCCACCTCACTAAGAAAGCTATTGTAAAGTGCCGCTTCATTTCCTGGATTCGTGAGCAGATGTTGTTTTACCACTACTTTATCTGAATAAACTCTCGCATGCCCAAGCAGAAAAATCATATTTCCCGTTCCGCCAGACAGTCCTGTTGTTTCTGTATCGAAGAAAAATAGCTCGTGAGGCTTGTAGCCTTTTGCAGAAAGAGAATGCTGAATCTCACTTTTGTTCCATGCACTCACCATCTCCGGCAGTTCTGCAAATGAATATCGACCATGCTGATGGTCAAGTGGATAGGTCACTTCCCGAATGAGGCAGAAAGAGTCTTCAAAGTAGTAAGGAGCTGCACTTAATTCCCCCCACTCTTTTAGAAATGGAATGGTTTCAGCCGTCACAGTGTGCGTTTGTCCCTCTTTTACTGCCACACGCTTTTCATCTGACTGATTGTGCGACAGGTGTTTTTTCATTCTGTTTAATTTTCCTTTTAATGACATGAGTACGTCTATTCCCCCTTCCCTTAAAATCCTGCCATCAATTGAATGATCCTGCTTTTTCCATCGATCTCTTTCATTTCCATGCCAATACAAGATGGACAGCCGTTCTCGCAGCTGCATCGCTCAATCAGCTGAGTGGCTGCACGGGCAATTTCATCAAAGCGAGCCTGCACCTCTTTACTTAAACCGATTCCACCTGGGTAATGATCATATAAAAATACGGTCGGTTTCCCGGTATGGGCTGCCTTTATTTGAGAAATGACATGAATGTCTGAACGG
The DNA here is from genome assembly GCF_050864245.1 of Bacillus sp. XT-4. Lineage (NCBI taxonomy): Bacteria > Bacillati > Bacillota > Bacilli > Caryophanales > Bacillaceae > Bacillus > Bacillus sp. XT-4. Next base: position 238,053 of record NZ_JBPAFI010000001.1, read on the forward strand.
TCACACATGACAAACGCCGGAACAATATGCTGAAGAACATTGGCAATACCGAGCAAGAGTTGTTCAAGTGTTTTTTCTTCAAATGTCCGCTCTGCTTCATGTAATTCAAACCAAGCAGCACTCGTATGAATCTCTTCTTCAGGTAAGTGAATCGGGCCGGAACCGATATTTTCCCCAGTTGATAATCGAATTTTTTTGAAAATGGTCGGCATTGCATTGACGGTCACATCACCGTAGTGAACAGATACCGCTTCCTTCTCTGTTGTCTGATCAATTTCAAGCACCTTGAGCTGAACCGCTAAATTCGCATCTGTATAGTATTCTACATCGACTTGTTTCACATAAGCCTTAAGATGCTCATAATCTAGCTTTTCCACTTGATACTGAACCCCTTCATGTAAATAAATCGCTTCATCATGAAGTAAGGTCATCGCACTGAATCGATCCATCTCCCCAATAATTCGAACGTTCGCTACATCAGATTGATCGACAATGACGACATTTTCCTGACTTGCAGATCTCAGACTGATGCCATGAGCCGGGAACGATTGATCTGACCAATAATAACGGTTCCCGCTGAAATGAAGAACCCCTTCTTCATGTAAGTATTGCAAGATTTCTTCTACTTCCATACTGCCAAACTGTTCATCTTCTCGAAACGGTAGCTCGTAGGACGCACATTTTAGATGATCGACTAGGATGATAAGGTTCTCAGGATTGATTCTTGCCGATTCAGGTGGTCTGTTAAAGAAGTATTCAGGGTGTCTGACAATATATTGGTCAAGTGGCGATGAGCTTGCGACCATGATAATGAGTGCTTCCTCATGACGCCTTCCAGCTCGTCCAGCCTGCTGCCACGTACTCGCTACACTGCCAGGATATCCGGTCATGATACAGACTTTTAGCTGTCCAATATCTACTCCTAATTCTAGTGCGTTTGTGCTGACAACACCGAGAATGTCTCCTTCCCTTAAGCCTTTTTCAATCATGCGCCGCTCTTTCGGCAAATAGCCCCCGCGGTAACCACGGATCGATTTAGGACCAATTTCTTTTTTCACTAGTTCTTGAATATGACTTAGGATGACTTCAACTCTTACCCTACTTCTAGCAAAAACAATCGTTTGAATTTTTTCTTTTAAAAATGTTTTAGCGAGCTGATTCACAACAGTGGCCGCACTTTGTCTAATATTTAATGGCTTATTGACGACTGGCGGGTTGTAAAAGACAAAATTCTTTTTACCGCTAGGTGCTCCGTTTCGTTCAATGAGATGCACCTTGCTTCCGGTCAGCTGCTCTGCAAGCTCTTTTGGATTCGCAATGGTCGCTGAAGTACAAATAAAGGTCGGGTCACTTCCATAAAATGCACAAATTCGCTTTAGTCTGCGAATGACATTGGCAACATGACTGCCAAACACGCCTCGATATGTATGAAGCTCATCAATGACAATATACTTTAAGTTCTCAAATAAACTGACCCATTTCGTATGGTGAGGCAAAATCGCTGAGTGCAGCATATCTGGATTTGTAATGACAATATGTCCTGCCTGTCTGACGCGCTGGCGAATCGCTGGGGAGGTGTCCCCGTCATAGGTTTCACTGTGAATTGGAACATCCATCTCATGAATGATTTCGTTTAATTCACTTTTTTGATCTTGCGCGAGTGCTTTTGTTGGAAATAAATAGAGGGAGCGGCTTGTCTGATCTTCTGCGATCGACTGAAGAACTGGCAGATTGTAGCAAAGCGTTTTACCTGAAGCTGTAGGTGTCACAGTCACCACATTCTCACCATCCATCACACGTTCAAAGGCTTCCTTTTGATGAATGTATAGTTCGCTCACACCTCTTTTTTCAAGCGCCACTTTGAGCCTGTCATTTATTCTTTCAGGAATTGGAGAAGTCAGTGCAGGCTTCGCTTCAATTTCATGCCAATGCTCGACCTGTTCTTCTTTTTTTAAATCTTCTATGAGTTCGTTCATTGTTTTCTTCTTCATCTGGTATCCACCTCTCATTCTAGTGTACCGAATATTTGTTTGCATGACTAGGCGGCAATTTTTTGATGCACCGCTTGTGAGCAAATATTTTGATGTGTTGTAACAATATCTATTACACTTCTATAGTGAAATGATTTTATTAAGGAAGAAGATGATGAGATTGAAAAACGAATTTAAGCCTTTATTTGAACCTTTTACATTTCCAGGGGGTGCCTCTATTGATGGCCGTTTAGTCGTTGCACCAATGACACACTTCGGTTCTCATGAGGATGGCACGATCTCAAAGGAAGAAATTGATTTTATCACCGCTAGATCAAGCGAAATGGGCATGGTCATCACCGCATGTGCAAACGTGACGCCAGATGGTAAGGCGTTTGAAGGACAGCCTTCTATTGCAAGAGATGAAGATATACCTGGCCTTCAAAAACTTGCTTCTGCGATTCAAGCGAAAGGAACAAAAGCCATTATGCAAATTCATCATGGCGGCTCTCAGGCTCTCCCTCATTTAGTCCCAAACGGTGATGTCGTTGCGCCAAGTGATGTATTTAAAGATGGAAAACAAATTGCGAGAGCTTTGACAGAAGAAGAAATTCCTCACATCATCGACTCATTTAAAGAAGCAGCAAGGCGCGCAATCCAAGCGGGATTTGATGGGATCGAAATCCATGGAGCGAACGGATATTTATTACAGCAATTCTACTCCCCGCATAGTAATCAGCGTACAGATCAATGGGGCGGAAGCGAAGAAAAGCGTCTCGCATTTCCAATTGCAGTAGTAGATGCAGTGAAAGAAGCAATCAAAGAGCATGTAACAAAACCATTTATCTTTGGGTATCGATTATCACCTGAAGAACCAGAAACACCTGGTTTAACCATGACAGAAACATTTACTTTAGTGGACGTACTTAAGACAAAAAACCTTGATTACTTGCATATTTCTTTAATGGAGATTGACGCTAAAGCAAGACGTGGTGCTGATACAAGTAAGACGCGGATGGAGTTATTAAAAGAGCGCTGTGGTGACACGCTTCCACTCATCGGCGTCGGCAGCGTCATTACAGCTGAGGATGCACTGAATGCATACAATCAAGGGATTCCACTCATCGCTGTTGCAAGAGAAGTCATTGTTGATCCCGATTGGGCAGTAAAGATTAAAGAAGGCAGAGAAAACGAGATTGAAACCGTCATTAAACGCAGTCAAAAAGACAAGTACATGATTCCAGAGGGTTTATGGACTGTCATGGAAGCAAGTAAAGGCTGGGTTCCAATGGAGGATTAATGTCCTCAATCAAAAAACTACCCTATCAACTCAGGGTAGTTTTTTTTGGATTATTTCATTTTCACTGTAAAAAGCTTGGACGTCTGCTTTTCTACAGAGCCCTTAGGTTCTTTGTCAAGATGTTCTACTAAATCACCATTCATGATGACAATTGGTGTCACTGTGCTTGCCGCTTTTTCTTCAATCAGCGCTAAATCACACGTAATGAGAGGATCACCTGCTTTCACTTTATCCCCTTCTTTTATGTGTGCTTCAAAGCCTTCACCATTTAATCCAACCGTTTCAAGTCCGATATGAATCAGAAGCTCAAGCCCCGAGAGTGTTCGAATCCCAATTGCATGTTTTGTATGGAAGAGTTGAATAATTTCACCATCTACTGGTGACACAATGGTGCCGTTTTTTGGTTTTACAGCTACGCCGTCTCCCATCATCTTTTGAGAAAAAACGGGATCTGGTACATCGGTCATATCCATTAACTCTCCATCAACTGGAGAATAAATGACTTCTTCCTTTACATCATCTTGGTTTTTTCCGAAACCGAATAATTTTTTCAGCAATGTTCATTTGCTCCCTTCAAGCTTTGCTTCTAGATCTATTCAGCGTATAAACCTTCACGCCCATACACCTTGCTTCATTCAACACTATTTAATCATAATTTTTTCCTCTCATCAATTGATAACCGCCTGAGCCCCTTTTGCATAGGCTGTAGATGAGAGGTGATTCAAATGAAACATGAAAGTGAAAAGAAACACGAGTTGTTAGCAAATGAAGACATTTTATATGAAGCGATTGAACAATTTTTTGCATCATCGCCGTTTCACGACATTTTAAATAGTGCAGAGGCGCTGATGACCACGAGCCATTCACTTGCATCCATTACAACCGATGTGACAGAAGATGATCAATATGTATACATTGAGATTCGATTTCCAGACCATTTTGTCGAAGGTGATATCGCACTAGAAGTGAAAGCGCAATATTTACACTTATCGGTACAGGAAAAAATCAAAACAGACACGACTTCCTCCTATTCGAGCTTTACCAAAACCATTTTAATGCCTGCAAAAATAGATGAAACCAATATGAAGAGCGTTTGGAAAGATCAATCACTTCGTGTGACTGCGCCAAAACAAACAACCCAATAGATGTATATCTATTGGGTTTTGCTATGCTTTAAAAATACTAGTAAATCCTTTCGCCAATGAGCCCACTTGATTCATTGTACTCATCATTTGTCCAGCAGTATCAAACATTTTATTAAAATCGTATTGCCCATTCGTTTTTTTAAATTGTGACAGCACACTTTTAAATTGAGATGATTGCTGTTTTTGCGGCCTTGGCAAAGGATAAGGATTCATAGGCTGCTGCATAGGCATCATGCCCGGCGGCTGCATTTGCGGCTGATTCATTGCTTCAGGCTGCGGCTGATAAGGCTGGAAGTTTTCCTGATATCCAAAAGGCGGCTGATAGCCTGCAGACGGCGGCTGGTTCATTTCACCTTGATATGGGGGCATGAAATATTCTGGAGGCTGCGGAGGCTGCTGCATATCTGGATACGGAAAAGGCCGTTGCTGAAATTGATTCATTTCATAAGATGGCTGGTTTGAATAAGGGAACACGTATCTCGCTCCTCTCGCTCTGAAAACATATTGAAGTCAATGATATATTATGTTCAGGAAGCAGAAGATGTGCCTACAGCAGCCATAAGAAAAACGCAGGCTGTTTCATCAGCTGCGTTTGTTGATTTCTTCTATTAAAAGGTTCAGTGTATAAATCACTGACTCAACTAAATTTTTCACACGAGGTGCATGCTGTTTGCCAAAATAAGATTGCAGCACAACCTCTTTTCCATTTTCTTGGACGGCTTCAAGCTGTTCTTGATGTAAGTATCTAGGTTTGGCCTGATGAATAAATGAGGTAGCAGCAGTAAGCCACTCTTCCATTTGCTGATCAAATTTGACAACGGCCGGCTGAATATCGTTGTAAAAATCATAATCTGGGTATTCCTCTTCTGCCTTTCCCTTTAGGTACTGCTCGTATGCTTCTTCGATCCACGTGATCAAGTCTTGTGTATGTTTAAGTAATGTTTGATTATCCAAAGTGTTCACCTCTATGAACCATCCTATCAAACGTTTACTTATTGCTCAAATAGAAAAGCTATCCGGCGTGATATGCGGGTCTTGCCTGCAGCTTATACTCTGCTGCATGAATTTTCAATTCACATTCCTTCACTTCAGATTCAAGACGGTCAATGATTTGTTCTTGCTCCTCTACGGCAGCGTTTTTTGTTTTTTTGACAGCTAAAGACAGTTCTTCTTCCACCTCATCAATCTTTCGCTCAATTTCCTCTAACAATTGCATAATGGATTCTTTTGATACAAATTCGCTCATCATCAGATTCCTCCTTTATCATCTCTCGTTACATTCTCTTTTCTTTTACTCCCTCCTTCATACATGACAAAACTAGAACTAAATCGCCAATCTAAGTGAAGATAAGCGCAATTTCTTCCATTTCGACACGTGCTTGTCCTTCTTTGTATGATCGCGTCCGATTGTGTAAATTCTAAGGACAAAGGAGGTAGATGTCATGAAAAAGCAGCAAGCACCAAAAGAGCAAAAAACAAAAGGGAAAGAAAACAGTACAGATCAGCTTGATAAAAAGCTCGGCGGCCCTAACCGTCCATCCACGTAAAAAAAGCAGGTACCCCCTGCTTTTTATTTATGCAAAAAATAGTGTTCTAATGAGAAAAGAAAACGAAGCTGCCTTTTTTTATGAAAATACCAGTCGGTCAGCTCAATTTGTTTTGGTAAACGCTCTGCTTCAAACAAGGATGGACTCAATTTCTTTTGAAACCAATCTTCCCTTTGATCGTCTAATGAATGTGTCATGACTGGATACACCGTTCTGAGGAAAGGGCTTGACCTTCGCGCAATCCCTAAAAACGGTTCAAAATCAAATCGAGATCCCGTATGCGGCACGGTATGCAAAAAATGATAAAAATCCGAAAACAAATCGGCTCGAAACAATAGTTTTGCTAGTTTTTTCCCTAACGTAATGCGCTCTTTTACTTGGGAAAACTTTCGTATGGTTAACCCATACAAATGCCCGTCTACTGTCGGAAAAACGACGGTTTGAAAATGTGCCCACTCGCTGAAAAGATATTGAATCGAGTGAAAAACATTCTTTTTCAGGAGAGGATTTTGTATAATAGGAGATTGTATAGTATATTGTTCATTTATGATGAGTGCATGCAGCAGTCGCTCTGTGTCACGCGTTTGCCAAAATCGTTCCCACTCAGCGCTCATAAAACGAGACACACCGAAATGGGGCAGCAGATGAAATAAAGGTTTACGGCACCTTTTTGACCATTCATACAAGAGAAGCTGCGGGTAAGCATCTGAAAAGATCAGCCAATTCGCTCTTTCATATGCTGTAAAGAACAGATGCCCTTGCTGATCCGTTAAACCCGGATGGAAGAGCTCGCCTTTTAAATCTGTCATCGACCATCCAGCATTTCTGGAGACAAAAGAAGCAAGCAGAGACCATTTCATCTCTGGATGACGGTCATAAAAGCGCTTGTACGCATTTGTCCTTGTCAGGTTGTCCTTATTTTTCGCTTTCGTTTCATGTAAAATATGCTGGGTAATCATGTGCTCTTGTTGTGACAACATGGTGATCTCTCCAATACAAAATGCATTAAAAGGAGGCTGAAACTTGATGATTCGGTATCCTAACGGAAAATCGTATCAGCCCATTCAACAAATTGGGACAAAAAAAAGAATCAGCGGCGAATCATCTTATAGTAACCGCGGGATGACGCTTGAAGCTGACTTAAATGAAACGAACCAGTACTATTTGGTCAACGGGATCGCAGTCATTCATAAAAAGCCTACCCCTGTTCAAATTGTCAATGTGGATTATCCAAAAAGAAGCGCTGCTGTCATTAAAGAAGCCTATTTTAAACAATCCTCCACAACAGACTACAACGGGGTATACAAAGGGCGTTATATCGATTTTGAAGCAAAGGAAACCAAAAGCACCACCTCGTTTCCACTCAAAAATTTCCACGACCATCAAATTGAGCATATGAAACAGGTTGAAAAGCAAGGCGGTATTTGTTTTGTTATTATATCCGCATTTGGTTCCGTTTATTATTTGTCCGCTACTGACCTCTTCTTCTTTTGGGAGCGGCAGCAGCAAAACGGCCGAAAATCCATTAGCAAAGATGAATTAATGGAAGCAGGTCACCTCATGACACTTGGATATTCGCCAAGAATTGATTATATTAAAGTAGTGGAGACACTTCATTTTTCGGATGACAGCAAGCAACATTTACGTTCGAAAAAGGTTTAACACGAAAGGTTGAGATGTGATGTCTGATCAATTTACAAGTCGTGAACAGCGACGTAAAGCAAGTCAAGAAAACAATAAGAAGCAAAAGAACAAAAAAGGCAAAAAGAAAGCAGGTCTATTTAAAAAAATATTTTTATCTTTACTCGTGATCGGTCTTCTTTGTTTAGTAGCCGGAATCACAACTTTTGCCGTTTTTGCATCAAGCGCTCCTTCTATTGATGATAGCAAGCTAAAAACGCCGTATTCTTCAAAACTTTACGATAAAGACAAAAAAGTCTTTGCAGAAGTCGGGGCGGAAAAAAGAACGTATGTCTCAATTAAAGATATACCCGACGTGGTAAAAGATGCGTTTATTGCCACTGAGGATGCACGTTTTTATAAACACCACGGGATTGATCCTATCCGTATTGGCGGTGCTCTTGTCGCAAACGTCGAGGACGGTTTTGGAGCAGAAGGTGGAAGTACGATTACACAGCAGGTTGTGAAGAACTCCCTGCTTAACAATCAAAAGACGTTAAAACGTAAAGTTCAGGAAGTGTGGCTCTCGATTCAGCTTGAGCAAAAATACTCTAAAGATGAAATTTTAGAAATGTATTTAAACCGTATTTTCTTCTCTCCTTATGCTTATGGTGTTGGGAAAGCGGCTGAACAATTTTTCGGAGTGACAGATTTAAATAAACTAACTGTAGCACAGGCTGCTACACTTGCGGGTATGCCGCAAAGTCCTTCTGCCTATAACCCTGTGAAACATCCAGAGGCAGCGGAAAAACGCCGTAATATCGTTTTAGGCCTAATGAAAAAACAAGGCTATATTTCAGAAAAAGAGTATGAGGAAGCAAAAGCAACACCTGTCAGCAAAACCGTTGTTTCAGCTGATAAATATAAGAGTCAAAACTCAAGTAAGTACTCTGCTTATATTGAAGAAGTCATGGAAGAAGTACAGAAAAAAGCCAAAGTAGATGTATCAACAGATGGATTAAAAATCTATACTTCTCTTGATCGAAAAGCACAGGATCATCTGGATGACATCATCAATGGGGATTCAGCCGGATTTACGAAAGGTATGCAAGCTGGAGTCACCCTGCTAGATACAAAAAATGGTGAAATTCGTGCCATTGGCGGTGGACGTGATGTACCAGCCGGCGGCTTTAACTATGCCACTGATGCAAAACGCCAGCCGGGATCTACAATCAAACCAATTTTAGATTACGGCCCTGTAATTGAAAACAAAAAATGGTCAACATATCAGCAAATTGATGATGCGCCTTATACGTACTCTAACGGTACACCAATTAACAACTTTGACAGAAGACACTTAGGGAAAATGTCGATGAGAAGTGCTTTGGCACAATCACGAAACATCCCTGCTTTAAAAGCTTTCCAAGAAGCTGGTACAGATAATGCTGTTCAATTCGCCAATAACTTAGGTCTGGACTTACCTTCTGACATTCCTGAGTCTTACTCAATCGGCGGATTTGACGAAGGTGTCTCTTCACTTAAAATGGCTGGTGCATTTAGTGCATTCGGTAACAACGGATACTATAATGAACCGCATGCCGTAACGTCTGTTGAATTTAATGACGGAACGAAGCTTGACTTAACGCCAGACTCTAAAGCAGCCATGAGTGATTACACTGCATTTATGATCACAGATATGCTGAAAACTGCTGTACAATCTGGAACAGGTACACTCGCACAAGTACCGAATGTTCAAGTAGCTGGTAAAACAGGTACAACCAACTTTACACAAGATGATATTAATAAATACAACATCCCTTCTGGCGGTGCGAAAGATTCATGGTTTGTCGGTTACACACCGCAATACACAGCAGCTGTGTGGACCGGAATCGGCAACTCAAAAGATGCAGACGGCAAAATGTGGCTCACGGATTATGAGCAGCGTGTTGCCAAAGTGGTCTTCCAGAAATTAATTTCTCAAATTGATGATGGAAGCGGCTCATTTGAAAAGCCAGACAGTGTCGTTGAAGCAACGGTTGAAAAAGGATCAGATCCAGCGAAGTTAGCTGGACCAAACACACCAAGTGATAAGAAGACAACGGAATACTTCGTCAAAGGAACTGTCCCAACAAAAGTTTCTGACACATATGAAAAGAAAGAAGCTGACAAACCATCTGACTTAAAAGCGGTGTATGATGAAGAGAAAAAATCGATTACACTCACTTGGGGTTATGATGACGATGCAGATGCAACATTTAATGTGAAGCAAGCGATCGATGATGGCGGCTATAAAGACATTCAAAACAGCTCTTCTAAAGAAGCCGTCATCTCTGATGTAAAGCCAGGATCCACCTATAAATTCCAAGTGACAGCGACTGTAGACGATGTCACAAGTAAAGCTGCTTCTACCTTCCTCACCATTAAAGATGACGAAGAAGAGGAAGAAAAAGCAGATGATGAGAACAAAGAAGAAGAAGAGCCACAGCAACCTGATGATGAACAGACAGATCAAACAGATGATAATCAAAACCAAGGCACTGATGAGCAGAAGCCTGATGATAAAAAAGATCAAGATCAAGGCGGAAATACCGAAAACGGCAATGGCGGTTCAAGTGATGGCTCAGACAGTACTAATGGGAACAGCAACTCACAGAGCGATACCAATAAAGATAAAAAGAAAGACGACGAGAAAGCCAATTCTCAAAGCTCAAATACTCAGTCAAATTCTACTTCTCGCAAAGAAGACGAATAACAAAAAAGCACTTGCCCTATGTGGCAAGTGCTTTTTTAACGATTTTGTTTAAGCTTTCTGAGTGCTTCGTATTTTCCATACTGCTTTTTGAGCTCTGTGTATAACTCGTCCAATTGAATAAAGCAATGATATTGGGTAGGTTTAAGCAAAATAAACTCTAATCGTTCTGTCCAGTTAATGGGGGCTACTGGAAACGTCTGATGTTTGATTTCCTCCCAATCAATGGTTTGAAGCTTCTCTCCTTTGATCCAGTAAAACATTGCAATCATACTGACAATGCCTTGCAGCATATCATCCTCTTCACACCGAGATTTTCTCGTTTGAAAGCGAGGAAGCATGTTGTCTTTTAATTCATTCCACAGATCAAACATCAAAGGAACAAATTCTTCCGTTTTCTGCCACGGTTGCTCATCTAGTAAAGGTTCTGAAGATAGATCAAATGCGAGTGGATTGTTTCTTAATATATCCTTCTTTTCGCCGCTTACCTCTACCTTTTTCTCTTTTAGCTTTTCGACATATGAGGTGAAAACAGCTGCCCCGCTCATGCCAGCTTCACCAGCCCTTTTTTCAGCCTCTTCTGCCCTTCTCTACACATATCAAGAAGTGGACAAGATTCACACTGTGGCCGCTGCGCCTTACAGTGATATCTACCGAAAAAGATGAGACGATGATGGGTTACGGACCAATCCTCTTTTGGCACCTTCTTCATTAAGGTTTGCTCTACCTCAAGAACAGAATCCTTCCAGCGGCAAATCCCAAGTCGTTTGCTTACGCGCTCGACATGTGTATCTACTGCAATGGCGGGAATTCCAAAAGCGACAGACACAACGACATTTGCTGTTTTCCGCCCAACTCCTGGGAGCTTGATTAGCTCATCTCGATCTCTTGGCACTTCACCGCCATAATCTTCAATCAGCATTTGGCTTAATTTTTGAATGTTTTTTGCCTTATTACGATAAAGACCGATCGAACGAATATCCTGCTGCAACTCTTCAAGCGGCACACTTAAATAGTCTTCTGGTGTTTTATATTTTTGAAATAGATGTTTGGTCACTTTGTTCACTAGAACATCTGTACATTGCGCTGAAAGTGCGACAGCAATCACTAGTTCAAATGGATTGGAATGAACAAGCTCACACTCAGCCTCTGGAAACATATCCCCTATAATATCTAAACATTCATTGATTTGTTTTTTTGATAACATGCCTTCTCCTTTATTGGTTATTGTTCCAGCCAATTATAAAAAGGAACTTGTCGTTTATATGAAGATGTTTCTTCTTTTGAAGGTGGGGCTTTTTGCTGCGAACGGAAATGCTGGCTATGCTCTTTCGCTTCTTCCGCTGTTTTCAGCCCTTTCTTTTTCCACTCAAATAAAATTCGATCGATATAGCGAAAATTTAATTTTCCGGATAAAACGGCTTCTCTTAGAGCAAGACGAATCATCTCAGCATCATGATGGTCTTGATCCATCCAGATCGAGAGTGTTTCCCCTTCAAGAGGAGAAAGTGGTCTACCAAACTCATCTTCAAATAGCGCATATAAAGACTTTTCAGCCTGCACATGATTCTTTTGTACGTCTTTCGCCTGTTTTGCTTCTAAAAAGTCATACAGCACACCCCATAAGGGTTCTACCGAGTACCGGTCATGCTGAATACCAGACCTGTCTTCAAACGGCTGGATCGAAATAAACCCTTTTTGAATCAAATACTGCACCATATAAGCACATTCTTCGGCCGAAATGGTCATACCATGTGAAAGCTCTTCAAATGTCTGAAAAAAGACGCCTTGTTCTTCATTCATTTTAATCTTTAACATGACCATCATTTGTGATTCATTCAGTCCTAATTGCTCATAATGAGCAATTAGCAAATTAGGCAAACTGGTCGAACCCATTTTCTGCATATCTATAAATTGCTGCCTTTTCATCGGATACACCTCTTCACTTTCAGTATATCACGTTTTCTCATACGTGCTGTCCTTAAGACGTTTGAAAAAGCCTCCATATATTGGAGGCTTTCACGTCTTAAGGATATAAACGGTTTAATAATCTTGGGAATGGAATTGTTTCACGCACATGCGGCGCTCCGCTAATCCAAGCAACTGTTCGTTCAAGTCCAAGACCAAAACCTGAATGTGGTACAGAACCATACTGTCTTAATTCTGTGTACCATTTGTACGTTTCTTGATCTAGCCCATGTTCTTTTAGTCTTGCTTCAAGCAGATCTAAATCATGAACACGTTCAGAACCGCCGATAATCTCGCCATAGCCTTCTGGCGCAATTAAATCTGCACAAAGGACGACATCATCACGGTCTGGTGCAGGCTGCATATAAAATGGTTTTAATGAGGTTGGGTAATGAGTGATAAAGACTGGTTTATCATAGCTTTCGGCGATCGCTGTTTCATGCGGCGCACCGAAGTCATCTCCCCATTCGATGTCATCAAATCCTTTATCCTGCAAGAATTTAATCGCTTCATCATATGTGATGCGCGGGAATGGTGCTTTGATGTTTTCTAATTTTGCTGTATCACGGCCAAGTGTGTGCAGTTCTACTTTACAGTTTTCAAGTACACTTTGAACAACGTGAGACACATAATTTTCTTGGTACTCAAGGTTCTCATTAAATTCAACAAATGCCATCTCAGGCTCGATCATCCAGAACTCGATTAAATGACGTTTTGTTTTCGATTTTTCTGCTCTAAATGTTGGACCAAATGAGAATACTTTTCCGAGTGCCATTGCAGCAGCTTCCATGTAAAGCTGTCCACTTTGAGAAAGGTATGCATCTTCATCAAAATATTTAGTAGCAAACAGCTCTGTTGTTCCTTCTGGAGCACTTCCTGTTAAGATTGGCGGATCCACTTTCACGAAACCTTCTTGATGGAAAAACTCATATGTAGCACGAATAATTTCATTACGGATTTTCATAATGGCATGCTGTTTTTTAGAACGCAGCCATAAATGACGGTGATCCATTAAGAATTCTGTTCCATGTTCTTTTGGTGTAATTGGGTAATCTGTTGCTTCGTGAATCACTTCAATGGATTTCACTTGTAATTCAAAACCAAGTGGTGAACGCTCATCTTTTGTTACTTGTCCTGTGACATAGACCGATGTCTCTTGTGTCACTGATTTCGCAAGCTTAAAGACTTCCTCTTCCACCTCTGCTTTTACAACGACTCCTTGAATAAAGCCTGTCCCGTCGCGAAGCTGCAAGAATGCAATTTTCCCGCTTGAACGTTTATTGGCAATCCATGCGCCGATTGTTACTTCTTCATCGACGTGTTTGAACACTTGATTAATAGTTGTTTTCAACATATTTCCCTCCAAAGCCAGAAAGAAACTCACCTTGTTAAATAGGTGTGATTCTTTTTTCATACATTTTATTATAACCGTTCTAAATCAGCATGGTCAACGCAAGACAGAAGAAACTACGGTGTTAAATTTTTTTCCACTCGTCCTGTCGTAAAATCAACATAGCTGAAACTATATTGGCTGTTCTCATTTAAGTACGTTACTTCCCAAAGGAGGACGTCACCTTCTCTTGCTAATTGAACATTTTTCAGCTTAGAAATGGTGTTCTCCTTTTGAACGGCTTGTACTGCTTGGTTTGAAGTAATGCCTTCTTTTGCTTTTTTAGCAATGACTTTTTCTTTTTTGCTGGCAGGTACCCACACATAGATCGCTTCGTTTTGTTTGTTTTTACCTTCCACAATAAATTGCTTTTCTTTCCCAACAAAGGTATCCACTTGCTCTACTTGTGCCAATGATGCTTGCTTTTTTGCTCGTTCAATCGCTGCCTCATGACCTTCTTCTTTTTGACCCATGGCCATTTGATAAATCCACGAAAAGCTAATGATGCCAATGAGTAAAACGAGCGCAGCAACGGATGAAATAATCCAAACTATTTTTTTCATGTCAAGCTTCCCCTATGTGCGATATATGGTAAATATCGCTTGATTTTGATCTTCTTGATCTAATGCTAATCCAAACATAAGATCTTCCCTTTTAAGCGTTCTGTTCAGCAAATCGACGATTTTGTATAGGTCTTCTGAATGCTTAATTTGAACAGTTGAAAGTACCTCTATTTTACTTTCCACTTCTAATTCCTCCTCGGTACGTAAATATTGTTAGTCATACTTTTCAATGTGAGAACCGATACTATTTTTACAACGGAACATAAAAAGCCGTTACGATAAATTAACTCCAAACCCACACCAGTGAAAGGCCGCTTATGACAGCGGCTTTTCGTTGTTAAGCTTTTCTATATACGCCTCAAGCGACTCTTTGGACATCTCGTGAACTGGCGCATGATGAAGTGATTCTAAAAATAGTTTTCCATACGAAGCGGTTTTCACTCGGCGGTCTAAAATCAGCAATGTTCCAATGTCTTTTTCCGAGCGCAGCAAGCGGCCGGCTCCTTGCTTAAAAGTTAACACAGCTTCCGGGAGAGAGACGGCTTTAAACGGATTCTTCCCCTGTTTTTTTGCCGCTTCACATTTTGCTTCAATGAGCGGTGAATCGGGCGGTCGGAAAGGAAGCCTTGCCATAATGACGGTCGTTAGCTCCGAGCCAGGAAAATCCACACCTTCCCAGAAACTCCCTGTTCCTAGCAAGATGGCTTGCTTCGCCAATTTGAACATTTTTGTCAATTTTACAGGGCTCCCGCCCGTCAAACCTTGAGCAAACAAGGCCGATTGCATACCTTCTGATTTCAGCTCTTCATACACTGCTTTTAACATCTCATGTGAATTAAATAACACCAATATTTTCGCTTGATCCTGCTTTTCCATGATCTTAATATATGTTGCAGCTTGCTTCACATAATCGCGTTCATCACGGTTTGTGATCGGCGGCATGTCAGCCGGTACAACGACCTTAAGCTGTTTTTCAAGTTCAAAAGGTGAATCAATTTGGACAAGGTGTGGGTAAAAATCTTGCAGGCCAAATCGTTCCAAGCAATAATCAAAGCGTCGATTGATGGTGAGCGTCCCTGATGTGAGGACGACGCTTTTTTTGTTCATAAAAAACCGATCAGCTAGCAGCTCCCCTGTATCTAGCGGCTGCGCGTGCATAAAGACAGCATTCTTGGCACCCTTTGCATCAATCTCAATCCAAACGGTTTCATCATTGTTTGGTTCAAAGATAAACCGGTACAGCGTACTGCAGAATGTCTGCATAAACGACATCACTTGATCGTATTCTTCTGCTTCAAATGCAAAGTGTTCTATGAACTGATCACTTTTGTGAAGCAGCTCATTTTTTTGCTGCTCATACAGTTTCTCACAAGCAATCAATAACGAACAAAGCTTACTCGCTGATTCTTTAATTCGGACCCACTGAGCATGTTTTGAATGATGACGGACTCTATGAATGAGACGATTGATGTCCGCTTTTGGTTTTGTCCTTTTGACAAAAGAATGAACGGTACTAAAAAATGCGTCACTTTCCATCTGCAGCTGCTGAAGATACTCGTCCATTTCAATAAAGGTGTCAGTTGATAAACCTGCCCCATGAAATCTCTTTTTCAATTTCTTAAGCAGCCCGCCATGCAAAGAGCCAAGCTGCGTTAATTTCGCATGAAGCTGGATATAAGACGCACTGTCACCTAGCGTTTCATTGGCTGTTTTTTCAAATTGGTGGGCCTCATCAATCACATAGACGTCTGCATCCTGAAAGATAGAGGCTCCTTCCGTTTGGGATAAAAGTAGACGGTGATTCGTCAAAATTAAGTCAGCGGTTTGAGCCTTTCGTTTAGCCCGTTCATAAAAACAATGTTCTTTAAAACGGCGTTTTTTCGATGTAAATGGCATGTGTACACAAGAGATACGGTCTTTTATATTTGCAGCTCCTGACGGTAAATTCAGTTCAGACAAATCACCTGTTTCAGTGACAAGGAGCCACATTAAAATTTGCGCTTTTGTTAAGACAACATCATAGTTATCATCTTCCTCATGCAGCACATGCTCAAACTTATCTAAACAAATATAATGTGCCCGCCCTTTAAACACACAGGCGGCTGGCTCAAATGGGAGCAATTGCTTGAGTAGCGGAACATCGCGCTGAAGCATTTGCTGCTGTAGTAAAATAGAATATGTACTGATAATGACAGGTTTTCCTGATTTCTTTGCTTCTAAAGCAGCTGGTATAAGATAAGCGAGTGTTTTCCCGATTCCCGGCGCCGCTTCAATTAACGCATAAGCTCTTTCATGGAACGCATCTCTTACTTTGTTCATCATCGTGAGCTGGCCTTCTCTTACTTCATAGCCTTCTAATGTTTGAGGAAGCTTCTCTTTTATCTCCTGAAACAGCTGCTCGTCGTCAGCGCCTACTGCATATGTCGATTCAGTGATCGGATTGGTCACATCTTTCACAGCAAAAGATCCTACTTCTACAAGCGAATCATCCTGACTCGTGTGATTGGTTTCAAGCTGCTTAATTAAAAGTCCTATATCACTTAGAAGATAAGAGGATAATCTGCGCAGCTGTTTTAACACATTTGGCGGTGTATTCCTTAATTGATGTAATAAGGTTAAAAATAACATGGCAGTAACTTCCGCATCACTATCCGCTCTGTGCGGGTGGTCATGTGGAAGCATGAGCTCTTCGCTTAATTCAGTTAACTTATAACCTTCAAGCTCAGGATAAAGAATTCTAGAAATTTCAACCGTATCAATCGCTAGCACATCCAGCTCATTTTTCCCGCATGCTTTTAGTTCATCGTTTAAAAAGTTCAAATCAAAATGAACATTGTGCGCAACAAAATAAGCGCCCTGTATGAGATCATACACCTCTTGGGCAATGTCCTCAAAAAACACCGCGTCATCAACCATGTGCTGCTTAATACCTGTCAGCTGTTCAATAAATCCAGGAATCGTTTTCCCTGGGTTCACATATTTTGAATACCGTTCGACAATTTGTCCATTTTCAATGACCACCGCAGCAATTTGAATGATTTTATCACCTTTTTTTGGTGAATTCCCGGTGGTTTCAATATCAACGACAACAAACCTTTGATCGGTCATAAAATGGACACCTCAATTCCTCGTTCCACTCATAGTGAAACACACTCTGGGCAATATAGCTGAAACAGAACAGCTTCCTTATGATGAAACTGTTCTGTTTCCATGTGAGCGTGCGTTATAAAATCGTTCTCGCAGGCTCTTGCCCAATCATTTGTTCAATTTGATTTTGTTTATTTAACACGACCACTTTAGGTGTGTGCGATTTCGCTTCTTCCTCTGACAACATCCCATAAGCGATAATAATGACTTCATCTCCTGGCTGAACCAATCTTGCTGCCGCACCATTTAAACAAATGACACCGCTCTTTCTTTCTCCAGGGATGATATATGTTTCAAGTCTAGCACCATTGTGATTATTGACAATTTGCACTTTCTCATTTGCCATCATGCCTGCCGCATCAAGCAAATCTTCGTCGATAGTAATACTACCTACATAGTGTAAGTTTGCTTCAGTCACTGTCGCTTTATGAAGTTTCGAGGTCATAAAAGTTCTATACATGTTTTTCACCGCTTTCAGGAACATGGAAAATCACATTATCAATCAGTCTTGCCCGGGAGAACTTCACAGCAATGGCAATGATCACTTGCCCCGTTAAGTGCTGAAGGGGTTCAAGCTCTGGATAGGAGTAAATGTCAATATAATCGATTTCTCCACTCGTTTGAAGAATCTCCTCTTCCACTAATTGATAAATACGATTTACATCATGTTCACCCTTTTCTACAGCTGTCTGTCCTTTTTTTAATGCCCGGTATAAAGCAGGTGCTTCTTGCCTTTCTGTTTCAGACAAATACACGTTTCTTGAACTTTTCGCTAAACCGTCTTCTTCTCGAACAGTAGGAACAGACACAAGGTGAAGATCAAAAAAGAAATCCTTGATCATCGCATCGATAACAGCGACTTGCTGTGCATCCTTTAGACCAAAGTATACATTGGTTGGTGCGACAAGGTGAAACAGCTTTGTGAGCACCGTGACAACGCCGTCGAAGTGTCCTGGGCGTTTCTTCCCGCATAAGACGTCTGTACGCTTTTGAACAGTCATCGTAATCGATGGCTCATCTTTGTACATTTCCTTCACATCAGGTGTAAATAATATATCTACTCCAGCTTCTTCAGCAAGACGCTGGTCTCTTTTCATATCTCTTGGATAGGATTCAAAGTCTTCATTCGGTCCAAATTGCAATGGATTGACAAAGATGCTCATCACCACAATGTCATTTTGATCTCTTGCTTCTTTTGCAAGCGTAAGATGTCCTTCATGAAGGAAACCCATTGTAGGGACAAATCCAATGGAATGCTGCTTCTTTTGATGCTGCTTGATCATTTCTTTTAATTCATGAATATGGGAAACAACCTTCATTCCTTGATCCCCCCATATAAACCATCAAGGACTTCTTCTTTCATATGAAAGGTATGAGCATCCTCTGGGAATGTGCGTGCTTTTACTTCTTTTGTATATTGTATGAGCGCTTCTTCTAATACAGCATCGATTTGCGCGTATTGTTTCACAAATTTAGGTGTTCTAGACACGCCGTACCCTACCACATCATGGTAAACGAGAACTTGTCCATCTGCTTCAGCCCCTGCCCCAATTCCGATCACAGGAATCTTTAGCATGTCAGTAATCCGTTTTGTCAGTTCACCAGGTACACACTCTAACACAAGGGCGATGGCACCTGCTTCCTCACATTTCAGACTATCTTCAATCAATTTCTGTGCACTCTCTTTGTCTTTTCCTTGCACTTTATAGCCGCCAAGGACACCGACTGATTGAGGGGTGAGCCCTAAATGGCTTACAACAGGAATACCGCCTCTTGTAAGTGCTTGAATGGATTCAAATACTCCATCTCCACCTTCAAGCTTTAAGGCATCAGCACCGCTTTCTTGCATAATGCGTGCTGCATTTTTCATCGTTTCTTCTAATGAATAATGATAAGACATAAATGGCATATCCGTCACAACAAATGTGTCTTTTGCGCCTCTTTTGACTGCTTTTGTGTGATGAATCATATCATCCATCGTCACTTGCACTGTGGAATCAAGTCCAAGGACAACCATCCCAAGTGAGTCACCAACTAAGATCATGTCGACTTCCGCTTTTTCCGCTTGCTTTGCAGCTGGATAGTCGTATGCTGTCAGCATCACGATAGGTTCGTTTTGTTCTTTCATTTTGAAAAAATCTAACTTTGTCTTCATTTGTTCCTCCTCATTCTGGAGAGGAGATGGCTTGTCTGATCTCACACGCTTTTATCTCTCATGTGCAGACGAATCATCCCTCTGTCCAAGTCCCTTAGGATCAAGGCAGAAATTTATCGAATTTTTCTTCCTAACAGGTACAGTTCTTTTTCAGATACTGCCCACACGAAGTATATCAAAAATGTGCCGGGTGTTCCACTTAAGTTGACTTGATCTCAATGTCAGCGGAGTAGATGTTTTGGATTCCGCCCTCCGTTTCGAGTAAGAGAACGCCTTCATCGTTAATCCCAAGCGCCGTTCCAGCATATTGTCCATTGACGGTGCGTGCGATGATACGTTTTCCAATGGTCATCGCATACGATTCCCATAATTGTTTGATCGGAGCAAAACCATATGTCATATATTCATCATACCTTTTTTCAAAGGTGGACATGATGGTTTGAATCAGTGCCGCTCTGTCTACCTTTTGACCAAGCTCCATTCGCAAACTCGTCGCAACATCCTTTAATTCTTCAGGAAAATCATTTGCCGTCTGATTCACGTTAATGCCTGGGCCAATAATGACTGCGTGAACTTGGTCAGCTTCTGCTTTTAATTCAGTCAAAATACCAACGACCTTTTTTCCGTTTAGCAAAATATCGTTTGGCCATTTGATCGATGGACTGAGACCCGTTTGCTGCGCTATGGCTTCAGCGATCGCGACAGATGCTAAAAGCGTCATTTGCGGCGCTTTGTGCAACGGTATTTCTGGCCGGAGAATCAAACTCATCCATATGCCTGTCCCATTTGGTGAGTGCCACGTTCTTTGAAGGCGTCCTTTTCCGTTTGTCTGATGATCACTGACAACAAGCGAGCCGTGCGGGGCTCCTTTATTGACGAGGTCATGGGCAATGATCTGAGTTGAGGCGACTTCTTCTTGAAAATAAATATGCCTGCCAAACAGCTCTGTTTCCAAACCAAACAGAATTTCGTCTTCACTAATTTTGTCCGGTTTACGAAGCAGCCGGTATCCTTTTCTTCTGACCGCTTCGACCTCATATCCCTCTTTTCGCAAATCCTCTATATGCTTCCATACTGCCGTTCGGGAGCAGCCAAGCTCATCACATATTTGCTGGCTTGAGACAAAATCTTGCTCAGATGCTGTAAATAGTTCAATTAATCGTTTTCTAATCGCTGATCGCACGCTATGAGCCACTCCTCTATGGCTTCTTTTCGGTTTTCAAGCTGGTTTTGCAAAACGGCTTTTTTCACAAAAGCAAGCTCTTCTGCAATCCATTTACCAGCTGGCTTTTGCCGAAAGGCCATCAAATCTTTTCCTGACACTGCAAGGTCTTGAAGCTGTTTAATCGGCAGCGCATCATATGAACGTTTCGCCGCCTCCAGCTCATCAAAGAAAATGCGACGCTCATGTTTGAGCTGCGTGATTTTCATACTAGAAAGCAGGACATGTTCACCAGCTTCAAACATTTTTTCCGCATCCCAGTCACAATCAACATATTTGCTAATAGCAACGGCTTCTTTTAAAAGTTTCGTTGATAACTTCCATTCTTTTAAAAAGGACACCGCCTCCGCCTCATCTAGACCAAGTAAATGGATAAAGGCTCCCCACACCTCATCTAACCCATCCAATAAATAATACGGGAAAGCTTGGAACGTTTCATTCAGCTGATCCTTTTTGAGGCCGGGCAATTCTTCATACAATTTGGTGGAGATGAGCACCTTGATGGCTTGCTCACAGTAGCGGCCTTTTAAAAGTTTTTCCATTTCGATTTTTTTGCGTTCAACAGAGATGTTGGCAAGCAGATGTTTATCTTTTTTCATTGCTTCTTCCGTCTCTTTAGAAAGCTCAAACCCGAGCTGGCTTAAAAACCGCACCGCTCTCATCATCCGAAGCGCGTCTTCTTGAAAGCGGCACGCAGGATCTCCAACCGTTTGAATTCGTCTCCGCTTAATATCCCGCTTGCCGCCTACATGGTCAATGATGTCACCATGAATATCCATGGCTACTGCATTGATCGTTAAATCTCTTCTTAAAAGATCTTCTTTTAGTGATGAAATAAACGCCACTTCTTTAGGCCGGCGAAAGTCTTCATATTCTGATTCAGTCCGAAACGTAGTGACCTCATAGCTGACCCCGTCAAGTAAAACAATAACAGTGCCATGCTCTTTGCCGACATCTACTGTTTTATCAAATAAAGACTCCACCACATCAGGTGTGGCATCTGTCGCAATATCGATATCCCCAACTTCCCTGCCTAAAAGGACATCTCTCACCGCACCGCCGACAAAATAAGCTTGATACCCATGTTCGTGCAGTGTATGTAAAATAGGGATCGCATGTGTGAATGGTTCATTCATCTTCAACATCACCTTCGATCAATTCTAAGTAAAGCTCTTCATACTCTCTCACAATTTTGTCAGAAGAGAAATTGGCTTCCACACTAGACTTGGCTGCCATCGATATTTGCTGATGGAGCGCATTGTCTTTCAGAATAGTGATGGCATGTTTTGCTGCTCCATCTACATCACCAAGCGGAACAAGGAATCCTGTCTCTCCATGTGCAATCACCTCTGGAATTCCTCCAACGTCTGTTCCTATACAAGGTACTCCGCATGCCATTGCTTCAAGTAGTACAAGACCAAAACTCTCTTTCTCAGAAAGCAGCAGCTTCAAATCACTAATCGAATAGAGCTCCTCCACTTTCTCTTGCTTTCCTAAAAATAACACGCGGTCCGTTAATCCAAGCTTTTTCACAAGCTCGCAAACAACCGATTTTTCAGGTCCGTCCCCAATCAGTAGCAGTTTTGCATTCACCTGTTCAGAAATCTGTTTAAACACATGGATCACGTCATGCACCCGCTTCACTTTACGGAAATTTGATACATGAATGACGACCTTCTCATCCTGCAGAAGACCATAATGCGTCTTCAGCACTTCGTGATCTTCACGCAAATATACGCGCTCATCGACGAAATTATGGATCGTATCAATTTTTTTATTCGGTTTAATCAGATCGTATGTCTGCGCAGCTAATGAATGTGATACAGCCGTTACGCGGTCAGATGATTCGATCGCAAACCGGATGACTTCCTTTAAAGATGGGTCATAGCCTAAAACCGTAATATCCGTCCCGTGAAGCGTGGTGACGACTTTGACAGACTGTCCAGTCATTTGCTTAGCTAAGAACGCACAGACGGCGTGAGGGACCGCATAATGCGCATGAATAATATCAAGCTTCTCTCGTTTTGCCACTTCTGCGAGTTTACTTGCCAGTGCAAGGTCATAAGGCGGATATTGAAACACAGCATATTGATTGACATCCACCTCATGAAAATAAATATTCGGATACACTTTATTGAGTCTAAACGGAATACTTGAGGTAATGAAATGAACATCGTGCCCTTTTTCAGCTAAACGTTTTCCAAGCTCTGTGGCAATAATGCCCGAACCGCCAACACTCGGATAACAAGTGATTCCGATCTTCAATTTTTTCATAATTACCCCCCAAGTAAGTCATCGTCCATCAAAAGTGGCTTCTTTGTCAGAAACCCTTCTGCAAAAGGTTTATTGACTTCCCTTCCATACATCGACTCTCTCATTTTGACAAAATCAATATAACCATTTACAAGCGGTGTCTCCACTGAACTCTCTGTTTTGACAAATTGGCTTTTATACGCATGTAAGCTATCAATTTTTTGGTTCATCTCGTCTGAGATATCGATCACAAAATCTGGACGATGGTGGCCGTTAATCATGTAATAATACATCTGGCTTATTTTATGCGCTGGCTGCTTGTATGAATCTTCAAATTTATGTATACCTGCAGAAAAAGCGGCCTCTTCTACAAGTGAACCCGCATGACCATGATCAGGATGTCGATCTTGGTGGTGCGGGGCAAAAATAAGTCTCGGTTTGTATGTTCGGATGACACCTGCAATTTCTTTCATCGCTTCGTCATTGAGATAAAGTCCTCTATCTGGCAGCGTGAGCTGGATTCGAGTCGTGACGCCTAAAATGGCAGCGGCTGCTCTGGCTTCTTCTTTTCGGCTTTCAACCGTTCCATTTGAAGATAATTCAGCCTGAGTCAAGTCACAAATCCCAACACGTGCCCCTTTTTTTACGTATTTTGCAATCGTTCCACCCATACCGATCTCTACATCATCGCTATGGGCACCGAATGCAAGGATATCAAGTGGTTTCATGTGTTCCTCCGTTTTTTGCTACATCTCGAAAATCAAACGTACCTTTATTTAAATTCCTGACTAA
>NZ_JBPAFI010000001.1:262837-340389 GCF_050864245.1 Bacillus sp. XT-4
AAAGACACACGTCAATATCCGTATAAATGGGCGCATCAGATGTTGTATGAAGCACATCAGATAGCTTTTTCCCCTCATGTGTGTGATCAAGTGCTGCTACTAGTTCAAAATGGCTTGTTTCTTCTGCCAGCTTGACAGCCTCTATCCCCATTCTTCCTCTTGCTCCAGCGATTACAACTTTGATGGTTTGATTCGTCATCTTCTCTACTTCCCTTCTTTTTTCGTCCAGCGGTCTTTGTCTCTTGTATTGAATTTATGCATCACACGATCATGGGCTTCTTCAAGTGATATATTGAGTGAATTGGCAAGGCATGTTAACACAAACAGCACATCACCAATTTCTTCTTCCATGCTTTTCTCTGTTTCCGTTGTTTTTTTCGGCTTTTCTCCATAGTAATGGTTAACCTCTCTTGCCAGCTCACCTAATTCTTCTGTCAGACGGGCCATCATGGCAAGCGGGCTGAAATAGCCTTCTTTAAATTGTCCTATGTAATCATCGACTTCTTGCTGCACGTGACGCAGCGTTTTTTCATTCGTCATGAAGCTCATCCTCCTATCCATCTCTTACATGTTAGCGAAATCATAAATATTTGACAAATGTTTAAAACTCAGTTTGCTTGTTTCTCTTCCATACCATATAATATTATCGCTGTCTAAGCAAAAAAAGGAGTGATCTTTTGCTAAAAGAAATTCGTCTTAAAAATATCGTATTTATTTTAATAGGATCTGCGATTTTTTCTTTCGGCCTTGTTCATTTTAATATGCAGAACAACTTGGCGGAAGGCGGATTTACAGGTATCACACTGCTTTTATATTTTCTATTTCACATTGACCCATCTATTTCAAACCTTGTGTTAAACATTCCGATCTTTTTTATCGGCTGGAAAATGCTTGGCAGAACCATGTTTACATATACAATTGTCGGAACCGTCAGTCTTTCTGTCTTTCTAGCCATCTTCCAGCGCTTTCAAATACATATGCCTCTTCAGCACGATTTAGCCTTAGCCGCACTTTTTGCAGGTGTGTTTATCGGAACAGGCCTCGGAATCATCTTTAAATTCGGCGGGACAACAGGCGGCGTGGACATTATTGCAAGACTGATCAACAAACATTATCAAGTCGCAATGGGAAGAACGATGTTTATCTTCGACGCGTGCGTCATTACCATCTCTCTCACCTATTTAAATTACAAAGAAGCCATGTATACACTTGTTGCCGTATTTGTTGCTGCAAAAGTCATCGATTTCATGCAAGAAGGCGCATACGCTGCCAAAGGAGCGATGATTATTTCTGAAAAGGATGACATCATTCAAAAGAAAATCACAGAGGAAATGGAGCGCGGAGTGACCATTTTAAAGGGTGTCGGCTCCTATACGAAACAGGAACGCAACGTTCTTTACTGCGTCGTTCCAAAAAATGAGCTTGTCCACCTCAAGAGCGTCGTAACTTCCGTCGATCCTCATGCCTTTGTATCAGTGAGTGACGTGCATGACGTACTTGGTGAAGGCTTCACATTAGATGAACATAAAAAGCCGCTCAATCCCCACTAAAAAAGAAGCCCGATAACGGTGCTTCTTTTTTTATGACTTTGGATAATCGGCTTGTCGCTTTTGCTTTTTTTCTTTTTCAGCACGGTATTTCCTAAACCCAACATACGTTAAAGTGAGTAAAATCATACTTCCTGTTGTTAAAATGACCCATAAAAGCGATGGATCCGCTTCATCTTGATCAACGTTCGCAAACACACTTGATAAATCTTCTTCGAGTTTCGTGAGACGCTCAAGCTTTGTCCCACTAGATGCTTTTAAAAATTCACCTTGTTCAATTACTTCCATGTGCTGCTTAATCGTTTGCAGCTTTTCAGGCGAGATATCAATGGTTAAACTCGGATAAATCATATCATACAATGAAACCAGCTCATTCCAAGTTTCATAGAACGTCGTCGATTCTGGATCTTTTACTTCTTTCTTTAATGTCGGAAAAGACCCCATAATCGGCTTCTCGAGAGATCCCCAAAGAGGTTCTGAATTTGATTGTATCGCATCGAGAAGCATTCTAAACTGAGAGGCATACCGAAGTTTTTCGCGCTCATTTAAGTCTTCCTGCGGGAGTCCTTTAATGATATCTTGATAGCCAAGTGTAATTTGCCGAACCTGCGTATTCGTCAGAGTTCCACGCCAATTCTCAGCTTTAAATGTCTTTTCAGCATACAATGCAACTTGTAATGCCTCATCATATTTAGCTTGTCTCGTTAATTGAAAGATTGAATCTGATAGTTCCGTTAATTCTTGCAGCGCTTTAGCAGCTGTTGTTTCCTCACCTTTTACAGCAGCTGGATGCAAGACGAGAAATAATAATAGAATCATCGCGATTGACTTTCGTTTCATGCAAGTCCCTCCTAGCCTTTCTCCATACAGCGTATGAAGAAAAGGACAAGGTTAGACCAACATTGTTAAGGGAGTTCAAGCTTGACCGATTTTTTCGAGATGACAAGATAATACGAAACAAGAAGAACGGCAATACTTAACCAAAACGTCACGTAGCCGATCTCATTTGAATAGGCAGAAAGCATAGAATAACGCGGCATCATTCCAAATACATAATCAATCACATCATTATGTAAAATCCATATGCCTGCTACAGCCAAATGACGCATGTGAAAACGATAATACGGCGCAAATAACACAGCCTGTACCGCCATCGCAAAGTGCGAACCAATTAGCATATATCCTTCCCACGGAAAATCATCAACAGAAACGAGCACGAAAAGATTCATCCCTACAGCCCATAATCCATATTTGATCAAGGTGACAAGGGCCAGTGCTTCAAAATAAGGAGCATGGCGTTTCATTAGAAAGGCTAGTAATACAAATAAAAAGAAAAAGCTTGCCGTCGGACTGTCCGGTACAAAAGGTAAAAAGATAGCCGGCGTCTCAACGAGCTGCGGGATATACCAGTAGTAGCCGTACACAGTGCCAAGAAAGTTGACAATGAGCACCAGCACAAGCATGTAGCGTGTGGCTAGCAGATATTGAATCCATCTCATATTTCTCTTCACTCACGATCTGTTAAAATCAGAAAAAAGCTGACAGCGCCAGCTTTTTTCTCCTTTTGAGTATATCCTTGTACTTGCATTTAAACAACTGAATTATTTAGATTTGACCTCAGATAAATATTTCGAGAGCTTTTCAAGTTCTTCATCGCTGCCTTTAAAAATGCCCTTAGGCATGTTGCCTTTACCTTCTACAGCGATTTTCGCAATTTCCTCTGGTGCTAAACCATTGTCAACAAGTGACGGTCCAGCTGCCCCGCCTTGCATATTATCTCCGTGACAGGAGATACATGTCTGCTCTTGATAGATTTTATACTCTTCAGCTGAGGTATCAATCTCTGCTTCTTTCTTGATTTCACCTTGCTTCGCTGCTGCTTCCCAGTCATGAGTAGCAACAGATTCCCATGTTAAATAGGTTGCTGCACCAACTGCAAGAATCATCATCCCAACTGCAATTGGTCTTCGATATGGCCTGCGTTCAGGACCAGAATCAAGAAATGGTGCGAGTAAAAGAGCACCAAACGCAATTCCAGGCATAATCATTGCGCCAACTACCGTATAGCTCCCTGCAGCAAACTCATATTTTAACAACTGGTACAAAAATAGGAAATACCAGTCTGGCAGCGGAATATAGCCCGTATCTGTCGGATCAGCCATCCGCTCAAGCGGAGGTGCATGAACAACAGTTAGGACAAGAAATCCAATTAAAAAAACAGCACCTACAAGCCATTCCTTTAAAAGAAAGTTCGGCCAAAAGGCTTCGGTTTTTCCCGGATATTCGGAATAGTCTTTAGGTATGTTAGGTTTTCTTTCTGCCGGTATTCTGGAATCTCCGACAAACTTCATCCCTTTTCCCCTATGCAAAGTCATCCCCTCCTCATTGAACATTCATCAAACGCAAAATTTTACAGCGGTCCAGAAATTCCTTGCTTACGAATCATAATAAAGTGGGCAGCCATCAGCCCAAATAATGCCGCTGGCAAGAAAAAGACATGGATAGCGAAAAATCTCGTCAGCGTTTGTGCACCTACAATGTCAGGATGACCTGCAAGCAGCGTTTTAATCTCTTTCCCAATGAAAGGTGTCGCCTCTGCAATTTGAAGACCAACCTTCGTCGCAAATAGCGCCTTCATATCCCACGGTAAAAGATATCCTGTAAAACCAAGTCCAAGCATCACAAAGAAAATGAGCACACCGACAATCCAGTTTAGCTCTCTAGGCTTTTTATACGCCCCTTGGAAAAAGACCCTCAGCGTATGTAAAAACATCATAACAATGACTAGACTCGCACCCCAGTGGTGCATCCCTCTTACAATCTGTCCGAATGCCACTTCATTTTGCAAATAATAGACAGATTCCCATGCGTTTTTAATATCCGGTACATAATACATCGTTAAAAACATGCCCGAAAGGACTTGAATGACCGTCACAAAAAACGTTAAACCGCCAAAACAATACACAAAAGCAGAGAAATGATGTGCTGGATTGACGTGCTCAGGCACTTCATGATCCGCAATGTCTCTCCATATCGGTGTGATGTCCAGCCGCTCATCTACCCAATCGTAAATCTTGTTAAGCATCGTTACCCTTCCCCTTTCGGCACAGCTTTTCCAAGATAGAGGTATCCGTCCTTCACTTGCTGCTTATAATGATCAAGCGGTGCAAGCGGTGGAGTTCCGGGTACGTTTGTACCATCCTTGTCGTACAGCCCATAATGGCATGGGCAGAAAAATTTGTTTGGATTTTTCGGATCACTGTTCCAGTTCACTGTACATCCCAAATGTTTACAGATTGGCGATAAAGCGACAATTTCATCCCCTTCTTTGTACACCCATGCAGACCTAGATTCCTTTGACTCATACCATGCATCTACTTGATCAATTTTAAAGTCAAAGCGCTTCGGTTCTTTTGTCAGTTCATCTACACTGACAACTTGAACCATATCCTGATCCTCTGTTCCTTTTAGCACAGGGTCAAGCGCAAAGCGAACCATAGGCATGAGCATTCCAGCGGCCATAAATCCCCCCACGCCGGTCAACGTGTAATTCAAAAATTGACGCCTGGACACTCCATGTCTCTTCTCGCTCATTTTTTTCTCCCCCCCTCAGGTCGTCAGCTACTTTATAACTGAATTAGAAAAAATTTCATAAAACTAGGACACCCTCATAATATATCAATCTATTCACAAGGTCAACAGCCTAAAAAGCTATGTACAATGCAAATGTAAGGGTTTTTATGAAGGGTTCCATTTTTGTAACAAAAAGTTCAAAATTTGTTCTACACTGTCTTGAATGACTTTTTGCTTTAAATTGACCTTTAAATGCTCAAGCGGAACAGACTGCAATATAAATGCCGATTCGCTCACTTCTAGCTGTTCTTTCCATTTGGTATCAGATGTGATAAACACAACATGCTGAAAATGTTCTTGCAATGATTGTTTTACTGCAAGTATGTCTTCTTGCTTTACTTCTAAATATGTATGTGGAGGAAAAAGAAACACTCTGCCTTTCAGTTGCCTTTCAAGATCCTCTGCCACAAGCATTGTAAACTCACCTAAAGACACGGTTTGTTTGATATGGCTTGCATCTATCCCAACTAATGGAATGATAGCGGTATCAATGTAATCTTTAGATTGTAAAAAGAGATCCGCGTCCTCCGACTGAAACTTCATCTAGTTCCCCTCTTTCATCACATAAGCCCTGCCTGTATAGGGCAAGGCTTATTGGCTTGGTTTATGATAATAGGCTTAATTCTTTTGCTAACTTATTAAATGTTTCTTGATCATGACGGTCAAGCGCTTCATCGATTTCTTTCATCAGCCGTTCTTTTTGGAAAGTAGCAATAGAATGCTCTAGCACTTTCTCAGCAAGATCTTTATCTTTTTCATTTTCATAAAGATCTTTAGGAATATGAGGATTTGTTTCAAGTACAGCGGCATATTCCGGCGAACGATATGCAGATCGGAAATTCAATTGAATAAACAAATCTTGCTGTTTATTCAAACGAATATCATGAAATGATTTTTCTGCATCTGTCGTCATGATATTTTCTTTATAAAATCTAAAGGGAACTTCATCCACACAGTGTGTTGACATAATAATTCCCCTTGGGCAAAATTCTGCTTGCTCTACAAAATGAACCTTTTCCATCAAAGAGTCGTGACTCATTAAATAATTTAATATCCAAACACACTCTCTTCGCTTTAACTGATAATGGTTTAAGAACCACCGGATAAATTCCTTCTTTTCATTGACAGAAACAGGGGTCTGCATGTTATTCCCTCCTCTATCGTAAATTAAATTGCTATACATGAATTATTCAACAAACCAGTTCTTCATTCCTGCAAACTATAAGGAAATTTCGTCTTCAATTCTTAAAATCGTTTCTTCAATTTCTTCATTCGTGCCATCTTTCTGAAGAACTTTTCGTAATAACGGCAAGGCTTCTTTTTGTCTGCCTTCTTCTAAAAGGAACGAAGCATATTCATATAAAAAGTCACGTTCCTCATCAAAATCAGGCAGAGCAAGTTTGAAATACTCAGCGGCTTCATCGTATTCTTCTCGTCCGACAGAAGCAGAAGCAGCATACCAATTCCATTTTGGATCTTCTTCCCCAAAGCTTTTAACCTCTTTAATCACATCCAGAATTTCATCAAACAGCTCTTCATTTAAATAGATCGCAAGCAGCGTTTGAACCGCTTCAATATATCCTGGATCAAGAGCAAGTGCTTCTTGAAGCAATTTTTTCGCATCTTCCGAATGGCCATTTTTCAAATCAATCTTTGCCCCATATAAATATAACTCTTTGTTATACTCATCCACTTTAATTCCTTCTTTTACTATCTCTAAAGCTTCATGATATAGTCCTTCTTCCTCATAGCTTTTAGCTAAAGGCATATAAAGTGACGAATACGAAGGATCAATATCTTTTAGTTCAGAAAGCTGCTGAATAGCCGTTTTCGTTCTGCCAGCCCTCATCGCTGTAAATCCGTAGCCGAAAAGTGTATTTGGATCCACTTGATCCTTTACAGCCTTTTCATACCATTCAAGGGCATCTTCAAATTCTCCAGCTGTGCTTAATGATTCAGCGAGCCGCTGATATACATTGACACCACCAATTTCATTTTGTTGATCGGCCACTTTGTAGAAATAGTCGGCTGCTTTCTTTGAAAGACCTTGAGAAAAATACAATTCCCCTAAAGCAAAATTAATGACGGCTTCATGAGGTAGTAACTCTTTCGCTTTTAAAAGCTTTTGTTCACTGACTTCAAATAGTCCTTGCATTTGATACAAATCTGCCATTAACAATAAACTCTCTGGATACGCATCGTCATCTTCAGGAATCGTTTCAAGAACTGCTATTGCCTTCTCTTCTTCATCAGAGTCAATTAACAGCTCTGCATAAAAACAAGTTAATCCTGTTTCTTCTGGATATAAATCATGTAAATCACTAATGAGATTCCGTGCTTTGTCAATATCTCCCCAGTCATAATATAACTGAGCTGCCTGCGCTTTTTCTTCATCATGAAGATGCTTCTCTGCTTGAGCAAGTGTTTGGAGTCCCTTTTCAGTCTCACCCGCCTCAACTAATTTTATGGCTTCTTGTAATGAACTATTCAAATCAAACCGTTCCTTTCTGTTTCCAAAAACCTAAACTGTTGTTACTTCATATCATAATCGACAGCTGCATATCCAGCAAATATGTTGCTCTTTTAACATGAAGCCATTTTTGTGTTTTGAAGACTCTTTTTCAATCAATACTTTACTAAACTGACGATTTGTAAACCGAATACGCTAAAAAATTGTTTTTGAATCAGCAAAATGCTCTTTTTCAAGGTTTCACCTTGAGACAAGCTATGCTATAGTTCTTTCAAATATGCAAAAGGAAAGAAAAAGCCTGAGGAAATCCTCAGACTGTTTGCGTTAAGTATTCAATGTGTTCAAAGAAATTTGGGTAAGATACACGTACTGCATCTGTATCTTCAATCTCGATTGCTTGCTCTGTTATACATGCCGCAATTCCTAACATCATACCAATTCGATGATCTCCGTAGCTTGAGACGACTGCGCCGCCTTTAAGGCTCGTT
Organism: Bacillus sp. XT-4; assembly: GCF_050864245.1. NCBI lineage: Bacteria > Bacillati > Bacillota > Bacilli > Caryophanales > Bacillaceae > Bacillus > Bacillus sp. XT-4. The sequence goes on from NZ_JBPAFI010000001.1 coordinate 270,976, forward strand.
TTACCATGAATCTTCATTCCATCATCTGTTGCTTCAATATGAGCACCTAGTTTTTTAAGTTCTGAAACGACTGTATCAATACGATTGGTTTCTTTCACTTTTAATTCAGCGGCATCTTTAATGATCGTTGTTCCTTCTGCTTGAGTAGCTAGGAGCGCAATAATAGGAATTTCGTCGATCAGTCTAGAGATCATATCACCTGAAATGTCGATCCCTTTTAATGAAGAGGTAGAGATCGTTAAATCACCGTACGGTTCTCCGCCTTTAGCATCCACTTCTTGAATGTCGAGGTCTGCACCCATTTGTTTTAGCACATCTATAATACCAGTTCTCGTTTTGTTCAAACCGACATTTCTCAATACAATCCGGCTGTTTGGAACGATAGATCCAGCCACTAAGAAAAATGCAGCTGAAGAAATATCTCCAGGGACAAATACATCTGTTGCTTTTAACGTTTGTCCACCTTCAATTGAAACACTTTGTGCATCTTCATGTAGCGAGACCCCAAACATTGATAACATTCTTTCGGTATGGTCTCTTGATTTATGCGGTTCAGTTAACGTCGTTGTTCCTTCTGCCTGCAGTCCAGCTAAAAGGACAGCCGATTTAATTTGCGCACTTGCAACCGGAGACTCATAAGAGATAGCTTTTAAATTGCCCCCACGTATAGAAAGCGGTGTATACTCGCCACTTGCTCTGCCATCTATCTTGGCTCCTAATTGTCTTAGCGGACCTGTTACCCGTTTCATCGGTCTTTTGGCAATACTTTCATCTCCGATCAGCGTACTGTGGAACTCACAGCCAGCCAAGATTCCCATCATTAAACGAATGGTCGTGCCAGAGTTACCGACATCGAGAATATCACTCGGCTCTTTAAGTCCTTTTAATCCCTTACCATGAATGACAACATCTGTACCTCTTTGTTCGATGTCGACACCCATTTTTCTAAAACAATCAATCGTGCTTAAACAATCAGCGCCAGGAAGAAAGTTTTTTACTACTGTAGTCCCGTCAGCAATAGCGCCAAACATCACAGATCTATGAGAAATGGATTTATCTCCTGGAATATGAATTTCTCCATTCATAGGAGCACTTTTATGAATTTTCATCTTCCTCACCTCAATCAGCATAAAATGTATCGTAATTTGCTCTATTTTTTATACAGAGTTCTGCCCGCTTTCGATCGTCATCTGTTTGAAAACTAATGCGTAAAATCCCGTTAATGTCTTCTCGCGTTTCAATAATACGGATATTTGTAATACTGATGTTTTCATTTGCTAGATATCCTGTAATTTCCGAAATAACACCAGGATGATCCGGCACATCGACATAAAGATCATAAAAAGCAGGGATAGCTCCTTTTTTCCTCAGAGGCAGGCCGTCGCGATATTCCTTGGCCTCTTGGAAATAAGAGAATAACCCCTCAGCATCTTCTTGTTGCACAAAGGATTCAATGCGGTCAATCTCTTTTTTCCATTCATGAAATCGGTCTAAAATCTTGTTTTTATTGTGCAAAAGGATATCGCGCCACATTGCAGGATTACTTGATGCAATACGGGTAATATCTCGAAAGCCTCCAGCAGCAAACCGTTTTACAAGAGGAAATTCTTCTTCAAAATGATGCGCTTGATGCACAAGACTGGCAGCGACGATATGTGGAAAGTGACTAATCACACTTGTCACAGCATCATGTTCTTCGGGTGTCATTTCAATGAAATGAGCATTGGTTCCCTTCAGTAGATCCTTCAAACGGTCAACAGCCTGACGACTTGTTACCTTTGCTGGCGTTAAAATGTAGAATGCATTTTCAAATAAAAAGTCTTTCGCTGCAATGACACCTGACTTATGAGATCCTGCCATCGGATGCCCGCCAATAAATTGGTAATGATCAGGCAACGTTTTTTCAGCAAAGTGAACGACCTTTTGCTTTGTGCTCCCTACATCCGTAATCGTGAGCTCTCTTTCAATTCCAGATGCCGCAATATCACTTAACATTTTGACGGTTTGTTGTACTGGCGTTGCCAAAATAATCGTTGCTGATGCTTTTAAGCCTTCCATCAAGGACTCGGCAGTCGCGTCGATGATTCCTAGTTTTGTTGCAGCAATCATTTGTTCTTTAGAGACATCATAGCCTACAATTTTTTTATGTGGAAATTCTTTTTTAATCGACAGTGCAATAGAACCACCAATTAAACCGAGCCCAGCGATTAATATGGTTTCGTTTGCTTCATTCATGTTCATCACCTGATTTTTCGCGAAAATTAAACAAGCTGTTTCAATAGCTTATATGTATATTGGATGAGTTACAACGAAAGCCATATCCCATAAACAGGATATGACTTCATTGTTATGCTACGCACGAATGCCTTGTAATAAATCGGCAAGTGTAGTTAGGATTTCTTCATTTTGCTCCATTGTTCCAACAGTAATACGTAAAGAAGTTGGGAATCCGAGAGCTTGACCAGATCGAACGATGTAGCCCTTTTTCAAAAGTGCATTGAACAACTCATCTGCATCTCTTTTAAAATCAATCAGCACAAAGTTTGTTTGAGATGGATAGATAAATAATCCAAAACGGTCTGCAAATTCTTGATATTGTTTGAGACCTGCTTCATTTTTTTGTCTGCACGATTGAATGAAGTCTTGATCTTTAATGGCTGCACGTGCAGCTGCCTGAGCGATACGACTTGTATTAAAGGGCTCTCTCGCAGGTTCAATGGCGGTAATCAATTCCTCTGAAGCAACCCCATAACCTACTCGAAGTGCCGCAAGTCCATATGCTTTAGAGAATGTGCGCAATACAATGACATTTTGATAGGCTTTTAATAGAGATAAACTGTTCGGAAAGTCTTCCGCGCGAACATATTCAAAATATGCTTCATCTAGAACGACAAGCACGTGAGCAGGCACTTGATCTAAAAACGATACGAGCTCAGATTCTGACAAATGATTTCCTGTCGGATTGTTCGGGTTACACACCCAAACGACTTTTGTGTTGTCATCCATCGCATCCAGCATTCCCTTTAGATCATGAGCTCCACCATTTAGAAGTGGTACTTCTCTAATCTCTGCATGCTCAATTACTGCATTGTGACGGTATTGCGGGAATGACGGAGATGGGATCACCGTATTTGTATGTTGATCAAGGAATGCCCTAGCAATAATTTGCACAAGTTCATCTGAGCCATTCCCGAATATTAATTGTTTTTCATTTACTTGAAGAAACTCAGCCAGTTCCGTTCTTAAACTTGCGCTGTATCCGTCTGGATAAATCGCTAAATGTTCAAGTTCAGCTTGTATGGCCTCTCTTGCATGTGTGGAACATCCAAAAGGGTTTTCATTTGAAGCCAATTTCACAATTTTGTCTAATTGATATTCTTTTTTGACCTCTTCAATTGGTTTACCAGGTTGATACGGTTTTAGCTGTTTTAATTGATCTTTGATTTGCAAAATGTTTCACCTCATTTGAATGAATAGAGGGGACTAAATGTTTTTGCATATGTTTCAAATTCTCTTAAAGCCTCTTGGCGTGTATCACTTGCTACTAATTGTTCTTGAAGCTCTTCAATTTTTTTGACAAGCGCACTGCCGACAACGACACCATCACTCATTTTATTCATTGAGTCTACTTGTTCTCTTGTTGAAATACCAAAACCTACAGCAACTGGTATTTGACTCAGCTCTTTCACTTGTTGAATAAAATCTGTAATCGATGCGTCGAAAGATTGTCTGACACCTGTGACGCCGAGAGATGAAACACAATACACAAAACCTTCTGCCTGCTCTACAATTTTTTCTAATCGTTCCTTACTTGTTGGTGCAACGAGTGATATATATGAAATGTCGTGTGCTTGACAGTTCTTCTGTAGCTCGCTGCTCTCTTCAAAAGGCAAGTCGGGTGTTAAGAGTCCCGAAATATGATTTTTGCGCAGTAAAGCGAAAAAGTATTCTGTGTCTAATTGTAACACAGGATTATAATACGTAAATAGAATTACAGGAATTTTTACGCCGTTTTTTTTCATCTTTCCTGCTAATTCTATCGCTTTTACGATATTCATACCATGATGAAGTGCTCTTTTAGAAGCTCTTTGAATGACAGGGCCGTCCGCTAACGGATCGGAATACGGCACACCTAGTTCAATCGCATGTGCCCCTGCTGCTTGAAGCGCGAGGGCTAAATCAATGGTGATCTCTTCTGATGGATCACCCGCTGTAATAAATGGAATAAATAATTTCTGACCTTGTTCTAATTGAAATGTGATCATTTTGTTTCACCCTCACTTTCAAGCACATTCATTAATGTATGCACGTCCTTATCTCCTCTGCCTGACAAGCAGACAAGAACAATGTCGTCTTCACTCATGTTCTGGCTCATCTCAAACGCTTTTGCTAAAGCATGTGCAGATTCGATCGCTGGCAGGATTCCTTCTTTTTCTGTGAGCAGCTTTAACGCATCTAGTGCTTCTTGATCTGTCGCACTCACATATTGAACCCGGCCGCTCGCATGCAAGTACGCATGCTCTGGCCCGATCCCCGGATAGTCTAATCCAGCTGAAATGGAATAGGGCTCAATAATTTGACCAAATTCGTCTTGGATCAAGTATGTCAAAGATCCATGTATGACACCTTTTGTCCCTTTCGTGATGGTTGCTGCATGAAGCGGAGTGTCGATTCCTTTCCCAGCAGCTTCTACACCAATGATATCGACCTCTTCATCTAAGAACGCCCGGTACATTCCTATCGCATTGCTTCCGCCGCCAACACAGGCAACGACTTTATGAGGAAGCTGCCCTTCCTTTTCAAGTATCTGTGCTTTTGCCTCATCTCCGATCATCCGCTGAAATTCACTGACGATTTGAGGATACGGATGAGGTCCAACGACTGAGCCGATCATATAAAAGTGGTCACTGCAATGCTGGACCCAATAGCGGATGGCTTCATTGGTTGCATCCTTTAATGTTCCGTTCCCGCTAGTAACAGGCATGACTTCAGCGCCGAGTAGTTTCATTCGGAACACATTGAGTGATTGTCTTTCCACATCTTCTTTTCCCATAAATACAGTGCAGGATAAACCGAATTTTGCCGCCACTGTTGCAGCAGCTACACCGTGCTGACCTGCTCCTGTTTCGGCGATGATATTTGATTTCCCCATTTTTTTCGCTAGCAGTGCCTGCCCAAGCGCATTGTTAATTTTATGAGCGCCTGTATGGTTTAAATCTTCTCTTTTTAAATAGATTTTAGCACCGCCGAGATATGCCGATAATTGATCAGCGTATGTGAGTGCAGTTGGTCTGCCTGAATAGTTTTTCAAAAGCGATATATATTCCTTTTGAAAAGCAGGGTCTTCTTTTAATTCACGAAAAGCTTGTTCGATCTCTTCTAGTGGCTGCATGAGCGTTTCAGGAACGAATTTCCCTCCAAATTCTCCATATCTGCCAATCTCATTTGGATATGCGTACATGGTTCAACATCCTTTCTTCGAGCGCTTTCATCTTTGTACTGCTTTTCTTCCCGTTTTCTTCTATACCGCTTGAAAGGTCTATGGCGTCTGGACCAAAAGCAAGCAGATCTGTTATGGTGTCTGGCGTGATCCCGCCAGCAATGGCGCAAGTTTTCCCCAGTTGTTTTGCATGCTGAACATATGAAGGCACTGCCTCCCATGCAAAAGCTGTTCCAGAACCGCCTCTCATTCCTTTCACTTTCGCATCAATGAGAAAACCGTCGACACTTGGAGCGAATGCCGTCATATGTTCAAGTGTGTCGTTTACATCGGGCTCGTGATGGAACACTTTCCAAACGAGAGCCTTCGTTTGCTGTTTGATGTCATTTGCAACTTCTGGCGTCTCATCGCCATGGAGCTGCACAATATCTAAGGGGAGGTTGTTTGTGATCTCGCACACTTTTGGTGTTTTTTCATTCACAAATACGCCCACTATCTCTTTTTTGCATTTTACTTGTGACAGCCAGTGTTTCACTTGATCTGGATGAACTCGTCTTTTACTCGGGGCAAAAATAAAACCGATGGCATCCGCTTGTGATTGCGAGATGCATGCGACATCCTCTTGTGAGACAGCCCCGCAATATTTTAAATAAGGTTTCATCCTATTCATTCTCCGAACAATGCCTGAACGGCTTTCTCCTGTGATTGTTCCCTCATTAAAGATTCACCAACAAGAACGGCGTTTGCTCCGTGCTGTTTCACAAAGGTCAGATCATCAAATGTCTTTATGCCGCTTTCACTTACTAGTAATACGTCTTTTGGAACAAGTGGCGCGATCTCTTTTGTTTGTTCAACTGTTGTTGTAAACGTATTGAGATTCCGGTTGTTCACACCGATGATCTCAGGAGTGAATAGGTGTAAGATCTTTTCTAGTGTATGTGCTGCATGTACTTCAACGAGGACATCCAGTCCTTTTTCTTTCGCTTCTGTATAGAGCTCATACAGCTTTTGCGGCTCAAGCACCTCTCCAATTAATAAAATGGCATCTGCCCCTATCCGTTTCGATTCTTCTACTTGTATAGAGTCAATAATGAAATCTTTTCTTAGAATAGGACGTGTGATGTGTTCTTTAATAAGAGACAAATATTCGTTTTTCCCTTGGAAAAACGGTTCATCCGTTAAGACAGATAAACAATCTGCATTTGATGCTTCGTATGCTTTTGCTGTCTGTAAAGGATCAAAATGAGGCTGAATGATTCCTTTGGAAGGAGACGCTTTTTTCACCTCAGCAATCAGTCCAATCGAGCGGTGAGGATTCATAAGGGATTCTTTAAATGATCGTCTTTCATAATGTCCATCCTCAGGTAATTGCAAGGTTTTCACATGTTCTTTTTTACGGGCGATAATTTGATTAAGCATAGATCTCTTCCTCTTTCGTTTTTTGTTTTAGACGGGCTAATTGTTCTTTAGCTGATCCGTTTTTGATCGTTTCTAATGCTTTCATTGTTCCTGCCATCAGACTCTCTGCTTTTCCTGCCACATATAATGCGGCCCCAGCATTAAGCGCTGTAATATGAAGCGGTGCTCCACCCGCTTGATAATTCAATATATTCTGAATCAATTTGGCGCTTTCTTCTGGTGATTGGACCTGAATGTCTGATAAATGCCCTTTTTCAAGTCCGAAGTCTTCTGGGTTTAACGTATATTCTGTCATGACACCTTTTTTGAGTTCAATGATGTATGAATTTGCTGTAATGGTTAATTCATCCAGCCCATCATCTCCGCAAACAAACAGGACATGTTCTGGCTCTAAAGGAGCAAGAGCTTTCGCCATGAGCTTTGCCTTTTCCTTTGCATACACACCGATGATTTGCTTTTTGGCCTGCATCGGGTGGCAAAGCGGTCCTAATAAGTTAAATACCGTCCGAAATCCGAGCTGCTTGCGTACGGCGGCTACTTGTTTCATCGAAGAATGATAGAGCGGTGCAAATAAAAAGCCCATGTTTTTCTGCTGTATTTGCCGTCTTGTTTCTTCAGGTGTGGATTGAATTTGAATACCAAGACATTCTAGCACGTCAGCACTCCCGCTTTTAGAGGAGACGGAACGATTTCCGTGCTTGGCGATTTTCGCCCCAGCAGCCGAAGCAACGATGGCAGCGGCTGTTGATATATTAAATGTTGATAAACCGTCGCCTCCTGTCCCGCACGTATCAACGACATCAAGTGACCTTTCTACTGGTGCTGCATGCTGCCTCATGGCTTTCACGAAGCCTGTCATTTCTTCAGCGGTTTCTCCTCGATGCGCTAAAATAGATAGACTAGCAGCGACTTCAGCATCTGTTAACGAGCCGCTCATCATATCATGCATCAGGCCATTCGCTTCTTTTTCTGATAGTTTTCCTCCATTAACAAGAGCTGATAGTCGTTGATTCATTTGGCACACTCTCCTTTTCTGAGAAAATATGTTCAGCAAGCTGAATGGCTTTTAGAAGTGCTCCTGCCTTATTACATGTCTCTTCCCATTCGTTTTCTGGAACGGAATCAGCGACAATGCCGGCACCTGCTTGTATTGAAGCAGTCTGATGTTTGACGCTCATTGTGCGAATGGTAATACAGGAATCGATATTGCCGTCGAAACCAATATAGGCAATACAGCCGCCATACGTCTCTCTTGGCTCAGGCTCCATTTCGTTTAATAATTGCATCGCCCTAATTTTTGGGGCGCCTGTCAATGTGCCTGCTGGAAAAGCGGACATAAGCGCGTCTACTGGATGTGTATCCTGCTTCAGCTTCCCTGTCACAATAGAAATAATGTGCATGACGTGCGAAAAGTTCACGACTTTTGTAAAAGTTGGGACAGACACACTGCCGTATTCTGCTACACGCCCCACATCATTTCGAGCCAGATCCACTAGCATGTAATGTTCTGCTTTTTCTTTTTCATCATCGAGCAACTCTCTTGCTAGTGCATCATCTTCTTCTTTTGTCATTCCTCGTTTTCTTGTACCAGCAATTGGATGGATTTCTAAGTGACCGTTTTTCGCATGGATTAATCGTTCTGGCGAGCTTCCGACTAAGTCTCGATCTTTTAATTTCATAAAATACATATACGGTGATGGATTGACGATCCGAAGCACACGATATAATTCAAATGAGCTCACTGTCACTGGAATATCAAAACGCTGAGAAAGTACACCCTGGAAGATATCACCCGCTCGAATATACTCCTTGATTTTTTCGACATCCTTTAAAAATTTTGCTTTTTCATAGGTAGACGTCACCTGTTCAAACGAAGGGGGTTCATTCATATTCCCTGAGATAATCAATTCTTTCATATCAGTTTTTGTATGCAGCTGCTGTATCATCAGTTCAAGCTGCTTTTGATTTTCTTGATAAACCAGAATTTTTTCTTCCTCTGTTTCATGACCGTTCAGCTGCGTGTACTGAATAAAATGAACTTGGTTTGTTTCGTGATCAAATGCGATCATTGTTTGGCAAACAAATAATGTGCAATTATCTGTTGTTGATGCATTCGGATGCGGCTTAACAGACGGCTCAATGTTTGGAATGAGGTCGTAACTTAAGTACCCTACGGCTCCGCCAGTAAATGGGATCTCAATTTCAGGTGTCTTGATTTGATATTGCTCTTTCATCCAGTCAAGCAACTCTTTCAGCTCCGCTTTTTGCATCACTGACTTTCCTGCAGCGTCACGAGCAATATAATGGTCTTGCTCGTCATGTAATGTTAAAAAAGGATGTAATCCGATAAAGGAATATCTCGACCAGCTAGAAGATTCGTCTTTGCTTTCTAGCAAATACACAATATCCTGTTTCAGTTTCTCAACAATTTGAATGGGTGAGAGCGTATCAACTGTAATGGTTTCAACAATCGGGATGGTTTTGTAAAACTGACTGTCTCTTAAAAATTGGGTAAGGTTTGATTGGGATTTCATAAGCACACTCCTTAAATGGAATTAAGGAGAATGAGGGGACATCTTGAGGATTTGTTTGAGTATACGAAATAAGCCTAAAAGAGGCTTCGCTCTTTTAGGCAGTATGATTAAATAGAAGTATCGTATCTCTGCTCAACTCTACTCATCTCAACTACCCTAGTCTCATTCTCATCTTCTCTAAGCTTGCAATGCCGTTCACACCTGTGTGTAAACTTCGGCTGTTCATATCGTATTATAATTCCTTGTTTTTTGTCAACTGTAAATCAGGCCGAAGCGTGACAGCCTCTTCCAAGTATACGTGCTGTATGTCTTCCTGCTTGACATCTGTCTGAACGGTCATTAAAACGCGAATACACTTCTTTAGACCTCCATCAATGTCAAGCTCTTGCATACAAGTGACAGGCACATAGGTCCATCCTTCAAACTGCCTGAGTGCTTTTGCTGGAAAAACAGAGTGAATATCTTGTGTAGCTGAAATCAAGATCTGCACGACACGCTCTGGATCTACTTGATTTTTTGAAATGATCGCTTCTAGCAGCTGCTTCGTTTTGGTTAACACTTCTGTTTCTGTATCTTCTGTCACAGTTGTAGCCCCGCGTATCCCGCGAAACATCATAGACAGCCCTCCTCCCGTTTCCATTCTTCGAGCCAGTGATACAGCTCATCTTTTGTGAAAGATTGCAGGGTGACGTCTCCAACTTGTTTTAGCAAAACAAACTGAACACTCCCGCCTCTTGCCTTCTTATCACCAATCATGCGATCGACAAATGTTTTGGTTGAAATCGTTTGTGTGACTTGTACTGGGAACCCTAGTTCTTTCATCCACACTTTAAGTTTCTCACGATCTAGGCTGAGTCCTTGCTCTTTTTCACTGACATATAAAGCAAACTGCATGCCAATTGCAATGGCATCTCCATGCGTGATCGCACCGTATCCATACTCCGCTTCAATGGCATGCCCTAGTGTATGACCTAAATTCAAGTATGCCCGCACACCTTGTTCTTTTTCATCTTCTTGAACAATGGATGCTTTCACTTGAATCCCTTGATAAAGCATATGTGCCAGTTCATCCTTTGATAATTCTGTCAACGAACGAATGGACATCAGTTCTGATAAAAAGACTTCACTTGAAATCAGTGCATGTTTTATCACCTCAGCAAAGCCTGATCTCAGCTCTATTGGTGAGAGTGTCTCTAGCATACTTGTATCATAGATGACAGCTGCCGGTTGATGAAACGCACCAATTAAATTTTTACCGAGCGGATGATTGATTCCGGTTTTTCCGCCGACTGCACTATCATGTGCAAGCAGCGTGGTCGGTACTTGAATAAAATCAATGCCTCTCATATAAGTGGCAGCAGCAAAGCCAGCCAAGTCTCCAATCACCCCGCCTCCTAATGCAATGATGCATGAGGAGCGGTCGAGTTGAAATTGGATGGCTTTCGTATGAATCTGCTCAAACTGTGTAAAAGATTTTGATTGTTCTCCGTTTGGCACCACTACTTTTTGTACAGACCATTTCTGTTTCAGTAATTGAACCATTTCATCTCCATAAAGGGCATCGACGGCTGAATCTGTCACGATGAAGAGCTTCGTGTAAGATCGCCCAGTGGAAGTAATCAAGTCTACGATATTTTGTCTAATCCCATCACCGATATATACAGGATAAGTGGCTGAAGACGTCTTCACTTCCAGTGTTTTCATTAAAACTCCCTCTGAAGCTGGCGCATTTTGTCCACATTTTCTTTAATGCGGTCAATTTGATCAAGACCAAACTGCTCAACTACAGCATTGGCGATTTCCCATGCAACGACTGCTTCTGCCACAACACTTGCGGCTGGAACAGCACAGCTGTCAGAACGCTCAATACTTGCAGAGAAAGGTTCTTTTGTCTCAATATCCACGCTTTGCAATGGTTTGTATAAGGTTGGGATTGGTTTCATAACCCCTCTTACGACAATCGGCATGCCAGTTGACATTCCGCCTTCAAGACCACCTAAACGGTTTGTTTTTCTCGTATAGCCTTTTTCTTCATCCCAGATGATTTCATCATGAACTTCACTGCCATTTTTAGAAGCTGCCTCAAAGCCAATACCAAATTCAACACCTTTAAAAGCGTTGATACTCAGTACTGCGCCTGCAAGCTTGCTATCCAGTTTGCGGTCATAGTGCACATAGCTGCCAACTCCAACTGGCATCCCTTCAACGATGACTTCGACAATACCACCAATTGAATCGCCGTTTTTCTTCGCTTCGTCAATGGCATCCATCATTTTTTGACCAGCTTCACTGTCATAGCAGCGAACAGGTGATTCTTCTGTTACTTTTTGCAAATCTTCAATAGATTCATAAGCGGTATGGGAAGCTTTTACTCCACCAATTTCAAGGACGTGACCAGCCACTTTGATTCCAAGGTGAGCCAAAATTTGTTTCGCTACTGCACCTGCTGCTACACGAACCGTTGTCTCGCGTGCTGATGAGCGCTCTAATACGTTTCTCATATCACGGTGACCATATTTAATCGCACCATTTAAATCCGCATGCCCTGGTCTTGGACGAGAAATTTGACGCTTCATTTCACTCTCTTCTTCTTCAGTAATTGGCTCTGCACCCATGACCTTTGTCCAGTGCTTCCAATCATTATTTTCAACAACAAGTGCAATAGGAGAACCTAATGTTTTCCCGTGGCGGACTCCACTTAACACTTTCGCTTGGTCTTTTTCAATCTGCATTCTTCTTCCGCGGCCATGACCTTTTTGTCTTCTAGCCAGTTCATAATTGATGTCATCCTGCTCTATGTAAAGTCCCGCTGGAACTCCTTCAATAATTGTGGTCAGTTGTGGACCATGTGATTCACCTGCTGTTAAGTACCTCATGACTTATTCTCCCTTCATCGCATTAACGCTTTTAAGTAAAACTATAATAACACACTTCCTACTAAAAAGTCAGCTACTACCCCTTCTTTTGATAAAAGAAAGTATCAGCAGAGGTTAATCCAAACTTTTCTGGGTGAAAAATTTGTTCTGTAGAACCAACAAATAATACGCCGTTTTGCTTTAAACTGCTGCTCATTTTTAAGTAAATTTCTTCTTTCGCCTCTTCTGTAAAGTAGATGAGAACATTTCGGCACACGATGAGATCCAGCTGTTTTTCATATGGATCTGCTAAAAGGTTGTGTTTCTTAAATTGAATGTGCTTTCGAATCTCATCCTTCACCGTGTAAAATGAAGAATCTTCCTTGGTGAAATATTTTTGCTTGATTTGATCTGGCACCTCTTGCAAAGATCGTTCATGATATCTTCCTTTTTGCGCGGATTGCAAGACTTTATCATCAATATCCGTTGCAATAATTTGGAAGTCTTTCACAAGCGGATGGCTTGATAGCAGCATTGAGAGTGTATATGGCTCTTCTCCAGTAGAGCAAGCTGCACTCCATATTTTTAGGGTGCCACTGTTTTTTGAAAGCAGCGGCAGGATTTTTTGATCAAGTACTTCCCAGCGCTGATAGTTTCGGTAAAATTCTGACACATTGATCGTCATTCGATCCATCGTTTCATCTAATAGCGCTTTGTCCTTTTCAAGAGCAGATGCAAATGCCTCAAAATCTTTATATCCTTTTTTATCATAAAGGGATGTTAATCTTCGTTTCATTTGTGCTTCTTTATATAAGTTCAGATCCACCCCAGTTAGTTTTTTCCATTTTCCAACAAATACTTGATACTGATCCATCAATGTCCTCTCCTGTCTCATCTATCTTTGTCCTAGTATAGCTGTTTTTATCATAAATTTGTATCATCTCATGCGAAAATTCGTATAGAAATCTCAATATAAAAAAGCCAAAGTGATCATTTGATGAACACTTTGGCTTGAACATTAATAAATCCAGCTTGAGATCGTTTGATCCCAGTTTGTCAGTTCTTCTTGTTTGAAGAACAGGTTGATTTCTCTTTCGGCACTTTCTGGTGAGTCTGAGCCATGGATAATGTTTTTGCCAACAGTTAATCCATAGTCGCCTCTTATTGTTCCCGGAAGCGCTTCCTTCGGATTTGTCTTTCCGATAATCTGCCTTGTTACGTCTACGACTTGTTCACCTTGCCATACCATCGCAAATACAGGTCCTGACGTAATAAAGTCAACCAATTCACCGAAAAATGGTTTTTCTTTATGCTCTCCGTAATGTGTTTCTGCTACTTCTTTTGGAATGCTCATGAGCTTTGCTCCAACAAGCTGAAGCCCCTTTTTTTCGAATCTTGACACAATTTCACCGATTAATTGTCTTTCCACACCATCAGGCTTGACCATAAGAAATGTTTTGTCCATATACGTTCTCCACCCCGTCGTTATGTATGTATAGGCTTACATTGTTACAAAGTGATCGTATCATTTTTTTTTATAATAATCAATTTTTGACAAAAAATTTCACAAAAAAACCAACCAACGAAACGTTGATCAGAATTTTCGTTTACCAATATATTTTGCAATCGACGCTAATGAAGATTTAGCCCGCCCTCGCGGAAGTTGATCGAGCTGTTCAAATGCTTTTTTCAAATACATTTCACTCACTCGAATGGAACGGTCGATCGCATCTGTTTGTTTGAGATGTTCAATCACAGGTTTCAGCTGCTTTTCCGTCGTTTCACTATTGATCAGCTTCAACTGACCTTCTAACGTCGGGTTCTGAAGCGCATATAAAACGGGAAGAGTGACATTTCCTTGTAAAAGGTCCCCGCCAACAGGTTTACCTAATTCTTCTTCAGTTGATGTAAAATCAAGGACATCATCAATGATCTGGTACGACATACCAACATAGTACCCAAACCAGTAAAGGGCTTTATGTGTTTTTTCATCTGTTCCAGCTGCAATCGCACCTAATTGGCAGCTACCTGCAATAAGCAAGGCTGTTTTTCGTTTAATTCTTCTTAAATATGTACGAAGGTTTTGGTCCATGTTGTATTTATCTTTGACTTGTTCTATTTCCCCAAGACAGAGCTCGACGACCATTTTTGACAAAATTTCATGTGCCATTGGGTGATTGATTTTCGTCATGTACTCGAGTGACCTTGCAAATAAGTAATCCCCCGTGTACATCGCAATTCTGTTGTCCCATTTTGCTTTAATCGTCGGTTTTCCTCTTCTCAGTTCTGCATCATCAATGACATCGTCATGGACAAGTGATGCCATATGAATTAATTCAAGCGCTACGGCTACATATTTAATTTTATTAATATCATAGTCACCAAACATGCCTGAAAGGAGAACAAAAACGGGGCGGATTCGTTTTCCGCCCGCTTGCAGCAAATGAAGACCGGCTTCACTTAATAATGCATAATCAGAGCGAACGGTTTGTTCAAGCTCTTTTTCAATTATATCGATATCATGATTTAGAAAAGAAATCATTGCTTTTAGTTTCATTATTTTCACCCAAATATCGTTTATTCAAAGCTTCTTTCCGATATGTGTTGCTGCTACACCGCCTGTAAATGGATGATACGAGACATCAGATAGACCGGCCTCTTCAAAAAGAGACGCCAGTTCTTTCATGCCAGGGAACGTTTTGGCTGATTCTTGAAGCCATGAATACTCCTGATAGCTTTTGGCAAACAGCTTGCCAAAGAGCGGCATGATGTATTTGAAATAGACATAATACCCTTGTTTAAACCCAATCATCTCAGGCTGTGATGTTTCAAGGCAGACAACCATTCCACCGGGTTTTACCACTCGTGTCATTTCCTTTAGCACTGTTAAGTAATCAGGGACATTTCGAAGGCCAAAACCGATTGTGACATAATCAAATGAGTTGTCCTCAAAAGGAAGCTCCATTGCATTGCCGTGGAGCAGCTCAATTTGATTGTAGCCGCCTGTTTTCACCTTCGTTTCGCCAACACTCAGCATATTTTTACTGAAGTCAAGACCTTTGACCTCGCCAGTATCTCCAACAGCGTCTGCAAGCGCAATCGTCCAATCGGCAGTTCCGCAGCATACATCTAGTGCTTTGGCTCCTTTTTGTACATTCATGAGCTTCATTGTTTTATCGCGCCATTTTTTATGCTGTTTAAAGCTAATGACAGAGTTCATTTGGTCATAGTTTTTATAAATTTTTTCAAATACACCGTGTACTCGCTGTTCTTTTGATTGCTGCATGACTTACCCTTCTTCCACTTTCTGATGGTACGCAGGTTCATTTTTCATATGATCCAAGCGATTTAATAGCTCTTTTTGAACGATCGGAGATGAAACAAGATGCTCCTTGATTGATCGTTTGGCCTTTTCATAGCCTTCATTCTCAAAGTTGTCAAAACATGTATAGGCGTCCGTATAGCTATCGTTCAAAAAAAGTTTTAAATGTTTGTCGTCTTCTGCTTGTTTCATAAAACGTTTATAAACAAGGAAGTGACTTGCAATTTCATTCCAATGCGTCAATTGAAAGTGCTCAGAAATTCTTTGGAATAGCGCAGATTCCACTGTAGCAACACTTTTATAAAAGTGGGCTGCATCTTGAATGGATCGATCATATAGTCTAATTTTATGTTCATTAATCTCTTTGATCGCCGTGGCGAGAGTGCGGATCATGTAAATGTCTTTCATGTCAGAGAGAAGAGAGTAATAGAGACCGCTGAAATAGTCTCCTGCTAGGATGGTCAACTGACGATTTTTGAACTCGTCTTGTTTGATGGCTGCAGCAGTTGTGACTTCGTCATGGGTATCAAGGGCAATTTGCACAAGCATCGCCGTTAAAATATAATTTTCTTTTTTCTCAGCATCGATTTGAGCTTCATCAAACATTGCATGAAAAAGAAGGAGCTTATCTTCATCGATGAGCGGCGCACGCAAATGCTTCGCCAAGTAAGGATGAGAAAGCTTTTTGTTTAATTTTATATTCAGATTAGATAAAATTCCGTAGATGTCTTGCAAAGATATCACCCTTGTCCCAAAAATTACAGTTTCATATGTAGCTCTCTACATTGTATAGAGATTTATTATATCATATCAGGCCTGACTTTCATGCTATCAAGTGCATAGTCGAGCGTTATTTCTTTGCTTCGCTTTGAATTTCACCGAAGCTTGTTTGAATAACAGCATCGCCCCGCACTTTGATGGCTGATGTGTGCTCAGTAAATTGTGCGATAATGACTTCACCTTTATCGAGCTTTTCGGAATGGTGAAATCTTGTATCGGAACCTCTAGTTAAGCCGATCACATTGACACCATTATCAATGGCTTTAATCACCACAAAATCAGATGCTTTATTTTCACTCAATCTGTTCACCTTCCATCTATGGATTAGTCGTTTTTAATAAAGGAAAGCACTTCTGCTCTTGCTGCCGCATCATTTGCAAATGTTCCGCGTACGGCTGAAGTGACTGTTTTAGCGCCAGGCTTCTTCACTCCGCGCATCGTCATACACATATGCTCTGCTTCAACGACAATCATCACACCATGTGGATTTAAGGTTTCTACCATACTGTCTGCAATCGTTGATGTAATGCGTTCCTGAAGCTGCGGGCGCTTTGCCACGGCCTCTACTGCTCTTGCCAGCTTGCTGAGTCCCGTTACTTTTCCGCCGCGCGGAATATAAGCGACATGGGCTTTGCCATAGAATGGCACAAGGTGGTGTTCACACATTGAATGAAAAGCAATATCTTTGACAAGAACGAGTTCTTCATGATCTTCACCAAAAATGGTTTTAAAATGTTCTTTTGGATCTTCATTTAATCCCGAGAACACTTCTTCATACATTTTTGCTACTCGTTTTGGGGTATCAAGAAGTCCTTCACGATCTGGATCTTCTCCAATCGCTTTTAATATATCGCGTACAGCGTGTTCGATTAATTCTTTATTTATTTCACTCATGTATTATATCCTCCAAAGGCGATTACATTTCATTCAGATTCTAGCACACTTCAGATCCTAAAAGCAAAGGAGAGCGTTCTAAACAAACCATTTGATTCAAAAGGAAAAGCCCCTTATCAAAGGGGCTTTTCTAGACCAGTGTGAAACTGTATATGTATAACTCCTTCAATAGGATCATTACACATAACGATTATTTACCTGCCACCGCGTCTTTAAGTGCTTTACCTGGTTTGAAAGCAGGTACTTTGCTTGCAGGGATTTCGATCTCTGCACCAGTTTGTGGGTTACGTCCTTTACGAGCTGAACGCTCACGTACTTCAAAGTTACCAAAACCAATAAGTTGGATTTTGTCACCATTTTTAAGTGCATCTAAAATTGTATCAAAAACAGAATCAACTGCTTTTGTCGCATCTTTTTTAGATAACTCGCTTGCTTCAGCAACCGCGTTAATAAGTTCTGTCTTGTTCATGCCTTTCACCTCCTCCCAAAAATATGCATTCAATAGATTGTTATCATTTCTTCACAATTCATCTTCTTTCTATACACTTTTTTTGAAAAAAAGAGCGTCTAGAAAGCGTCATACATGGCTTTTCATTAGAAAACTTCTCTTTGAAGGAATGTTTGTCCAACAAAGTGAAGATTTTCTGTAAGTAGATTAACACATATGAAATACCATATCAAGCATTTTAAAGGGAAGAATCCTTATTCGTCAAGGATTAAGGGCACTTTTGCGAACGAATATTCCTAATTTCAGCCTGAATCTGACTAATCTTTATACAATTGTCTTTTTATGACTTCACCCGCACGCAAAAAAAGACCCCCATCAATGAGAGGTCTCACATCCTATAGAATAATCGCGATCAGACCGCCTGATCCTTCGTTAATAATTCGTTCAAGCGTTTCCTTTAGTTTATACCTTGCATTTTCCGGCATCAGCGAGAGTTTTGCTTGAATGCCTTCTCTGACAAGCGAGCTGAGTGAGCGTCCAAATATATCGGAATTCCAGATCGAAAGCGGATCATCTTCAAAGTCTTGCATTAAGTATCGGACGAGCTCTTCACTTTGTTTTTCTGTTCCGATAATCGGCGCAAACTCACTTTCTACATCTACCTTAATCATATGAATAGATGGCGCGACTGCTTTTAATCTGACGCCGAATCTTGATCCTTGCCTAATGATTTCCGGCTCATCTAAACTCATATCTGACAAAGCTGGTGCCGCAATTCCATAACCAGTCTGCTTCACCATTTTTAAAGCGTCAGACACTTGATCATACTCCGTTTTCGCATGTGCAAAATCTTGCATGAGCTCAAGAAGGTGATCTTTGCCCCTAATTTCCACACCAACCACTTCTTTTAGGATATGATCATATAGATCATCCGGCGCATACAGATCAATTTCTGCGATCCCCTGACCCATTTCAATGCCTGCTAAGCCCGCTCTTTCGATAAAATCGAATTCACTGAACTGACCTACCACTCGGTCAACATCTCTTAATCTCTTAATATCCTTGACGGTTTCTTTCACTGAATCCTGATAACTCTCTCTTAGCCAATGATCTTCTTTTAGTACCATGACCCAGCTTGGCAGGTTCACATTCACCTCAAGCACTGGAAATTCATATAATGCTTCACGAAGTACACTGAGAACGTCTTGTTCTCTCATACTTTCGACACTCATCGCGAGTACAGGAATATCATATTTTTGACTAAGTTCCTGCCGCAGTGCTTCTGTTTCAGGGTGATAAGGTCTCACAGAGTTGATCACCATAATAAAAGGCTTTCCAACTTCTTTGAGTTCGTCAATGACACGTTCTTCTGATTCAATATAGTCATGTCTTGGGATTTCCCCAATAGATCCATCTGTTGTAATCACAACACCAATGGTTGAATGCTCTTGAATGACCTTGCGTGTACCAATTTCCGCTGCTTCATGAAACGGGATTGGCTCTTCATACCACGGAGTATTAATCATTCTCGGACCATTTTCATCTTCATACCCGCGTGCACCAGGCACGGTGTAGCCTACACAATCGACAAGCCTAATGTTGACATCCAGGCCGTCGCTCACGTGAATGGATGCCGCTTGATTTGGCACAAATTTTGGTTCTGTGGTCATAATGGTTTTTCCTGCTGCGCTTTGCGGCAATTCATCCTGTGCTCTTGCACGGTCTGCCTCATTATTGATATTCGGGAGCACCACGAGCTCCATAAACTTTTTAATAAACGTAGATTTCCCTGTACGAACAGCTCCAACGACTCCTAAATATATATCGCCTCCTGTTCGTTCAGCGATATCCTTGAAAATATCGACTTTTTCCAAGTGATCCCCTCCCGGACTTGCTATCCTCGTTTTCAAATAAAATACTCTATACTTCAATCAAACGGTGCTTGAAAGGTGTCAGGACAATATATGTGTATGACGTTGTCCTATTTGAATATGACACCTTTTTTGTTTTGAGAGTATGTTTAGCCATAAAAAAACCTTTCTCCTCATTTATATGCAGAGGAGAAAGGTTCATTCTTGTTTATGACGTCTTTTTTTCTAAAAAAGCCGGCTCACCTTTTTTGTTGATCGTATATGGAACAGAAAACGCTGGTACAAACGGGGTTTCCTGCCAATAGACATCTTGAATATTTTCACCTGGTTTCAGCTTTTGTTTCGTATTTTTCAAAATCTGGGCAAAATCACTGCGATAGTCAACATAGATTTCGCCATTTGAGGAAATCAGTAATGGAAGTGATTCACCCGTGACAGGGCTCGTCACTGTAGGCGGTGCTTTTAACCCTAGTTTTTTTTCATTTAACGTATATAAATCTTTAGATACTACTTTGCCATATGGCGGATATGTATGTTCATCTTGATATATTTTGATCCTTAGACGTAATTCACTGATCGTTTGTGTCATTTTGACATCAAGCAGTTTCACCGTTGGGTTTTGTTCGACGTCTGTGAGGACATAGATATATTCGCCCCCGCCTTCAAAAGATGTCGACGGTACATCGTGTAAATATCTAGGTGACAGACGCTTAAAGTCAATGACATACTTCTGATAAATAGGTGTGTCGCCTTCTTTTGTTTCAATCGGCAAAAGGCCATTTGTCGCTTTTTGAAAATCTTCAATTGCGGTCTGCACACTTTGCAGCTGCTCTTTATATGGCACGCGGTTTTCAGCTTTACGATTCTCTGGATAGAGGCACCCCGTAAGTAAAATAAGTGTTAACAGCATGACACTGATTTTTGCTTTGATCATCACATTCTTCCTTTTTCTTTATTCATTGACCGGCCCGCTAAATACAACTAAAAACACAATGATACCTGATATGAGCATTAAGCTGTACGCGACAGTTGAGGCTGTTATTTTCAGAAACCGGCTCTTCAGCTTAAACCTACTCAGATAAATGGTTACAACGGCTAAAAACATGAGCCCCATTGAACCAAGCGCAAACCACATCTTGATTAAAGCAAAACTCATCGTGCCTGTCCCCCTTTAATACAAACGAATTGTAAGCGTTTATATTTCATTCTAAACCAAAATTAAGTAAAATATCAATCATTTTTCCAATCAATTCAGAAAAAAGTGCATAAAAAAACTGAAGCAAAGAGGGGGACTCTGCTTCAGTCATTAGGTCGACTATTTTTCCTCATTCTGTAGAGGCAAAGCTCTATTCAAACTTCATTGTTATGTTATGCAAGTCTTCCCCTTCTTGCATCCTCTACACGCCTAAGTTCAGTCTTCCAATTATTTTGTTTGGTTTTCGAACATGTTCACAAGGTCTTCCATCTCATGTGTTTTCACACGTGCCATTAAGGATTCTACAGCATCGTCTACCTTTTTCCCTTCAAATAGGACGCCGTAAAGAGCCTCTGTAATCGGCATGCTGACCTTGTATTCTTTGGAGAGCTGATAAGCGCCTTTTGTTGTGCGGACGCCTTCGACAACCATCCCCATTTTTTCAAGCACTTCTTCGAGCTTATATCCTTTACCGAGTAAATTCCCGCAGCGCCAGTTACGCGAATGAACACTTGTACATGTGACAATCAAATCTCCAACACCTGTTAATCCGGCAAACGTAAGAGGGTTTCCTCCCATTTTTGTGCCGAGGCGGGCGATTTCAGCAAGACCCCTTGTGATGAGCGCTGCTTTCGCATTATCGCCATATCCGAGTCCGTCTGTGATCCCTGCCGCAAGAGCGATGATGTTTTTCAGCGCCCCGCCAATTTCCACCCCAATCACATCAGGGTTGGTGTACACTCTAAAATGATTGTTCATGAACAAATCTTGAACAAATTGAGCTGCTTCAATATGTTCTGACGAGACAGTAACAGTTGTCGGATGACGCAAGCCAACTTCTTCAGCATGGCTTGGTCCTGACAGGACAACAACTGCTTCTCTTTTTGCTTCTGGGACTTCTTGTTCAATCATTTGAGAAATTCTAAGAAGTGTGTCTGGTTCAATCCCTTTACTGACATGAACAAATGGCACCTTTGACGAAACAAACTCATTTGCCTGCTTCAATACTTCTCGAATGGCCTTTGTTGGCACAGCGACAATAATCGCATCTGTCCCTTCTAGTGCCTGTTTCATATCTGTTGTCGCTTGAATAGACGCTGGCAATGCAACATTAGGCAAGTAATCATGATTTTCATGTTTCTCATTGATTTGATCAATTAATTCTTGTCTATGTCCCCACATGTGTACATCATGATGATTATCAGCTAATACAAGCGCAAGAGCTGTTCCCCAGCTCCCTGCTCCAAGTACTGAAATTTTCTTCATCCTGCTCACCCTTTTTATTTTCTCGCTCTCGCAAATATTTTAATTGGTGTTCCTTCAAAACCAAATGCATCTCGAATTCGGTTTTCTAGGAAACGCTCATAAGAAAAGTGCATAAGTTCTGGATCATTTACAAACACAACAAAGGACGGCGGTTTGATCGCCACTTGTGTTGCATAGTAAATTTTCAGACGCTGTCCGTTATGGGTCGGCGTTGGGTTCATTGCTACGGCATCCATGATAATATCGTTTAGAATGTTCGTTTGAACGCGCATCGCATGATTTTCACTAGCGGTAATGATTGTTGGCATTAACGTGTGAATTCTCTTTTTCGTAAGAGCAGACATGAATAAGACAGGTGCATAATCAAGGAATTGAAAATGCTCGCGAATATTTTGCTCAAATTCCTTCATTGTACGCTCGTCTTTTTCAACAGCATCCCACTTGTTCACAATGATCACAACGGCTTTACCCGCTTCGTGTGCGTAGCCGGCAATACGTTTATCCTGTTCAATAATGCCTTCTTCACCATCAAGAACTACAGCGACAACATCCGATCGATCAATGGCTTTTAACGCTCGAAGTACACTGTATTTCTCTGTTGTTTCATAAACTTTCCCTTTTTTTCTCATACCGGCTGTGTCGACAATGACAAAGTCACGTTGGTTGTACGTAAACATTGTATCTACAGCATCTCTTGTTGTACCAGCGATGTTGCTGACAATGACACGTTCTTCACCGAGCATCGCATTCACCAAAGAGGATTTCCCTACATTTGGGCGGCCGATTAAGCAGAACTGTACCACTTCTTCATCATACTGTGTATCTGGTAAGTTTTTGAAATGCTCTGCGACAGCATCAAGCAGATCACCTAGACCGAGTCCGTGCGTTCCAGAAATCGGATACGGTTCGCCAAATCCAAGTGCATAAAAGTCATACACGTCGCTTCTCATTTCAGGGTTGTCCAATTTATTGACAGCAAGTACGACAGGTTTTTTCGTGCGATATAAAATTTTTGCGACTTCTTCATCCGCAGATGTGACGCCATCTCTTCCATTGACCATAAAGATAATAACATCCGCTTCATCCATTGCGATTTCAGCCTGATGGCGAATTTGCGCCAAAAACGGCTCATCTCCAATATCAATTCCACCAGTATCTATTAAATTAAAGTCATAATTTAACCATTCAGCAGAGCTATAGATTCGATCTCTTGTTACACCAGGTGTGTCTTCTACAATCGATATTCTTTCGCCTGCGATTCGATTAAAAATTGTAGATTTTCCAACGTTGGGCCTTCCAACAATGGCTACGACAGGTTTACCCATAGTACCCTTCCTTTCAATCCAGCCGCGATTCAATATGTTCATCATCATGTTTCAACCGGGATTTATAATTTTCATTCAGTTTTATGAAATAAACCCTTCAAACATGAAGGGTTCAACTTATATATTATATCAATTTTTAATCAGACCACAATGAATAACTTAAAAATGTTTGACGATCAAGTAAAGATCTTCTCCAATGCCGTGTGCAATTCCATCTAAAATGGCCTCTAAATTCATGGCATACATGTCGAGTTCTTCTTTATTTTCACAGAAAAAAACGGCTGTTCCGCCAATGACCCGCTCTTTATTTGTTGTCGCCACAGCCAATATAAATTGTTCAATGGTGTTCGCCATGCCCTATTACCTCACTTTCTTTTTAATGAAATCTGTCGGCATTCTAATGGCATTTTCTAAAATAGGCACCTCTTCTAATACACGGACAGCCAAATCTTCACGCTGCCATTGCGGTAAAATGAATACGCCAAGTGTGCCATTATTCAGATCACGTTTTGCGAGCGGACAAAGCGATGGTTCACCAGAATCTCGGTATACACCAAGCACGTTGGATAAATCAAATAAGATAGCTTGCCGCTGCCCAAGGTTTGCGATGGTTGTGGCCGAGTTAAAATTCTTCGGAGTCAAGATGAACCCCATTCCATGCTCTAAAATCAATTTTTGCTTTTCAGGCAGCCCGATATTCATAATGTAAATATCATTTACATAAAGTCCTGCGCCGTCAAAACGAAGTTCCCCTTTTTGAATATTCACGATATCCTTTAATTGGCTCCCTGACATTAATAGTTTTGCCATGAAAAAACAAAGAATACCGACCACGGTCCCAACGACGAGCGAAAAGAAAATACAGGCGGTCGTTGTAATAAGGGCAGTAAGAATGGCAATGTAATTTCGACTTTCAAAGGCGATCGCAATGCCTTCGATATATGTACTGCCTCGTGAGACAAGCTCATACGAATCCATTTGGGTCAATGTATTTCTTTCCATATTACGCACATCACGAAATTGCGTGGCTGCAAGCGTCAGAAAGGTAATTGCAGTGAATTCTTCCTGGATCAGCGCAGGCATAATAATAGCACCAAGCCCTGATGCGATAAAACCTAGCGCAATGTGAATCACTTGTCCATGAATATATGTGGGATATTGCCGATAATCAGTTCTTAGCATATAAAGCCTAGCCGCCATCCCAAAGATGACACCAATAATCACAGGAAACGTGTAATTTGTCATGTTGATTTTGCAGCCCCTTTTACTGGTTTTCTAGATGAACGGGTGTTCAAGAGTTTTTCAAGCTGACCTACACCTAATAGAAAGACAGCTCCTTGAACAGCCATGGAAAGAAACGAGAGATCTCCTATGACAATGGAAGATGTGAGGCGATGAATCGTAAGCGCATAAAGGGCTTCCCCCAGACATATAGCCATCATCCATAAAGTGATCCGTTCCGTTAACTGATGCCCATATGTTAAACACATCAAGATCAGCAAGGCAAATACAACCCAGTCCACCTTTATTATCGTGAACCAAACTGGATCATATAATGCAAAAATCATAAAAAAGGCATACGCACTGACCATGGAACCTAATTGCATGATTCGCATGATTCGATGAGCAGGCCGAAAGATCACGAATGACATGCAAGCATATAAAAAGGTCATCAAAAATCCTGCATTGATCCTAATGTCTAAAATAGAAACCATGACATGACTGCATATAATATGAATGAGAACACATACGCCTAGCACATTGCGCCACGTGCTTTTCTCCATGATAAATGTCACCATAATCCAAACGAACCATATTGACCAATAATAGTACAATGCCTCCAACCCTCATCACCTCAATTACATTATGGGAAAATCTCCAGTTTTTAAACGTATGAGAAGGTGCGGGATTTGCATGAAATAAACAAGAGGTGACACCCTAATAGTTGAGGAGGGATGTATAATGGGTAAGGATAGACAGGAAAAACGCCTAAAGGCGTCAAGAAGAGTTGAATCTGACCGCGATCAATCCATTCATCACAAAGGGGCAACAACTTTAGAAGGCCCGGAAGACGCTCGCAAAAGAAATCAATAAAAAAAGACATGTGATCACCACATGTCTCAGCGTGCAAACAAACCCTCGCATTCAATGTCAGTCCTGCGCATTGGTGCTCATGAATGTCAAATTCGCTCCGCAAAAAGCAGCTGTCTTTCGTAGACAAAAAAGTTTTCTTTCACACTGAAAAGAAAACAAAGGGCTAAATTTCATTTAGTCCTTTGTCTTCTTATTTCTTAAACTATAGTACGTAGTATCCACGCCTCTTTCTTTCAGCCAATGACTTGTTTCCCCTGTAAGCACAATTGGAGCTTGCCGTAGCTCCTCAATTGTCTTCATGCCAAGTACTGTCATCAACATCTTCACATCATCTTGTAGATCAATGATATCAGAGATGAGGCCCTTTTCTCCTCCACTCGTCAGGGATTTTAAGAAAAAGCCGGCTAATCCAGCGGCAGACGCACCAAGAGCAATTGATTTTGTCACATCAAGTGCATCTTGAATGCCTCCAGAAGCTAGGACGGTTTGATCTGGAAAGGCTGTATGTACTTCAGCCAGACTCGCTGCAGTTGGAATTCCCCACTGGTCAAAGTAGCGAAGTGCTTTTTGACGGCGCAGGTTCTCGATTTTAGAAAAATTCGTTCCCCCAAATCCACCTACATCAACAGCAGCAACTCCAGCATCAAATAATTTCTTTGCTGTTTCCTTACTCATCCCAAATCCAACTTCTTTGACGACAACAGGTACCTCAATTGATTCAGTGATGGCTGCGATCCGCTCAACAGCACCTCTGAAATCACGATCTCCTTCAGGCATGACGATCTCTTGAATCACGTTTAAGTGAATTTGAAGCATGTTTGCTTCCAGCATGTCAACGGCATCCCGTGCTTGCTGAATTGTCGCCTCACTACCCAAATTGGCAAAAACGAGTCCATCTGGATTCACCTTTCGAACCACTTCATACGTACGACGTTCGTCTGCATCTTTCAGTGCAGCCATTTGTGATCCGACTGCTACTGGAATATTGGTTTCCTTCGCTGCGATAGATAAAGAGCGATTAATCTCATAGGTCGATTCTCCGCCTCCACCAGTCATTGCATTGATAAAAATTGGCGAACCGAAAGTCAGTCCGCCAATTGTCGTATGTGTATCAATTTGTGATGTCGCAAGATCTGGTAAACTGGCGTGAACGAAGGAAACATCTTGTAAACCTGTTGCTGCATGCTGGCCAGTCGACAAAGCATGCTCAATATGCTGTTTCTTTCTTTCTGCTCGCGTCAATTTTGATCACCAAATTATTTTAGTTTATTGAGTTTATCACCAATCAGGTCACCAAGCTGGAATCCACTTGTATTTTCTTCTTTCGCCTGATATTGACGGTAATCCTCTTCGATTTGTTTTTCAGGATTCTCTTCTAATTCACGAATGCTAAGTGAAATGCGCTCTTCATCTTCATTGACATCAAGCACTTTCACTTTCACAGTCTGCCCTTCTTCAAGGACTTCTTGAGGAGTACCGATATGTTTGTGTGAAATTTGGGAAATATGCACAAGTCCTTCTACACCTGGCAGAATTTCAACAAATGCTCCAAAGCTCACAAGACGTTGAACGGTTCCTTCAAGAACATCACCTTGTTTTACCTTTTCACCAATTTGGCTCCAAGGTCCTGGTAATGTTTCTTTAATAGATAGTGAGATACGTTCGTTATCGCGGTCAACAGCAAGAACTTTGACTTTTACTTCCTGTCCTTCTTCAACAACGTCAGATGGCTTTTCGACATGCGCATGGGATAGTTGAGAAATGTGA
Organism: Bacillus sp. XT-4; assembly: GCF_050864245.1. NCBI lineage: Bacteria > Bacillati > Bacillota > Bacilli > Caryophanales > Bacillaceae > Bacillus > Bacillus sp. XT-4. The sequence continues at coordinate 298,186 of NZ_JBPAFI010000001.1, forward strand.
ACTAATCCATCAATGCCGCCAATGTCAACAAATGCACCAAAGTCAGTCAGGCGCTGCACTTTTCCATCAATCACACTGCCTACTGCAAGCTTTTGCAGGAAGTCTTGCTTCTTGTCTAATTGTTCTTGCTCAACGACTGCACGATGCGATAGAATCACGCGGTTTTTTTCGCGGTCAAGCTCTACCACAACAAGCGAGAGTGTTTTTCCTTTGTAGTCAGTGAAGTCTTCTACATAGTGTGCCTCAACAAGAGACGCAGGAATAAATCCGCGAACACCAATGTCGACCACTAGACCACCTTTGACAACGTCTTTTACTTCTGCTTCAAATACTTCTTTTGTTTCAAACTTTTTCTCTAGGTCTTCCCAAGCGCGGTCTGCATCAACAGCACGTTTCGATAAAATCAAAGCATCGTCTTCGACCTTTGTTACTTTAAGCTCTAACTCGTCGCCATCTTTCACGACATCTGATGCTTTTTCAACGTGAAGACTTGATAATTCACTGATTGGGATGATCCCAGGTTGTTTCACATTGACGATATCTACATTGACATGCTTGTCCTCAACTTTAGAAACAATCCCTTTCACCACATCTCCAACCTCTGGTACCTGAACATCGATTTGATTCATTTCCTCTGTCATTTCGATAACCTCCTTGGTCCAAACCTACACAGCTTAGTTAAAACGACTGGGTGAATATGTGTCCTTAGCATGATGATTGCCAGCCGAATATGTATTATAGAAACATTCAAATCAACAGAATTGCTTGAATGATCAATAAAAATAGTATTAGTATAAACTTCTAATAAAAGACCTTGTTTGTCAAGAGATAAACCTCTAACTTATAAAAGTTTTCTAAAATTTCTTACTGTTTTTCTACACGCTCTGCTGCATCTAAAATTTTACCTGCAACCTCTTGAATAGAAAGGGAAGTCGTGTCAATTTCAATGGCGTCATCTGCTTTCTTCAGCGGTGATACCTCCCGCTCAGAATCAAGCTTGTCACGTCTTGCAATCTCTTCGATCAGCTGATCGTAATTGACATCATAGCCTTTTTTCTGATTTTCTTCAAAACGACGTTTTGCTCTTTCCTCTACTGACGCAAGCAAGAAAATTTTCACTTCTGCATCTGGAAGAACATGCGTGCCAATGTCTCTTCCATCCATGACGACACCGCCTCGGTTCCCCAGCTCTTGCTGCCTGCGGACCATTTCTTCCCTAACAGCTCGATGCTTTGCAACAACAGAGACTTGATTGCTTACGCGGTCTGTTCTGATGTCTTCTGTGACATCGATCGTGTCTAAATGTACTTTTTGACCTTCATCAGTTGACACAAGTTCAATGACTGTGTTTTTCAATAACGCATCAAGTGCCTGTTCGTCTTCAATGTCTACGCCTTGATTGAGTGCTGCAAGTGTAATTGCGCGGTACATCGCACCTGTATCGATATAAATATATGATTTTTTCGCTGCGACAATTTTTGCCACAGTGCTTTTTCCTGCTGCAGCAGGACCGTCAATTGCGATAGATAATTTCTTTTTCATAATACCTCTCCTTGATTGAATCTCCCTTATGAATTGTAACACGATCACCGCTCAAACGGGGGAATTTTCTATCAATCCTTTTGCTTAAATGTCTCAATCCAATCTTCAATGCTCATGTTATTCACACCCTCGTATTGTACGACTTTTGACAAAAATAGTTCTCCTTTCGTCAAGTGAAGGGTGACCTGAACCGCCAAAAGCAGAATGAGCTGAATGAGCACTGCTTTGAATAGCCATCTTTCCATTGTTTTCATACAAAAAGCCTCCAACGCTAGATTCTTTCTCTCTAGTATGGAAGCTTTTGACAACCTTTATTCTTATACTTTTTTCACACGTGTTAGAAGCTGCTGCTGGAAGCAATACTTCATGATGTGTTGCTGGTGGTCGTTTGTGATTTCAGTAAATTCCATGATCGCTCTTGTTTTCCCCGTCTGTTCATCTTGATAAACACGATTCATTTCTGCAATCGCTTTAATTTTCACTGGTTCTTTAAGTGAAAGTTCAAACTCTGTGACGACCTCGCCATATTCTTTTAGTGAGACACCTTCTGGAACAGCAATTGCTACACCGCCAGCACTCATATTGACAATAAATGTGTCGAAGGTTTCTTCACCATTTTGCGTAATGGACGCTTTCACCATCGTATCCACTCGAAGATATTCTCTTCGCTGAAGCCGAATCATTTCTTCTTTTGGCGGAATCGAAACGACAATCATCGGGATATCTTCTTTTCTTTTCCCAATGACTTTGCTTGTACATTTGTATGGAATTTGATTTTCATCGAAAAAGAAGACGGTGATTTCTGTTTCTTGATTTAAATAGATCGTGCGCCCCGTTTCTTTATCAGCTGGATAATTAATGCAAATATCATCGTTATTATTTTCCAAAACTTTCGATTTTGCGGTTTTCACTTCTTTGTTCTCATTGACATACTCAATTGTGATTGCATCCCCTATTTGTAACATTCCTCATCACTCTTTTCATCTGTGAAATCGTATCCTCTCTTATATTAAACCATGTATAAAACAAAAGGAAAAGGCTTATTCGCCTTTTCCTCGCTCCCTTTTCTATAGGTCTTTATATATAGGTTCTGCATTTTTTAGTTTATCTACTCTTTCTTCTTTTCCAGTATCTGCATTAATGAACATTCGGTACGTGTCGTTTTTAATGGTTCCTAAAAACTCATAGCAGAGAACTTCCTCTGACATATCATTTTGAACAAGAGCTACATGTGTATCCTCGATCTTCACATGTTTATTTAAGGTCTTTTCAGCTTCTTTTCGAGAAATCTTTGGTGCTTTTATGTCACGTTTTCTGTGATTCATTAAATAGTCTTTCGCTGAGAATCCCACAACCTCACCATCATCTAAAGCGACTTTCATTCGAATACTATCTGGATAAAGCAATACGTTATTCTGTAAAGGTACATAGGTAAATACGCCGATATTATCGAATTGCGCACTCTCATCTAAATGAAATGATTCGGTATCGAATCCATGCTTCTTTAAGAAACTTAGTGCTTTTTCTGAGGCATCATTTAAACTGATTTTTTGTTTTTTCACTTCTCGGTTCTGAAGAAGATAGACAGGATGGCCGCCTTTTTCAGTCAAGTCTAAATAAAAGTTTGCCCGGTTGTCTGGGTCAGACATTGACAGGCTGTAGACATCACGGTTCGTTTTACTCCCACTTTTTCTCACCTTAAAATCTTTGTTGTGGTCAGGCGCGAATTGCTGGGCGATGCGAATCGCTTCTTTTTTTGAAATCTTTTGCCCTTTTAAGTGATTGTAGCCTTGCGTTTCTGATTCAGTTGACACATTTGTAGGGCCAAGATCAACATCTGCAAACGCATCAGCATTTCTTTCAACGGTTTTTAATCCGTCAATGATGGTGTTGTCGTTTTTTCGATCTCCATCAGCCAGTGCCATTTCAACATCCATCCATTTTAAATTTTTGTTGAGTACGAGATGCTGCACTTGTCTAAGTTCGTTTTGAATATCTGCCGCTTGATCATATAAAGTGGTAATGGTTTTGTGTGTATCTTTGTTTAATGGTTCATCTGATAAAGATTTAAGTGACGATTTGTAGCTAAAGTCACCGACATTCGCTAAAAACTCTTCTGTTTTGTTAAAAGGCATCAATGTGAGCGGAAGCTGACTGACATTGTTATGCGCTTCTGATGACATTCTCCATACATCTGCCAGTGCTGGAGATATAGATGTTTGGCTATTCATCGCAAGTGTTGCGCCAAGTTTATCGTGCAGCTGATCGACTTGATACGTTAAATCATGGAAGGCTCTTTGATAGTTGTTCTCTGCATGAAGCAGTACTGCATCTTTTTCTTGATGCTCTTTATAGCCCCAGTATCCTGTTGATATGACAGCAATTCCTAAAATAGCAATCAATATTCCTCTGATCATTTATTTACACCTCTTTTTATTCACAGAAAATATGTTTCCCGATTCGTTTAATTTGTGGTCTTCCCCAAATCCATGGGCTTGTTGCTGTATCAGGATTAAAGTAATAAACGGCGCTTTCAGATGGGTCCCAGCCATTAATGGCATCAAATACTGCCTTTTTAGCGGTTTCATTTGGCGCCATATAAAATTGTCCATCTGCTACAGCAGTAAACGCAAGCGGTTCAAAAATGACACCAGCAATCGTGTTTGGAAAGGTCGGGTTGTTTAAACGGTTTAAGATGACGGCTGCGATCGCTACCTGTCCTTCATAAGGTTCACCTCTCGCTTCACTATAAACAGCTTGTGAAAGAAGCTGAATGTCATTGCTTGAAAAACCACCTGGCATGTTGGCTGCTGTTTGTTTCGGCGTTTGATTTGCTTGACCATTTCCTGACTGGTTTCCAGACTTCCCAGTCGAGCTGTTTCCTCCGCTTTGACTTTTTTGATTCTCTTTTGCACCTTGTGCTGTCTTTTTTTGCGTGTTTCTTTGAGCAGGAGCCTTTGTTTGCTGATCAAGAGGTTTCCCGCCATAGTGCGTAAACTGATTCCCTTTTTGCAACTGCTGTTGCACAAACTCTTTATAGTATTTCGTCTTTTGAACTAATAGGCTTTTTGTTTTTTCCCCTACGAGTCCATCGACTTTCTTTACACCAAACTGGCTTTGAAAATTGCGCACGGCCCAGTAAGTTCCCCAGCCATACACCCCGTCTATTTTTCCATTGTAAAAACCATTGTATTGGAGCCTTGCCTGGAGCTCGACGACATCTTCTCCTGTAGCTCCCCGCTGAATCACTTGATTCGTGAAAGCTTCACTTTTTTCAGCTGTCATCAATGAAGACGCGAGCAGAACAATTGAGAAGATAAGGACGATTTGTTTCATAAAACGAGCTTTGTCCATATTTGATCCTCCTGTACTTTTGATGTTTGAATATATGTTTCTTCCGATCCCTATTTTTATACATTCATCACAGGAGGGAATTGGATGGAAAAGACAAAAAACGCCCTAAAGACGTATAGGACGTTTTCCAATTTAAATTTGTACCATCTTCACCGCACGGGCTTTTTTGGCTTTCCGCAGACCAAACCACCATAAAAAAATCATGAACGGCAACATAATATATCCCCAATTTTTCATGCCAAGAAGAATGAAATCATATAAGCCATGAAAAAGGATAGGAAGTATTAAAGAGAGAATCAGCCATTTTCGCTGCTCTTTTTTATCAGAAAAGCGAGCTTTACCTATATAAAATCCCATCACCACACCAAATAAAGCGTGGCTTGATACAGGCAGCAAGGCACGTGTAAACGCGTACTCTACCCCATGACCCACTAAGTACAGAATATTTTCAAGTGTCGCAAATCCAAGTGAGACACTTGTTCCATAGACAATCCCGTCATAGTGTTCATCAAACTGTACGTGCGCATAGACACTGACCATTAAAATAAACCACTTTAATGATTCTTCTAAAAATCCCGATGTCACAAATGAAATCACGATAGGATTCGTAGCGATATTTTCCTCTTGGAGGACATACTGAATAAACATGGTTGGAAACACAAGTATGACACCTAGCATAAAAGATCTGATGACCATATGAACCGGCTCATTGTCGTATTGATCTTTCAAATAAAAATAACTTAAAAGTGCGATGCCGGGAGCTAAACCTGCTGAAATGATTGCGATCATAATCAGACCTCTTTCCCTACATTATCCTTTATTATCGTACCACGAATCACCCCTTTTTTATATGACTCGAGCCCATTTTCCCAAAAATAATCTTCTATATAATCCCAATTTACATAATAAAGAACTGAATCCCTTAGAAGGACCCAGTTCTTTTTTTACCCGTTGATTCTTTTGTTGATTTCTTCTGCAATTAACCCACCATGAAATCTTCCATTTTCAATGAAAATTTCGTTGGCGTTGTTACCAGCTGCAATAACCCCTGCAATGAAAATACCTTCTACATTTGTTTCCATTGTTTGTTCATCAAATGCTGGGCGGCCTGATTCTGGATCGATTGTTACACCCATTTTTTCTAAAAATGAATGATCAGGATGATAACCTGTCATCGCAAACACATAATCACTTTTCACTCGATCCGTTTGGCCCTGCTGGTTTGTAAAGACAACATCCTGTTCTGTGATTTCCTTCACCTCTGCACCAAACTCCATTCGAATGGTGCCATTTCGAACAAGCGCTTCAAACTCTGGTAAAATCCAAGGTTTGATGCTGGATGAATATTCAGTTCCTCTATATAAAACCGTCACCCTGCTTCCGCATTTCACAAGTTCTAGGGCAGCATCAACACTAGAGTTCTTCCCGCCGATCACCGTCACATCTTTATCAAAGTAGGGGTGTCCTTCTTTAAAATAATGATACACATGAGGAAGGTCTTCCCCTTTTACATTCATATAGTTAGGATGATCATAGTAGCCAGTCGCAATCACAACATAGTCACATGTATAGTCGTCTTTTGATGTATTTACCGTAAAACGGCCATCTTTTTTCGTCACAGCGTTTACCTTTTCAAAAGCATTCACACGAAGGCTTTTTCGTCTGACCACCTCTCGGTAATAGGAAAGCGCCTGAATACGAACGGGTTTCCGATTTTCAGTGATAAAAGCGACGTCACCGATCTCAAGCTTTTCACTTGTACTGAAGAAGGTTTGGTGTGTAGGGTAATGATAAATACTGTTGACCACATTGCCCTTTTCAATCACAAGTGCATCAATCCCAATTTGCTTGAATGCAATGGCAGCTGATAGACCGCACGGGCCTCCTCCTATTATGATCGCTTTTTCTTGTTTCATTTGTTCCACTCCTGTCGTTTCACTGCAATAACAATTGCTGGGCTGTTTGATTCTTTGCATGATTCCATAAAAAAATCTCCTATTTAAGGATAGGAGATTTTAAGGCGCGATGCAAATAAGTCGCTTAAATCCAGCCTCTGAATCGAGAAGCTTCAGCCATTTTACGTACACCGACCATATATGCTGCTAGTCGCATATCAATACGGCGGTTTTGCGCCATTTCATAAATATTATTAAATGATTTCACCATCATATCTTCTAAACGAGTTTCCACTTCTTCTTCTGTCCAGTAGAACCCTTGGTTATTCTGAACCCATTCAAAGTAAGAAACAGTCACTCCACCCGCACTTGCAAGTACGTCTGGAACAAGCAGTACACCACGATCTGAAAGAATTTTTGTCCCTTCCAATGTCGTTGGTCCATTTGCTGCTTCTACGACAATTTTGGCCTTAATGTTTGCCGCATTATCTTCTGTAATTTGGTTTTCAATGGCTGCAGGTACTAAGATATCACAATCTAGCTCAAGCAGCTCTTGGTTTGTAATTGTATCATTAAATAATTTAGTGACGGTTCCAAAGCTGTCACGTCGGTCAAGCAAGTAGTCAATATCGAGACCATCTTCATCATACAAACCGCCGTAAGCATCTGAAATTCCTACGATTTTCGCTCCGGCATCATACATAAATTTAGCCAAGTAACTTCCTGCATTTCCGAATCCCTGAACGACAACACGAGCCCCATTGATGTCAATTCCTTTTTTCTTCGCCGCTTCTTTGATACAGATCGTTACACCTTTTGCCGTTGCAGTATCACGTCCATGTGAGCCTCCAAGAACAATTGGTTTTCCTGTAATAAATCCTGGCGAGTTAAATTCATCAATTCTAGAATACTCATCCATCATCCATGCCATGATTTGAGAGTTTGTAAACACATCTGGTGCTGGAACATCTTTTGTTGGTCCAACGATTTGGCTAATTGCGCGAACATAGCCGCGGCTTAGTTTTTCAAGCTCCCTAAATGACATTTCTCTTGGATCACAGATAATACCGCCTTTTCCTCCGCCATAAGGAAGATCCACAATACCACATTTTAAACTCATCCAAATTGAAAGCGCTTTTACTTCTTTTTCAGTAACGTTCGGGTGGAATCGAATTCCGCCTTTTGTTGGACCGACAGCATCATTATGCTGCGCACGATAACCAGTGAAAATTTTCACCGATCCATCATCCATACGTACTGGAATTTTGACCGTTAATAGGCGAATTGGCTCCTTCAGCAATTCATACACTTCTTGCGGATAGCCCAATTTATCAAGCGCTTTATGTATGACGGTTTGAGTTGACTTTAAAACATCTAGCTTATCTTCTGCGTTATGAGCGGCGTTTTGATCGGCTGCCATTAAAATAAACCCCCTAGAAATCTTTCATGATCTACTGCTCCCTTTCAAGCAATAGTATACACCTTCGTACTGGTAAAGCAAAGGTAAAAAGCGTTTTTTATCAAAATAAAATATCAGCGTTTATAAATATAAAAATGGATATAAAAAAATACTGTTGTTTCATCACAACAGTATTAAATATAATAGAAAAAAGTGATTAAAAATACAGTTGAATCGTTTTCACTGCATCTTCCTGCATGATCACTTTTCCGTATTCTTTTAACCGGTGAATGGTTAATGTCGTCGGAGAACCGAACTCCGCTAAAATAGAAATGACTGTATCTGCAGACAGTTCTTCGAAATCATCTAGGCTGAGAAAATATTGACCTTCATAGTGGTAAACTGTACCCCCTAAAAGTCCAATACGACTTAAACTATGGGACAGTTGAATCACATCTTCAAACGAGGCAAATTGATAGAGCACATGCTTGCTCTCGTCGAGCTTGACTTGCATCTCAATGTAATCTTCATCAAACTCATCATCAGCATCTTCCTGCTGACTCTTTGTCACAATGACGACCATCCCCTGCGCCTGAAGAGAAAATACTTCAACAGCAATCGGTCCATTCGCTTCAAAACCGAGCTCCTGATTCGCTTCGTTCATCATGTCTTTAAACAGCTGATGAACTTTGAACGAATCTTTCCAAAGGTCTTCTTTCGTAAGACCTCGGTCTGTCAGATCATCTAGTGTGAGAAAAATTTTGATTTTATTATAATTCAGACGCTCTAGCCGCATAACGTTCCCTCCTGCCTCTTCTAACACACATCATACTGTAGTATATGAGATGATGAGTCATAGGTTCTTAATTTTGTATTCAGTTTACACTGTGTCAAGACGGAAGACAAGCATGAAGCTATGCTTACGGTGACTTTTATGGAAAATATTGATGGGGCATCAACTTAGCGCGTTTTTAGCGGCATTAAATAGATCAGATGGGTTTCTGGTTCTGCTCCAAGACGCATCGGAATCTTTGTTGTTCCGTAACCATTACTAATCAGAAAGAAAGCACCTTTGACTTGGCCTGTTCTTCCTTTTTCATACGGACCAAATTTCCCAATACGAATTTGACCCCCATGGGTATGACCGCTCAAAACAAGATCAATTCCCTCTTCTTCACTCATCAAATGATGCACATCTGGGTTGTGTGATAAAAGGATATTCACGTCTTCTTTGACAAACTCCGGCCGTATCGCTTCATAATCTGCTTTTTCAAGCCGGATATCATCGATTCCGCCTATTTTAATGGGCTGTCCTTCAAAATTCCACACAGCCGTCTCATTTTGCAATGTCGTCACCTGATAGGTATGGAGGATGTCTTTGAGTTTTTGCTGATGCAGCTCATGGTCGTTATTCCCCCACACAAAATACACCGGGGCAATCCTTGCTAAACGTTTCACATTTTCTTCAACTCTAGCATAAGGGACTCCCTTTTCAGCTAAGTCCCCGCCGATCATAATGACATCAGGCTGCTGCTCTTTTACTTCCGCTAATAAAGTATCACTAATTAGACGGCGATGGGTATCAGAAATAAAGAAAATGACTGCAGGTCGATCTGACTGAAGTCCTTCTATTGTAAAGTAATGCTTTTTGATGTTGTTTTGTTTTGCCGTTTTCACCATTTTCGCTGTTACACACACACCTGTTGTCACAGCCGCTATGGCAGCAGTAAATCCGATGGCATATTTCATTATGAATGACTCCCTTGTATCAGCTTTCTTTTATAAGACGCTTGAATGAAAAAAGACGTTTCAACTGTTTAAACGTCTTTTGCTCATTTATTTACTTTCATAATAGAGATTGATATCATATTGCGTCTGCATGAAGTGGAAAACGGCCTCGCGCTCTTTCCATTGATTTGATTGAGGCCATAAATCTGTGCTTTTCTGTATAATTTCACATCTGAGCTTATGATATTCATCCTCAGCCTTTTCTTCTTTTTTCTTATAATAATACGATGCGTAAAAAGCAAACACTTCAGCCATGATCCAAAACAGAAACACCTCATGGCCAAGCAATGTGGCAATCATCGCTTCCGGCTGCAGGGAGCCCCCGCTATTAGCTGTTATCACAAAATAAAACAGAAGAATCGCAAGTGATAAAAGGGCTGTCCATTGCCACCTTTTGCATTGTTTTGCAAACCCCTCGTATTTGCGCTTCCTTTTGATCAATGTTTCAATCATTTTCTGTGTCGGCTGATCCATATAGCGGCTGATTGCGTGCAATGTCATCACATACACCCTTGTCCCTTTTTTCTACATATGTATGTGCTTTTCGATTCATTCATGTCAAATATTAATTTTCTAATGGGATATTCAATACTTGTCCGCTGTACACGCTATTTCCTTTTAAATGATTGTAAGCTCGAATTTTCTCTTCCCCTGATCGGTTTTGATAATACTTCATGGAAATTCGATACAAGTTTTCCTCTGGTCCAACAGTATGCTGCACGACACGAACAGGCTTTTCTTCCTGCTTCTTCTTCTCTTCTGCTTCTTTTCGCTTTTTCTCTTCCTGCTGTTTTTGAAGAGCGAGCTGTTGCTGCTCACGCTTTTTTGCAGCTTCGGCCTTTTCACGCTCAGCCTTCTCTTTAGCGGCTTGTTCTTTTTTCTTTTGCTCTGCTTTTTCTTTTGAACGCTGCTTTTCTTTATCAGCATCTTTCTTTTTCTTCTCATCATCAGACGCATCCGCTTTGTCAGCGCTTGAATCATTTTTTGTGTCAACAAGTGCTGACGGGACTGGATCTGTGTCAGCACTCGATGTTTTATCAATATAAACACCTTGATTGTTGTTATCGTTAATTTCCTTTGATGTGTAATAAATCAACAGGAAGAAAACCGTGACGACAATAATAGGAAAGATAATAGCCAGTGTCGTAAACAATGGATTACGCACCTTTTTGGTTCGCTGCTTTTTATATTCATGAAAATCTTCTCGTGTAGGAAAGTGAGAGTCATCTGAAGGATGCACTTTTTCTTCTTCAAGATTTTCCTCTACATCATCATCATGAATGTTTGTCAGCTGCTGCTTTTTTCTCTTCATTCTCGACATTTCTTCCATGTTCATCCCTCCCCCAATATTTAAAACGAATTTGACATGCAAAGACTAGGTCAATGACAAAGTGTGTCATGACAGGAACGAATAAATTTCCTGTCCACTCGTATAAAAGTCCTAAAAAAATACTAATAGAAACCACTAGGATAAACAAGAGTATTTTTGACAAGTAGCGAAAGTGAAGAAGTGCAAACACAATGCTTGCAATCTCCAGTCCAAATTGCTGCTGAACGATCCCGCGAAATAAAATTTCTTCTGAAAAGGCAATGAGCAGCGTTAACCAAACAATATGCGGGATGCTGCGGTTTTTGAACATTTTTTCATTTAATCCGCCATCATCATACATATGAGCTGGAAACACCTTCATGACAATAGCGTCGACAATAATCACAAGCAAAGCGCCGCCAATTCCGTAAGTCAGGATACGCATATCTCGGATCTGCCATAGGGCTGTAAAATCAGTCCAATGATCAAACATAAACATCCCTAGTAAAAAAGAGACAATCAGCATGAGCAGCTGTGTGAAATACAACTGTTCTACTACTTGTCGATCGGTTAATTTTTCAATAATACGGCGATGTTGTTCAATCAATGCTGCGCCTCTTTTGTCAGGTGAAACAGACGATCCAGCTCGGTCTTCCAGTGTTTCATTTCATTCAGCTCCAATGGTTGATCTTTTTTTTCGTAATCAGACAGGTCAAGTCCGCATGAAGAGCAGCAGTTCCCAAAGGAAGCGTCCTCCGTTAGATCAAGCTGCTCATCAAAGTATGATAACAAAGATTGCCTAAAGCAGCGATGGCCAGTGATATGCTCTTTAAACTGCCACACTTTTTTTAGCTTTTCTGTTTGTCTATCCTGCAGCTTTTCTTTCAGCTTCTTCATGAGTAAACGGGGCTGTTCAGTTTGGTACATCGTGTAATAATGCGAGAGCATTCGCGCGCGCGTCTCCTGAAGCCCTGCTTCCATCAATTGTTCACGTAATTTCTTTTCATCATTGATCGGCATTTGTGATACTCGAGCTAAGAAAAAATCAATTTCTGGGTCATCAAAACCTTCTGCTTGAATCAAATGACTTTGAATATCCGCATCCTCTTCTGTATATAAAAGAACGCTCACACTATTTTTACCGTCCCGTCCAGCTCTTCCAATTTCCTGCATAAATGCTTCAATTGACTGAGGCGGACTCATATGAATCACAAAGCGTATATTTGCTTTATCAATTCCCATTCCAAAAGCACTTGTACAGCAAATGAGATCAATTTGACCGCTGATAAATTGCTGCTGGATCAGCATGCGGTCCCCTGACTCCATTCCGCCATGATAAAACTCTACACGTTGATGCGTTTTTTGTTTCACCAAACGTGAAATATCTTCTGTCATTTGCCGGGTCGGACAATAAATCAGCCCAGGCCCTTGAAGGGTTTCCACAAGCTCAAGTGCTCGTTTCTCTTTTGCTTCTTTCGTTTCATGTGCCTCTTTTAATAGTGCAATATTCGGCCGGTTAACTGAATGAATATGAACCTCTGGATGCTCTAGCCGCAACGTTTGCACAGTATCTTTTAAGGTTTGTTTCGTCGCAGTTGCCGTTAGTGCTAAGGCGACAGGATTGCCGAGCGCTTCTCTCCATACTCCAAGCTTGGAGTATTCCGGGCGGAAATCATGTCCCCATTCCGATATACAGTGAGCTTCATCTACAACGAATAGACCCACATGCATCGCTTTGAGCTGCTCTACCAATACCTCTGACATAAGCGCCTCAGGTGCGACAAATAAAAATTTATATGATGGCAAATGCCGAATAATATGTCTTCTTTCCTGAAAGGACAGTGTACTGTTAAGCGCAGCCACTCGCTTTTCACCGCGCATTTTCATGCGTTCTACTTGATCTTCCATGAGTGATAAAAGAGGTGAAATGATCAGCACTAACCCGTCTGTCAAATAGCCCGGAATTTGATAACAAAGTGACTTCCCGCCACCAGTAGGAAGCATGGCAACCGTATCTTTTTGTTGAAGTACACTTCGAATAATGTCCTCCTGACCTGTTTTGAAGGCATCATAACCAAAGTATCGCATCAGCGTCTGATGAAGCTTATCCACTTGCTTTCACCATCCTTGTCAATGCCAATCGTATTTGAAAATAAGTAAATGAATGCTCGAGACTTTCTTTGATCAGCTTCATCTTGTTGGTTTGGAGCTGACCGGCTACCTCATGTATCGCCTTTTGAGCTTCACTGCTGACATATGGTTCGATCGAGAAGCTCGGCTCATGTATCGAGAGCTCCACAATATGATCTTCAATTGTCGCTTTTTTTAATGAACGAATATGAGCAATTTGATCAATACTGAATCCTTTTTGTACAAGCTCAAGCGTTTTATGGGTAGAGGTGGTCAGCACACGTTTGAATTGAAGATCATCTATCATTCGCTGGATGATCGGTGCCTCACCTTTTTTCGCACATTGAATAAAATAATGGAGCACATTCCAAAAAAGCAAGTAAACATACCATACATCTTCTTTCATCCATTCCGCCATTTGCTGGTATGTCCGTCCGATTCTTTCATTGGAAGTCAATGAATAAACAAAAAGCAGTGCCTCTTGATCAGTTAAATGAGCAAGAAGTGTTTCAAGCTCATGATGGATATCTTCAGAAAGCTTTTTCTTCTGGTGATATTGCGAGAAGAAGGATTTTGTCCAGTTTTGAACCGATATATCTCTTTGAATCGGCACATAGTGTTGTGACCCCGCTGCATGATGTGAAAGGACCTGCACAAGTAAAGACAGTCTCATCCATAACGCCTTTGCTTTATCATGATACTTGGCACCATTAAAATAAACTGGCATCGGTTTTTCAGTGAAACACTGCCTGAGCATACTTATTCCTGCATCTGTGGCGATGAATGTATCCCCTGTCTTTCTGATGAAGTGCTGCTCTTTTAGCCTTTGTACAGAGCGGTTCAACTGATCCCTCGTAAAAGCTGGATAGCAGCCGAAGTAGCTAGAAAGCTGAAACAAACTTGCATCCTGTATCGTTTGTGAAGATTTTTTTCCTTTAAAAAGATGGTAGACAGCACTAATGGAGCGTTCGCCGTTCAATTTATGTACGCTGTCCATCAACATGACATCCAAGTAATGAATCGTCATTGACCAAAGCACCTGTCTTCCTGACAAAATTCGAATATTTTCTCCCTTTATTTTAACAGATTTCATTGAAGAAGAAATGTTTAAACTCAATTAATGGGGGAAAGTTATGAACAAACCCTTATGTGATAAGCATTCTCAATCACTTTACAGTTGAAATGTGAATTTAAAATCATTACAATAAGGTTTGAGGAAATTGGTTTTTTATCGGTGAAACTAAAAAGGTTAAACCATTTGTTCCATCGAACAATCTGGGAGGTATTTTTTTAACATGGCAAAATATACAATTGTAGACAAAGACACATGTATTGCTTGCGGCGCATGCGGTGCAGCTGCTCCAGACATTTATGATTATGATGATGAAGGCATTGCATTTGTCACGCTTGATGACAATCAGGGGACTGTAGAAGTTCCAGAAGTACTTGAAGAAGATATGCTTGATGCATTTGAAGGTTGCCCAACTGACTCAATTAAAGTTGCGGACGAAACTTTCGATGGTGATCCACTTAAGCATGAATAGGATAAAAGCCCCTATAAAAGGGGCTTCAGCTTGTAGACAAAGTCTACAAGCTTTTTTGTATAATAAGGGTAATAACACAATTCTGTGGGGGATGAACATGTTATCGAAACGTGAAGAAGAAAGAAGAAATCAATTAGAAGTAGTGGCCTTAGATGAATTAGTGCCTGAAGATCATCTTGTACGAAAAATTGATCAAGCGATCGACTTTGATTTCGTTTATGATCTTGTCAAAGATCATTATAGTTCTGACAACGGTAGACCAAGTGTTGATCCCGTTGTTCTCATTAAGATGGTCTTAATTCAATATCTATTTGGCATTCGCTCTATGCGGCAAACCATTAGAGAAATTGAAACCAACGTGGCTTATCGTTGGTTTATTGGATATGGATTTTCCGAGAAAATCCCGCACTTTTCTACCTTCGGTAAAAACTACGTGAGACGCTTCCATGATACAGATTTATTCGAACAAATTTTTTACCGAATCTTAAGAGAAGCGCTGAAAAAAGGACTCGTTGACCCTTCTATTGCCTTCATTGACTCCACTCATGTAAAAGCGAATGCCAATAAGAAAAAACTTGAAAAGAAAATCGTTCGAGTAGAGACGAGAAGTTATCAAAATCAGCTTCATGAGGAGATCAATATTGACCGTGAAGAACATGGAAAAAAGCCTTTACCCCTACAGAATAAAGAAGAGACAAAAGAAATCAAGGTAAGTACGACTGATCCAGAGAGTGGTTACTATGTGAAGGATGAGCGAGAAAAATCATTTGCCTATTCATTTCATACGGCTTGTGATACTAAAGGATTTATTTTAGGATCACTGGTCACTGGTGGAAATGTTCATGATAGTCGTATGTTGGATTCACTCGTATTAAAGGTGACAGAAAAAGTCGGAAAACCATTTGTAGTCGCAGTAGATGCAGGATATAAAACACCTTACATCGCTAAGTTTTTAATGGATCAAGAGATAAGACCTGTCATGCCTTACACTCGCCCAAGAACAAAAGCTGGTTATTTGAAAAAGAATGAATACGTGTATGATGCATATTTTGATTGTTACATTTGCCCCAACGGGCAAATTCTCTCTTATCGTACAACGACTAGAGAAGGCTATAAGCAATATGCATCTGATTCAGAGGTATGTAAATCCTGCTCGTTTTTAAATAACTGTACACAAAGTCAAAATCACACTAAACAAATTCATCGGCATATTTGGCAGGACTATCTAGATGAAGCAGACCATCTGAGGCTGACACAAATGAATAAAGACATCTATGCAAAACGGAAAGAAACAATAGAACGCGTTTTTGCGGATGCAAAAGAAAAGCATGGTATGCGTTGGACGAAACTTCGAGGACTGAAAAAAGTTTCAATGCAGGCGATGCTTACTTTCGCTGCCATGAATCTTAAAAAGCTAGCAAACTGGACATGGAAAGAGCCATGTCCAGCGTAAAACACATAATGTTTTTATCAAAAAATGTGAAAACCCCACTTTTACTTGAAGTAAAGGTGGGGTTTGTCTACGGTCTGAAGCCCCTATAAAAGGGGCTTTTTTTATATTAACTATTTTGAAGTCGACGTTTATTTTCAAACCATGGACGCATTTTGACAAAAATGAAACTAAAGACGATGGTGATGATGATTCCTTTAATCAGGTTAAAAGGCAAGATCCCTGCTGTAATGGTTGCCTTTAGCACATGATCTGATAGGACGGGTGCATTCAAAAACCATGTATAAGCAGGTAGGAACAAGAAATAGTTTAAGATGCTCATCATGACTGTCATGAGTAATGTTCCGAGAATCATGGACCACGCTAACCCTCTTGCTGATTTAATCTTTTTAAAAATAAAAGCCACCGGTAAGATGAATAGTACACCTGCTGTAAAATTCGCTACTTGATCCACAGGAACACCGGACATGCTACCATGAATGAGGTAGTGCAGTAGATTCTTTAAAGCTTCAACAGCAATCCCAGCACCTGGCCCATAAATTAAAATCGCAATAATCGCAGGAATGTCACTAAAATCAATTTTTAAATACCCAGGAAGCCCAGGGAAAGGGAAATTCAATAACATTAATACAAATGCGATACTGCTAAGCATGCTGATGACGACTAAACGTTTTACTTTACTTTGATTCAATATTCTCTCTCCTTTTCGATCAAATCTTTCGAAAAGAGGATTGTTCAATTTTAGCCACAAAAAAACCGCTCTGAATACATACACAGGAGCGGGAAATTTAGGCTACACAAATAAACGTATAAACAGACATGTTTTCAACGTTTACGAACCTCCATCTTCTCCCATCCAGACTATACTGTCGGCTTCGGAATCACACCGAATCCTGCCAAAAAAGGCTCGCGGGCTTAGAGACTATGCCTCATCACCGCCGGTAGGGAATTACACCCTGCCCCGAAGATTGATCATTATTCAATTCGACATCATTATATATGATATATGAGCATTTGTACAGATAAAAATCCTGAGCAAATTCATCAGTTTTAAGAAATCGTAAAAAACCTAAAATTTATAATGACAAATGCGTAAAAATTGGTTATCTTTTGTTTAAAGGTGTCCATTCTTGATCAAGACACTAAAAAATGTTCGTGTTTTCTTTTTCGCTTTACTGCTTTAATTTGATTGACACAGTGAAAAGGAATATGGTAAATTATCAGATATTTATGACGTTTATTTTAGGAGGAAATCTTACGATGTTTCGAGTATTAGTCTCAGATAAGATGAGCAATGATGGTCTTTTACCACTATTAGAATCAGATTTTGTTGAAATTGTTCAAAAAAATGTAACAGAAGCAGAAGATGAATTACACACGTTTGATGCCTTACTTGTCAGAAGTGCCACAAAAGTGACAAAAGAACTTTATGAAAAAATGACTTCATTAAAAATTGTTGGCCGTGCCGGTGTGGGAGTCGACAACATTGACATTGATGAAGCAACAAAACATGGTGTGATTGTCATCAATGCACCAAATGGGAATACGATTTCAACGGCAGAGCATACGTTTGCGATGATCTCATCTCTCATGCGTCATATTCCTCAAGCGAATATTTCTGTGAAATCAAAAGAATGGAACAGAGGCGCATATGTCGGTGCTGAGCTTTACGGAAAATCTCTTGGGATTGTTGGCTTAGGCAGAATTGGAAGTGAAATCGCCCAGCGTGCAAGAGCATTTGGCATGACGGTCAACGTATTTGACCCTTTCCTCACAAAAGAACGTGCCGAAAAAATTGGTGTCAATGCAAAATCACTTGATGAAGTGCTTGAAGTATCAGATATTATTACGGTACATACACCTTTAACAAAAGAAACTAGAGGACTTCTCAATAAAGAAACAATCGCAAAAACGAAAAAAGGTGTTCGTCTAGTGAACTGTGCACGCGGCGGCATCATTGACGAACGAGACCTTCTTGAAGCACTTGAAAATGGTCATGTCGCAGGGGCTGCTCTCGATGTATTTGAAGTAGAACCACCTACTGAGAATCCACTTGTGGATCATCCAAACGTCATTGCCACTCCGCATCTTGGTGCATCTACAAAAGAAGCACAATTAAATGTGGCGGCACAAGTCTCTGAAGAAGTTCTTCAATTTGCAAAAGGACTCCCGGTCATGTCATCTATTAATCTACCAGCGATGACAAAAGACGAGTTCAAAAAAATCCAGCCTTATCATCAATTTGCGGGAAAACTTGGACGTCTTGTTTCTCAATCGATGAGAGAACCTGTAAAAGAAGTCTGCATTTCATATGAAGGATCTATCGCAAAACTCGAAACATCATTTATTACAAAAAGTCTGCTTTCTGGCTTTTTGAAAGAGCGTGTCGATTCGACTGTAAATGAAGTCAATGCAGGTATGGTGGCAAAAGAACGCGGCATTAGCTTTAGCGAGAAAATTTCTTCAAGCGAATCTGGCTATGAGAACAGCATTTCCATTGAAGTCAAAGGTGACCTTTCCACCTTTACATTAAAAGCAACGTATATCCCGCATCTAGGTGAACGTGTCGTTTCTATTAATGGTTTCAATATTGACTTTTACCCAGATGGGCACCTTGTCTATATTCAGCATACTGACGCACCTGGTGTGATCGGTCAAGTTGGAAAGATTTTAGGCGACCACGATGTGAACATTGCGACAATGCAAGTAGGCCGTAAAGAAAAAGGCGGCGAAGCCATCATGATGCTTTCTTTTGACAAGCACCTTGAAGATGAAATTGTCCAAACATTAACTGAAGTAAGCGATATTCTTTCTGTGCGTCTGATTGACCTATAAAAAATGGTAAACCTCATGCTTTTGCATGAGGTTTATTTTGTTGAAACGATTAAACGTTCACCTGTACGTATGAGATGCGTTGTCAGTGCATTGATTTTCTTCAATTGATTAACGGTCATTTGATGTGCTTTAGCAATGGACCAAAGCGTGTCCCCTTGTTGTATGACATATGTATGTTTCTCATATCCATCTACATGAAGGGCTGGCTCTTGGAAACGATCTCTTGCAATGATTGTGAGCGGATCTACTGCATCTTCTTTACTAACTGACCAATGACCCCTGTGCACCTCAAAATGCAAATGAGTGCCCCTAGAAGCGCCTGTGTTGCCTATGATGCCGATCGGCTGTCCTGTTTGTACATGGTCACCATTCTTCACAAAACGCGCATTTAAATGCGCATAGACGGTTTCATATCCATTTGGATGCCGAATAAATACAACTTCACCATATGTAGCAGATACATAGGAACGAGTAACCACACCTTCGCTAGCAGCCAAAATGGATTCTCCTTCTGGTGCAGCAATGTCTAACCCCTTATGCGAACCACCTCTTGTCCCAAACAAATCAGTGACTTCACCTTTGATTGGTTCCACCCACTCGGTTGTTTTCTCTGCACGGGCAAACGGTGATAAGGTCAAGAACAAGAAACAGCTAGCACATATGTAGCAATACCTTTTCATCAGTGACTTCCCTTCTTTGAAGTTCTTTTCATGACAGCTTAGTATACCTCAAGGAAGCCCTTTTCTATACATGAAAAAAGAACGCAATAAGTTGCGTCCTCAGATTGTTGACAAAGGGCTAAAATGAACTTGATTTTAGCCCTTTGTCTTCTTTTCAGCGTGATAGAAAACCTTTGCAGTCTAGGAAGGACGAGCACCGGAGCAGAGCGAATTTGACATTCGTGAGCACCGGAGCGCAGGACTGACAAAGAATGCGAGGGTTTGTCTACACGCTGAGAACGCAATAAGTTGCGTCCTTTAGCGTTCTTTGATAACAACTGGGTTTGGCAGTGCCGGTACCTCTAGCGGTTCTTTTAATTCATATGGGCCTACTTGATCTGTTCCTGCATTTTGTATCGTGACATCTGTAAAACCGAAATCTTTCGCTGTGAGCAGCAGTCCTTCAATAAGTAAAATATGATCAATTGAGTCCGTTAATTGTGCTGATGCTCCAAACGTGATGGTTGCATGTTTTCCTTTTGATGTCACCTTTTGAATAGGCTCTTCTTTAATGAGTGGATCGAGTCCTGCATCATTCGCCCGCTTCATCGCCTCTACCGCATCTTTATAAGAAGGATAATCATCTTTTGACGGCACCAAAAATGTCCCGCTCTTATTTTCTAAAACGTAGTAAGCGTGCTTTGTTTGTTTATTAATTGAAATGGTACCAAGACGGCCATTCGTCCCTAATTGAAGGTGCGAGCCATTGACAGACTTGACCTGTACTTGTTTATATTGGCTCCATTTTAACGTTTCTTTGACCATGTCTTTAAAACGATTGGCTTCTTTTAATGTATCAAGAGACAAATCATTTTTCAGCTGAAAAATCAGCGTGTCCCCTTTTTCACTCACATCCACCATATCCATATAGGCTTGAAGAGGTTTTGTCATTTCAGGCAGCTCCAGTTTTTCATATGTATCAAGAAGCGCCTGCACATCATCATGCTTATTTTCTTTTTGAATACTGATTGGGACAACTTGAGAAGTCGATTCATCTATGTATGAAATCGTCATATACTTTTCTTTGTCAGATGCGTAAGCAACATGTGAAGGATCATTTGTGTTTTTTATCGCCTCTAATGTAGCGTTCACCTGTCCTTTTTCAGCACTCGAATCCATTTTCACTTTCTTTATATCTTGAGCAGCCGGCTGAAATAAATGAGGAGAAATCAAAAACGCCATAAATAAGACCACAACGGTTGCGACCGCTGGACCGATCCATCTGGCACTTTTCTTTTTCTTCCCGCTTGCCATCAGCATTTGCTGGTAAATCTGCTTAGATGAACGGTTGTCCTCCACCTTTGGAAGCTGACTGAGTAATACTTTAATTCGTTCTTCGCTCCAATTGGACCTGTTCGTTTTCATTCACTAGCTCCTCCTTCAAAAGCTCCATATGTTTTCGGAGCACTTTCAGGCCTCGGTGCTGCGTTGTTTTGACTTTGCTTTCCGAGAACTTTAGCGCCTTGGCCGTCTCCATGATTGAGTAGCCTTGGATAAACCTTAAAATGATGACGGCTCGTTGATCAATGGTGCAATGATCAAGTGCGGCATAAATTTCTTTGATATTTTCATCCTGTACAGCCAATTCATCTGGGAGCAGGTCTGGATCTTTTACATCCTGTTTATCCCAATCAAACGTGCCGAGCACCCGTTGTCTGATGGTTTGCTGTTTGCGAAACCAGTCAATTGCTACATGCCTTGCAATTGAAAACAGCCATGTTTTCTCGCTGCTTCTTCCTTCAAAAGTTTTATATGAGTGAAGTACCCGAATGTAAACCTCCTGCACGAGATCCTCTGCCTGATTTTTATCTTTTACCATATAAAATAAAAATTGGTACAAATCTTGATGGTACGAATCATATATTTTTTGAAAGGTTTCATGCATAGGAAACCCCTCCGTTCACTTATTTTTGTCGAGTGACTCTCACAAAACGTTACATTACAACTTTATGACAAATATATTACAAGATCGACAATTTGGAAAGGGCTTTTTGTTTAACTTCTCCTTAAAAATATGAAAATAGAAAAAACACTTCATTTTCTTTCGAAAAGAAGTGTTTCTCATGTAACAAGATTCTTCGTCAAGATTAGACGAGTTCCTGCTTTTTCGGAATATAGAAAGTGAAGTGAGTACCTGTTCCAGCTTTACTATGTGCATGAATGGAGCCTTGATGCGCTTCTACGATGTTCTTAACAATCGCAAGGCCCAGCCCCGTACCGGAACGTCCTCTTGTTCTTGCTTTATCTGCTTTATAGAACCGTTCAAAAATAAATGGGAGATCCTCTTCAGGAATGCCGCTTCCCGAATCTTTCACATCCATTTTGAGCCCATTTTCCACCGATTGAACTGAGAAGTGAACTTCTCCGCCTTCTGGTGTATGACGAATGGCATTATCGATGAGATTTGTAAAAACCTGTTCTATTTTATCTGGATCAAATACAAAATACGGTTCTTCTACTTCAATTTCATACGTCAGGTTGATTTGTTTTTCTTTCGCAATTCCAAGGAATTTACGGTAGATTTTTTCAGTCAGCTCTTCTGTATCAGTTGATTCAAGATTCAGTGTAATATGACCAGCTTCCATACGTGCGAGATCGAGAAGATCATTCACAAGACGCCCCATTCGAAGTGATTCATCATAGATAATTTGGGCAATCTCTTTCTTTTCCTCTTCTGATCCGGCAATGTCATCGACAATCGCTTCACTATAGCCCTGCAGCATAGCAATAGGTGTACGGAGTTCATGACTGACATTTGCAATGAAGTCTTTTCTTAGCTTATCCAGTCTTCTCTCTTCTGTCATATCGCGAAGTACCGCTACCGCCCCTCTGACATCTTGCTGGTTATAAAGCGGAGACATGAGAAGAACCCAAGTACGCCCTTGCAGCGTGACTTCGATCATTTGCTCTTTTTCCGTACTGACGGCAGTATGAAACAATTCACGCGCTTCTGGCGGCAGTTCATCCCCATCTTTGATCTTCATATTTTGCTCGTAATACCAAGCCTGCAAGAATCTTTCTGCAGGAGGGTTTGTCATGAGGATCGTTCCATCAATATTGATCGTGATGACACCGTCTGCCATACTGCTGAGAATGTTGGACAAATGTTCTTTTTCTTGATTTAAAGCGGTTATATGAAATTTAAGCTGCTTACCCATTTGATTAAAGGCAATCGCCAGTTCCCCAATTTCATCTTGCGTTAAAATAGGAATCTTTGTATCAAATTTCCCTTTCGCCAAATCTTGTGCTCCCTCTCTCATCTTTCTGAGAGGGTAGGTGACACGAGTGGATAAGAAGAAAGCGAAAATCGTGGTGAGCACAATCGCAATTCCGGCTGCAAGGAAGATATAACGCGTCGTATGTTTTGTTGTCTGCTCTACAGCGAGGAGGGATTGAGAAAGAAAGACCATCCCTTTCTTTCCGTTCGCCTCGTAAGGAACACCTACTACAATGCGTTCATCCTTCTGATTGCCTGTATCAGATTCAGCTCGTTTACTGATTTTTTTTCGTTCTGTCAGTGCTTTGTTTAAATCTTTGTCTGCTTCAATTTGTTCTTTTGTGATCGCAGGAAGCTTCCCGCCTTTTTCAGACGAATACCATTCTAGTCCATCCTCTTGAACAATCGCGATACTTGTCAATTTATCAGCTAGTTCTGATGTAATCGACCTTGCAAGCGATTGATCCTCATGGCTTTCTAAAATGACTGCTACTTTGTTGGCCATTTGTGTTAAATCAGACTTTGCTTCTTCCACATGGTAATTCTCAATGAACTCTAAAAGAAGCACAGTTAAAATCGATAAAACAATGAGCACGAGGAAAAGAATGGTTAACCATAGCTTTCCTACGACACTTTTCCACAGCTTCATTCAGCGCCGACCTCAAATTTGTACCCGACACCCCATACTGTCACGATTTTTTTCGCTGCTTCTGGTGACACTTTATTCAGTTTTTCACGAAGCCTTTTGACGTGAGTATCCACTGTTCTCAGATCCCCAAAGAATTCATACTGCCACACTTCTTTGAGAAGCTTTTCCCTGTCATAGACCTTATCCGGCGTTTTTGCCAAGAAGTACAAAAGTTCGTATTCTTTCGGTGTGAGGCTGACTTCTTTTCCATCTGCTGTGACCCGGTGTGCATCATGATCAATAGATAGATGAGAAAACACGAGAA
Organism: Bacillus sp. XT-4; assembly: GCF_050864245.1. Lineage (NCBI taxonomy): Bacteria > Bacillati > Bacillota > Bacilli > Caryophanales > Bacillaceae > Bacillus > Bacillus sp. XT-4. The sequence goes on from NZ_JBPAFI010000001.1 coordinate 322,321, forward strand.
CATCTTTTGTGGTTGTTCCAGTATTAAGGTATGACGTTTGAGACGATCTTCTTAGCAGTGCTTTCACACGAAGAACCACTTCACGCGGGCTGAAAGGTTTGACGATATAATCATCCGTTCCTGCCTCAAAGCCTTGCACACGGTTAGCTTCCTCACCTTTTGCTGTCAGCATAATAATTGGGGTGGCTTTTTTATCTCGAATTTGATTACACACTTCAATCCCATCTGTCCCAGGCATCATTAAATCAAGCAAAATGAGGTCATAATCGGTTTGAAGTCCTTTTTGAATGGCTTCATCCCCATTTTCCGCTTCATCAATTTCATAATTTTCCCGTTCTAAATACATTTTTAAAAGGCGACGAATTCTTGCCTCATCATCGACGACTAATATTTTCGTTTGAGTTGTGTGTTCCATTAGACAATCCTCCTGCTTTCTCCGTTGTTACATACATTTTAACAAAAAGCCGAATCGAATCATAAAAGTTGGCCTTTTTCATGCGATTACGCGTAAGAATGAAGCCCCGCAATCACTAGGTTGACAAAGATGAGGTTAAACATAATGATCGCAAATCCGATTACAGCAAGCCAAGCGGACTTTTCACCATGCCAGCCTCGTGATAACCGAAGGTGGAGATAGGCGGCGTAAAATAAAAATGTAATTAAAGCCCATACTTCCTTCGGGTCCCATCCCCAGAATCTCGTCCATGCAATTTGTGCCCAGATCATCGCAAAAATAAGACCGCCTAACGCAAATACAGGGAATCCTATGGAAACAGCCCTGTACCCAATTTCATCGACTAAATCGAGATTCACCTGTCTTACGAGCGGCTGAAGCAGCGCACTTAGTCGTTTGCGAATGATCAATCTTAGCAGTCCATAAATGATCAGCCCAACGCCAAATGACCACAGCACTGTATTCACCTTTCTACCTGAAAAAACAGGCGGCAAATCAACCACAGGCTCTAAACGATCTTTTGTGATAAGTTCTCCTTTATGAGGTCCTACTAAGGCAGGCAGCTCATAGACCATGACGCTCTCTTCTTTATTTTTATCTACCCAATTAAATTTCGCTTCATACCCTGTCATTCTAAAAATGGACGTGACAGCGATAAATGCAAGGGTGACCACAATCATAAACATGACCAGCTCTAAGCCAAAGGTTTTCTTCCCCGGTTTTGTTTGATCGACATGCTTCAAAAGAAAAATCACACCTGCCACAAAACTGATCGCCAAAATGGCTTGACCAAGCGCTGCTGTCGTAACGTGAATATATAGCCAATTACTTTGAAGCGAAGGAATCAGCGGTGAAATATCCGATGGAAACATGCTTGCATAAGCAATGATTAATAAAGCGATTGGAAGTGTGAATAAACCTAGCACAGACACTTGATAGACAAAATATAAAATAATAAATGCGAGCACCAGCATCATGCCAAAGGCTGTGGTGAATTCAAACAGATTACTGACTGGTGCGTGACCAGACGCGATCCACCTTGAAATAAAATAGCCAAATTGACTCAAAAAACCGATGATGGTGAGCGTTATGCCGATAAGTGCCGCCTTGTTTTTGCGCGGACCCTCTTCTTTCTTTTTTCCTTTAATGGCCCCTCCAAAAAAAGGAACTGCCGCTAAATACAATAGAAAAGCTGCAAATAACAGGTTTTCACTGACTGCCGCCATCTAATCCTTCCCCCTTGCTTTTGCTGATACTTGTTGTATCAGGCAGTTCTTTTTGATCCACTGGCTGTTTGATGCCACTGCCGTGCAGTAACACCTTGAGATCAGACTTTAAGCCGAACCAGTTTTTGTTTGTATGTCCTGCCACAAACACTTTTCCATCCTTTACCGACAGCCAGATTCTTCTATGCTGCCAGTACATCCCTTGTACGACACCAATCATAAAGATCATTCCGCCAACAATAAGTACCCAGAGTGTTAAGTCTTTTCGAACCGTTAAACCTGTCACGTTTTTTGTTTCAACCCGGTCAAATTTCATTTTATAAAGATTGTTATCAGAACCCTCTACTGTCTCTTGAATCGCGACAAAACTTTTTTCACCTTTTGGTTTTTCAGGAGAGATCATTTCAAATACGAACGCAGGATTATTCGGATTCCTCGTTTTCGTACTAGGTGTGCCATCTTCGTCAAAATAAAAATCAGGCAAATAACTCATCACCTTGACTTTGTAACCGCTACCAAGATCATATTCTGACTTAGGCTCCAGCAGATTAATCTTCACTGTTCCGAAAGATTTCTCAGTATCTTTTCGAATCAGCTGAAAGACCATTTGATCGAGTTCATTTTGTTTAAAATCCACTTGATATAATGAGAAATTGTCAAACTTAAGCGGTTCATTCACTTTAATATCGTGTTCTGTTACCTGCTTCAGTTTTGGCTTTTCACCAAAAACAACTTCCCCTTCACGTTTGTATAAAACGGCATCGGTTTTATAACTTTTGACGACTTGACCATCGCCAGCCTTTTCAATCGCATTTTCAAAGACTTCTTTTTCTTTTTCAGATTCATAGCGATCAATTGAAAACGCATTATTCTTTAAGAAGTATTGGCCTCCCGTCCCTGGGATTGGTGCTGTTTCGCCTTCTCTTACCCATAATGTTTCATCCACGTACATTCCTGGGACAAACCGAAGCATGGATCCAATGAGAAATATAATTAATCCAATATGATTGACGTAAGGTCCCCAGCGGGAAAAGCGGCCTTTTTCAGCTAAAATATGTCCATCTTCTTCTCGTACGCGGTAACGCTTTTGTTTCATCTTACTAACGATGCCTTCATATGTATGTTGATCTAATGTTTGGTTTGTTTCGCTGAAAAGACGCTGCCTTCTCATAAAACCTTCTTTTTTGACAACCCCTTGATTTTTGAGTGCGCGATAAAGTGGAATCACTCGATCAAGGCTGCAAATCACAAGGGAAATTCCGATAGAGGCGACAAGGGCTAAAAACCACCAAGAATTATAAAGATCATGGAATCCAAGGATGTAATATAACTTGCCAAACGACCCATATTGCTCCTCATAATAAGTGGAAGCTGATGCACCTGGCGGAATAAACCGCTCCTGCGGAAAAATAGTTCCTAGCGAAGAAGCTAACAGTGTGATGACAATGAGCCACACACCCACTTTTACGGAAGAAAAAAAGTTCCATACTTTATCAACAATCGTTTTGTTGTATGTTTGCGAGCGTCTTGCACTGCCGTCATATCTCATATCAAGCAGTTTTGATGAATTTTTCTCTTTTACTGAAATGGGATTCCCGCATGATTCACATAGAACAGTACCGATTGGATTAATATGTCCACACTCGCACTTTACCTCTTTCATTCTATGACCCCTTTGGTTTAATCAAATTCATATATTCATAGACATTACGTTCTGTCATCGTCCCCTTTATGACTTTGATTACTTTGCCTTCAGGATTAATTAAAAATGTGGTTGGCAGCGGCGTAATATCATATGCCTCTGTCACTTGACGATCTTTGTCCATGGCAACAGGAAAATTCACGCCATAAGCATCCATAAAATTCTTCACAGCAATATTGGATTCCCCCACATTTACGGCAACAATTTCGACACCGCGATCCTTGAACACTTCATACTGATTTGCCATATAAGGGAATTCCTGCTTACATGGACCGCACCATGTACCCCAAAAATTGAGAAAGACGCCTTTGCCTTTTAAGTCCTTTAGTTCAATCCGTTCCCCATCTACCGATTGAAGGACAAAGTTAGGCGCAATAGATCCTTCTTTGATTTGATCCTGTTTGGCAAATACTGAGTTATACATCGTATAACACAGTGCAGCAAGCATCACGAGGAGAATGCCCGTCCGTATGAAAAATCGTCTTTTCTTCATCTGAAGTACCCCTTCCCCATAGACATTCAGGTAAATTATAGCATTCTCCTTCTTTTGATGCTTCTTCATTTTTTGAAGTTTATGTGAAAATTAAAAAGCGCTTTTCCCATGATCCGCAATCGCTCTTAGGCGTTTTACTTCATGCGGCGTCAATTCTCTGCGATCTCCTGGTCTCATGCCTTCAATATGAAGGAAAGCATATTGCTCTCTTTTGAGTTTTAAAACATCGTGGCCGATTGCTTCAAACATGCGGCGAACCTGTCTGTTTCTGCCTTCATGAATGGTTAATTGCACAATACATGTTTGCTTTCGTTTATCAATCGAGAGCATTTTGGCACGGGCAGGTGCTGTTTTTTTATGGTCTAACATGATTCCTTTTTCTAACTTTCTAAGCAATTCTTTTGAAGGGATGCCTTTTAGTTTCGCTGCATACGTTTTATCAATTTCATATTTCGGATGCATGAGCTTATGAGCAAATTCGCCATCATTTGTAATCAAAATTAAACCGCTCGTATCATAATCCAACCTGCCGATCGGATACAGACGCTGCGGAACATCATCAAAGAAGTCTGTCACGACTTTGCGCCCTTTATCATCCTCGGCAGCTGAAATGACGCCGCGCGGTTTATAAAGCATAAAGTAAACCGGTTCTTCTCTTTCAAGCTTTAAGCCATTGACTTCAATTTTATCTGAAGAGCCCACCTTTACTCCGAGCTCTGTCACTGTTTCACCATTAACGGTAACTCGTCCTTCTTTAATTAATTCTTCAGCCTTTCGTCTAGAAGCGACGCCGGCATGGGCAATTACTTTCTGTAAACGTTCCATTTGTCTTTCACCTCATGTACTATCTTACTTGCTTGGCTTGAAACAAACAAGCATTCGTGGAAAAATAAGCGTTTCATCTGTCTAATTTCAACAAAAAAGCTGTTTTCCATCCACGAAATAAAAAAAGCGCCTGATTAGGCGCCGCTAAATAACAAACTGACGATAATAATCGATGCAATGATCCCAATCAGGTCTGCAAGCAGCCCCACTTTCAGTGCATCTCCCATTTTTTTAATACCAACTGCTCCAAAATAGACGGTTAAAATATAAAGGGTCGTATCCGTTGACCCTTGCATAACGGCGGCAAGCTTGCCGATAAAAGAGTCTGGACCATAAGTCGCAATTAAGTCTGATGTCATACCAAGCGCCGCTGTTCCTGATATAGGACGAATAAGCGCAAGCGGCACCACTTCTGTAGGAACACCAATCGCTGTAAACACAGGTTTTAATAACTCCATGACAAAGTCAAGTGCACCTGATGCACGGAAAATCGTAATGGCGACTAGCATACCGACTAAATATGGAATGATTGAAAAGGCAATTTGAATGCCTTCTTTCCCGCCTTCTACAAATGTTTCGTACGTGGGTACTTTTTTAATCGTCCCTGCAATCAATATTCCTGCGATGATCAGTGGAATCAAAGCAAGTGACAGCCAGTTAATAAATGCCACAAGATCACCCCCGCCTGCTTCTGCGATAGTGGAAATAGCGATCAATCATAATCGCACCTATACCTGAAATAAGTGTCGCCAAAATGGTTGGGCCTACAATATCTGTTGGCTGATCTGCGCCATAGGTCATACGAATGGCAATGACAGTCGTTGGCACAAGTGTGATAGAAGATGTATTGACTGCTAAAAAAGTGATCATAGACCGGCTCGCCTCATTTTTTCCGCCATTTAATGCTTTCATCTGCTCCATCGCCTTAATCCCAAGTGGAGTGGCGGCATTGCCGAGGCCAAAGAAATTTGCCATGAGATTGGACAGAATATACCCCATCGCTGGATGATTCGCAGGAATCTCAGGAAATAGTTTTGAGATAAAGGGCCGGCATAATTTACTAAAGAAATGTAACAACCCCGCTTCTTCTGCGATCTTCATCAATCCTAGCCAGAATACAAGAACACTAATCAACCCAATTGAAATGGTGACCGCTTCTTTTGATCCTTTAAAGACCGCTTCATTCACTTCATGCATCGTTCCGTTAAACATTGCATAGACAAGACCGATGACCGTGAGGAATACCCAGATCAGATTGACCATGAAGATCCGCCTATCGATGTCTGAAAGACAGACTTAAACATTTCTTGAAAGCTTTTTTGGGGCATTCGGTTGCGTTTGTTTTCATAAAAAATGGGGACTTGCTCAATTACCTGACCATCCAGTAAGAACGTCATTTTCCCTACTACATCTGGGATCGCTTCTTTGTTTTTCTCCCATTTCTTTTCAGGCGTCAGCATTTCCGTTTCGATTTCCACTAGTTTTTTCTCATCCTCATTTAGTAAATAGTCCACATCCCGCTTAATAAACGCTTTTTTTTCGTAAAAAGTCCCTTTTAACGAAGCGAGCCTGCCTTTTTCAGCAAGCACATACGTTTTATAGTGATCAAATGCATACTCAAACATTGAGATATGATCCTTCCAATCATCCGGTGCATTAATCGTCACAGCAATGAGCGCAGCATCTCCTTTTGCAGCTGTGGAGACAAGTGTGCGTTTTGCAAGTTTTGTATATCCTGTCTTCCCTCCAGTCGAATATTGATACAAACCAGTGAGCAGCTTGTTTTTATTTTTCCAATAACCTTCGATTGTTTTTGCTTTATAAAAGGTGGTACCGGCAATTTTTTGATATTGCTGATGCTTCATGGCGTACATCGTTAAGATCGCCATATCATAAGCTGATGAATAATGGTTTTTATGATCATCGAGTCCATGCGGATTTTGAAAATTCGTATTCTCCATGCCTAGTTCAGAGGCCTTTTGGTTCATCATAAAAATAAAGCCTTCTAAGCTGCCGCCAACATGTTCTGCAATGGCAACAGCTGCATCATTTCCAGAGCGCAGCATGAGCCCGTATGTCAAGTCTTCTAAACTAACCTTCTGTCCTTCCTTTAAATAAATCGAAGAACCTTCCGCTTGAATCGCACGTTTTGACACTTTGACCATGTCGTTCATTTTTCCTGATTCAATGGCTAATACAGCCGTCATAATTTTTGTGATACTGGCGATTCTTCTTTTTTCGTGCTCGTCCTTTCCAAATAGGACTCTGCCTGACTGTCCATCTATTAAAATGGCGCTTCTCGCACTCACCGATAATGAAATGTCTGCTTGAGCGTGTGAGGAAAAAGGCAGTAAGAGTGTCAATAGAAGAAGGACTGCTGTTCCAATTTTTAAATAGGGCATGTTCATTCACGTCCTTGTCCGTTTTGTACAAGTGTATGCGCGGCTGAAAAAGTTATGATGCCTCGTCCATAAAAAAAAGCGACTCGATGATTAGAGTCGCTTTTCATTCTTCTTTATACCATTTTCATTTGCTGATGAGATGTTGTATATTCCAGCTCTTCTCTCATCGTTAAAAACTCTTTTTCTAATGAAGAAAACAAACGTTTGACCTCAGCCGATACTTCATGATGGAAAACAATGCAGCTTTTTCCTGTGTAGGCTGAACGGCTATCTTCATACCATGTATCCTTTTTTGGTGTAAAAAATTCTTCAATACATTGATGATAAATACGATGAAGCGTCTGCTGTGCGGCTTGGTGCGGGAATGTCTGCTGCTGCCCGATTTTCCTGCAAACCGCCGCGGCATCCTCGCTATAAACTGCAAGCTTCCGCAATGTACTTAATATGTCACAATAATAGGCTTCCGCTTCCGGGTTTAATCGTTTCAAGCTTGATAAGGTAGCTTCGTTCAGAAAATCATTCACTTCAACTGCAACCTTTGATAAAAAAACGCCTGCTTGATCAACTTGAGCCTTTACATTCATATGTGCCATTTGTTTCGTGTTTACCTTCCCCTCATGGCTTTGTCACCATTTTATCTTTCAAATAAAGGTTTTAGACCTAAAATCTTTTTTACATTTTATCATACATTTTTCCTTATTTTGAACTATTTTATCTCTTCAAATGTTTGATTGAAGTTTTCAAAAAAGAGATCAGCCTCTTCTTGCACCCCATCTGCTTCCACATTCTCTGGAAGTGGCGGTAATTCATCTAAGGCTTTTAAACCAAATTGCTCTAAAAAGGTAGGTGTTGTCCCATAAAGGATCGCTCGTCCCGGTCCATCGGCACGTCCTACTTCACAGAGCAGTGCTTTGGCAACTAAACTATGCAGCACTCGTTCTGATTTAACGCCTCTGATCTCCTCGACTTCGCTGCGTGTAATCGGTTGTTTATACGAGACAATGGCGAGCACTTCTAGCGCTGCCTGTGACAAACCTTTCGATGGTGTCTCTACTAATTTTTTTAAATATACGCTGTATTCTTTTTTCGTCAGCAGCATATATGAATCTGCATATTCAATAAGCTCAATCCCTCGTTCTTGTTTTTGATATTCTTCCTTTACGGCAGTCATAATATCAAGCAACGCTGCCTCATCAACTTCAAGAACAGACATGAGCTGTTTTCTTGTTAAGCCTTCGTCACCTGCTGCATATAGCAGCGCTTCTAAGATGGCTTTCCAATTCACGATATCAAGCGTCATGAATCGTTTCACTCCTTATGATATAAATATCTTCAAAGTTTCCTTCCTGCTCCAGCATGATTTGATGGCTTTTCATCAATTCGAGAACAGCAAGAAACGTCACGACAAGGTGTTCCTTTTGATCATGTTGAAATAAAGTCATGAAATTGGTCCGCTTTTTTGTTTTTCTTAAATGGTTCATAATCTCATTCATTTTGTCTTCAATCGGGATTTCTTGTCTTGTAATCTTTGATGGTGCTGGTTTTGTTATTTTTTTGCGGTTCAATACTTTTTGGAACGCACCTAACATATCATACACCGTGACATGTAAGTTTGTGTCCTTCGCTTCTGCTTCTTTTGCAAATTCACTTAAATCACTTGGTGGTTTTGTGAAGGCGTTTTGCCGCTCTTCTTCACGTTCCTTCAGTTCTTGCGCTGCATTTTTATACTTGCGGTATTCAATTAATTTGCCAATCAGCTCATCACGAGGGTCCTCTTCTTCTTCCATCAGGTCTTCATCAAACAGCTCTTCCTCTTGTTTTGGGAGAAGCATTCTGCTTTTAATGCTGAGGAGAGTTGCAGCCATCACCAAATACTCACTTGCAACATCCAGTTCAAGCTCCCTCATCGTGTGGACATATAATAAATACTGCTCCGTAATTTTAGCGACGGGAATATCATAAATATCAATTTCCAAACGGTTAATTAAATGTAAAAGCAAGTCCAAAGGACCCTCAAACGAATCTATTTTCACCTGATATTCCAGCATTCTTTTCTCACCATTTCTACTGTCTTCTAAGTACCGTTTTCATCGGCTAACCTTTAGTATAAGACACCATAAAGCTCTCGTCCAATATAATTTCGACCATGAGGCAGCAGGCAAAAAAAGAAAAACAGTGGATTCGCCCATACCAATGAGGGCGTTTATACATAGAATACCATTGTAATCAGAACTGATGAAAAAGGAGGCCGTAACATTATGGGAGATGGTTATTACTTCGGCGGAGGATTTGCGCTTATTGTTGTGCTGTTCATCTTGCTGATCATCGTTGGCGCGGCTTGGGTTTATTAAAGAAACAGAGCGTCCTTTCATAAAGGGGCGCTCTTTCTTCTTTTCTTTTCGGTATGTTAGACTGATAGTGGAAAAGGAGATGACCGCTGTGTATCCTAAAGCGTACGTGGCTTTTTTACATGAATTTCATACGACAAGAGATTATTTTGAGTGTCATGAAATTCTTGAAGAATTTTGGAAAAAAGATCCTCCTCATCAGCGCAAAAAGTACTGGGTGGGTCTCATTCAGCTTGCTGTTGCTTTGTATCATCAAAGACGAGGAAATGGAAAAGGAGCAAAACGGCTGATTTCAAACAGCCTTCATATATTAGATTCGGACCGGAACATACTAACAGAATTAGGTCTTGATGAAGAGGCATTTCTTTTGCTGCTGAGAACACTGAAAAAGAAAATCGATGAAGACATGCCCTACGAAAGTGTGATGCTGCCAATACGAGATGAAACGCTTCTTTCTTTATGCCAAGAGATGGCGGAAAAAGAAGGCTTAACCTTCGGACAGGAGAGCAACTTATCCCATACATTCTTAATTGAAAAGCATAGACTGCGTGATCGGACGGACGTATTGCTTGAACGTGAAAAGCAGATGGAACGTAAAAAAAGCAGAGGCATATAACCTCTGCTTTTACATGTGTGATATTTAATTTGTTTCACTGTGACACTTATGAAAGAAGCCTTGCGTTAATTCATTTGGAATGAGTGTTTTCGTTTTGAATACTTCTTCCACGGCTAATACCATTTCCTTGCCGATGCCTTGGTCACGATGGGACGGATTGACACTAATATGTTCGATTTGTACTTGGTCGTCTGTTTTCAGCACACCAATCGCACCGACGATATCCTCACCATCTTTCCAAAGGAACAGCTGCCGATCTTCATCCATTTCATACGACTTTATCGTCTGCTGAAGCTGTTTGACGTCTTTCTCACCCGGCATAAAGGACAGGAGTCCCATGGCAATTTTTTCAAAAGACCTCTTGTAACGAATTAACATATATACCCCTCAATATTAAAATTATCCTATTCTCCAGCAAATGTCTTATGAATCACTTGCTCATCACACATTATAAACACTTTTAGGTTGTTTTTAAACTCTTTTTCATCAAATTAACGAAACGTTCGATTTAGGTTGGCCATTTCAATAGCAGCTGCAGCCGATTCACTGCCTTTATTTCCAGCCTTTGTACCGGCTCTTTCAATAGCTTGTTCAATAGATTCTGTTGTCAGTACACCAAAGATAATCGGCACCCCTGTCGAGATGGCACTTTGTGCGATTCCTTTAGCCGCTTCATTACAAACATAATCGTAATGTGATGTTGCCCCGCGAATCACGGTTCCAAGTGTAATGACTGCATCATATTTTTTTGTTTCTGCTAGTTTTTTTGCCATATACGGAATTTCAAAAGCCCCCGGCACCCACACGACATCAATATCGTCACCGTTTGCTCCGTGTCTGAGCAATGTATCTTCTGCCCCATCTAGCAATTTACTTGTAATAAAATCATTAAATCTAGCGACGACGATTCCAAACTTTAATCCTTCTGCTACTACATTACCTTGTATTGTATTCATATGTTCATCATCCTTTTTTGTGATTTTTATTTTGTTTTCATTGTCGTTGTTTGCTTGTTTATATATGCCTGCAATGCTTCAATCGTCAGCATCTTTAAATCGTGTTCTTTTTGAATTTTTTGTAGTTCGGGTACGCGGGCCATGGTTCCATCTGCATTCATAATTTCACATATGACACCCGCTGGCACTGAACCCGCAAGTTTAGCAAGATCAACGGCCGCTTCTGTATGACCTGGTCTTTCTACTACGCCTCCCTCTTTCGCAATAAGAGGGAAAACATGACCTGGACGGGCAAAATCTTCTGGTTTTGACTCTTTATTTAACATGGCCAAAATGGTCGTTGAGCGCTCAAAAGCACTTATACCAGTTGTCGTTGACGTATGGTCGATGCTCACTGTAAATGCTGTATGATGTGCATCCGTATTTCGCTCGACCATGGGATGCAGATCCAAGTGTTTCGCAATCGAGGCATGAACTGGTGTGCAAATAAGACCTCTTCCATGTAAAGCCATGAAGTTAATGACTTCCGGCGTTGCATGCTCAGCAAGTGCCACAAAGTCTCCTTCATTTTCTCTGTCTTCATCATCTACTACGATAATGATTTCTCCTCGTTTCAGGGCATTTACTGCCTCATCAACTGAATGATACATACAATCGCCTCCTAGAATCCGTGCTCTTTTAAAAATGATGGGGTTAATCGTGATGGCTGCTTTTCGTTTTGCTCTTTTGTTAAAAAGCGATAAATGTATTTACCGATCATGTCACATTCAATATTTACTACATCCCCCATAGATTTAGTCGGGAAAATAGTTCCTTCAAGCGTATGTGGAATGATAGAAACTGTCACATGAGCATCTCGCAAATCGAAAATAGTCAAGCTGACGCCGTCTATTGCGATCGATCCCTTTTTTGTGAGCATATCTGTGAGGGTCTTGTCCATTTTCAAATCATAGTAAATGGCATTACTCTTCTTTTCTACACGGGTAATCACAGCCGTTCCATCAACATGGCCTGAAACAAAATGACCGCCGAATCGTCCATTTGATGACATCGCTCGCTCTAAATTCACTTGGCTACCTGGCGCAAGCTGATCAAGTGATGTCGCTTTGACCGTCTCAGGCATCACATCTGCCGCAAACTGTTCTTTTGTGAAGCTTGTGACAGTGAGACAAACGCCATTGATGGCGATACTATCGCCTAGGTGAACATCTTCTAGTACACGACTGCACTTGATGATGATTTCCATGGCATCTGCGGATCTTTTGCTCAATGACTGGACTGTACCCACTTCTTCAATAATCCCCGTAAACATGTGATCCTTCCTTTCTCTTTCTTTTGTACTTCTCACTTTATGAAAAAGCGATGTTTGGGACATGTGATCGATTGAACACCTTCGTCGCTTTTTATGGTCCATACAAGGTAAATGAGGGATCACCTAATAAACACTGCATGCGATGGCTATAATGACATACAGAAAGCCCCGGAAAAATTCCGGGGCTGTGGTTTTTTTGCATTAGAAATAAAACTATGATCAACACATATTTTTTGTTCATACATAGCTTTCGTTATCCTTCTCCCATCCAGACTTTCACTGTCGGCTTCAGCTTCTCACTGAATCAACCGTTAATAAATTAACGGGTCACGGGCTGTAAAGCATTTGCTTTATTACCGTCGGTCGGGATTTTCACCCTGCCCCGAAGGATACAATCGATATTTAGCTGTCCTTAGGGGCTATTATAGCGATCCTTGTGGTCAAATGCAACAATCAAGATTTATCACCTGTTCATAAAAAAAGCCTCCCTATAGGAAAGGAGACTTGTTAATTGACGACTTTTACTACTTTTATAAGACCGTCTATTCTTTTTTCATTACTAAAGTATGCTTTAATACGATCGCCTTTTTTCAGATCGGCCACATCATCTTCAAATTTCTTTCCGTTAAAAATGATTTTCGTGCCATTTTTGGCTTGACCGTAATACTCATCACCATCAATTTTCGTAATGGTATATTCATAGATTGTGTAATCTTTATCATTATTCGTTAAACTTTCGCCAATGGCTGTTGGCACATCTTCAATTTTCATGCCATTCATGTATAAATAACCTGCGCCTAAACAAAGCAGTAAAACAAATAAGATTGCGATTTTTAATTTGATTTTCCCCATATTTAGAACCTCCATCATCTGCACTTCGCCTATTTGTATGTTCTATTCCTTCTTTTGATGAAATAAAACCAAAAAAGCTGATTTTCATTAATGGTTACTTATATAACGATTCAAGTGGACTTTTGGTTCCACCTTTTCATCATTACATATGATACGAATATGCGTTCTTTATTAAGGGGGTCTTTTTTCCTCTTTATCTGTTAGCAGAGTAAACAAGAAAAACGAGCTTTTTGATTATATTCTTTTCTCTAATGCGAATAGATCTTCCTCTAACAATTGAGATCTTTGAACAGCGATATTTCGGCTGTCACGAACCCCTTGATTATAATAGTAGCTTCCAAGATGTTTTGTGATAAATTCTAATATATTGATGGCTGCTAATTCACCAATCTCCTCTTCTCGTTCTTCGGCAAAGTAACGCTGAATGGCAATCATCATCTGGTTTTTTTCTTCTTTTGTTAATGGTTTCAAAGTATCTCCTGCTTTCTTTCTGCATGATCACACGCTTTTTAGATGTGCACTTTTACTTATTTTTAGAGCTGTATATGGTGACACTTACGAATACGAATGTTTGTTCTCTTATCATATCACAAAAACGTGTCCATAACACCCTAAAAGAAAAAGCGTGTTTTAATCAATTGATCAAAATACGCTTTCTTTATATAGACTATTTATTTCAATATGGATAGTATCGTCGCTACAGAATGATCTACAAACGAACGCTCTGGGCGAGATTTCATGAGGACTGTCAGTCCAATAAAAGAAACAACCAACGCCTGTGCTAATGCTTTGGCATTCAGACTACTTTCGAGCTCACCCGAGCGAATACCTTGTACAATTTTTTCTTCAAAAATGACCGAAAGATACATCTGATGCTCTCTTGTGAGAATTTCAAATTTCTCTTCGTGTGGGGCAAGCTCGACTATTGTATTGATGCAGAAGCACCCTTTACTCGGCCCATGTCCATATTCCTCTTCTACTAATTCAGCAAATAATGTATGAAATGCTTCCTTTACAGATAGATTGTTTTGAAGTTTTGTTCGAATGTGGGCTGCATGCTGAGTTGTATATTTGCGTAATGCTGCTTCAAACAATTTCTCTTTATCACCGAACGCTGAGTATAAGCTTGGCCGCTGTATTCCCATTTTTACAGTTAAGTCGCTTAATGTAGTGGCTCTGTACCCCTTCTCCCAAAAAAGCAACAAGGCCTCATCTAACGCTTTTTCCTCATCAAATTCCCGTTGTCGAACCATCATCAACCCTCATTTCTATCATAAAAATCTCTTCACTAAATCAATCATCTATTTCTTATAAGTATTTTTTACTCATCGGTATATTATCATTTTATTTTATTGACATATCATTGTCAAACCGACTGCCTCTCTCAAGATCTTCATTATATCATCTTGACTTTAAAACGTTTCTCTGGTTATCCTTAACAGGAATCATTTTATACTGATAAGTATATTATACTTTTTAGTACAAAAGGAGCTGATGTCATGCATGAAAAAAGAAAAAATGAATGCCGTTGAACATTCTGATCTGGAAACGACTCATTTACAAATAAACACCCGATCAACGATGACTCGCAATATGGCTCTACTGTTTTCGACAGCCTCAGGGATGGCAGTTGCAAACATATACTTTGCACAGCCATTATTAGACTCCCTCGCATCCGAGTTTGGTATCAGCTATTCATCCGTTGGTATGGTCATTACGATTACTCAGCTTTGTTATGCGCTAGGACTGCTACTGATCGTACCACTTGGTGATATGTTCAACCAACGGCGGCTCATCGTAGCTCAAATGCTAGTATCCGTGTTATCTCTCATTCTAGTCGGTATCGCCCCTACCGCCACCGTCCTGTTCATAGGACTAGCTGCGGTGGGACTGCTCGCTGTAGTCACTCAGGTACTCGTAGCATTCGCAGCGACATGGGCCTCTCCTGAAGAACGTGGCCGCATAGTGGGCTTGGTTCAAAGTGGAATTGTGATTGGTATTCTTCTCGCACGAACGTTTGCTGGTGTACTAACCGATCTCGCCGGCTGGAGATCAGTCTATCTCGTTTCCGGCGTGATGATGCTGATCATAACTAGCGTGTTGTACCGGTATCTTCCGCGTGCTGACAGCAAGAGAGTCTCCATATCCTATGTGAACTTGCTCGCTTCAATGTTTATATTGTTCAGACAAGAACGAATTCTACGTATTCGTGGCGTACTGGGTTTTCTGATCTTTGTTGTGTTTGGCACGCTGTGGACTTCACTTGTGCTACCTCTCAGCACTACGCCATACAATCTGTCACATACGGCAATTGGTGCTTTTGGCCTTGCTGGAGTTGCCGGAGCATTAGGTGCCGCTCGAGCTGGAAGCCTTGCTGATCGAGGCTTAGGACAGTTAACAACGTGCATCGCCCTTGTCCTATTACTCTTTTCATGGTGTTTTATTTTTTTCACTGAATATTCCCTCATTTTATTAATCGTTGGTATCGTCATTCTTGACCTATCTGTGCAGGCCGTTCATGTGACCAATCAAAGTATGATTTTCATGGTCCGGCCTGAGGCGAGAAGCCGGCTGACTGCTGCTTATATGATTTTTTATTCCCTTGGCAGTGCGCTCGGTTCTATTGTATCAACTCACATATACGCAAACGCTGGCTGGAATGGGGTATGTTTATTTGGAGCCTCTATCAGCGCCTTAGCCCTTTTATATTGGATGATCACCTACCGCTTCACGGCACAGATCACAGGAACATCAGATGTAAAATAAAAAAACACCGCAATTAAGCGGTGTTTTGGATTAAGCATCGATAACTTCGACTTTTTCCATGCCTTGTCCTTGTTCCATATCAAGAACAGCTTCGATACCAGATGTTACTTTGCCAAAAACAGTGTGAACACCGTTTAAGTGCGGCTGTGGGTCATGTACGATAAAGAATTGGCTGCCGCCAGTGTCTTTACCAGCGTGTGCCATTGATAATGAACCTCTCTCGTGCTGATGAGGGTTTCCTTCTGTTTCACATTTAATTGTGTAACCAGGTCCTCCAGTTCCATTACCGTTTGGATCGCCGCCTTGGCTTACGAACCCTGGGATCACGCGGTGGAATTTCAATCCGTCGTAGAAGCCTTCATTCGCTAATTTTTCAAAGTTTGCTACTGTACCTGGAGCAGCCTCTGGGTAAAGTTCAAACTCAATTTTCTTTCCATTCGTTAATTGTATGTATCCTTTTTTCGCCATTTTTCACATTCTCCTTTCAGGTTAAACAACGCTCATTATAGCACATTTTCGGTGATGTTAAACATCCCCTGCTTACCTAATGTGATTTACCTCTTTTGCCATCATTGATAAACTAAAAGAGCTTGATCCTTTTCTCCTAAGGAAATGATCACAGACTGAGCAAATCACTTCATCATATTGGAGGTTTCAAACATCTTTAAAAGAAAATTGAAACGTCAGACTGATTTGTTACGTCTATATGATGGAGTACGATTCAAATTATGTACTCAAAAGATGAGTTTCTCACCATCGAGAAACGCTTTCGACTTGAAGGAGGTCAACATGTTTAAAAAAACAATGCTTGGTATGATGGCAGCGCTCCTTTTACTGATTGGTGCGCCAAAAGTCAGCTTAGCGGATGCAGCTGTCGGCGATGTCATCGTCACACTCGGGCAAGACTTAACACCGGCTGATCGCCAGAAGGTGCTTGACGAGTTGAATCCACCTGAAAATGCGACAAAAATTGAAGTAACCAATAAAGAAGAGCACGAATATTTAGGAAAGTATATCCCTCGCTCTCAAATCGGGACTCGAGCATTATCATCTTCATCTATCACTATTGAAAAATCAGGTACGGGTCTGACTGTGGATACACATAACATTAAGACCATTACAGATGAGATGTATTTAAATGCTTTAATGACCGCAGGCGTGAAAGATGCAAAGGTTGTCGTGACGGCGCCGTTTGAAGTATCTGGCACAGCAGCACTGACAGGTTTATTAAAAGCCTATGAGGTGTCAAGCGACAAAGCCATTCCCGAAGATGTGAAACAGGTGGCTAACGAAGAGCTTGTAACAACATCTAAATTGGGTGACTCTATTGGAAAAGACAATGCTTCTGCTCTGATTGCAAAAATCAAAGATGACATTGCCAAAAATGGAGTTCCTAAAACAACAAAAGAAGTGGAAGAAAAAGTAGATCAAGCCGCTTCTGATTTGAACTTAAATCTGACGCAGGACCAAAAAGATCAACTTGTCTCTCTCTTCGATAAAATGAAAAATATCAATATCGATTGGAAACAAGTCGGATCTCAAATTGATAAAGCAAAAGACAAGATTACAAAATTCATAGAATCAGATGAAGGGAAAAACCTTCTACAGAAAATTTGGGATTTCTTTGTCTCCATTTGGAACGCGATCGTCTCTGTATTTACTGGTGGAAAATAAATGTCATAGAAAAAGCTGCCTGATGATCAGGCAGCTTTTTTTAAGTCGATGATTTCACTTTTGATTGATAAGGTAAATCCAATTTGACAATGTCCTCATATGTCTCACGCTCAACGACAAGCTGCGCTTCCCCATCTTCTACAAATACTACAGCCGGGCGCGGGATACGGTTATAGTTGTTTGACATGCTGTAGCCATAAGCTCCTGTACAAAAGACAGCTAATAAGTCTCCCTGTGATAACTCTGGCAGATCAATATCCCAAATGAGCATATCTCCACTCTCGCAGCATTTCCCTGCAATGGACACAGTTTGATCATGCGTTTGGCTCATTTTATTGGCGCTCGCTGCTTCATATTTTGCTTGATATAAAGCAGGTCGAATGTTATCACTCATTCCGCCGTCAATGGCTACATAATCGCGAATTCCAGGTACATGTTTGGAT
>NZ_JBPAFI010000001.1:341333-681199 GCF_050864245.1 Bacillus sp. XT-4
CTCGGCTGAAAAAAGACAGCTGCACAAGCTGCCTTTTGCCGTTTCTCAAAGTTAAAAATACAATATCACAATCTTCAGCCACTTTCAACGAGCGTTAAGAATTTGGCGGAATTTTTGATCTGTTCTGAGGGTGAACGATGCTTGGCCTTACTTTTGAGCCAGGAACAGACGTCCGAATGAGCACTTGCCATAAAGCTTTTCCATTAAAAGGAATAAACGGCCACATATAAGGGGTCTGTAAGGAACGAATGGATGTTAAATAAATAAGTAACAGCGTAAACCCGATGATCAGTCCATTCAGCTTAAAGATCGCTACTAGTGCTAATATGATCAGTCGGATGATTTTATTAGCGACACTCAGTTCATAACTTGGAGTGGTGAATGTGCCGATGGCTGCTAGCGAGACGTATAATATGACCTCTGGTGTAAATAAACCGACATCAATTGCAATTTGTCCAATTAAAACGGCTGCAATCAAGCCCATGGCAGTCGACAAGGCGGTCGGCGTATGGATGGCCGCCATTCGTAAAAATTCCACCCCAAAATCAGCAAGGAATACTTGGAGAATGACAGGGATATGGGAGGGTTTGTTAAATCCAATATAGCTTAGATTGTCTGGCAGAAGATTCGGTTCTAGAATAAAAAGAAACCAGATCGGCAAAAGAAAAGTAGAACATAAGATGCCTAAAAAACGCACCCATCTTAAAAAAGTCCCAACCGCTGGCGCCTGGCGGTATTCTTCAGCATGTTGAACGTGATGAAAAATAGTGGTTGGTGTAATGATGACACTAGGGGATGTATCCGTAATGATGATGACATGCCCTTCTAATATATGGTTAGCGGCTACATCTGGGCGCTCGGTGTATCGCACAAGCGGGAAGGGATTATATCCTTGCTTAATGATAAATTCTTCTATTGTTTTATCAGACATCGTCAGTCCGTCAACTTTGATCCCAGACACTTCTTTTTCGATAATATCAACAAGATCAGGGTCAGCAATGTCTTCAATATAACAAACACAGACGTCTGCTTTAGAGCGCTCGCCTACTTTAAGCATTTTGTATCGCAGTTTTTCATCCCGCACTCTTCTGCGAATGAGTGCTGTGTTCACAATGATGTTTTCAACAAAGCCGTCTCTTGCACCTCTGACAACCTTTTCTGTATCCGGTTCCTCCGGCATTCTGCCAGGGTAGCTCCTGACATCAATAATAAATGCGTAATTTTCACCTTCGACAACGACTGCCACAAGTCCAGACAGCACTTGATCCACTGCCTCATCAAGCGTTTCAACTTTTGAGACTTGCTGATTGACAAGACGGTTTTCTACCACACGTGCAAGATCATCTGATTCAGGTTCGTTGTCATTGATTTCAATCAGTTCTTTTAATAAATAGATCACATATTGTGTATCACATAATCCATTTACATAGTAAAGCTGGATTTCCTGATCATGGACATAAATTTTCCGAACGCCAAGGTCAAAGCTAAGACCCATCCCGACATTGTCTTTGAAAAAATCTTCATTTTTCTTCGGATCTCGGTACACGTGCACCTTGTCTTTCTTCATGGAAACCGCTCCTTTCTAAAATTAATTCGACTGCCTTCATTGTGATGGGGGACCCTTTGCTTAGATCATCTTTCCGTCCCATCTTGCCAATATCTCCAATGCCGACAACAATCGGAAGCTGTAGTGAATCGAGACAATACACTGTATCTCCACTCATTTTGTGTGGTTCCATTTCTGGAAGTCCATGTTTGTCAACGCCGTATTCTGTCAGTTCACCTTCCCGGTCAATGGAGACATGTACCTTTGTCCATTCCGCTTGATGGGTTTTAGATGCCACTGCAATGGCGCCAATCACTTCAATTTCAGGGTGACGTGCTACGTGCTTCATCGCCGTCTCCCCTGTTCCTTCACCTGTTAAGCCAGAATCATCAAACATGACAAACACTGGGTCATACGGCGTTTTCAAAATCATCTGGACCAGTTCTGGTCCTGTTCGTTTGCTCGGATTCCCTTTTGAGCTGGAAATACATCTTCCGCCGACTTTCTTTGCGACAAGCTCAATCGTTTTGGCAGCATATATATCTCCGTCTGTCACTAAAATGACTTTGCGTCTTTGCCCCATATTAGGTTATCCTTTCGGTTTAAAGATAAGTGCAATGATAAATGAAAATAAAATCGCAGCTGATATTCCAGCAGAGGTTAACTCAAAAATCCCAATTCCGATTCCAATAAATCCGTGGACATCAGCCTGATGCATCGCCCCATGAAGCAAGCTATGACCAAAGCTTACGATAGGGACGGTAGCACCCGCTCCTGCAAATTCAATAAATTTATCATAAATACCAAACCCGTCTAAAATCGTCCCCGCCACAACAAAGGTGGTCATGACATGTGCCGGTGTGAGTTTCAGTACATCAAGTAAAAGCTGGCCGATCACGCAAATCAGTCCGCCTGCAACAAAAGCAATCAAATAATCCATTAGCTTTCTCCTCCTGCACGCTCAAATACAACTCCATGCGCAATGGTTGGAATGGTCTCTTTTTGCTGAACCATCATTGGGCTGAGAAGCGCCCCGGTTGCCACAACCAATACTCTTTGCAAATTCCCTGCTTTCATTTCTTGAAAGATGTGACTGAATGTCACGACAGCTGAGCAGGCACAGCCGCTGCCTCCAGCGAATACATTTTGATCAGGTGTGTATATGATTAATCCGCAATCATCATGCTTCCGTCCAAGCTGAATGCCATCTTCTTTGAGAAGATCCTTTAAAATAGGCGATCCAATTCCAGATAGATCTCCTGTTAAGATGAGATCATAATCATCTACTGTTCTTCCTAAGTCTTCTAAATGTTGTTTGATTGTGTCTGCCGCTGCAGGCGCCATAGCCGAACCCATATCGAATGGATCTGTAATCCCAAGATCCATCACCCGTCCGACGGTGGCACTTGTAATTTGAATTTGGGAAGGTTCTTGGCTGATGACGACAGCACCGCTCCCTGTCACTGTACTTGTTGCTGTATCGGGTTTTTGCCCGCCATATTCTGTTGGATTACGAAATTGCCGCTCTGCTGTCGCGTTGTGACTGCTTGTGGCAGCAAGCGCTCTATTGGCAAAGCCACCATCTACTAGCGCTGAGGCAATGGCGACTGATTCCATAGATGTGGAGCAGGCACCAAATAAACAAAGAAACGGGATTTTGAGTTCTCTTGCCACATAGTTGGCTGTCACGTTTTGGTTCAGTAAATCTCCTGCCAGCAAAAGGTCAATATCACTTTTTTGCAAATTCGCTTTTGATAAGGCCATTGATATGGCATCATCCATGAGCTGCCTTTCAGCCATTTCCCAGTTCTTTTGATAACAGTGCATTTCATCATAAGTTTTATCAATGAGATGACCGATTGGGCCTTCTTTTTCTTTCGGTCCTGCAGCTGTTCCTTCCGCATTCACATAAAGCTTGTGTTCAAATACCCAAGATTGCTTACCTGTTAGTTTCACGTTTTATTCCTCCTACGAAAACATCTTTTCCAAGACGTATCGAATAATCCCTACGACATATGCCGAGACGACACCAAACACAATGACGTTCCCAGCCAGTTTAAACATGTTGGTCGCTACACCTAACACAAGCCCTTCACTTTTATGCTCAAGAGCCGCACTTGTCATACTGTTTGCAAATCCTGTCACCGGTACAGCTGATCCCGCTCCAGCAAACTGGCCGATTCTATCGTAAATACCAATACCAGTTAAAATAGAAGAAATTAAAATAAGGGTTGCCACCGTTGGATTCCCTGCTGTCTTTTCATTAAAATCGAAAAAGGTAATATAGAAATTTTGCAATCCCTCGCCTATCGCACAAATCAAACCGCCGACAAGAAAAGCCTTGATGCAGTTTAGTACATAAGGAGGTTTCGGCTGATACGTTTTCACTTTAGATGGATAGTTCTCTTTTAAACTTGACACTTGTTGTTCCCTCCACATTTTTAAATATAAATAAGCCAATGAAATAACGAGCCAAACACCTTCCCTAAGACGATGGCCATGAGCAGCAGCACAATTTTCCCGTCCATTCCAATTCTTTTCGTTAAGATAGGAAGTACATTTAACACTTCAGTGAGTGCGGCTGCAAGCATGCCGACAAAAATGCCAGATAAAAGACCGATCGGAAGCGCCAGCCATTTGGATAAATGCAAATGGACTTGACTTAAAGTAGCCCAGCCGCCAACGACCGCTCCACTTATCACGGCAGCCTCATATCCTTGAATGAAACGCTGCGTTTTCGTTAATTGCATTAATCGAGGGATAATACCAAGCACTGTGAGAAACGCCACAAATCCTGCCCCTACCGTTAAACCGCCGCCGAGCCCAACAAGCACCACAAAAAGCCATTTACCGATCATGAATATCTTTCAATGTTTCTTTGTTTTCATTGAGTGCGACATAATGATCAAGATCGAGCTGATATTTAAACATTTCCACTTCAAGCGGACTTGGCTCTTCGTTTAAACGCTTTTTAAACACATGATTGAAAAATAAAATCATGCCAAAACCGAGTCCAAAGCTATATGGAATTTGTAATAAATAAGGATGCTCAACCGTGTTTCCAGTAATCATCTCGTAAAGGCGGATATGAACAAGCCGCATACTAACATCCTCATGGAAATTCATGATGGCAAGGGCCGCTCCGACAAATAAGAGGAGCCATACAAACACGAATAATACGGGGGACAGCTGGCGTTTGCCTGTGTCTATTTCAACAATGGCTTCTGAGCCTCCGACCGTTTGAATGTCGATGTCAGGCCACGCTTTTTTGATCGTTTTGACCACATGCATGATATCTAACACAACGATGTGACGATCCTTTTTGCTGACATGGTATATCGGCATTTTGCTCAACTTTTGCACAGCACTGTCATCTCCAGTGATTTGGGCAATATCCTCTAAATAAATAAGCTGATCATTACCAGTCTTAATCCGATGGCGCAGCCGAATAAAGATTTGTCCGTCCATCCAAGTCACTTCCTATACGATGGGTTAAAAATAGTATGTGGTGAAAAATGGTTCTCATACTGAAAGAACTTGATTTACCGGTAATTACCACACAAAAAAAGCCAGCCGAATTGGCTAGCTGTCTTTTTGATCCATTTGCATTTGGATTTGTTTTAAAATCTTCTTTTCAAGCCGTGAGACTTGCACTTGGGAAATTCCGAGTCTTTCTGCTACTTCTGATTGTGTTTGGTCTTTATAATACCTTAAATAGACAATCAGTTTCTCGCGCTCTTCTAATTCTTTAATCGCCTCTTTCAGCGCAATTTTATCAAACCATCTTTCTTCTGAATGATCGGCAATTTGATCGAGCAACGTAATCGGATCGCCGTCATTTTCATACACGGTTTCATGAATAGATGATGGTGAGCGGACCGCTTCTTGAGCGAGGACAACATCCTCAGGTGTGATGTCCAGATATTCAGCGATTTCCTGAACAGTCGGCATTCGTCCATGAGATTTAGACAATTCGTCCCTTGCCCGCCTAATTTTATTTCCAAGTTCCTTTAAGGACCTGCTGACTTTGACGGTTCCATCATCACGAATGAAACGCTGAATTTCACCAATGATCATTGGAACGGCATAGGTCGAAAACTTCACATCATAAGACAAATCAAATTTATCAACAGATTTCAGCAGGCCAATACAGCCTATTTGGAACAGATCATCTGGTTCATATCCTCTATTTAAAAAGCGCTGAACAACGGACCAAACAAGACGCATGTTTTTTTCTACGAGGAGGTCTCTTGCTTGTTGATCTCCGTCTTGGCTTTTTTTGATGAGCTGTTTCACTTCATCATTAGACAGCTGTGCTTTTTTTGCTTGCTTTTTTACCTCCACATCCATATGAGCAGCTCCTTAATTACAAAGCGCTTTGCTTTTTGATAGATGCTTTGTTAAGCGGATCGTTGTGCCCATTTCTGGAGATGAGTCCACCATGACATCATCCATAAAGTTCTCCATGATCGTAAAACCCATCCCGGAACGCTCTAAATCTGGTTTCGTCGTAAAAAGCGGCTGCCTTGCTTCCTCAAGATCTGAAATGCCCATGCCTTCGTCTCGAATCGTCAGATACACAATATGGTCATCCAGTGTGACGCTAATGTGCACCTTGCCGTCTGGATTCCCGTCATACCCGTGAATGATCGAGTTCGTGACCGCCTCTGATACGACTGTTTTGATTTCTGTTAGCTCATCTAATGTTGGATCGAGCTGAGCGATGAATGCTGCCACCGTTACTCTTGCAAAAGATTCGTTTTGACTTAAAGCAGAAAAAGTCAAATTCATTTCATTTGTCATGATGCCACCCCCAATGTTTGTAGCGCAGTTTGCTCTGAAGGCTCCATACGAATAATTTTAAACAAGCCGGACATATCAAATAAACGGTTCACCGCCGGCGAGATCGCACAGACGACCATTTCACCGCCAAGCTGTTTAATTTCTTTGTATCTTCCTAAAATCACTCCGAGGCCAGAGCTGTCCATAAACGATAAATCAGCTAAATTCAGCACGATGTGGCGAATGTCCTCTGTTTCCAAATAATTCGTCACCTTTTGTCTCAATGTCTCTGCGGAGTGATGATCAAGCTCCCCTGTCAACCGAATGCAAAGTACGCTCTCTTTTATTTGAAAATCAATACCAAGGCTCATCTTTTCTTCCTCCTTGCTCTATTTTCGGATAAAGAATGTTTCTCTTTCTTCACATGCAAATCCTTCACCATGACAAAACTAGTGATCATTCGTCACATTTAGATGTTCTTTTCGTTCATAGCAAAAAAGACTGCCAGTTGCAGCAGTCTTTCACCTTTTAATTCCATTTAACAAATTCGGCCATCGCCCGTTTGAAGAACGTCCAAACACCGGCTTTTTCCATATCTTCTTTCGCTTCAACAGGACTTTCATGAAGCACTTTTCCATCTTTTTTCAAGATGATGGTGCCAAGTTTCGTTCCTTTTGAAAATGGGGCTGTGACATCTTGAGATAATTTAATTTCTTTTTTGATCTGATCGACATTTTCACCTTTTTTCGTTAGAAGAGAGATCGGTTCTGACGTGACAAGCTGAATTTTTTTCTTTTTCCCTTTGCTCACTTTGATCTCTGCTACGTCTTGACCACGCTTGTACAGAGGATGCGTTGTATACTGACTAAAGGCGTAATCCAGCATTTTGACGACTTGGGCATT
Organism: Bacillus sp. XT-4; assembly: GCF_050864245.1. Classification (NCBI taxonomy): domain Bacteria; kingdom Bacillati; phylum Bacillota; class Bacilli; order Caryophanales; family Bacillaceae; genus Bacillus; species Bacillus sp. XT-4. The sequence continues at coordinate 348,565 of NZ_JBPAFI010000001.1, forward strand.
TCTGTCTTTTGGTGTACTTGCGCCGAATACAACAGCAATGACGCGCATGTTCCCTTTTTTAGCGGATGCCGTTAGACAGTATTTTGCCTCGCCTGTAAACCCTGTTTTCACCCCATCCACACCTGGATAAAATTTAATGAGACGGTTTGTATTCACAAGCCAGAATTTTTTATCCGTGTTCTGACGAAGATAGTCTTCGTATACACCTGTGAACTTGGTGATTTCTTCATATTTCAACAGCTCTTTCGCCATTTTTGCCATATCATGAGCCGTGCTGTAATGATCTTTTTCAGGAAGTCCTGTTGGATTTTGAAAGACCGTTGAGGTGAGCCCAAGCTCTTTTGCCTTTTTGTTCATTTGCTCAACAAACTGTTCTTCAGATCCAGCAATATGTTCTGCCATGGCAACTGAAGCATCGTTTCCTGACGCAATCGCAATGCCTTTTAGCATGTCTTTAACCGTCATTTCTTCTCCCGGTTCAAGGAAAATTTGTGAGCCTCCCATAGATGCTGCATGATCGCTCGTTCTTACTTTATCAGTCATTTTTAATTTTCCTTGATCCATCGCTTCCATGATGAGAAGCATCGTCATGATTTTGGTCATACTTGCAGGGGCAAGCTTTTCATCACTGTTTTTGTTGTAAAGCACTTTTCCCGTGTCACGTTCCATTAAAATCGCTGATTTGGCTTCATGCGCCAATTCTGATGTTTGTTTTTCTCCTGGCTTTTCAATCTTTTCTTTTGCCATCGCTGATGGTGAAACCATTGAGATAAGGATCATTAAAGTAAACAATGCACATATATGACGTTTCAAGTGGCAGACCTCCATTATCGTAATCCTTTCTATTTTTTCCTCATAAAGGCTGTTTTATTCAGAGATCGTTTGATTGCCATAAAAAAAAGCCCTCTGTTTCATGAACAGAAGGCTTTTTCACACGATCTATGAGAGTTGTTTGACAACATCTTTCACTAAATCAAGGAAACTTGCTTTCACTTTTTCCGTCACTTCGATCACTTCATCATGAGAAAGCGGCTGATCTAAAATACCTGAAGCCGCATTAGAGATGCATGAAATACCAAGTACTCTTATGCCTGCATGACGTGCCACAATCACTTCTGGCACAGTCGACATACCGACTGCATCAGCGCCAAGCGTTCTGAGGAAACGAACCTCTGCCGGCGTTTCATATGAAGGGCCTGTCATTCCTGCATAAACCCCTTGCTGTACAGATATGCCTAAATGTTTAGCCGTTTTCTCTGCAAGTGCCAACAAATCTTTATCATACGGTGCAGACATATCAGGGAAACGAACCCCTTGACTGTCGTTTGGTCCAATTAACGGATTGGTCCCCATCATATTGATATGATCTGTAATCAGCATAAGATCGCCAGGATGGAAGGACGTATTCACACCGCCCGCTGCATTTGTCACAATACATGTTTCAATGCCGATTTCTTTCATCACACGGACAGGAAATGTCACCTGCTTCATATCATACCCTTCATAGTAATGGAAACGTCCTTGCATGGCACAAACGACCGTGCCTTTCAGCGTTCCAATGACGAGCTGCCCTGCATGCCCTTCTACTGTTGAAACAGGGAATCCAGGAATATCTTCATATTTCAATTTGATTGGATTTTCAATCTCATCGGCTAAAATGCCAAGACCTGAACCTAAAATCAATCCAACTGTTGGTACATATGTCGATGCTTGTTTAATGTATGCCGCCGCTTCTGAAAACTGTGCTCCCACGTGATTTCCCCCTATTTGAGTTGAGATAAAAAGCTTGTTCCGTATTTTGGCAGCGTTGATTTAAAATTATCTGCTACCGTTGCCCCAAGATCAGCAAATGTTTTCGCTGTTGGCAGCTCATTCGCTTCTTGATGCTTTTTGCTGTAAGCAATAAGCGGAACGTATTCTCTTGTATGATCTGTTCCGTGATGAACCGGGTCATTTCCGTGATCTGCTGTGATCACAAGCAGATCATCCTCTTTTAATAGATCAAACACTTCAGGTAGACGTGCGTCAAATTCCTCTAGTGCCTTACCGTAGCCTTCTGGATCTCTTCTATGTCCATAAAGCGCATCAAAGTCGACCAGATTTAAGAAGCTCAGCCCAGTAAAGTCTGTCTTCAGCGTCTCCACTAGCTTGTCCATTCCATCCATGTTGGATTTCGTTCTGAGTGAAGAGGTGATTCCTTCACCATCATAAATATCAGAGATTTTTCCGATCGCAATGACATCAAGTCCATCATCTTTCAATTCATTCATGACGGTACGGTCGAATGGTTTTAATGCATAGTCATGACGATTTGGTGTTCTAACAAATGCCCCCGGCTCTCCGACAAATGGACGAGCGATGATGCGCCCTACCATATATTTTTCATCTAAAGTCAGTTCACGTGCGATTTCGCAAATGCGGTAAAGTTCGTCTAATGGCACAACTTCTTCGTGTGCAGCAATTTGCAGCACAGAATCTGCTGAAGTATAAACGATTAAATCGCCTGTTTTCATGTGCTCTTCGCCAAGCTCATCCAGAATTTCTGTACCAGACGCTGGTTTATTTCCAATGATGCCGCGCCCTGTTTTTTCTTTTAATTCATTTAACAGTTCATCTGGAAAGCCGTCTGGAAAGACTTTAAATGGTGTGTCGATGTAAAGACCCATGATTTCCCAATGTCCTGTCATTGTGTCTTTCCCATTGGATGCTTCTTGCATTTTCCCATAATACGCAAGCGGTGTTTCGTCCGCTGGAATTCCTTTAATTTCTTTAATATGACTTAGCCCAAGCTTCGCCATATTCGGCATATGAAGCCCGTTCATTTTTTCAGCAATATGTCCAAGTGTATCTGCACCTACATCATTAAAATCAGCAGCATCAGGTGCTTCCCCGATTCCTACTGAATCCATCACAATGAGGAAAATACGTTTATACTGATAATCAGGCATAAAAAAGCGCCTCCTTCAATATTCTTGTCCTTTCACCTTTCACAACTGGAGAGGTCAGACATCTCAAGTATAAACCGTTTTCAAGTCAATTGACAACCATAAACGGTCCAAACATAAAAAAGCATGATACACGTTCACCGTGCCATGCTTTACTTATGCCCTTGGATGGAATTTGTGATACACGTCTTTTAATCTTGTTTTTGTGACATGTGTGTAAATTTGAGTAGTAGAAATATCGGCATGTCCGAGCATTTCCTGTACTGCTCTAAGATCCGCACCGTTTTCAAGCAAATGTGTCGCAAATGAATGTCTGAGCGTATGAGGCGTCAATTCTTTTTGAATACCTGCTTCTATGGCTCGTTTCTTTAAGTTCTTCCAAAAGCCCTGCCGCGACATTTTTTTTCCGTGATGATTCAGAAACAAAGCATCGGCCGGCTGTTTTTTGAGCAGCTTGTTTCTGCCTTTTTCTATATACACTTCAATCGCACTTGCAGCAGCTTCACCAATAGGCACGATCCGCTCTTTTCTTCCTTTTCCAAAACAGCGGATAAACCCCATGGTCAGATGCACATCTGCAAGAGTCAGATCAAGCATTTCACTTACGCGAATACCTGTTGCATATAAAAGTTCGAGCATGGCTTTGTCACGGTAGTCAAATGGTGTTTGCTGCTTAGGTGTATCGAGCAGCTTTTCTACCTCATCTAATGATAGAACTTTCGGTAATTTCCGCTCTGTTTTTTGTGATTCAATGTTCCATGACGGGTCATCTGTTGTCACTTTTTCACGGAGCAAAAATTGATGAAAGGAGCGTATCGATGATAGATGACGGACGGACGTTTTACTCGATTTCCCTTCGTCTTTTAACTGTTTTAAATAATGAATAATATGAAGGCGAGTGACGTCTTTTACATCTGTCAATTGTTCATGCGTCATTAAAAAAGACAAATAGCTCTGTAAATCTCTTTTATAAGAGACAATGGTATTTTCAGAGAGTCCTCTCTCTACTGTCATAAAATGAATAAAGTCGGATAATTGATCCTTCAATGGTTTCTACTCCCCGTTTTGATAAAAATAAATCAATCGATCCTGCCAGCTGTCTTGTTTCGGCTGATCCATTTCCATCACTTTTATCGCTGCACCTTCTGGTTTATCATAACGATGATAGCTTTCATATTCTGAATTTATCCATATCATAGCATAATAGAACAGGACGGTAAAACCAGTGAACAAGATAAATACTTTCATTACTTCCCCTGTTGTTTTGAGCCATTTTCGCATGTTCTTCATGTCCTTTCTCGTGTTCTCATTACTTCAGCATATGCCAGGTGGGACAAGGAATATACAGCGAACATGCAAAAAACCTTTTCATTTTGAATGAAAAGGTTCCAATTCGGATTATTTGCCGGATTCATCATCATGACACCGGTGGCAAATACCATGGAATGTCAATCTATGATCCTTAATTTTAAATTTCCAGTCGCGTTCAATAATCTCTTCAACATCTTCTAATAAATCATCTTCTATCTCATCGACTGTTCCGCATTCCATACAGACAAGATGGTGATGGAAGTGAGCGGCTCCTTCTTTGCGAAGATCATATCGCGAAACGCCGTCTCCAAAGTTAATTTTATCAACAACTTTCAGTTCAGTAAGCAATTCTAACGTCCGATAAACAGTAGCAAGACCAATTTCAGGAGACTTCTCTTTTACGAGGAGGTATACATCTTCTGCACTTAAATGGTCTTCTTCATTCTCAAGCAGTACTCTTACTGTTGCTTCACGCTGTGGCGTGAGCTTATAGCTGGAAGAATGAAGCTGTTTCTTAATTCGATCAATCCGATTTTCCATTGACTTTCCCTCCTACGCCACATTACTTGATCATTATATCAAATGATGTGCAGAGAGCCAACTATAATCATTTTAAATTGATAAATAAATTGATTATTATTTAATAACAATTATAAAATCATCAAAACAGAACACCTGCCAGCTTTTTCATCAGCATGAATGATAAGTATGATTCAAAAAAGGACGAAAGAGCAGCGAGGGTTAAAATCATCAGTAGAACAGAAGCATACCGGCCAAACCAATGGATTGGCGCTTGACTGATGGTTTTTTTCATAAAAAGCTGACCAATTAAACGAATGGAGAACGCAATCGCACAAGTTCCGATCACTAAATACGCTGGAATGAGCAAGATATTTTGAGGAAGCACCGAGACAAAAGATAGAAAAAAACCGCTAAGCCCCATTTGATTGACCAAAAAACCAACAGTAAACCCAACTACAATCCCTTTTAAAAAGATCATCAGAAAAATAAGCGGCAGGCCAATGATGGAAATTCCGAGTATCCACATGAGGCCCAAATATTTCATATGATGCAAAAAGCTTTGTAAAAACATATCTTTTGATTCTGCTGCTTTCTCATTCGTCAGTTGACCAAAAAATTGATTTAAATAGTAGAATAAATCCTCTTTCTGACTTATTGTCATACTATTGACGATAATGGCTCCAAAAATGACGCCCATTAAAAATAGTACAGAAACAAACAAATAAATTGATAAATGATCTTTCACGTGCTGAAGAAGATGTTCTTTCCAAGACTTTTTCCGCATGCGCCTTCCTCCCAAATAGTAAAGGTTACTAGATTCTATGAGAGAGCAGACGAAACATGACAGTTTTATGAAAAGAAAAACGAGAAAGCAACTGTACACTGCTTTCTCGTTTCCTTTATCGTGCAGCTTTTTGTACGTTCACAAGCCCAGCTCCATAATAAAAAGGTTCGCCAAGTTTTGTTGCCGTTTTTGTCAGCCTTTCACGCAATTCATCATTTGTCAGATTCGGATGTTTTGATAGAATGACTGCCGCAGCACCAGCTACATGAGGTGATGCCATAGACGTTCCACTCTTATATCCATATTCGTTATGAGGAATGGTACTTAATGTTGAAACACCTGGTGCTGATACTTCCACTTCTTCCCCAACAGAGGAATCAAAGGCTCTTTGCTTTCGTTGATCCACAGATGCGACTGCCATGACAGAGCTGTATTTGGCCGGGTAATCTATCGTATTAAGTGACCCGTAGCTCCCAGCATTTCCTGCAGATGCGACAATGAGAATCCCGTTGTCATATGCTCGATCTACAGCTTCTTTCAGCGCCTCCGATTCACTTGCTCCCCCCATACTAATATTGATGACATCCATCTCATTCTCAATCGCCCATTCAATGCCTTTAATGATCCAGCTATAGTAGCCGTCACCATTTTCATCTGCCACTTTCACCGCATAGATCGAAGCTTTTGGAGCCACACCAACGACGCCTACCTTATTATCTAATGCTGCGATCGTGCCTGCAACGTGAGTTCCGTGTTCATGCGGGTCAACGAGCGGATCGGACTCTGTTGGAACAAAGCTGACACCACCAGTTACATGTAAATCTTCATGCTTGCCGTCGATTCCACTGTCAAGAACAGCTACTTTAACATTCTGTCCGGCATATCCTCGTTTATGTACCTTTTGTGCTTTGATGCTTTTGATGCCATAAGGAACGCTTTGACCGCTTGTTTTTGCTTTTTGGTCTTCCTCAATAAAAGTAACTTCTTTTGCTTGATGTAGTTTTTCTTTTGATGCTTCGTTCAACGAAACTTTCATCATATCTATTTTCTCTATTGATTCTTTCACATGACCGCCAGCTTTTTCAACAAGCTGTTTTTGTGTTTTGTCTTGAACGGAAGAAGAAAAACCGATCATATACTCTTTTTTTGCTTGATCCTTTGCAGATACATCTGATGCGCCGAATGTCATCGATGCCAGCAGCATACTTGCCATACAAAGCCCTGCTCCAAATGATTTGACCTTCACGATACCCACTCTCCCTTTCATTTCTTTTTGTCATTTAACTACATTTTTAGACAAAAAGAAACGACCGTTTGTCCTATTTTTTAAAATTTTTCCAATTATTTGATCTACTTGTCACAAAAAAGCAAAATAAAAATGCTTATGATCCTGTTCATAGCGATCATAAGCATTCCTACCTTTATGTTTTTTCATCATATGCTGCAAGGCTTCTTGTTTTGTTTTTGTCTTTCTTTCGTGTGTACTAAAATGCGGCATATTTCCTCTCGATTGTTCTGGATTTCGACTGTGCTGCCTTTGAAGGTGTTCTCTCTTTTTCTTTGCTTTGCTTTTTCCCATTTCGCAAAACCCCTTTCGTTGTCGTTATGATACATGAAAGCACCTAAAAAAGATAGACGTATACACGTCTATCTCAAATTGTTGACAAAAGGCTAAAATGTACTTGATTTTAGCCTTTTGTCTTCTTTTCAGCGTGATAGAAAACCTTTGCAGTCTAGGAAGGACGAGCACCGGAGCAGAGCGAATTTGACATTCGTGAGCACCGGAGCGCAGGACTGACAAAGAATGCGAGGGTTTGTCTACACGCTGAGATAGACGTATACACGCCTATCTTTCTTTTCTCACCATATCAAGATGCGGAATTCCATCCTCATCATAACAATCTGAGACAGCTTCGAAGCCAAACGATTCGTAGAACGATTTCAAATAAGCCTGTGCTTGGATTTTAATCTTTGTTTCGCCTAATTCACTGAGCTTTTTTATCGCCTGATCGAGCAGGATCTTCCCGTAACCTTTTTTCCGGCCGGTCTTCGTCACAAGGACACGGCCAATGGATGCCTCTTTGTACATGATCCCGCTTTGGAAAATGCGGCAATAAGCGACAATCGTGCCGTTCTCTTTAGCGATGACATGCAGCGCCTCTTGATCACGATGATCAATTTCAGGATAAGGACATGTTTGTTCTACAACAAACACATTCACTCTTTCCATTAAAATCAGGTAAAGGTCCTCTTTAGACAGTTGTTCAAATGTGTGACATGTCCATTTAAGTTGATTCATGATTGATATCCACCTTACCGTAGACCCCGCCTCCGCCAGCGATCAGTCCAACTTCACCTCTTCTTGCTTTGATGATGTAATCGGCTGTTTTCTCAGGCAGGACCGCTTTTAATTCTTGTTCTGTTGCTTGATGAAGAATATTCATCTCTGTATGAAAGACAACTTTTAACTTTTCTAATGTTTTGGCTCCAACACCCGGAATAAAATGAAGGGGAAGCTGGTGAACATAAGGAGGCCTTATTCCTTTGTCACTTTCTTGGTCAGCAAGCTCCTTTAACCGCTCACTCACCCCTTTTGTCATTCGGGTATGGCCGCATGCTTGGCACTTTTCTTGATCCTGACTGTCAGGTCTTACCCCGCATTTCTCACAGGTCGTATGATAATACTTTCCGAGCCGCGGAGCGAGCCCATAATTCCCAGTGATGTTTCTGCCATCTTTTCCTTGAAGCGCTAGCTCGAATTCAGCAAAGGAGGCATGATCCATTCGGATCTTCGTATATTCCCGCGCAATTTTCCCTAAAGAATGGGCATCTGAATTTGTTAAAAAAGGATAGCGGTTTAGCTCACTTAGCTGGGAGGCCATAGATGTATCACAGCTAAGGCCAAGCTCAACAGCATCGATGAGTTCTGGATCGAATACTTCGGTTAAAGACGTATTGACCCCTTTGCCGTATAAACTTTTATGCGGCGTAAAAATATGGGCAGGAATAAATAATCCCCCTAGTTCCTTCACCTTATGCTGAAGCGTTCTTCCATCCACATATAAACGCTGTGAACTCAAATGCACATTTTTCATATGAAGAGAAAGCCATGCGGAAAACTCAGACATTTTACGAAGCGTGGGCATAAAGGCAAGCACATGAATCGGACCTTTTGATTGGTCATCATTGATTTCTAGCTCACTGCCTAAAAGCAAAACGGTCTTTCCAAATGATAACCCGCCATCGCTTAGTTCAGTGTACGTTCCTTCCTCTACACCTTCTATCAATTCTTCTAGGACTTCAGGAGATTGTGCATCAATCACACCAATCATCCCCATCCCTTTACTTTGAGACGCTTCAATGAGAATTTGGTCAATGGTCAGTGACCTTGCACCTGTAATTTTGACAGCCCTACCTGTTCTTGTTCGACCAATATGAATATGGATATCTGCAAAGAATTCCCTCATTTTGTAGACTTAAGTACCTCTTGCAATTGTAAGTATTGAATGGCATAGGCTGTTTTCGCATCATAAATATGTTGTTTCTCAATGAGTTGCAGCGCTTCTTCTAGTGAAACTTCCATCACTTCGACAAATTCATCCTCATCCAGCTCTCGTTTTTCTTCAAGCGGGACCAGCTGATCAGCAAGGTAGATATGAACAATTTCATCCGCAAACCCTGGTGATGTATAAAAGGCGGTCAGCTTTTGGAGCGCCTGAGTTGTATAACCTGTTTCTTCTTCTAATTCTCTCAGTGCTGTATGTGCCGGCTCTTCTCCTTTTTCTAATTTTCCAGCCGGAATCTCAACGATGGATCTCTCCAGTGCTTTACGGTATTGCTTGACCAAAATGATTTTATTTTTGTCTGTACGTGCAATGACTGCTACTGCACCTGGATGTTTAATGATTTCGCGTTTGCCTGGTTTTCCGTTCGGCAATTCTACATCTTCAAGAACCAAGTCAATGATTTTTCCGTTATATAATGTTTTTGACGATAATGTTTTTTCTTCAAAGTCCTTCATTTTTGTCAGCTCCTCGTTCTACTTTCACTTTTTACTTCATTCATTTTAACATAGATGTTTTAGGAGAAGCCAAAATGCGGATGCCTGCTTCAATGCGCCTTTTGAAATCACCTAGCTTGAATTCCAGAATTGTTTCACTTAATGTGAAAGGATAGGAGTGTGATTGAATTGAAAAAAAGACGAATTGGCACCTCTGATCTCTTGGTTAGTGAGGCGGCACTAGGATGTATGTCCCTTGGGACTGAAAAAGAAAAAGCGCTCTCTTTATTAGATGAAGCCATTGATCTTGGGATTAACTATTTGGATACAGCTGATTTATATGATTTTGGAACAAATGAGGAAATCGTCGGGGAAGCCATTAAGAACAGACGCCAAGATCTGATTTTGGCCACAAAAGGTGGCAACCGCTTTGAAAAAGGCAAACCTGGCTGGGAATGGGATCCTTCAAAAGCATATATAAAAGAGGCAGTGAAACAAAGCCTGAAACGACTTCAAACAGATTATATTGATTTATATCAATTGCATGGCGGCACAATTGACGATCCAATTGACGAAACCATCGAGGCACTTGAAGAATTGGTTGGAGAAGGTGTCATTCGCTATTACGGCATATCGTCGATCCGTCCAAATGTCATTAAAGAATACGCCAAAAAATCAAACATCGTGAGTGTGATGATGCAATATAGTTTACTCGACCGCCGCCCAGAAGAATGGTTTTCTCTTCTTGAAGAACAAAGCATTAGTGTCGTGGCAAGAGGTCCTTTAGCAAAAGGATTATTAACAGAAAAACCCCTTTCGCAAGCAAGTGCGGCGATTCAAAAGAACGGGTATCTTGACTATTCATTTGAAGAGCTCCAGCAGGTCATTCCTTCGTTAAAGAAAGTCGCTTATGACCTATCACTGACAGAGCTGTCCATTCAATACTTGCTCAAGCATTCTGCAGTCAGCTCTGTTGTTTTTGGCGCAAGCTCGGTGAAACAGTTAAAAGAAAATGTGGCAGCGGCAAATGCACGTTCATTAAGCGACCAAGAAGTAAAAGCTTTGTCATATTTCACAAAACAGTCTGTGTATGAGACGCATCGTTTGAATCAATAGAAGACAAATGGAAGAACAGCTTGCCACTTATGTTTTGTTTTAATGTACAACCCTATTGATGGTGCGATTCTGAAATGAAGTGATACGAGGGAGTTAGACGTGTTTTCTCTCAGGCTCATGTAGTATGTATTCATCTCAATAATATAACATAAAAAAGGGAGCATCGTAGCTCCCTTTTTTAACTTTTATACTTTCTCCAGTCTAAATGACTTTCATCTAGCAGCTCTGAGAAGCTTTTATTTTTTTCTTTTTCTTTCTGTTGCCGAAGGAGGTCTTGTCGTTTTTGTTCTTCTCTTTTTTCTGTCTCAGCGGCCAGGTTCTGCTTCATTTGAAGGAGCTGCTGTTTCACATCATCCTTTATGCCGTCCTTTAGCTTTGCTTGATCTTGATTGGTCTTTTTCACTTTGCCTCTCTCCTTTTGCTTTAGTGTATCATCCGTTTTATTTGCTCAGCAAGAGTCACGCCAAACTCCCAACATGTGGTATGATCTTCATAGAAACCCTTCGGAAAGGAAGAATCAGCTTGAAGAAGAAATGGCTCGCTATACTCGCCTTGATATTATTTCCACTCGCTGCAATCGGCATTTTTTTTACCAATAAAATGATGTATATACGAAAATTAACGGATGAAGAGCTCATCAAACGAGAATCAGATGAAGGGCACTATCATCACGAGGAGTTTCAACAGCTGCAAAAAGAGAAAGTTTGTATTCCTTCAGCATTTGGTTACGATCTTCATGGCTATTTTGTACCGCTCCCTCATACAACACGCACCATCGTTCTTTGTCACGGGGTTACCGTCAGTTTGATCAATTCCGTGAAGTATATGAAATTATTCCAAAAGCTTGGATGGAATGTGCTGCTTTATGATCATAGAAGACATGGGATGAGCGGCGGAAAAACAACGAGCTATGGATATTATGAAAAAGAAGATTTGGCTCAAGTCGTCAAGTGGCTGAGAAAAAGACTTGGGGAAAAAGCAATCATTGGGATACACGGAGAATCGATGGGCGCAGTCACAACTTTATTATATGCTGCAAAACCGGATGCAAGCGCCAATTTTTACATCGCTGATTGTCCTTTTGCTTCTTTTGAGGATCAGCTTCTGTATCGATTAAAAACGGATTTTCGTCTTTCAGGACAGTGGATTCTTCCACTAAGTGATCAAGTGTTGAAATGGCGGGACGGATACAGCATTCGGCAAGTTTCTCCACTTGATGTAATCGATCAGGTGAAAGAACCTATTCTTTTTATTCATAGTCTCCATGATGACTATATCCCTTGTGAGCAAAGCGAGCAGTTATACGCACGCAAAAAGGGTGATAAACGGCTATTTATTGCGCCACATGGTGCGCATGCGATGTCTTATAGTGACAATAAGGAAGTCTATGAACAAGAGGTCGAAGCATTTCTGGAAGCATTTCAATTTAATCAAAATGAAAGAGGAGAATGAACAGCCGTTCGTCTCCTCTTTTTGCTAACTTATACGATAGTCACCACTGTTGTATGGTGTCTGCCCGCCAGCTCCATATGGCTCTCTTCCGATTGCTGCTGACTCATGACCGATAACCCTGCAGTTGCTGCCAATAAAAGAACTATCAAACTCATTTTCATATAAATGACCTCCATTTTGAATTTTTGATATGGCTTGAATTTTCCTTTCGTAATACCGGGTAGAAACTTCAAATAATCCAAGCTCATTATAATAATGAGCCGCATCAAGTGCCAGTTCCTCAATATCTGGGTATAAGCGCTTGTCCTCCAACAAATCTAATGTATCGTCTATGATTTTTATTTCTGCATCAACGTATAATGCTTTTAAAAACTGAAATTTGCAGATGTAAATTTCATCTTCTAATTCACAGGCTTTCATAATACCTTGTTGATAGAGGGTTAACGACTCTTCTATTTGTTTTTGTTTAAACAGGATTTGGGTCAGCATAAATAGTGGGTCTAGAGAGCGATTCAGATGGGTTAAATTCTCCTTTTCAAACACTTCAAGAGAGTCTTTGAGATAGCGACTTGCTGTAGCAAGATCGTTCATTTGGTAATAGCAGTTACCTAAGTTGAAAAGGGCCGAACCTATGACTCGAGGGTTTCCAATTGAGCGTGCTCGCTTTAGAGCATTTTTAAAGTAGGGCAATGCATGTTCATAGCATTTCAAATCATCATAGTTTGCACCGATGACAAATTCACAGTGGATGATTCTCAGCGTGTACGTTCTGTAGGCAGAGTACGTATCTAACGCTTGCAAAGCATAGTGCATCGAAAAGTGGGTTTGTTTCATGTGGTAGTATATTTCTGCTAATTTAAAATAAAATTCTGCTCTTTCTATATCATCTGATATGAGATTGAGCTTTTTTTCTGCGGAACGGTAATAAGCAATGGCGCTCAAATAGTTTCTCTGTTCAAATTCAAACATTCCTGTAAAAAAATGAACATAGTATTCAAGCATATCTGTTAATTTGGTCTGCGAATGTTCAATTGTTTCTAGAAGCTTCTTAATCTCCTCATCATTCGAGGCTTTTTTTGCCGGTTCAAAATATTCAAGCATGACCTTATGTCGAAAATCCATCAGCTGGTAAAAAAGCAGCAAGTTCTGATCTTGCTCCATCTCAAGGATTTCCTGCTCGATCTCGGCCTTTAGCTTCTCTGCTTTCATGACATGAAATCCGCAAATCTGCCTATACCATTCGTTTATTTTGATTCCAACCTGAGGCGATGACAGCTTGAGCTTCAATTCACCTTAGCACCTCCCTCCTCATGTACGATACATGTTGTATTCTATCATATTTCCTCGAATGGAAGAAATATGAAATGTCGTTTTTCGTAAAGTTTTCGGTATCCCGCAATAACCGCTTCCATTGCCGATTTTTCGGCATTTACAGTCTCTATTTTTCTCTTTCTATTCTTCTCATTTTGTCTAAATGTTTGTTAAAAATGACTTTTTATCGTTGAAAAATCTCATTTTTCAAATTAGACAGTTCTTCTGTTTGATGAGATGATGATGGCACAAAAAAAGCCCTCTTCAGCAAAGGGCTTATAACACATCTGTTACGTGTTCCATATTCTCTTTTATCCAACTGACTGCTAATTCAAGCGTTGGAAATTCTTCCGTTTCAAATGTGACTTCATCTTGGAGAAGCCAGACGTCCTTTTTTACTGAATCCATTCCACCGATTGACCAGTGCAAAAGGCTATATGGATGATTATTATTTAAAAACGACACCCACGTTTTATTTTGTGCCGTATTTTGTATCACTTTCAGCTTTTGATCCACTACGTTTCCACCTTACTTTACAAGTATACCCATTCTCGGGCTGAGTATTTGTTGAGGACTTTTCAACATAAGTGTATTGGCTTTTTCATTAAAATCAATCGTCATTTCCTCGTCAAAAAACACCTTTTGTGCTGTGTGTATATATAGTTTTAAATGTTGGCTATTTTTAAGTGGTTCCCATTCACCTGTTCTTTCACTTGTTAACCAAAGCATTGGTACGCCACTCACTGCACAGCCACAACCTTCTGAATCGTAGCGAAGCAGTAACTCCTTCGTCTCGTTTCCTGTTTGCTGTTTTTCTATATATGTTTTAGCCAGTTCTGTGATGTGAATATACATGGCGAACATCCTTTTTAAATTGATGCTTACATTGTAACACATAAAACACCATAAAACATGACACACGACTAAATCCGAAAGTCATACTCTTTGAAATACACGCTCTTCTCACTAGGATTATATCTATCTATTGGCTCTTTCTGCATCCTGTTTTTTAGAATTATACTGATGACGCTATCCATTTTAAAAGAAGAAACAGGAGGTTTTAGATCGTGAAAAAAAGATTATCTCTCTGCTTTATCGGGGCGCTTATATTGATGTTGAGTTTCACTATGCCAAACATGAAAGCGGCATCTATCCTTGATGAAGTACGAGAAAGCTATGCGACTTATACGGGATCTGGTTACTCAGGGGGCGCCGCTTTATTAGATCCTATTCCCTCTGACATGAAAATTACAGCTTTAAATCCCCATGACTATAACTATAAAGGGGTAAATGCGGCACTTGCAGGGGCTTACCTTGAAGTAACGGGGCCAAAAGGAAAAACCGTTGTGTATGTAACCGATAAATATCCAGAAGGAGCAAAAGGAGCTCTTGATCTTTCTCCTAATGCCTTTACCAAAATTGGCAATATGGAAGATGGGAAAATCCCGATTAGTTGGAAAATTATAAAAGCACCGATTAGCGGAAATGTAGCTTACAGAATAAAAGAAGGTAGCAGTGAGTGGTGGGCTGCGATTCAAGTGCGCAATCATAAATATCCGGTTATGAAAATGGAATATTACAAAGATGGAAAATGGGTGAACATGGAAAAGACAGACTACAACCATTTCCTTGGCTTTCATATGGGGTCTACATCTCTTCCTGTTCGAATCACAGATATCCGCGGGGTCATAGTAAAGGATCAATTACCCGCTCTTCCGTCTACTGCTGCTTCACAGGCCTATATTGTAAAAGGCAATGTTCAGCTTCCTAATTAACGAGGAGAAGAGGCAGCTTATTTAAGAGCTTCCTCTCTTCCTTCTCTATCCCAGCGATATGCCTCATTTTCTATTTCTTTTATGATTTCATTCTTTCCTGCCATATAGCTTTGTATATCTTCCGGATACTGATTTGCTAATTGTTCCTTGACAGACGCATACGCTACAGCTCGTTCTGGGTGGACTCTTAAGTAATCTCGAAACAATAAATGTCTTTTCACATCAGGATGATTTCTTTCATAAACATGGACATGATGCGTACGATTCAAGCCACCCTTTTGAAAAAAACGTCTCCCTTTTATACCATTTTCACCGAGCACTTCGTATCCAAGGTGTTCAAATCTCTCTTTTTTCCTATCAATCTCTTCTATATCGCTTACTTCTATTAATATATCTATAATTGGTTTGGCAACAAGTCCTGTAACTGAAGTGCTGCCAATATGGTATCCTTCTATCCAGCTCTTTTGAATGATTTGCTTGAGTCGCTGCTTTTCTTGACGGAATTCTTCATGCCATTCTTTTTTGAATTCGACAACCTCAACCTTGCGTCGCGGTGTCCATTTCATTTTTGATAGGGTGAGCTCTTTTGCCACATGAATCACATTTGTTTCAAAAAACCCCAATTTTTCATATAGCCTTTTTGCAGGGGTGTTTTCTTGCCCTGTGGTCAGTTCTATCGGGACATTCTTCTCCATAATTGTCGACATAAGTCTTGTTCCAATACCCTGCTTTAGCGCTTTTGGATGCACAGCCAATCGACTAATGATCAAACAATCTTTCAGCTCTTCATAAGAGGCTACACCTAATAAGAGATCATGTTGCTGAAAACCAATAAATTGCTCTTTTGCTTTCATGACATCTTGAATGGTCTCTTTTAATGGCGGAAGATCAGCATAACCAATTTGTTCAGCTTCTTGTTGGTATGCAGCTAGTTGAATATGTAAGATCTGCTTTGCTACATCACTTATTGTGTGATCTAAATGAACAATCATTTCATCGCCTCCAGCTTCTTCACAAATAACACACGGTCTTCATGAATGCCATCGTAATCTGAAAAGACTGAGATGCCATCTACTGTTTTATCTCCCTTTTCTATCTGAAACCCGAGTTTTGTATGATAAGCAATGGAGACTTTATTGATAGGAGCTGTGACAGCTTTAATTGTTGTTCTTCCTTCCTTTTCAGCCGCTTCATAAAAAGCTTGATAGAGAATTTTACCTATCTTTAATTTACGGTGATCTGGGTGGACGCCAACAAAGTGAATATAGGCTTCATCCGAATGAGATTGTGATAAAAAACCAACCAAAAAGCCGATCAGCTCTCCCTTTTCAACAACAACAAAACTTGTTTGCTGGAAATGTTCAAAAAAGAGCTTTGGCAATTTTGCACGCAAATCTCTGCCTCCCCACCAGCTTTGAATGACGGATGTGACTGCGTAAAAATCTGACGGTTTCACTTGACGTATCATGATGGCCTCGCCCCTTTTTCCTTTTTGGCTTTCCTTTGATTCGTTTTTTCTCAAAAATGCGATTGTTTCAATAGTCTACTGTCTGATCAAATGGTTGTAAAGACAGTATGCCAGTCTTTTTTCATGTTCACTTGTTGGTTCTTCGTCTTTCAGCCGTCATCTCCTTTTAAATCTTCACACTTATTTCAAAAAGTTCACTTTTTGTGCGAAAGTTTCATTCATTTGTTATGTTAAGATGGTTCATATAGGAAATGGTACAAATGTTTATTGGAGATGATGAGATTGGTTTGGGTTGTTATTTCACTTGTTGTATTTAGTCTTTTAAAGCTGCTTGTCACCTCTTTGCCTTCTGGTGTTGTTGAGCGCCTTTTTAGCCGCTACGCCGTACATGCTAAAGTAACAAGTGAGCAAACAAATATTACTTTTCAAGGGCGTTCGCTTGATGAGCAGCGAGCATCTGAAATCATTCAACATTTTAATGATGCGATCTTTATTGAACGCTATTATATTTACCCAGGTGATGAAGAACGCTTTCTTCATCCGAATGAAGGGCCAGCGCCGCTTACTATGCAAACAAAGCATGGGAAACATGATGTCACCCTTTATCTGTTCCATTATGATGACCATGTGGATGTGGTTCGGCAGTTTACACATAAGCCAAAGAAAAAGCTGATGGCTTATCGTCTGCGTTCTGAACCGCTCCAAACATTCCACAACATGGCACATGCCTAACAATCGTTGCAGCAGACTAGACGAAGTGTTCACCACTTCGTCTTTTTTGTATGGACAGCTTTTGAATGATTTACCAGTATGAATTTCACCTCATGTTGTTTACAATAGATACAGAACATACGTTCTAAGAGGTGAAGTACAATGAATGAACGAGCCATTCTGCTTGTGGATATGCAGTCATTTTATGCATCAGTTGAGAAGGTAGAGGCGCCTCATTTGGAGAATGTGCCGCTCATTGTCTCTGGAGATCCAGAACGAAGAAGCGGAGTCGTCCTGGCAGCCTGCCCTCTCGCGAAGAAACGTGGCGTACAAAATGCATCAAGGTTATGGGAAGCACAGGAGAAATGTCCTGAAGCAGTGGTCGTACGTCCACGTATGCAGCGCTATCTCGATATCTCTGTCATGATTACAGAACTGCTTGAACAATACACAGACCTTGTCGAGCCATATTCCATTGATGAACAGTTTCTTGATATTACAGGCAGTCTTACACTATTCGGCTCTCCACATGAGATCGCTCAACATATACAAACAACGATTATGAACCAGACTGGCATTTACGCACGTGTGGGCATAGGCCCTAATAAAGTGCTCGCTAAAATGGCCTGTGACCATTTTGCCAAAAAAAACAGAACCGGCATCTATGAACTGAGTGCCGACCGGGTTGCTGCTGATTTATGGCCGCTTCCCATTGGAAAATTATTTGGCGTCGGCAAACGAATGGAGCATCATTTGAAACGAATGGGCATCAGTACCATTGGCACACTTGCTACTTATCCGTTAGACCGATTAAAAAAACGCTGGGGAATTAATGGGGAGCTTCTGCAGCGAACAGCTTTAGGACACGATCCCTCTCCAGTCACTATTCACACACATGATCAGCAAAAAGCCGTTGGGCATCATATGACCCTTCCCCGTGATTACGCATCTTTTGAGGAGATCAAAGTTGCTCTTCTTGAATTGAGTGAGGAAGTCGCTCGGCGGGCACGTTTTAAGCATTATCTCGGTCAAACGGTGTCTGTTGGTGTAAGAGGGGCTGATTTTTCACATCCAACAGGCTTTCATCGACAAATGAAGCTTCATTCACCGACACAGTATGGCTCAGATATTGCAGAGGCAGCGATTCAGCTATGCCAGCAGCACTGGGATGGCCAGCCCATTCGCAGTGTAGGCATTACCCTCTCACAGCTGCAGCCTGACAGCCACTATCAGCTGACTTTATTTGATCATCATTTGAAGAAAGATCAACTCAGCAAAGTATTTGATGAAATCCATCTGAAATATGGACCTGCGGCATTATTGCATGCTTCGTCACTGACAAGCGCAGGGCAGGCATATCACCGCGCCGAAAAAATTGGCGGGCATTACAAATAACGGAGGCGAACAAGCATGAATCCCAATAAATTAACACCTGGATACAACATCATGTGGGAATCAAGCCGAATGATGCTACCAGAGCACCGGGAGCAGCTTCTTGCTCAAAAACGAAAGAAAAAAGAATATACACCTCTACCGCTCAGCTCCGATCAGCTAGAGGAAATGAATGTTTTGATCACACAGTCGATTACCGAGGATCAAGCGATTTGCGTGACATATGTCTCATCCGGCATGAAAGCACAATTTTGGGGCTGGGTGAAAGCCATTCATTATGAAACACGCCAAATGAAAATCGTGAACGACGAAGATGTTCTAAACCTTTCCTTACATCAAATTATTGCCATCGATCTCAATTGATTTTCGCAAAACGAAAAAATGATCATTGAAAAACCCGCTTCGTTTTTTTGAAAAAATCATGACCCATCAAGGCTTAAAACCTTGAAAACGAGGCATATGCTCTTCGAATGAACGGAACGGTTCAAGCTTCTCTGTCATTTGACGGATGACTTCTCCATCAAATTGTGTATTTAATTTGCACAATTTTTCATGTATGATTGGAACATCTTACAAACTCAGGGGAGACACAGCATGAAAAATAACTTACGCACTTTACATCCACTTAGTTGGACGATCATCATCGGCACGATATTTGGCCGAATGGCGACATCCATGAGCATTCCCTTTTTAGCCGTTTATTTGACACAAGTCAAAGGCGCCTCAGCCTCTTCAGCTGGATTGATCATTGCCGTCAGCTCTCTTATTGGGATTGTTGCGAGTTTTTACGGCGGCTATGTTTCCGACCGAATCGGCAGAAAAAAGGTCATGCTTTTATCCATCTTTGGCTGGACACTTGTTTTTGTTGGCTTCGCGTTTGCAGATGCCATTTGGGTCTTCTTTTTTATGAATGCTTTAAATGGACTGTGCCGGGCGCTGTTTGAACCAACGTCTAAAGCACTCTTATCCGATGTCACCCCATCGAGCATTCGGTTGTTTGTCTTTAACTTACGGTATACGGCCATTAACATTGGTGTCATTTTCGGCCCGCTGCTTGGCTTATATCTCGGGTCATCAAAAACGACTTTTCCATTTCTCGTCGCTGCCCTCATTTACTTGTTGTACGGATTAACGCTGGCATGGCAATTTCAAAAGCATCCAGTGGCTGCTCCAGAAAGCACCAAACAAATCGGCGTCAAAAAAGCTCTTTCCATTATTCAGAAAGATACGGTCTTTAGCATCATCCTCATTGGCGTTACTTTATGTTCATTTGGCTATTCACACCTAAGCTCAACACTGCCTCAATATTTATCGGCATCCCCTATGATTGAGGATGGCCCTAAACTGTTTGGGTATCTTTTATCCTTAAACGCAGTGGTTGTCATTGTCGTTCAGTACCCGCTGATTATGATCGCTAAGCGCTATTCAACGATTTTGTCGTTAACGACTGGGAACGTGCTTCTAGCAGGCAGTTTGTTTGCCATTGCTTTTTCACAAAGTCTCGGTACGCTTGCTTTCATCATTGTCGTGTTTACGATTGGTGAAGTGCTGCTCTTTGCGATGATGGATCTGTTTGTAGACAATATTGCAAAACCTGAAGTGAAAGGATCATACTTCGGCGCAATGGGGTTTTCTCAGCTCGGCAGCGTCGTCGGACCGTTTGTCGGAGGATTGTGTATTGACTTATTTGGCGCAGCCCATCCCCTTTCTATTTTTTCAGTCTTGGCGATTGTCACCGCTGCAGGCGTTCCGTTTTTACTCATCGGATACTACCGCCTAAAAAAACGAACGGCGGCTGCCGTGGCTGTGAAAGTAAGTGGAGGTCATTAAAAAAACCGCTCTCAATTTGAGCGGTTTTCTTTATACCCTGCGGATGGCGATCTCTTCCACCTTATGCTGATCGCCTTTTTTTAAAATCAAATCGGCTCTATATTTTGTCGGCAAAATATTTTCATATAAATTTGGCCGGTTCACTGTATTCCAAATCGTGCTTGCCATCTGATCTGCTTCTTCATCCGTCAAATCTTTGTATTGATGAAAGAAGGATTCAGGGTCTTGGAAGGCTGTTTCCCGCAGCAAACGGAACCGTTCTTTATACCAGCATTGAATTTGCGTCTCAGCGGCATCTACATAAATCGAAAAATCGAAGTAATCTGATACAAACACGCGCGGCTCATCCTTCAGATCATCCAGTGCCGGTGATTGCAACACATTGATCCCTTCAATGATGACAATATCTGCATCTTCTACTGTTTCATACACCCCTTCAAGACGGTCATAGGTCAGATGTGAATATACAGGTGCATGCACAGTTTGTTTCCCTGATTTTAATTCATTTAAAAACGAAAGTAGCGCTTTAACATCATAGCTTTCCGGGAAGCCTTTCTTTTCCATCAGCCCCCGATCTTTTAACTCTTTTTGAGGATACAAAAAGCCGTCCGTTGTTACGAGACTCACCTTCAGCCCATCTCCAAGCCTAGATAAAAGCGTTTCAATAATACGTGCTGTCGTGCTTTTTCCGACGGCCACACTTCCTGCAATCCCGATTAAAAAGGGGATTTTCGCATGATGCGGGTAGTTTAAAAAAGCATTGACATGCTGATTTTTTTGTTTTTCTGCAAAGACATGTAATGTCAGAAACCGAATAAGCGGTATGTAAATATCTCGAACTTCTTCTAGCGATAAGTAGTCGTTTAATCCTTGAAGTGCTCTCACTTCTTCTTCTGAAACAGATACCGGCATATATTCTCCAAGAGCGGCCCATGCCTCTCTCGTATGGCGTGTATATAATGTATTAAAATCTAGTCGTTCGTCACCCAAAGTCTTTCCCACCAATCTAAACTAAACTCATAACCAAAAAGACGATAATCCGATTGTAGCTTAAAATGAAGGCGCTGTCTTTATTTTTCAACGAAAGTTTGCTTCTTTTGCGAAAAAAAAGCATTAAATAAAGGAAAATGAGGGTAAATAAGAGTATTCAGTTTGATAGATAGAAGGGAGCACACCAAATGAAATATGTGATGATTGGCGGAGATGCAGCAGGAATGAGCTGCGCTATGCAAATATATAGAGAGGATCCAGACGCGCAAATTGTAGCTTTTGAAAAAGGAGAGATTTTCTCATATGGACAGTGCGGACTCCCCTACTTGATCGGCGGTCTCATTGATCATCACAGAAAACTCATCGCACGCAGCGCTGAAACTTTTCGTGACAAATACGGAATTGATGCCAGATGCTTACACGAAGTGATCTCAATTGACCCGGAGCAAAAAACAGTATCGGGTATTCATTCTAAAACAAAAGAACCCTTTACAGAAACGTATGACCGCCTGTTAATTGCGACAGGAGCAAGCCCCGTCACACTTGATCTAGACAGCCATTCATTAGAAGGTGTCCACGTATTAAAAACAATCCCGCATGCGCTGTCTATTTTAGACAATCTAAAAAAAGACGTCACACATATCACGATTATCGGCGGAGGATATATCGGTTTAGAAATGGCAGAAAATTTAAAAGGGCTAGGCAAAGACGTTCATATCATTCAGCGGGGTGCAACACTTGGCCCAGGCTTTGATCCCGATATGGCAAAATATCTGAAAGAAGAAGCGGACAATCAAAGCATTCACGTGGTACTTGGTGAAACAGTGCAAAAGTTAAAGGGCAAGACACATGTAACAGCTGTTCAAACAGACAAGCAGACCATTGAAACAGATATGGTCATCATTGCCGTTGGCGTCACTCCGCAAACATCCTTTTTAGACAGCACAGGAATTCAGCGACTTCAAAATGGTGCAATTGTTGTGAATGAATACATGCAGACCAATGTACAAGATATCTATGCGGCGGGTGACTGCGCAGCAACCTACCACCGTATCAAAAAGGAACTGGACTATATTCCGCTCGGTACGACAGCAAATAAACAAGGAAGAATCGCAGGCTTTCATATGACAGGAACAAACCGCGCGTTTCAAGGCGTCACCGGCACAGCGGTGATGAAATTTATGGACGTGACAGCAGGGCGAACGGGTTTATCAGAGAAAGAAGCACAAGACGCGGGCCTTTCTTTCTCTACCATCACCATCGACAGCACTGACCACGCTGGATATTACCCAGATGCAGAGAAAATGAAAGTGAAATTGATTTACAGAAGCGATGATCACACCTTGCTTGGTGCACAAATCATCGGTAAAGAAGGTGTTGATAAACGAATCGATGTCATGGCAACTGCTCTTTATCAAGGGCTGACTGTGACAGACCTTGAAGATTTAGATATTAGCTATGCCCCCCCTTTTAACAGTGTATGGGACCCACTTCAGCAAGCGGCAAGGCGGATATAGAAAAAGGAGTTAAGCCATTGACCATTCAACAAATTGCTACTATTGAAATTCCTGTGACTGATATCCCCCGGGCTGTCTCTTGGTATGAACAGATTTTAGAAATGATCGTTCTACATCAATCAGAAGAAGCCGCCATGCTCACTTTTACTCATGGCGAGGGACCTTCTTTTTATCTCGTCAAAACAAAACACGAGAAACGAATCTACTTTATGAACTCTTTTACAGGAGTTCGGCATAGTATGATCAATTATTTTGTGAAGGATTTAAAAAACTTTCACCAGTATTTAAGCGAGCATGAAGTGACTGTATCGGATATTCAAATATTAGCTGACCCAGACTTAGGCGGTTTTAGCTTCGAAGATGTTGATGGCAATGTCTTTGGCGTCACCAATATTAAGCCCCATCAAACAAAAAAAGAAACCAGCCTGTGACCGGTTTCTTTTTTTGTTATTTTTTCATCATCGCTTTACGTGCTGCTTTTTCAAATAAAAACGGGAATAATTGATACAATTTACTGCCAGCATTCATCCATCCTGGTAAATTAATCTCTCTTTTTTTCGTCATCATGGCGGATACGACCTTCCCTGCTACCTTGTCAGCACTGAGCATCATAAAATCAACATTTTTCACATATTCACCACTGCGGTCTGCAATGGTAAAGAAGTCTGTGGCAATCGGTCCTGGATTGACGGTTGTGACATGAATTCCGCTGTCTGCCAGCTCCATTCTGAGGCTGTTTGAAAATCCGAGAACCGCATGTTTTGATGCGGAATAGATGGCGGATTTAGGGGTGGCAATTTTGCCTGCCTGTGACGCAATATTGATAATATGCCCCTTCCCTCTTTGTTTCATCTCAGGAAGGACCTTTTTTGTGCAGGCAATTAAACCAAAGACATTGACCTCAAACATCGACACCATTTCCTCAATGGATGCGTCTTCGACGAGATCGAACACACCAAAGCCGGCATTGTTCACCAAAATATCAACAGCACCCACTTGTTGATAGGCTTGATCAATGTCCTCAAGCTGACTGACATCAAGCTGAACGATGTGACATACGCCGCCAGCACTTATAATCTTTTCTTGTACACCTGCGAGCTTTTCAATTCGTCTTGCCGACACAATGATTTCTGCTCCTTCGGCTGCTGCCAAGTACGCCATCTTTTCACCAATACCGCCTGAAGCACCTGTAATCCATATTCTCTTTCCTGTTAGTCGCCCCATTTATTTCACTCCTTCAGTTGCTCGATAGTAGAGGGTTCCGTCTTTTTGCACTTCTTCAATTTGTCCAGCCGCTAAAAGCACATCAAGCTGGCCGACTGTCTCAGACATTGTCAGAAATAATGCTTCTTCATACAGGCCCGGAAATAAGGTGCGGCAAAGATGAAAGGCGGTCATTTCCTTTCGTTGAAGCAGCTGATACATCGTATTTGCCCGTTTTTCCTGTTTTTTAAATCTTTCTTCGATCAATTCGTGATGAGAGGTAATGAGCTGGCCATGCCCTGGATAAATCGCCTGAATGGGCAAATGCAATAAACGCTCGAGTGATGCTTTATATTGAAGCAGCGATTTTTGACGTTCTGTTCCTTTCATTGGCGCTTCCATTAACGGATTGGAAGAAATGGTTGTAAGCAGCAGATCACCGCCGATGAAATTCCCTGTTGTTTCATCTAAAAAAGAGAGATGAGATTGTGCATGTCCCGGGGTCTCCAGCACTTGGAAATGCTCATGTCCCTTCAAACGATC
Source organism: Bacillus sp. XT-4 (assembly GCF_050864245.1). NCBI lineage: Bacteria > Bacillati > Bacillota > Bacilli > Caryophanales > Bacillaceae > Bacillus > Bacillus sp. XT-4. The sequence goes on from NZ_JBPAFI010000001.1 coordinate 373,435, forward strand.
GCCTTCTTTTATGACGTCATCGACATGTGCCGTACAAGAATATGTATAGGACTGCCTCACCATTCTTTCACACTCACCTTGACGAAGCGGGACACCTAACTGCTGAAAAAAATCATTCATAAAATGGATTTGACGCTGTTTAAACGCTGCATCCTGACTAATATAGTGCTCATTCAACTCGTGTCCGATGACACGGACATGAGGTTTCATCAGATCTAAAAGACCGACATGATCTGCATGATGATGTGTCAAAACCACTTGATCAATATCATCTATTGATAAATGATGTTCCTTTAATTGCGTGACAAAGGCATGCTGCGCCTCTTGTGTCATCGGTCCGCAATCGACTAAGGTCACGGCATCGCCTTTTAATACATATGCATGGACATCCCCCACCGCAAACGGTGTAGGGATGGATAATTGAATCATTTCTTCTTTCACTTTTATACGTCATCTCCTGATTTTTGTCTCATAGATCATCTGAACTCACTCTTCTTTATTCATTGTATCTTGCAAAGGGCAGACTGTCATGCGGTTTAGATGGTCAATTTTTTTATCTCTCCCTATTGACACAAACTTGTCCATCGTTGCATAATGAACAACAAATATAAGATGCGCGATGACAAGGATTAGTAAGCAAAATAATGATGCAAGAGAGTGAGGTCCGCCGGCTGTAAGACTTCACCATCCTCTTATTTGCTGAACCTGCCCTTTGAGCTGTTAGGCAAACCTAAACGTTTCCCGCGTTAAGGGACTAGAGCTGAGTATGTATGATTGCATACTAATTGAGGGTGGTACCGCGAAAAACCTTTCGTCCTTTGCAGACGAGAGGTTTTTTTATTTTCTACAAGGAGGAGCAGCTTATGAGTAAAATTGGATTTATTGGTGCAGGCTCAATGGCCGAGTCTATGATTAAAGGTCTTTTAAAGAGCGGCATTATGTCAAATGAAGATATCATTGTCACAAATAAAACAAATGAAAAACGATTAGAAGAATTACATGCACGTTATGGAGTCAAAACAGATTTCGCGCGTTCCTTTATTTATGAAGAAGCCGATATGCTGGTGTTTGCTTTAAAACCAAAAGATGCGGAAAGTGGCATTTCTGAAGTAAGGCCCCATTTAAATGGACAGCTGATTATTTCTATTTTAGCCGGCATTTCTATTGAAACCATTCAGCATTATGCTGGCGCAAAAACGGCGGTGGTTCGTGCGATGCCAAATACATCAGCAGCCATACAACAATCAGCTACCGGCATTGCTGTCAGTGATGAAGTCACAGAGGCGCAAAAGGAAAAAGCAGTTCAACTGTTTGAAACGATCGGTCATGTGACGGTTTTAGATGAATCACAGCTGAATGCGGTCACAGCGATTGCAGGCAGCGGTCCTGCCTTTATTTATCATTTGATTGAAGGAATGGAGCGAGGTGCATCGGAACTTGGGATGGACCAAGAGACAGCGAAATTGCTCATTTGTCAAATGATTGCAGGCGCTGCAAATATGCTTCAGGATAGCGGTAAGGAACCTGCTGAATTGCGCAAAGAAATTACGAGCGAAGGTGGAACGACAGAAGCAGGACTTAATACCCTTGCTTCCTATCAATTTGAAGAAGCAATTGTCGATTGTGTGAAAACAGCGACAAAACGCGCAGCAGAATTAAACGATATGTTTTCAGCGAGTATGTATAAGTAAGAAAGCAAAGCACCTGCCTTGATGACAGGTGCTTTTCATCTATCACTCGATGCTCTCATGGACATAATGGCTTTGATTTGATCGAGGTGATGAATTTCATGTAAAGCAATGGTTTCAGCTAATATTTGGACTGTCATCATCCCTTCTTCAGGATGGAGACCTGAAAAATCCCATGTATCCTTTTCTAATCGTTGTAGTGTTTTGTTTCTGCTCTCTTTTAAGCGCTCAATCAATGCACTGACCTCTTGTGCGGTATACGTTTCATAAGCTCTTCCCTTCACATATATCTCTGGATCATATGATGCGAAAAGCGTGTGCTCATTTGATATTGCCTGCTCTATCCGCTCTGACCAGACTTCTTCTGTATCATACAAATGTCCAACAATTTGTTTAATCGACCACTTGCCTTCCCCAAAAGATTCATCTAATGTAGCCTCATCACATGTCCATACTAACTCCTCAAGCTTACGCAAACTCTCATGAAGTGATGTCATGATCTCTGTTTTTGTTAGTACTCCTGTTTTCACTCTCACAATCCCCCTTCAAATATATGTAAGTATCATTCTATATCATACTCTATTTCTTTAGACAGAAGGTGATTGATATCAAAAAGAAAAGCCCTATCATGACGATAGAGCTTTCACTTAATTCTTTTCTAATAAAGCATGAATTGTTGATTCTAAGAGCGACGGCAAAACGCCAAAAGAGAATGGGACATGCAGCCGTTCTGTCCATTTGTGCGCATCCTTTCCTAATGGACCAACGTTGATGACAGGAACGTTAAGAGCTTCTTTTTCTCCTTGTGGTAACGAGTAACCTTTTTGGTATAGCGGCATGTTGGCTGTATAATCCTCTATATCTTGATTTTCAAGCTGTAAGTAGCTTAAATCAGATAAACCAGGAAAATATTTGACTTCTTCTACTTCGATTCCATAGATCTCTTTTGCTTCTCTTTGAATCTTCTTTAAGGTCGTTTGAATATGCAGATCATCTGTTGAAGAAACAGATGGGTAAAATGGCGGACTATAAAACAACACAATCAGTGCTCCATCTTCCTTACAAAGGGTCGTCAGTTCTGATACAATTTTGGTTGAAAAATCACGATCCCCTAGCTCACCCCGGTTGGCAAAGGCGTAGTTGACAATTCGCTCGACCTCCTGCTTGCCGGATCGTTCAGCAGCTTTTTCGTACAGCTCATGATACGTTAACACCGTGATGTTTGTATCGATGGGTGTAAAATGTTTAAAGCGTTGAAATGCAGCGGTTTTCTGTTTGAGATTGGCTTCGATTTGGGCTGCTGCTTGTTTCGCAGTTTCATAGAGGAGCCCGTGAAGCTCTTCACTAGAGCGGTTCATCATCAGCACATTAAATAAAGAAACAGCCGTGTGAGGCGTTTGAACAGAGTAAGCTTCTTTCAAATCCTTTTGCATCAAATTGGTCGGAGGTGGTGTCACTTCACCATCTACTTCCTCACAATAATCACTATTCAGTTCTAACAGCCTGTTTAATTCAGATACCATAAAATTTGCATTTAATCCTGAGAAGGGCTCACCTACATGTGTTTCAATTCCTTTGCAGAAAAATCCCGCAAGTACCTTCCCTATACTACCTGTATAGATGTATTGGTGCGCATCCCCGGGATACTTTTCAAACATCGGCTCACTGTTTAAACACGCGGTATAATCAAGGTCATACTTCTGCTTGAGCTCCTTTAGTTTCGGAACAGCCTCCAGCATCCCCTGTGAATTCACTTCTTCATCTGGCACTGTGACGAGCAGAATATTTCCTTCAAACCTCCCCGCCATGGCTCTTTCTAGCATGGAAAGCTGGACAGTCAGGCCTGCTTTCATATCCATGGACCCTCGTCCAAACAGCCAGTCACCTGAAGCTAAATCCTCTCTTGCCCTTTTTGGAAGAAGTGCACTTTTTTGAGAAAAGGACGCCATTAACTCTTCGGGCTTACACGCCATATTTTGAAATTCTCCGTAATCCTCTGTATCCACGACATCAAAATGGCTGAGGAGTAAAACAGTACGTGGCAACGTACTTCGTTTGACAAGTGCCGTTAAAAAATACCGGCCATCTTTCATTGGATGCAAAGCCAAGTGATCAGGATGCTGTTCAAAATACGGCCGCTCCCTCAGCAAGTAATATAAATATTCCGCTAATGCGACTTCTCCCGTTGTACCAGATATGCTTTCATACTGCATAAGAGCTGTGAGTAGCTCCTTTAGTTCACTTTCCGTTTGCCATTTCATCCGTTTATCCCCCTTTGATGTCCATATCTTTCATTATACAAAATCATGTACAAAAGCTATATGGTTTGAGCACCTTTTATGACGAATGTTTGAATGGCTGTTATAATCGGCTATACCATTCTATGAGGAGGCGAAGGTAATTGGAAACAAAGCTTTTTTCACCTTGGACATTAAAAGGTGTCACACTCAAAAACCGCATCGTCATGTCCCCGATGTGTATGTATTCATCCTATGACCGTGATGGAAAATTACAGCCTTTCCACTTTGCACATTATATTTCCCGTGCGCAAGGTCAGGCCGGATTAATTATGGTCGAGGCAAGTGCTGTTTCACCTGAGGGAAGAATTAGTGATCAGGACCTCGGAATTTGGAGTGATGAGCACATTGAAGGATTTGCCTCATTAAACGAACAAATCAAAGCGTACGGAACAAAAACGGCCATCCAGCTAGCCCATGCAGGACGCAAGGCTGAGCTAGATGGTGACATTCTTGCTCCATCCAGCATTCCATTTGACGAGCAATCTAAAACACCTCTTGAGATGTCTATCGATCAAATAAAAGACACAGTTCAGGCGTTTCAAGATGCCGCTGTCCGCGCCAAGAAAGCTGGATTTGACATCATTGAGATTCATGGTGCGCATGGCTATTTGATTAACGAATTTCTCTCACCGCTTGCCAATCACCGGACAGATGAATATGGCGGTTCACCAGAAAATCGTTATCGCTTCTTGAGAGAAGTTGTTGATGCAGTCAATGAAGTGTGGGATGGACCATTATTTGTCCGTGTATCCGCTTCTGATTACACAACAAAAGGACTAGATATTGCAGATTATATTGGCATTGCCGCATGGCTGAAAGAGCAAGGAGTCGATCTAATTGATGTGAGCTCAGGCGCTGTGGTGCAAGCCAGTATTAAAACATTCCCCGGCTACCAAGTCACCTTTGCTGAGAAAATAAGAGAAGGTGCCGGCATCCAAACAGCCGCTGTTGGTATGATCACATCTGGTGTACAGGCCGAAGAAATTTTACAAAATCAGCGTGCTGACTTGATCTTTATCGGCAGAGAATTTTTACGGGATCCGTATTTCCCAAAAACAGCCGCTAAAGAGCTTCGTACATCCATCGAAAGCCCGCGCCAATACGATCGCGCTTGGTAACATCTTTAAGCAAAAAGGTGTCTATTTTTTGAAATAGGCATCTTTTTTGTTTTTAAGAGAAACATCTTTGCCTTTTGTGCCGTCTTTTAGCTAAAGAACCACTTAGAGGAGATGGAAGAATGAACTCGGCATTGATTGAAAGAACGTATCATATAGATGGACATCACTTTTATACAAGGCATCGTCAAGGAAAAAAGCAAGCCACCATTATTTTTGAAGCAGGATATGGAATTTCAGGCGATACGTGGGCGAATATCGCTCGTGATATTGACCCAGAGCTTGGTGTTTTCTTATATGACCGTTTAGGTAATGGAAAAAGCAGCGAAAGCAAAGAAGGAAGAACTTTGCATGATCTTGCGGATGATTTAGATACACTCTTACATCAAGCCAATATTCAGCCGCCATTTCTCATTGTGGCGCACTCATTTGGCTCTCTTGTCAGCCGCTTATGGGCAAGCCGCAGAAAAGAAGATGTTATCGGTATGGTCCTTCTAGACCCAGCAAGTGAGGAGCAAGAGCAGGTCATTCTGCCGCTCTTATCAAAGGAAGAACGCACTTCATATATGGCGCAGTTCACAGCAGAATGTACACATGAGGACTTTGAGCAAATGCTGCGTACGATCAAAGAGGAGCAAACGCATTATGGGATGATGCCCCTTCTTGTCATTTCATCAGGCAAAAGCCGCTTGTTTCATCCAGCACATGAAGCTTGGCTCAGGCTTCATAAACGAATGCTCACATTGTCATCCCAAAGCGGATGGATTCAGGCGCAGAACAGCTCGCACTATATTCATCACGATGAACCACATATTGTGCAGCTTGCCATTTATGATGTATGGTGTGCAGCAAAACAGCCTGCCACTTATTATCAAACAGCCAACTAAAAACAAAAACTCCTTGACCGGACATCAGTCAAGGAGTTTTTTCGTTATACCGTTGGTGCTGATTGACTTTTCTCAGACAGCAGCTTTTCAATGCTGACAAGCTGAACGCATAACGTAAAGATGTCAATCGCCTGCTCTAGTTCTTCAAGCGTTGGGAACGTTGGCGCAATACGGATATTGCGATCAAGCGGGTCGTTACCATAAGGATATGTCGCCCCTGCACCTGTTAGTGTCACACCGGCTTCTTTCGCTTTTTGCACAACAGCTTTTGCACAATGATCGAGTGTATTTAAGCTAATAAAATATCCGCCATTTGGTTTGTGCCACTCAGCGATGCCTGTTCCACCAAGCTTTTCATCAAGGATCGAAAGAACGAGGTCAAATTTCGGCTTAATAATCGCTGCATGCTTTTTCATATGTTCCTTCAATCCTTCTGGATTCTTGAAGAAACGAAGGTGTCTTAATTGATTGATTTTATCTGGCCCAATGGTTTGAACTGATAGCTGTTTTTGAATAAAGCTGATGTTGTCCTGACTAGATGCCATCAGTGCAACACCCGAGCCTGGGAACGTAATTTTAGAAGTAGAGGCGAACATAAACACACGGTTTGCATGTCCTGCTTTGTCTACTGCTTGAAAAATATCTTTTAACGTATCAGGCGTATCTGTTAGATGGTGGACTGCATAGGCATCATCCCAAAAAATACGGAAGTCGTCTGCTTTTGTCTGCATGGAAGCAAGACGGTCAACAACCTCATCTGAATACGTAATGCCGTCAGGGTTACTATATTTCGGTACACACCAAATCCCTTTGATGGCTTCATCTTCTGCAACCAATTTTTCTACCTGATCCATGTCAGGTCCATCCGACTTCATATCTACCGTAATCATCTCTATGTTAAAATGCTCACAAATGGCAAAATGACGATCATATCCTGGGCTTGGTGCAAGGAATTTTACCTTTGGAAGCTCTCCCCAAGGTGTTTTGCTGCCATATACGCCGTGAGTCATGGCACGTGCAATCGCGTCGTGCATCATATTCAGACTAGAATTACCGCCAATGATGATTTGTTCTGGCTTCAGGTTGAGCACACTTGCAAAAAATTTCTTTGTTTCAGGAAGGCCTGTCAAGCCGCCATAGTTTCGCACATCTGTACCATCCTCAGCTGTCATTGCATCCTTTGATGTCACGACATCGAGCATGCCCATAGATAAATCGAGCTGTTTTGGTGAAGGTTTCCCTCTAGACATGTCTAAGTGTAAGTTTTTACTTTTGTACGTTTCATACTCTTTTTGTCGTGCTGCATATAGGTCATTTAATTCTGCTTCACTTAACGCTGTAAAACCGCTCATCTTTGATTGTGCCTCCCGTATTCTTCATAATGTAATTCGTCATTTGTTTTTTCTTCACCATTTTACCACTACCTGAAAAAGAGCGTCATCATAAATATCAAAAAAATCACACAACTATTTTTGACGATTCATCCAATTTTTACAGGGTACGGTCAATAGGAAAAGAAGAGAAATCATGTGCAGCTTCAGTCAGCGGGAATATATCGCGGGCTTCTTTGAGTAATTGTTTCAGTGACTCTTCCCCTTGGTATCGTGCACTAATATGGGTCAAAATCAGTCTTTTTGCGCCTGCTTCCTGCGCTGTTTTTGCTGCCTGTTCTGTCGTACTGTGATAATAATTATAGGCTAGTTCTGCATCTTCTTTCCCAAATGTTGCTTCATGGACTAACACATCCGCATTCTTGGCAAGCCTTGTTATATTCTCGCACAAACGGGTATCTCCTGAAAATGCAACGATTCTCCCTTTTTTAGGGGGTTCCAAATAATCGGTTCCATCAATCATTCTTCCATCTTCGAGTGTAACGGTTTCCCCATTTTTCAACTTTTGATACAAAGGTCCAGGTTTTACACCGATTTTTTTTAGGTCTTCGGCTTTTAGTGAGCCGGGTACATCTTTTTCCACGACCCGATAACCGTAAGCTGGGATCCCATGAGACACTCGTCTTGCTTCTACTTGAAAGGTCTCATCTTCAAAAACGATCCCTTCCTCTATTTCTATGATATGCAGCGGATAAGTCAAATGCGTTTGTGTCGCTGAAAGTGTCGCGTTTACAAAAGCTTTAATGCCGCTTGGACCATATATCGTCAATTCATCCTCTCCGCCTTGAAAGGACCTGCTGCCAAGCAGACCCGGGAGACCATATACATGATCACCGTGCATATGCGTGATAAAGATCTTCTCAATTTTTCTTGGTTTAATCGTTGTATGTAATATTTGATGCTGCGTCGCTTCTCCGCAATCAAAAAGCCACACGGCTTTTCTCTCTTCTAAAAGCTTCAGCGCAGTGCAAGTGACGTTTCTTGTTTTTGCAGGAATGCCTGCACCTGTTCCTAAAAAGAGCAGTTCCATTACGATTTCCTCCTACAGCCGGTATACAATCTCTTCATTCATATAGAATACATGAAGACAGGATAAATGTGAATTCAGCGGAATTTTTGAAAAAAGTCAAACTTGGGCAGAAAAAGTCGAATCAAATGTTTGCTTTACGAACAATGAACCTTTAAAATAAAGAAAATGTACATACATTCTCGGTTTTTACAACAATGCTACGAATAAAGTGAGGTACTTTTCGTGAATACAGAAACTAACTATCCAAAAGCAGTCATTGTCATCTTTGGCGCAACAGGAGACCTTGCAAAACGCAAGCTCTACCCTTCTATACATAGACTTTATCATAGCGGAAAGCTTGGAGATCAATTCGCCGTTGTAGGTGTTGGACGTCGTCCTTGGTCTCATGAAGACCTAAGAGCTGTGGTAAAAGAATCGGTCTCTTCTGATGATGCAGAAGCAAAAGCAGAGGAATTTATTTCTCATTTCTATTACCATGATTTTGATGTCTCAAGCCCTGCTTCCTATCAAGCACTGAACACACTTCTTTCTGGTCTTGAAGATACATACAGTATCCCGAATAACCGGATGTTCTATTTAGCGATGGCACCGGAATTCTTCGGAACCATTGCGAAGTTTTTAAAAAGCGAAGGCGTATCAGAAACGACTGGATGGTCTCGACTTGTCATTGAAAAGCCGTTTGGTCATGACCTGCCTAGTGCCAAAACATTAAATGAAGAGATCAGAGATGCATTTACAGAGGATCAAATTTATCGTATTGACCACTACCTCGGTAAACAGATGGTGCAAAACATTGAGGTGATTCGTTTTGCGAATGCGATCTTTGAACCGCTTTGGACAAACCGCTATATTTCAAACATTCAAATCACATCGAGTGAATCATTAGGTGTCGAAGACCGGGCGAGATATTACGAGAGTTCTGGTGCACTGAGAGATATGGTACAAAACCATATGCTTCAAATGGTTGCACTTTTAGCCATGGAGCCACCGATTAAGCTCAATACAGAGGAAATCCGTAGCGAAAAACGGAAAGCATTGCGTGCGCTTCGTCCTTTCTCGAAAGATGAAGTGGATCAATTCTTTGTCCGCGGACAGTATGATGCAGGAACGATTGATGGCAATATGGTTCCTTCCTATCTTGAAGAGCAAAATGTGGACCCAAACTCCAACACAGAAACATTCGTTGCAGGGAAACTTCTCATCGATAACTTCAGGTGGGCCGGGGTACCATTTTACATTCGTACAGGAAAACGTCTAGAAAAGAAATCCACTCAAATCGTGGTGCAATTTAAAGACATTCCGATGAACCTGTACTATGGAAATGGGAATTCCATGCATCCAAACTTACTTGTGATTCACATTCAGCCAGACGAAGGCATTACCCTTCACCTGAATGCTCGCAAGCTTGATGGCGGAACGTATGCTAAACCAATTAAGCTGGACTATCAAACAAATTACAACGACATCATGAATACACCAGAAGCGTATGAAAAGCTGATTCATGACTGTTTGCTAGGTGACGCAACAAACTTTGCCCACTGGGATGAAGTGGCACTGTCTTGGAACTTTGTTGATCCAATTTCAGAAAAATGGGATGAAACCAAAACGTTAAAACCAAATTATCCTGCTGGTTCTATGGGACCAAAAGAAGCAGATCAGCTTCTTGAAAAAGATGGATATCACTGGTGGAATATATAAAATCAACAAAAAAAGAGCAGTCTCCCGATTGAGGGGGTTCTGCTCTTTTTTTAAAGTCGTGTTTTCGTAATTTCAACCGTTGAAAAATCAAATTTATCATAGCGATGATGGCTAAAGGAATATTCAAACGGCCGGCCTGTGTTTAAATAAGCCACCTGCTCCACTTCTAGCACCGGATCCGTAGGGTCACAGCCTAAATATTGCTGATCAAGCTGATCTGATTTAGCCGCTCTAATTTTTTTGTGCGCTCCTGCCACTTTTAAATGAAGTGTGTTTGTAATGTAGCTATAGATAGACCCCAATAAAACCTCTTCATCTATTCCCTTAATGACATTGACAGGCATAAAGGTTTTTTCTAATACATATGGCTCTTCTTCCACCAAACGGAGCCGAATAATGTCATAGACGGGTGTGCTTGAGTCAATGGATAAATGTGCTGCCACCTCTTCACTTGGAAAATGCACATCAAAGCGAATGATTTGGCTCGTCACGTTTTTATCTGCCATCACTTTCGTGAACCCTTTATTTTCATGACCTGATACGTTGATCGCACCTTGATTTAGTGCTGCCTTCACAATAAATGTGCCATGACCTCTTTTTCTAAAGAGCAGACCTTCCGCCACTAAAAGATCGAGCGCACGCTTCATCGTCATTCTGCTGCATTTAAATTCAGCGGCAAGCGAGTTTTCATCTGGAATGGGTTGATCTTCTGGATAATATGCTGTTCCTATTCTTTTTCTAATTTCTTCTGAAATGAGTTCGTACTTTGTCATCTCACACCACCAACTGACTTGTTTTTTCATATCCTATTATAGCGCTTTCTAGCCTTCCTCTCATTCTACACTAAGCCTAGTGCGCTTAAAAGGTTCGAGCCACTTTCATTTCAACCCTTTCATCTTTACATAAGAAAAATACTTGCCCTTTTCAAGGAAAGAGCAAGTATCTTGATTAGAAACCATTATTCTCTGAAACCGATTGAAACCAGTAGCCACTTTTTTTGATGGTACGTTTCCCGTCTTTCTCAAGGTCCACTGAGACAAATCCATAGCGATTTTTATAGGCATTCGACCATGACCAATTATCCATAAACGTCCACAGGTGATAGCCTTTTACATGACTTCCTTCTTGAATGGCTTGATGCACCCATTTAAGATGCTCAGAAATAAAATCAATGCGATAATCGTCGTGAATCATTCCTTCTTCATCCTGAAACCGCTCTTCTCCTTCGACACCCATTCCATTTTCAGAAATAAAGCATTCAATATTCCCATAGTCTGTCTGGACTTTTTTCAATATATCGTAAATACCCTTTTCATAGATTTCCCAGCCGCGGTACACATTCATTTTTCTGCCCGGCATTTCAAAAGAATCGAAATAATGGTCTGGCATAAATGGTGCATCAGGGTGAGGCATATGTTCCTTTGCTTTCACTCTTCTTGGCTGATAATAGTTGATGCCGAGAAGGTCGATCGTGTTCTCTTGAATGAGTTCAAGGTCTCCTTCCTCCATAGCCGGCATCAATCCTTCTTTCTTTAACACGTCCACTAGCTTTTCAGGGAAATGTCCTTTCACAGCTGGATCTAGGAAGGACCGGTTAAAGAAGGCGTCAGCCATCTCAGCTGCTTCGACATCCCGCGGATTCTGGCTTCGCGGATACGAAGGAGTAAGGTTGAGGATAATGCCTATTTTCCCATCCTGCTTCATCTCTTTATAAGCCGCAATGGCCTTAGCATTTGATAAAATCTCATGAAATCCAACTTGCACTGCCTTTTGGAAATCAACTTCGTTTGGATAATGGAAGCTATACATATATCCACCCTCTACAGGAACAATCGGCTCGTTATGGGTAAACCATTTTTTCACCCGGTCGCCAAAAAGCTGAAAACACAATGTCGCATAGCTGACATAATCGTCTACGACCTGCCTGTTTACCCATCCTCCCGTCTCCTGAAGCGCCATTGGCATATCAAAATGATACAAGTTCACAAACGGTTCAATGTCACTCGCTATCAGTTCATTGATCACATCATTGTAAAAAGCCACAGCGTCTTCATTAACAGCCCCTTTTCCCTCAGGTAAAAGGCGTGACCATGAAATAGATAGACGAAACGAGTTGTGCCCAATCTCCTTCATGAGTCGGATATCCTCTTTGTATTTACGATAAAATTGCGAGGTCACACCTGGACCGACGCCCTGAAAAAAACGATTCGGCTCTTTTTCAAACCAGTGATCCCAAATGTTCGGTCCCTTTCCATCTCCTGGATAACTGCCTTCTGTTTGCGTAGCAGAGGCAGAAGATCCCCACCAGAAACCTTCTGGAAATGTATATGATTGACTGTTAGTTTCCATCGACATGTATTGAGTCTCCTTCACCTTTGATGTTTGTTTGTTTCGTTTTTTCTGTCGTGACTATTTTTTCATTTTTCACATTCATACGATCAATAAATTTTAGGAACGGGAACCAAATGACAAACACAATCATTAAATTAAACAGCTGAAGCAGACCGCCCGCTAATGAATTTGTTGCCATGACTCCGCTAATAAAGATCGGTACTGTCCATGGAATATTCACGCCTGTCGGAGGCGGCACAATACCTGCGGCCATCGCAAAATAAGAAATACAAGTAATCACCATTGGTGCCAAAATCCATGGAATGAGAATAAGCGGGTTCATCACAATCGGTAAACCGAAGATAATGGGTTCATTGACGTTAAATAAACCTGGTCCTAAGCCGAGCTTTGCTACTTGTTTCAATTGCTTACTTTTAAGAAAAATTAAAATCGTAAACACAACAGCTAGCGTCATACCGGTTCCACCCATACCCACTGTATAGATTTCGATAAACTGCTTGCTGATGATGTTCGGAACCTCACCTGTTTTTGTGTAGCTTTCTAGATTTTGAATGGACAATGTATTCCAAATCGGGTCCATGACAGAGTTGATAATAATTTGGCCGTGGAGCCCAAAGAACCAAAGAATTTGTATAAAGAAAATAGCGATCAAGGTCGGAATGATACCGCTTCCAAGTCCGACAAGCGGCGCCTGAATCGCATTGTAAATCAAGTCATGCATGTTGGTTTTGAACCCTTGTGTAATGATGATATTGATCAGTAAAAAGGTTGTGAGTGTCAAAGTAGCCGGGATGAGTGCAGCAAAAGACTTAGAAACAGCTGGCGGAACCCCTTGCGGCATATTGATGACAAATTTCTTTTGGACAAAATAGCGATAAATTTCAGCAGACAAAAAGCCTGTGATCATTCCAAGGAACATTCCCTTTGCGCCCAAACGATCGACTGGGATGACGCCTGCAATGGATGCACCGCCCTCTTGTTCTAGTAAAAATGGCGTAAGGAGCAGAAAAGAGGCTAAAGCGATCACACCGCCAAAGACAGCTTCCACATCATAGCTTTTCGATAAATAGTAGCCAATCCCAAATACAACAAACACACTCATAATGCTGATGGTCGCACTAGGTGCAATATTCAGTGCAGACTGAACACCTTCCAGTGCTGTTTGACTCATGATCTTATCTAAAAATGGCAGATTCATTAATACGACCATGATGGAACCAAAAATCGTTAATGGGAACGCAAGCATAAAGGCATCCCTTAATACCCCTAGATAGCGATTGTTGTTCAATCTCCCAGCAATCGGAACCAAAATCGCACTTATTTTATCAAACATTGGTTTCCCCCCTTGTTTACACCCTTTATTGTTTCAGTGATTGCAATATCGGTAAGAGCTCTCCCACAAGCTCTTTTATCGTCATCGTTGACATGAAATGATCTTCGGCATGCATGAGCAGCAAGGAGAATGAAATCGTTTCTCCGCTTGCCTCTTGCTGTACCATTTGAAAATGGATATCATGTGCATTCCGCAAATCATCTTCCGCTTCTTTGAGAAGGTCAGATGCTACTGTTTCATGACCTTCTCTAAATTGTTTAAGAGATTGAAGCAATTTGCTTCGTGCATTTCCGCTGTGTAAGATCAATTGAAAACTGATTTGTTCTTCCGTGAGTCCTTCGAGTGTTTTCTTTTCCATCCTTTAAGATTCCCCCATCAATGAAACCGCTTGTTCATACGCTTTTTGTCCATCTGCTAGCCCATACGCCTGCATATCAATGACCTCTACTTCAATCCCATATTTTTGAGCTTCTTTTTGAAGATCCCCTTTTAAAAAGCTCATTTGCGGTCCAATTAATACAACATCGGCATGTGCCATTTCTTTTCTCGCTTGGTCTTGTCCGACTGCCCAAATCTCTGCTTCTTCCCCTATAGACTCAGCATGTGCCTTCATCTTTGTGACTAGTAAACTCGTAGACATACCTGAACTGCATGCTAATAAAATACGTTTCATTTCTCTCACCCCATTGTTGTAATAAAAGCGCTTCCAGTTAATATTATATATTTTTATTTTTAAATGTCTAGACATTTAATTATATATGTCTGTATTTTATTTTAAAAATGACCGTACCAATACTCACAACAAGCTTTCAGAACAAAAAAGATCTCATCCAGATATGAACGAGACCCCTTTTCTTTTAAAAAATACTCTCCGAATGAACCATAAAGTAGCTTCTTCTTCAGAAGACAGTCTTTGAGAACTTTGTTAAAATAAGTGCGAATGACTTAGCTCATTCAAAAACTCAATTTTTCATCCCATAAATCATGAGAAGTAACTGCCCAGAGATGGAAACAGATTCTATTCCCACTCAATTTGATGGATAGGTAAACGTCTTTTGCTGCTACTTTTCGAATCTATTCATATCTTTGCAATCAAAAGGAGTGGATATCATGGCAGTCACTCATTTGTGTGAAGCCTGTAAAAGAAACGAGATTGATGTTGTAAAAATTTCTGATGAATCAGCTCAGCCTTATCGATTATGCAATGATTGTCACAGGCGGCTCTTAACCTATTCTTTACGTCCAATTGAATGGTATCACTTAGCGATCATCCACTCTCCAAAGAAATTTTTATTGCACGATGATTTTTATGAAGAAGACGGAGAGGCTTGTCAGCCAGACGAAGATGTATTGGTCACAGCAGAAGTGAAAATACCCACATTACAAGCGGTTCAACACGATTTGGAGTCTTTATTAGATTTCTCAATCACAAGGTGGTTTCTTCACAACGATGTCATCAATGCCCTGAAAAAACACGATACACAAAAAATGTTGATGTCTGTAAGATCTAGATTTTATGGAACGGAAAATCATGAAGTCAAATCAAGAATGCTGGAGATCGCAGCTGATGTTTTAGGTACTGCAGCTTCGGATTGGGTAAGAGAGCTTTGGGAGAATGATGCCGATAAATTTTTTCATCCGCTTTCTTGGGCAGCAGCCAGTAGTTTACCAGCCGAGGAAGGAATGAGACGTATTTTTGATCAATTGAAATGTGTAAGTGAAAAGGAATTGCCAATGACGGCTCTCTCCAGCCTATATCGTTTCCGTTCACATCACATACTTGATTGGATGGAGTCTCATTGCTCCTCTTTTAACGACAGTTGGGGCAGGTTGGCATCAGCATGCTTTCCAACATGGCTCAGAATGAAATCTTGGCTAAACAAAGGAAGACCTTTCAGTTTAATTGCACTCGATACAATGGCGAACTGTCTAGCAGTTAAAAACGATCCATTTATCGAGGAGTTATCACCTAAAATACTTCATACAGATATCAATGAAATAGAACCCATTTTATATGATTATCTTCAAAAAGATGGCGTTCCTCGTGTCAAAACGAAAGTAGGCATCATCGTGAAGAACAAAGAAGCCATATTTGAATAAGCCGATTAAATGGATAAAAGCGTGTGCAATGTTTATGCTCACGCTTTTCACTAGCATGACAACATACTAGATCATAATTTGATGTTGTGTTATCCTCTGAGCCCAGCCCGTGATCAACATATGCACGATTATCCTTTTCCTGCTTGGAATCCAGGGTACTTGGTCATACCGCCGTCTACATATAACGTCAACCCTGTCACATAGCTCGCCTCTTTTGATGCAAGCCAGACAGCACATGCTGCCACTTCTTCCGGTTTTCCGATATAACCAATCGGTATCAGCTCAATGACGCCCTTTTTCAATGCTGGATCATCAAATTTTTCGGCATTGATCGGGGTATCAATTGCACCTGGTGCAATACTGTTTACGCGAATTTTTTTAGTGGCATATTCTAGTGCCAGCGTTTCTGTCAAAAGCTTGGCGCCTCCTTTACTTGCTGCATAATGGACAAAATGAGGCCACGGAATTTGCTGGTGGACCGACGACATATTAATAATCGACCCCTCGATCCCATGTTCTGTCATATACTTTAATGCATCACGGCAGCCTAAAAACATACCTGTTAAATTGGTAGACATCACTTTGTTCCAATTATCTAGCGTCATTTCTGTTGAAGGAACTTCATTTTCAATTCCTGCATTATTAATCATGACATCAAGACTGCCATATGTATTTACAGCTTGATCAATCATCGCCTTCATATCCTCTTCTTTTGATACATCCCCTTGAATTTTGACAGCCTGTCCGCCACTTTTTTGAATCTCAGCAATCGTGTCGTCCGGGTTTTCTTTATCTGAGAAATAATTGATCACTACATTGGCTTTTTCTTGTCCAAACCGGCGCGCCATCGCCTGACCTATCCCTGTACCTGCTCCTGTGATGAGAACTGTTTTTCCTTCCAAATCTGGATACATTCGCTTAAAACCTCCTATTTTGTAAAACCTAGTAGCACACCACCTGCGATAATCATCAAGCAGCCTGCAATGACAAAGCTTGTTTTAGATGCTTTCTCTTTTAATAAATAAATACCGCCTAAAGTCGAAATGACAATTCCTGTTTGAGACATGGAAAAACTTACTGCTACGCCAATGAGTGGAATCGCCAAAAGAAGCCCTAGATTTCCTGTCGACCACACAAGACCAGCAATGATATTTCTGAACGTATATTTGCTAAACGGGTCTTGCTTTAGACTAATCGCTAACGATGAAAGCAGCATGCCGACAGATTGCGGAACGAGCGCAGACCAACCATCTATATGAAACCATCTTAAAATGACGACATATCCGACGTAGCCTACGGTTGAGATGAGCAAAATGATGATTCCCTTTTTAAAATTGCCGCCCTCGTTTCCGCCACTCTTTTTTTGACCGAGGGATGTCATGACAACGCCAGCAATAATAAATAAAATGGCAAAAGAACCAATAAGTATGACCGTCATGGTTTGCCATTCTTTGAAGACGATGACACCAAATAATGTCGTGCTCACAAGCTGCATACCCGTTGATAAAGGAACAGCCTTTGACACCCCTAGAAAGGCGACACTTGAAAGCTGATTCATTTGCCCAATACTCCAAAAGATCCCCGAGATAACGGAAACCGCAAAAATAAGCGGTGTCAGTTCCGGCATTTTGATCAAATAGGCGCCGATTGAAAACAAAAAAGCGCCGAGGGTAATGCCGAGTGTTTGCTGATAGGCATTCCCGCCAAGTTTGACACTGATGAGAACAATACTTCCCCAAAATATCGCTGGGAGAAGTGCATATAAAATGCCCACTTCTATCCCTACTTTCTGTTCTTTTTTACTTAGCATCCCTCTTTTTCGGATTTTTAGCCGAATAGATGTAAACACAAAAAAGACCTTACCAAAGGTAAGGTCACAGCGTGTAGACAAACCCTCGCATTCGGTGTCAGTCCTGCAAAGGTTTTCTATCACGCTAAAAAGAAGACAAAGGGCTAAAATCAAGTTCATTTTAGCCCTTTGTCAACAATCTAAGACCTTACCAAAGGTAAGGTCTTTTGAAGTTTTATACTTATTTCATCCATTCAGTATGGAAGACGCCTTCTTTATCTGTGCGCTCATACGTATGTGCGCCGAAGTAGTCACGCTGTGCTTGAATTAAGTTAGCTGGAAGGACAGCTGTACGATAGCTATCAAAGTAAGCTAGTGCACTTGAGAATGAAGGAACAGGAACACCTTGTTCTACTGCAAGTGAAATCACTTTACGAAGTGATGATTGATAGCTTTCTACGATATCCTTGAAGTAAGGATCAAGCAATAGGTTTTTCAATTCAGGGTTACGGTCATATGCTTCTTTGATTTGCTGCAGGAAGGCTGCACGAATGATACATCCACCACGGAAGATCATGGCAATTTCACCGTATTTCAAATCCCAGTTATACTCATCAGACGCTGCTTTCATTTGCGCAAAACCTTGTGCATATGAGCAGATTTTACTCATGAATAGGGCTTTTCTAACCGCTTCGATCAGCTCTTGTTTATTCTCTGCTGATTGCGCTGGCTTAGGACCTTCAATTAATTGACTTGCTTCAACACGCTCATCTTTCATTGCTGAAATGTAACGCGCGAAAACAGATTCAGTAATGATTGGAAGCGGAACACCTAGATCAAGAGAGCTTTGGCTCGTCCATTTCCCAGTTCCTTTTTGTCCAGCTTTATCTAAGATCACATCCACAAGCGGCTGATTTGTTTCTTCATCCACTTTTGTGAAAATGTCAGCTGTAATTTCAATTAAATAGCTGTCAAGCTCGCCTTTATTCCACTCTGAGAATACTTCATGAAGCTCCTCTGCTGACAATCCTGCCACATGCTTCAAGATAAAGTATGATTCAGAGATCAATTGCATGTCTCCGTACTCGATACCGTTATGAACCATTTTGACATAATGTCCTGCTCCATCTGGACCGATATACGTTGTACAAGGCTCACCATCTACTTTCGCAGAGATGGCTTCTAAAATTGGTTTCACTAGCTCGTGCGCTTCTTTTTGACCGCCAGGCATGATAGAAGGACCTTTAAGTGCGCCTTCTTCACCGCCAGAAACACCTGTACCAATGAAGTGAATACCACTTTCCGCAAGCTCTTGGTTACGTCTTTGTGTATCCTTGTAATATGTATTTCCACCATCAATTAAAATGTCACCTTTCTCTAGGTGAGGCAGTAATGATTGAATGGTTGCATCTGTTGCTGCACCCGCTTTTACCATTAAAAGAATTTTACGCGGCGTTTCAAGCGATTGAACAAATTCTTCAATGCTGTATGTGCCTACAACGTTTTTCCCTTGTGATTCTTGAAGAAACTCTTCTGTTTTGCTGCTAGATCTGTTATAAACGGACACGGAGAAACCGCGGCTTTCAATATTTAGGGCAAGATTTTTCCCCATAACGGCTAGTCCAACGACACCGATTTGTTGTTTTGACATAATTCTGACGTCCCTTCTAACACACTATATTGATTACTGCTGAAATGATGTACCCTTTGAAATTACCACAACATCACCTCTTTTATCAAGTTTTCAGGCTAGTCATTTCCTCTTTCGTCCTGAAAAAAGTCTTTATTAAAACTTGTACCACTTGTTTTGCTCTCTTTTTCCTTAATGGTCACTCCCCTTTGAATGAGTGGTTTACCGTATTTTTCTTTCAGTCCGTCTAAAAGAGATTGGAGCGGTTCGTCTTTTGCATCTTCTGTATAAGAGAATAAATCAAGCTGCTTGACGGCTGATTTTCGTTCCACAAGATCGGTCCCCGTCACACCTAAAAGTCTTACTGGCTGGTCATTCCAATGCTTTAGGAATAGCTGCTTTGCCGCCTCAAATAGATCTTCCTTTCCATCAGTTGGATTCGTGAGTGTGACGCTCCGTGTGATATTTTTCCAGCTTGCATACCGAATCATAATGAGCAGCCGGTTCGCCATCACTTCTTTTCTTCGTAATCTGGCACTCACCGATTGCGACAGTTTCTCTATTAATGAGACGAGTTCATCTGTATCATCAGAATCGTGAGGAAGAGTGGAAGAATTGCCGACAGATTTAAATTCGTATATTCTTTCTGGATCGACAATGCCGTCATGCTCTCCGTTTGCCTTTTGCTTTAACCTCGGTCCATTGATGCCTAATAACTCTTTTAGCGCATATTCATTCGCTTTTGCTAAATCTTCAATTGTATGAATTCCGATGGTTTTCAGCTTATCTGCCGTTTTCTGTCCAACCCCATGCATGTCACCTGCAGGGAGCGGCCAGAGCATTGTCGGGACATCTCGTTTACGCAAAATGGTAATGCCCATTGGCTTTTTCCAATTAGACGCCATCTTCGCTAGAAATTTATTCGGTGCAATGCCAATACTCGATGGCAGCATGAGCTCTTCTACAAGCCTCGTTTGAATATCATGAGCGGTTTTCACGGCATGCTCAGCATAAGGTGTATCGGTTAAATCAATATAGCCTTCATCAATTGAAACGGGTTCAACTAAGTCACTATATTCTCTTAGTATGGTAAACATTTCTTGTGAGGAGCTGCGGTACCGGTCGAAGTTGGGTGTACGCACAATTAGTCCCGGACATAGCCGCTTCGCTTCCCAGAGTGGCATCGGCGGCTTCACCCCGAGTGCTCTTGCCTCGTAGCTGCAGGTCACAACTATCCCTTTGCGCTCTTTTGCATTTCCGCTAATGGCTAAAGGTTTCCCTCTCAAAGAAGGATCATACGCCATTTCTACCGATGCATAAAAACTATTCATATCAATATGAAAAATGATTCGCCCCTTCTTTTGAGAATCAGCCATTTGCTTGCCTCCTTAGGTGATCTACTTTCCTTCACTTCACCGTGATTTCACCTGTTTGTTCCATTAGACATTTCATATGGTGTATAGTACACTGTGAGTAATGAAATGGATGTGATAATCATGATTATTGATACATTCAATGAAGTCTTTTTCCTTGTTGAATTCTTTACGATTATTCTTCCAGCGCTGACCGCCATCGGTATTGCTTTCTTATTAAAAGACTGCCGAATGAACGAGCACCTCGGAGGACATCGTTTAGAAGAGTTGGATGCATCTTGTTTGAATCGAACAGACTTTCTGTTTATCATATATGATCGCATTACAACTTGGATTAGTAAAGTCATTCGAATGAAAAGATCATCAAATGATGATGAAGACCATTCGCTTCCTCTCTCTTATTAGACTTTATTATTGAGGAGGAAACGAATTGAAACGTTTATTGACTATTTGTGCGACTTTATTTTTTATGATGGTAGCGTCACCGGCATTTGCTGCCAGTGCGCAAACAAATACAAGCTCTGATGGGTTTTTCCATCATTATTTTGTTCAGCCTTTTTCTGAGTTGATTATCTGGCTTGCGAACTTTTTCCATGATGACTACGGTTTATCTATTATGTTCGTGACATTGATTGTCCGGCTGCTTATTTTCCCGCTTTTTGCAAACCAATTTAAAAAGCAAAGAGTGATGCAAGAGAAAATGGCACTCGTTAAACCTCAGATTGACCAAATACAAAGCAAATTGAAAAAAACGAAAGAACCTGAAAAACAAAAAGAACTGCAAATGGAAATGATGAAAGTATATAAAGACAACAATGTGAACCCGCTGGCAATGGGCTGTCTGCCGATGCTGATTCAAATCCCAATTGTTCTTGGCTTTTACTCAGCAATCCGCTCAACACCTGAGATCGCAACACATTCGTTCTTATGGTTTAACTTAGGACAAACTGATCTTTTGGTGGCGATCTTTGCAGGGGCCATGTATTTCTTGCAATTTTATGTCACACAAAAATTCGCAAAACAATCAGGCACCCAAACAGAAGCTGCACTGAAACAAGCAAAAATCATGGGCATGATTTTCCCAGTCATGATGCTGTTTCTATCAATTAATGCTCCCGCTGCTCTTCCTTTATATTGGATGACAAGTGGACTTTTACTCACCATTCAAACGATTATTTTAAATGTGATGTACCAAAAATCAAAAACAAAAGCTGCGGCAAACGATTCAATTAACCCAGCAGCTGAATAAATTATAGCCCCCTTACCGGAACATGATAAGGGGGCTTTATTTGTCTTCTGTAGAGCGCAACAAATAAAAGATGCGTGAGCTCCGGCACGCAAAATGACCCCTTATCCATGGATAAGGGGCCTTTGTTTATGCCAATTCCTCTTTCAATCGCTCAGGCAATTGATCAAGATCCTCAATTTTCCCTAGAAACTTATTAGGGTCCACTTGTAAAATCATCTTGTTCTCTCTCTCAACGACGCCGAAGAAATATTCAGATGCTTTTGTGTTCATATGAAATGGCTTGATCTCACTTAACTCGATATCAATGATATCTTTTGCATCAGAAACAAGGCAGCCAATCATTTGATCGTTTAATTCAAATAGTAGAACCTTAGACTGTTCGGTTACATCCAGAGGTTTTCCGTGCAGCATGACACCTGTGTCACTGACTGGAATGACCTCTCCTCTTAACGACATGAGTCCTTTAATCTCTTTTGGAAGGTTCGATACTTCTTGTAAATAAGGGACCTTCTCAATTGAGCGTATATGTTCTACGCTGATACCAAAATCCTCTTGTCCCACTTGGAAAATAATGATCTTTTGCGTGCTCACAGAGTCTCCTGCCTTTACGATGGATTTGTCGTTTCTTCGATAATGGCGAGAACCATTTCAGCTGTCTTGACTAATTCTTCAATCGGCATTTTCTCATTTTTCGTATGAATATCTTCATATCCAACAGCTAGGTTGACGGTCGGGATGCCGTTTCCAGCAATGACGTTTGCATCACTGCCTCCCCCGCTTGTCTGTAGTTCTGAAGGACGGCCAATTTTCGCAGCCGCTTTTTTCGCCACTTCAACGACTTGATCGCCGTGTGAGAATTTAAAGCCTGGATACATGATGTCAATTTGTACATCGGCACTTCCGCCCATTTCTTTAGCGGTTTTTTCAAAGGCTTCTTTCATTTTCGCTACTTGCGCTTCCATTTTTGCCGGTTCTAAAGAACGTGCCTCTGCCAAAATATCCACTTGATCACAGACAATATTCGTTTGTGTTCCGCCTTCAAAGCGGCCGATATTCGCCGTTGTTTCTTCATCAATACGGCCAAGCGGCATGCTGGCGATCGCTTTTGATGCAATCGTAATCGCAGAGACGCCTTTTTCAGGTGCCACACCTGCGTGAGCTGTTTTTCCGTAAATGGTTGCACGTACTTTCGCCTGTGTTGGCGCAGCCACGATGATGGTACCGACCTTGCCATCTGAATCAAGCGCATAACCATATTTTGCTGTCATCAGTTTTGGATCTAACGCTTTTGCTCCTACAAGTCCTGATTCTTCACCAGCTGTAATGACAAATTCAATCTTGCCATGCGGTACATTTTTCTCTTTTAGGACACGGATCGCTTCAAACATCGCGGCAAGCCCTGTTTTATCGTCAGCACCAAGAATGGTTGTGCCATCTGTCTTGACATAGCCGTCTTCAATGACTGGCTTAACACCATTACCTGGTACAACTGTATCCATATGAGAAGTAAAATAAATCGTATCTGCCTCTTGATTCCCTTCAAGTGTGCAAATAAGATTGCCTGCTCCGTGGCCGGTTGTCTCTTTTGAATCATCTTCAACTACATTAAGCCCTAAACCAGTAAATTTCTCTTTTAGGACTTCAACAATTTTTTCTTCATGTTTCGTTTCTGAATCGATTTGAACAAGTTCTAAAAATTCGTCTAATAAGCGTTTCTCATTGATCATGATGATGTTCCTCCTCTTATAGCGGCATGTTTCCATGCTTTTTTAACGGTCTATCTTCTTCCTTACTGCGAAGCAGGTCAAATGAGCGAATGAGTCGCTCTCTCGTTTCATCTGGCATTAAAATATCGTCGATTAATCCTAATTGTGCTGCCTTCATGACACTAGGTTCATTGTCCACCTCACGCAAAGCAGGATGAACAATTTCGTCTGCAAACGATTTTCCCATGACATCAATTTCTGCCTCTGGCCATGCATATACAAAGTCAGCACCTAAGCCCTTACTATTCATCGCAACGTATGCACCGCCAAATGCCTTTCTCAAAATCAGAGTGATCTTTGGAACGGTCGCCTCAGCGTACGCATACAGAAGCTTTGCGCCGTGGCGGATAATGCCTGCATGCTCAGCTTTCTCCCCTGGCAAAAATCCAGGAACGTCCACAAGGGTTAAAATGGGAATATGAAATGCATCGCAAAATCGAATAAACCGAGCCGCTTTATCAGCAGCATCGAGGTCAAGGCTTCCTGCCAGCACCTTAGGCTGATTGGCTACAAGACCAATGGAAGACCCTTGTAATCTGGCAAAACCTGTGACGATATTTTTGGAGAAACAACGCTGCGTTTCAAAAAAAGAGCCGTGGTCGGTGATCGCTGTCACCACTTGTTTGACATCATAAGTGCGTGATGGCTCCTTTGGCAAGATGTTCCCAAGATCGCTTGCATCATGCTTTTGCACCTTACGATGAATGACAGGCCGTCGTTTCGTTGGTATGTACGTTAAAAGCGTTCGAACTGCTTTTAACACGTCTCTCTCATCTTTCCCTGTATAGTGCACATTCCCGCTTGTTTGATGCTGAACTGCTGCACCTCCAAGCCGGTCAGGACAGACCGTCTCTCCTGTTGCTTTTTCTATCACTTTCGGACCAGTTAAAAACATATGAGCTGTTTGCTCCGTCATGAATACAAAATCCGTCAATGCAGGTGAATATACTGCACCTCCCGCACAGGAGCCTAAAATAACGGATATTTGCGGAATTTGACCAGAGTACAGCACATTCCGTTTAAAAATCTGACCATATCCCTCTAATGATACCACACCCTCTTGAATTCTCGCACCACCTGAGTCTTTTAGACCGATAACAGGCATTTGATTTTTAGCCGCCAAATCCATTAAAGCCGCTATTTTTTTCGCATGCATATCCCCTAGCGAACCCCCGTACACGGTCGCATCTTGTGCATAAACGCCTACTTGTCTCCCATGAATCAGTCCCGTCCCAGTGACAACGCCATCCCCTAAATGCTCTGAGCGGCAGCCTTTAGCAAATGACTGAATTTCCATAAAGCTGCCTTCATCAAGAAGTTCATGAAGCCGCTGCCTAACAGTCAGCTTTCCTTTGTTTCGGTGAGCCGCTGCTCGTTTTTCACCGCCGCCCCTTAAAGCTTTCTCGCGCCATTCAGACAAGTCATTGAACGATTCATGCATCTTCCTGTTTCTCTCCTTTCAAAGGTTCACACAATTCAATTAGCACACCTGACGTTTCTTTTGGTGAAATAAACGCAATGCGCTTTCCGTTCGCACCATTTTGTGCGCCCTTTTGAATGAGCTGCATGCCGAGCTCGTCAAGTTGACTGAGATCAGCCTGAATGTCACCTGACTTTAATGCAATATGATGAAGCCCCTCTCCTCTTTTTATTAAAAAGGTATGTAATGTGCTGTGATCCGACATCGGTTCAATCAACTCAATGTGCAGATCACCTAGGGAAGCAAAAGATACCTTGACCCCTTGATTCGGAAGTACTTCTATGTCTGAAAATTCCCAGTTAAACAGCTCGGAGAATGTACGTGCTGTTTTTTGAATAGAAAAAACGGCAATGGCTATATGATCGATTTGATTCATCCGTTCACTTCCTTTGTACATCACTTGTCGCCTGCGTAAAAACGAGCTAGAATAAAGAAAGGTGCGCTCGTCGCAAAAACATTTGATTATAGGGGTGCGATATGTCTCAGAAATTCATGAAATTTATGGTATTGCTCATGATTAGCTTACTGTTAATTTCTTCACTTTTAGCAGGAGCGGCAGCCTTTTTATAAAGTGTTGATAAAAAAGCAGACAAGCAGGTGATTCGTTTTTTTAACGAATGGCCTGTTTGTCTTTGGCCAGTTTTTCAAATGCATCGCTTGATGTCGTGATCCATACCTTTGTACCAACTGGAAGCTGATCAAATAGCCGTTCTACATCTTGATTATGAAGACGTACACAGCCTGCCGTAATAAATTTCCCTATCGTTGTCTCGTCACTTGTTCCATGAATGCCATAGGTTCTCCCGTCGGTTCCTCGCGCATCAAATCCAATCCACCTTCGGCCGAGTGGGTTATTCTTCGCACCGCCTTCAATATTTTTTCTTCTGTAATAAGGATCTTTCGCTTTGATCATAATCGTAAATTCACCTTCTGGCGTTAAATCAGCTGTTTTGCCAGTAGAAGCCGGGTAGACTTTTTGAATTTTTCCATGATCAATATACGCAAGCTCATTCGTTTGTTTATTAATAATGACATACGGGTCTCCTGGAAGCGGGTTTTGCCCGAGCGGCCAGATGGGTGAAAGGGACATGGTCAGCACAGTATAAAATAAAAGACGCATAGGCTCCTCCTTTTTCATTAGATTGACCAATGAAGGAGGAACTCATGCGTCTTTATTCTTTCATCCCTTTAAAATAACTTTTAAGCACCAAATATTGTTCCATTTCTCCGAGAAAATGAAAGAGTGCGGCTCTAGCTTCAAATTCTTCACGTGTTTGTGGAAGCGGCAGTGCATCGAACTCTTCTTTCATATCAATCAGGCGTCTTAAGAACTTATGCGCCGTGTTCCCTGGGTGAATATGTTCTCGTAAATCTCTAATATATTCTGCAATGATTTGCCCATGCTCCGTTGTAACAGAAATGGACGTAATTTTCGGAAGCACCCGCTCAATGATTTCAAATTGCTTTTGTCTCATGTTGAAATAATGATAATACAGATTTTCATGCCTTAAGACATGATTTTCAACATCACGGTATGCAAGAGCCTTCGCTTCTTTAATCAATTGATGCGTCTCTGGAATTTCTTTTCCTGTCCAGTCTTGTTTTCCGGTCATTAAATATTGCTCGATTTCTTCAAAGATTTTCGCAAAATTCGCTTCAATTTGTTCACTGTATTGTTTCAGCTTTTTATCAACGCTAGGCATATACAGGTTCATAATGAGTGCGACCCCTACACCAATGGTGATGAGTAAAAGCTCATTCCAGATGAGATGAAGCGTAATGCCTCCAGACATATACAAATGAAGGATAATCACTGAACTTGTGACAATCCCTTCTTTAATCCGAAGCAAGACCGTTGTTGGAATAAAGACGAGCAGCATCAGTCCAATGACGAAAGGATGATACCCAATCAGATCAAAAAATAAATAAGAAAATAAGATGGCAAGACTGCATGCGGCAAAGCGGGCCCCAGATGCGAGGAGTGATCTTTTTTTCGTCACCTGAATACATAGGATCGTAATAATGCCGGCAGCTGAATAGTTTTGCAGACCGAGCATTTGTGCAATGTAAATGGCTAGAGCTGTTCCTAATGCTGTTTTCAGCGTTCGGTAGCCGATTTTAAACATGATGTGATTCACTCTTTTCTGTCTACTTTTGTGAAATGATGAACTTTTTTTACTTTCCCCATTATAATCAAAAAAAGAAGGAGATGTTAAGTCTCCTCCTCGTTTTTTTCATTATAATATTTTTTGTAAGAAATCTTGAGCACGCTGTGAAGACGGAGATTCAAAGAATTCTACAGGATTGGCATCCTCTACAATTTTCCCATCATCCATAAAGATCACACGGTCTGCCACTTCTTTTGCAAAGCCCATTTCATGTGTGACGATCATCAGCGTCATCCCAGATTGAGCGAGCTCTTTCATGACCTCTAATACTTCCTTTACCATTTCTGGATCAAGAGCAGACGTCGGCTCGTCAAAAAGCATGATGTCTGGTGTCATCGCAAGGGCACGTGCAATGGCGACACGCTGCTTTTGACCACCTGACAGCCGGTTCGGATAATCATCTTTTTTCTCTAAAAGTCCAACCTTTTTTAAAAGCTCCTCTGCCTGCTTGATGCTGTCTTCCTTCGATTGGTTCTTTACATTCATTGGCGCATACGTAATATTTTCTAGCACTGTTTTGTGCGGGAATAAGTGGAAATGTTGAAACACCATACCAATATTCTCGCGCACTTTTAGTGCATTTGTTTTTGGATTGGTAATTTCCGTCCCCTGAATCGTAATCACTCCAGAAGTCGGTTTTTCAAGTAAGTTAATACAGCGAAGAAATGTTGATTTTCCTGAACCAGATGGCCCGATGACAGCTACCACTTCGCCTTCTTTAATCGTGGTATCAATACCTTTCAACACTTCATTTTTACCGAAAGATTTTGTGAGTTTCTCTATTTTAATCATTTGATTTTAACTTCCTTTCCACCGATTTGCCGACGAAGGTAAGAATAAGCACGATGACATAATAGATGAGACCCGCAAAAATAAGCGGTTCAAGATAGTTATAGGTGACGGCACCTGCTTGATAGGCTCGTCTCATGACATCGCCCAGTCCAATGACTGTGACAATCGCTGATTCTTTTGTCAGTGTAATCGTTTCGTTCACAAGTGCTGGTGAAATATTTTTGAATGCTTGCGGAAGCAATAAGTCCTTCATCATTTTAGCATACGGGATACCTAAAGCAACGGCCGCTTCTTTTTGCCCTTTATCAATGGCATTGATTCCTGCACGAATGATTTCAGATACGTACGCCGCCGAGTTTAGTGAAAAGGCGGCTACAGCTGCCCAGTATTGATCAATTTGAAAGCCGAGCAGCTGAGGAAGACCAAAATAAATAATCAAAAGCTGAAGCACAAGCGGTGTGCCTCGGAAGATTGACGTATAAAAATCGGCTAGCCAGATAAGTGGCTTAAATACACTAATTTTACAGAGCGTTAATAAGATTCCTAAAATAAAACCAAGGAACAGTGATACCACAACAATAGAAAGCGTTACTTTAAGACCTTCTAAAATAAAGGGCATCTGAGGTATGACATCTTTAAAATCCATCATGATATTCTCCTTTTTTTCCTTCAGATAAAATCAAAGAATAAACAGGAAAAAAGTTCAACACATGTTGAACTTTTCAGCGCTTTCTACTTGATTTTCATGAATGACGCTGATCCTTTTCCTGACTTACTTTTCATCAGCAAACCATTTTTTAATGAGTTTATCAAGTTCGCCATTATCCTTCATTTCTTTTAATGATTTATTGAATTTCGCTGTTAAGTCGCTATTTTTTTTGAATGCAATGGCTGAACCTTCGTTTGAGCTATTCAATCCAAATGCTTGGAAATCTTTTTCCTTTTTCAAGTAGCCAGCCGCTACTTTATCTTCAATAATAGCTGCATCAAAACGGCCTGCTTTAATTTCTTGAATGATATCAGAAATTTTATTACGATCTTCAACTGTTAAGTTATATTTCTTTTGCAATCCGTTTGCTTCATCTTGCTGGATAGAACCTAATTGAACGCCAACCGTTTTGTCTTTTAAATCTTTCTCTGTTTTTATACCGCTAGATTTTTTTGATACAACCAAGTTTTCAGCGTTGTAGTAAACATCTGAGAAATCAACTTGTTTTTTACGCTTTTCAGTAGGTGTCATGCCTGCAAGCACAATATCAGCTTTATTTGTTTTAAGAGCTGACACAAGGCTTGCAAAGTCCATATCTTGAATTTCTAGCTTGTAGCCGTTCTTTTTCGCTAGAGCTGTAGCAAGGTCGACATCAAAACCGATAATTTTATCACCGTCTTTTGATTCAAATGGCGGATAATCTGCTGAAGTCGCCATAATGAGTGTTTTGTCGTCTCCTGATGCGTTTGAATTATTAGAAGAAGTTCCGCATGCTGCTAATGCAGCTGCAAGACCAGCTGTCATAAGTAATAATAACCACTTTTTCATATGATAATGCCTCCTAGTATTTAAAATCATGAGTAGATTTGAATATTTATTCACTATAATGTATTTTAAACACTTTCTTTTTGATATGCAATAGTATTTTGCTAAAATTATTTTGATTCTTATGTCATATAAAACAAAAAAACAGACCGATCAAAAGACCGGACTGCCTCTAAATGATTCATTCAAAAGTAACATGTTACACTTCTTCGCAATACTCATCGAAAGCGGCTTGAAGTTTTGACACCACTTCCATCGGTTCATGTCCTTCGATTTCGTGACGTTCGACCATTTTAATGATTTTCCCGTCTTTTAATAGAGCAAATGATGGTGAAGATGGCGGGAAGCCTTCAAAGTATTCACGTGCTCTTGCGGTTGCTTCTTTGTCCTGTCCAGCAAACACTGTGAGCAATTGATCTGGACGCTTATCGTAATGAACAGAATAACCAGCCGCTGGTCTAGCAATACCGCCTGCACAGCCGCACACTGAATTCACCATGACAAGTGTCGTTCCTTTTTTCGTCAGCGCTTCATCGACTTCTTCAGCTGTTGTCAGTTCCGTATAACCTGCCTGTTTAATCTCTTCTCGTGCTTGTTTCACAATATCATTCATAAATAAATTAAAATCAATATTCATAACCGTCCACTCCTTCTACGTACCAAACCATTTTAACTACATCATATCAAGGAAAACGCCGGCGGGCAAATGTCTTGTTTCGCCCCCTTCACTTTTTTCAAACGTCGTTTATGACCTGTGGAATTGGGGAAAAGTGATAATAAAGTGATGAAAGGGAGAACTGCGTGATGGCACAATTCAAAAAAGCGATACTCATTTATAACGGAAATGCTGGACAAAAAAACATGGAAAAAACACTAGGTCAAACAGTGCCTCTTCTTTCTTTACATATTGATGAACTCATCCTTAAGCCTACAAAACAGCCGAATGATGCCTATCATTTCTGCCGTGAGATGGATGAGTCGGTTGAATTGCTGATTATACTAGGTGGAGACGGAACCGTCCATGAATGTATGAATGGAATTGGCGGTTTAGAAAAAAGGCCAGCTGTAGCGATCTTACCTGGCGGGACGTGCAATGACTTTTCTAGAACGCTGGGCATCCCTCAGCAGATGCCAAAGGCCGCTCAAATGGTGATAGATGGCACTGAAAAAAAGGTCGATTTAATCAAAGCAGAGGATCGATACCTTTTAAATTTTTGGGGGATTGGTCTCATCGCAGATACCTCAAACAATATTAATGATAAAGAAAAAGCTGTCCTCGGAAAAATCAGCTACTTCACGAGCGCTCTTCGAACCCTTCAGCAGACAGAACCTTTCTATGTACGCATTGAAACGGAAGAGGAAAACTGGGAAGAAGAAGCTGTGATTGTCCTTGTCATGAATGGGCACTTTATCGGTACAAATAAAATAGATCTGCCAAATGCTTCAATTGATGATGGAAAAGTCGAAATTTTAATTTGCAGAAATACGAGTTTCTCTGCTTTAAAAGAGATTTTTTCAATGAACCGTGAAGAGCTAGAGGATTTTAAAGGTGACCTGTCTCTTATACAAGCATCCAGCATTCATATTCATACTAAAGAGGAAATGGATGCAGATACAGATGGAGAAGTATACATGACCGCTCCTTCTTCCCTTGAAGTATTAAAACAGCATTTGACCTTTATCGTTCCAGCAGAATAAAGAAAACGCCTGCATCATTTCGATGCGGGCGTTTTTTTGATATAACGTCTGTATAAATATTCAAGTGCATACCCTAGCAGTGTACCTATCAGAAGGGAAATGCCTAATAAACTATTGGCGACTCCTTTAAATCCACCTATCATCAACAAGCAATAGGCGATTTGAATGATTGAAACGATCGATATGATGAGCAGTAAGCGTTCAGGATGATTGCGTGATTTGGAAATATACCGAAGAAAAGCGAACGCAATGGCTGTGATAAACATCAGACCAATCGTAAGAAAAGCAAAGAAATCTAATCCAGACATCTCATCGCTCCTTTCTGATTGATATGGAAATCCCCCTCTCATTGTGAGAAGGGGACATATAAATGAGCTTAATAGACGGACGTCTGCTCGTCAATGCCTTCAAGAATTTGTTTAATTCTTTGCAGGAACCTACCGCATACAAGACCATCGAGTACTCTATGATCTAATGAAAGACAAAGATTCACCATATCTCTTGCGGCAATCATACCATTTACAATCATCGGGCGCTTTACAATAGATTCTACTTGTAAAATGGCTGCTTGCGGATAGTTAATGATCCCCATTGATTGAACCGAACCAAATGATCCTGTGTTGTTCACAGTGAAAGTGCCACCTTCCATGTCACTTTGCTTCAGTTTGCCTTGTCTGACCTTGGAAGCAAGTTCATGAATTTCTTTGGCGATTCCCTTAATCGTTTTCTCATCCGCATCTTTAATCACTGGGACAAAAAGAGCGTCATCTGTCGCAACAGCAATGGAGACATTGATCGCTTTCTTTTGAACAATTTTATCACCAGCCCACATGCTGTTCATTTCAGGGAATTCCTTTAAGGCCTGAGCCACTGCTTTGACAAAGAACGCAAAGAACGTCAAATTAAAGCCTTCTTTTGCTTTGAATTGATCTTTTAGCTGATTTCTTCTTGTCACAAGGTTTGTCACATCCACTTCCATCATCGTCCAGGCATGTGGAATTTCATGCTTGCTTCTTAGCATGTTTGCGGCAATCGCCTGTCTAATCGGAGTGACCGGCAGTTCAACATCTCCAGGCATTGAAGGGATGGAAGGAGCTGCTTTTGCTTGTGTCGACTGAGCAGGCTCTTTTTGACTTGTTCTTTCACTAGCAGGTGCTGCTGTTTCTTTTGCGCCTCCACTTTCGATAAGCTTCAGCAAATCTTTTCTTGTGATTCTGCCGCCAGCTCCCGTTCCTTGAACAGTCGCTAAATCAATTCCGTGCTCATCTGCTAAACGCAGGACTGCCGGAGAGTATCGTTTCTTTTGACTCTGATCCACATTTGTTTGGTCAGGTTCTGGTGCTTCATCTTGCGCAGGCGCCTCTTCTATTTTCGCACTCTGCTGCGCACTGCCTTCTACTTCAATTTCACAAAACACTTCTCCTACTTGAAGTGTATCACCCTCTGCAGCCGCTAGTTTAGTGATTGTTCCTGTAAAGGATGACGGAACCTCTGCATTTACTTTATCTGTCATGACTTCCGCAATCGGATCGTATTTATTCACATGATCGCCAGGTGAAACGAGCCATTTGCTAATGGTTCCTTCTGTTACACTTTCACCAAGCTGAGGCATTTTCATTTGTTCAGTTGCCACTTTGAAACCCTCCTCTTTCTTAAAACGCCGCTAGTTCTCTCATTTCAGCTTCTACCTTATCCGGATTAACCATGAAGAATTTCTCCATTGTCGGTGCATAAGGCATTGCAGGGATATCAGGTCCTGCTAGACGTTTAATTGGCGCATCTAAATCAAACAAGCAGTGCTCTGAAATGATGGCAGCTACTTCACTCATGATGCTTCCTTCTTTTGTATCTTCTGTTAACAAGAGTACTTTCCCTGTTTTTGATGCCGCTTCAATAATCGCTTCTTGATCAAGCGGGTACACTGTACGTAAATCGAGAATATGAGCAGAAATTCCGTCCTTCGCAAGGCGCTCTGCTGCTTGGAGGGCAAAATGAACACAAAGGCCATATGTAATGACCGTAATGTCATCGCCTTCTCGTTTCACATCCGCTTTTCCAATAGGGAGCGTATAATCTTCTTCAGGCACTTCTCCTTTAATGAGACGGTATGCACGTTTGTGTTCAAAGAACAATACAGGATCTGGATCACGCACTGCGGCTTTTAACAACCCTTTGACATCATAAGGTGTAGAAGGCATCACAATCTTTAAGCCTGGCTGATTGGCAAAAATGGCTTCGACCGATTGTGAATGATAAAGCGCCCCGTGTACGCCGCCCCCGTAAGGAGCACGAATGACCATTGGGCAACTCCAATCATTATTGGAACGATATCTAATTTTTGCAGCCTCTGAAATGATTTGGTTGATGGCTGGCATAATGAAATCCGCAAATTGCATTTCTGCAATTGGGCGCATTCCATACATCGCTGCCCCAATACCTACACCTGCAATCGCTGATTCGGCAAGAGGTGTATCCATGACGCGCGCTTCTCCAAATTGCTCGTAAAGACCCGCTGTTGCTTTAAATACGCCGCCTTTTTTCCCGACATCCTCTCCGAGTACAAACACTTTCGGATCTCGCTCCATTTCTTCTTTCATCGCTAGTGTAATAGCGTCTATATATGACATAACAGGCATTTTTCTTCCCCCTTACTCCGCATACACGTAACGAAGTGCGCTTTCTGCATCGGCATAAGCTGCGTTTTCCGCTTCATCAGTGGCTTCGTTTACGATTTGCATGATTTCTTTGGTCATGTCTTCTTTCATTTCAGAAGTCATGACATTTCCTTCGATTAAGTACGTTTCATATTGAATGAGCGGATCTTTCTTTCTTGCTTCGAGCACTTCTTCCTTTTCTCGATAGCTAGAATCATCGTCATCACTTGAATGCGCAGTTAACCGGTAAGAAATGGTTTCGATCAATGTTGGGCCTTCACCTCTTGCCGCACGGTCTCTCGCTTCTTTGACCGCTGCATACACTTCAAGCGGATCATTTCCATCAACCGTCACACCCGGCATTCCGTACCCTATTGCACGATCTGAAATACGCTCACATGCCACTTGTTTGTCATACGGGACAGAAATCGCATACTTATTGTTTTCACACATGAAAATAACAGGCAGCTTATGCACCGCAGCAAAGTTGGCGCCTTCGTGAAAGTCTCCTTGGTTTGAAGAGCCTTCACCGAACGTGACAAAGCTAACAAAATCCTTTTGCTCTAGCCGCCCGGCAAGTGCGATGCCAACCGCATGAGGAACCTGTGTTGTCACAGGTGATGATCCTGTCACAATTCGGTTTGATCTTTGCCCAAAATGACCTGGCATCTGTCTCCCGCCTGAGTTTGGATCGTCTTTTTTCGCAAAACCAGACATCATTAAATCTTTCGCCGTCATCCCGAATGCAAGGACAACCCCCATATCACGGTAATAAGGTAAAACGTAATCCTCTTCCCTATTGAGGGCAAAAGCGGCACCGACTTGCTGCGCTTCCTGTCCTTGACAAGAGATGACGAATGGAATTTTTCCAGAACGGTTTAACAGCCACATCCGTTCATCAATTTTTCTTGCTAAAAGCATGGTTCTATATATGTCAATCGCTTGTTCATCTGATAATCCTAATTCCTGATGACGCATGTTACTCATCATGTTTCCCTCCTTGATTAAAAATGGATCGCCTTTCCGTCAACAGCCAGTGCTGCCTCGCCAATTGCTTCTGACAAGGTTGGGTGCGGGTGGATCGTCTGCGCCACTTCCCACGGAGTTGCATCTAATACTTTGGCTAATCCAGCTTCAGATATCATATCTGTTACATGAGGACCAATCATATGAATCCCTAAGATATCATCTGTCTTTTGGTCAGCAATGATTTTGACAAATCCATCAGACTCTCCAAATACAAGCGCTTTTCCGATGGCCATAAAGGGAAACTTCCCAATCTTGACTTCGTAGCCTTGCTCTTTTGCCGCCTGTTCAGTCAGTCCAACACTAGCGGTTTCTGGGTGAGAGTAAACACATTTAGACACGAGCGTTTCATCAAGCGGCTTTGGATCTTGACCAGCCATATGTTCTACTGCAATCATGCCTTCATGTGATGCGACATGCGCCAGCTGAAGACCGCCAATGACATCACCTATTGCGTAAATATGCGACTCTTTCGTTTGGTAATGCTCATTCACGACAATGCCATGATTTTCTGTCTGGATGTCCGTGTTTTCAAGACCTATGCCTTCCACGTTTGGCACTCGGCCAACTGAAAGAAGCAGTTTCTCTGCTTCAAACGACTGAGTGTCTCCACCTTGTTCCACTTGGATCTTGACCAGATTCTCATGCTTTTCGGCAGTATCTGGCAGAACCTTCGCATTTGTCACTAAGGTGATGCCCTTTTTCGTTAAAAGCTTTTCCATTTCTTTAGAAATATCTTGATCCTCTGTTGGCAAAATGCGATCTGCAAATTCGATCACTGTGACTTTTACGCCAAAATCATTGAGCATAGAAGCCCATTCGATTCCAATCACGCCTCCGCCGACAATCAGCATGGACTGAGGGAGTTCTTGCAGTTCAAGTGCTTCGTCTGATGTAAGGATGTGTGTTCCATCCGCTTCAAGTCCGGGCAGGACGCGCGGTCTTGATCCAGTCGCAATGATGACCTGCTTAGGAATCAGCATTTCATTTTCATCGCCATTCGCCATTTCTACCGAGATGGTGCCTGGCATTGGCGAAAAAATCGAAGGGCCTAAGATACGGCCTATTCCTTCGTATACATCAATTTTCCCTTGTTTCATTAAATGTTTGACGCCGCCTGCTAATTTGTCGACAATCTCTGTTTTTCTTTTTTGTACGTTGGCAAATTGTAAGGCAATTCCGCTTGCTTCAACGCCAAAATCAGCGGCACGTTTGACCGTTTGATAGACTTCTGCACTTCTAAGCAGCGCTTTAGATGGGATACAGCCTTTATGAAGACATGTTCCACCGAGCTTTGATTTTTCTACGACTGCTGTTTTCAATCCAAGTTGAGAGGCACGAATGGCCGCTACATAGCCGCCTGTGCCTCCACCAAGAATGACGAGGTCATATTCAGTTGCCATGACTTGTCACTCCTTTCTCCGCCTTTTGATCATTTGGGTATTCTTTTGGTGATTCTTCTTCTTTTAAAATGCGAAGCGCCCCTTCTGCTAAGGATTGCAATTCATTTTCACCTGGGTACACAACAACATCTGAAATCCAGTCAATGTATCCTCTAATGCTTGACGTAATTTGTTTGCTGTACGCAAGGCCACCTGTTAACACAATGACGTCAACAGCTCCTTTTAAAACCGCACTAGCCGCACCGATTTCTTTGGCAATTTGATAGCACATCGCTTCATAAATAAGCGCCGCACGCTCATCGCCTGCTTCAATCATACGCTCTACTTTTACTGCATCTGTCGTACCAAGATAGCCCGCAAGACCGCCTTCGCCAATAATGCGTTTGAGCATTTCCTCTTGCGAATATTCACCAGAAAAGCATAAATTAACAAGGTCACCTGTTGGAAGAGTACCTGCCCGCTCTGGGCTGAAAGGACCCTCGCCATGAAGACCGTTATTCACATCAATGACTTTTCCTTTTTGATGTACACCAATCGTAATTCCGCCGCCCATATGGGTAATGATCATGTTCAAATCTTCATAACGTTTTCCAAACGAAGCAGCCGTTTTTCTTGCGACTGCTTTTTGATTTAACGCATGAAAAATGCTTTTCCGCTCAATTGTTGGCAGTCCTGAAATACGAGCAATTGGCTGTAGTTCATCTACGACTACGGGATCAACAATAAAAGCTGGGATGTTAAGGCCAAGTGCAATTTCTCGGGCAATAATTCCGCCTAGATTAGAGGCGTGCTGGCCAGCATACCCTTCTTTTAGATCTTCAACCATTTGCTCATTTACTTCATATGTGCCACCTTCAATCGGACGAAGAAGACCACCGCGTGCGCAAACTGCATCAAACTTTGAGATGTTCATCCCCTGTTCATGCAGTGTTTTCAAAATGGTTTCTTTACGGAATGAAAATTGATCAATGATATGAGGAAACTGCTTAATTTCCTCATCTGTATGTCTTAATGTCGTTTCAAAAATAGATCGTTCATTATGAAACACACCGATTTTTGTTGAGGTAGAGCCAGGATTAATCGTGAGAATACGCCATTCTTTTGTCAGCAAAAACAAAACCTCCGTTTCAACTCATTCATCCATTTAGCGACGACTTAAAATATGTTGACCATTTTGCAGGAATTGGCTTCTTGATTTGCGCATTCTTTCAATTCGCTCTTCAGCCAATCGGTCTGCCGCTTTATAAGTTGGAATGGCATCACGGTTAGAGATTTCAATCACTCGCTCAATGTTTTGGTAAATGCCTTCTACTTTTTTCATTGCACGATCTGCATTATAGCCATAAAGCTCATCTGCAACGTTAATCACACCGCCTGCATTGATCACATAATCCGGTGCGTACACAATGCCCATTTCATGAATAAGATCTCCATGATGAGTTTCTCTCAGCTGGTTATTCGCTGCACCTGCGATGACTTTTGCCTTTAATTTAGGAATCGTCACATCGTTAATGGTTGCACCGAGTGCACATGGTGCGTATATATCACATTCTTGATCATAAATATCATCAGGGTCTACCGCTTTTGCACCGAAGTCTTCTACAGCTCGCTGAACTGAGTCTTTGTTGATATCAGTGACGATAAGCTGTGCGCCTTCTTCATGCAGGTGTTTACATAGGTTGTAAGCCACGTTTCCAACACCTTGAACGGCAATTGTTTTTCCTTCTAATGAATCTGTACCGAATGCTGCTTTTGCAGCTGCTTTCATGCCTTTATATACACCGTAAGCAGTCACTGGAGATGGGTTTCCTGAAGAACCAAATGCAGGAGAGATGCCTGTGACAAAGTCTGTTTCTTCATGGATAAGATCCATATCTTCTACCGTTGTACCGACATCTTCAGCAGTGATATAACGGCCATTTAATCCTTGAATGTAACGGCCAAAAGCACGGAACATTTCTTCATTCTTGTCTTTTCTCGGATCACCAATGATGACCGTTTTACCGCCGCCAAGGTTAAGCCCTGCCGCCGCATTTTTATAAGTCATACCTCTTGCAAGACGCAAGGCATCTTCGATCGCTGCTTCTTCATTTTCATATGTCCACATTCTTGTTCCGCCGAGTGCTGGCCCAAGTGTTGTATCATGAATGGCAATGATGGCTTTTAAACCAGACTGTTCATCCTGACAAAATACAAGCTGTTCATAATCGTATCGTTCCATATATTTAAAAAGTTCCATTTTCTATTCCTCCTAATACTTTCGCTTAATTAGATGTACAGATGGCAAGTGCAATTGAATAGAGCTTGCTTTCAGCTGAATCAGACCGGCTTGTTAAAGCAATCGGTGCTTTCGCTCCTGCCACCACAGCTCCCACTTTTGCATGAGCAAAGTAGATGAGAGATTTATAAAGAATGTTGCCTGCTTCAATGGTTGGCACAAGCAAAATATCTGCATGACCAGCCACATCACTCGTAATATTTTTATGAGAAGCTGCCGTTTGAGAAATGGCATTATCTAAAGCCAGCGGTCCATCAATCAGGCAGCCAGAAATTTGACCTCTTCGATTCATTTGCGCAAGGCTTGCAGCTGTGAGCGTCGAATCCATCGCTGGGTTTACGACTTCTACCGCTGATAATACCGCCACTTTGGGCATATCATTTCCGACAGCTTGTGCGACTTGAACGGAATTCACCGTAATTTCTTTCAGCATATTTAAATCAGGCGCAATGTTCATCGCAGAGTCCGTCACATAGATAAAACGGTCAAAGCCCGGTACTTCGAAGGCTGCAACATGTGAAAGGACACTCGCTGTCCGAAGCCCATATTCTTTATTTAGGACAGCTTTTAACAGTACGGCTGTCGGGACATGCCCCTTCATGAGAATATCTGCATGATTTTCACTTACTGCCTGAACGGCAATTTTGGCAGATTCTTCGGGTGAATCTGAATGAATAATATCTATCCAGTCTTCATTAATCTCATGCTGTTTGACTAGCTCCTTTAGGTTGCGTTTGTTTCCAACCAGCAGGAAGCGAGCGACTTTTCGTTCGATTGCCATTTTGATGGCATGAAGCACTTCTTCGTCTTCTGCATGAGCCACAGCCGCTGTTTTATTCTGCAGCTGCGAGGCTTTGATAATCAGATCGTCAAGCTTCATACTTGCCCACCTTTCCTTGTGCTCGGTTCCTCTTTTTATATGCAAGTTCCGTGCCAGCTTGAAATGTGTGAAAAATAAGCCTTTCCGCAAAGAAATTATGCAATTTCTTGCAGGTTACGTGCATGTTACTGCATGCTATCTTTTGCAAGCTGATACTTATCCATTTTATAGTAAAGATTTCGAATGCTGATCCCTAACGTTTTCGCTGTTTTTGTGCGATTGAATTGATGTTTTTCAAGGGTTTGTTTGATCAACTGCGCTTCAAATGCTTCTACAGCATCTGAGAGCGTCTCCCCCTCAAATTGACTAACAGCCAGTTCCTGCTGCTCTTTTTCCTCATGCTCGTCTGACTCCATGAAGGCGATATGCGCTTCATCGATCCATTCTTCTTGCGGATTCAAAAAGATCATCGCTCGTCCAAGCACATTTTCAAGCTCTCTCACGTTGCCTGGCCAGCTATATGATCGAAGTCTATGAAGCGCACGATCTGTTAAGCCGCTGACGTTTCGCCCATAGTCTAAATTGATCTTCTGGATGAGGCGTTTACTTAATGATTCAATATCTTCGAGACGCTGTCTGAGCGGTGGGATCGATATCGGGTATCTATTCATTCGATAATATAAATCCTCTCTGAACTTCCCTTCTGCCATCGCCTTTTCAATATTGACATTTGTCGCTGTGATCACACGCACATCGACCGGTATCGCTTTCGTTCCGCCTACCCGAACAATTTCTTTTTCTTGCATGACACGCAGCAATTTCGCTTGTGTACTTGGCGTCATTTCACCGATTTCATCTAAAAAGATGCTGCCTTGATTGGCTTCTTCAAACAGCCCTTTTTTCCCGCCTCGCCTTGCACCAGAAAACGCTCCTTCCTCGTAGCCAAACAGTTCTGACTCTAAAAGAGTTTCTGATAAGGCAGCACAGTTGACACGGACAAAGCGGTTGTACTTGCGATCACTTTCATTGTGAATGGCATGTGCAAACAGCTCTTTCCCAGTACCTGATTCTCCGCGGAGTAAAATGGTTGCCGGCGTTTTTGCACCCAGCTTTGCCTGCTCAAGTGCGACAAGCATTTGTTCACTTTCTCCAATAATGTCTTCAAATGTGTACTTTGCTTCAAGTGTTCGGATGAGCTGTCTTGCTTTATTTAATTCATTCGTCAATGATTGAATTTCGGATACATCGTGAATGACGCCGACACTGCCTTTTAGAATGCCGTCCACAATAACAGGTGCTACATTGACGATGACATCTTTTTTATTTGGACCAACCTTCATTCTGACGCCACGAACAGGTCTTCTTGTTTCAAGCACCTTTAAGTGCATGCTTTCCCCTTCGGAAATATCAGCACCAGCTGGTTTACCTACGACCTCTTTATCCGTTAAACCGGTCATTTTCGTATAAGCACGGTTGATCAAAATACCTTTCCCCTGCTCATCGACAACCGATATGGCTTCATCTGATGATTGAATAATCGCCTCAAGCATCGTTCTTACTTCTTTGAGGTTTGTCACTTCTTCCGCAAGCTCCACCGCATCTGTAATGTCTTTAAAGATGGATAAAGCACCTAACATTCTCCCCGCGTCATCAATAATCGGCAGACGGGTGGTCAC
This sequence comes from Bacillus sp. XT-4, assembly GCF_050864245.1. Classification (NCBI taxonomy): domain Bacteria; kingdom Bacillati; phylum Bacillota; class Bacilli; order Caryophanales; family Bacillaceae; genus Bacillus; species Bacillus sp. XT-4. Next base: position 414,665 of record NZ_JBPAFI010000001.1, read on the forward strand.
AATTTGAATTTGCTGATTCAAAAATTGCTTTTGGTTAAATTCCGGCTCCCTTGACCTTAATATATCGGGAAGTTTCGTGTTCGGAATCACTTCTCGAATGTGACGGCCAATCGCATCCTTTTGCGAACACCCCACCATTTTGGCAGCCGATCGATTAAACAGGACCACTTCTTCATCCATATTAATAAAAATCATGCCATCATTCGTTGCATTAAAAATGCGGTCATGTTTATAGGTTTGTTCCTTCAATATTTGAATAAGCTGTTGTTTCTCTGCCATTAATTCTGACATGACATATGCCATCGAGCTTGGCACAATCACAGCATGCTCTGGTTTTTGTTCAATTAGTTCCTTCAGTACAGCAGAACTGCCTGTGGTTTCAATGATGATATCAATGTCATCTTTTATGTATTCTTTCCAATCCGTCGTCGTCTCAATTCCATTCTTTTTCGCTTCATCCATCCCCGGTGCCTCGAGATCAAGGTCGGCGATCGCAATGATTTGAACCGTATTTGTTTTCAGCAATGTTTCAAGCAGTGCTGATCCACCTTGTCCTGCACCGACAATCAAGACTCTCTGCATCCCGTTACCCCTTTATATGAAAAATTTTGCACACCATATTTTTCCGTTGCAAAAAATTGCACAACACCTATATTACCACGTTTTCCTTTCTTGACAAAATATTTTTTGAATTAGACAATGGAAGTAAATGACGTTTAAGGGGACATTTGATGGGGAGAATACTGGCATTAGTGATTATTTTAATACCTGGAGCCTTTGCAGCACTTGGCATTAAGCTGCTGCGTGACACTGTTTTCGGCATCATCATTGCACCATTTCCATATTTATGGCTGCAAGGAATTGCAGGGTTGTTATTTTTAGGGGGAGGCCTTTATGTTGTTGCAGGATTTATTTTATATAGAGACCGTAAACGAAATAAAGTAACAACTCGTTTTAAGCAAAGGTAATCATGAAAAAGACCCGCTGTTGATAGCGGGTATTTATTTCATTTCTTCTCTTATTTTGACGGCTCGATCAGGAAAATCTGTAAAGATTCCATCAACACCCAAGGTCAACATATTTTTTATTTGCTTCTCACTGTTTACAGTAAACGGTCTAATCACTTGTTGGTCCGCATGGAGAGCGGCTACTACTTCTTTTGTCACCCCAGCGCCCTTTATATTCGGATGGTAGCCCTTTGCCGGGATTGTTTTTAAATACATGTCCGGCTGATGAATCACATCCATTGTGAGGACCGCCAGTTCAATGTGCGGCATTAGCTTGTGAAAAAGAGCTAAGCTGCCGTGATGAAATGATGAGACAAGCACTCGATCCTCTATTTGAAAGTGCTCAATTTGCTCTTTTACTTTCTCTTCAATCCCTGGATATCGATAAATAGAGTTTTTTAATTCAATGTTGATCATAAAGGATGGTCTCTGCGTCACTAGCTCTAATACTTCTTCTAAAAGAGGAATGGTGACCGCACCCGTTTCTTCATAGAAAGAATGACTGGCATCTCCTCTTTTTAACTCTTCATATGTATAGTCTTTCACTAACCCTTTCATATTGGTCGTTCGGTTCAGTTTTTCATCGTGAATAACAGCCAGCCTGCCGTCTTTGGTGAGCTGAACATCAAGCTCAATTCCATCCGCTCCAGAATGGAGTGCGTGCTCAAAGGCAATCATCGTGTTCTCTGGATAGTTTCCTTTAAAGCCTCTATGCGCAAAAATTTTCGTCATATGCCACCTCTAAATATGATGATTACCTATATTATGACGTGTCTTTTTTCGTTTTGCCAGTTTGAGCACATAAAAAAACCTCTTCTAATAAGAGAGAAGAGGTTGACAGGTAAATTCGATCACGTAATCGCTCTGATGGCTTGCTCTGTCGTCTCTGCGTCAAGAGCAAAAAGGGAAGAAACAACTGCGACTGCTGTAACGATTGTTACACCTAACAACAACTTTTTCATAAGATAACCTCCACTTTCTTTTGAAGTATTTGCGCATCGAATTTCTTTTCAAGAAAACGAATGGCATTTTGATAATCATTTCGTTCCTTGAAGTATTTCGATATTTGTTCAGACAAATCCTCAAGCTCCACATATAATCTATTTTTTTCTATGTAGTCTAATTTTTCAGAGAATACGTCTGCTGCTCCACTATTTTCGCACATCAAATCCAAAATTTCAAATTTTACTATATATTCATTATTTTGGATATCGCAGCTATATTGAATCCCCTCTTTAATATATTCTTTCGCCTCATGATCTCCTAAATGAACTAAGGCATTTGCGAGAACATATAAAGATTGGATGAAATAATGGCTATTGTCGCGATGAATTTGAATGCTCATCCCTTTTTTGGCGTATTGCGCACTTTTTTCATAATCAGGTTTTGCGTAATAAAGAACCGCTAAATTGTGATAGCACTTCCCAATCAGCACTTCATTGTTAATGCGCTTACTTTTCTCAAGTGCCTCTTGGTACTTTTCCTCAGCTTCATCAAACTGTAGTAAATCAATACAGTTGCTCGCATGTAAGATCAAGCTGTCAATCGCCTGTGCGGTATATTCTTCATGCGCTTTAAATGTATCAATGGCTTTTTTAATATGATTAATGGATATGAAATTTTGCTTCAGTTCGTAATAAATGGAAGCGACTTTATGATGAAAAGTTCCGACTTCAAGATCTTCATTCACACGTTTTAGCCGCTGCTCAGCAATCTTATAAAAACTAATCGCCTCATCATATTTTTTGACATAGGCAGCATATTGGCCTTTATAAAAGTAAAAATAAAAATTAATAATGTCATCTGCTTTTTCATCCAGCGTTCCGACACTTTTCATAATCTGATTGGCTTTTTCAATATTTCCAAGTAACATTTCATGTCTGCCGTCGACTAGCTGATAATAAAGAAGAACTTCTCGATCCTCATCTGTATTTTTTAGCAAATTCTGAATTTTCTCTTTATAGACAGCAGATTTTTCTAGGTCATTCTGAGAAATGACCCTCGTCCACTTGCTAATTTCGTTCGCAACCTCAGCAGAGTGGATTTTCAGCTTTCCCATAACCTCACCCTCTTCTTTTCATTATTATAGCATAGTAAAAGAATGTGAAAATTATTAAATTCGACAATGGGAATATTCAGTTCAAATGGCACAATCTCTAAGAAGCCAGTGACTTTAAAACGCCAACCAATCAGGTCAATAGAAATAGAACTTTCGATCTCATTTACTTTATTTACTAATTACATAAGACCTTTTCCTCTCATCCTTTTTCTTACGAATGAGCGTTTTCTTCTTCTATAAGCCAATTGATTAGCGTAGCTGATTACCACTATTTTATGTCCTATTCATTTCTTTCATGCTTTATTTTTCATTTTATTCTGAAAATAAAGCGACCCGTTTGTCCAATTTAAACATTAAAGATGATTTTATCAACATAACCATTTTTTAGCAATATTTTACAAAAATAAAAAAACGCCTCATTGAAGAAACGTTTTTTTATGGACGTTGATTTTAGCTTGCTCTATGCTCTAAACGCAGACGATCAGCCACCATCGCAATAAATTCTGAATTGGTCGGTTTGGCTTTTGACATGCTGACTGTGTAGCCAAAGAGTGACGAAATGGAGTCAATATTCCCTCTGCTCCAAGCCACTTCAATGGCATGACGAATCGCTCGTTCTACCCTGCTGGCTGTCGTGTTAAATTTCTTTGCAATGTCTGGGTACAATACTTTTGTAATACTGCCGAGTAGTTCAATATCATTGTACACCATCGAAATGGCTTCTCTTAAGTATAAATAGCCTTTAATATGAGCTGGCACGCCAATCTCATGAATAATCGTCGTAATGCTCGCATCTAAGTTCTTACGTTTCGGTTCAGGTTTGCTGCGAAGGACACTGTTTTGGATAGATGAAGATCGATGGCTGACTTGTGTGCCGTTTCCACTGACTTGACGAATATGACCTACGAGGTTTTCCATATCGAATGGTTTCAAAATGAAATAGGATGCGCCCAAATCGACTGCTTTTTTCGTTACGTCTTCTTGTCCGAAAGCCGTCAGCATAATGACACTTGGCTGTTTGGTCATTTCATTGTTTTCACGGAGGCGTTCCAGTACAGCAAGACCGTCTAAATGAGGCATGATAATATCTAAGAGGAGAACGTCGGGCTCTTTATCTTTAAATAATGTCAGACATTCCTGACCATTATACGCCACGCCAAGTACTTCCATATCTTCCTGTCCCTCAATATACTCTGTCAAAAGGCCAACAAGTTCTCGATTGTCATCAGCTACACACACTTTAATTTTCTCCACGTTCTTTCCTCCCCAATGTCGATTCCTTAGTCTTTTGCATTTCTCTTCTGAGTGTTCAATTCGACAAAACCATGCTATCCCCTTTAAAAAAGTTTAATTTTCCGAATAATAGAGCATTATCTAGCTTTTTCTACGTTTTTCTTAATGAATCGACGATTATTGCAATTTGACAACACACTGTTTTCCATTTTGTCGAAAAATCTCTTTTTCCTTATTTTATAACATGATGGAAGAGAAAGAAAGGGTAGAAAAAAACTGCCGGAAGATTCGCGGCAGTTTTTCATCAGCTTGCTTTTTTGTTTTTTTGATAAAGGTCAATTCCTGCTTCTGACAGCATCCATTCAATGTGTACGCCGTATCCGCTTGTCGGGTCATTGACGAACACGTGAGTGACCGCTCCAATGACTTTGCCATTTTGGATGATCGGACTACCGCTCATTCCTTGAACGATCCCGCCCGTTTTGCTTAATAAGCGTTCATCTGTTACTTTAAGCACCATTCCTTTTGTTGCCGGGAATTTTTGTGGTGTTGTGCTGACGATTTTAATATCAAATTTCTCTACTTTATCATGGTCCACGACCGTTAATATTTCGGCTGGACCTTCTTTTACTTCATTTGATAATGCGACTGGAAGTGGTTTGTCTGCTACATGATTTTCAAGTTTTTCGGTTAACGTACCAAATATACCGAATGGACTGTTACGTGAAATATCACCTATCGTTTTTCTTTCGGAAGAAAACCTGGCCAATTTTTCTCCAGGGTTGCCTCCTGTCCCTTTTTCAATGGATGTGACAGTTGATCTGACAATTTCACCATTGTCGACCACGATTGGTTTTTTTGTATCCATGTCAGAAATCACATGCCCAAGGGCGCCATATTTTTTAGAAGATGGTTCAAAGAAGGTCATCGTCCCGATTCCTGCTGCGGAATCACGAATATAAAGACCGATTCGATAAGTACCTTCACTTGCATCTTTCGCGGGTGTTAATGTCGTTTGAAAGGTTTTATGGTCTCTTTTTATGAGTAAATGAAGGGTTTCCCCCGTTTTTCCGGCTTTCTGAATAAATGGGGTGAGGTCATTCATCTTCTCCATTTTCTGACCATTGATCTCAATGATCATATCCCCTGATTGAATGCCTGCAGCTTCACCTGGTGATTTTTTGCCGTCTGCTGTTGTGATTTGATGAAAACCAACAACGAGAACTCCGACAGAGTGGAGTTTGACGCCAATGGATTGTCCTCCAGGAATGACTTTTAATTCGGGAAGAACATCGACTTTTGTTTTCTTAATAGGAAATCCTTTAAAATCATAAACAATTTCGGCTTTTCCCGCCTTTTGTCCCGTTACTTCAAGTTGATTCTTTTTCTCTGAAAGACTAAAGGCTGGTGAAGAAGCATTGGCTGACGCTTCAATGGATGTATCAATCGAATGCTCCTCGTGTTCAAATACTGCGACAGTTGTTGGAATGCTGATATATTCCTTCACTATGCTCATAAACCCTGTACTTATTAAAGAAACAAGGAGAATCACACCAATGGCTTTTCTCATCTTTTCGGGCATTCATTTTTCACTCTCCTCGCTCCTTACCCACACCAGAACATTAATGTTTTGGCTACATCTTTACTTTTGCCTTCTTAGCGAGGATTTATAACCGACACCTTTAGAAAATGATTGGATAAATTGATAAAAGAAAAAGACGATTTCATGCGTATATACGGCGAATATGAGACAATATAAAAAAGGCAGCTGTTGTTTCAGCTACCCTGTCGTTTTGACATCATTTGCTTGGTGCAGTAATTCTTTTGCATGCTGTTTTGTGAGCTCAGTGACTTCTACACCAGCAATCATTCGGCCAATTTCACTCACTTTTTCATCATCACTGAGTGGTTTGACGTTCGTCATTGTTCTACCAGCTTTAGCGCGTTTAGAAATAAAAAGATGTGTATCAGCCATAGCTGCGACTTGCGGAAGATGGGTAATACAGAGTACTTGTGAGCCTGCTGCTACTTTATAAATTTTTTCAGCAATGGCTTGTGCGACTCTGCCGCTAACACCCGTATCCACTTCATCAAATATAATGGACGTCACTTCTTGTTTCGCTGAGAAAATACTTTTCACTGCCAGCATGACACGTGAAATTTCTCCTCCAGATGCTACTTTTGACAAAGATTTCATCGGTTCACCCGGATTTGTAGAAATGACAAATTGCGCTTGATCTATGCCATTTTTTCCGAGCTGTACGGGTTTTCCATCTAAAAGCGGGCAGTCCGTACTGCCAAAAGGTGCATATCGAATCGTAAAAGCGGTATCAAAAGATGACTTCTCCATATATAAATCCTTCAATTCAGCTTGAATATGCTTCGCCAGTTTTTTCGCCCATTTTTTACGGAGCTCTGACACGTTAAGCGCTTCAAGCAATGCATCCCGGCTTATCGCATCAAGTTTGTTTTTAAGTGTCTGCAAATGGCTGTCTCGATTTTGGATTTGGTCTATCTCCTCTTCAATCTTAGCCGCATATTCTAAAATTTCCTCAACGGTTGTGCCGTACTTTCGCTTCAGCTGCTTCATCTCATTTAACCTAGACTCAATAAAATCAAGACGGGCTGGGTCAAATTCTAATTGATCAAGCATGCTGCGCATTTGAAAAGTAGAATCTTCTAATAAATAATAGGAGTTTGACACTTGCTCAGAGAGCTTTTTCAGATCGTCGTTGATCTCAGAAACTTGATCAAGCTCGCTTGAAGCCATCCCAACCCAATCAAGTCCACCCTGCTCATTACGCAGAGCATTATATGCGTTTTGAAGCGAGGAAAAGATTTTTTCAAAATTGCTGATTTGATGACGTTCCTCTTGAAGCTTCTCATCTTCCCCAGGCTCTAATTGTGCCGCTTCGATCTCTTCCAGCTGAAATTGCAATAAGTCTAACCGATGAACCATTTCCTGTTCATTTTCAGACAACTGTTTGAGCTTTTGCGCTGTCTTCATATATTGATCATACGCTTCTTGATACTGCGAGAGAGCAGGTGCAATTTCTTCTGCTCCAAATTGATCAAGCAAATGTAAATGATTTTCATCCTCCATTAACAGCTGATTATCGTGCTGTCCATGTATATCAAGCAAAAGCCGGCCAACTTCTCTTAAAAGCGAGATGGTGACAAGCTTACCATTAATGCGGCAAATGCTTTTCCCGCTTTGATTGATATCACGGCGAAGAATCATCATTTCATCAGATGCATCAATTCCTTGCTCCTCGCAAAGAGCAAATACAGGATGATCTGCTGGTACAAGAAAAAGACCTTCCAGCTCTGCTTTTTTTTCGCCATAACGGACAAATTCGGATGATCCTCTTCCCCCTACGAGAAGTGAGACAGCGTCAATCATGATTGATTTTCCGGCACCTGTTTCCCCTGTTAGAACTGTGAGTCCTTTTTCAAACGAAACCGTTAACTCCTCAATGATTGCAAAGTTTTTAATGGTTAGTTCTGCTAACACTCATTTGACACCTCTTTTTGTAAACCTGATCTCTTTATAGAAGTTCTAAAATTTTAGACGAAACGGTATCCGTATCATCTGGTGTGCGGCAAATGATTAAGATGGTATCATCCCCACAAATGGTTCCCATAATTTCTTCCCAATCTAAATTATCCATTAAAGCACCGATGGCTTGAGCGTTCCCAGGCATTGTTTTTAGAACGATTAAATGACTGGCAGCATCCATTTTAATAAATGCGTCCATTAAGGAACGCTTTAATTTTGATAGCGGGTTAAACCGCTGATCTGCAGGAAGGCTGTATTTATATGTTCCATTATTTGTTGGCACTTTGACTAAATGCAGTTCTTTGATATCTCTTGATACGGTCGCCTGTGTGATGTTATATCCATCCGCTTTCAAAATATCGACTAATTCGTCTTGTGTTTCGATTTCTTGGCTTGCGATAATTTCTCTAATCTTAATATGTCTTTGACCTTTGTTCATTTTGACCCCCCTAGGCGTTAGAATCTCAGTTTGTCTTTACGTTCTATGTTATATGATGCACACTTCAAAAAACAAGCATTACGTGAGAAACGGTCAATTCTGATCTTTTGACCATGTAAAAAGGAATAATAGCGAGCTATTATTCCGTTCAGCATGTAGAAAACCCTCGCATTCTTTGTCAGTCCTGCGCTCTGGTGCTCACGAATCCCAAATTCGCTCTGCGCCAGTACTCGTCCTTCCTAGGGCTGCAAAGGTTTTCTATCACGCTGAAAAGAAGACAAAGGGCTAAAATCAAGTTCATTTTAGCCCTTTGTCAACAATCTAAAAGGAATAATAGCGAGCTATTATTCCTTTTGTTTCAATAATTCATGTGTCAGCCGGCTCAGGACTGTTTTTCTTTTCTTTCAATACGGCATGGGCTTCTTTGACGACTTTTTCAAGTTCAGATACTGGAAGTGCCGTATTCTCTTCTTGATCGGGATGCAGGACCAAGTGGAGGAGAAATTCGATATTTCCATCTCCGCCTGTAATCGGTGAAAACGAAACATCCTTTACATCATAGCCTTCTTTTGCAGCAAATTGATTCATTTCTTCTAGCACACCAAGATGTACAGAAGGTTCTCGCACAATGCCTTTTTTTCCAACAAGCTCTCTGCCCGCTTCAAACTGCGGCTTCACTAGCGCAATACAGTCGCCGCCTGGGATAAGAATATGCTTTAGTGCGGGAAGAATGAGTTTGAGCGAGATAAATGATACATCAATAGATGCAACCTCTGGTAATCCTTCGGTGAAATCTGCCGGAACAGAATGGCGGAAGTTGGTGCGTTCCATGACGATCACCCGATCATCCTGTCGTAATTTCCACGCAAGCTGATTGTAGCCAACATCCACAGCATAGGATTTGACTGCTCCATTTTGGAGTGCGCAATCTGTAAATCCCCCTGTTGATGAGCCGATATCAATTAAAAGCTTTCCTTCAACGGTTAAATCAAATTCTTGAAGTGCCTTTTCGAGCTTTAGCCCACCTCGGCTGACATATTTCAGCGGATTCCCCTTCACAGTCAGCGGGGTATCACGAGCGATTTTTTCTCCTGGCTTATCCAAACGGTTTTCATTTGAGTAAACGATCCCTGCCATAATGGCGCGTTTTGCTTTCTCTCTCGTTTCCATTAGTCCTTGTTCGACTAATAAAACGTCAAGTCGTTCTTTCTTTGATGTCATGATCCAATTCCTTTTCTTGGTGCTGCGGGAAGCAGGTCACGTAATGTTTCAGCAACCTGTGTTTTCGTCAGTCCAATTTCCTCAAGTAGCGCATCGACACTTCCATGCTCAATAAATTCATCTGGAATGCCCATACGTTCTACTTTTATATGAGACGCTTTTTTGTCGTGAATATATTCTAATACGCTGCTGCCAAATCCACCTTGAAGCACCGCTTCTTCTATTGTTAAAATTGGCAAACCTTCAGACAGTATCTCATTTAACATACCTTCATCAAGAGGCTTAATGAAACGTGCATTGACAACACGAATTGATTTTCCTTCTTTTTGCAGTTCTTCTGCTGCCTGCAGCGCCATTTTAATGGTTGTACCGAATGTTAAAATGACAGCATCTTTCCCGGGACGAAGAACTTCCCAAGAACCAATTGGGATGGTTTTCAGCTGTTCATCCATTTTGACGCCTAGTCCATTTCCACGCGGGAAGCGCATGGCGATTGGACCATCATCATATTGAATGGCTGTGTTGACCATATGCTGTCCTTCATTTTCATCTTTTGGCATCATGAGAACCATATTCGGCATATGACGCATGAAAGCAATGTCAAACACACCTTGATGCGTTTCTCCATCTGCACCGACAAGACCTGCACGGTCAATTCCAATGAACACATTGAGATTTTGACGGCAAATATCATGCAACACTTGGTCATAGGCTCTTTGGAGGAATGTTGAATAAATCGCTAAAAATGGCTTCATGTCCTGTGTAGCAAGTCCAGCTGCCATTGTTGCAGCGTGCTGCTCTGCAATTCCAACATCAAACATTCGCTCTGGGAATTCTTTTGCAAACCCTTCAAGCTTTGAGCCAACAGGCATTGCAGGTGTAATCGCGACAATCCGCTCATCTTCCCGTGCCAACTTTCTGACGGTTTCACTGACGAGACCACTCCATGACGGTGCGGCTGCTGTCGGTTTTACAAAGTCACCTGTGTCGATTTTGTATGGTCCTGTTCCGTGCCATGTGCCGATCTTATCAGATTCGGCCGGCTTATAGCCCTTTCCTTTTTTCGTGATGACATGAAGGAGAACCGGGCCTTTTGTTTTCTTTGCGTACTCAAGATTCTCAAACAAATCTTCATAGGAATGTCCATCTACTGGTCCTAAGTAAGTAAAGCCCATTTCCTCAAAGAACATACCAGAGACAAGCAAATATTTCAGACTGTCCTTGATACGTTCTGCTGTTGCAGCAAGCTTCCCGCCTACTGCTGGGATACGCTTGAATAAGTATTCAAGCTCGTCCTTTACCCATTGGTATTTACCAGCTGTACGTAGTCTGCCAAGCATTGTATGGATCGCACCAACGTTTGGCGCAATACTCATTTCATTGTCGTTTAAGATCACAATCATGTCTTTTTTTTCATCCCCGATATGGTTCAGTGCTTCTAACGCCATACCGCCGGTTAGTGCACCATCGCCGATAATCGGGAGAATGTATTCATCTGTTCCTTTAATGTCACGCGCTGCCGCCATTCCCATTGCACCAGATAATGAGGTTGAACTGTGTCCAGTTTCCCAAACATCATGTTCACTTTCATTTCGTTTAGGGAAACCGCAGAGCCCTTTATACTGACGAAGTGTATCAAACTCGGCACCTCTTCCAGTTAACAGCTTGTGAACGTAAGACTGATGTCCAACATCCCAAAGAAATTTGTCTTTCGGGCTGTCAAATACTTTGTGAAGTGCAACAGTAAGTTCAACGACACCAAGGTTTGGACCAATGTGCCCACCAGAGTTCGCTAACGACTCAATTAAAAACGTGCGAATGTCCGCACTCAGCTCCTCTAATTCTGCATTTGACATTCCTTTTAGAAACGTTGGATTTTTTATTGATAAAAGATCCAATCAGGATCAACTCGCTTTCAACAAAATTTCTATCTACATATATAATGCCTTATTCCTATGAAAACCAATTCAGGAATAAGAGTTGTCTCATCATGATAAACTGTTTACAGTTTACCACAATTGCTCGAGGACCCTCAAATCTAGGCTGTTTTTAGTGATCTCGTGAGGCAATCAGATCGCATAAATCATGCAGCAAGTTTTGCTCCAACTCAAGATTTGAGACAATTTCTTTCGCACGAGTGATATGTTCATCCAGCTTTTCTTTTGCTCCTGAAAGCGTTAATAAAGAAGGATATGTCGACTTTTCATTTGCTGTATCGGAGCCGATCCGCTTTCCTATTTTCTCTTCGCTGCCTTCAAGATCTAAAATATCATCACGAATTTGAAAAGCAATGCCAATATGATAGCTGAATTCTCTCAGCTTTTCGATCTCATCATCAGATGCACCTGCCAGTATCGCACCAGCAACCACACTAAAGGTGAGTAGCTTTCCTGTTTTGCGGGCATGAATCGATTCTAATTCAGAAAGAGGGATTTGTTTCTGTTCTGCTTCCATATCATCAAATTGCCCGCCAACCATTCCGAGTGCACCTGCTGATGTAACAAGTTCATCGATGATTCGAAGCTTTTGATCAGCAGGTACATCGTCAGATAATTGCGATGTAATCAGACGGAAGCTTTCAGTGAGCAACGCATCGCCTGCAAGAACGGCTGTTGCCTCGCCGTATACTTTATGGTTGGTCGGTTTTCCTCGGCGCAGATCATCATCATCCATACAAGGAAGATCATCATGTATCAAGGAATACGTATGAATCATTTCCACTGCACAACCTACTGGTATACCGTCTTCTTCCTTTTTCCCATACGCATTTAAAAGAGCAAGAACAAGCACAGGACGCAGTCTTTTTCCGCCAGCTTTCAGAGAATAAAGCATAGAAGATTTCAGCTCTTCTGGAATAGACAATTCCTGCACATATGTAAATAAATAATCTTCAATTGCTTGTTTTCGTGTTGTTAAAAATTCGTTTAAGTTACTTGTCACCAGCATCTGCCTCCTTCACTGAAAAAGAAGCCAGTTCACCGTCCTCTTTTAAAATGAAATCCATTTGCTTTTCAACATGCTGTAATTTTTCATGGCAAAGTTTTGAGAGCGTCATACCCTCTTGGAAATAGTGGATGGCTTGTTCAAGCGGTACATCGCCTTCTTCGAGCTTTCCCACAATCTCTTCAAGTCCTTTCATGGCCTCTTCAAATGTCATTTGTTCTTCTTTTTGTTTATTTGATTCTGTCATGATGATTGCCCTCCTTCTCAATAACCTCACAAATCAGACGTCCATCCTTCATTGTAATCGTCAGTTGATCCTTCGTTTCTACTTGATTCACACTTTTAATGAGCTCATCTTCTTTATAGGCTAAACTATAGCCTCTTTCCATGACTTGAAGCGGATTTAATGCATTTAGTTTACCAAGAACCGATTGGAACTGCGAATGAATTGTTTTCATTTGCACATTCATGCTCCGAATGAGCTGTTCTGTTTCATTGGCATGGCGTTTTTTCGCCTGAAGCAACTGCTCTTTTGGATGAAGCGGCTTCAGTCTATATGTTTGGCGGTCAAGTTGACTGCGTTTTTGTTCCATTTGTCTTGTCAGCTGTTTTTGAAAACGATCAAATACCATATCGAATTGCTGCTCTTTTTGCTCTTGTAATCGTTTTGGAAAACGGAAAGCATAGGAGGATTGAAGTGCCACAAGACGGTCTTTTGCTTGTGACGTTCGATTTTTTACCGCTCTTGTTAACCGAATGTCGATTGATTTGATTCGTTCGATTAAGTCGGCAGTGCTTGGAACAGCTAGTTCTGCTGCTCCTGTTGGTGTGGGTGCTCTCATGTCTGCAGTGAAATCACTAATGGTAAAGTCTGTTTCGTGCCCAACCGCAGAAATGATTGGAATGTCTGATGCGAAGATCGCTCTTGCGACTGCTTCTTCATTAAAGGCCCAAAGTTCTTCAATCGATCCTCCGCCTCTCCCGACAATCAAGACATCACAAAGCTGTTTTTCATTGGCTTCTTTAATCCGTTCCACAATCGAACGCGGAGCATTTTCTCCTTGGACTAATGCCGGAAGCACAATGATCTTGGCCTGCTGATAGCGCCGATTGATCGTGGTAATGACATCTCGAACAGCTGCTCCTGTTGGGGATGTAATAACACCAACAACCTCTGGAAATTCAGGAATTGTTTTTTTATAGCGCTCATCAAATAAGCCTTCACTTGCTAGTTTCTTCTTCAGCTCTTCATAGGCAAGATGAAGAGCACCAACACCATCAGGCTGCATTTCTTTTGCATATAATTGATAGCTTCCGCTCGGTTCGTAGACTTGAATTCCGCCTCGTACGAACACTTTCATCCCGCTCTTTGGTGAAAAAGGCAGCTTGGACGCGGAGCGCTGGAACATGACGGCTTGCATACGTGCATTTTCGTCCTTTAAGGTGAAATAAACATGCCCTCTTGAATGAATCTTCACATTTGATAACTCACCTTTGATCCAAATATCTTCTAAATGAGGGTCAACATCAAATTTTCTTTTTATGTATTTTGTAAGGGCTGTGACCGTCACAAAGGCTTTTTCACTCATGACGTATTCCTCCTCTTCAAAAACGCACATTCATCCACCGGCAGCACGCAGGTGGATGAATGGATCAAGCTTATGATAATGTACGTTTTGCTGATTTAACCGTATTGTGTGCAAGCATCGTAATTGTCATTGGACCCACTCCGCCAGGGACTGGTGTGATGTATGAAGCTTTTTCTTTTGCTGCTTCAAAGTCAACGTCCCCTACAAGTTTCCCTGTTTCTAGACGATTGACTCCTACATCAATGACAATAGCGCCTTCTTTAATTTGGTCAGCTTTAATAAAGTTTGCTCGACCGACGGCAACAACTAAAATGTCCGCTTTTAACGTATGTTCTGAAATGTTCGCCGTTCTTGAATGACAGTAGGTGACGGTTGCATTTTCGTTTAGTAGCAATTGTCCAACTGGTTTGCCGACGATATTGCTTCGTCCTACAACGACCACTTCTTTTCCAGAGAGATCCACACCTGTTTTGTTCAATAATTCAACAATACCTGCTGGTGTGCAAGGGAGGAATGTGTCTTCTCCAAGTAGCATTTTCCCGATATTCAGCGGATGAAAACCATCTACGTCTTTCTCTGGTGAAATTCGTTCAATGACGGCTTTTTCAGAAATATGTTTTGGCAGTGGAAGCTGAACAAGAATTCCGTGGAATTGATCATTCGCATTGTACTGATCAATCATCTTTAGCAATTCCTCTTCTGTTAAAGAAGCATCTAAATGATCAAGCTGGAAATGCATGCCCATGGCTTCTGCTGCTTTTTTCTTCCCGCGTACGTAAGAAAGTGAAGCCGGATCATCACCGATTAGAATAACGGCAAGACCAGGTGTGACTCCTTTTTGTTTTAGCTCTTCTACTTCTTTTGCTAATTGTTCACGCTTTTCTTTTGCTGTTTCTTTCCCATCGATGATTGTTGCTGTCATGTCGAATCCTCCTATTGTTGCTTTAGGTCGTTTTTAATGTTTGAAAGTACACCATTTACAAATTTCGGCGCCTTATCGTCACCGAACAATTTAGCCAGTTCAATGGCTTCATTCATTGAAACACTCACCGGGATATCTTCTTGATATACCATTTCGTACACAGACAGCCTTAAAATGGCTCTGTCTACGTTCGCAATACGATCAAGTTTCCAATTCACAAGATGCTGTGAAATCATGTCATCGAGCTTGTCCTTTTGTTCGAGCACACCGAAAACCAGTTCCTCGAAAAAAGGATCTGATTCTTGTTCATCCAGCGCATGTGTAATGGCCTCTTTCGGATCAATATTGCTGACATCAATTTGAAATAATGTTTGTAGCGCCTTTTCTCTTGCAGTTCTTCTTTTCATTATTTACTCCTTTAACCACTTTATCCGCTTGTCGTTAAGCCATACAGAGATCATAACATATTTTGACCGCAGTCGCACCAAGATCCATGCGAGCTGTGACGAAAAACGAATCACTCCATGCGTGACGTAATCATCATGTGGAATTTTCCCAAAAATGGGCTTTAAAAAACCAAAGAGGCAATGCCTCCTTGGTTTCACTTCAACCCTTTTTACATTTCTTGATCAACTTCAGCTTCAGCTGTTTTTGTATCAAATTGAATGCCAACGACATGAATGTTAATTTCATTAATCGTTAAGGCCGTCATGTTTAAAAGGGTTTGACGGATATTTTCTTGAACAGCAGTGGATACCTTTGGAATGGATAGGCCAAATTCAACCACACAATACACATCAATTGTGATGCCTTCATCAGAGACATCTACTTTCACACCTTTACGGTGATTTTTCTTCCCAAAGCGTTCTGCCACATCAGCAGCGAAGTTGCCGCGCATTTCCGCAATTCCTTCGACCTCTGATGCAGCGATCCCAGCAATGACTTCAATCACTTCTGGCGCAATTTGCACTTTTCCCAATTGATCTTCATCAAGGTTCATTTCAAGCAAATTGTTTTCTGACACGATCATTCACCTCCGAAAGCTGTTATTATTTCATAATTTGATACGTTTCTAAAAACTTCGTATTAAAATTACCGCTCACAAATGTTTCGTGCTCTAGTAATCTGAGGTGGAATGGAATCGTTGTGTAGACTCCTTCAATGACGAATTCTTGAAGCGCACGTTTCATTCTTGCTATTGCTTCTTCTCTCGTTTTACCATATGTGATCACTTTCGCAATCATACTATCGTAATATGGCGGAATCACATAACCAGGGTAAGCGGCAGAATCAATACGTACTCCTAAACCGCCTGGCGGAAGGTACATTTTAATTTCACCAGCAGAAGGCATGAAATTTTTCTCAGGGTTCTCTGCGTTAATACGACATTCAATCGCCCAGCCTTCGTATACGACATCCTCTTGCGTAAGGGAAAGCTTTTCACCTGAAGCTACTTTGATCTGTTCTTTGATCAAATCAACACCAGTGACCATTTCCGTTACAGGATGCTCTACTTGGATACGTGTATTCATTTCCATGAAGTAAAACTTCTCTTCATTATAATCGTAAATGAATTCAACCGTTCCGGCACCTGTGTATTCAACAGCTTCGGCTGCTTTTACGGCAGCTTCACCCATTTGCTCACGAATATCTGCATTTAGTGCAGGTGATGGCGTTTCTTCCAGAAGCTTTTGCATTCTTCTTTGGATAGAACAATCACGTTCACCTAAGTGAATGGTATTCCCATGCTGATCAGCAAGGACTTGAATTTCAACGTGTCTAAAGTCTTCAATGAATTTCTCCAAATAGACACCTGGGTTCCCGAAGTTTTGTGCTGCTTCCTGCTGCGTGATGGTGACACCGTTAATGAGCTCTTCTTCTGTGCGAGCCACACGGATACCTTTACCACCACCGCCTGCAGTTGCTTTAATAATGACAGGATACCCAATACCAGCTGCTGTTGAAACAGCATCATCAAGATCTTTTACAATTCCTTGAGAACCAGGGACAATTGGAACACCAGCTTGCTTCATTGTTTCTCTTGCCACATCTTTCGTTCCCATTTTGGAAATTGCTGACGCAGTTGGTCCAACAAAGATGACATTACATTCCTCGCAAAGCTCTGCAAAGTCTGCATTTTCAGCAAGGAAACCATATCCTGGATGGATGGCATCTGTACCTGTTAGCTTTGCCACACTGACAATATTTGTCACATTTAAATAACTATCTTTTGAAGCAGTCGGTCCGATGCAATATGCTTCATCAGCCATTTGAACATGCAGCGCATCACGATCCGCTTCAGAAAATACCGCAACTGTTTCAATTCCAAGCTCTTTACAAGCACGGATGATTCTAACTGCGATTTCTCCTCTGTTTGCAATTAATAGCTTTTTAATCATGATCGTACTCCTTACTCTGCTTTCACTAGAAAGAGGGGTTGTCCGAATTCTACAAGCTGACCGTTTTCAGCTAATACTTCGACGATTTCGCCTTTTACTTCTGCTTCGATTTCATTAAACAGTTTCATCGCTTCAACGATACATACAACTGAGTTTTCCTTCACTTTAGAACCTGTTGTCACATATGGATCTGCTTCTGGTGAAGAAGAAGCGTAAAATGTGCCAACCATTGGGGATGTGATTTTATGCAGGTTTTCAGACGCAGTTGCCTCTTGTGCAGGGGCTTCGGTCTGAGCTGGAGCTTGTGCTTTAGGAGCTTGTTGAGCTGGAGCTGCTTGGACAGGAGCCACTGGTGCTTGTGCCGCAACTTGCTGAACGACTTCTTTATTTTTCTTTAACTTGATTTTTGCACCTTCGTTTTCGTACGTAAATTCATCAATTGTTGATTCGTCAATTAATTTAATTAGTTCATGAATCTCTTCAATTTTTAACATGGATTTGCACCCCTATGTATGGATTTATCTTTTTTTATAGGCTAGTACTAAAAGTACATACTATAACCATCTTACAGGAGGATTTCGTTGAATTCAACTATTAATGTGATGAGACTCATCGCACAAGCACCTGAAAAAGGGCGTCAACCCGCATGAAAAAACGCCCTTTTCAGAAAAGGGCGCTTGTGCATTTTTTATTGATTCGATGGCTCAAAAGTGACGGCTACGTTATCAAGCCCTCTCATTTCTTTTGTGACCAAATCAATAATATCTGCTGCTTGGGACTTTGATTTTTTATCAGAACGAACCGTGATGTTTACTTTATCTCCTTCTGCACTGACGAGCGCATCTTTATATCCTTTTGTTTTGATTAATGTCTCCAGCTGACGCTCTGTTCCTTCTGCCTCACTAAGCGCTGTCATTTGATCATAAGCTTCACTTTTCTCTTGCGCTGTTGCATCATCGCTAGACACAATTTCGTTATACTCTTCACGCTGCTTGCTGCGCTTATCTTCCAGTTCAAGTCTGTAGGTTGTGAAAAGTTCATCATCGGTCTGCTCTGAAACAGCCTTTCCTTCTTCTCCACTTGTTTCAACATCTTCTTGTTTCGCATTGGTTTCTTTGTCAGTTGATTTCTCTTCTGCGTTCTTTTCGGTTCCTTTGTCAGTCCCTTTTTCTGGCTCAGCCTTTTTCTCTTCCATTCCTTTTGATTTTGTATCTTCTACTGTCACAGCATTCTCACCTTGTGGAGACATGATATAGTACACACTTAATACGACAACTAAACTTAGCATCGTTAATAGCCAAACCGTTTGTTTTTTTAACATCATTCCGAATCCTCCTTGATTTTTTTAGGGGCAACAGCCACTCTATGGCTCGGTACATCAAGCACTCGTGTAACCGCTTCAATGATGGTTTTCTTTATTTGAACGTTGTCTACTCCTTGAGCAACAACGAGGACACCTCGAATGTCTGGCTTTTTCGTTTGGACAACAACAGGTGTTTCTTCATTGCCATTTTTAATAATGACAATCTCTTCTTCTTTTGTTTGATCCGTGACACTTCGCACGCCGCCTTCTTTGTCTGTTTCCTCGGTTGTAGTGCTTTTATTGGATTTGTTTTTTTCAAACACTTTTAAAGAAGTTGCGTCTACATTTACCACGATGGAAACATCCTCAACACCAATGATCGTTTCTAAAATCTCTTTCAGCTGATTTTCGTATTCTTGTTCAACATCCTCTATTGAGTTGTTTGACTTACCTGAAGAGGATGGTTTGAACACCGCCTGCTCTTCTGAGGATGTTTTTTTAGACGCAGGAACAGCAGCCTCTTGTTTGCTTGATGGCGGTGACAGAATCTGACTGACTAACATGAATGACACGCCGATAATGAAGACAAGCAGTAAGTAATGGTGCTTCGTTAATTTTGGTTTCCCTTCACCTTTTTCAGGTGCTTGGAACATTGATTTCAGTTTTTGTCTCCAGTCTTTGTTATTCATGATCTGCTGCGTCACCTCCCTCAATGTTCAGCGCAATGTGTTCAGGCCGTGTATTCCATACATCTGCAAGCGTCTCTTTCACCCTCGCCATCTCTTTTGCTGACGCCCCGGCGCTTTCCTCCTTTTGCCTGGAGAGATCAATGTCGACCTTTGCCACCGTTTCTACAGCATCACCTGTGAGCGGGACAAGGACTGCTTTGATGCGAAATTGATCTGCCTCCATATTCTGATCAAGGTGCTCCTCATCTGCCAACACTTCTACGTGTTTCATTTCATAGCTCTCCTTCTCCAGTGGCTCCTTTGCGCTTTTTTCTAGTTGGACAGCCATTTGCTTTAAAATATATGCACGCTGTGAAGCTTGTATTTCTTTTTTTTCTAAATTCATCTGATTTTTTATTTCTTCTGATTGCGCTTGGTCCTTCCCTTTCATGATTTCTGAGAAAATTTGGTCAGGATCTGCCCGGAATAACGCAAAGATCGGATTGAGCATCACCACAATTAACAGTAAGCTGACGACCATTTTTGCATACTTCTGCATGCTTGAATTGGGAAGCAAAAGATCAATCACAATCGCAAATAAAATAAATAGAATAATACTTGTGATCCATTCTGTGAGAAAACTCAAATGGTGTCCCCTCCTTACTTCATCATCATGGTGAGGTTGCCAGCAGTGATAATGACGGTAATGCTTAAAAAGAACATGAGCGACACGACAGCAAGTGCAGCAAAGATATAAAGCACACTTTTTGAAATGACATCAAGGCAGCTGATAATCGGTCCGCCTCCTAATGGCTGAAGAATGGCTGCAGCAAGCTTATATATAAGGGCTAGCGAGAGCACTTTAATCGCAGGGAAAGCGGCAATTGAAATGAGAATAGCGACGCCAACAAGTCCGACCGTATTTTTAAGTAATACAGAGGCACTGATGACGGTATCTGTCGCATCAGTAAACATTCTGCCAAGGACAGGGATGAAATTTCCGGTAATAAATTTGGCTGTGCGAAGAGCGATGCCATCAGTGATAGCAGCAGATGCCCCCTGTACAGAAATGACGCCGAGGAATACGGTTAAAAAAACAGCAAGCCCCCCAATAGCTACATTTCTTAACAGCTGGGCAAGCTGGGTCACTTTGTATTGTTCGGTCAATGTACTGACGATGCTCAAGATCGCTGATAAAAAGATGAGCGGAAGAACGACATATTGAATAAAAACACCGCTCGTGTTCATTAAAAACAAAATCACAGGATGAAAGAATCCGGCTGAGACAAGCCCGCCTGATGAGGCAATAAGTGCTAATAAAAGAGGAATAAGAGCAAGAATAAAACTAGTCATCGTTTGAATGGCTTCTGTTGCATAAGAGATCGCAACATGAAAACTGTTTAATGCAATAATGATAAGCACCATATAAACAAGAGCGTATGCAACTTTACTAACAGTGCTTTGCTCAAATGCATTTTGCAAAAGCTGCAAAAGCGAACAAAAGATGGTGAGTAATATAAGTGTGCCTAAGAGCTTTCCATTGGCAATCAGCTCATGAAACAGATAATGAACAAAAGCCTTCAGCCACGTTTGGGGAGATAGCTCTTTATCGCCATCGATCATTTCCTTCACTGTACCTTTTTGGCTTTCAGGCAGAAATCCGCCATACTCGTCCAATATCGTTTCCCAAAAGTCACTGATAGAATGAAGCTCTAAGGCATCAGCCTGTCCACCCGCAACTTCTTCTGCGACCGGTTCTTCACTTGATAAAGGCACACTTTCTTCTGCACCTGCATACGGAACGATCATCCAAAAGAACATCATAAACCCCAGCACAGCTGTCACCCGTTTCATCATCATCACCTCTTTTCCATCAAGTCATGGACGGGATCATACCTAGGATCGTCTCAATGATGACCGTTAAAATCGGTACCGCCATGACCAAAATAAGAATCTTGCCGCCAAGCTCTATTTTTGAAGCGATGGCGCCTTGTCCAGCATCCTTTGTGAGCTGGGCACCAAATTCTGCAATATAGGCAATGCCAATGATTTTCAAAATGGTTTCAACGTATTTCATATTGACGCCTGCACTTGCTGCAATTTTTTCAATCATGGAGATAATGGCATAGATTTGATCGATTAAATAAAGGAAAATGACACACCCAGTAAACACAACAAGCATAAAGGCGAAGGTTGGCTTTTGTTCTTTGACGATTAATGCTAGAAAAGTAGCGATTAAACCAAGTCCAACAATTTGAATAATTTCGATTTGTAAGCCCTCCCCTATCCTTGAAATAGAAATACGGCTTTAATCTTCTTAAACAAATCATCCACAATGGTAGCAACCATAAATAAAATGTAGATAAATCCAAGCAGTGTCACCCACTGTGCGTACTCTTTTTTCCCCATTTGATCTAAAATCGTATGGAGAAAAGCCACGACGATACCCACTCCTGCAATTTGGAATATGACGTTTACATCAACGCCCATGCTCTCGACTCCCTTCCTCTCACATCAATAACAGAATCAGTAGTAACCCACTTAGAAAACCAAGACTTCTCACCATTTTTTCATTTTTTGCTTGGGCAACTTCAGCTTCTTTTTCCTCTGATTCCAAATGGCCTAAAGCTAGCTTGATATATTTTTGCTGAGCCGTCACATCATGCTGACCAAGGGTTTCTCCAAAGTGCTTCAGCGCCTCATATTCGCCTTTTTTTAATACGGTTTTTTTCCATACATCCTCTAGACTTTCATTCCATGCATGCCTCGCAGAAAAGGTTCCGACGTTGAGTTTTTCTGCAAATTGTTCAAATAGCCGATTCACAGGCGGTCCTACTTGGGACGCAATTTGGTCAGCGGCTCTAGCTAAAGGAGTTTGACCATACATAATTTCAGCTTCAAGAGATTGGAGTGCAAATCGGAGCTGGCGGATTTGCTTTGGCCGATCACTGTACCGCTTCGCAAACTCGAATCCTCCCCATGTCGTAGCCGCAACAATGAAAATAGCACCAATAAGCTTTAACATACGTCCACTCCCCGCCTCCTCTTCAGCTCTTGTCCCTCTTGGTCAAATATTCGTCCGATCGTGCCAGGCCCTTTTTCTCTATTTAATTCCACATATCGATCAAACACACGAAGCTGCCATAACGGTTCAAATGATGGCCGTTTAGATAAGTCTTCAAGTGAATACCCATGAGCTGAGACGATAATGGTGACTCCAGCATGGATTGCTTCTAACAGTGCCTGTACATCTTCACTTTTTCCGATTTCATCGACAATGATGACTTCTGGGCTCATGGATCTGATCATCATCATTAACCCTTCAGCCTTTGGGCACGCATCAAGTACATCAATCCGGTGCCCAAAAGAATGCTGCGGCACTCCTCTTATACAACCTGCGATTTCAGATCGTTCATCTACAATCCCTGTTTTTCTAGGAGAAATGGCTGTTGTTCCTGTACTGACAAGACGTGCTAGATCACGCAGCAATGTCGTTTTCCCGGTTTGCGGCGGACCTATAATCAGTGTGTTACACCAATGTTTTTCATATAAATAAGGGAGAAACGGCAAAGCAATTCCGATCTTCTCTTTTGCAATGCGAATATTAAATGAAGAAATATCTCTTAAGCCTTTGACGAATCCATTTTCGACGATGACCTTTCCAGCAAGCCCAACCCGATGTCCGCCAGATATGGTGATATAGCCCTGTTTTAACTCTTCCTCTAGTGTGTACATGCTGTAATTACTGAGCCTGCCTAATAGCTGAGCCGCATCTTCACCTGTTGTATGATAGGAAAGAAAGCGTGGTTTTCCACCTTGCATCAGCTCAATCGGGCGATCGGTGCGAATGCGGATTTCTTCTATTTGCGCCCACTCTGCTTCTTTTAACATGCTGAGTTCTTGTCCAATTGAGTGCGGGAGAATATCCAACAAACTCCGCAACGAATTCCCCTCCTTTTTTTCTTCTCTAAAATGTATGATGTATGCCGTTAATTATGCCAAGCCATTTCACTTATAAATTCCAACAAGAATAAATACGACACCAATGAAAATAAACACAAGCTTCGCATAGGATAACTGCCCTGCAATTTGATAGATTCCAATCGTCATCGTGATAATAAAAATGAGCGGCCCGATGATCGCTAATATACTATTGATGACAACCGCTTTACGCACATCATTTGTCACTAAAATGAGGATGGCGGCCGTCAGTTCAATCGCAGCAGATAAAAACCTCATCCCTGCCATGGCAGCGACTGATGGGTGTATACCCGGGAGAAATTGTTTCATATAGAACCTCCAGCTTTTTTTACACTATATGCTTCACTAGCTAGAAGTAGTCTTGTTTTTCAAAAGGAAGAGAGATGGATGAGAGAATAGAGTAAGGGGTGTCATAACGAGGCGTCCTATTTTTCAAATAAAAAAAGACTGTAAACACGAAGTTTACAGTCTCAGATAGTTGACAAAGGGATAAAATGAACTTGATTTTATCCCTTTGTCTTCTTTTCAGCGTGATAGAAAACCTTTGCAGTCTAGGAAGAACGAGTACTGGCGCGGAGCGAATTTGACATTCGTGAGCACCAGCACGCAGGACTGACAAAGAATGCGAGGGTTTGCCTACACGCTGAGACTGTAAACACGAGGTTTACAGTCTCTCTCCGTTCATTACGCTCTTGAAACGTATGAACCGTCAGATGTATTGATCACTAGTTTATCACCTTGGTTCACAAAGAAAGGAACGTTCACGATTAAACCAGTTTCTGTTTTTGCAGGTTTTGATCCACCTGATGTTGTATCGCCTTTAATACCAGGCTCTGTTTCTACTACTTCTAGTTCTACAGTGTTTGGAAGTTCTACTCCAAGTGTTTCATCACCGTACATGACGATTTGAACCGACATATTTTCAAGCAAATATTTCAGCTCATCTTTGATTTGCGCTTCGCTTAGTTCAAGTTGTTCGTATGAGCTTGTATCCATGAATACATGCTGATCGCCATTTGCATATAAATATTGCATTGTTTTTGTTTCAATTTGAGCTTTCGCTACTTTTTCACCTGCACGGAATGTTTTCTCTTGAATCGCACCTGTACGCAGGTTACGCAGTTTCGAACGGACAAACGCTGCGCCTTTTCCTGGTTTTACGTGTTGGAAATCCACTACACGCCAAATACCGCCGTCCACTTCAATTGTCAGGCCTGTACGAAAATCGTTTACTGAAATCATTTTGTCATCCTCCTACATTTCACCATCATAATATGATAAGTTCTTTCGGTGAGTGGGTCAATCGTTTATTGCCGTCAGCTGTCAGGACAATATCATCCTCAATTCTCACGCCGCCGACATCCGGCAAGTAAATGCCTGGTTCAACTGTCACAACCATTCCCTCTTCTAACACGACATCTGAGCGCGAGGAAAGGCCAGGTGCTTCATGTACTTCCATACCAAGACCATGTCCAGTCGAATGCCCGAAGTATTGACCGTAGCCATACTTTTCAATGATGTCTCGTGTGATGCGATCAGCTTCTTTTCCTGTTAAGCCTGGCTTGATTTTATCCACACCAGCGTTTTCTGCTTCTAATACGATATGATAAATTTCCTTTAATTTGTCGCTTGGTGTTCCTACAGCAATGGTTCTTGTCATGTCTGAACAATAGCCTTTATAATAGGCACCGAAATCCAGTGTCACCAAGTCGCCAGATTCAATCACCTTTTCGCTCGCTCTCCCGTGTGGCAGGCTTGAACGAACGCCAGAGGCAACAATCATATCGAATGAAGATCCTTCTGCCCCTTCTTTTCTCATGAAAAATTCAAGCTCGTTCATGACCGCAATTTCTGTCAGGCCCGGCTTGATGTACGTGAGAATATGATCAAAGGCATGATCTGCAATCTTCGCAGCTTCCTCTAATATCTTAATCTCTTCATTAGACTTAATCAAGCGCAACTTTTCAACTGATTCTGAGACTGGAACAAGCTCGATACCGCTTGCTTTCCCCGAGTACTGCTGGTAGGTGGCAAATGTCATATGGTTTTGTTCAAAACCAAGACGTTTCACCCCAAATTCGTTTGCCGTTTGGACAGCAGTTTCCACAATGTTTCCTTTATGTTCAATGATGTCATAGCCCTTTACTTGATCCTTTGCTTGCTCCGTGTAACGAAAATCCGTAATAAAGGCGGCTCGATCCTTTGAAACGATGGCAAGACCCGCTGATCCAGTAAAACTCGTCATATAATGTAAATTAAAGCTGCTCGTAATCACTAAACCATCTATGTCTAATTCGGCTAAAAGTTTTCTTAGTTTTTCAAGTTTCATGATACTGCTCCCCCTTCACTGACTAAATAACGAATCGCCAATTTATATCCTTCTAAACCGAGTCCAACGATTTGACCTTGGCATACTGGAGCAAGAACCGAATGATGGCGGAATTCCTCTCTTTTATGAACATTTGTGATATGTACTTCGATGACAGGTAACGTAATACTTGCAATGGCATCTCTCAGTGCATAGCTATAGTGGGTAAAAGCACCCGGGTTAAACACGACGCCATCGTACTGATCTTCTGCTTCATGGAGCGCATCGACCAAATCTCCCTCGTGATTCGATTGAAAGAACGTCAATTGAATATTTGCTCTTTCTGCAAACTGAAACAAATCCGTTTCTAAATCTGTTAATGTTTTACTTCCATAAACTCCTGGCTCTCTCTTGCCGAGCCTATTTAAGTTGGGCCCATTCAGCACTAGAAAATGAGGCATATGACCACTCCTTCACCCTAATTCACTCTATATCGATGTCTGTTTCTTTTTCCTTAGAAACCTTTCGTTTCCAAAAATAATTTTATCATATGAATGGTGGATTTACACTTTATTCTGTCTTTTTCCCGAGTGCCCTTGCAAGCTTCTGACTCGTTAATTCATTATATTCAAATGAAATACTGTACCCGACAAACATGCCATATAAAATATATAGGCAAAATGTCGTCACAATGGTGCTTTGCTGCAAATCTTGCACTTGCTTCACATCGGGGAATATAGGATTAAATACATAAAAAACAAGCAGCCACAAAACCCCTCCATAAATCAGTCCCATCCAAAAACCTTTGATCCGTTTGAGCAGTCCATAATAAATAAAGGCTGCCCCAATAGATAAAATCCCTAAAAGTACAATACTCATAAATGTACCAAGTCCGCCTTTTTTCCATTCACCAAGCACAAATGGCTGCAACAGCATATTTGGACTCACCTCTGAAAAATGAAACACATGGGTCAGAAATCCGATAAAGCCCCAAAAAACTCCGCCGACAAAACCTGTGGCTGCTGCCCTTGCCACCATTGAAGACGTTTGTACTGATTGATTTTTTTCTTCTTGGTTTTTCTTTTCATCACGTTTCATATGAACACCTCCAGCAAGTAGTATGTCCAAAATGTCATGAAAAAAAAGGATTTCCGTGCGAGAGTGTAAAATTTTTATAACAGGGTATACTGGCTAAAAAGAGGTAGATAGAATTCTAGTAGATAATCGACCTGTGAGCTAGTGATTTCCCCTCTTTTCCTGTACAATAAAGGTATAAGGAAATGCATGTAAATTACAGGAAACAGGCAGGTTGATGAAATATGTCCAATCAAACAAAACCTCCAGCATATGGAGGGCAGGCAGTTGTGGAAGGTGTCATGTTCGGAGGTAAAATGAACTATGTGACAGCGATTCGGCGTAAGGATGAGTCGATTGAGTTTTTAAAGCTTCCCCGGACCTCCAATAAACGAACCGCCTTTCTTAAGAAAATCCCTTTTGTCAGGGGTGTTGCTGCACTTGTTGAAGCAAGCGCAAACGGCAGTAAGCACTTAAACTTCTCCAGCGAGCGCTATGACTTAGATCCTTCTGAAGATCATTCTCTTGAAAAAGAACAAAAAAGCTCGAAATTATCAATGATCTTTGGCATTGCTGTGATCGGAGTTCTCTCTCTTCTTTTTAGTAAATTTGTCTTTACTTTAGTGCCTGTCTTTTTAGCCGAACTTGTGCGTCCGGTGTTTTCTGGAAACTTCGCACAAATTGCAGTGGAAACATTCTTTAAATTGATCCTGTTATTAGGCTATATTTACTTTATTTCCATGACCCCTTTAATTAAAAGGGTATTTCAATATCATGGGGCAGAACATAAAGTCATAAACTGCTATGAACAGAATCTTGACATCACAGTGGAAAATGTCCAAAGCCAATCTCGCCTGCATTATCGATGCGGCAGCAGCTTTATTTTATTCACTGTCATTGTCGGCATGTTCGTCTATTTACTCGTACCGACAGATCCTTTATGGGTGAGAGTTCTGAATCGCTTGGCGCTTATTCCGGTTGTTCTGGGCATTTCATTTGAAGTGCTTCAGCTCACAAACAAACTCCGTGACATGCCAGTGCTTAAAGTGCTTGGCTATCCTGGCCTTTGGCTGCAATTGCTCACAACAAAAGAACCCTCTGATGATCAAGTCGAGGTAGCCATTGCAAGTTTTAATGAACTTCTTCGTTTAGAGGAAGCATCTGCGAAACAAGCATCAGATTCTGCTCATCAAGTGATCTAGTTTATAAATCCGGTAAATTCTTTCGGAGGTGGACAGTTATGAATCGCCGAGTACATCCTGCTTTTACCATTATTTTCGCTTTAGGTGTTTTGGGATTTGTGTATTTACTCACAACGAATCCAAGCAGACTCTTTACAATGCTGCTATCAGTTGTGATCGTTGGAGCGGTTCTATTTTTCTTATTTAGATGGCTGATGAATCGAAGAACTGGAACAGAAGGAAATCTTTATCGTAAAGCAGTCAAACAATCAAAACGTCGCTACCAGCAGCCTAAACCAAAAACGAAAAGCCAGATGAAAAACCGGGTCACTCATTTGCGAAGCGTGCCGACTGACCACAAGTCGAAGCCCGTCCTTCTCAAAAAGAAAAGCCAAACACATTTGACAGTCATTGAAGGCAAGAAAAACAAAAAGAAAAATCGCGCCTTATTTTAAAATGTCCAGCTCTTTAAAAATTGCTCGGCCTTCTGTCTGCCTAGATCGACGAGCGCCTTTTTCTTTTCTGTCATCAGCTGAAAATCAGTGGCAATGACGTGTTCTACAGGAATAAAAATAATATGACGTTCGTGTTTTGTGGCAATATGTCTTTCGTCATGAGCACCACGCATCGTTTCAAATAGAGCGCCAAACAGTTCAAACGCATTGCGGATGGAATGTTGAGGGCGTTCTTTTTCGTTTGGGGTTAATGTGACACCGACAAACGGTCTTTTTTTCTCTTCTGCAAATAGCCAAATGGGAAAGTTGCTGAGCACGCCGCCATCCACTATGGTACAAATTCCTTTTGAAGACCTCAGTTTGACAGGTTCGAAAAAATACGGCAGACTGCAGCTCATCCGAACGGCCCTGGCAACAGAAAACCGTTCTGGATTTAACCCATAGGAAGGAAGGTCATCTGGAAGGACGAGGATTTTGCCATTTGTTAAATCAGAAGCGACGATTTTGAGCGTATCTTTTTTCAGATCCCCAAATACAGTGACGCCTTTTCGTTTTAACACGTCTGTCAGCCATTTTTCTAGACGGTCACCTTTGTAAAGGCCAAGACGCCAATAAATAGACACCCACCTGAGCATTTTAAACGGGATGAATTGACACCTTCGGTCAAGCAATTGATGCTCATCCATTTCGTCTAACAGCTCCCGAATCTCCTGACTCGTAAAACCCGCTGCGATGAGTGAAGCAATGATCGCTCCCGCACTTGTTCCAGCGAGACGGACAAATTGAAATCCCCTTGCTTCAAGCGCTTCATAGGCGCCTGCAAGTGCTGCACCCTTAATGCCTCCACCTGAGAACACACCATCTATCTTCATCAAGGAGCCCCCTTTTCTGTCACACTATTAATAGTGTAGGAGCAATTGCCTTTCATTAGAACTATATTCAAAAAGGACACCCTTCGCCAGGTGTCCTTTTTCTTAAGATTCTTGATTTGTTTGTTCGTTTTTCTTTTGAATCGCTTTCAGCTGAACGGATCGCTCATCGTTTTCTTCAAAGAATTGGACAAGATCGCCGATGCGGTCAATGCTGTTCCAGCTGAGATGATGCTCAATACCTTCTACATCATCATAAATTTTCTCTTCATCTACACCAATGATTCTTAAAAATTGCTCTAGCAGTTCATGTCTGTATACGAGACGTTTTCCAATTTTTTTGCCTTTCGGGGTTAAAATTAGACCACGATATTTCTCATAAATGAGGTATTCATCTTTATCTAGCTTCTGAACCATTTTTGTTACAGAGGAGGGATGGACAGCGAGGGCTTCTGCAATATCAGATACTCTTGCATATCCTTTTTCTTCTATCAGCATATAAATTTGTTCAATATAATCTTCCATACTAGGTGTAGTCATAAAACCCCTCCAAAATGCACCTTTACTTAATAATCATAACAATTCTACACCATCGCCCATTAAAAAACAAGAAGAGTCCTTCGTCTTAACGCTTGTAATTCCAATCATCTGTGGCGTATTTCGTTTTGGCGAGGTGATGAACAAATGCCAACTCTTCATCTGTCAGCTCATAAGGCACAAGCTCGATATTTAATCCTTTTTCAAACCCTCGTTTAAATGCAACACGCGCATCGTCTATCGTACATGTTCGATCTGAAATTTCATTGATCGCCACCGCTTTGTTTTTAAAGCTGCGCTGCATCCGCTCTCTCACCCGGTCGTTTGGATACAGAAATAAATCAAACAATTTATCCTCATCAAGATCAATTAAAATCGAGCCATGCTGGAGGATCACACCTTTTTGCCTTGTTTGCGCACTGCCTGCTACTTTTCTGCCTTCTACAACAAGCTCGTACCATGAAGGCGCATCAAAACATACAGACGATCTTGGATTTTTTAAGCTTTCTTTTTCTTTTTCTGTACGAGGAATGGCAAAATACGCATCGAGTCCCAGTTCTTTAAAGCCCTCTAAAATCCCTTCTGAAATGACGCGGTATGCCTCTGTCACCGTCGCCGGCATCTCTGGGTGCTCTTCTGACACGATGACACTGTAGGTCAATTCCTGATCATGAAGAACGCCGCGGCCTCCTGTAGGCCTGCGAACAAATCCAAGACCATAGCGCTCAACCGCTTCCATGTTGATTTCTTTTTCAACATGTTGAAAATATCCAACAGATAATGTCGCTGGATTCCAACCATAAAAACGGATCACAGGCGGGATCAGCTTCTCGCTATGCCAATAAAGCAAGGCTTCGTCCATTGCCATGTTAAAGGCAGGGTCTTGGTTTCCTGTATCAATGAAACACCATTTCTCTTTTTGCATATAAAATCCCTTCTCTTTTACGTAGTCAATGTTAGATGACGGTGGTAACCACCGATTTTCTCTCTTCATCAGTCTATCAAATAGGGAAGGAATTGAAAATAATTCTTACCATTTATGATGACAAGTTTCTTTTGCTTTACTATAATAGTATTTGTCTAAAACGTACCATCAGACAGGTGACTGTGCTGATGCTCAAGAAGGAGTCGAGTCGTATTGCCAATATTCAACTATATCGTCCTCTCACTTTGTGGACTTTTCGTTCTTTATTCCATCGGCAGTTACATTTATCAGCAGCGCATTATGAAAACGCTGACGGAAGCAGAATTTATCAAAGGTTACCGCAAAGCCCAACTCATTGATGTGAGAGAACCAAATGAGTTTGAAGGTGGACATATTTTAGGCGCAAGAAACATTCCCCTTTCACAATTAAAGCAGCGCAAAAATGAAATACGCCCTGACAAGCCTGTTTATCTCTATTGCCAAAATAATTTGAGAAGCGGAAAGGCTGCTCAAACGTTACGTAAAAATGGCTGTCGTGAGATTTATAATTTAAAGGGCGGCTTTAAAAAATGGGGCGGCCGCATTAAAACAAAGAACTAACAAAAAAGACTCTGGGAGCTATTGCCCCCCATGAGTCTTTTTATTTTCTTTCAAAAACCAGCACTGGATTCCGTGCAGCCTTTGTTTCATCCATTCGTTTCACAACGGTTGTATGTGGTGCTTCCTGTACGATTTCTGGGTTCTCTTCCGCTTCTTTTGCGATTTGAATCATCGCTTCAATAAATGCATCGAGGGTTTCTTTTGATTCTGTTTCAGTTGGTTCAATCATGATACATTCCTCTACATTTAGCGGGAAGTAAATCGTTGGCGGATGATAGCCAAAATCAAGTAATCGTTTGGCAATATCAAGTGTCCGCACACCTAGTTTCTTTTGACGTTTACCTGAAAGGACAAATTCATGCTTACAGTGACGGTCAAATGGCAAATCATAATGAACACATAAGCGGCGCATCATATAGTTTGCATTCAACACCGCATGATCAGTTACAGCCTTTAAGCCGTCTGGCCCCATAGAGCGGATATACGCATACGCTCTGACATTGATACCAAAGTTCCCATAGAACGGTTTCACACGGCCGATGGATTCTGGACGATCGTAATCAAAGAAATAACGACCTTCTTTCTTTACAAGCACTGGCTTTGGCAAATATGGAATCAAATCCTTTTTCACGCCAACTGGACCTGAACCAGGGCCTCCTCCTCCGTGTGGACCTGTAAAGGTTTTATGAAGATTTAAGTGAACCACATCAAATCCCATATCCCCCGGTCTTGCTCTGCTTAATACGGCATTTAAGTTCGCTCCATCATAATAGAGCTTCCCGCCTGCTCCATGGACGATTTCAGCCATTTCTAAAATATTTTCTTCAAAAAGACCGAGTGTATTTGGATTTGTGAGCATGAGCGCCGCCGTTTCTTCATTGACAACACGGCGCAGGTCGTCTAAATCGACAAGCCCATGTTCATTAGATGCCACCGTAATCGTTTCAAATCCAGCTACTGTTGCAGATGCGGGATTTGTTCCATGAGCAGAATCAGGCACGATGACTTTTGTTCGTTTATGATCTCCTCTTGCTTCATGGTATGCACGAATCATCATGAGGCCCGTCCATTCGCCATGTGCTCCTGCCGCAGGCTGTAATGTCACGGCGTCCATTCCTGTAATTTCTTCTAAATGGTCACCTAAATCATAAAGTAACTCTAATGCACCTTGCACAGTGTCTGCCTCTTGAAGTGGATGCACATGCGAGAAGCCTGCAAGACGTGCCACCTTTTCGTTAATCTTTGGATTATATTTCATCGTACAAGAGCCTAGAGGATAAAAGCCAGAATCGACCCCGTGATTACGCCTAGATAATGCTGTGTAGTGACGCATAATATCCAGTTCAGAAACCTCTGGCAGCTCCGCATCTTCATGGCGGATATACGCTTCATCAAATAAATCTGGGAGCTTCTCCTCAGGTACGTCTAAATCAGGCAGGCTGTAACCAATTCTTCCTTCTTTGGATAATTCAAAAATAAGCGGCTGATCTTGTTTATTCATGACGATCCCCCAATTCCTTGATGAACGTATCAATTTCTTCTTTTGTTCTTAGTTCTGTCACAGCGACGAGCATATGCTGCTGAAGCTCTGGATAATCCCGTCCCAAGTCATATCCACCGATGATTCCTTTTTCAAGCAATCGCTCATTCGCTTCTTTCACAGGTTCATTCAGTTTCAACACAAATTCATTAAAATGAGCGCCCTCTATTTCAGCCTGTAACCCATGTTTTTCTGCCTGCGTCTTGGCATAATGGGCCTTTTGTACGTTTTGATAGGCAATGTCTTTGATACCTGTTTTCCCAAGCGCCGTCATCGCAACAGAAGCGGCTAACGCATTTAATGCTTGGTTTGAACAAATATTTGAAGTCGCTTTGTCTCTTCGGATATGCTGCTCGCGCGCTTGAAGGGTCAGCACAAATCCTCGCACACCGTTCTCGTCTTCTGTTTGTCCGACTAAACGCCCCGGCACTTTCCGCATTAATTTTTTCGTCACAGCGAAATATCCACAATGAGGTCCGCCAAATGCAGCTGGAATGCCAAACGGCTGCGCATCACCAACGACAATATCTGCCCCAAGCTTTCCTGGTGGTGTCAGTAAACCAAGTGCAAGTGGGTTACTTGAGACGATGAACAGACTTTTCCCTTTATGTGCAATCGGTTCAATGTCTTTTAACGGTTCGACAACACCGAAGAAGTTTGGGTATTGTACAAGGACCGCTGCTGTTTCGTCGCAGACGGCTTCTTCTAATGCAGCTAGATCGGTCTGACCTTTTCGCGCAGGTACCTCGACGACTTCAATATGCTGTCCTTTCGCATATGTTTTCAGCACCGCTCTTGATTCAGGATGAACCGTCTCAGATACCACAATCTTTTTCTTTTTTGTATGTCCTGCAGCCAGCATCGCCGCTTCAGCTAATGCCGTTCCGCCATCATACATCGAGGAGTTGGCAAGATCCATACCGGTCAGCTCAGCAATCATTGTTTGAAATTCAAAGATTGCTTGCAATTCACCTTGAGAAATTTCAGGCTGATAAGGTGTGTACGCTGTATAAAATTCAGAACGTGAAATCACATGATCGACAATCACAGGCTGGTAATGATCATACACACCAGCACCTAAAAACGAGGCATAAGCCACTGTATCTTTATTTTTTGCAGCAAGACGAGACAATTCCCGCACTAGCTCTGTTTCTGATGCGGCTTCTTTAATGTTGTACGCACCTTTGAATCTGACTTTCTCTGGGATATCTGAGAAAAGCTCATCAATCGACTGAACACCGATGACATCCAGCATTTCTTTTTGATCTTGCTCTGTTTGCGGCAAATACCTGTGCTTCATCCTCTATTCCTCCTCGTTATTTGGCTCTTTTATAAAATGGTGTGGCGACGATTTTGGCTTTTAGACGTTTTTTACGAACTTGCACTTCCACTTCTGTCCCAAGCTGCGCCTCTGATGTTTCAATCAAGGCAAGCCCAATATTTTTCTTTAATGTTGGAGATTGTGTACCGGTTGTGACTACACCAATCTGCTTATCTCCTGAGAAGACCGGATAGTCTGTCCGCGGAATCCCCTTATCTATCATTTCAATCCCGACAAGCTTTCGCTTCGGTCCTTCTTCTTTTTGTTTTTTAAGTGCATCTTTTCCGATAAAATCTGCTTCTTTATCCGTTTTAACAGCAAAACCAATGCCGCCTTCTAAAGGAGAAATATCCTTTGTGAGCTCTTGGCCATAAAGCGGAAGTCTTGCTTCAAATCTTAAGGTGTCACGTGCACCGAGTCCACATGGAATCAGTCCTTTCGGCTGTCCGGCATCTAATAAAGCGGTCCAAAGGTGAACAGCATCTTCTGACTGGCAGTAGATTTCAAAGCCATCTTCTCCTGTGTAGCCGGTTCTTGAGACAAGCACCTCTTTTTGCGCAATGATTGCTTTTGATAAAAACGTAAATGGCTTCAGTGATGTTACCTCTTCATCCGCAACATCTTTGATGATGTCAGCAGCAAGAGGTCCTTGAAGGGCTAACAAGGCAGTTTGATCAGAGACATTTTTAATCGAAACATCTTCCTCACCTTGATGTTTCTGCAGCCAATCCACATCTTTTTCAATATTTGAAGCATTGATCACAAGCAAATAGTTGTTCTTTTCTTTTTGGTAAACAAGCAGATCATCCACCGTTCCGCCATCCTCATAACACATGGCTGTATATAGTGCCTTACCGTCTGTCAGCTTTGACAGATCATTGGTTAATAACCTTTGTAAAAAAGGAAGGGCTCCCTGACCTGTGACTTCCACCTCACCCATGTGAGACACGTCAAACAGCCCTGCTTTTGTTCGAACAGCTTCATGTTCTTCTTTAATGGAAGAAAATTGGACAGGTAATTCCCAGCCCCCGAAGTCAATGGTTTTTGCGCCAAACGTTTCATACGCATGAAAAAGCGGTGTTCGTTTCAACATCAATCGTTTCCCCCTTTTTTCTTACAGTGCACATTACAAGCTGAATTTTCAGAAAAAAATCACAGCAAAAAAGGACAGAGCGCTCCCTTTTATCAAAAAGAAGTCTCTGTCCTTGCACCTGAAAGTTTACAGCACAATATCATTGTGCGTTTTCCCCTTTGGTGGTTTGCTAAAAATCGCTGCGCAAACACTCTCCAGAGTTGCGTCCGGTAAGAGTACTTTTGCCTGAGAGATTCACTGAACCAATTCAGCTTGCTCCTTCGGCGCCTGTCAGTGCAAAATAACCGCTAGGTCTCTCCCCATACCATCATCCGCTCATATTCTTCACCTTTATTGGACATACTATCAAAATGGGTGACTTATTCTCTAGATCACTTACCAACATCCTACCATTAGAAATGGATGAAGAGCAACAGAAAAATCATTAACATTTTTAAAATAATCATTCATTATCGTTCGCTTTTATTGATATATAACATCTTTTAAATCGCTATCAAAAAATGAAGCGTTTAAAAACAGAACGATTTTATCATCACTCTATCAGAAAGGCAGGCGGTCACATTGAATATTCAAACGATATTTGATCAAAAATGGGCAAGTGAATTTCAAAAGCGGCTTACAGCAGACGGTCCCTGGGCGAATTGGGATATGTACCGTTTAGCAGCACAGGTACAAAAAGTGACAGCCATTGATTCATTTGAAGGATTGCAAGCACCTGCGCACCTGCCTGCATTTACTCCTTTAAAACACCAGCTCGAAGTCGCTAGAAGAGTCGTAGAAGAGATGAATGGGAAAGCCATTTTAGCAGATGAAGTGGGTCTTGGAAAAACCGTTGAAGCAGGACTGATTATCAAAGAATACATGATTCGCGGACTTGCCAAGAAGATTCTCATTCTCGTACCCGCCTCCCTTGTGTCTCAATGGGTACAAGAACTGCGGACGAAATTTTACATAGATGCTGTCGAGCAAAAGAAGAGCTATGTGTGGGAGCAGTGCGATGTTGTGGTTTCCTCAATTGATACAGCCAAAAGACAGCCGCATCGAGACACGATCTTATCCATCTCCTACGATATGGTCATTATTGATGAAGCACACAAACTGAAAAACAATAAAACGAAAAACTATGAGTTTGTGAGAAATTTGAATAAAAAGTTCTGCCTACTGCTCACAGCCACACCTATCCAAAATCGGATAGGAGAAATTTTTAATCTCGTCTCTCTGTTGAAGCCAGGCCATTTAGGTAATGAAACACAATTTAAAGACCTCTTTGCCAAAAAAGACCTTCAACTTGAAGACCATGACCGGCTAAAACAGTTAGTCAATAAAGTCATGATTCGGAACCGGAGACAAGACACTGGCATCGAGTGGTCAAAGCGTCATGTGAAGACAATTTCTATTGATTTCTCCCCGACAGAACAAGCACTATATGATGAAATTTGTCAGTTAAAAGAAAATCCTTCCTATACGAAGCACATGTTTTCAATTATGACCTTAGAACGAGAATGCTGTTCGAGTCGTGAGGCCGTCTATATGACCATTAAAAAAATGCAAGAAGAGGAAAAACACATTCTAGGTGCTTCTGCGATGATGCACATCATGGAGAAAATTAACCAGGTAGAACAAAATTCTAAAGCACTTGAAGTCGTTAAACTCATTCAGCAATTAAATGAAAAAGTCATTATCTTCACTGAATACCGTGCGACACAAATTTATTTGCAATGGTTTCTCCAGCAAAACGGCATCAGTTCGGTCCCTTTTCGAGGCGGGTTTAAACGGAGTAAAAAAGACTGGATGAAAGATTTATTTAGAGAGCGGGCGCAAGTGCTCATCGCGACAGAAGCAGGCGGCGAGGGGATCAATCTTCAGTTTTGCAACCAAATCATCAACTACGACCTTCCGTGGAACCCAATGCGCTTGGAACAAAGAATTGGACGTATTCACCGGCTCGGTCAGGAGCGGGATGTTCACATTTACAATATGGCAACCAGCGGGACAGTTGAAGAACATATTTTAAAACTTTTATATGAAAAAATTCAGCTGTTTGAAAACGTCATTGGCGATCTAGATGATATTTTAACCCGAATTGATATCCAAG
The DNA here is from genome assembly GCF_050864245.1 of Bacillus sp. XT-4. Classification (NCBI taxonomy): domain Bacteria; kingdom Bacillati; phylum Bacillota; class Bacilli; order Caryophanales; family Bacillaceae; genus Bacillus; species Bacillus sp. XT-4. The sequence goes on from NZ_JBPAFI010000001.1 coordinate 451,986, forward strand.
ATGCTGAAACAGAATTGCATCAAATTCTCTTCCAGCACGAGTCTGACGTAGATATGAAAAAGAAATTAACCCAATTTGCTTCCTATTTAACAGAAGCACAAACACCGATTTTAGAAGAAAGACAGCAAGGTTCATAAAGGAGAGTTGACCAATGGAGCAGCGCGAGATTCACACATTTCTTCTCCGTTTCTTTCAGGCAAATCAATGCGACATACTTGAAGAAAGTGCAGGGCACCTGACCGTACAGCTGACAATCGAAATGGATAAATTGATCATGAACCGCCCTTTTTATTGGCATTGGCTCGAAAAAACGGGAGGCGTACCTGAGCCGCGGCAATTGACTTTGATCACAGATCAAAAAAAAGCTGATGACTCGGTCGAAGGAGAATTTGTCCACTTCGGCTCCCCTCGTTTATTCCAAATATTCGAGGTTGTGAAACAGCAAGGCCGTTTTATTCGGCTGTACGAAAAAGTCAGACCGCTCACAAACAGCCAGATCGCACTGGAGCCGTGGCTTGGTCTCAATGTCAAAATATCCTATCTGGCAGACCGTAAAAAAGATAAACTGCTGTCTCTTGGACTTCATCTAATACGCGGAGAAGTCATCGAACAATTTCAAGAGAAGCTAGAAGCACGTGAGCTGTCGTCTCAAATTCCTGATTATTGCTTCACAATGAGTACGATGATTAAGCCAGAGAGCGGCGTCAAACGGCTTTACAGCCTGATGGAACGTTATGCCAATGAAGAGCCGGATGATTGGGCGGTAAGAGCTGTTCAAAAGTGGAAAGAAGACTCGGAACTTTTAAACCAATTTTATGAAGGGACTTCAGACACATCTGTAGAATATGAAATAGAAAGACAAGCACTTAAAACTTTATACGAACCAAAAATCAGTCTTACGATTGAAAATGGCGGACTTTTTTACTTACAGCAAAAAAGAGGAGGCTGACTTAGCGAGTCTCCCTCCCTTTCAAGTGATATCAAATTTTCGATCAATCAAAAGCAACGTTTGTCTGTTTGTATTGGGCGGAAACATGACGCAAGCAATCTATGAGGTCTTATCACCTGTGTTTTTCCATTTCATGCGTTAAGTGCCTGAAATACACGATTCAGTATTTTAGGAGGGTATTTGTATGGAAAAGAAAACGAAGTTATTAGACAGTGAATGGGTTCAATTATTACGCGAAGCGCGCAAAGCAGGACTAACAGTAGAAGAAGTCCGTCATTTTCTCAAATCACGCGAAAAGTCCTCTGAGTCTCCCCCTATGGCAAGAAGTCATTCTATCAAACCTTTCTGAATGTGCTATAATATCGAAAGGAAGGTGATGACATTGATTGGCCAGCGTATTAAACAATACCGCAATGAAAAAGGCTACTCACTATCAGAACTGGCCGAAAAGGCTGGGGTAGCGAAGTCTTATTTAAGTTCAATAGAAAGAAACTTGCAAACAAACCCCTCCATTCAATTTCTTGAAAAAGTCTCCGCTGTTCTGGACGTCTCGGTTCATACACTGTTAAACGAAAATGATGAAACCGAATACGATGGTCAATTAGATAGTGAATGGGAAAAACTAGTTCGAGATGCAATGACATCAGGGGTTTCGAAAAAGCAATTTCGTGAATTTTTAGATTATCAAATCTGGAAAAAAAAGCAAGAAGAGGAGTAATGCGCATATTTTAGCGCATACTCCTCCAATTGCTATGCAGATCTTGTTATCAGTCTAAAGACTGACTTTATTTTTTATCTTCGCTGTGTGCTTTTTCGTTTTCTTTCACGTAGCCTTTTTCATCCGTATGCTTTTTTGGATTGATCGTTAAACCATTCCACTGAGTCGCTTCGAAGGAAAGATCAACTTGAATCGCATCGCCTTGGTATTTATTTTGGATATAGTTACCCGCTTTATCCTTCGTCTGGTCATTGACAAATTCAATGATCATTTCCATTTTATCGTAATCAAACGGATTCTTTGGAATGCCGTCATACTCTGGAGCTGTTGATCCATCAACGGTGGCAACATTAATTTTACCACTTTCATGTAAAAACTTCTCATCGACGGCATGACGAAGCTTTTCAAATGCGGTCTGATCCTGCTTTGACGTTAATAGATGCAGGTCAAGCAGGTTTGCATGGTCTAAAATAATATTTTTCGGGTATCCATTCCCACCTTCGGCTCCAACCGTTAGAACACTCACCTGAAATTGGCTGAGGAATTCTTCAGCTGTATTCTTCCCGCCATTTTTCGCTGATGTTCCATCTTGAAACTGGCTATAATCAAGACTCATCAGGACTTGATTAATTGCAAGAGACCCTTTATTTTCAAAATTAAATTCCTTCTTTATACGGTCACCGGGTTTTATGTTCGCAAGGTTGATGGCGCCGGAATTCTCTTTTGCAGATAGATTCAGCTCTCCTGTAGAGTAGACCGCGTTTGCCGTCTCAACATCATTAAATGCAGCCCACGTTCCCCCTCCAATTAAAGCAAGACCTAATGCTCCTGATAAAACACCTAAACGAATTGATTTTTTCATTGCCATGATTGAACCCCCTAATAAATTGTTTTATTGAAACCTGATTTAGGTTACAAACGAAAATTTATGCTTGTTCCTCTGACATATGTAACTCAGCCGTATGTCTTCTATGTTTGGCAGCACCAACAAAATGAATGGTTGAATAAACAAGCAGCATCACCCCTGGAATAATGAGCAAAAGAGCGGTCCCAGCAGAAGTTCCTGCATACGAAAGAAGCTTTCCTGCATAAGGAATGTTCACGCCCGTATACTGCGCAGTCACTTGATTCGCTTTGACGAGCGTGCCGTCTTGATACATATTGTGGTCTCCTTTTGTCTCAAAGGCTTTATTTACTCCTTTTCCTTTCACCCCAACAATGCGGTGAGTCACAAAGGATTGGTCTTGCTTCGTTTGAAACGTAATAATATCCCCTTTTTTGAGTGTTTCAGGTGAGGTGACATGTTTCACGACAATCAATGAACCAGTCGAAAATTCAGGTTCCATTGATCCAGATAATACTTGCTTGATCTCATAACCAAAAATCTGAGGATCTCCTCCTGTTGTTCTTGATGACAACACGACAATAATACACACAATCATCATCGTGAAGACCAGCGCGTAAACAATACTCCCAGACATTTTCATCCACTTTTTCATACCTTTCTCCCCTTTACATATCATGTTTCATTCAAAAGACTAGTCCCCTTTAGGACACCTTTTCTTGACAATTCGAAAGCTGCATATGTTGAGACGTAAAGAATGGCTTTTCAGAACCACCAAACCCTTTAGGATAATAGATTTTAAACACATAGATTCCATTTGTTTTTGCTTTACCTGACGTGACAGTCGTCGTTTCTTCTGATGAGAGGGACTGTATAGCACCTTTTTCAATAACATGGCCATCTTGTAATGGCATCTGAACACTCTCTACTTTATGTAGTTCCCACTTCCATTCAGAGTGCGCGATGGGTTGTCCAATATTTTTTAGTGACATGCTCAGCTTTTGAGGCGCACAGACTGTCCCCTCAATGATCGTTTGATCGATCAGTTTCAAATGGCTTCTATCCCATTTCTTCGGCTGGCAATGCTGATCTGTCTCTTCGAAATTTTCACATGTTTTCATGACAAAATTCGAATGCTCAACATCGTTAAAAGAAGCATTAGTAGACGTAATAAAAAAAGAAGTGAAAATCAAACAAATAGCACAAAATAGTACAAAGAGCGGCTGTTTCATTGAATCTTTCAACTCCTTGAACAATTGTTCTTTAAAAAGAACGATTACACTCAGTATAAGGAATTACCTATAAAATCCAAAACGTCAAATTAGTCCATTTTGTTCTTAAACAAGAACATTACCGAGAAAATTCTTCCATTTTCTCATTCTTTCGCCATATTCAATATTTTTTTCTGTGACATTTGTACTTCTTAAAAATTTACATAAAAGTGCAGGATTTGGTCAGGATAATAATTGGTGAGGTGATGTTAGTTGAATTATAGAAGAATCATGATCATGCTCAGTTTACTGTTAAGCCCTTTGATCCAAAGCGCCCATCTAGCGGAGGCAAAAGGAATCACTGTTGCCGCAGATCAATGGGAAACAAGGGCAGTCAAAGAAGCAAAAAAACGGTATCCGTTAGCACATGTTTTATTCAAACAAAAAGTGTGGGATCGGCACCGGGAGAAAGAATCCGTGAAGCAATATCATATTACGTTGAAAGATCAGGCCAAAGAATTTGGGGTATATGTCACCATTTCCTATAACCCTTACTCGAACAAGGTCAATAAAGTCATTGTTGTGGAAGAATACAGCTAAAATGGCATTAAAAAAACCGCCTGCTGGCGGCTTTTTACTTTTGTCGATGACGTTTTTTTAGCATCATTGAAAAGCCAAAAGGCAGAACACCGAATAAACGCTGAGAAAATGGTGGTTTCGTCTCCATTTTTTCCTGTTTATGTTCTTTCCGCTCGTCACGTGGTGTATTCATATATTTAATAATTTCCTGCGTCATATATTTTACATAATCATTTGTCTTCATCGAACACTCACCTCTTCTTCCTTAAAGTGTTACCAAGAATAGTATCGTTTTATACACTCGCTAATAAGTGCTGATCCATTGATTGATTTCTCCTGTCTCCTTATTCATCTCTAGTTCCCGCTCGTCAGTTACACCACCCTTTGTCTCGATGTTAACCAAGAGGCGGACTAGCTTTTTTCTGTCATCACACCCAATTCGCTTCAACGTCACTCGACCTTCTTCTGTGAAAATTGGGCTCAATGGCTGATCACAAATACGATTTAATTTGTTTGCAGCTTCACTTAGACCTAAACGAAATAACTGCTGTTTTTGATAAAAAGAAATCGTGAGCTCTGCACTTTTCAACTCTTTTTGAAGCCCAATGGTCATTGAGCCTAGAATCAATAAAAATAAAAGAATGACAGCAAGTACGTGAGGATAAATAAACCCGTCTTCTCTTTTCACGTTTTAGGAATCACTCCTTTGTAAGTGAAAAAAACAGCTTCATGTACTTGACCAAATACATCTGTGACTTGGAGAGTGGTGGTTTGCTCTTTTGTTCTTACATGGAATTGTTTCACCTTTTGTAATAAAGGGAGATGGCCTGCCTGATCCGTTCGTTTACGAAGCATCTCTTGATACGGCTCAATCGTCACCACTCGCCCTTGATTAGAAATATACTCCAGTGCTGTTCCATTTTTCATCGCTCTTACAGCGACAGCACAATTTAGATCCTCCTCTAATTGCAGGACCGTTTGTTTCCACTCCATTTGCGAAAATTTGTTGATTTCTGCAAACGGATGAGCTTTTTCAACAATTGATAAAAGCAGCATGCAGCCAAAAGAAAGCAGCAAAAATAGCTGCAATTGCCATATTGCTTGAGCGAGTGTAAAGCCTTGTTCATCGCTCCAAATGTCGAAAGCAAATCGTCTTCTTTTTTTGTACTTTGTATGAAACACATCCCTTCTCCTGACCCCAAATGAATTCATATGTGATCTCGCCTCGTTTCTTTGTACTTGATTCATTTTGACCTTCTATAAAAGCTTTATTCATATACTCATGTAAAATTTGATAAGCTTCCAGTTTGGCTCTTAATTCTTCTTTCCCTATTGTCAGTTTTTCAAAGGATGGCACGAGCACAAGAGCAGCAAATAGAAAGAGGTGGCAAGAAAAGAGCATCTCAAACGTACTAAATCCTTTATTGTTGCTGAACATGAATCCGCCCGCTCCCTAAGTAAATCGTGAGTTTATATATTTGACTGCCAAATTGAACAATGAGAGAACCGCCGCTATTTGGATGTCCGTTTTTATTAAAGTGAAGGCCTTTTTGAAATGTGGATTGCTTGATGGTGCCTTTTTTATGTGGATTAGAAGCAATGATCTGCTCACTATTCTGCTCGATGACTTGATAAGATACATTGGTCGGGTGAAACTCAACAGTTACTCGTGTTTTTTTAATAAATGCAGTATAAGATGCCAATTGAAGATCTTTTTTTAGCAAGTTCACTTGCTTTTTTGCTTCAGCACTTTCTAATATTTTGGGAACTTTTCCACCTATTATCGATAATAAGATAGAGAAAATCATGACGATCAAGAGCTGCTCAATGAGTGTAAATCCTTTCTCCTGGAAAAGCGATTTATTCATTTTTCACATCCCCATTTTGAATGAAAATTGCCTTTCCATTCGGACAAGTTAATCCCTTTTTGACATAGCCTTCTTTTTCTAATTCAGCTAAAGATGGCGTCTTGCCATCATGCTCTAATTCATATGCCATTACCTGTGTACTCACCATTGATTTCAGCCCTTCACAGCCCTTTGCTTGAATGCTTTGATGATGCCGAGTGATATTTGGAATGGTGATCAATAAAAGAATGGAGATCACAAGCATGACAATTAACATTTCTAACAGTGTAAATCCTTTATCATTCATGCCTTTGTCCTCCCTTTTCACACTTGTTCCATTAGTTGATACATTGGTAAAAGAATAGATAAATACACAATGAGTATAAGAAATGCTGTTAAGCCATAGATGACAGGCTGCAGCCATGAAACCCATTTTTCAATTTTCAATTCTGCATTCTCTAAGAGAAATTGACTATATGTGTACATTTCTCTTGCTAGCATCCCACTTGCTTCCCCATGCTTAATGACAGCCGCAAAATGCCTTTCGAAAAAAGGAGACCGGCTTATTTGATGTTCCATACTCTCACCTTTTCTTAACTCTCCTATCATTTGTTCAGACATTTCTTGAAGGAAGGGTAAATAGGTCTGCTGTTTAAAAGCTTGCAAACTTTCGTAAATCGATAACCCAGCTTGAAGAAGTCCGCTTAGCTGAAGGGAAAAAAGATACGTATGCATCAGCTGCACCCCTTTAAATACCACCGGCAGCCTGCTGATGACTTTCAGTTTCTCAAGGGTCGATTTTTTCTTAAAAAAGAGCTCATAATATCCAAAAAGACAGATACATATACAACCGATCATGAGCAGCAAAGCGTGTAGGAATTGGAAGAGGCCAAACATTCCTTGAATGAGCCATGACATGCTTGTATTCATAGATGAATATAATAAAGAAAATTGAGGAACGATCATTTGCTGAACAATGATGAGCACAACAAAAACCGTAAACATAAGAAAAATCGGATATCGTAACATACGCTTGAATGTGTCTACCTGCATGATTTTTTTCTCTAGAAATCGGGCGCTTTGTTCAAGAGCTCGCGCTAGGCTGCCATGTTTCTCTGAAAAACAAAGAATAGCGACGGCTTCCCGCTGAAAATGAAGTCGCTCAAGTACAACGTAAAAAGGCTCCCCTTCAAGCAGCCACTGAATGCCTGGCGTTAATCGCTGTTGCTGTTTTTTTGATAACTGAATATTCACCATCGTTAATGCCTCAACCAATGTATATCCGGCTTGAATCAATTGAGCCAGTTTCGATAAGAATTCAGCTTGTTCTTTTTTAGACCAGGCTTTAGAGGTTCGCTTCTTCATAAACCCAGCGATGATATGTGCTTTTTGATAAATAGCCGAGTGCCACTCCTTTCCGAATTAATCTTTGCAGTGTTTCGTATGACGAATGAGCGTACTCTCCTTTTGCCTCTTTGATACACTCACCAAGCTCCTTTCCGTAAAGCAATTCAAATACATTTGTTCGTCTGACTGACCGATTTAGTTTGCAATAAAGCTCACACGTTTCGCCGCAAAATGGACATGCGAGTTCGATTAACCGCTGAGCAGCAATGGCAACCATTGTTTGTTCGAGTTCATTCATCGTCACACCAAATTCGAGCATTCGATAAAGAGCTCCTTTTGCATTCTTTGCGTGCAGTGTGCTCATGACTAAATGACCTGTCAAAGCTGCTCTAATAGCTGTTCTCGCTGTTTCCGCATCTCTTATTTCTCCAAGCACAATCATATCTGGATCATGTCTTAAAATAGCGCGTAAACCTGCCGCATACGTGATACCAGCTTTTTCATTTACTTGAACCTGCAGCACTTCTTCATTTCTTGTTTCCACAGGATCTTCAAGGGTAATAATATTTCGATTAAAATGTTTTTTGGCAAACTGGATCAATGAATAAAGTGTTGTCGTTTTCCCTGAATTTGTTGGTCCAGTAAATAAAATGAGCCCATGCGAATGATTCAGAAACGATAATAATCTCGCTGAAGCCTTCGGGAACAGTGACAAATACTTTGTTTTCGGCACATGATCCTGCGGTAAAATCCGAATCACTAAACTTTCATCATTTACAGTCGGTAATGTAGAAAGCCGAACAAACACTTGACCGCGTCTTAACATCACAGCCAATGATCCATTTTGTGGTCTCCTTCTTTCACCAATATCCATAGAAGATAAAAATTTGAAATGAGCAATGAGCCGCTCTCCGCTCTTTTTGTCAATGATCCGCTGCTGAATGAGGTCAGCGTCTACACGAAAAGAGACTGAAGCTTCCTTTTCTCTCGGAACAATATGCACATCAGATGCTCTCATGCGGCACGCCTCTTCTAGCAGCTCTTGCCCCAAATATTCAATGCCATACAAGGGTGTTCACTCCTTTCAGTGACCATATTGTATGATGGTGGAACGTGCCTGACAAAAACGTATTTCATGATTTTCATGACTGAAGAGGGTTAAAAATGTTCAATTTGAGGTGTATTTCATCTATAAATAACAGAAAGACATATCAAAAAATTTGACTTTTACAACAACGGGTTCCGTTCAGAGGAGAAAATAAAAAAGAAGTGCTATTGGCACCTCTTTTTGATGATTATTTCATTTGGTTCTTTCATTATGGATGATCTGTTACAAGGAGGTGTCTCCAAATTTAATCCTCCTTAATAGATTGCTGATTTGAAGATAAAGAATATCCTTTCGTATCTGATTTATGGGTAAAAAAAGAGACCAAATCGTATGCGAATTGGTCATCTCATTCATATGCTCATTATATTGTTTCTCCTTGTCAACGGACCCGTTACTTTTACTAGTAACATTTTTTGGTTCACGTTGCTTCTTGCTGCTCTTCAAAGATACGAAAGCCTCTTTTTTCTAAAGCTTTTGCAAGGCTGTGTTCAGTATTTACTTTTGAGAAATCAATGCCGAGTTTCACTACAGTTTGAGCGATTTCTGGGCGAATGCCTGATATAATCGTCTCAATTCCTAGCAACTTCGCACTATCAACCACTTTAAACAGCTGATAAGCAACCATTGTATCAACAACAGGAACGCCAGATATATCAATAAATAAATGGGTTAGACGCAGTCTAGATGCCTGTTCTAGTACTGATTCCAAAATGATTTTCGCCCGGTACGTATCAATTTCACCAATCAGCGGCAAAATACCGATCTCTTTTGAAACTGGAATAACAGGCGCACTAAGCTCTTGAATCATTTCTCTTTGTGCATTAAGCTGATTGATCGTCACGCGGTCATACTCTTCTGATAAACGCGCAATCATGTCATCAAATGTGGCGTGAAAATGCTGATTCCAATCGCACACATCTTTGAGCGTCACTTCAAGCTCTGTTTGTTGTGTAAAGGTCTCAATTCTGGAACAAAAAATGTGGCGGAACACCTTAAATTGTCCGATGATTTCATATAAAGGTACTTCATGAACAGCTCGATCGCGGGCAATATCAACTGACCACTTTTTTAGATGATCTTCTACTTTATCTGATAGCGTGACTAACGTTGCTGCAATCGTTTGAATAAATGCTGTGTTTTGTTCTTTCAGCTTCTTTTCTGTCTCCTCTGAAGCATGTTTGGAATATAATGAGCCTTCTTCTGTTCTTGTTTTCAGCCATTCTTCGGTCATGACAGGGGCTTCTTTAAGAATAAATTCATATAATTGCTCAGATTTTTCATTTTTCATTTCTGTCGTTCGCTCCTTTTTCACTTACAACTAGTGACAACCAACTTTTTATGTATAAATGACCGCAGATGGTGAACAATAGCATTACACGTTTCATATTGGGCTATAGCCAAGTGGTAAGGCAATGGACTTTGACTCCGTGATCGTTGGTTCGAACCCAGCTAGCCCAGTTCAGCACAAAAACGAAGACGGCTGAAACATCATTCAGCTGATCTTCGTTTTTGATTAGGAAACCGATTGATGAATCGCTTTCTTTTTTGAAATTTTCATGAGTTCTCCTGGATTATAGCCGACCACTAATTTATTTCCATCAATGATAATAGGTCTCCGGAGCAGCTTTGGTTTTTCAATGAGAAGCTGAAGTACCTCATTTACTTTTAGATCATTAATATTTAAATTTAAGCTTTTAAAAGCTTGGCTTCGAGTAGCTAAAATTTCATCCATTCCTTCTGTTGTTAAGGAAAGGATTTTTTTCAATTCGTCTAGTGTTGGCGTTTCTCTGAAAAGGTGACGCTCTTTAAAATCAATTTGATTCGCCTTTAACCAATGTTTTGTTTTGCGGCAAGACGTGCAGCTTGGGTATGAATAAAAAGTAATGTCACTCATTAGTCTTCCTCCTTAGGTCGTTAACCTTTTCTCTTATGGACTAAGTACCCTCATGCATTTAGGCATAAACACTTTTTCATCACTTTTTCAAAAAAATTTTTTCTAACGAAAGAATGAATGTTCACACGTTGTCAAAAATGTAAATGTTTACATAACAAGTGATCATCAGCTATAATATGAATCAAAGGGGTTTTTTAAGGGGAGGGAAAGAAATGAATCGCATGTTCCGCGTTCTTGGGTTTTGGACGGGTATTTTTGCTGTCATGTTCTATTTAGGACATATGAAAGATGCATCCTTGCTGTTCTTCGGTCAAACCGTTCTTTTTGTATTTTTATCCTACTTGAATTTATCCGAAAGAATGTATATTTACATTTTCGGAGCGTACTTGACGATTTTCTTTGCCGGATTTACATATTATTCGATTTTCATCATGGTTCCCGGTACCGGACATTAATAGAAAAAAGCATCTCTTTTGAAAGAGATGCTTTTTTCGTGCGTGCTATTATAAAGAAAACCCATTGATAAACGGATTTTGCTCCTGTTCTGTAAGCACAGTTGTTTCCTCGCCATGTCCACTTAACACAAGAGTTGATTCTGGCAATGACAACAATTTGTCATGTATCGATTGAAGCAGCACGTCTTGATTACCGCCCGTTAAATCAGTTCTCCCGATACCACCTTGGAATAGAGTATCACCAGAAATCACAAATCCTTCTTCCGCTGAATAGTAAGACACACTGCCAGGTGAATGACCTGGTGTGTGGAACATTTCTAATGTAAACGATCCAATTTGAAGAGGTCCTTCTGACGTAATCAATTGTTCAGCTTCTTTGACCGTAATTCCGTTACCAATTAGTCGAGCTGAACCGTTTAACTGAGCATTTGTCAGCCATTCTTTTTCCTTTTCATGGACATAAAGCGGAATTCCCCATTCTTGACGCACCTCATCTGCTGCACCAATATGATCAAAATGGGCATGTGTCAATAAGACAGCAAGTGGTTTCAGCTGTTTTTCTTTCACATAAGAAATTAGCTTTTGCGCTTCGCCACCTGGATCAAAAATTAAACATTCTCCCTGTTCATTTTTCCAAATATATGCGTTCGCTTGCACATAGCCTAGCGGCATTCTTCTCCAATTCATTTTCATCACCTACTACTTTTTTCATTCTTTTTTATTATGAAGGCTATTCAATAAAAATTCAAACAATCGTCAACTTGAATGTACTCGACAAGCTTTATGAAAACGGTTAAAATGAAAAGAAAGGAAATCAAGGGGATTGATGACAAAGGGGGACTTTCATATGATGCTCGTCATTATTTTTGGTCTAGTCACGATTTTAGCCGCTCTCGGCATCTATCGCTCACTCAAAAAAGTGAACGTACTAGCCATTGCTTTCGCTGGCGCCACATTTTTGGTTTTTGGATGGTTTACCGTCATGACCATCATCTATAGCGGTTATCCAACTGCACATTAGAAGCCTGCAATCAGCAGGCTTTCAGATTGTTGACAAAGGGCTAAAATGAACTTGATTTTAGCCCTTTGTCTTCTTTTTAGCGTGATAGAAAACCTTTGCAGTCTAGGAAGGACGAGTACTGGCGCGGAGCGAATTTGATATTCGTGAGCACCAGCACGCAGGACTGACAAAGAATGCGAGGGTTTGTCTACACCCTAAAAGCCTGCAATAAGCAGGCTTTTTCTATTGATTCAAATGTTTATTCACGCTTTCTAATTTGCTTGAAAGGGTGGTCGTTTGATCTCTTCTGTCATCTATGCGGATATTGGTTGCTACTCGGTGTAAACCCTTTTCAAATGGAGCTTCATGAATACGCTGAATGACCTCAAATAAAACGGATAGCTCCCCTTCAATTAAAGTATTCATTGGTGTGAGCTGATATTTGATTTTCCCTTCTTGTTGAAAGCCCTCTAACAGTCTTTGTACGTCTGCTACATATGCACTCACGCTTGGTGTCTCAGTGCCTATTGGAATGATGGTGACATCTGCTATTGCCATGGTTCTTGCTCCTTTCAATGACATCCTATTTCTTTCTCGTTCTCATTGTAACCCATCGTGATTCAAAAATGCCATGTTCATGTAGCGTTTAAGCTTGGTTTGTCCCGTTCTATCGTCAAGTCTGCTCTTTCTACCTTCCCAATCTTCGTGAAAAGGAGCAAGCAGATACCTGAAATGGCTTCGATCAGTCCTCCTGCTGCAATGACATAACCTGAACCGAATAACGTCGCCATATAGCCACCAATGAGAGCGCCTAACGGTATCATTAAATACGAGATCATGTTAATAATCGCATACACTTGCGGCTGATCCTCCGCTTTTACTGACAATTGAATCATCGTATGCTCAGGTACATTGACTGCACTGATGGCTGCACCTAAGGCAAATGCAGATATAAACACAAGTGGTAATAAAGCATTCATCCCTGTAATGAAAAATGCAATTCCATCAACGATTCCTGCCCCGATAAACAACAGACCGTATCGATTCACTTTCACCTTTGTTAAAACGAATCCCATCAAAAATGCACCTAATGCCGTGGTCACTTTGATGAATGAATATACTACTGGTCCACTATGTAAATCTTCTGTTAAATAAATAACCGACAATGCCTCCCACGGTGCCGCAGCAAAATTGGAGCAAACACAAAAAATGGCTAATGGAAACAAAATATGATGACTTTTCACAAGTGAAAATCCTCTTATTAATCGTTTTCCGTATGATAATCCTTTTTTTCCTTTATCCATGATCGCTTCCGTTTTATATGTAATCAGCAAAACCAGCAAAGCGGACATGAGGTAAAGAGGAATAATCACAAGCATTGTATATCCTACCCCTACAAATGCAATCATGACACCACAAATCGTCACAGTCACAAGCCTGACCACATGACTGGCTGATTGAATGGTTGCATTCGCCTTTTGTATCACATCTTCATGCACAAGCTTTGGAATAATAGACACCGAAGCTGGTTCATAGGAACCACCAGTCGCTGAATGCAGCAACATACCGCCAATGATGAGTGCTAAAGGAGAAAAATCATAAAAATAACTCACCACAATCACAAGTATAATCGCCGCCCGAGTTAAATCAGCAAAGCACATCCAAAATTTCAATTGATGCGGCTTCATCATTGGGGTAATAAACGGCCCAATAATGGCTTGAGGGACAAAACTAACGGCAATAAAAAATGCTGTTCCAATTGCTCCCTTTCCCCCTAGCACTAAAAGCCACAAAATGGTATTAAAAGATAAACTATCAGCAGTAATTTTACACATTTTAGAAACAAATAGATAAGTAAAATTCCGTTTCCACAGGCTTTGAGCATTCAATCATCGACATCTCCCTAATTCATATCCTTTTTTTTACAACCACTCTTTCACAATAGCTTACAGGGATGCTCTCGTCAATCACATCAGCACGGTTTTTATTGACCATAAGAAATTGATTGGTTTGAACGGATTAAATGATTGTTGACAAAGGGCGAAAATGAACTTGATTTTAGCCCTTTGTCTTCTTTTCAGCGTGATAAAAAACCTTTGCAGCCCTAGGAAGGACGAGTACTGGTGCGGAGCGAATTTCACCTTCGTGAGCACTGGCACGCAGGACTGACAAAGAATGCGAGGGTTTGTCTACACGCTGAAAGCACCAATTAGGTGCTTTTAATACTTACATGCTTCCCACAGTAACCGCTTTGTTTTTTCATAGATCGAATCAAATTGACTCATAGAAAGCGGGTTCTTACCTCGCCCAAGTTCCACCGTATAGCCCTCACTTTTACATTGATAAATAAACCAATCTCGATAACCTGCATAGCTATCAAGATATTGAATCGCTTTGTAACCACTCACCCGTTCTAACCGTTCGACCGTCTCTTTTGAAATGGCCGGTTCGTGGCCAAGAAAACCCCAGTATATCTCTTCTCCTTGTGTATGAAGGGCAATTAGCCGGTCAAAGCGTTTTCGTAAGGCGAGATGTGCCATTGCTTTCGCTTCTGGTTCTGTTAACGGCTGATGCCCTGGGAAATCCCTATAAGACGGAGCTTTCGGCTTATTACGATAATATTCGATTTCCCAATAAGCAGGAAATTGATTGTTTAGATCAATTCCTCGAATATTCGCCTTCCATTCTCGATAATCGGAAAATCCACCATTTAGCGGCGCGAACTCCTCACCGCACAGCCCTAAAGATTCTGGACCATTGCGAACCAAATCAACACCGTCTGGATTTACCATCGGGACAATAGACAAAGCAGTAGTCTGCAATATACGAACCGCTTCATGATGTCTTGCTTGCACTGGGTCAGAGGCCGCTAAACAAAGTGATTTAAGCCATTTTAATAAAACAGAGGTCGTGATCCATTCATTTGCATGAAAAGAGGCATTAACATGTATGGAATGTAAATGTTGTACAGGCTCCGTACGGATTTCATAAATGGGCGTATCAAGCACTGATTGACCAATCACACTCATTTGAAGAAAAGGAAAAACAGCTTTCAAATATTGAAGCTCTCCTTCTAAGTGAGCGCTATCATATTCAAATATTCCGCTGATCCAATCATCTGATTGCTGGAGCCGGTAAGGCGCAATGAAGCTTTGCACATCACCTACCGATTGAAATGAATGGGTCCCTTCTGGAAGTCTATACCCCGGTAAAAGGAGGTGATCCGTATTTGATTGATTGGACAAACGGAAAGCTTCTTTCCCTATACCAAGCTGCTTTGCCACATCCTCCTTCCTTGCTTCACCCAGATGCCATTCAATTGTGCCAAACGACTTTTTCATTTACATCCCTCCCCTCTCACACTATATGAACCAGTAAGTAAAAAAAGAAAACCTCTGCATGTAAATAGCAGAGGTTTTCTTTTAAATTAAGACGCCTTTTTTAGCTCAGTGTCATCTTCTTTTTTAGATGGTGAATGGTCCGAGTTGTTTCGGTCATAAAATCTAAGGAGATCTCCATAGATAATTTGATCAGAGAATTGAAGCTCCTGCTTTGCCTTTTCTTCATAAGACTGACAACCAGACTCATCTTCTCTCGGCTCACCCGTTTCTTTGTTGTAGCACACACCAGCTGTGAAAACACTGTCCTTCGTAATAAAACTTCCATCTCGAAGCACTGTGAAGTCATTTGTATCTTTTGATAATAGGTCATGACCAAATTGAATTTGCTTACTTGTATCGATTCCTAGAAGGTTCATGACTGTTGGACGGATATCCACTTGGCCGCCAACTGTATCAATCTCTTTTGGATGTTTATCCGTGATACCAGGAATGTGTACAACAAATGGTACTTTTTGAAGCTGAACTTCTTCAAAAGGTGTAATGTCTTTGTTTAAGAATTGTCCCATTGCTTCGTTATGGTTTTCAGAAATCCCGTAGTGATCCCCATATAACACAAAAATGGAGTTATCGTATAACCCTGCTTCCTTCATTTTTTTAAAGAAAAGCTTGAGTGCCTCATCTTGATAACGCACTGTAGGGAAGTATTTGTTCAACGTTTTGCTCTTTGAGTCATATTCATCAATGAGCTTATCTTCTTCATCTAAGTCGAATGGAAAATGGTTCGTTAATGTAATCAATCTCGTATAGAACGGCTGCGGGATCGTTTTCATTAAATCCACTGACTGCTCAAAAAACGGACCATCTTTTAGTCCCCAGCCAACTGAATTTTCTTCATTTACATCGAATGATTTAATATCAAAAAATTTGTCGTAGCCAAAGCTGTCATAGATCAGGTCACGGTTCCAGAAACTTTTGTTATTCGCATGAATAACAGAAGAATGATAGCCTTCCTCTTTTAACAACTCAGGTGCGGCTTTGAACTCGTTGCTTGGATTTGTGAAAAATACAGCTCCTCTTCCAAGCGGATAGAGTGAATTATCAACAATAAACTCGGAGTCGGATGTTTTCCCTTGACCCGTTTGATGATAGAAATTACTGAAATTATAGCTTTTCTTGATCAATTTGTTTAAGAACGGCGTGATCTCTTTCCCATTCAATTTTTCATTGATCACAAAGCTCTGGGTAGACTCAAGCGATACTAGAATGACATTTCGTCCTTTTGCTTGACCAAACGTCTTTTCATTACGGTCTGTTTGATTTGCGCTTACATAGTTTTCAATTTCCGTTAAGCTATTGCTGTCGGCAAGTGCTCGCTGAGCGGATTGCTTCGATTGCAGAACCCCATCATAAATATGGAAGTTATATAAGCTGATGTTTTTCACTAGCATCTCACGGTCAAATGAACGAGTTAACAGCTCTGGTCTTTCTGTTTCAGCCAAACCAAGGTTAAAAAAGAAAGTGGCTGCCACAAATAAGTAATAAGCTGCACGTCCCTTACGTGAAATCGTTACATCTGTTCTAAAGGAAGGCTGTTTTTTATAGAGCCAAATTAAAATGATGATATCAACAAACATCAGAAAATCAACTGGTTCAATTAAAGAGGTAATACTTGACCCGAGGTCACCCATATTGTTTGTTTGAAATAGGACGGGGATGGTTAGAAAATCACTGTAGAATCGATAAAATACAATGTTAGCTAACAAAATAAATGTCAGAACAAAACTCGTCACAATGATATATCGATTGCGATTTTTTTCTTTAAAGAATAAACCGATACCGAAGATAAACAAGAGAAAGCTAAGCGGATTAATAAACAGGATAAATTCCTGCATGAAATTTTCAATTTTGATATTAAAGCTAGATTTATAGATAACATAGGTTTTCACCCACATTAACAAAGTCGCAATCAGTAAAAATGACATCGCCTTTAATCTTTTCTTTCGCATTGTAACCTCCTTATGCTAAAAACGCACTCAGGTTAGGGACATCCCCAATTATTGGTGCTTCTTCAAAAATAACTAAAGTATATCTTATCCTGTCTATGCTGGAAAATCAATGTCTTTTTCCCCATGACAAACTTATGAATATGCTAAACATTCAATTTCATGCCTATCTATCGCTGATTTTAATAAAAATGACATCATTATGACATTTTTGTTCAAGACAGCCACTTGTTTTTTGCCATCCATGCACCGCCGATCACGCCTGCATCGTTTCCTAGTGAGGCAATCACCACTTCAACATCCTCAGCACATGGCGGGAAGGCATGATGCTTGACGACACGCTCTACTTTACTGCGAAGAAGCTCGCCCGCTTTAGATACACCGCCGCCAATGACGATTTTTGTTGGGTTTAAGGCACTGGCTAGATTCGCAAGGACAAGACCAAGATGGGTTGTTACTTCATCTACGACATGCATCCCCAGTTCGTCTCCGTTTTCTGCTGCCTCAAATACATCCTTTGCAGACAGCGAAGTAAGTGAGCCAAGTGATGATGTATGGCTCTTTGTTTGTAATGAATCCTTTGCGATTCGGACGATACCTGTGGCAGACGCAATGGTTTCAATACAGCCTGTTCTTCCGCAGTTACATGGTGCTCCTTGAAATGGAACGGCACAAATATGACCAATTTCTCCACCAGCACCTGTTTCGCCTTGAACCACTTCTCCATTGACAATAATACCGCCGCCAACCCCTGTGCCCAGTGTAACCATCAGGATGTTTTTGGCGCCATCACCTGCACCCTTCCACATTTCACCGAGTGCAGCAATATTCGCATCATTTTCGATGACAGATGGAAGTCCTGTCTCTGCCTCTAAATGGTCTTTCAAGGGATAGTTTGTCCAGCCCAGATTCGTTGTTTTATAGACAATTCCGGATACTTTATCCACTGGTCCCGGTGCCCCCATACCGATCCCAATTAGGGCTGATTTCGGCATGCTGATCTCAACTAGTTTATGGTCAATTGACTTGGCAATGTCGACTGTAATTGTCTGCCCAGATTTATCCGTAGGAATCTCCCACTTATGCTGAATTTCACCATAAAGATTAATAAACGCAAGCTTAATTGTCGTACCGCCAAGATCAACTCCTACAAACCAATCCCCTGTCATATGTCCTCCACCTTCACATTGTTTTTCGGTTTAATTTGGCTAGTTCCATTTGAAGGATGGTCATTGCGTTTGACCATTCAGTTCGATCGATGATGCCCGATGTGTACATTTCCTTCAATTCATCTGCCATAAATTCTAATTCCACTTCACGATCTCCGAAATATACGTAATTTCCAAATCTCATGAGCAGCTGCTGTACATCATATAACGTTTTCATTATTTTCACCATTTCTCTAAATCAACAGATAGGATAAGCGTATTCATAAATACGCTTTCAGTCAAGTCATTCAACGTGTTTGAGTGTTTTCAATATATTGTTTCAACTTTAAAAATTGGTCATTTTGCGGATCTTGTTTTAATGCTTTTTCGATGAAGTCGTCTGCCTCCGCTGTCTCGCCTTTTTCTACATGTAACAACGATAAGTGATACAATTTATTCGGCTCATTAGGATCTTTTTCAAGCGACTTTTGCAAATACTCAATGGCCTTGTCAAGATGTCCAAGCTGCGCTTCGGAAAGCGCATATATATGAAGTGCTTCAGCTGAGGCATCCTTTTGCTTTACATATTCCTCTAGACGCTGACTTGCTTCGCTATAGTTCTTTTCATCAAATAAACTCGCTGCCTCGCTAGTTGCCGCCGCTTCTTTTTGATCGTCTGAATGAAACCCTGTATACAATCCAAAGCCGCCAATAAGGAGGAGAAGAAGACTAGCAAGAAGCATTTTGACAGGCTGAAACTGTTTAGGAAGACGGACCGCTAAAGCGGCTAAAAATCCGCCAGCAAGCCCCCCAAGATGCCCTGCATTATCAATCCCTGATACAGTGAAACCTATCCCTAAATTGATGAGGATAATAACGATAATATTTGTCCCCATCGTACGAAAGAAGAGCTTCCGGTTAGAAATCGCTAAATATAACAATGCGCCTAAACAGCCAAAGATCGCACCTGATGCTCCTGCTGCGATGGCTGTATTAAACACAAAGCTCGCTATGGAGCCAAAGATGCCGGAAATTAAATAAATGAGCAAAAATCTTCCTGAACCATAAATTCTCTCAACAGCCGCTCCAACGGACCAAAGAGCAAATGTATTAAAGAGTAAATGCGTCAAACCAATGTGTAAAAACATAGGTGTCACAAAACGCCACCATTCACCCTCTAAAATCAGCATATTATTTTTCGCACCAAATGCTGTTAAAGTGGCTGTATTGGTACTTCCACCAGATAATTCAAGTAAAAGAAACATCACCACTTGGACTGCGATTAACATATAGGTAAAAATCGGTCTGCCATTTTGAAAAACGGCCCGTTCTCGTTCACGCTGCTTTTCCTGATCTTGAAATGCCTGAAGCACGTTCATTTTAAGCTGCATCACATCTTCGGCTGTATCTGCTTTCGCCTCTTCTACATCAATCGAAAGTGATGTATTCAGCCATTTTTGCAACTCGCGTCCATCGTTTTGAAGGGTTTCTTCATTCAGTAAAACAGGTGTCACCGTCACCTTTTGCTGTTTTTGCGGTTGACCGTTTATGTCTTCCCAATCATCTACTGGATGATCAGCTGTAAATTGTAGCTGCAGGAGATGGAGAGAACGTTTACGCATGGCTTCTCTCAACTGATTCATCCGAAAAGCCTGCTCTTCCATATCTCGAACGATCTCCTGTCTAAAATTCACATCTCTTCTATATAGACGGATGAGATCATATCCTGAGTTTCGTGGTGCTTCAAAAAAGATTTCATCTTCTGGGTACGGGCTTTGAATCATCTCGTATCCTTTTTGTCTGAGTTCATCAATCACTCGCCAAAATAGACTATCTATGACATTCATTCATTCGCGCTCCATTTTTTACATTATTATAGCAAGAATTACTCTTATACGCATTTCTCAACAAAAAAATCCCGGCTTTTGCGGGATTAGAATGCTTGGCGAATAAATTTCGTCCGAAAATATGGGATTTTCATTAGCCATTTAATAAAAAAGTGACGCACTTGGTTTTGACCTAAGATCAAATTCATGACCCGATAACGATTTTGCACAAGAACGAATGCAAACAGTGTGAACACAATGCTCCAAATCATTTTATTCATCATATTCCCTCCTATGTTCGTATCGTGGCTTAAATAGGATTTGTTTATGCATGAACCATCATTTTTATCTCTTACCATGCGATCTACTTTCACACTCTAATCCCTTGTTCTTTTGATTGAATATAATAGACCTCTTCACACTCTGATTGATCATAAGAACCGCCAAATTGATGAAGGTCGATTAAATCTTTGAACGCTTTGATATACTCTCTTCTTATTTTTCCGACTCCAAAAAAATCAAGGTGTGTATGCTAAAAATAAACCCATGAATCATGTTCGAGTTGTAAGTCAAAAGTATTCACTTACTCCCACAAATTACGGAAGTATCTTTTCTTTCCTCGAAATTTTTTCAAAACATGCCTCCTACTAGCTAAAATGCCATGAACTAATGAAACGATCTCAACACAAAAAGCCCGTTTTTGGACAATGAGCGGGCTTTCACTTTTGATATAACGTACCTTTTTCACTGACAATCATAGATACCGGTATGTCGTGCGCTTCAGCCGGAATATGCCTCGTCTGCTGTAAAGACAAACAAAGGGCAATGGTTCCCCCGTGGTAGTCCGCTAAGTAGCGATCATAATAGCCCCCACCAAACCCAATCCGGTAACCACGCTGATCGAAGCACACCCCAGGAACAATGATCAAATCAATGGCTTCTTTATGTACAGCTGTAGACTCAAGAGGGTCTGGCTCCAATAGCCCAAAGTAGCTAGATTTCATCTTTGTTTCAGGTGTATATTCATAAAACACCATCTCTTTTGTTCTCGGAAAACAGGTGGGAATACAAACTGTTTTTCCTTCTTCCCACGCTTTTTCAATCAGAGGCATTGTCGGTATTTCTTTTCCCCTAGACATAGTCAAAGCAATCGTTTTCGCCTGTTTCCATGCTGGCAGCTGCAACACGTGTTCATGAAGTAGAGCGGCGTGGCGATTGAACTCTTCAGCGCTTATCTGATCAAGCATGGCTAATGTTTGAAGGCGGAGCTCCTTTTTCATACAGGTTCATCTCCCATCATAAAAAAACAGCAGGAAAATTCCCTGCTGCTTACTTTGTTTCACGATGTAAAGTTTGTTTTTTATCACGTGAGCAATACTTTTTGAATTCAACGCGATCTGGATTGTTTCGCTTATTCTTTTTAGTAATATAGTTACGCTCACCGCATTCAGTGCAAGCTAGAGTAATATTTACGCGCATGTTTTTCCCTCCAAACTAAAATCAATTCACATTCAGACCTAACTATAATACCACTTCTAGCTAAGGAATGCTAGAATGTTTTTTCACCAATTTCATTTTTCAATGCATTCCACCCGCATCCTGATCCATATTGTCTGGTCATGTGATGAAAAATCGCCTTCTCCCCTATAAAAACACGTTCTTTGTCGTACTGTATACATGAGAACCCCCTCTTTGTTCCACAGCTTTTTTTCATCTGATCCGTCTTCTTTTATTTTAACAGCGGGCAAGGTTTTCATACTCGGTTTCCCTATAAAAAGAAAAATGATGAAAAAAAGGTGATTTTTTCGGCAATTCCTTTTGAAACTAGCTTTTTTATGGTATAAAAAAGAAGGGTCGAAAACTGTCTGAAACAATTATGAGAGCCTTTTTTGGCTTTCAGCATTAAAATATGAATAAAAGGTGATGAAACATGGAAATTGCAATTATCGGATTGCTTGTTGTCAGTATTGTACTGATCGCATTCTCATATTTTCAAAGAGAGCCGATTAAAGAAGTCGAACAGGAACTTGAAACACTTCAACTATCTGCAATGCAAGAAATCTATAAACTGAAAAAGAAAATGAAGGTTCTTGAAGAAGAATTGCTTGAAACAAACATCGTTGTCCGCAAGCATTCAGAAATTGATCCATCTATTGCAAGACAAATCATTTCAAAGCATCAAAATGGCATGTCTCCTGAGGCCATTGCGCGCGCTGAGCATGTATCTGTAGAAGATGTGAACATGATCATTAAAGACAACGAGAGGGTGCTTGTATGACGAAAAAAAGCATCCAAACGTTTGCAGCAGGTATGATTCTTGCAACTGGTGTTCTGGCGATCGTCTTTTTCCTTACTGGAAAAGATGAAGCGGCAGCTGATTCTACAACAAAAGAAACCCTCGCAGCGAAAGTGACAGACACTGACGTGAAAAATTACTTAGACTCTAAAAAAGAAGTCTCCGTCAGCCGTGAAACATATCAACAACTTCTTGATTATAAAGAAAAAGCGCTGAAAGCAAGTGAAGACGGCGATTCTCAAAACGATAAACAAACAACGGACAAGCCAAAAGGCAAAACGGTTAAATTCGTGATTAAAAACGGTATGAGCACAAGTGATGTTTCAGACATGCTTGAAAAGGACGGAATCATCAACTCGTCTAAAGATTTTAATGATTACGTGATAGACGCAGGCTACCATAAAGAAATTCGTGCCGGCAAATTCAATTTAAAAACAGGTATGACATTCAAACAAATTGTCAAAGCCTTAACAAAATAACATCAAAAAACCCCCTGGCGGCATTGACCTCCAGGGGGTTTTTGATTATCCAAATCGTCCTGATATATAATCATTTGTTCTTTGATCATTTGGCTCTGAAAACATCACATTCGTATCATTGACCTCAACAAGCTCGCCCATCAAAAAGAACGCTGTTCGGTCTGATACCCTTGCCGCTTGCTGCATATTATGCGTCACAATGGCAATCGTATATTTCTCTTTTAGTTTCATGATTAATTCTTCAATCTTTAATGTTGAAACAGGATCAAGCGCAGATGTTGGTTCATCCATTAATAGAATATCCGGGCTTGTGGCAATGGCTCTTGCGATACAAAGACGCTGCTGCTGACCACCAGAAAGACCTAATGCAGGCGCACTTAATCGATCTTTCACTTCATCCCAAAGGGCAACATCACGAAGCGCTTTTTCAGCGATTTCTTTCAATTGCTGCTTGCTCTTCACCCCGTGAATTCTTGGCCCGTAGACGACATTATCAAAGATAGATTGAGGGAATGGGTTTCCTTTTTGAAAGACCATCCCGACGTTTTTACGCAGTTCCACTAGATCGACACGGCCTTTTAAAATATTGTCACCGTTATACATCATATCCCCCGTGATTTTCACACCTGGCACTGTTTTGACCATGAGATTTAAGGTCTTTATAAATGTTGACTTTCCGCAGCCGGACGGACCGATAATCGCTGTGACCTCATGCTCTTTAATGTCTAAATCAATATGCTTCAGTGCGTGATGCTGTCCGTACCAAAGGTTCATATCATTCACACGAAACACTTCTTTTTTGACTGTTTCAGTTGCTACTGCATTCATCAAAATCCACCCGCCTTATCCGAATCGACCATTAATATAGTCTTCTGTTTTTTGCTGCGCAGGACGTGTAAAGATACGTTCAGTCGCATCGTATTCCACTAGATCACCGTTCAGGAAAAAGGCTGTATGATCAGATACACGTAACGCTTGCTGCATATTGTGTGTGACAATGACAATCGAATAATCATGTTTTAATTCCGATAATAGCTCTTCAATTTTTGCATTTGAGATCGGGTCTAAGGCAGAAGCCGGTTCATCTAATAAAAGCACGCTAGGTTTCATCGCAAGGGTACGTGCAATACAGAGACGCTGCTGCTGGCCACCTGATAATGATAAAGCAGAGCGGTGCAAGCGATCTTTGACCTCATCCCATAGCGCTGCCTTTGTTAAGCTTTCTTCTACCGCATCATCAAGCACTGATTTCCTTTTTTCACCCGCATATTTTAGCGCATGCGTAATGTTGTTGTAGATGGATTTAGGAAATGGATTTGGCTTTTGGAAGACCATCCCGATTTCTCTTCTTAAATTCACCACATTAATACGGTCATCCAAAATATTTAACCCTTCGTACATGATCGCCCCTTCACTTCGTGCACCTGGAATTAGGTCGTTCATGCGGTTAATGCTGCGTAAAAAAGTCGATTTTCCGCACCCTGATGGGCCGATTAATGCAGTAATTGCATTTTTTTCAATTTCAAATGAAATTTGATTGACTGCTCTTTTTTCACCATAATAAATACTTAAATCCTGCACCTGTAGAATCTGTTCCGCTTGAAGTGGAGCCTTTTTTGCTGCAATCTCTTTTTTTTCTGCTAGCATTTGAACCATATCCCCTTCACACCTCTCACTATTTATTTTGACGTAAGCTTCTTATGAATAAATGAACCAAGCCATCTAGCTGCTAAGTTGAATACTAATACAGAGAGCACAAGTACGGCTGATGCACCATTTGCAATGGCCTCTGCATCTGGAATAATCCCCTGTGTATTGACGTTCCATATATGAACGGCTAATGTTTCTGCCGGTCTAAAAATATTCAGTGGTGACGTATCGGAGAAAGGACTCCAGTTTGTAAAATCAAGACGCGGTGTTGAAAGACCTGCTGTGAAAAGAAGAGCAGCCGCCTCACCGAAAACTCTTCCCGATGCTAAAATCGCTCCGGTAATAATGGATGGAATCGCACCTGGGATCAGAACCGTCTTCACTGTATGCCACTTTGTCACACCGAGCGCAAGCGATGCTTCCTTTTGATCCTTCGGTACAGATCGAAGTGCATCTTCTGTCACCCTGACCATCACTGGCAGGTTAAAGACAGTCAGCGCAAGGGCTCCTCCGATGATCGTATAGCCCCATCCTGTTAAATTAACAAACATCAGCAAACCAAACATACCGATGACGATCGATGGCAGAGACGATAACACTTCAATACATGTACGAATAAAATCAGTCACTTTGTTTTGAGGTGCATATTCTGCCATGTACACCCCGCCGCCCACGCCAAGAGGCACGGTAAACAGCATCGTAATAAATAGAATGTAAAACGAGTTAAACAGCTGATCCCTAATACCGCCACCAGAGCCAATCGCACTTGAGCGGGTAGTCAAAAAATCAAAATTTAATTCTTTGGCACCGTTGAAGATGATATAAGAAAACAAGCCAACAAGTATCGCCGTGATAATGGCGGCACATAATCCAAAAACGATTGTGGCAAAACGATCGGTCATTTTGCTATTCATTAAATCTTCCTCCTAGATGACAAGTATCTGATAATGAGTATGAACATAAATGATACAACTAGAAGGACAAGTCCCATTGACCAAAGTGTATTGTTTTCAACACTTCCATACGTTGTATGTCCCATGTTTAACGTAATAATGGTTGTTAATGTACCAGCTGTGTCCATAATACTTTCTGGTAGATTACGCGTGTTTCCAATGACCATCTGAACGGCAAGGGCTTCTCCAAATGCTCTTGCCATTCCAAGCACGACTGCTGTCATTAATGTCGGAAGCGCTGCAGGTACAAGAACACGTCTGATCGTTTGCCATCTTGTTGCGCCTAATGCATACGATCCCTCACGTAAACTTTTTGGAAGTGAAGCCATTGCGTCAGTTGCAATGGATGTAACAGTTGGCAGAATCATAATAGAAAGGACAATCGTTCCTGCTAAAACACTGTGCCCTGAACCGCTTGACTTAAAGTGTCCAATAAACGGCACCAATACTGTAAGACCTATGAATCCGTAAACAACGGATGGAATCCCTACAAGCAGTTCAATCACTGGCTGGAGAATTTTCCGTCCCCATGCAGGTGCAATTTCTGTCATGAAGATCGCTCCTGCGATGCCTAGCGGTGCTGCTATAAGTGCTGATAGAAGCGTGACAGCGATTGAACCAAAGATAAACGGAAATGCGCCGTATTGCGGATTTTCTGCTGTAGGGTTCCAATTGATACTGGTTAAGAACTCAATTGGGCTTACACCATTTACGATGAAAGATTGTAAACCCTTAATGCCAAGGAAGATTGTGATGGCAATTGATACAGCAATCATTAAGAATGCGCAAAATTTCACCAAAATACTTCCTCTTACTTCATCCATTTGCCTATTTTTTTTCGAGCTGATCAGTCGATCGCTCGCTTCTGTATGTTCTATCTGTTTCATCTTTTTCTACACTCCTATGAATGTCATAAAAGGAAAAGTGAAAAGCTCCACTTTTCCTTCATCATCAATTCAAGACCTTTTACTTATCTGTTTGTTTGCCTGTTGCGTCTCTTTCTACTTTCATATTAGAGACTGAGATGTAGCCTTGGTCTTTAACGATTTCTTTTTGTACTTCGTCACTCATCAAGTAATCTAAAAATTGTTTTGCTAAACCGTCTGGCTCACCTTTTGTATAAGAGTGCTCGTATGCCCAAATTGTATATTTACCGCTTTCTACATTGCTTTCTTCTGGTTTCACACCATCAATGCTAAGCGGTGTAATTTTGTCATCTGTTAAATAAGAGAATGCTAGGTACCCAATCGCACCTGGTGTTTCTGCAATCAACTTTTTCACTGTGTTTGAAGAATCCTCTGTGATTCCTTCTGCAGGTGTCGCGCCGTCAAGTGCATATTTCACAAATGTTGCACGAGTTCCTGATGAGTCTGGTCTGTTCACAAGTGTGATTTTTTGGTCTTTCCCGCCAAGCTCTTTCCAGTTTTTGATTTTACCAGTGAAGATTTTTTTCAATTCGTCCTTTGTGATGTCTTTGACACCAACTTCAGGGTTAACAGCTGCCGCCATTCCAACAACTGCTACTTTGTGGTCTTTTAAAGCTTTTGCGTCGATTCCGTCTTTCTCTTCTGCGAATACATCTGAGTTCCCAATTTGTACAGATCCTTCTGATACTTGAGAAAGTCCTGTTCCTGAACCGCCGGCTTGTACTTGAATATCGGCTTTTGGATGTTTATCCATGAATTTTTCTGCTGCCGCAAGAACTAAAGGCTGCATCGCAGATGATCCTGAGATGGTAATGGAACCTGATGCCTCATCTTTGTTTGAAGCATTTCCTTTACTGTCTTTTGAATCTCCGCTTGAGCTGCTGTTTCCGCATGCTGTGACGAATGCTAACAATGCGATAGTAAGGAAAGTAAGCAGCCATAATTTGTTCTTTTTCATTTCAAGAATACCCCCTGAATAATTTGTCCTACGAGTAATACATTAAAGGTTCTTTATTAATTTCGTTTAAATGGAATGTTAAGGTTTTGTAAATGTCGAAGATTTGTAGAGAAATTGCGGGGTTTTTTATGATTTTTGTCAATTTATATCGAAAAGTTTGAAGAAAATATAAAAAAACGCCCACAAAAAGTGAGCGTTTTTACCTAGAATAGGTCTAGTTATTTGTTTCTGCTTCATTTTCAATTTTGTTTTTGTTCTTCGCTTGTGTATCATTGCTTTCCTGTTTCGATTTCAGTTCAAAGTACTTGTCTAATACTTGTTCACCAATATCATTTGTAATCGGATAGCGCTGGTTGTAATCTTGATACACCCAAGGCACGACAACTGAAATCGCTACTTCTGGATTATCAGCAGGCGCATACGCAACAAGTGTTGTGTTATACGTCGGTGTGCCGCGTTTGCTTTTAATCGGGCCGTCATAGAATGATTGAGCGGTCCCTGTTTTGCCAGCTGGATTGTATTTTTTGTTGCCAAAGTTCGAATAAGCTGTCCCTCTTGGGTTCTGCATCACAAGCTTGAATCCTTGCTGTACGCGTTTGATCTCATCACTTGTCATATCGAGCTTATTCAGTACATCCGGCTTGACGGACTCCGTTACAGCCCCAATGCCTCTTTGCGGATCTGGCTCTCTCACTTCTTTTACGAGCTGAGGACGTAAACGATAGCCGCCATTGGCAATCGTTGAAACGTATTGCGCCATTTGCAGCGGTGTAAACGTGTCATATTGTCCAATCGCATAGTCAAGTAACAGACCAGATTGTGTAGATGTTCCACGATAGCCAGTTGCTTCGTTTGGCAGGTCAATACCTGTCTCTACTCCAAGACCAAATTTACTAAAATTGTAACGGAACGTATCAAACGCCTTTGTATCAATTGGGAGCGGCTGATTCTTACGATATTCCCCTTTCCCAATTGCAATCGCTGTTTTAAACATATACACGTTTGATGAACGCTCTAGTGCGGTTAAATCATTAATGAGTCCCATATTTTGATAGGATTTTTTCGGCGGTGACTGAGCGATATAGAGCGGTTCATCGTATTGGGTGCTTCCAATATGAAGGACGCCTGTTTTATAACCTGTCAGCACAGTTGCCCCTTTTACTGCTGATCCCATCGCATATGATGATGTCATCGTTCCTAGTGCATAGTCATCAAATTTGTATGACCCATTCTTATTGGTAATCTGTTTACCCGCAATCGAGAGTACTTCCCCATTTCTCGGGTCCATCATGACAACAAACGCACGATCAAGAAGTTCTGTTCCGCCTCTTTGCTTCGCACTTTTCAAGTTCTTTTCGATGATTTTTTCCACCGCTTTTTGCAGCTGAATATCAATCGTCAGCACAAGGTCTTTCCCGCTCTTTCCTTCTGTTAACACTTTAGAGCTTGTGACATTGCCTTCTTTATCTGTTGTACTTTGTTCTTTTTCTTTTTGACCTTGCAGGACATCTTCATATTGATATTCAAGATAGCTTTTTCCTACACGATCATTTCGGCTGTAGCCGAGTGATAGATAATGTTCAAGCAGTGACGACGGAAGACCTTCATCACTTGAAGACACACTGCCGAGCATACTGCGGAGCAGTCCTTTATAAGGATAGCTGCGTGACCAGTCTGTTGTGACATCTACACCTGGCAGCTCGTCCAAATGCTCAGAGACGTAAGCAATTTCACTTGGTTTAACGTCTTCATTTTTTATGAATTGAGGCGTAAGTGCATAGCCTGCATCCATTTGTCTTTTAATCGCAAGCACTTGCAAATCTTTTTTCGTCAGTTGATTTAATTCCTTGTCTGTGATGCGTTTCAGCTGGAGCTCGTATAGTTTATCATCAGAGACCTTATCGTCACCCTTTAAATCGGCTTCTTTTTGAACAAGCTTTTTCGCTTCATTCGGATGGGTTAAGATCCAGAAATCTTTTTTATCACGATCTGTGATTTTCTTCGTACTTACGTGAATCATATCCGCTAATTTTGTTGCCACTTTGAGCCGCTCTTCTTGTGAAGTCGTCGAGGTTCTCGTATATGTAATGGCATTTAGCGCTTTATTGCTGACAATCGTGTTATAGTTTCGATCATAAATTTTTCCGCGCGGAGCAGATGAACTGACATTCACGTCTTCTTGTTTTTCTGCCTGCTTTTTATAATCTTCTCCATTCACAATCTGCACAAAACCGAGTCTGACCACAACACCGGTAAAAATAATGAACGCAGCTAAAAATAATAAATTCAGCCGGATCGGAAGTGTTTTGCGCCCTTCCTTCGCGTCTTTTTTGTTTTTCTTGTTTCTCATCACATCACCTTTTCTATCAAGAAAGAAATGGCACCCCTTTTTATGTATAAAAGGTGCCATCATCATTTTAGCGGTTTTTCTATCATTTATCTAGAAATTTGATGTTCCATTGGTAAGAAATTTTACCTTTCTCCCTTCATAAGGTTCGTTTGAGAAACAGGCTTTTGACCGTCAGCCTCTTCTATATCAGCTGTTTTCTCTTTTAAATGAATGTCCTTTACAAAATAATAAATAAGGGTGTGCCCCGCTCCGAGTATGACAAGTGAAGCAGGAATCCCAAGCCGATCGCCCAGTAAGGTGACAGATAAAAGAAAAAAGACAATCGAACAAATACGCCCTGCATTTAAAAATAGTTCTCTGACGACAATATATTCAATTCGGGCTTTTCTTGCATATCTGGCATGACCGATGACATCGTAAGTTAAAGAGACATACGGAACTAGCAGAAGCGGGTAGCCGATCGCAATGGCTACTGCGTACATAAGCAGTGATACATAGGACAAGTGAAAGACGATTAAAAATAAAGCGCCGTATAAAATAAGCCCGCCAAACATAATCGCTTTTTTGCGCCATTTTTTCTTAATCAAACGAGTAGCAAAAAAATAGGCAAAAAAGGCAACACCTGAATTGACTAGACCAAATGTGCCTAAAGCAAGCTCACTGTTTGTTGCAATAAACACAAAGACACTGATTAAAAAGACAAACACGCCTTCACGGAGCCCCTGAAAAAAGTGAGCAGTTGTGATCTTACGCCAATTCTCGTCCGCATGGCGCTCTTTCCAAATTTGCTTAATGATAAATTTTCCTTTTGATTGTCTCCTCTTGAGGAAAAAACTCATCACAACCGCTAGTGAAAACAAAAAAAGCGATAAAGTGAAAATTACTGTATAGCCTGTATCATCCGTTAATTGAGAAATGACAATTCCTGCAATGAGCGGCCCGATCATACCGGCTGTAGAGGTAAGCACTCCTAAAAATCCATTAAAGAAATCCCTTGTTTCAGGTTCAGTAATCTCAAAAGTGAGCACGTTAAAGGCAAGCCAGTAAAAACCATAGCCGATTCCAAGCACACTGCCTAATAACACGAGCCGAGCTGCCGCTTGCTCTCCTGCCATGAGAACAATTAAGTAAAAAGCGGCTAAGAAGATGACACCGAAACGAAGGACAAATGCACGATCTATTTTTTTAGCGAGCCGTCCAGCAAATAAAAAGGTAATGGGCTGAAGGACAACAATTGCCAAGTTATAAATCGCAAGGTCTGTAAATCGCCCAGACTGTTTCCATAAATACACGTTCACAAACGTATTCGAAAGCGCAATCGCAAGTGCGTATAATCCGCCAATCGTGAGGAGGAGCAATAAATCTCTTGTGACATCCATGTCCCCGAACATTTTCTTTAATCTGCTCATATCATTCATTCTCCTTTTCTACACAATAGTCTGTCTCATCAAAAGGCAGATATGTAAAAAAAGGAGGGAAAATATAAAAAGACCCGCTCTCAGAGAGAAGCAGGTCTTTTCAAATCAAATCATTTATTTAGCTTCGCTGTAAAGGCGAGCCACTTCATCCCAGTTCACAACATTCCAGAATGCTGAAATGTAATCAGGACGACGGTTTTGGTAGTTTAGGTAGTAAGCATGCTCCCAAACGTCTAGTCCTAGGATTGGTGTTTTTCCTTCAGTTAAAGGAGAATCTTGGTTTGGTGTGCTTGTGATTTCAAGTTTGCCATTGTTCACAACAAGCCATGCCCAACCAGAACCAAAGCGTCCTGCAGCTGCTGCAGCGAAATCAGATTTGAATTTTTCAAATCCGCCTAATTCTTTTTCGATCGCATCTGCAAGTTCACCAGTTGGTGCGCCGCCACCGTTTGGTGAAAGAAGCGTCCAGAATAATGAGTGGTTCGCATGTCCTCCGCCATTGTTACGTACAGCTGTACGAATGTTTTCAGGCACAGAGTTCAAGTTAGCCACTAGCTCTTCAATTGATTGATCTTCAAGAGCTGATACACCTTCGATTGCTTTGTTTAAGTTTGTTACATAAGTGTTATGGTGTTTTGTGTGGTGAATCGTCATTGTTTCCTTGTCGATATGTGGTTCTAATGCATCGTAAGCATATGGTAATTCTGGAAGTTTAAAAGCCATGGTTAAATTCCTCCTTAGAAATGTATGTACTGAAATGCTTCCTTAGTAAGCAAGCAATTCACCCTAATCAAAGAGTATCAAAAGAAACGGCTTGTTTCAACGTTATTGCTCATGATCTGAAACATTTCAGTGTTTATTTTGTATTTAACCCTTCAGAAAGAGTGTTAAACACCGATTTTCCATTTAGCGAAGCACATAAAACAAAAAGATTCCCAGCATCAGTGCTTGAATCAACCCTTTTGCAAATACGCCTGACACAAAACCAATTAATGAGCCAAGCCCAACTTTCACACTTGTCTTCAGATCTTTTTGATGAACGAGCAGCTCTGCGATGACACTGCCGATAAATGGACCAATGATAATTCCAGCAATCGGAATCACAAAAGGACCGGCTAAAAGCCCAATGGTACTTCCCCAAATGGCCGCCCGGCTGCCGCCAAAGCGTTTCACCCCAATCAGATTGGAGACATAATCCGCGGCAAATAACACAGCTGTAAACATGGCTTGAATGAGCCAAAAGGTGAGCGTCAATTTCTCAAAGCTAAAAAAGAGCCCATATAAAATAAACCCAAGAACCATGAAAACCACACTAGGAATGATTGGATAGACAAGTCCCACAAACGCAATGATAAATGCACAGCCGATCAAAATCCAATACAGCACGTCCAATCCGCAGCCGCCTCCTTTTTATATGCTGTATACATTATGCCTCATTCCTTCTATCTTAACCAGCAATGAAGGCCGTACTTGTACTGGATGGATAGACATTGATACAATGTGAGAAATAGAAAAGAATGTAGGAAGTGAATCGGTTGAACGTATTTAGTTTATTGTTAAAAGGAATTTATTCACCAAAAGATATTGCCAGAGCACGTTTTACTGGGATTGGAAAGGCTATTTTATTCATCTTTATCCTTTCGATCATCGCAGCTGTCCCCCAGGGCTATCATATGAGCAAAGAGATTTCAAATGCGATGTCAGGATTTCAGCATGTGATAAAAAAAGATTTACCCGACTTTTCCATTGAAAAAGGAACGCTTCAAGCGGATCAAAGCACGCCGATCGAAAAAGAAGAAAACGGCATCACGATTATTTTTGATCCCGCTGAAAAAATAAAATCAAGTGAGCTTGAATCAAAACAAACAGCCATTGCGTTATTGAAAGAAAAAGCAGTGATTGCCATTGACGGACAAATGACAGATATTCCATACCAGCTGCTTGGCGGAACACTCACAAAAGATGAACTTGCCAGCGTCACAAACCAGAATCAAGCGATCATTATCCCTGTCATTTGTGTCCTGCTGTACCTATCTACTGCTGCTCTCATGTTCATCAGCGCAACATTCCTAGCCATGCTTGGTACATTTATTAAACGAATGCAGCAAAAAGAGCTGTCCTTTCAAATGCTTTGGAAGCTCTCTGCCTATTCACTCACATTAACAACCGTCTTTTTCGCCATCATGAGTGCATTAAACACGCCGGTTGCGAACTCATTTTTATTAAATTGGGTGATTAACTTTATTTTCTTATATCTTGTCGTTAAAGAAATACCTGCAAAAAAATAAGCTCCCTCATTTCGGGGAGCTTTTTTATTTGTTTTGACCCTATGACTCATCTGGATGGATGATCGCAAACAAATAGTGATCCTCCCACTTATCATTGATCTTTACTTTTTTACGATGAAGTCCCTCATTTTCAAACCCTGTCTTCTCAAGCACACGAATGGAACCAATGTTAGATGGTTTTACGCCAGCCTCAATACGGTGAAGGTACAGTTCATAAAAGGCATAATCGATAATCAAACGAATCGCCTCTGTCATATACCCCTTCCCGCCTTGCCTTTCATCAAGCACATATCCAAGCAAAGCCCCTTGAATCGGTCCTCTTTCAACAGAATGGAGTGAGATCGTTCCAATTAATGCATCTGTTTCATTTAAGAAAATACCGTGCATGTAGGCTTCATCTTTTGCACGCCTTTGCATACTGCGGTTAATCCGTTCCTTTTGACGAGGTACAGTAAAAAAATCATCCTGAACCAAAGGTGTAAATTGCTGAAAATAGGTGCGATTCTCTCGTTCAAGTGTTAATAGAGCTTCTGCATCACTTTCTGTTAGTGTTCTTACATATATATGCTGACTGATTTTCTTCATATACTCTCCCCCTTTTTTTATTTTATCATAATAAAGAAAGCGCTTCGGCTTATCAAAGATTTTTCCGATTACAAGTCATAATAGAACTCACTAGAACCACCCTTCCCTAGCTTTTTCACTCTTTTTGGTTCTATCAACTCAGGACATGCATACACTGAAGTAAACTCTTAAAAGCGGTGAGTAAAATGCGGCGAATTATTTTTTTACTAGTCAGTTTGTTTGTCCTCTTTATTATCTTTTTTGATTTGAAAAATGGAACGATCCCCGTTCAGGAAGGACCTGCTGTTCCCGCCAGCGCCTTTCAAACAGCTGATAAACAGGCATATAAAACTGTTACTGTTAAACAAGGTCAAACCGTCGTCTCTATCGTACATACAAGTAAGCCATTAGATAAAGTGATCGAAGACTTTGAAGCACTGAATCAAGGCGTCAAAGCGAACGAAATTCGGGCAGGCAGCACATACAAGTTTCCGGTCTATAAGAGATAAAACGTTAATTCCTTGTCATTCATACAAAGAGACTGTTACAATATGAGATGTAAAACACGTCGTACACTGCAAACGAATTGCATGTACACTAAGGAGCGATTGACAAGTGAGTGAAGTCACACATCGTACAAAAACGCGTCCCGTCAAAGTGGGACCTTTAACTATAGGTGGAAACAATGAAGTCGTCATTCAAAGTATGGCGACAACCAAAACACATGATGTCGAAGCGACAGTAGCTGAAATTAAACGTTTAGAAGAAGCTGGCTGTCAAATCGTGCGTGTCGCATGCCCAGATGAGCGTGCAGCAAATGCGATTGCGGACATTAAAAAACAAATCAACATTCCCCTTGTTGTCGACATTCATTTTGACTACAAGCTTGCACTGAAAGCCATTGAAGCAGGTGCAGACAAAATTCGTATCAACCCAGGAAACATCGGAAGACGAGAAAAAGTCGAAGCTGTTGTGAAAGCGGCAAAAGAAAAAGGCATTCCAATTCGTATTGGGGTAAACGCCGGTTCACTCGAGAAAAAGATTCTTGATAAATACGGCTATCCAACAGCAGATGGTATGGTTGAAAGTGCACTGCATCACATTAAAATTTTAGAAGACCTAGATTTTCATGACATCATTGTCAGTATGAAAGCATCTGATGTAAACCTTGCGATTGAGGCATACGAAAAAGCAGCAAAAGCCTTTGATTACCCTCTTCATCTTGGGATTACAGAATCAGGTACGTTATTTGCAGGTACGGTCAAAAGTGCAGCTGGTCTTGGCGCAATCTTGAATATGGGGATTGGTAACACACTCCGTATTTCATTAAGTGCTGACCCGGTCGAAGAGGTCAAAGTGGCACGTGAATTATTAAAATCATTTGGCCTTGCATCAAATGCAGCAACACTCATCTCTTGTCCAACTTGTGGACGAATTGAAATTGACCTCATTAGCATTGCAAATGAAGTCGAAGAATATATTTCTAAAATTAAAGCACCAATTAAAGTAGCTGTTCTCGGATGTGCTGTAAACGGTCCGGGTGAAGCGCGTGAAGCTGATATTGGCATCGCTGGCGCTAGAGGTGAAGGCCTTTTATTCCGCAAAGGTGAAATCGTTCGGAAAGTGCCAGAAGAAACAATGGTCGAAGAACTGAAAAAAGAAATCGATAAAATCGCTGAAGAACATTATGCAAAAATGGAAGCTGAAAAAGCAAAACAAGCGAACGCATAACAAAGAACGCCTGACATCACTGTCAGGCGTTTTTCTGTTCCTATCCTGTTAAAAGAACGGGGTGATAAAGATGCCGAGGATGACGGAAACGATTCCGATCCCGATTGACCACGCGCCAAGCGCATGTGCTCCTTTTCTTCTTGCAACATAACCAACGACGATTGCCGCTACCCCTAATAGCACCGGCAAGACAAATAATGAGATAATCGCAATCGCGAGTGCTGTATAGCCTATCCCCTTACTGCCTGAATCGTCACCTACATGGTCACGTTCTCTTCTGTCTTCACGATCTCTTGATGCTTGATATGGCTCTGCTATTTCAGCAGCTGTTTCCTCTAAATAGCTATCATCATTACTAAAGTGTGTGTCGATTTCACGATCATTTCTTCTGAAATCTTCGTCTCTTTCCATGATCAATTCCCCCTTTTGGTTAATAGAAAGGAGCTTTTTTAGTATGAGCAAAAATGTCTGTTTCATGTTTGCTAAAACTTGCTGGAATTGTGAATTGATTATGTTACACTTTAAGAGGATAAATATGAGGAGTGTGGGCATGTTACGTTTAGGAATTGATATCGATGGCACAGTCACGGCGCAGGACACCTTTGTCCCCTACTTAAATGAGTCGTTTCAATGTGACATCACACTAGATGATATGACGGAATATGATTTGACGAAGCTTTTAAAGATTTCAAATGAAGAATTTTGGGGCTGGATGAATGAGTATGAGCCTCTTATTTATAAACAGGCAAAGCCTGCCGAGGGTGCAAAAGAAATCCTCAATCAAATGAAACATCATCATCAATTGATTTATATCACAGCCAGAAGGCAGCATCACTCAGACATCACCTACAAATGGTTTGAGGAGAATCATGTCCATTATGACGATATCGAGCTTGTTGGCGGACATCATAAGGTGGAAGCTGTTCAAAAACATAAGATCGATGTGTTTTTTGAAGATCATCATGGCAATGCCACAATGATTGCAAAAGAAGCTGACATTCCAGTGATTCTGTTTAACTCACCGTATAATCAAATGCCAATTGATGAACGGATCATTCGCGTGAATAATTGGCAAGAAGCATCCCAATGGATCAAACAGTATGAAAAGCGTCTGCAAACTGCTTACTAAAACAGATCAAAAGCCGATACGTTTTTAATGTATCGGCTTCAGATTGTTGACAAAGGGCTAAAATGAACTTTATTTTAGCCCTTTGTCTTCGTTTCAGCGTGATAGAAAACCTTTGCAGCCCTAGGAAGGACGAGTACTGGCGCGGAGCGAATGTAACATTCGTGAGCACCAGCACGCAGGACTGACAAAGAATGCGAGGGTTTGTCTGCGCGCTGAAGCCGATCAGTTTAATGTATCGGCTTTTTGATTGTACGATGATGTCCTTCTTTTATTAAAAAATGATAAAGTGCACCCATCATACCTGCCTGATTGAAGTAATAGCACGTTTCCAGTGTCACCTGTATGTTTTTCCATGCATGCAAAGTATGTAAATGTTTCTCAATGTTTGGAATCAAATCGGGCCTTGCACTCACGCCCCCGCCAATGAGGATTTTCTCTGGATTGAGAACTGTTGCCACATTGTAAATGCCAATTGCGATTCGCTTGTACCACTTATCGATCATCTTCTCAATGGCCGGATCTTGCTTGGCTTTTTCAAAGATTTCTTGACCGTCGATTTGCTGACTTTGTGGAATTCCTTGCTGCTCTTTGTAGCTTCGTATCAATCCAGCTGTCGAAGCACTGCTGTTGAGTGTGGTAAACTGACCGTTTTCTGTTTCTGTCAGCATCATGCCAAATTCACCGCCGCGAAAAGAGGCACCGCGCACAAGCTCGCCACCAGCAAAAATACCACCGCCGACACCAGTCCCAAGCGTCATACATATAAAGCTGTCACACTCTTTCGCATGACCACTAAATTTTTCAGCCAGAGCTGCACAGTTCGCATCATTTTCTACTTCTACACGAAGTGATGTTTTTTCTTCCAAAAGTGTTTTGACATTTTGGCCATTTAAAGCAATAATCGCTCCTGCAAATTCCGTATAACCCGTTTGACTGTCAACAAACCCCGGAAGACTCATCGCAATCCCTTTGATATCCCAAGTCCTTTGATACTCTTTCACCACGTTCTCCATGTCCTCTAAAAACCGCTTAAGCTGCCGGCAGTTTGTTTCGTAGTCGCCGCTCGTGATCAGCTCACCATTTCGATTCATGACCCCGTGCTTTGTTTTTGTCCCGCCTACATCGAATACGATATAATACGCCACTTTTGACCCCTCCCCCTATTTCTAAAGACTCAAATCTGCTTCTATAGATGATCTGTTGTTCTCATTTTAATGAAACAGCTATCCTTTGTAAAACGTTTTCAACATGACAAAACAAAAAGCCAGCCCATCGGCTGGCTTCTTTCATGAATGAACTTCCTTCGGTTCGCAAGAAGGACACGTTCCGTAAATCTCAAATTTATGTCCGCTAATGTGATAATCCTCTAGATCAGCATCAAGCTTGTCCATAGGGCAAGCGTCGATTTCCTTTGTTTTACCGCATGTCAAACAAATAAAGTGATGATGATGATGGGAAAACGAACATTTAAAACGGAACAGTTTCTCCCCTGATAATTCCGTTGTCTCTAATATCCCAAGATCTTCATATAAAGACAGGTTTCGATAAATCGTATCAAAACTAAGCCCTGGGTAATCTTCACTTAATGCTGTTAATACATTTTTAGCGGTCAAGTATTTATCAGAATCAGAAAACAATTGAAGCATATCTTCACGTTTGCTTGTATATTTATAGCCTTTTTCCTTTAATAAATCAAGCGCTTCTTGTACGTTCATGATGATTCCCCCTTCTGAATTTCCCAATACTAATACACCCGATTAAAATCAAAATAGACAGCATCACAATGGTTCCACCCGGCGCTAAATCAAGATAATAACTTAAAATCAAGCCGACCATGACAGACAATTCCCCAAATAAGATGGAAAGGAAAATCGCCTGTTTAAACCCTTTGGCAATCCGAATACTTGCCGCAACAGGCAGTGTCATGAGTGCCGACACTAGGAGTGTACCGACAATACGCATCGATGCTGCGATGACAAGTGCAACAACTAAAATAAAAATAAAATGAATCCACTTCGCTGAAATACCAGAAGCCTTCGCATGTTCTTCATCAAAAGAAAGCAAAAACAATTCTTTATACAAGAGCACAACCACTAATACAACAACAAGTGAGATCCCAACAATAATCCAAAGATCGAGCCTTGAAACCGCACTGACACTTCCAAACAAATAGCTGAACAAATCTGTATTAAAACCATTTGCAAGTGAAATGAAAATAACAGAGATCCCAATACCACCTGATAAAATAATGGGAATCGCCAGCTCCTGATAATGTTTATACACAGAGCGCAGACGTTCAATAAACAATGAGCCAGCCACAGAAAAAGCCATTCCTAAGTAAAGCGGGCTAACCCCTGTCAAAAGTCCAAATTTTTTATCAAGGAATAAACTTGCCGCTATCCCAGCAAGTGACACGTGACTAAGCGCATCTGCGATGAGAGAGAGCCTTCTCACGACAATAAATACACCAAGTAAGGGCGCAATAAAGCCGATCAGCATCCCTGCGATAAACGCATTTTGTAAAAATTCATAATGAAAAAATGGAAATAGCATTATTCATGTCCCCCATGATGGTGATGATCGTGATGAATCACTTGAATGTCATGCCCGTAAAACTGAGAAAGCGCCTGATCATCCATCGAATCAAACGTTTCCGCATCTCCATGAAAATGAAGTGTCTGATTTAAACAAGCCACATGCGTGACTTTGTCAGAAACGGTTCCTACGTCATGTGTAACGAGAATTAAAGACATTCCTTTTTCTTTGTTCAATGTTTCTAACAGCTGATAAAAGCCCTCTACTGTTCTTTGGTCTACACCCACAGTCGGCTCATCTAAAATGAGCAGCTTCGGCTGACTGACGAGCGCACGGGCAATAAATGTACGCTGCTGCTGACCGCCTGAAAGCTCACCAATGTTTTGGTGTTTTAAGTCTTGTATGCCAACTGAGCGTATGGCCTCATCTACTTGAAGCTTATCTTGCTTAGTCATGCGTTTGAATAAACCAATCTTCGCCGTTAAACCACTTGCCACGACCTCGTATACAGAAGCAGGAAACCCTGTATTAAAGCTATTCGCCTTTTGAGAAACAAATCCAATTTGATCCCAGTCTTTAAATTTTTGAGCAGGTGTGCCAAAGAGCTTCAATTCTCCCTGCTGTGGTTTAATCAAGCCAAGCAGGCATTTTAATAAGGTTGTTTTACCAGATCCATTCGGTCCAACAAGTGCTAGAAAGTTTCCTTCCTCTACTGTTAAATGAATGTGATCGATGACATTTCGCTGTCCATATGAATACGAAATATCCTTCATTTCAATAATTGGCTTTGCCATAAATCTTTCCACCTTTAATCCAATATAAAAAGAATGATTACGATTTATACAACAAAAAGAAAATGGCAAAAGCCATTTTCTTTGTCCATACATACATTTCATTATATAAAAGAAAGATAAAAAAGTAAAATAAAAGCTAATGAATGGCTGTTTTGAATTTACCGCCTTTTGTTTCATGCGTATCCATAATCGTAATAAAGGCTTGACCATCAATTTCAAACACGATAGATTTCAGCTTCGTAATTTCAAGTCTTGTCACGACGGCGTAAATGACATCTTTTTCTTCATCGGTATAACCGCCTTTTCCTCTAAGCTTGGTCGTTCCCCTGCCGAGACGATGAAGGATCGCATCTGAAATTTCATCATAATAATCCGAAACGATAATGACAGCTTTTGTTTCATCTAGTCCTTGAATGACAGCATCAATTGTTTTCATTGCCAAATAATATGTCATGACAGAATACATAGCTTGCTCCGGTCCGAAGACAAAGCCCGCCCAAATAAAAATGAACACATTGACGATCATGACAAACTCACCGACGGAGAAAGGAATTTTTTTCGTCAGAAGAATTCCTAAGATTTCCGTTCCGTCCATTGAGCCTCCATTCCGTATCACAAGCCCAACGCCAAACCCGAGTAACAGCCCCCCAAATACAGTAGCTAAAATCGGCTGCGTCGTAAATGCTTCTACATGATGGAGTGAAGATTCAATCACGGCCAAGCTGACAATCCCAATCACAGTGGAAATCAAGAAGGTTTTCCCAATATGTTTGTATCCTGATATCATAAATGGAATATTTAAAATGACAACAATCGTCGCGAAATTAATGAATGGGTTATCCGTAAAAAGATAATCCAAAATAAGCGAAATACCGATGATGCCTCCATCAATAATATTGTTTGGCACTAAAAATAATTCAATGCTGACTGCTGCACATGCAGCTCCTACTAGAATCAGAAAAATTCTCAAAATAAAATGAGGCACTGATTCCTTTCTATGCTGTTTACTATTTGCCATACGTTCTCCCTTCTACACATGTTTAGTTTTCAATGAACATTTTATTCACTTTACTATTTTATCATTTCACAGAGTAAAATAAAATTTTTTGCACATTTTCCGTTTTCGCCCATACATTGATACAGAGGGGAGGAATGGAATTGATTTTAATTCAAAAAATTGTGTTGCAGCGTCTGAATCAGATCACAGCAAATGATTTGTTAAGGTATGCGAAACAGTACGGGGTCAGTTTAACATCCAATCAGGCTGCTGAGGTCGCCAAACTCATGAATGGGAAAAACGTCAATATTTTTAATGATGCAGAGCGCAACCGGCTGCTTAAGCAAGTAGAAGCGATTACGTCTAAACAAACTGCACAGACCGTCAACGATCTGTTTAATCAGTTCACAAATTAGGCAAAAAAGGGCCGCATTTAGCGGCACCTCATCACATTGCATGCACTTTTTATTGACCCGTAATCTTATCTAGTAAACCTTCATCAAATTGCTTTTCTTTCAGCATCGCAATTTCGAATTTATAAGGTGGTTTCTTGTTCTTTTTATCTTCACCTACATAAGGCGTTTCTAGAATCTTCGGCACATCTTGAAGCTGTGGATGATGAACGATATAGCTCAGGGCATCAAAACCAATTTCTCCGAAACCGATATTTTCATGTCGGTCTTTTCTTGCGCCTTGTACATTTTTACTATCATTAATATGAAGAACTTTGATTCGGTCGATCCCAACAATTCGATCAAATTCTTCTAATACTCCATCAAAATCACTCACAATGGGATAACCAGCATCGTGCGTGTGACACGTATCAAAGCAGACAGAAAGTGCTTCGTTATGTGTCACACCGTCAATAATTTGAGCAAGCTCTTCAAAGCTTCTTCCGCACTCTGATCCTTTTCCCGCCATTGTTTCCAGCGCAATTTGAACCTCCTGCCCCTTCACAATGACTTCATTGAGACCTTCAATGATTTTTTGAATTCCAGCATCTGCACCTGCTCCGACATGCGCACCTGGATGAAGAACAATTTGTCTTGCACCTAGCGCTTCTGTACGCTCTATCTCAGAGCGAAGGAAATCCACTCCAAGCTCAAATGTCGCTGGATTCACTGTGTTCCCAATATTGATAATATACGGTGCATGAACGACGATATCTGTCATACCATGCTCTTTCATATGCGCTTGTCCAGCTTCAATATTGAGATCTTCAATTTTTTTACGGCGCGTATTTTGCGGTGCACCTGTATAAATCATAAAAGTATTTGAACCATAAGAGGCAGCTTCCTCACTCGCTGCAAGTAGCATATGTTTTCCGCTCATGGATACATGTGATCCAATCTTCAACAATGTGTCCCCCTACTTTCCGTTACGCTTTGACTTTCTACGTTCTTGTCTTTTGATCTTATCCATCTCACGTGTCATTTTCTTTTTATATCCAGGTTTGACGGCTTTCGGTTTTCTGACAAGGCGTTTTGCTTTTTCTTCAATTTCATTTGGTGCTTTTTTACGTCTTTGACGCTTCAAACGATCATCTGCATCTCGCCATTCGCCATGAACAATCGTTTTGTTTTCAAACACAACACCCATTTTTTCAATTTGAACGAGTGCATCCTCATCAGCGAGATCATAAATGGTCATTGCAATGCCAGATGAACCAGCGCGAGCCGTTCTTCCCACACGGTGAACATAAAAATCAAGATCGGATGGGAGCTCATAGTTAATCACGTGGCTGACGCCCTTAATATCAATCCCGCGGGCAGCAAGATCAGATGCCACAATATATGTGAACTCCAAATCTTCAATTTGTTTCATCACTTTTTTACGTTCACGAGGCGTTAAACCGCCATGAAGCACCCCGATTTTCATTCCTTTTTCCTGTAGGAATGAGGCAATTTCATCAACAGTTGATTTTGTATTGGCAAAGATGATCCCTAAATAAGGCTGTACATTCGTCACCATTTCATGAAGTAATTTTAATTTATCACGTTGTTTAGATGGAACTAAAATATGCTGAATGTTTTCAGCCGTAATGCGTTTCGGTTCAACATGTGCATATTTCGGATTATCCATATATTTTTTGAGGAAAGGTTTTAATTTTTCTGGGATAGTTGCTGAGAACACGAGCATTTGCAACTGTTCTGGCATTTGTGAACCAATACGATCCACATCTTCTAAAAAGCCCATATCTAGCATAAGGTCTGCTTCATCAATGACAAGAGATGTTGCTTTGTACACATTCAGCGCTTGCTCATGAATAAGATCAGCAATACGTCCAGGAGTGCCGACCACTAAGTGCGGCTGATTCTTTAGCTTTTGAATGGATTTCTGCTTGTCCGTTCCGCCAATGTAAAGCTTTGCCTTGATTTCTTCTTCTGGAGACGTATTTTTTAAGATCGTTTGTGCTTCTTTAAAAATTTGATTCGCTAATTCTCGTGTTGGTGCAGTAATGACCACTTGTACTTGCTCTTTGCTTGGATCAATTGAATGAATAAGCGGCAATAAATACGCATGGGTTTTCCCTGTCCCTGTTTGTGACTGTCCAATCACGCTTTCACCTTTTAAAACAGCAGGGATGATTCTTTTTTGAATATCAGTCGGCTCATAAAAGCCCAGTTCATGAATAGCATCTATAATAAAAGACTTTAATTCATATGTCGTAAATTT
Source organism: Bacillus sp. XT-4 (assembly GCF_050864245.1). Lineage (NCBI taxonomy): Bacteria > Bacillati > Bacillota > Bacilli > Caryophanales > Bacillaceae > Bacillus > Bacillus sp. XT-4. Next base: position 496,000 of record NZ_JBPAFI010000001.1, read on the forward strand.
CGTTTCTTTCATGTTTTCACTCCTTAAGGCAATGCCTTTTTGCTCATCTCCTCATTATAGCTGATTTTCAGCAAAAAAACCATGTCCGCTTTTCTCACAGGAAACCAAATGATACTTCCCTGCATAACCTATGAAGAGAAAGAGAATGCAGTAAGGGAGGTACAAGTATGTTAGGGCAAAGGCCTATGGGCGATTTTCAGCCGCATCGTCCCTCACGCCGGCACCTTGGAAATGGCGGTCAGCCCGGGATTTTTCAACGGAGACAGCAGGCTCCGATCGAACAGCCTTTTCAAGGGCAAGGCAACCAATTTCAACAAATGATGCCTCGCTCTCCGTCTGTACAAGGCGGCGGTCTACGCGGGATGGGTGGCATTCCTGGAGGCGAAAGCCGAGCACTAGGCGGCGGAGCCGGAATTAAGGGCATGCTGGCAAAATTTCTTCCTGGAGCTGGAGGAGCAGGGATCTCTGGAGCTGGAGGTGGTGCGGGATTACAAGGAATCCAGAGCTTCGCAAACCCTGCGAACCTTTCAAGCATGTTAGGAAATGTTCAAAAAGTACTCGGAATGGCGCAGCAATTCACGCCTATGATTCAGCAATACGGTCCTTTAGTCAGAAATTTGCCTGCCATGATTAAACTCTATAGCCAGCTTGGCAGTGCGGATGATGATGAAACAAATACGAATGATGCAGACGAAGAACCAAAAGAAATCACTGCAGAAACAGACGTTCCGCAAGAACCAGTTGATGATGAAATAGAAGAAGGAAAAGAAGAAGAACCAGAGGACATCCTTGTCAAAAAAAACACTGTATACACATCAGCTGCTCCTGAAGCAAAACCGAAAAAAAGATCGGGCAGTTCCATTCCGAAACTATATGTCTAGTGATCTTTTAAAGGCGAAGTGTTTCCCATGTATAACAATCTTTGATATATGCGCTTACTTTGGCTATAATGAAGGAAGAGAATGATCAAAAGCCGTTTTTCACGGCTTTTTATATTGTTCTTCTCTAGCAGCACTTCCCTACAGGAGGACGAATAAATGAATGTAATTAAAATTTCGCCGCGTGGCTATTGCTATGGCGTTGTAGATGCAATGGTCATTGCTAAAAATGCCGCACTTGATAAAAACTTGCCACGCCCAATTTATATATTAGGTATGATTGTGCACAACAAACATGTCACAGATGCCTTCGAAGAAGATGGAATTTACACACTGGACGGACCAAACCGTCTAGATATTTTAAAACAGGTTGAAAGTGGCACAGTGATTTTCACCGCTCACGGCGTATCTCCTGAAGTCCGTCAAATTGCAGAAGAAAAAGGCCTTGTCGCCATTGATGCGACGTGTCCAGATGTCACGAAAACACATGAACTCATTTCAGAAAAAACAGCTGATGGATATGACATTATTTATATCGGGAAAAAGGGGCACCCTGAGCCAGAAGGAGCCGTCGGTGTTGCACCTGACAAAGTGCACCTTGTCGAAACAGAAGCTGATATTAAAGCGCTCGATTTAACGTCAGATAAACTACTCATCACCAATCAGACGACAATGTCTCAGTGGGATGTTCATGATCTGATGGAGCTCATTAAAGAAAAATACCCTCACGTCGAGTACCATCAAGAAATCTGCCTTGCGACACAGGTACGTCAGGAAGCTGTGTCACAGCAAGCAGGCCAAGCCGATCTGACCATTGTGGTCGGCGATCCAAAAAGCAATAACTCAAATCGTCTGGCGCAAGTGTCAATGGAGATTGCAGGAACGCAGGCTTACCGAATTGGTGATCTCAGTGAGTTAAAGCTTGAATGGCTCCAAGGGGTAAAAACAGTTGCCGTTACTGCAGGTGCTTCCACACCAACACCTATTACAAAAGAAGTCATTCGTTTCTTAGAAAACTACGAACCTGATGATGAATCGACATGGAAAATTGAACGGACGGTTCCTCTTTCTAAGATATTACCTCGCGTGAAAACAAAGAAATAAAAAAACGTCAGAGCTGCTATGCTCTGACGTTTTTATTTACACAAATTGAAACGGATTTGTGTTTGATTCTGATACAAAGAATTGCACATCATATTTTTTATCTGTACATAGCGATTCTAGCTTTGTCTTCACGCCCTCTTTCATGATCTTTTCTGCGTAATGACCTGGGTCCACTACATTCAGTCCGAGCATCATGGCATCGTGAGCGACATGGAAATAAAGGTCGCCAGTCACGTACACATCTGCACCCATTCTTTTCGCTTGATGGATATATTTATTTCCGTCTCCTCCAAGCACAGCTACTTTTTTCACGACCGCTTCCTGATCTCCTACAAAACGCGCTCCATTCACATCTAACTTCGTTTTCACAAATTGAGTGAAGTCTTTAAGTGTCATAGGTTCTTTTAATTCTCCAATACGGCCAAGGCCTTTTTGAATAGGAGGAAGATCTGTCGTGTGTACACTGTAAGCCACTTCTTCATAAGGGTGTGCTTTGATCATTTCACGAATCACTTGTTTTTCAATACTCGCTGGGAAAATGGTTTCAATTCGTACTTCTTTCACAAATTCCAATTTACCCGTCTCACCAATAAATGGCACAGCTTCTTCTGATGGCAGAAAACTGCCTGTCCCTTCATTTGAAAAAGCGCAATGACTGTAGTTGCCAATATGGCCAGCTCCCGCATTTCCTAAAGCCGTCCTGATGGCCTCTTCAAATTCCACTGGGACATACAAAGCTAGCTGCTTAATTGGATCTTCGTATGTTGGAACTAGCACTTTTGTTTCCCCGAGCTCTAAAGCCTCTGCAAGCAAGTCATTGACTCCTCCATCAGCCACATCCAGGTTTGTATGTGCTACATACACCGCAATATCATGTTTGATGCATTTCTCAATGATCCGTCCTGCCGGCTGATCTGTCGCCACATGTTTTAATGGACGGAAAATTGGCGGATGGTGGGCAATAATGAGATCCACCTTCCGCTCAATTGCCTCATCTACCACATTTTCTAATACATCTAAGGTGATCATGACATTGGTCACTTTTTTATTCAGCGTTCCAATCTGGAGCCCAATTTTATCACCTTCCACCGCATATGCCTTTGGTGAGAATTGCTCAAATAATTGGATGATTTCATGCCCGTTCACTGTTTTAGCCAACAGTCAAAACCTCCTTTAGCATTTTTATTTTCGCATTCAGCTCTTTCAGACGTTCTTTGTTCTCTTCCGTCGGCGCTGCTTTTTGAATCTGGCCTTCTATATGCTCCATGTGCTGAAGCTCATTCATCCATTTGCGCCGGAAGACATCATTTTGCTCTTTGGCAAGAAACGGACCAACGAGCATGCCTTTTTCAATCGACATGCCTTCATAGGCTTTATCTTTGTCGCCAGTTTCGGCAATGATGATTTCGTATATTTTGCCATCCTCTTCTAAAATCACTTCATCCATCAATTCATACCCCTCTTGATAGAGCCATAAACGAATATGGTGGGCATGAATATTAGGCTGAAGAATAAGCCTCTCCTGCCCTGTGAGCTTGTGTTTACCTTCATTTAGAATGCTTGCAATAAGTGCTCCGCCCATCCCTGCAATCGTGACAGCATTTACCTCGCCTTTTTCAATCACTTCAAGGCCATTTCCTTTTCTGACTGAAATCTGCTCATCTAATTCAAGCCTATGTACTTGCTGCTTCGCAGATTGAAGTGGTCCATCAGTAATTTCACCAGCAATGGCTTTCAATGCTTTATGATGTAATATCGCATAACATGGCAAATAGGCATGATCTGAGCCAATATCAGCAAAGACCGCCTCTTTTGGTAAAAAGTCTGCGACTCTTTTTAATCGTTTTGACAAATTCATTTCATTCATCCATATCACTACTTTTCTTTAATGTTCATACTTGTCTATCTTATATAAATTATGGACTTTTTAAAAGTCGTTTTCAAATGAAAAAAGCTCTTCTGATGAAAAAGAGCTTTTTGCGCTTTATTATTTAATTTTGGATACCCATTCTGACATTTCATCGAGCTTTTCATTCGGAATTAGCCCGCCCGGCATCCCATTTCCGCCTTCTTGAATTTTCTTCTTGATGTCTGCTACTTCAAGCTTGTCGCCAACACCTTTTAATGCAGGACCAGCGCCACCTTCGTAGTTTTCCCCATGACAGCTAATACAGTTCTGCTTATACAATTCTTCCGGCGTTGCATTTGCGGTCTCTTCTTGCTTTTGCTCTTTGCCCCCAGAGGCAATTTTGTCTTCATCTTTCAGCCCCTTCATTGATAAGAAAAAAGTGAGTCCAATACCTAAAATGGCAATCAATAAGAATGGTATAAGTGGATTCCGTTTCATTTCTTTCATCCTCCCCTTTGTGAAAAACCCCTTTGAGACTATGCAAACAATTCTAATTCTACTTTAATTTTACAAAAAGTAAACGAATTATGATACAAAACTTTGGTCAAGTTCACAGATTAGACAAAAATGATTCAAAATGAGAAAAGAAGCCTTCAGCACATTTAGATGTATTTTTTATACATCTTTTCTCTAAGAACGTTGCAAATTCATTTGTTATTCAGTAAAATATAATCAGATCAAAAAAGCGTTTTCATTTTGATGAAGAAAGAACGGATCTCTCTCAAGATCCGTCCGGTTTCTATTCTAAGAAGTCTTTTAATCGTTTACTTCTGCTTGGGTGTCTTAATTTACGAAGAGCTTTCGCTTCAATTTGGCGAATACGCTCTCTTGTTACGCCAAAAACCTTTCCTACCTCTTCTAATGTGCGTGTTCTTCCGTCATCTAGTCCGAAACGCAGTCTCAGCACATTTTCTTCACGGTCCGTTAGCGTATCTAATACATCTTCAAGCTGCTCTTTTAAGAGCTCATAGGCAGCATGGTCTGATGGAGAAGTCGCATCTTGGTCTTCGATAAAATCACCAAGATGCGAGTCATCTTCCTCACCAATAGGTGTTTCTAAAGATACTGGCTCTTGCGCAATTTTAAGAATTTCTCTTACTTTCTCTGGTGTTAAATCCATGTCTTCCGCAATTTCTTCTGGCGTTGGTTCTCTACCTAGATCTTGTAGAAGCTGTCTTTGGACACGGATTAATTTATTAATGGTTTCCACCATATGAACCGGGATCCGGATTGTTCTCGCCTGATCGGCAATCGCACGTGTGATCGCCTGTCTAATCCACCAAGTCGCATATGTTGAGAATTTGTATCCTTTGCGGTAATCAAACTTCTCAACCGCCTTCATGAGCCCCATGTTTCCTTCTTGAATTAAGTCAAGGAACAGCATACCACGACCAACATAACGTTTCGCAATGCTGACAACAAGACGAAGGTTCGCTTCCGCTAATCTTCTTTTTGATTCCTCATCGCCTTCTTCAATCTTTTGAGCATACGTAATCTCTTCTTTCGCAGATAGCAAATTGACGCGCCCGATCTCTTTTAAGTACATACGAACAGGATCATTAATTTTGACACCTGGTGGTACGCTTAAATCATTCAGGTCAAATTCCTCTTCTGCCTTAGCCAGCTGCTGAACATTTGGGTCTTCAGTCTCTTCGTTTTCACTGATGAGTTCTACACCCTGTTCGCCTAAGTATTCATAGTATTCATCCATCTGGTCTGATTCAATTTCAAAGCTAGACATACGCTCTGCAATTTCTTCGTATGTTAAAACGCCCCGTTTTTTACCCGTTTCAGTGAGCTTATCTCTCACCTGTTCAAAGGTTAATTCAGTTTCAGTTTCGTGGGCTTGTTTATCAGCCATTATGGATCCCTCCTTCCAAAGCTTGCAACGAATTCTAAAGTAACTTGCGATTTGCTTCTGCTCTGCCTTTCTCTCTCTATCAAACAGAATGAGCAAATAGGAATAAAATAAATAATGATGAAGGCAAGATGCTTGCGGTCTTATGCTCCTCCCATTAAAGGATTCATTGCCAGCCGTAAGTCTTGTCATAAATAGTAGACGTATTACTTCAGCGAACGGTTCAACTGAATAATTTCTTTTGCAAGTGTTGCCGCTTTGAAGAAATCTTTTTGCCTCTCCGCCTCTGCACGTTCTAGTTCTTTTTCCTTTATCATTGACAAATTCCGATGATTCAACACTTTTTTTACATAATCACTTAATTCAGCTTCACTTAGTTCGTCTCCAACTTGAATCATGAAAATATCCGTCAGGAGCTGATTGATCACATCATCTTCTATACGGTTCATCAGATGCTGCGGGGTCGGCTCCTTGCCTTCTTCATACAATGCATAAATGTATGTTGCCAGCGCTCTGTGCGAATCTATATTAAATTCAAACCCTATCCTATCAAGCACTTTTCGGATCACGTCATCATTTTTCAACATATGTGCAAGGAGCATTCGCTCTGCGTTTTCATATGCCGGCCTTAGACGTTTTCGTCTTACCTGTGTTGACAGATGTGCACGCCGCTTTTCAAGCCCATTTTCTTCTTGCGAGCTCTTGGCCTCTTGTCGCTGCTGCTTTTCAAAAAGCTCCAATTGCTCCTTTAATGAGTCAAGTGAAATGGAGAACTCCCCGGCCAGCTGCTTCATGTAAATCTCTTGTTCCAAGGAACCGTTTAATCGGCTGATTTCTCGGAGAACCTGCTTCATGTAAGTCAGGCGGTCTCCTTCGTCAGACAAATTCTTTCCTCTTCGGAAAAAATTCATCTTAAATGTCATTAATGTCACACTTGCATCTATGATGTCATTCCTAAATTTCTCGCCGCCATATTTACGAATGTAATCATCTGGATCAAGTCCATCTGGTATCATGGCAACGCGAACTTTACATCCTCTTTTTCCAAGCAAATCTGATGCTTTCATGGTCGCTTCATACCCGGCCGTGTCAGAGTCATAACATAAAATGATCTCTTCTACGTTCCGCCTAAGAAGCTTTACGTGCTCTTCTGTTAAAGACGTACCCATTGTTGCAACACTTTCGCCAACACCACTTGTGACAGCCGAGATGACGTCAGCAAATCCTTCGAAAAGGACTGCACGTTCGCGTTTTCTAATATGCATACGCGCGTCATGAAAGTGATAAAGCAGCTTACTTTTATGAAAAAGTGGCGTTTCAGGACTATTCATATACTTTGGCTGCTGATCACCAAGTGATCTTCCAGAAAAAGCGACGACCGTCCCGTGATGATCATGAATCGGAAACATGACACGATCTCTAAAGCGGTCAAAAAAACCTGTGCCGTTTTCTCGTTGAATCAAAAGACCAGCCTTCTCCATCATCGCAGGATCAAACCCTCGTTTTTCTAAAAACTTGGTCACGAAATCCCACGAGTCGAGAGCATACCCGATCTCGAACTTGGCAATTGTTTCATCCGTAAAGCCCCTGGACCTTAAATAATCGAGTGCGTTTTGACCTTCCTTTGTATTTACCAGCAAATGGTGGTAAAATTTCTTAAGAAGCTCATGCGCCTCAATCATTTTATGATCTGCTGTATCCTCTTGCTGTGAGGAACTGATCTGCGCATTCGCTACATGATCCGGCAAATCAATATGGTACTTATCAGCAACATGTGAAACGGCTTCAATAAATGAGTAGCCTTCCATTTGTCTGAGGAACGAAAATACATTGCCTCCTGCACCACAGCCAAAACAATGGAAGATTTGCTTATCTGCTGAAACAGAGAATGAAGGAGTATTTTCACCATGGAATGGACAAAGACCGAAATAATTCCGACCTTGTTTTCTAAGCTGTACGTATTCTCCAATCACTTCGACAATGTCTGCGTTTTTTTGGATTTGCTCCAAAAGTTCATCTGGTATACGTTTGCTCATCCTAATAACACTCCGTCGTACATTATTCGCCTTTTAATTCAAAAATCCTTCATGATTCGACAGGATTTTTTGTAGTTGGGCAATAAATCGCTTTTTATCCTCTTCTAAAAGCTTTTTGGGACCTTTTCCGTATACACCTTTTCTTCGCTGTTTACTGGAAACATGCCTGCGTTCCAAATCAAAATCAATTGTTTCGTTTGTGTACATTCGTCCTCTTTCAGACAGAACAATGACTTGTCTTGGAAGCAGTAAGGAGGCCAGACCAATATCCTGGGTGACAACAATATCGTGCTTGACAGCTAAGTTCGCAATGACTAAATCTGCTGCTTCCTTATGTGTATCAACAAACCGCCAATCTTCAAGTGGTGATCGTTTGGTTTGAAAATGCTCATATGAAGCAATGAAAGTCACAGGTACTTGAAATTGAGATGCGACAGAAAGGATTTCGTCTTTTACAGGACAAGCATCTGCATCGACATAAATCGTCCTTTCTTTTTTACGTTCATTCAGGTGACTAATTCTCCATCCCTCCACCTTATTCCTGCTTTAGAGAAGCAAAAAGACCATACTTTTCCCCCATAAAGCAATCAACAGTAAAACTCATTTTGTCGAAAAGTTATGTTCAGAATCACTTGACTTCTGCCAATATTAGTTTATTCGTTCTTGACTTAACTTAAACCTAAAATCAATCATTTTATCACAATTTTTTATTATAATACAAATGCAGCAAATATGCTATTGTTTTTGTTTACCCGTTTCCCACCATAGGAAAAACCCAGGAGGAGCATCCTGAGTTTATTCGGAACCTCTTTTGGTCAGCATTTGATGAATGACATTTGCTGTCTCCTCAACTGCTTTATTCGATACATCAACAACTTGACAGTTAATGCGGTCAACCACTTTTTCAAAATATTCTAGTTCCTCTTTAATCCGCTCGATATTCGCATAAATGGCACGGTCATTTAAACCGAGTGATTTTAAACGTTCTTTACGGATATGATTTAGTTTGTCTGGACTAATTTTTAGGCCGATGCATTTTTTTGGATCAACTGAGAATAACTCCTCTGGCGGATCAACTTCAGGAACAATCGGAACGTTTGCTACCTTCAAGCGTTTATGTGCTAAGTATTGAGAAAGTGGTGTCTTAGACGTACGCGATACACCAATCAGCACAATATCAGCCTTTAGAATACCTCTTGGGTCCCGGCCATCATCATATTTCACAGCGAACTCAATGGCTTCTACCTTTTTAAAATAGTCCTCATCTAATTGACGTACACGACCTGGCTCATGTTTCGCTTCATTTCCATATGCCGTCTCCATTTTATCAATAAGTGGACCGATAATGTCATAGTACACGACGCCATTCGCTTCTGCTTCTTCAATTAAGAATTGGCGCATTTCTGGCACAACAAGAGTAAAGCAAACGATTCCATTATCTGCTTTCGCCAATGAAATCACTTCTTTAATCGTACCGACATCCTCTACATATGGGATTCTTCTAATATTTGAATGGTCGGATGAGCCGCCATCAAATTGGCTAAGTGCCGCTTTGACCACGAGCTCTGCCGTTTCTCCGACTGAATCTGATACAACAAAAATTACACGATTACTCATAACATCCCCTCGCAGTCTTCTGTAATTAGATAATTTCGTTCTCTGATAAGCTAACAAGTATTTTCGTCATGTTTGTTTTCGTAATTCTGCCGACCACTTCAAAGCCTTTATCCGTATCTTTTATAACAGGAAGTGCATCTATTTGTTTTTCAATCAAGTGCTTGGCCACATCCATAATAAAATCTTCTTTGCGGCAAACGGTAATGTTCGGCATTCTTGTCATAATAATATGGACAGGTATAGACGGAAGCTCTTGTTTCCCAATACTTGCTCGAAGGAGGTCTTTTCTTGATAACACGCCTGTTAAAATAGAGTGATCGTCCACAACGAATAATGTGCCCACATCCTCTAAAAACATCGTACAAATCGCATCATAAACCGAAACATTCTCGTGTATCACGACCGGAATGGACTGAAAATCTTTCACTTGAAGTTTTTTCAGCTTATCTGCCAGAAGCTGCGTGCCTGTTTTGCCTGTAAAAAAGTAGCCGACCCTTGGTCTTGCTTCTAAAAAGCCAGACATCGTTAAAATGGCTAAATCCGGTCTGAGGGTAGCCCTTGTTAAGTTCAGCCGATCGGCGATATGCTCTCCAGTGATCGGACCATTCTCTTTGACAATCTGTAAAATCTGCTCTTGCCGTTTATTTAACTCGATTGTACTCACCACCTTTAAATAGAGAGAGCGAATCCTTACTTTATGTATATCAATTTCATAACTCATCATATTATAGCGCATCTTCGTCCGAATGAAACAAAAATCCACTCAAAAACCGTGAATTAAATGAGTAAAAAACGATTGCCCTTCGAAAAAGGCAACCGTTCTTAGGTATTTATTTTACAATTAAATTGTTCATATTCGCAAATGATTGAATGACTTTTGCAAGTTTGACCATTTGTGCCAAACGATTTTGTTTCAGTTTTTCATCATCGGCATGAACCATTGTATGGTCGAAATAATGAACAATTGGTGCCTTTAACGTATCTAACGCTTCAAGTGCTGAATGGTACTGTCCACTTGCCATATGCTCGTTGACGGCTTTTTCCGCTTGCTGATACGCTTCAAATAGCTTTTGTTCGTGTTCATTTTCAAACAGTTCAGGCTGAATCTGTGCGTCTTCCCCTTTTTTACTGATTGAAATGACGCGGCCTAGTGCCTCAGCCGTTTCTTTGAAACTTTCCTGTTTCACGCTCTCCTCAAGAACAGCTGCTTTTTTCACAACTGCATATGGTTCAATATTTTCAACATCAAGGACTGCTTCCACCACGTCATGACGGATATGTTCTGCTTGGAGAACATATTTCAAACGGTGTGTTAAAAATTCAATGAGAGCCGCTTCATGTTTTGTCTCTACTTGAGCTAGTGCTAAAAGCTCTTTAAATGAAAGATTCCATTGGCGGTCAAGCAGGATTTGAACGATACCGCTCGCTTGTCTTCTTAATCCATAAGGATCTTGAGAGCCCGTTGGAATGACATCAATTGAGAAGAATGAACAAATAGAATCTAGCTTATCCGCCACTGCAACAATCGCCCCAATAAGTGTTGACGGCGCATCGTCACCGGCAAAACGCGGCATATAGTGCTCGTTGATACTCTTTGCCACTTCTTCATGCTCGCCAAGTGCTCTAGCATATTTTTCACCCATGATTCCTTGCAGTTCTGGGAATTCATAGACCATCTGAGTCACAAGATCAAATTTAGAAATACTGGCTGCTCTTGCAGCGCGTTTAGACGTTTCTTCATCTGCTCCCACATGACTAGCAAGGCGGACGGCAATGTCTGTTACTCTTTTCAGCTTGTCGCCAATCGTGCCAAGTTTCTCATGGAATACGACTTTATCAAGCTTTTGAATGTTGTCTTCAATGACGAGTTTTTCGTCTTCTTTATAGAAAAATGCCGCATCTGATAAACGTGCACGAAGAACCTTTTCGTTCCCTCTTGCCACATTTTCAAGTGCCTCACTGTTTCCATTTCTGACCGTAATAAAGTGCGGCAGTAATTCCCCTTGTTCATTTTTCACTGGGAAATAACGCTGATGCTCTTTCATTGTCGTGACAAGCACTTCTTCTGGCAGCGCAAGAAATTCTTCTTCAAAAGAACCAAATAGAACGGTTGGATATTCAACGAGATCGTTCACTTCTTCTAGAAGCTCAGGATCAACTGGAATGACCCAGCCTTTTTCGGAAGAAAGCGCATGTAATTGCTCAGTAATTAATTGTTTTCTTTTATCTGAATCTACAATGACAAATTGATCTCTTAATGTTTGCTCATAAGAAGCTGGTGTGTCAATGCTGGCTGTCGTCCCTAGGAAACGATGTCCTCTAGTCTCCCGTCCGCTTTTCACTCCTGCAATTTCGACAGGAATGATCTCTTGACCAAATAAACAAACAATCCATTTAATTGGACGGATATAGCGTAAATCCTCGCTTCCCCATCTCATGTTCTTTGGAAAACTCAATGAAGCGGCAATGTCCCCCAATGCTGGAAGAAGGTCTTTGACTTGTTTTCCTTCTTGAAACTTTTGGACATGGACATAATCCACACCTTTGATGTCTTTGAAATAAAGATCATCTGTTGAAGCGCCTTGTCCGCGGGCAAAACCTTCGGCAGCTTTTGTCCAATTGCCTTCAGCATCTTGAGCAATCTTTTTAGCCGGTCCTTTTGCTTCTTCTTTGATGTCCTCTTGTTTTTCTGCAACACCTTTAACGAGTACAGCTAGACGTCTTGGTGAATTAAATAAAGCAACGTCTTCGAATGAAATATTTTGCGCTACGAACCAAGCTTTTACTTTGTCACCTAGCTGCTTTGTGCTTTCTGGCATGAAACGAGCCGGCATCTCTTCTAAGCCGATTTCAAGTAATACATCTTGTTTATTCATGAGAAGCCGCCTCCTCTTTTAGCATAGGGAATCCTAGTTTTTCTCGTTCTTCGTAATATGTTTTGGCTACTTTTCTCGCTAACTGACGTACTCTTCCGATATAACCTGTTCGCTCAGTCACAGAAATCGCGCCTTTGGCATCAAGCAGGTTAAAGGTGTGAGAACATTTGAGTACATAATCATATGCCGGGTGAACAAGTCCTTTGTCCATTTGGCTATGTGCTTCTTTTTCATATGTTGTAAATAAATCGAACAGCATATCCGTATTAGATGTTTCAAACGTATACACAGAATGCTCGTATTCAGCCATTAAGAATAAATCTCTTACAGTAAAGCCATCTGTCCATTCAAGGTCAAACACATTTTCTTTGTCCTGAATGTAAGAAGCAAGGCGCTCAATTCCGTATGTGATTTCAACAGAAACTGGCTTACATTCTAAACCGCCGACTTGCTGGAAATACGTAAATTGCGTAATTTCCATTCCATCAAGCCAAACTTCCCAGCCAAGTCCTGCGCAGCCAAGAGATGGGTTTTCCCAGTTGTCTTCAACAAAACGAATATCATGTTTCAGCGGGTCAATGCCAAGCGCCTTCAATGATTCTAGATACAGTTCTTGAATATTGTCAGGTGATGGCTTAATGATCACTTGAAATTGATGATGTTGATACAATCTGTTTGGGTTTTCTCCATATCTGCCGTCAGCCGGGCGTCTTGAAGGTTCTACATAAGCTACCTTCCATGGCTCTGGCCCAATGCTTCTGAGGAACGTGTATGGACTCATCGTTCCAGCACCTTTTTCTGTGTCATATGCCTGCATTAATACGCAGCCTTCATTTGACCAATGCTTTTGCAGTGTCAAAATCATGTCTTGAATATTCAATGATCGCACCTCCATCTTTTTTACACCATCCGCTATGTATGGCGGTGGGGCCTAGAACCTTTTTGCAAAACACAAAAACTCCCGTCTCTATGCTCACAAGGTTCCTTGCAAACATAGGGACGAGAGTTTTTCCCGCGGTTCCACCCTATTTGCTGGTGTCGTAGCACCCAGCCGCTTTGTTTTACGTTGCTCAAGAATGCCTTTCGTTACGTGTCCATCCTTAGCTCACACCGCCCTAAGGTCGCTTTTATGGCTGATACGTAAGTACTTCTTTCTGTCAATGCAACATATTTGATCTTAGATGATCTTACAAAAAGTCACGAGAGATGTCAACTTTTGTTTTCACCGTCCATTAGCTTTTTCATGGATTCCATTTGATTCATGAATTTTTTTGATTTTAAATAAAGACCTGAATACTCTTCATAATAATGATCGAGCACTTGACGAATTTCTTGTTTCGTCTGTGGTTTCACGTCAACCTGACCAAGCCTTGATAAATCAAAATAATGAAACAAACGGAGCAGTCTTGCTGCTGCTGGGGATAAGGGCAGTTTATATGGATCTTTAGAAAAGCATTGCCTACAGATGAATCCGTTATCTCTAATTGAGAAATGGAACTGCCCTTCTTTTTGACCGCAGTGTACACATTGGTCCAGTTCAGGCTTCAACCCCATCACTGACAGCATTTTGACCTCTACGATAAATAAAATAATATCAGCATCTGTGCCTTCATTGAGATGGCGTAAAGATTGAAGAAGAAGTTCAAACAAGTAAGGGTTTGGCTTCTTTTCTTCTGTTCCTTTATCAAGTAATTCTGTCATATATGCGGCATATGCAGTCAGAAATAAATCTTCCCGAATGGTTCGCATGCTTTCCATCATTTCACCTTGCTGGAGCGTTCCAAGTCCTGTTGATGATTGGATCAGGAAGGTTCCGTATAAAAACGGCTGGCTTATGGCTGACAGGCGGCTGTTCGATTTCTTAGCGCCTCTTGCCATCACACCAATTTTCCCATGTTCTCTAGTGAGCAGCGTGACAATTTTGTTTGTTTCGCCATAATCTGTTGTTCTAAGGACGATTCCTTCACTTTTAATGAGCATTTGTCTACACTCCGAGCATTGGAGGGGGTCAAGAATTATAAGATTGGAAAATCAAGTCGTGCTATTTCTTCTTCAAGTACATCGGGTCTTTCCAGGTTCTCCTTTTCTAACTCTTTGAAAAGCAGATACGTGTCAACGCTTCCTGTTTGTGAAAATACGTTCCATGTAAAATTCAACATAAAAACCCCACCTTTCTTTATTAGAAGCAGCAACGCTACATCCAACATATTAATTTTATCTTGACCAGGCTACCTCCATTTCATGATAAACAATTTTTACTAATCGAACCGCACCATTGTCAGATCTACTAACAACTGTATCGGTTTTTAATATTCGTCTTCTCTAAATCCGAAATCACGAAGATGTGTGGATTTATTACGCCAGTCCTTCTGCACTTTTACCCAAAGCTCTAAATACACCTTTGAGCCTAAAAGTGCTTCAATGTCTCTGCGCGCTTTTTGTCCCACTTCTTTTAATAAGCTGCCGCGCTTACCAATCACAATCCCTTTTTGTGAATCACGTTCTACGACGATGGTCGCTGCAACATGAATCTTGCCGTTTTCATCTGGCTTGATCGATTCAATTGCAACCGCAATACTGTGAGGGATCTCTTCTCTCGTTAAATGCAGCACTTTTTCACGAATTAATTCAGAAATAATAAATCGCTCTGGGTGATCTGTTACTTGATCTGCCGGATAAAATTGAGGGCCTTCTGGAAGATAACCTTCAATTTGCTGAAGAAGCGTATCAATGTTGTTGCCTTCAAGTGCTGAAATTGGCACAATTTCCTTAAATGGGTAACGTGTGCGGTATTCATCAATTAAAAGGAACAGTTCATCCGGATGAATTTGGTCAATTTTATTGACGACAAGGAACACCGGTGTCGATGTTTGCTTTAGTCGTTCAATGATGAATTCATCACCTTTGCCATAGCCTTCCTGTGCGTTGATCATAAACAAGATCAGGTCGACTTCCTTGAGTGTATTTTGAGCCACCCTCATCATAAAATCGCCAAGTTTGTGCTTCGGTTTATGAATTCCTGGTGTATCGATAAAAATCGTTTGTGACGTGTTCGTTGTCAGAACACCCTGCACTTTGTTTCGAGTCGTTTGGGGCTTATCACTCATAATCGCAATCTTTTGTCCAATTACACGATTAAGAAAGGTCGATTTCCCTACATTTGGTCTTCCAATAATTGATACAAATCCTGATTTGAAGCTTTCGTTAGTCATTTAAATCCTCCGGTGAAAATGCGCCTGGCAATAGTTCGTTTACTGTCGTTTCGTATATATGTCCTTTTAAGTTCGTTAGAATCACTGGCATATCAGGTGCACATAGCTCTGAAATGACCTGTCTGCATGCGCCGCATGGTGAAACAGGCCGATCTGTATCAGCCACTACTGCAAGCATTTGAAAAGATGTGATGCCCTCTGAGTACGCTTTAAAAAGTGCTGTTCTTTCCGCACAATTACACATACCATATGCTGCATTTTCAATATTGCAGCCGCCATACACTTTTCCGTCATGCGATAATAATGCTGCACCGACTTTGAATTTAGAATAGGGTACATATGCAAAATCTCTTGCTTTGACTGCTTCTGAAATCAACTCTTGTTTGTTCATTCTAGTTCCCACTTTCAGAAGAAATGGTACCACTGTCACATTTATATTTTACATAATTCACGTGACATTTTCACGCCCATTTCTAAAAATGTTAATAAATAGTAATATTGTTCTATTGCATGATCTTCGGTAAGAAGATGATCAACCCAATCATAACCGAAATGGCGGCGTAAACGCAAACAGCGCCTGCTGCGGCGTCCTTCGCTCTCTCAGCAAGAGGATGCTTCTCTTCTGTGAAAAGATCTACTGTATGTTCAATCGCTGTATTCACAAGTTCTAACGCAAACATCCCGCCGCATAAAAGCAGAATGATCATCCATTCAACCGGATGAATGTGAAACCAAAAGCCGCAAATCACCACGATGATGGCTGCGACTGTGTGGAATCGAAAATTCCGTTCATTCAAGAAAGTTCGCCATATTCCTCTAAATGCATAATAAAAACTCCGAAAAAAACGGACAAGCGGCGTTCGCTTCTTACGATGATCTCGAAAGGCCATAATCATCCAAAATTTTTGTCTGTTTGGCGAACATTTCTTTTTCATCTTCTTCTGTCATATGATCATAGCCAAGCAAATGAAGAAAACCATGAATCGTTAAAAATCCTAGCTCTCTCATGAAGGAATGTCCATATTCCTCTGCTTGCTCTTTCGTTCGATCAACACTAATGATAATGTCACCAAGTACAGGCGGAATGTCATCAGCTCCAATGATTTCAATTTCCCCTTCGCCTTCTTCCTCAAGGGCAAATGAAATTACATCTGTTGGTGCATCTTTTCCTCGGTATTCTTTATTAATTTGATGTATTTCTTCATTTGAAACGATCGATACTGATACTTCCGCTTGATCTTTTACCTCAAGGGCATCCGCAGCAAATTGAAGAAGCTTTTCCACTTCTTCAAGCTGCTCTTTCGATACTTGTCCTGTTTCATCTATTAAATCGATTAACAATGTCATTTACTTCACCTTCTGCTTCGGGGCATCTGGATATTCAATCCGAGAATGGAAAATCCCCTTTAATGTTGTACAAATTGTTTGGCTAATAATATTTAATTCTTTAAATGTCAGATCACATTCACTAAATTGCCCATCCTGCATCTTATCTGAAATAATGCCTTTGACAAGCTTTTCAATCCGCTCAGGGTTTGGATTATGCATCGAACGAACCGCCGCTTCCACGCTGTCAGCCACAGAAATAATGGCCGCTTCTTTCGATTGCGGTTTTGGACCAGGATAACGAAATTCTTCTTCTGTCACCTGATCATCCCGTTCTTTTGCCTTATAGTAAAAGAATTTCAGCAGGGACTTTCCGTGATGCTGTTCTGCAATGTCCACAAGTTCCTCTGGAAACTTCTTTTCTCTCAGCATTTCAGCACCATCTGTCGTATGGGCAATAATAATATTCTTGCTCAGCTGAGGAGAAAGCTTGTCGTGCGGATTATCAATGTTCATTTGGTTTTCAATAAAGTATTGTGGCCTTTTCGTTTTCCCAATGTCATGATAATAAGCTCCAACCCTTGCTAACAATCCATTTGCACCAACTGCTTCACATGCAGCATCCGCTAAATTCGCCACCATGACACTATGATGATATGTACCTGGTGTCTCTGTTAAGATCTTTTTCAGCAGCGGATGATTCGGGTTCGATAATTCAATAAGCTTCATGGTCGAAAGAATGCCAAACATGCTCTCAAAGACTGGCATTAACCCGATAACCAAAATAGCCGATGCAAAACCTGACACAATCGCCATGATGAGGTTTACACCTATTTCAAGCCCTGATGGAGAAGAATTTTGAATCAGCGTAATGGACAGCACAACAAGTACATTCACCAAAGCTACCCAAAGCCCCGCCTGCAAAATTTTCGATCTCGCATTATGTTTTCTCAAAAATAAAATCCCCGCCATCCCACTTATTAGATAATAAGCACAGATGACATAGTTAAAGACGCCTGTTACTCCTTGATTAAACATCATACTGCCGCAAAGGGCAAATACAAGGCCGGAGAAGATCGCCAGCCGCTCATTGATCAGCAGCTTAATCAGCATCGTACCAAGTGCAACAGGCACGACGTAGCCGATGGTTGTATATTTGGTTTCCTGGAAGAGACTGAATACTTCCATGATGATTAAAATAATGGTGAAAATAAGCGAGTACAGCAGTAACGATTTATTCTTATGGACGAGCGACTTTTTCCTCGATTCCAGTGAGTGGACAATCGCCGCTAAGAAGAGACCAATTAAGATGATAAGACCGCTTACAGGCTTAAACAAATTGGAGCTGTTTAAAAGGCCGGTCAGTTCTAATTTGCGATACACTTCGCGGTCAATGAGCTCTCCTTCTTCCACTAAAATTTGCCCTTGCTTAATTTGAACCGGCTGAATATTATCAGCTGCTTCTTGTCTTTTCTTCTCTGTTGCGACCGGGTCAAATACATAGTTTGGAATAATCGCAAATTCACCAATTTCTTTCGCTGCATTTAAATATTTTGACGGAATCGAATTGTTTTCAAGCTCTGCTTTCACTTGTTTTTTCTCATCTTGCAGCTTAGAAGCTGTGATTTCTTTACTCATGAGAGAATTGACCACTGTGATGATGGAGTCCTTTGTAAAAGAAAGGTTTTCGTCGCTTGCTTGGAGCAGTGCTTTAATCGATTGATCCGAAACAGCTTCCTGCATATCGGTTGTGAGTTTCTCTTTTACACGCTTCGCCATCTCTTGATCTGTTGGCGGGTTCTCTTTGTCATCAGCTGCTGCTTTCTTCTCTTCTTTAATGGCTTCAAAGAGGGATGAAATGAGGTCAACACGATTATCAGAATATGCTTTTTTGAGTGTATATTGGTCTTCCACTTGATCCGTTGCTTCTTGTTTCTTTTCTTCTGTTGCTTCTTGGTCATCAACGGTAGACGGAGAATAGATGGTCTGTTCGCTCACTGAAAACAAATCTAGGTCGAGCGATTCAGGTTTTACATGGAAGAAGAGCACCACAAACATGATGGCCGCTAAACCAGCGTATAGCAGTACGTTTAAATAGCGTGAGCGCTCCATTTTCTGAGGTTCTTTTTTAGACAGCAGCCTTTTGCGCTTACTGCCTTTCTGATTCTTTCTCAAGGAAAGTACCTCCTTTTTTACTTTAAACCACGATCGAAACAAAATGACCCGATTAAGGCGATCGGGTCACTCAGTTCATTTTTGCTTTTCGTATGCTCCAATGATCTTCGCCACAAGCGGGTGTCTGACCACATCTGTCTGATCTAATTCAATGAATGAGATACCCTTGATCTCAGCAAGCATGTCCTTTGCAGCTGCAAGGCCTGACTGCATACCTTTAGGCAAATCAATTTGTGTAATATCTCCTGTAATGACCATTTTAGAACCAAAGCCTAGTCTCGTCAAAAACATTTTCATTTGAGCTGGCGTTGTATTCTGCGCTTCATCTAAAATCACAAATGCATCATCAAGCGTCCGCCCTCTCATATAGGCAAGAGGGGCAATTTCAATCACTCCGCGCTCAATTAAACGTTCCGTATGATCACTACCAAGCACATCGTGCAAAGCATCATATAGCGGTCTTAAATAAGGATCGACTTTTTCTTTTAAATCTCCTGGCAAAAAGCCAAGACTTTCTCCTGCTTCAACAGCTGGCCTTGTCAGGATAATCCGTTTGACATGTCCATTTTTCAGGGCATGTACGGCGTTGACCACTGCCAAATACGTTTTACCTGTACCAGCAGGTCCAATCCCAAAGACCAGATCATCTTTTTTCATTGCCGCAGCATATTCACGCTGGCCGATCGTTTTGACTCTGATCGACTTTCCTTTGGCATTTTTCGTAATTTCATCTTCATACATATTTTCAAAATAATTGAGCTTGTCTTTTTGCGCCATTTTAATGGCATAGACGACATCCCGTTCAGAAATCTCAATTCCTTTACGAATGAGATGTAAGAGAGATGTAATCAAACGGCTCACAGTATCTCTTGATGCTTCCTGACCAGAAACATACACTTTCTCTCCACGTGTGATAATGGAGACATTCAGCTCGTTTTCCATCAGTTTCAGATAAGCATCTTGATTGCCAAATAAAGCAATGGCTTCGTTTGGGCTATCCAATTTTTGTTGAATCTCAAGTAAATGTTCTGTCATTCTCTAGTCTCCCTGAACAATAGGTGTTGGTTGAACAATATCTTCTATTACTTGGTAAAGGATGATTAACTTAACTTTACCATTCCCTGTTGTCTCGTGCAAAACTTTTTCACTTTTCACCTCACCTGTTTGACCTAGCTTTTCTTCTAATTCTTTTTTACCCATTTTAATCCCTGCTTGAACCGCTTCTTTATTTGTGTATTCTCGATTTATTTTTTCACTTTCTCGTGTGATTTCCTTTTCATAGGAGAACGGCAATTGCATATTCAAAAAATGAAGCGGGTGAACTTCTGTTTCTGTTTTCGGCTGCTGAAAATCATCTTTTTTAAAGGAAAATCCCCAAAATGGGATGGAGCCTCCAAACAAGGAGAGCTTGTGCTTTGTCTTCATTTTACCCGTAAAGACATCAAAAGATGTTCGGAGAGGGACAGAAACTTCAGATCGGTACCATGTTTCACCATAGATTTTCGCTTTAGCTCCGACCGTTTTTTTCTGATCTTCACTCCCAATTAAACCTGAGACGAGCATCTGCCCTTTTTTCACATGCTCATCGACCTGGGCAAGCGGTTCCCCCTTTTCTACATACATTCTCGTGATGACCGCCTTTTTCTTGGCAACGATGTGCTGAGGACTTGTATATTTCTCCTTTTCAGGTTCATTTTTTTCGACCACTTTCATTTGAAACGTCGTTCCGTTCAGTTCAACTCCGACCCATGTAATGCTCTGAATATTGGTCGTCAATGACTTTTGTATTTTTTCAGGTGTCCCCATGAGAAACTGAAAACGCCCTTTTTGTACCCCTATTTCGTCCAGATGCTTTCTCATTTGGTGTTCTGTTTCTGGATTCGCACCTTTAATCTCAATTTTCCACACCATATTTGAAAGAGCCAATATCGTCACTAGGAAAAAAGCCATCCCGAGGGTGAAGCCAATATTTCTTCTCGACCATAGAAGAAGAAACGGGAACCCTTTCTTTTGATGAAACGAACATTTCACCTCATGATGTCTGCGCACTTTTCTAAAGGCATGTACATCTGAGAGGCGAATAAATAAGCGCACGCTGTCTTGACGGCGGCTCACTTGAAAAATTGTGATCCCCTGTCTCGTGCACTCATTGATTAGCCGCTCAATACCGCTTCCTCTTATCTCCACTTCCACTCTGCCAATAAAATAGGAAAACCATTTGTTCTTCACGTTTCTCCCCTCCGTCAGTTAAGAATCAATATAACGGACCTCATCGATTTTCCCCTCTAATAAGATCTCTTCTGGCAAAATCGTTTTAATCACAAAGTCTTTTCCTGAAATAATGCACTGTCCTTGCTTGAGCATCAGCCTTACCTCTTGATCACTGAAAAGTAAAAGCCCTTTATGGTTCTCTATGTAAATATGGAGTCTGCCAACCATCGTAATACGGGGAAGATCCATCATCACGTCCGGAGGGATTTCAAGTGTTCTTGTCAGCCATGCTTTAAGTTGATTTTTTCTTTTTCCCATTCAATAAGAACCCCTTCCCACCTCATGTGTATGAGATCAAACTGAAAGATGGTGAGACTGATGAGAAAGCCTCTATATCATCCTATTCCTCAGCGGTTCATATCATGCTAATGAATCCCGTAAAACAGCCGTTTCATCATTTTGACTAAGAAAAATCTCCATTACGCAACAAAAAAACCCCCTTAAGAATAAGGGGACTTTCTTCTTTATCTTTTATATGGCCGTTTCATCGTTCGATGTGGCTTTTTTGCACGAGGCTCTCCAAATACTTCACCAAGGATCATCCCTTGAACGACCGTATCTTGGTTGAGCTTCTCAATCATTTTCGGCTTCATTCCAGCAGATGCTGCCTTTGGCCTTGTAAGTTCTCTTTCAAGCGATTGAAACTCTTTATTCAGCTCGCTTTTTCTTTCTTCCATTTCGGCAAGTGTAGCTGTATAACGATCCTGTAAGGACTGTGAACCTTGTTTCTTCATCCCGCCATGATCATGTACATCGCCAAAATCGTCGAGCTGGTCCGTCACGACTGGATCTGGACTTGTTTGTTTTGTTTGCTTTTGCGGCACTGGTTTACGTTGAGGAGCCGGTTTGCTTTGCTGGTTCTTTTGTTCCTTCTCCTCTTGTTTGCCGATTTTCCCAAAGACCGCAGAGATAATACCGATGATAATCGCTATTAGTAACGGATTTTCAAATAGAATGTCCAATGGGCTCCCTCCTTAAAGCGTGAGAGGATGCTTATTTGTTTTCATTATCAGATGGACCTTTTGTCATTTTGCCAAATGAATCTCTCATATCCGTATCAGCATCGATATTCTTAATGTTCATGTAGTCCATAACTCCAATATTACCTTCACGTAGTGCTTCGGCCATTGCAAGTGGTACTTCAGCCTCTGCTTCTACTACTTTCGCGCGCATTTCTTCAACTCTCGCACGCATTTCTTGTTCTTGTGCAACAGCCATCGCGCGGCGTTCTTCTGCTTTCGCCTGTGCAATGTTTTTGTCGGCTTCTGCTTGGTCTGTCTGCAGGATCGCCCCGATATTCTTACCGATATCAACATCTGCGATATCAATCGAGAGAATTTCAAATGCTGTACCTGAATCTAATCCTTTACCAAGAACCGTTTGAGAAATCATATCAGGATTTTCAAGAACCTTTTTATGATTATCTGATGAACCGATTGTCGAAACAATCCCTTCACCTACACGAGCAATGATCGTTTCTTCCCCTGCACCACCAACAAGTCTGTCAATGTTTGCACGAACTGTAATACGTGCTTTTGCTTTTACTTCAATCCCGTCCATCGCAACACCTGAGATAAATGGTGTTTCAATGACTTTAGGGTTTACACTCATTTGGACAGCTTCAAGTACGTCACGGCCTGCTAGGTCGATTGCCGCACAGCGAGCAAAGTTCAATTCGATATTCGCACGCTGAGCCGCGATCAGTGCGTTGACAACTCGGTCTACGTTACCACCTGCAAGATAGTGGCTTTCTAATTGGTTAATCGTCGCATCAAGACCTGCTTTATGCGCTTTGATGAGCGGGTTGACCACTCGGTTTGGAATCACTCGGCGAAGTCTCATTCCTACAAGTGTAAAAATGCTCACTCTTACGCCAGCCGCTAGGGCAGAAATCCACAGCATCACCGGTACAAAGGTGAAGAAGATCGATAGAACGATCAAACCTGCTGCGATAATCACAAATAATAGTAAAGTAGATGGATCCATTTTATTCCTCCTATAAAATCAGTATATCTATACTTTCCTCACGACAATGCGTGAGCCTTCCGCTTTCACAATTTTTACTTGTTCATCCTTATCGATAAAAGCACCTTCTGACACAACATCAATGCGCTCGTCTCCGAATACAATCGTACCAGATGGACGAAGTGCTGTTGCTGTCACTGCGATTTGTCCTACAAGATCATCTCTTGTTTCATTTGAGACATAACCACTTTCTTTATTGGTTGAATCGGTTAAAATGAACTTTTTAAAAAATTTCATACGTTTCCCCAACACCTTTGTCAATAAAATAACTGCTATGATTGAAACAGCAGTGGCAATCAAGATGGAAATCGCCATTTCTGTAAAGCTTCCAGCTGCTAAAAATAAGCTGACAACGACACAGATTAGTCCAATGACACCCACGATTCCCCCTGGCAAAAATAATTCCAGAATGATCAACACAATCCCTGCCAAAAACAGGAACAATGTCTCATATCCTGCAAAACCTGCCACGAGATGACCATAAAAGAATAGAAGAAGCGCTGTGACTCCCATGGTGCCTGGGACCCCAAAGCCGGGAGAATATAATTCAACAATTAACCCTAAGCTCGCGATGGATAAAAGGATAGGAATGACGATCGGATGCGTGAGAAAACGCGCAACCTTTTCAGCAAAGCTCACTTCATCGTATTGAACAGAAGCATCTGCTAAGTTCAGCTTCTGAAGCAAGTCATCCATATTTTTCGCTTCTCCTTCTGCATAACCGAACTGAAGTGCCCGATCTGTGTTAAAGGTCAGCAATTCTCCTTTTGGTGCACCAGCTTCTTTTGCGTCTATATCTACATCTGCCATCGCAAGAGCATATTTTGGATCACGCCCCTGCTTTTCAGCAGCGTCACTCATTTCAGCAAGCCATAGAGATTCAGATTTTTGATCGGCAGCGTTGCCTTCACCATCAATGATCGCAGCAGCCCCCATCTTTCCGTTTGGGGTCATATAAATTTGATCGGCATTTAAGGCAATGAATGCCCCGGCTGAAAGCGCTCTATGATTCACAAACGCTGTCACTGGGATATCGGATGCACGAATGGTATCGGCTATTTCAAGCGCCGCATCGACTGCACCACCTGGTGTATTGATGTCGAGAATGATGTGCTTCGCCCGTTCCGACTTTGCCTGCTCAAATGATCGTTCAATGAATTTAGAAAGTCCTTTTTCTACTGTATCTTCAATTGGGATAACATGAACTTTCTGATCTGCTGATTTCGCGGTCAATTGAACCCCTAATAACAAGCATATTATAAAACAACTGAAGAGAGCAATAGAAATTTTCATTTTTTTCATCTATTTGGTGATCCCCCCTCTCTTTCTTTCATTTTACCGTTCCTTTACATACGTTACAAATGTATCATAGGTTTCATTTTTATATGACAGGTTTATGGAGGCATAAAAAAAGTACCCTTCTAACATGAGAAGGATACTTTTTTATTGAGACAGTTGCTCGCTGACAAGTCTGTTAATCACAGCACCATCAGCTTTACCTTTTACTTTTGGCATAATAGCGCTCATCACTTTACCCATATCAGCTTTCGATGAAGCACCGGTTTCGGCGATTGTTTCTTTCACAACCGCCTGCAGTTCTTCTTCAGAAAGCTGTTCAGGTAAATAAACGTCTAAAATGTCAATCTCTTTTTGAACTTTATCTACTAAATCTAAGCGATTAGCTTTCGAAAATTCATGGAGGGAGTCTTTACGTTGCTTAATCTCGCGGGAAAGGACGGTTAGTTCCTCATCTCCGGTCAAACTGTCTTTCTTAAGCTTTATTGCTTCATTTTGCAGTGAAGCCTTTACCATACGAATGACAAGAAGCTTGTCTTTCTCTCGGTTTTTCATAAAAAGCTTCATATCAGAATTTAATTGCTCAAGAAGACTCATAAAATCCACCCTCTTTAGAATTTACGTTTTCTAGCAGCTTCAGACTTTTTCTTACGCTTTACGCTAGGCTTTTCATAAAATTCACGCTTTCTTGCTTCTTGCAATGTTCCAGTTTTGGATACACTGCGTTTAAAGCGACGAAGAGCATCTTCAAGCGATTCGTTTTTTCTAACGACCGTTTTTGACATTCTCTTTCCCTCCCTCCGAATACACCAATCGACTGCATTAAAAAAAGATATACATGCAAAACATGTACCTAGACATTATAATATAAGCCTAGGTTGAGGTCAACTAAGTGATTTGGAAATATATTTTCGTCATGAGCAGGTAGACAAGTCCATATATTCATTGGTAAGAGGAGGACTTTTCTATGATGGCGATCATTTATTTTTGTGCACTTATTTTCATTTTTTTATGGGCAATGGGTTTGCTTAGGAAAGGATTAATGACGCTCACGTCGTCTCGTATTGAGAAATCACTTCTTCTCTTTACAGATCATCCAGTCAAAGCATTCTTGGTCAGTATTGTGTTTACAGGGGTTCTTCAAAGCAGTTCGGCGTTTATGGTCATCGTTATCGGCTTTGTGAGTACAGGCATTCTCACGTTTAAAAAATCCATACCCATGATTCTTGGAACGAATATCGGCTCAACATTTACGACAGAATTTATTGCCATTAAGATGGACGTGTTTATGTGGGTTCTGATTGCAGCCGGTCTTTTATGTATCATTTTGGGCAGGAAGTCTTTTCGATATGCAGGAAAAAGTTTATTTGGGCTTGGCATGATCTTTTTTTGTATTCAAGGTTTTTCAAAAATTGCAGGTATGATGACCAGTCAGCCAGAGACACTACGTTTCCTTGAAATGATGCAGCACTCCGATTGGACAGCTCTTCTCTCTGGTACAGTGCTCACGGCGATTGTTCATTCAAGTTCTGTATGTATCGGTATTTTGATGGGATTTATGAATGAAGGGACTGTCGCTCTAAAAGAAGGCATCAGCTTTGTTTTAGGATCCAATATCGGAACATGTATTACTGCCGTGATGGCTGCTATCTCTGGCGGTTATGCAGCCCGCCAAACCGCGTATGCACACGTCGTGTTTAATGTTCTAGGTGTTCTTTTATGTCTTCCTTTTCTCGCCTTTATCACAGAGTTTGTTGCGCTTTTAGCAAGCTCTCCTGCCCAGCAGATTGCGCACTTTAGTCTGCTGTTTAATGTTGCAAGTTCTCTCCTCTTTTTCCCGTTCATCCGCCCTTTTCACGCCTTGATTTTGTTCCTTCTTCCGAATCGGTCAACATAAAAGAAACCGGCTTGCCTAATGGCTGCCGGTTTTTCATTCATTATGAGGTCATTCTCACTTGATCCGTCTGCACGTCATCACTTATACGGACGAATTGTCCTTCGTTATAAGGATAACCTGCTTTCGTAATCTTCACTTTCACCAAACGGCCGATCATGTCTTCTGTTCCTTCAAATACGACCTTCATGTAGTTATCAGTATATCCTACATACAGATTGTGCGTTCCGTCTTGTTCTTTGAAGGATTCTTCTGGAATAATCTCTAAGACATCGCCTTCATATGCCGATGCATATTCTTTCGCAAGCTGATCAGAAAGAGCAATGAGGCGATGAACGCGTTCGTTTTTCACATTCTCATCTACTTGATCTTCCATCCTTGCAGCAGGCGTACCTGTCCGTTTGCTGTAAGGGAACACATGGAGCTCAGAGAATTGATGGTCTTTGACAAAATTGTATGTTTCCATAAATTCTTCTTCTGTTTCTCCTGGGAATCCAACGATCACATCTGAAGTGACAGCAAGACCTGGCAATGCTTTTTTGAGCTTCGTTAAACGCTCTGCAAAGAATTCCATTGTGTATTTACGGCGCATTCTTTTCAGTACAGTATTAGAGCCAGATTGAAGCGGAATGTGCAAGTGTCTCACAATTTTATCTGACTGATCGAGCACTTCAATCACTTCGTCTGTAATTTGACTTGCTTCAATGGATGAAATGCGGATTCGTTTTAATCCCGCCACACGTTCATCTAATTCTTTCAGAAGCTTAGCAAAGTTATAATCCTTTAAATCTTCACCATATCCACCTGTATGAATACCTGTTAATACAATTTCTTTGTAGCCGGCATCGACAAGCTGCTGCGCTTGATTGATGACTTCTTCTGGATCGCGAGAACGCAGTAATCCGCGAGCCCAAGGGATAATGCAGAATGTACAGAAATTGTTACAACCTTCTTGGATTTTTAATGAAGCACGTGTTCTGTCAGTAAACGCAGGAACATCTAGTTCTTCAAAGACCCGTGCTTTCATGATATTGCCAACTCCATTGATCGGCTGTCTTTCTCTTCTGTATTCTTCAATATAACCAAGCAGTTTATGCCTGTCTTGTGTGCCAACCACAATATCAACACCAGGAATCGCCATGATTTCTGCCGGAGACGTTTGTGCGTAACAGCCTGTTACACAAATGACACCATCCGGATTATGACGAATGGCTCTTCTAATGACTTGGCGGCTTTTTTTATCGCCTGTATTGGTGACGGTACATGTATTAATGACATATACGTCTGCTTTTGATTCATAATCTTTTCTTTCATAGCCAGCTTCTTTAAACAGCTGCCAGATGGCTTCTGTTTCGTAGTGATTGACCTTACAGCCAAGTGTATGGAACGCTACTGTTCCCATCATGATTCACCTCTTAATAACTCTGTTTGATAAGATATAGCAGAAAGCGCGTAAAGAGGAGCTGTTTCTGTTCTTAAAATGCGTGGTCCAAGCCCGCAAATGACTGCACCATGCGCTTCAAGTTCTTCAATCTCCTTTTCTGCTAAACCGCCTTCTGGACCAAAAACCACTAATAAGGTTTGTCCGCCCTTCATCTGTTGGAGCACCGTTTGAAACCGGCTTTGCTCGCCTTCTTTCGATGATTCTTCGTATGCAACGACACATTTATCGAATTCACCGGCCAGTTGAATCAGCTCTTTAAATGTTGATACTGGATGAACGCGCGGAATGATATTCCGGTAAGACTGCTCGGCAGCTTCTTTCGCAATTTTTTCCCAGCGATCTCGTTTTTTCAATGACTTTTTTTGGTCAAGTTTTGTAATCGAACGAGCCGCTTGAAACGGAATAAAAGCACTTGCGCCAAGCTCGGTGCCTTTTTGGATAATCCATTCAAGCTTATCCCCTTTTGGCAGACCGCTTGCAATCGTCACCTTGATCGGAAGCTCTCGATTCTGATTCGTCCAGCCTTCCAAGTGACAAATCACTTCTTCCTTTGTTATTGTATCAATTTTACTGAGCGCTTCAAAGCCGTCTGTTGTTAAGCAAAGGATGTCCTCTCCTGCTTTCATCCGCATGACGTTTGCAAGGTGATGAACATCTTCACCCTTTATGACGATGTTTCCCTTTTCCGTCACTTCTTCTTTTGTGAGGTCGATAAAATATCGTTGCATACGTGTCCTGACACCTACTCGCTTTATTTTTTCGCTATTATGCTGACCCAATCTTCCATTGACAGCACTTCAACAATCTCAAAACCGGCTTCTTCTAAAGCCGTTTTAACTTGTAATTTCTTTTGTCCGATAATGCCTGATGTAATAAAGTAACCGTCTTTCTTCAATAGATCATACGCTTGATCTGTAAAGCGCAAGATGACCTCTGCAAGGATATTGGCCACAATCACATCGCGTTCACCTGAAATCCCATCAAGTAAATTGTTTTGTTTTACCGTTACTTGCTCGCTCACACCATTTAATTCGATGTTCTGCTTTGCACTTTCCACTGCAACGGTGTCGAGATCAAATGCATGAATGTCTTTTGCACCGAGCATTGCAGCGGCAACACTTAAAATGCCAGATCCTGTTCCAACGTCAATCACCGTGTCGTTTTCCTTCACATAGCGCTCAAGCGCCTGAATGCAAAGAACCGTTGTTGGATGTGTACCGGTTCCAAATGCCATTCCAGGGTCCATTTCGATGATCAATTCATCAGAATGAACGGGTGTGTACTCTTCCCATGTTGGGACGATGGTAAATTTCTCAGAGATTTTCACAGGATGATAGTATTTCTTCCATGCAGTCGCCCATTCTTCTTCGTTTACTTCACAAATTGACAGTGTATTTCGTCCAAGGTCAATATCATATAGAAGAAGATTGTTGATGGCCTCTTTGATCTCATCTACCGTTTCCATCAAAAAGCTATTCATCGGAAGGTAGGCTTTGACGATAACCCCTTCCTCAGGATAATCATTCGGATCGAGCTGGTAGATCTCACCGTATACATTTTCACGTTCCTTGACTAAATCAAGCGGGTCCTCAATCACGACACCACTTGCACCTGCTTCATGCAAAATATTGGTGATCGGTTCCACCGCTTCATTTGTTGTATGGACGCTAATTTCTGACCACTTCAATACTACCAACTCCTTATCCGTCTTACTCGCCTTTAAATGCGCGTTTCACCTTATCGAAAAAGCTCATTTCTTGTTCGTCCGGTTTATTTCCGCTCACTTCAGCAAATTTTCTAATGATATCTTTTTGATTTT
This sequence comes from Bacillus sp. XT-4, assembly GCF_050864245.1. Classification (NCBI taxonomy): domain Bacteria; kingdom Bacillati; phylum Bacillota; class Bacilli; order Caryophanales; family Bacillaceae; genus Bacillus; species Bacillus sp. XT-4. Next base: position 525,740 of record NZ_JBPAFI010000001.1, read on the forward strand.
CAGTTAAATTCGTCGGTGTTACGACGCGTACAACGATATGCTGATCGCCTTGACCATAACCGCGTACATTTTTTACACCTTTTCCTTTGAGTCTAAACTTCGTACCCGTTTGTGTGCCCGCAGGAACTTTTAATTTGACTTTCCCATGTAATGTCGGCACTTCAATTTCATCACCTAGTGCAGCCTGCGCAAAGGTAAGCGGCATTTCGCAGTAGATGTCATCTCCATCTCGTTCGAAGAATTCATGCGCCCTCACATGGAAAACAACAAATAGATCGCCTGGAGGTCCTCCATTTACACCTGGTTCACCTTGACCAGATACTCTAAGCTGCTGACCATCGTCCACACCTGCTGGGATCGTCACATTGATTTTCTTACGCTTACGCACTTTACCAGATCCACCACATGTTGAACACTTATGCTCAATTTGTTTACCAGTTCCGCTACAGTAGTTACATACTCTGCGGTTGACTACTTTACCAAATGGCGTGGATTGCTCGACATTTAGTTGACCTGATCCGCCGCAATGTGAGCATGTCTTTGCCTGTGTTCCAGGTTTTGCACCTGATCCATGACACGTTTCACATGATTCCTCGCGGGGAATCTCGATCGTTGCTTCTTTCCCAAATGCCGCTTCTTCAAATGAAAGGGTCATTGTATATTGAAGGTCCGCTCCTTGACGTGGTGCATTTGGATCTCTTCTTCTGGCTCCGCCGCCAAAAATACTAGAGAAGATGTCATCAAAGCCGCCGAAGCCGCCAAAGTCTCCCCCACCGCCAAATCCGCCGCCACCAAATCCTTGGTTTGGATCGGTGTGACCGAACTGGTCATAATGTGAACGTTTTTGATCGTCAGAAAGGGTTTCATAGGCTTCTTTTACTTCTTTGAATTTATCATCTGAGCCAGCTTCTTTATTAATATCAGGGTGATACTTTTTTGAAAGCTTGCGGTATGCCTTTTTGATTTCGTCCTTTGAGGCGCTCTTACTCACGCCAAGCACTTCATAGTAATCACGCTTACTCATCTCTTCACACTCCCGATTTTCTCACATAAATACGATTGTATCATTTTAAATTGATCTTTTTCAATTCCTTTTCATCGTTGAAAAGAAAAAAGTCAAAGCCAAGAGATCCTGACTTTGACTTTCTGACGAGTACGTTTCAGCAGTCTTTTTCAAAAGTAAAGGTGATTATTTTTTCTCTTGATCGTCGTTTACTTCTTCGTATTCTGCATCCACTACATTGTCATCTGCTTTTTGAGCACCTTCAGCGCCTTCTTGCTGAGCTTGTGCTTGTTTTGCAGCTTCTTCGTAGAGCTTTGTCGTTAATTCTTGAACGATTGTTTGTAGCTCATCTTTTTTCGCTTTGATGTCTTCAAGCTCGCCTTTTTCGATCGCAGCTTTTAGCGCATCTTTTGCATCATTCGCTTTTTTCACTTGCTCTTCATCGATTTTGCCTTCAAGATCTTTTAATGTTTTTTCTGTTGTAAACACTAATTGATCTGCTTCATTGCGCACTTCGATTTCTTCTTTTTTCTTTGCATCTGCTTCAGCATTTTCTTCTGCTTCTTTGACCATTTTTTCGATCTCATCATCAGAAAGACCTGAAGAAGATTTGATTGTGATGTTTTGCTCTTTGCCTGTACCCATATCTTTCGCACGTACGTTGACAATACCGTTTTTATCGATATCAAAAGATACTTCGATTTGTGGTACGCCGCGTGGTGCTGGCGGGATATCAGTCAATTGGAAACGACCTAATGTTTTGTTGTCTGCTGCCATTGGACGCTCACCTTGTAAGACGTGAATGTCTACAGCAGTTTGGTTGTCAGCAGCCGTTGAGAATACTTGAGATTTACTTGTTGGAATGGTTGTATTACGTTCAATCAGCTTTGTGAATACGCCGCCCATTGTTTCAATTCCTAAAGAAAGTGGTGTGACGTCAAGAAGAACAACGTCTTTGACATCTCCTGTGATAACTCCACCTTGAATTGCCGCACCAAGTGCAACCACTTCATCAGGGTTTACGCCTTTATGAGGCTCTTTACCTGTTTCTTTTTTGATTGCTTCTTGTACTGCAGGAATACGAGTTGATCCACCAACAAGGATAACTTTATCAATCTCGCTAGCAGATAGACCAGCATCTTTCAGTGATTGACGTACAGGTGTCATTGTACGCTCTACAAGGTCTGCAGAAAGCTCTTCGAATTTAGCACGCGTTAGCGTTAATTCTAGGTGAAGAGGACCTGCATCTCCAGCTGTGATAAATGGCAGTGAGATTTGTGTAGAAGATACACCAGAAAGATCTTTTTTCGCTTTTTCAGCAGCATCTTTTAAACGCTGAAGCGCCATTTTATCTTTTGAAAGATCAATGCCGTTTTCTTTTTTGAATTCAGCCACTAGATGATCGATGATGACTTGGTCAAAATCGTCTCCACCTAGACGGTTGTCCCCAGCAGTTGAGCGTACTTCAAAGACGCCGTCTCCAAGCTCAAGGACTGATACGTCAAATGTACCGCCGCCAAGGTCATATACAAGGATCGTTTGATCTTCATCTGTTTTATCTAAACCATAAGCAAGTGCAGCTGCTGTTGGTTCGTTGATGATACGTTCTACTTCAAGACCAGCAATTTTACCAGCATCTTTTGTTGCTTGGCGCTCTGCATCGTTGAAGTAAGCAGGAACTGTAATAACCGCTTTTGTTACTTCTTCGCCAAGATAAGCTTCAGCATAAGATTTAAGATGTTGAAGAATAATTGCAGAGATTTCCTGCGGCGTGTAGTTCTTGCCTTCAACTTCTACTTTATAATCTGTACCCATATGTCTTTTAACAGACATGATGGTGTTCGGGTTTGTAATTGATTGACGTTTCGCTACTTCACCTACTTGGCGCTCTCCATTTTTAAAAGCGACAACAGATGGTGTTGTACGTGCTCCTTCAGCGTTTGCAATAACTTTTGGCTCGCCGCCTTCGAGTACTGCAACACATGAGTTTGTTGTTCCTAAGTCAATACCAATGATTTTACTCATATTCGATGACCTCCCATTATGTAGTTATTGATTTACTTTTACCATTGATGGACGAATAACTCGGTCTTTGAGTTTATAGCCCTTTTGCAATTCTTCTACAACGATGTTTGAATCGTGGTTTTCATCTTCAACTTGCATGACGGCTTGATGAAGGTTTGGATCGAACTCTTTGCCGACAGCTTCAATTGGTTCAACGCCTTCATTTTTCAACGCTTCTACCAGCTGGCGGTAAACCATTTGCATACCTTCTAACAAACTTTTCGTCTGCTCATTGTCTGGATCGATTCCAAGCGCTCTTTCAAAGTTGTCGAGAGCTGGGAGAAGGTCGCTGACAACATGTTGAGAACGATATTTTTGCACGGTCTCCACTTCAGTTCGAGCACGGCGTTTATAGTTTTCAAAATCTGCTTGAACACGCAGAATTTTGTTTTCTTTTTCATCTAGAAGCTGCTGCAATTCATCAATCTTCTCTTGGAAGGCAGACTGTTCATCGTGCTTTACTTCCTCAGTTTCTGCTTGAACTGCTTCTTCTTGTGCTTCAACCTCTGCTGCTTGCTCAGGTGTCTGTTTTTCTTCTGACATTGTGTTCACCTCCCTCAAAAGATTCAATTATACGAAGGGGCTGTGCCCCCACCTTTTATCACCCTACTCATCATACAAATTGGAAAGTGCGTTTGACAAGTCTTTTGATACATGATGCAAAAGACTAACGACTCGCCCGTAATCCATACGGGTTGGACCAATGACAGCGATGGAGCCGAGTGATTTTTGATCAATCGCATAAGTTGCTGTGATTAAACTGCAGTTCTCCATTGCTTCCAAATTGTTTTCTGAACCGATTTTAATGGTGATTCCTTGCTGATTTGGATGAAACAGCTGCATGACATCGTTCTTTTGTTCAATCAGCATCATGAGTGAACGAATGCGGTCAATGTCATGAAACTCTGGCTGGTTCAACATATTAATCTTCCCGCCAAAGAAAAGTTTTGATTCATTTTGTGTTGAAGTGAATGTGTTACCAAGTGCATCTAAAATATGATCATAGTCTTTTAAATGCGTGCGAAGGAGCATCACTACTTCTTTATACATCCTGTCCTTCAGCTGATCCATCGGGACTCCGGCTAAGCGGCTGTTTAAAATATTCATTAGCTTCTCAATATCGGAGACATCAAGATGCTCAGAGAAGGTAATGGTTTTGTTTTCAACATGCCCGCTGTCTGTAATCATAATCGCTACTGCTTTATTAGGCTGGACAGGGACAAGCTGAATTTGCTTCAATCGATTTTCACTTAGCTTTGGACCAAGGACAATCGATGTGTAGTTTGTGAGATCTGATAAAATTTCCGCCGATTTTTGAACTGTTTTTTCCAGCTCAAAAATTTTCTCCTGAAATACTGACTGGATGAGCACAAGCTCTTTAGATGACAGTTTTCGCGGAGAGAGCAAATGATCTACATAATAACGATATCCTTTTTCGGAAGGAATTCTTCCTGATGAAGAATGGGTCTTTTCAATAAAACCGAGTTCCTCCAAATCAGCCATTTCGTTTCTAATCGTCGCAGAGCTGAATGTAATGTCTTCTTTTTTGGAAAGAGTCCTTGATCCAACTGGCTGCGCCGAACGAATAAAGTCATTAATAATGACTTGTAGAATCAAAAGCTGACGATTTGTTAACATCATCATCACCCCTGTTAGCACTCTCTTTCAACGAGTGCTAATTGTATAAACAAAATTACCAAACTCAAATTAAAATGTCAATTATAACTCACCGAGAAACGCTTGAAATACTTCATTTCCTAACAATTTTCCTTTTCTTGTTAAACGAATGCCAATCTCATCCTGTTCAATGAGACCTTTTTCTGCTAATTCTTCAAGAACGGCGGGAAAGAGTGCTTCTGGTGATGCTCCAAATTTCGCTTGAAAGTGAGCACTTTTCACGCCTTCAATTTTCCGCAAACCTAAGAACATTTCTTCTTCGATCTGTTCTGCTTTTGTCACCTGATGCGTTTCCTTATATGGAAACCCTGTTTGTTCAATGAGCTCTAAGTAATGCTTCACTGGTCCAGCGTTCACATTACGGACGCCATCTACATACCCGTGCGCTCCAGCGCCAAAACCAAAGTAATCTTCGTTGCTCCAATAGGTGAGGTTATGCTGGCTTTCAAAACCTGGTTTGGCGTAATTGCTAATCTCATATTGTTTGAGTCCATGCCGTTCCATTTCATCCATGACGAGCTCATACATTTCAGCCTCACGTTCTTGCGGTGGTAAATGCAGTTTCCCTTTTTGCATCAAATTGTAAAAGACCGTCTTTGGCTCGACAATCAGCGAATAAACCGAATAATGCTCTGCACCTAATGAAAAAGCGGTCTCTAGTGAATGCATGACATGATGCTTCTCTTGATGAGGCAAACCAAACATCAGATCAAGACTAATGTTGTCAAACCCAACTGCTCTTGCTCGCTCGAAAGACGTGAGAACATCTTTCTTTTGATGAACCCGTCCGATTTTTTTGAGCAGGTCATCTTCAAATGTTTGAACACCAAAGCTCAGCCGATTAACGCCTGCTGATTTTAAGACATTCAATTTCTCAAGCGATAGTTCGTCTGGGTTTGCTTCTACTGCAAACTCGATTAAGTTTTTGGTTGGTTTTAATACGCGGTGAATGCTGTCCATAAGCTGATCTAACTGGGTGGTTGTCAGTGATGTCGGGGTTCCCCCGCCAATAAAGATCGTCTTTAGTTCTTGCTCCCCTTTTTGATCGATCGTGTGCTGCATTTCTTTTTCAAGAGCGGCTAAGTATTCAGCGACCGGCTGGGTTTTAATGAAAAATTTATTAAAATCACAATAGTGACAAATGTGCTCACAAAATGGAATGTGAATGTATGCTGCTTTCATTTGTTGACACCTTCTTTACAGTTAAAGAGCCGCAGTTTATCGCTGCGGCCTCTTCGTTTGTTTTCGACTATAAACGTCAAGGCGAGCATTGTAAAGCAGGTTGCCTTGAGGATGTTATTTTTTCGGTGTGCTGTCGTCCATTTTCAGCACGGCCATAAATGCTTCTTGTGGGACTTCTACAGAACCCACTTGCTTCATGCGCTTTTTCCCTTCTTTTTGCTTCTCAAGAAGCTTTCTTTTCCGGGAAATATCTCCACCATAACACTTCGCTAGTACGTTCTTGCGCATTGCTTTAATGGTAGACCGAGCAACAATTTTTTGACCGATCGCTGCCTGAACTGGTACTTCAAAGTGCTGGCGCGGAATCAGTTCTTTCAGCTTTTCTACAATGATCTTTCCGCGTTCATATGCATAATCGCGGTGAACAATAAAGGAAAGTGCATCGATTTTTTCGCCATTGAGCATGATATCCATTTTCACTAGAGTGGATGGGCGATAGCCGATTAGCTCGTAATCAAAGGATGCATACCCTTTTGTATTGGACTTTAATTGATCAAAGAATTCGTATACGATCTCTGCCAGAGGAATTTCGTACACAATGCTCACGCGGTTTGCATCAAGATATTGCATATCAATGAAATTGCCGCGCTTTCCTTGGCAAAGCTCCATCACAGAACCAACATAATCATTTGGCACCATCATTGTTGCCTTCACGTATGGCTCTTCAATTCGCTCAATCTTTTGCGGATCAGGCAAATTGGATGGATTATCTACAACGATTTTTTCTCCGTCTGTCATATACACATCGTAAATAACACTTGGCGCTGTCGTAATGAGGTCGATTTTAAATTCACGTTCAATCCGTTCTTGGATGATTTCCATATGAAGCATGCCAAGGAAGCCGCAGCGGAAGCCGAAGCCAAGTGCTTGGGATGTCTCTGCCTCATATTGAAGTGAAGAATCATTTAATTCAAGCTTTTCTAACGCTTCACGCAAGTCGTTATATTTCGCTGTGTCAATTGGATAAAGGCCGCAGTACACCATTGGGTTCAGCTTTCTATATCCAGGCAGAGCTTCTTTCGCAGGGTTTACCGCACTTGTGATCGTATCCCCTACTCGTGTATCACCAACGTTTTTAATGGCAGCTGTTAAATAGCCAACATCTCCAACAGTGAGTTCGTCTGTTGGCATTGCTTTCGGTGTAAATACGCCAACTTCAAGCACTTCAAATTCTTTGCCTGTCGCCATCATCTTAATTTTTTGACCCGGTTTTACGGTTCCTTCGACAATTCGTATGTAAGCAATGACGCCACGATACGCATCGTAGAGAGAATCAAAAATGAGGGCTTGAAGTGGTGCTTCTGGATCTCCAGCTGGTGCCGGCACCTTTTCGACGATTTGTTCTAAAATATCCTCGATCCCGATGCCCGCCTTAGCAGAGGTGAGAACAGCTTCAGATGCATCCAACCCGATGACATCTTCAATTTCTTGTCTTACACGTTCAGGCTCTGCACTCGGCAGATCAATTTTGTTAATGATCGGCAGGATTTCTAAGTTGTTATCAAGAGCTAAATAAACGTTCGCAAGTGTCTGTGCCTCAATGCCTTGTGCTGCATCCACCACAAGAATTGCACCTTCACAGGCAGCTAGGCTTCGAGATACCTCATAGGTGAAGTCGACATGCCCTGGTGTATCAATCAGGTGCATAATATATTCTTCTCCATCCTTCGCCTGATATTTCAGCTGGACAGAGTTTAATTTGATCGTAATGCCGCGTTCACGCTCTAAGTCCATGGAATCAAGTAATTGTTCTTTCATTTCTCGTTGCGTAATCGCCGCTGTTTTTTCTAAAATACGGTCAGCCAATGTGGATTTCCCATGGTCAATATGGGCGATAATGGAGAAATTTCGAATTCTTGATTGCCGTTCTAATCGTTTTTCTTTATCTGTCACAATCTATCACTCCTACTATAAAACGCGGGTTGCGCTAGGTTAGATTATATCAATAGGGCTGTAAAGATTCAATCGAAATCAAGAAAAGCCGCTCATCGGTTAGCGGCTTTTGCGAAAAGGTGTGATATCTTATGAAATAACATCCAACATGATGCTTACAACAGTTTATTTACCATTCACCCAATCATAAAGTGTACGGGCTGCATGCGTCATACCATCTGATAATGCTTTTCCGGCCTTAGAGAAGGCATTAAAGCTCTCCATTTCTTCTAGCTGCTTTTGTTTTTCTGCTAAGTCTTTTTGTGTGACAGCTGTTCCGAGGATAGAGGCTTCTTTTTCTTGATCATCATTCATTTGGACAGTGAAGGCCCCTTTTAATTGCGGATCATGATACCCTTTCATTTGCAGCATGCCATTATTGGCTTGCTGCATTCCTAAAAAGACACCGAATAGCAATACGAGCGATAAAATAATGGTTTTTCCAATAAATGAGCCCATGTCCTCCACCACCTTAAGACCGTTTTTTCTCATCCTTTGCTTTGCCGTCTACCTTTTCTGCGTCCCAGAAAATTTCACTGAACACATCTGCTGCTGCATTGGATGCGTTTTTCAGTTCTTCCATATTATTATCCACACCGCCAAATTCTAATAGGAGGGCTTTGTCAGATAAATCTTGATTATAGATTCCATTATCACCAATTTCTCCTTTGGCAAACACACCGACACTAAGTCCTTTATATTTTTTCTCCATCAAATGGTGGAACTCTGTCGCCAGCTTTAAGTTTTTCTCATAGCTTTGATTTTTCTTCCCTACAACAAAAGCGATTCTCGCATATTTCTTGCCTTTGATTTCTACTGTCGTATCTTTCTTTCTTCTTGAATCCCGATGAATATCGATTAAGTAATCTAGGTCATCATTTTTAGCGAGAGCTTCTTTTACAACCAATCTGGATTCATTATATGATTGAGGATACTTCAACCCTTTTTTCAGCAGTCTTTTTTCAATTTCTGTTTTATCCACTGTGTTGCCGATTCCTTGCTGATCGAGCGCTTTACCAAACATCTCCCCGACAAGGGTGACGTTCACTTTTGAGTGGCGCGCATTGTTTGGGTTTGTTTCTCCTTTTAAAAATGGTAAATATGATTCCGTATTATGTGTGTGATAAATGTATACAGCTTTTCGTTTTCCTGTCGACTGGTTCGGCTCTTTTGCAGGCGTTTTCGGTTCATCTTCATCAAGCTTGTCCAGCTCAGCTAGATTTGCTTCTTTTTCATCTTTGATGACTTCACTTGGAGGCGGCGATTCCATTGGCATATTCGTATAGTCTGTACCTTCACCTGCTAGGATGATTTTTGTATCAAAATGTTCAAAGCCTGGCAGCTCTCTTCCTAGAAAACTGCGGGGGTCTTCTAAATTGATACTTGTGGCAAGTTTGAGTGACAGCCCGGAGAAATGAAATCCTTTTTGATCTTCAGGGACTGCTGAGGAAAAATATTGATTTTCCATCCCCATTAGAGTTGCAAAGAATGCCCCTGACAGCTCATCTGCCACACCATATAATGATGCTTGAGGCCTAAGCTCAGGTTTTAAAGACGTCAAAGCCCCTGACATGACAAACACAACCACCAGAGAGACAATAAACAAAAAAATACTCTTCACTACTTTTGTTCCATTAATCGCAACGACCAACTGTCGAGGACGGCGAGGTCTTTTTTTCATGATTTACTCCCTCCAGCACGCTTTCTAGTAATTACACTATGAGCGAGCTAGAGAAAGTAGAACTGATTAATGATTATAGGAACCCATGTTGTCTTGAGAGATTTTTTGATGAAGTGCTGTATTTAACCCATTGGCGAGTACGTTCGCCATGTCATCAATGAATGTATCCACTTCCTTCGGTGTGACCATTAGATTTTGTCCAAGCGGCGCAAGCACTTCATGGATCAACTGTCTTTTTTCTTCTTCAGGAAGCGTTCCGACGATTCCTAAAAAGGATTGACGCGTTTCATCATCTGGCAAATCTTCTTCATTCAGCACTTTTTTCTTCCCAAATGTCAGACCCGCTGGTACTAAAGATCGGGAAGGTCTATCATCTTTCAGTTCTCTACCAAAATGCTTTAACACGTAATCAATCGTGTCACTTGCGATCGTCACTGCATCGACCACTGTCGGTACACCAATGGCAATGACTGGAATCCCCAAGGTCTCTTTGCTTAATTCTTTTCGTTTATTTCCGACACCCGATCCTGGATGTATACCTGTATCAGAAATTTGAATCGTCGTATTCACCCGTTCTACTGCACGTGCAGCCAGTGCATCGATGGCGATCACAAAATCTGGTTTAGATCGTTCAATGACACCTTGTATAATGTCACTTGTTTCTATACCAGTCAGTCCCATGACTCCAGGCGATAGGGAAGACACCGGGCGATAGCCTTCCTGCACATTCTCAGGCTGTAATTCAAATAAGTGGCGTGTCACCAGCAAATTCTCAACTGTGAGCGGCCCTAAAGCATCAGGCGTGACATTCCAGTTTCCGAGTCCTACGACAAGACAGCTTGCATCTGCCTGAATGCCGTGATCTTTTAAAAACTGAGCAAAATGATGGGCAAAAACTTCGACCACTTTTTCTTGCATCTCAGAGTCTTTCTCCCGAATTCCTTGCGCCTCAAGCGTCAAGTATGTCCCTGCCTTTTTTCCGGTCAGCTCTTCTCCTTCTGTCGTAATCTCCACAGTGCGGATGCGGATGCCGTGCTCTTCCTTCTCCTTCTCAACAATTCCTTGAATACCGTCCTTTTTGACCACATTCGGATCGTTCTCTTGTTCTAGTATCTCTTTTGTTTCAACGGCCAAATCGGTCCGGATTTGATAAGCGCTTAAATCGAGTTTCTGTTTCTTCATGAAAAGGCTCCTTCCATCAAGTAATTAACAGTAGTCTTTCCATCTCGTTCAAGAAACATTCGAGCGCTTCATCAATGAAAAATACTTTACATTTATATTGCATTCTAAAGGTGTGTTTGATAGAATACAATTTGTTCTATTGTGAAGATTTAACCTTAAGACAATTGTGTTTAGGTTGTATCTTAGGAGGTGAAACACATGCCAAATATTAAATCAGCGATCAAACGTACAAAAACGAATAACGAACGCCGTGCACACAACGCAACAATCAAGTCTGCGATGCGTACTGCGATTAAACAAGTTGAAGTTTCTGTAGCTAACAACGATGCTGAGCAAGCAAAAGCTGCTCTTTCTTCTGCTGCAAAACGCATTGACAAAGCCGTTAAAACTGGTCTTGTACACAAAAACGCAGCTGCGCGTTACAAATCAAGACTTGCGAAACAAGTAAACGGACTTTCTGCATAATGTTTGCAACGCCTCAGTGATGAGGCACCTGTTTAACTGTACGTCCGTCCTGAACGGCTCAGCCATAAGGACAGACTGGCAATTATACATCTAAACAAAAACGACCCTCTTTTGAGAAGGTCGTTTTTTTATGTTCAAGCCCCTAATAACCGAAGCAGGAACAATTCTAATAATAGCTGCTTGTCCTTTTTACCCGTTTTCATTTCATAATCAATCGTGGAGAGCTCTTTGACGATGTGCTTTAGCTCTTCTTCTGAAAACAGTCTTGCCTGATCCATCGCGAGTTTGACCCGAAATGGGTGGACTTTCAGGTTTGACGCAATTTGTTTTTGCCCGTATCCCTGTTGAGCAAAGTACTTTGTCTGCAATATCAACCGAAATTGATTTGAAATGAGTGCCAATATTTTAATGGGTTCCTCATTTTGCTTTAGGAGATCATAAAACATTTGCATCGCTTCAGACCGGCGCCTGTTCACGATTTGGTTAATCAGTTCGAAAATATTCTGCTCCAAACTTCGTGCAACGAGCTGATTGACATCCGCCAGCTCAATTTCCTCTCGCTGCCCAATATATGTACTTAGCTTTCGAACCTCTTGAAAAAGTGAGGACAGGCTCCCGCCACATAACATGACAAGCTGTTCTGCCGCTTCAGCCGAGATTGTTTTTCCTTCTGTTTTCACCAGCGTGATAGTGAAATCTGTTGTTTCTTTCGGATTTAACTCTTTCGCCTCAACTACAGCCGCTTTCTTTTTTAACAATTTGGTGATTTTCTTACGTTCGTCCAGTTTTTCATATGGGGCTAATAACACGAGAATTGTGTAGGGTGCTGGCTTTTCTAAATAAGCTTCTAACACGGAAAGCTGATGCTCGATCTTTTCTTTTTTCTTTTCTGCAGTGAGGAAATAAGGGTTCTTGATCACAACGAGACGCCGCTCTCCCATAAACGGAAATGTTTCTGCGTCCGTCACAGCCTGCTCAAGCGGCACCTCTTCCATATCGAAGACAGAGTAATTAAAATCCTTTGTTTCTTCGTCGACGACAGCTTGTCTCAATTTTGCAGCTGTCTCTTGAAGTAAATACGTTTCTTTTCCATATAAGCAATAAACGGGGTGAATATCCCCTTTTTTTAAATTGTTCCATACTTCAAAGACCATTCGCTTAAATCCCTCTCTTTCACTTCCTCCTCTATCCTAAAGTGTGTAGAGACATTAGTAAAGAGGAAGCTGAAAGTGCCGCCTCCTCATTTATAGTAAACGTCTCACGTAAGCTCCCGGGTCAGCTTACAGTCAGACGATATTCACAAAATGATCATGAAAATGGAAAACGGTTACTTTACCTTCTAGCAATTCCAAATGAGTTCAAGTATACTAAAAATAGCCAGGAGGGATGAAAATGAATGAATTTGAAAAGAATGTTCAAAGCAAGCGGAATGATGTGACCGACTCAGCTGTTGGTTTTATCGTCACATTCGGATTTTTCGCCTCAATGTTTATTTTGGCAACTGTGATACACCTCGTTGGATCTTAACTACATGAATGCAAGATGACTGCCGTTTTGGCAGTTTTTTTATTGATTTTGTAAGATATCATATGGAGGATGAGCGTAAAATGTTCCATCCTCTTCAAGAAATTCATAGGTCACACTTCCATCGATATCTGTACGATACACCCTTGTTTGATGATCATTTAATTTTTTCAAAACTTCTTGATGAGGATGCAGATACCGATTTCGTTCACCTGCTGAAATCAGTGCATATGACGGATTCAAATGCTGAAGCCATTCTTCACTTGTTGATCCTTTACTCCCGTGATGCCCAACCTTCAAGACATCCGCTCGTAGCTTGGGGTAAGCTTGAATGATGTCTCGTTCCCCTTCTTGTTCAAGATCCCCAGTCAGCATAAAACGCTTGCCGCCAAGCGTAAAGGTGAGGACCAGTGAATCATTATTTTTACTCGTCACCTGGTCACGTGCTGGATGCAGAACGTCAAATTTTTGTCCTCCAATTCTCAGCTGATCCCCTCTTTCCAACTCATCTACAGGAATCCGTTGATCAGCCGCTTCCTTTAAAAGCTGCGCATCCTCTGGATTTCGAGCAAAGCCTTTTGGGATTGCAAGGCGTTTGACTTTATTTCGCTTTATTAACCGCATCGCTTCTCCCATGTGATCTTGATCTGCGTGGGTAAGGATGAGTACATCAAGTTTTGCTATGCCTTTAGAATGCAGAAATGGAATAAGGGTTTGATCCCCAATTGTAGATACTTTACGTCTTTTTTTCCATGGCTCTTCTTCAAAAGAAAGCCTGCCTCCTGTATCAACTAATATATGCCCGGTTCGATAAGGTAGCTGAATAAACAAACTATCCCCTTGTCCTACATCTAACATCGTGACCTCTCCTTTTTGAAGAAAATTCGGCGTGAAATAGTGTACAGCCAGCACACAAACGAGAATCAAAATCGGCACAAGATAAGATTTGATAGAAGTTTTACATTCCATCACAATGAATAGAAAAACAATGGAGGAAACCTCTAGGAGCACATGCCACCATGTCGATTTCATAAAAATGAGAGTAAGACTATCGTAAGCAGCCATGTGTGCAGACAATTGATGACTAAACTGGATCACCCAATCAAGCAGCTGAAACAGTGTTTGTCCAAGCGGAAGATAAATGATAGATAAAAGAAAAAAGAATAAGGACAGAGGCATGACAACCATTGTATAAAAAGGAACAAACATCATATTTAAAGGAACACTCAGCAAGGAAAATTGTTGAAAATAATATAAAAGAACAGGAAGCGAAGCAAGCTGTGCAATCAAGGAAATGAGAAATAACTGCATCACCGAACTTTTTGCTTTTGATAAAATACTAGTGGATAGCAAAATAAATAAGGTCACCACAAATGACAGCTGAAAACCGACATCAAATATATAAAGTGGTTGAATGGCTAATAAAAGCAAGAACGCTGCACTTAACACGACCGCAGAAGGCTGTTTCATTTCTTTTGGCAGGCTTGTGATGACTAAATAAATTCCAGCCATGAGACAGGCTCTTAACACAGACGGTGCAGCACCTGTTAAACAAGCATAAACCGGCAAAAAGGATAATAAAAAAATACGCGCTGTCTCTCTTGTCACGCCAGCACGGAGTAGACACCAAAATAAACAAGCGAGCAATGTTTGAACATGAAGTCCTGAAATGGCTAATAAATGAATGATGCCAAGCATTTGATAATCTCTTAATGTATCAGGGTCTATTAAATCACGATCGCCAAAAATAAGTGCCTGCACAATCCCAACAGAATTCTTCGGAACGTGATCTTCTAGAAATTTCAACCCCTTCTGCCTAATAGATGAAAGGTCATGTGAAGGGCTGTCATGTTTCGTGCAGCTTTTCATAGACTGCGTTAAGAAAATAGCATCAATGCCTTTTGTTTTTAGAAATTGATCATATTGAAAGCCATTCGGTATGGTTGCTTGTTTAGGCAACCGCATCTCACCTGTCATATGACAGCTCATACCTGGCCCAACATCTTTTAGCGCTTCTTTTTCACGCTCCGTTTGAATCGTATAAAATGCCGCTAGTCGACGATTCTCTGATGAAACAGTCGCTGAAAAGCGATTGCCATCTATTTTCGGGATCGTTTCAATCACAACCGAATGAGAAGATGCTTTTTCTTGCATGGGATGATCCGTTTCAAAAAACTGATGCACCATAAAAATGAGCATATAGATCGTTCCACACAAACTGACCATTAAAAAGAGCTGGGTTGTTTTTTTCAGCAGACTGAAAAGAAGAAATACTAGAAGAAAAAGGAGAAAATACAAATGAAGATGATATGCGGCCAGAGCAATTCCAGCAGCTGCTGAAATCGCCCCGAACGGCAAATACTTAAACATAGGAAGTAAATAATTGATTCGCCTTTTCATGCATTTGACGAATTTCTGTTTCGCTACGTCCTGATTCACTTAGTTTGCCTATTAAATCCGCAACAAAGGCTAATTTTTCTTGGTTTTTTAAGTCAATAATCATCTCATCTAGTTCTACCTGTTCTGTTTGAACTCCGGCCTGTTCAAATAAATCAACAGCATATGGATGATTTTTATAATCCTTCGCATAATACACTGTTCGAATACCTGCTTGAATAATCGCTTTACAGCACTGCAAGCAAGGAAAATGCGTCACATATATTTCAGCATCAGCCGTTGGTGCACCAAATTTGGCACATTGTAAAATAGCGTTCATCTCTGCATGGATTGTACGAACGCAGTGATGATCTATCACATAGCATCCTACATCTGCACAATGCACGTCACCGGCAATGGATCCATTATATCCACCTGCGATGATGCGCTTGTCTCTTACGATCGTTGCCCCAACAGCTAGCCGCTCACAGGTGCTTCGCAAGGCAAGCAAATGGCTTTGAGCCATAAAATATTGATTCCATGAAATTCTCTCCACGAGCTGATCCCTCCAGAATGATGGTTGGTATTAAGTGTACATGCCTTTCTTCTATACCGTCAATTCTACTTGACCGTCAGTTGATTTTTCAGCCGTTCAATGGTCTTCTCTCCAAAACCCGAAATATTCCGTAAATCTTCAATTTGCTGAAATTCTCCATGTTCTTCTCTATACGCAATGATGGCTTCCGCTTTGGCTGGGCCTATTCCGTTAATGGTCTGCAATTCCGCTGCATCAGCTTGATTGACATTCACCCCTTGACTCTTTTCATTTCCCGGCGGCGTATCAGCCGCTGCTGTTTGTCCCCGCTTGTCAGCCTCCCCCTTCTTTCGTACATAAATCATCATACTATCCTCTAATTTTGCTGCTTGATTGATGTCAACTATATCTGCCTTGCTCGTAAAACCACCTGCTCTTTTAATGGCTTCTTCAACTCTGTCCTCAGCCATAAATGCATAAACGCCCGGCTTCCGTACAGCTCCTTTGACCTCTACTACGATGGATGTTGGCTCTTTTTCTGCACTCTCTTGTTTTTCTTCTAATGTGACTTGCGTTTCATGTTGTTCTTTCAATACACCTAGCTCGGCGCTGCCTTTCTCTTTTCCTGCTAAAAAGAAGAAACAGATGATGACGAGGATAATGATTCCCGCTATCAGATAAAGACTGTATTTTTTCAACGAAATGAGCTGCTTCACTTGTTCACGCTTCTTTCAATCATATTTTCACGCTGCTTCACATACTGTTTAGAAGATAACAGATCCTATGCGTCTAAGGAGGGAGAACGTTTGAATATAGGGTTAATCGGTACAGGAAACATGGGTACCATACTTACTGAGGCATTTATTGAATCAAAAGCAGTCAATCCCTCATCCATCACCATTACAAATCGGACCATCGAAAAAGCGTTCAATATAAAAAAGAATCACCCAGAGGTCGAAGTGACGAAACAGCTTTCAGGAGCTGTAACAGATAAAAATTTCATCTTTGTTTGTGTCAAACCACTTGATATTTATCCGCTTTTAAAAGAACTGAGCCCACTTTTAAAAGAACAGCAAACCATTGTCATCATTACAAGTCCGGTTCATCCTGAACAGCTTCAAGACATTGTTCCTTGTCAAACAGCCAGACTGATCCCAAGCATCACCAACCGCGCGTTATCAGGCGCATCACTTTTAACATTTGGTTCATCATGCAATGTCACGACAAAAGCAGCGCTCAGACAACTCGCTTGCCGCATTTCAACACCAATAGAAATTCATCATTCAATCACACGGGCAGCCTCAGATATTGTCAGCTGCGGTCCTGCCTTTATTAGCTTTCTTGTTCAGAAAATGATTGAAGCCGCTGTTGAAGAAACGGATATTTCAAAAGAAGAAGCCACCACCTTATCAGAAGATATGCTTGTAGGACTTGGCCGTTTGATTGAAAAAAGGGTGTATACCCTGCCTACACTGCAAGAGAAGGTGTGTGTAAAAGGCGGCGTCACCGGCGAGGGTATTAAAGCACTTGAAGCAGGTGTTCAAGATATGTTCCATCAGCTTTTCCAGAACACTCATGACAAGTTCGATGAGGATGTAGAAGCGGTTGCGCATCAATACCCGCCGAGTGTGTTTACTGATGATCTCAGAAATTAAACATGTTCGCAATAAGCGAAAAAAGGGTTTTAAAAAACCATCGTTCCATTAAACGATGGTTTTTGGTTTCTTCGCTGAAATAAAATATCTTTCTGCACATTCTTGAGGTGCTTCATTTGTAAAATCAGCGGTCACTTCAATCTGTTCAAAGCCAGCGGACTCAAGGAACTCTGCATATGTTTCAAAAGGAAATGTACGCTGTTCGTGCGTTTCATCATAACGCTCATACACGTCTCCGTCTTTTACAAAAAAGCTTAAATCATGAATGACCGAATATGGATGATCTCCTTGATCACTCTGCCAAATATAGCTGATCTCTTCATCTTGATCGGCATAAGTAGAGCCAGGAAATACCTCTTCCATTTTAAAAGGGGTATGAACATCAAACAATAAAACCCCACCTGTCTCTAAAAGCTGAAACATGTTTTTAAAGGTTTTTTTGACGTCATTTTCGTTTTTTAGATAATTCAAAGAATCACAGCAAATAACCGCTGCTTGAAAAGTTTGTTCAAACCCCTCAAGCTCTCTCATATCTTGATGTAAAAATTGAATAGACTGCTTATGAGCCTGTGCTTTTTGCTGCGCAAATGCCAGCATCTCTTCACTTAGGTCAATTCCTGTGACCATGTGGCCTTTTGCAGCTAACCGAAGAGAGATCTCTCCAGTTCCACAGCCTACATCGATAATCGCACTATTTGGCTTGATATACCGCTGTATCCACTGAACCCATTCATCATAAGGGGCATGTGTCATGAGCTCATCATACACACCTGCAAACCCTTGATAAATCATGAGTTAATGCCAAGCGAAAGCGTTTCTCTCGGCGCATCTCCCCAAAGCTTCTCTAAGTTATAGTATCCTCTTTCCTCTTTGTGGAACACATGAGCAATGACATCTCCTAGATCAATCAAGACCCATCTTGCTTCGTCAAAGCCTTCCATCTTTTTAACTTCGATGCCGCCTTCTTCTGCAAGGTGTTTCACTTCTCTTGCAATGGCCTGTACTTGTTTGTCAGAATTCCCGTGACAAATGAGAAAATAATCTGCAACAAGTGAGATCCCTTGCATATTCAGGGCAATAATGTCCTCTGCCCGTTTATCATCGCACGCTCCTGCTGCGATGTTTAAAATTGATGATGCATCCATCAAAATTCCTCCTTAGTTGTTCTTTTGCACAAGTGAGTTATAAGTAGCAAGTGTATCTGGGAAAACTGGCTGATTCTTTTTCATTAAAAAGCTGACGGTGTTTTTTAAAGATTGAATCAAGGCAAGGTCCAAATCCTGCTCTGCTAACTCTCTTACTTCCTCTACACCAGGAAAATGGCGTCCTGGCTCTATATAATCGGCAACATAAATAACTTTTTCAAGCAATGTCATGTTCGGTCTGCCGGACGTATGGAATTCAATGGCTGTTAAAATATCTTGGTCGTCAATTCCAACTTCTTTTTTGACCAAATAGGCACCAACTGGGGCATGCCAAAGCTCAGGTGAATATTTAAGCAATAGAGGGTTCATCTGTTCTTGCTGGATGATGCCCTTCATTTCTTCTTTCGGTCTAAATTTAGCATAATCGTGGAAAATAGCCGCGATCTCTGCTTTTTTCACATCTGCACCAAAACGTTCAGCTAATGAAATGGCCGTCTCCATGACCCCAATTGTATGTGTATATCTATGCTCTGTTAACTGCTGTTTGACACAGTTTAAAGCTTCTTCACGATTCATATAAATGATGCTCCTTTATATAACACTCAACCGCTTTCGGAATCAAATAATCAACAGGTTTCCCCTGCTTCATTCGCTGCCTAATCAATGTCGATGATACATCAAAAGCCGGAACATCTGCAAACAAAAGAGGATACGCCGTACTTCCTTCATATCCTGGTCTTTTCATCCCAATAAAGGTGATCATCTGAAGCAAATCATCGATTCTATGCCATTTCGGCAAATACTCGACCATGTCCGCTCCAATCATAAAAAAGAACTCATCTTCAGGATGGCGCTTCTTCAACAGCTCAACCGTATCTACTGTATAAGATGGGCCCTCCCGCTCCATTTCAATAAGCTCAACTCGAAAATGAGGATTTGTCTGAATCGCTTTTTCCACCATTTTTACGCGGTGATGACTCTCTGCTCGTTTTCGGCCCGTTTTATGAGGGGGCTTGTGATTTGGGATAAACCAAATTTCATCAAGCCCTACTTGGAAACGCACCTCACTTGCCATCAGCAAATGCCCATTATGCGGGGGATCAAACGTACCGCCGAACAATCCTATTTTTTTCATATCATATCCACCTTTACGGCAGCTTAATTTGTTTATTTTCCTTTGATTCCTTATAAAGGACAATCACATTTCCGATCGTTTGAACGAGTTCAGCTTTTGCACCTTTTACAAGTGCTTTTGCAACCTCTGTTTTGTCCTCGTCGCAGTTTTGCAATACGCTGACTTTCAAAAGTTCTCTTGCTTCAAGCGCCTCGGAAATTTGCTTGACCATATTGTCATTTACCCCGCCTTTTCCAACTTGAAAAATAGGTGATAAATGATGTGCTTGCGCACGTAAAAAACGTTTTTGCTTACCTTTTAACATGGTGTTCCTCCTAATTTCTCTATGACAATTGACTTCATTTTTCGGGCGTCAGGTGTAATGCCCGTCCACAGTTCAAAGGCTCTTACCGCCTGACCAACAAACATGCCGACGCCATCGACTGTTTTCAAACCTAACCCGGCTGCTTCGCTTAGCAGCTTTGTTTCTATTGGATTATACACAATATCACAAACGACCGCTGTTTTTTTTGCGTTCGCTAAAGGAATCGGGGTTTCTTCAACATTCGGATACATACCAATCGAGGTCGTATGGATGATGACATCATATTCCCCAAGCCGCTCTTCTGCTGTATTTAATGCAATGGCACGAGATGTGATTTTCCCATCGGCACTTTCAATTAAAGCCTCAGCTTTTTCAATGGTGCGGTTGGCGATATCAAATTGTTTCGGTGCATACTCAGCAATTGTCGTGTAAATCGCTCTTGCTGCTCCACCAGCACCAAGCAGGAGAAATGACAGCTCTGATAACGGCTGATCCAACGCTTCAAGCAATGAATGAAGAAAGCCTTCTCCATCTGTATTGTACCCAACGAGCTGATCTCCTTCGAGACGCACCGTATTGACGGCACCAAGGCGTTCAGCTGTCACATCAATTTTGTCGAGGTACTTCATGATTTCTACCTTGTGCGGAACAGTGACGTTAATGCCGCTGATTCCTAACGCTTTCATGCCGCTAATCGCATCTTTCAGGTCATCATTTTCTACTTGAAAGCCATGATAATGTCCATCAATTCCAGCATCCTTTAATGCTGCATTATGAATATCCGGAGACATTGAATGGCCAACAGGGTTACCGATTACTCCGTATAAAGGTTTCAAGGTCTCTCCCCCTCTGAACATTTAAATTAACGAACGTCTCATAAACACGTGCACGCCTTTTGGCGCATACACTTTGATTTGTTTCCCAGCATCATTTGCAGTCACCCAGCCTAATCCTGAAAAGACAATGTCCATTTTTGGCTGATCGATGGTGAAAGTGTGCGGAACGAGCGGCGGGAAATCTTCCATTCCCTCTTTTGATGGCGGTGAAAGCAGTTCACCTGCATGCTTTTCATATAAGTCATCTGCATTCTCCATCTTCGTCCTATGAATGTTGAGTTCATTTGGCATATAGCAGACAAAGGATGTTCTGCCGCCTTTTACATAATCAAATCGTGCCAGTCCGCCAAAGTAAAGCGTTTGAGCTTCATTTAACTGGAACGTTCTCGGTTTCAATTCTTTTTTCGGCGTTAAAATCTTTAAGTCATTTTTGCCGACATAGTGCGCCATTTGATGGCGGTTGATGATACCCGGTGTATCGAATAAAGCAGACCCGTCATCAAGCGGGATTTCAATCGCATCAAGTGTTGTCCCTGGGTATTGGGATGTGGTGATCACATTCTCTTCTCCAGACACCTCTTTGATAATACGGTTAATAAATGTTGATTTCCCAACATTTGTACAGCCGACAACATAGACATTTCTGCCCTCACGGTAATGATCAATTGCCTCCATGACCTCAGGCACACCTTGTCCTCTGCTCGCACTGATTAAAAACACATCGATCGGATTGAGCCCATTTTCTTTTGCTTCCCGCTTCATCCATTGAACAAGACGGTCTTTTTTCACGGATTTCGGTAAAATATCTACCTTGTTGCCGACAAGTAAAATGGGATTACCACCAACAATACGGCTCAGTCCATTAATCCAGCTTCCGTTAAAGTCAAAAATATCAACGACCTTGACGATCAGAGAATCAGTCTCGCCAATGCTGTGTAAAATATTTAAAAAGTCGTCTTCTGTTAAAGATACATCCTGAATTTCATTGTAGTTCTTTAACCTAAAACAGCGCTGACAGATCACATCTTCTTTCAATAGAGATGCTGCCGGCGCATATCCTAATTGATCTTTATCTTCCGTCTGAATGGCTACACCGCAGCCAATACAAACAACCTTTTCCATTATTACTCTTCCTCCCACTGAATGTGGCCCTTACGCTTTAAGGCTCCTAAAATTCTGCGTTCAATCTGCCTGTTAAACTTCGTGAAAAATCCGTCCGATGCCGCAACAGGTACAACCAAAATGGTATGGAAGCCATGCCTGTTTCCGCCAAGCACATCTGTCATAAGCTGATCGCCAATGACAACCACATCTTCTTTCTTCAATTGCATATCAGCGACGGCCTTATTAAAGGCTCTTCCCATCGGTTTTCTCGCTTTATAAATAAACGGGATATGAACCGGCTCAGAAAAAAGCTTGACCCTTTTTTCATTATTGTTCGATACAATCGTCACCTGTATCCCGTGATCTTTCATCTCTTGAAACCATTCAATTAAACGCGGGGTCGCACTTGGACGATCCCATTCTACTAGTGTGTTATCTAAATCCGTAATAATTCCTTTTACATTTCGTTCTTTTAGTTTTTGCGGCGAAATGTGGAAAATACTTTTCACAAATTCATCCGGTAAGAAATACTTCTTTAGCACAATTTGCACCCTTTCTTCCATTGGTTTTTCAGCGATTGTGTCGAATCAAATCACAATTTGTCTGTCTATCGAATACAATGAAAAAGTTTTCGACATATGATGAGGACCTTCAACAGGTGTGGATAATTTTACACACATTATCCACCTATATTTCATCACGCTTTCATTCAATTATAAACACTCTACCCACAAGTTATCCACTTAACCATGTGGATAACAGAACGATTGTTCTTGTTTCCCATTCATGGTAGATTAAAGGTACTTCAAAGACATTCGATCAACCTATGATGATATGTCTTTTCCTCAAGTTTTATGCCAACTTTTTCAGGGGAGGTGTTTTTCCCATCATATGGGTTTCTAGTATGAAAAAGCTGTCAGATGATTTACTTATAGAATCGTATTATAAAGCAAATGAAATGAACTTAAATCGCGACTTCATTGAATTAATTGAGACAGAAATGAAAAGACGTTCGCTCGGGCATATGCTCTCTGTTTCCTCTTAATTCCATATATCCAGGAACCATGCCTCCCGAGCACTCTCCTTTTTTAAACTCAGGTGACTGATATTATATCACTTGCGCTATAGGCTTACTACTATTTTCCGTAAAAAACACCCCTTCTGATCAAAGAAGAGGTGTCTTATTTGCAAGGCTGTTCATTCCAAAACCATAACCCTCCACCTACGACCAAAATAACGACAAGGAACACAACAAGAAAAGCGTAACCGATTCCTGCTCCTTGAGCTGGATAAGGTGAACACGCAGGGTAAGGATAAGGACATCCCCACATATCAGTTACCTCCTTCTAGGAAGATATACTGTTAGACTATGCAAGATGGATCGTCTTGTTTAGGCTGATGGCCTGCATTTAAAAATGTTTAATGACATCACGCTCTTTGATTTCGTTATAAATGATTCTTGCCCCTTTTGGTGTCATATGATTGCCAGAAGGGTCAATGAGGCCAGACTGAATCAAGGCGTTGTCACTATCTTCACCCGCTTCTCGGATGAACGCTTTCCAATTGTCGACAAGCGGCACTTGCTGTTTTTCAGCTACTTGTCTTGTGATGTCATTGTATGAGTTTTGCCAAGCTCTCGCCCCGCCTCTCTCAGCAAAATAAGATGACTTATATCTAGAGTAATAATACAAGCCCTTTTTGCCTCCTTCCACCACAGGCACGCACGTCATGAGGATCGGGGTAATTCCCTCTTTCCTACTTTCAGAAATGAAGTAGGATAAGTTTTCTTTAAATCGTTTTTTTGTCACACGGGGATGTTTCCCGTCTAGAATCGCCGCATCATTTGTACCGAACATGATGAGGACGTAAGTTGGTTTTTGTTTTAAAATATCCTGCTCAAAGCGCAGCTTCGCATCTTCCGTTGTCTGCCCGCCAATTCCGGCATTCTGTACCTTGATTTGGCCGCGCTCGACGTTTTTCATGAGATTCACCCATTTTTCAGATGTTGGATAATCTCGAAAATCCCAGTTCGATCCTCTTGTGTTACTGTCACCAAATGCAATCACACTTTCCTGCGCTGGTTTTGAGCACCCAGCAGCAACACATAACAGGATGAAAAGGAAAACAAATTTCTTCACAACATTCACCTCCAAAAGCCCTCTTCATATAGTAAACGACAAGACTTTTGGTTTCAATGAATGACTGTTTCTTATTGTAATTGAACCGGCAGATAATCTCTGTCATGGTGCAGCAGTTCGCTCACTTTCACAAACTCATAGCCCCTCTTCTTTAGTTCAGGTACGACTTGTTTCAGCGCTTCTACTGTCTGCTTACGATTTCCTCCGCCATCATGTAAAAGGATGATATCACCGCCCTGAATATTCTCAATAATACGGCTGGCAATTTTGTGTGCACCTGGCCTAGACCAGTCCTTCGGATCTTGCGTAAAGGACCACATCACGACATCGTATCCTTGCTTTGAAAGAATGCGGAATGACTTCATCGTCAAGCGCCCGCCCGGGGGACGAAATAATAAGGGTCCGCCAGGCTGGAGAGAAGCGATATGAGCCGCTGATTCTTTTAATTCTTGCTTGATTGCTTTCGATGACAAAAGGTCAAAATACGTATGGTTCATCGTGTGATTGCCAAGCTCATTTCCTTCGCTCACAATCCGCTCTGCGAGCAGGGGATATGCATGAATACGGCTCCCGATGACAAAAAAACTGGCATTCACTTCATGCTCTCTCAGTACATCTAGTATTTGATTTGTGTATACCGGATGAGGCCCATCATCAAAGGTTAACGCAATCTTTTTTCGTTCCTCTCTCATGTCCCAAAAGGCTCGTCCCGTTTTTTCTAGGTCGATTCTTTTTAATGTACGCGCCTCTATGTTATCAGGAACAAAAACGCATAATACCAATATACATAACAAGATATGCAACCCTTTCATCAGACCGCCTCCACAGAACATCATTACACATTAAATTGCCCGCTTTCTGATGAATTCATTCAAGTTTCGTGATCGTCTACGCTTCTTTTTCACACAAAAAAGCCGGCCCATTAGGCCCGCTTTTTGTCTCACGTTTGGTTTCTCTCTTCAACTGTCGAACGTTGCTTAGAATTCATACAGACACTCTCCTTCTTGGATTTGATTTTGAGCCCATAACAATTTTTGATAATACTGGTTGGACTTCTGGTATTGTTGAGAGGTTTCTAAGGCTGTCGCAATTTCTAGTGAGATATCCTCTATATAAGAGTATAGGCTAAGTTTTTCCAAATAATCAATGGTTTTTTGCAGTTGTTCTTCATTGATTTCCTGAACATATAAAGCATCCAGATACTCAAACATATGACAGAACAGCTGGTCTTCATGCTTCTTTGCGGCCAATTTCCCATCCTCTAATATGCGCCTTGCTTCAGTCTGCTCATTTTGTCTAAAAAGCAGCTTGGCCAGTGTATAAAGTGTATGAGGCAGCGTGGGAAGCAGCTCTTTTTTGGCGAGGTCAGCCGATTCGGTTAAATATCGTTCTGCTTCTTCTCGATAACCTAACTCCCCGTAACATTTCCCTAAATTATAGAGTGCTGAGCTATAAATGCGCGGGTGATCAATTTCGGATGCGAGTTGTTTCGCCTTTTTCAAGTGAGGCAGTGCTCGATCTTTACGTTTTAAATCTTGATAATTTCCTGAGATGACAAAGAGGCACTGAATAATGCGAATGGCATATGCATCATGCTGATCGTATATTTCAAGCGCTTT
Source organism: Bacillus sp. XT-4 (assembly GCF_050864245.1). NCBI lineage: Bacteria > Bacillati > Bacillota > Bacilli > Caryophanales > Bacillaceae > Bacillus > Bacillus sp. XT-4. The sequence continues at coordinate 551,357 of NZ_JBPAFI010000001.1, forward strand.
TAAAATATGGTGCATGGAGACATGCGTTTGTTTCATTATATAGTAGGCTTCTGCTACTTTAAAATGAAACTCGGCCTGCTCAATATCATCAAATACCATAGACAGCTGTTTTTCTGCCATGCGATAATATTTGACGGCCTCCAAATATTCTTTTTGACTAAACTCATGCATGCCACGAAAAAATGCATGGTAATAATGCAGCATATCAGATAACTCATGATTGGAATTTTCGATTTTATCGACAAGGTTAGATACTGAGAAAGGTTGATATTTTGAAGGGTGTATATAGTCGAGCATAATTTGGTGCCGAAAACACATGAGCTGATAATAAATCAGTAAATGCTGGTCCTCTTCCATACGTTCAATTTCCGCTTCTACTTCCGCTTTCAAGATTTCCGCATCTGGAACACTGAACTGCCGTATCATTCGATACCATTCATTAATTTTCATACCGACATGTGAAGAAAGAACCTTCCCCATGTTCCGAAAAAACCCCTTCCTTTTCGGTCTAATATTACATATTTTAGCACGCTTCTAGACCGCCAAGCACCGCAAAGAAACCGCAAACATATGAGAGGTGCAGCAAAAACATACGCACAGAAGCACGTTTCTTTCAAATAAGATGATTTTTTCATCGTACAGACACAGACAATCCTTCCTTCACATACATTTGAGGATATAGGCAGCGGCCTAAACATGGTGGAGGTGAAAATCGTGGCAGGAGTATTTACAGCGATGGGATTGATGGTCAAAGAATTGGTGTTTTTAGTGTCCTATGTCAAAAACAATGCCTTTCCACAACCCCTTTCGGGAGATGATGAGAAAAAATACTTAGCCCTCATGGCAGAGGGCGATGAACACGCAAGAAACATGCTGATTGAACATAACCTTCGGCTCGTCGCCCATATTGTCAAGAAATTTGAAAATACCGGGGAAGACGCTGAAGACCTCATCTCCATCGGGACGATCGGACTCATTAAAGCCATCGAAAGCTATTCCTCTGGAAAAGGAACAAAGCTGGCGACATATGCGGCGCGGTGTATCGAGAACGAAATCCTTATGCATTTACGCGCACTCAAAAAAACAAAAAAGGACGTCTCTTTGCATGACCCCATCGGTCAGGATAAAGAAGGCAACGAAATTTCATTAATTGACGTCTTAAAATCAGAAAATGAAGACGTGATTGATACCATTCAGCTCAACATGGAGCTTGAAAAAGTAAAAGAATATATCGACATTCTCGACGGCCGAGAAAAAGAAGTGATCGTCGGCCGATTCGGTTTGGACTTAAAGAAAGAGAAAACGCAGCGGGAAATAGCCAAGGAGCTCGGCATATCAAGGAGTTATGTGTCTCGGATAGAGAAACGCGCGCTGATGAAGATGTTTCATGAGTTTTACCGGGCGGAGAAGGAGAAACGGAAGCGGGAGAAGGGGAAGTAAAAAATAGAAGCCAGTCTATAATCCTGGCTTCTATTACCTTAGAAGCTTATTTGAATTTTAACAAAGGAATTCAATTTCTATATAAATTTCGGTATTTAATTGAAGTAATATTCATATTATATTGAAATATGAATTAAATCATTAGTGTTTGGATTAAAAACTGTTCTGTCCTTTGTATAAAAATAAAATTTTTCGTAATACCTCTCACTTGTGAAATTCCATTCAATAAAATGTTGATCGTTTTCTAATAAAAAGTCTATTACTAACAATTTAGCTAAATCTGAATTATCACCGATTTTTTTTTCGTCAGTTAATTTTAATTTTTCGCAATTTACCTTTCCCCTAATATATTCGAAAATTTGATTATCCAGTTTAGGATAGGATAAGAAAATAAATACCCACCAACTTAAATCATCTTGAAAAAATTCAGTCCAATTAATTCTTTTTACATTATCATAAATAATATGATTAATTTTCTTTGTGAAATTTTCACTTTGTATATACCCTGCTTCATGTAATAAACATAGAGCGGATAGATGCAATGGATTTTTACTATTTATTAGACTGTTTTTTATTTTTTCAATTGATTTATAAGAAATTTGGATATTAAATGTAGAGAGAATTAGAGTTAAATCAATCCAATCTGCTTGATACTTAGTAAATATTTCATTCTCAAATCTTTCTATACTCGACTCGACTGCATTAATTACATCCCAATCGTTGTGCCCTAATACCAATGAGAGAATTCTTGTCATTTTTTGAGTTGAAGTATAGCTTACATTTAGTGAATAAATATAGAATATAAAATTAAAGAAATCTTTTAAGTTCATTTTCTTTATTGAAAATACATCACCCATTCTTTCAACTTTTTTTACTATTGTACTCAATATATATGAGCTGATCAGTTTTTTTTCCCGAGTAGATTTGATCAATAAAATACTTTTATTTTTGAGATCATTATATTTAATTTTGTTAATTGCATTAGAATTTCCGTAACTATTGCTTGCTGCAACTTCTAAAATCCCCCTACTAATATCATTAATTTGAGGATTACTACTTATTAATTGGATTTCATCTTTAGAAGGAAATATCTCATCTATAGTTTGAATTAAAGGTGTTAATTCTGATATCCAATTGTTAACATTATCTTCATTACTAATCTTAGTCACTTTAAACTCATTAATTTTTAATTGAAAATTACTTAATTCTACTTTAATAATATCTTTTATAAGTTTTTGTGTAGGCTCATCATTTGTAAAAATAAAATAATCGTCTACAAATCTAAAAATATAATAATCAGTTCTCTGTATTTTACCTTTCTCAGCTAAACTTTCTATGATTTTCTCATCTATATGGGTTAACAAAAAGTCAGAGAGTAATCTGCTTATCTCTGGCCCTACTATAATACCGTTAGTTTTTGACCCGTTCAGGTTTTGCATAAAAGAATCTATGTTACTGTATAAAGAACTTGAGCCATTTAATTTTTTCGAATCGTATGATTTATTTGTTATTAACCATTTAAAAGAGTGCGTGTATATGCTTTGAAAGCATTCCTGTATATCTATCATTAATAGTAAACTATATTTATCTCTACAATATGAAAAAACATTACTATTTAACAATCCCGAAATAGTTTTAAAAGGGTATTGTTTGAAATATGTTCCGCTTGATTCCAGTGAAATGATAAGTTGTTGTTTAGAACTTTTATCTGAGTAGTATACTGTCTGATTATTTTCTTTTTTATAAACCAAACTATTCGTTCTAAAAGCTTTTCTGAAAGAAAAACTTTCTTTATTATGTATAATATTTAGTAAATCGCTCTCAAATAGGCTAATAAATACCAGAGATTCAATCAAGCCTAATGGATTAATTAACGAAATTTCTCTAGACTCTTCCTTCTTTTTATTTATAAGGAATTTCAAAGGAGCTGAATGCCATTTCGGTCCAAAGTATTGTCCATTATTCTTAATATCATTTATTAATTTGTTTAAAAATTTTTTTCTTTTTTGAAGAAAATCATAGAAGTATCTATGAGTATAATGATTACCTTTCTCATAAGGAAGCAAATCTGTTAATAAGTAATCATTTTTTTGTCTATTAAATTTAGTCAATTTAACCATTATTGACACACCATACCTTTTTTGTTATATTATCTATACACAATATCAAGGATTTGCACTTGCAATTTCTTAAAAAAGATGGTAATAAATCACCATCTTTTATTTTATTTTTATCAAAAATTCACTTGCAAGATCACTGTAACTTCTTCCATCTACATTCTCATCGGTCAATATTTTTAACTTCTTTTTCAAATCATTATGTTTTAAACCTATTTTTTTATGAAGAAGCAGTGCTCTATTATTGATGAAACTCGAAATGAATTTTTTATTTTTTATTTGATTATTGATTTTAGCAGGTATTTGTATATTTTTTTTCCTGAAACTTAACTGAACCTCCTTTTTAAAAAAATTCTGAGTATTTTTTGTTATACGTGAAAAATCATCATTCTTTTTCATAAATCTCTTCAGCTCTTTATAATTTTCACTTAATCCTCTAACTTGCCATCTATATTTATTGTTGTTTTTTCTATTACCAAGATAAACAATTCTTTTAAATAAAAGCTCTAATTTCAAGCTTAAAACGTCTACATTATTGCTATTGCAATATTCTAAAACTATATTATCGATTTTACCTTTATACTTTTCTAGCTTCTTTTCTGATATTCCGAATTTCAATTTTTCAGATTGATCTTTTTGAAAAGTATAACCGAGATAATCTATTTCGAACCTTTCCCAATTCGAATTAACATATTTTGTTTTCGATTCGTTGAGATTGAGCTCTATTTTATCCCCAAAACAGCACTTTAACAATTTCAAAATATCTCCTTTAATGACTTCTTCTGTTATAATCTCATCGAAAACTAATATACAGTCATCTACATACCTAGAGTAATACAGTAAATTTTCTCTAAATATTTTTTTGATTGTTAGATCAAAATGATATCCACAAATCTCAACCAGTGAATTATGTAAACCTAATCCCGGAATAAGGTTATTTTGAGATTCTGTATAATTATTTAAAAAAACAAATTCATTACTTCTTAAGTTTAAAGTTTTCTTAATATAGCCTAGGCTTTTCTTTGGATCAATTTTATAAAAAAAATTCTTAATATCGAATCTAAAGATTGTATAAGATTTATATTTATGAATATTTGGCATTAAATTCATCAATTCCGTCATAGTATATGATCTATTGGGAAATCTAATTGCACATAACTTATTTAACAGTAACTTATAATAACTTAGAATAATTTGCTCTTCTTTAGTTATATGGTCTTTATTAATTATTTCTCTACCTTTATTATTAAAATGTGTCTTATATGGTGTAATATTCTTACCAGTATGTAGAAGACTTAAAATATCTTTTTCATTTTTTTCAAACTCATTGGCAAGTTCACAGATTATTTTTTTTCGCATATTAAACCCCTCTATAAATAAATTAATTCTTAATTAATGATTTAGAGAACCTCTATCAAAACATGTTTAAATTTAAGCTAATCTTTTCTACTATTCTATAAAGGAATTTAAATCCCTCTTTAATAATTCATCGAAAAATTATATATTAAAATTACTTCTTTTATTTCAATAACACTTTTAAAAACTTATATTAATCTAAAAAATAACAGTTTTAATTAGCATGCTTATAATCAATATCCCTCAACTCAACCCATTGAACAAGGTCAGGAACTGTTTTTGTCGTCAAAAAATGGTGAACGATTTGATAAGCTTGATCCCGATTGATGTAGCTACATGACGGCACATACAATGGGGCGCCTGCGACCAAATGCTCGATCGTTTCAATTTTTTCTCCCTTTTTAAAAGGGACCAAAAAATTTGGATATCTCATGATCAAGAACCCATACGGTTCCGTATAAAAGAAAACTAGACTTTCACTTTCCCAATCTTCTTCTATCTCAATGGAAGATTCACCGTTTCCTTGTTTCCAATACTCTTCACCCTCCTGAAAGAAAATTCTTTTCATGAATTCTTCTCCTGGATTTTCTACTGGAGCTCCTGTGGGGCCGTAGTATAAAACCATCCATATCTCTCCTTCATACCTATATCAACTTGTTAACCAACTGTTCTATTTCCTTTGTCGAATAAATAGCACGAACTGTTCATTTCAATACATTCATTATACGGTATCCTTGATACATGCAAAAAGAAGCATTCAGCAGATTGGATGCCCCAGCATGTGGATCATCATCATTTTACTGATTGTCCTCATTTGGTTTACTTGGAGTATCGTTTCGTTATTAAGACACATGAAAGAATCAAATGAGAAAAATATACAACTGTTAGAACATCAAAAACCGCAAAAATAAAAACCTCACTCTTTTAGAGAGAGGTTTCTTAGCGTACGCAAGTATTCTTACCGTTTCTCATGAAACAACATATTTCTGATTCGATGAATATAATGCAGCGCAATATGAACGAGACATAAAATAAGCCCGATCATCGCAAGTATATAGATGGGCAGCATCAAACCAGGTACATAGTTAACGATAAAACCCAAACTAAATGCTGTCAGCATATATAGGCTAATCAACCTCATGAATACCATCCGAAGCCCTCCTTTTCTACACTCACTTTAACATGATTTCCCTTTATTTTCATAATATGCTTTAAAAAATGCGAATCTACTAAGATTCGCATCATCATTACGTATTCAATTCACCTTTCTTCTCACGCGCTTCCTTCCACTGCTCAAGCTCAGACACCGTCAATAATTGATATCCCTGTTTGGTGAGTTCTTTGATAATCGTGACGGCTGCGTTGGCTGAGGTGTCATAGATGTCGTGCATTAAGACCGTTTCACCGCTAGATGCATGGGCTAGAATGTAGTCCGCGACGTATTGGCTGTTTCGATATTTCCAGTCTTCAGGATCCACATCCCAAAGGGTCACTTTCATGTGAAGAGCTTCGTTGATTTGCCCGTTTGTCCCGCCATATGGCGGTCTAAAATGAGTCGGTGTGAACCCGCTCGCTTTTTCAATGATTTGTTGCGTGTCTTCTACTTGTTTGACCGCTTGTTTTAAGGGAAGTCTTGTGAGCAAAGGGTGGTTATAGGAGTGGTTTCCAATTTCATTTCCACCCTTTCTGATTTCACTTAACATATCGGGATAATACTGAACCCTGCTGCCTAATACAAAAAATGTAGCATGTCCTTTGTTCTCTTTTAATGCTGTTAAAATTTTTGAGGTCGTTGATGGATTGGGCCCATCATCAAATGTGAGTGCAATGGCTTTTTGATTTGGATGAAATGTGGATGGTTTTGGCAATTTCACAATCTTTCTTGTTGGAATCGGTTCTTTTTTCTCGTTTTTGTTCTTTTCTTTATTGATGTATTCTGGCTTTAACATTCCTTTAAGCAGTGTTTTTTTAATCGCCAGCACTTGAGGGCCTTGATGATTTGGAGCGATTTGTCCTCTTGGAAAGTAGAATTCGATATAGCGATCCTTGATGGCAAAATACTGATAATTCTTCGCCACAGGAGACGTTCCCTGTTTGAGCAGCGGCTGATTTTCAGCTAGCGTTCGATCTTTTTTTAATTCCTCAAAAGTCATATGAGATAATTTTTGAAGATTGTCCTTCTTTGATAGAAAGATATCGTTGATTGATAAAAATGTCTGTTTCTTGAAATCAAAGTTCATCACCTTCGTTTGATTGACGCCTTGCTTTCCGCCCTTCACTTCATATGTATTGAATTTGATTGCGACGGTTTGCTTGGCATAATGAATGATCTCATAATCGATGTTTAATTCGTATCGTTTTTCTTCATTGACATCACTCGCTTGACTAAATGATGTTTTAAACTTTTCTAACGCTGTCTCTGCAAATCTTTTGATCTCCTGATCTAGTTTTTCTTGATGAAACAGCGGATAGTTGACAGCATATCTCATGAATTTCCCGTCATTCACAAGTGTGACAATTTCAACTTGTTTGTAGCTCGCATCTTGTTCTACTTTTTTTCTCTCTGTCCCGCTTGCTTGCTGATTATGATAAAATCCAGCGATTCCGATGACAATCGCAAGTCCGCATAGAACAAGAATGACTTTCCCTTTGATTGACACAATGATTCTCCTCTCGTGATGCCGTCCTGTCTAAATGGCGTGTGTTTGTAGGATAGACTTTTCGAAGCCCCTTTTTAGTTTGCAAAAAACACACTTGTCACATTTTCGACATATTTTACGAGAGACATATAAAAAGGGCTTGATTGCTCAGCCCTTATTTTTGCATATACAGTTGGAATAACTTTGTTTCTTCATCAATAGAGCGTGCCTGGTCAAAAGCTGCTCTGACTGTCTTTGAGTTGTTCACCAGCTCATACAGCATGGTGAGAACAAAAATAAATGACGCATTTCCATCAATGTAGTCATCGGGCGCTGTATAGGATATCGCCCCTGTTTCTAAAAAAGCTTCTGCCACCTTTTTTTCGCCTAGTGTACAGCCTGTACATATAATGTGGACTCCATTTAACGAAGCATACCGCTTTATGTCATCCGCACCAAAAGCAGCACCTCTCGGCTCACCCTCTTCGTATACATCTTCTCCTAACTCCGGCATGAGAAACGCTCCTTCTTCTCCGTGAAAGGATAAAAGAATGAAATCCGTCTCGCCTCTATTCCTCCCGGATAAAACATTAATCAGGTCATTCGGTCTGCCTATCCAATGCATATCGACTTTTGCGCCAAAGTTTTCAAGTGCTGCACGAAGCGCAAAGGATTCCAGCTCACTATTTGGTCCGGCTGCCAATGTGATGCGCATGACTGGCTGGCTCATTTATATCCCCTCCAAACGATGATAAACATAGCATCATTTTTTCCTCATCTACATATGCACCATTTATTTTTAGTGCTTTTTCCTCTTCCGCATACGACTTAAATCCAACAGACATGTAAAGATATTTGGCTGGGTCATTTGTTGTGACCACTGTTAAATATATTTGTTCGATGTCTTTTTTTTCGCGTGCAAAAGAAAGTAATTTTGTCAGGAGCGCCTTCCCTATTCCTTTTCCGCGTCCATTAGCCGTTACATACATCGCTGCCACATTGGCACGGTGCTTTAATTTCTGCAATGTTTCTTGTATGAGTGTGACCGAGCCGACCAGCTGACCTTGATGAAAGGCACCGAATGTCCACATAGATTGTGTAGAAGCAAAACGATCCTTATATTTATTCTTCGTATCTAGCTTCTCTTCCTCGTAACTCATAGCAAAACTCTCTGGATTTAATCGGAGTGCTTCTAATCTCAAGTTCGCATATTCTTGAGCATCTTCTGGTGTTAACAATCGAATATTCAGAAAATCGCCTCCATCAGAATGAATTGATACTTCCAATTTTATCTTGAAAGAAGCTTTTGATCAAAGAATATTGGTTCATTTACATATAGCACATTTCTTATAGACTTTTAGGCTCTCTTTCGTTTTTGTGAAAACAAGGTCATTTTGATCATGTTCACTCGATATTCCCTATCCAAAACGATTCTTTTCTCACTTATCTTTTCACTTATTTTATATTAACCTATAACTAATTCATGAAAAAAAAGAAAAAAAAGGATTGATATGAACAAAAACATATCATAAGATAGAATAGTAATAAAAAGACAAAAAAGGGAGGAATTTGATATGACAGAAACAAGAAATGAAATCAAACTACATGTTCTTTTTGGTGCTTTAGCAGTAGGATTCCTTATGCTAGCTCTTTTTTCCTTCTCGCTACAAGTACTGCCAGTTGCTGATCTAGCAAAAGAATTTGGTATTCCAGGCAGTGTTGCCGCTGTGGTTCTTAATGTGGTTGAAGCGGGTGGAGCTGTCACTACAATTGTCTCCATTTTAACTGCTGTAGGTTCAGGCGGTCTTTCTCTTATTGCTGCGGCTGGTAAAGAGACAATTCGTCAATACCTTAAAAACGAAATTAAGAAAAAAGGCCGTAAAGCCGTTATCGCTTGGTAATTTATTTAACGACTCAATAGAAGGAGACTCTGTTCTCCTTCTATTTAAATTTTTGTGCAGGTGAGAAGATGTTATATCCATTATTATCACTACTTCTATCCATTAGACTGGAGCAGCAGTATTCTAATATCGCTCAGTTCGTTATACGAAAAATTCCATTTCTCAAGTCGTTTTCTTCAAAACAGTACATATTTTTTTCTTGTATTCTTGATATCATATTCGGATGCATGATTGTATTCGTGATTTCTTCATTTCTTTACTCCCCCGTCTATCAAATAGAATGGGAAAGTGCTTTTGTGATGTTTTTATTTTTATTTTCTATCGTCAAAGGAATTGAATCTTATAGAAGAACTCATCTTCTTCCTTTTAAAGAATTGATACAGCTAGCACCTGTTTCCTCTAGACAACTTTTTCAAACGCTTCTGTTTTCAGAATTGATTTGGCTTGTGTTTACGAGTTTGAGCACTTATTTGATCTATTTTTTGTTTCAATATGATATTGTTCAAACACACGATCTGGCATTCTGGTTAAAACATGTCAATGTGATGCTGACAAGTATCTTCCTATTTATCATCAGCAATAAGATATTCGGTGCTTATATTTATAACATCGTCGTAAAAAAAATCGGGGCCATTCGTGTCCTCTTTTTTGCAAGCATCGCTTTGCTTTTTTTCTTTTTCGGAAGGGTTCTCATATTAAACATCATTTTCCCTTTTTATCACACCTTCCAGCAACTATTTCAATCGATCTCATCGCTTGCAGAGGATTCGTTTTGGATCACTCTTTCAAACAAGCTGATCTCTTTATATCAACATGATCTTCAGCAAATGCATCATGCTTTATTTTCAGATGGCTCTGTTTTTCTACAATTTCAAGCCCTTTTTAATTCACCTATTACATTGATTGTTGTGATACTAGGTAGTGCGCTTGTCATGAGAAGTCCTGTTCGATGGATTCCAACGGAAAAAGATCAAGACCAAAGCTCAAAGCATTTTCGGGATTTATTTTATTGGTACTTTCAAGTACTGCATAAAATTCAGGGTTCGCTGTTTAGACAAAATGCGTTGATTCAAAAAGACATCAAGCTGCTGAAAGAAAAAAGGTGGCTCTTATCTAAAGAATTTTTTAATTATATGTTCATGTCATATGAAGCCTTCTTTTATATTGGTGTTTTTACCGGATTGATCTCGATCATCGATCATCAAGCCTTGCAAATTCAGCTGCTATTCACACTCAATATTATGATACTAGCAAATCAATCTTATGAGATGAGAATGCTGACACCTTCTATTTTTGCTTTAAGTGCTGAAAAAAAGAACATTTGGCTTTACGAGCTTTCTCAAATATCTCTTTTGCAATTTTTCTTATCAAAAATCCAGTTATTTTATTGTTTATTTTCCATACCAGCACTCTGTTTACTATTCATTAATCTATCTATTATGACTGTGTATCAACTGTTTCATGTTCAGATGCTCATTCAACTGGTGGTATTAGGGATTGGCTTTTTCATTTTTCCTTTGATTCAGCTTTACCTGTTTCCATTCACAACGAAATTCAATTTTATTCATGAGCATGAAATAGGGACAACAAATGAGGAATTAGAGATCATCGATAAAGGTCAGGCATTTGCCAGAAACTTTCTTGTGCTGCCTTTTATGTACTATTTAATTTTGACCTCTTTTCTCCCTATATTGCAGCAATCCTCAGGGCTCGTAAACGTGCTGTTCGCTATATATTTTGTGATCGTTTCAGTGATTTGCTGGATATTATGCCGCAAGACCATTTATAAAGGAATTGAGTATGTTGAAAAAAATAAGATATTTTCTATCGGAGAATAGATTGATTCTACGTCTCGGCTATTTTTACGCCGGTGTATTTATTGCAGCTTTGCTCATTGGATGCCTCCTTCCTTATGATCAGATTCCTTATTTAAAAAAGGATGAAGACATGTTTTTTCTCTCTATTTTTTCAAATAATTTACAGGTTGGGCTTGCCATTCTAGGTATCGGGGCTTTTACTGGCGGCATTATGTCTGCTGGCATTCTTTTTTATAATGGCTATATCATCGGAAAACTCATTCAGTTTCTGATAGCCCATCATGAAGTGCCGCAGTTATTCACTGGCCTCATGCCGCATGCTTTTGTTGAGATTCTTGGTTTGATCCTCTTTTCAATCGTCAGTGCTTTTCCATTCATTTATCTTTACCGGTTTATGAAAGGTAAGGCCATTGATGTAAGAAAGCTGACTCGGACTGTGGTTCAGTTAATCTTTTCCGCTGTAGTGCTCTTGTTGATTGCCTCTCTTTTAGAGGAATATGTTAGCCATGTACATCTATCTTAGAAGAAAGGAGAATGTGGTTCTATGGAGCTACTTCTACGCCCTAAACAATTTTTCAATCAACATCAATCGATCAAAACCATTGTAGGTCTTGTCTTACTATCTTTATTTGTTTCAACTGTTTTTTTAACATTTTTTATCATTGATTTGTTAGTAGAGGAGCCTTTATCTGCTGGAAAACAATTAGCCAGCATTGTGTTTATCTTTTTACTGACAATCCCGCTTTATTTCATATTAAATTTTCTCGGTACTGTCGTGACTTCGATTTATATGTACTTTTTTCATAAAACGTTTATTTTGCGCAAAATGTATTTTGTCATCTTGCTTTATAATGCGTTGCTTCTATTAGTGAATAGCGCAGCAATCTATTGTGTGATGGTACTCGATTTAGATCATTATTTTATCTTCATCCAAGCGGTTTCTTTTTTGATCAACTTGTACCTTTTACGCATCCTATATGATGGGATCATTTATTATGCTGAAGGATCAAAAAAAGCCGCCCTTGCGACCGTCATCTTGTATATGCTGGTGACCACTGTTTTTGTTACTGGAGGATTTATCAATGGCTAGTTTGCAAGTGTCTCAGCTATCTTTTCGTTATGAAACAACTGAAGAAAGCTCTCCCCTCCTTGATCAAGTATCCTTTCATTTGAAAGAAGGTGATCGTGCTTGTATTATCGGGAAAAACGGCAGCGGTAAATCGACACTTTTAAAGATCATCGCAGGTCTGCTTCCTTCAGTATCCGAAACGGTTTTACTCAACGAACAGCATCATCCTGGGTCAGCTCTTTATAAAGGGTTGGTCGCGTACATCCCAGATAAGCCTTTGGTTTATGATGCGCTGACTGGTATCGAGCATATGAATCTTATACAGTCGCTATGGAAAATGAATCAGTCAGAAAAAGAGGTATACAAAAAGACCTTTCTCTCGCTTTGTGATGTATTTGATTTAACTCATGCACTTAAGATGCCTGTCAAACAATATTCACTAGGTATGAGATATAAGCTTTTCTTTAATTGTATGGCAGCCAGATCACCAGAACTAATCATTCTTGATGAACCTTTTACATCTCTTGATGAGGCATCTCAAATGCAGTCTATTTCTTTATTAAAAGAAGAATTCTCTGATCAATGTGTTTTATTTACAAGCCATCAGCGCTACCTTTATTCAGAATTAGGAAATCGTTTTTTCGAGCTTGATCACGGACAACTAAATGAAATAGAGCGTTAAACATACAAAAGGCATCCCATCACAGGATGCCTCACTTCTTTTTACCATTAAACTACCACTTACAGCGTTTGACCGGGCGGCAGCAAGGATTCTTGATATCACTGCCACAGTCATATTCTTCCACAATATACTCATTTCGAGTAGATTGCGTTACAGGGTAGTAGTTTTCAATTCTTTTGATGTTTTTATTGACGTTTGTGATATGAGTTGGATGAATCTTTCTGATCGTTTGTACATTTGTTGTCGTGTTGACAATTTGACGTGTAGGGGATACAACCGTTTCAACTTCTCCATGATTCCCTCTGCGAGGTCCAAAGAAAAAATTGTCTAATCGATTCCGGCTCATCTCAACACCCCTTCAAGTTGTCTTTCACTTACACTCTATCGTATGTCAGAGGCGCGATTAGTGATTAGATGCTTGTCTATTTTTGATAAAATCCGCTGGTGATCTAGTCGTCTCTTTCTTTACAATAGGACAATTTTAACATATTATACAAATGATCTCTTGTGAAGGAAAGGACATTCATTGATGAAAACAAGACATAAGCTTTTTTCATTTTTCATCCTGCTCGTCGTGATCATCACTCTTCCACTGCTGTCGCCTATGGCTTTTACAAATGCGACCGAGAGAGGAGCGATACGGCATGCCATTTATCAAGAAGGCTACCCTTACCAAAGCTATTTTGCAAAAAAAGGACGATGTAGACCCTCAATATGGTCAGCTTTATGATGTGTATTGGCAGGCTTGGAAAAGTGAGACGGGAATGACGCCTTCCGTCTGTTATTCAAAAAAGGTAGAAGACCATGAATATAAGGTCAGCTGCGGAACTGCACCGTAACATTTTTCTATAACTTTAAAATTAGAGGTGAACGATTTGATCAACACAACACAAACCATCGAACGAAACAAACTGGACATTGCACTTGAACTGACGCAATTGCATTTGAATCGATATGAAGCAAATCATCCTGATCAGCTGAGTGAAATTTATGCAAAATATTATGCACTTCTTGAAGTGCTGGACGTATCCTCATCTGATCAATTAATGGATTTACTGCCAGATGAACTGAAACAAGTACTTGATTAAAAAAGCCATCTATCCACACAGGATAGATGGTTCAGATTGTTGAAAAAGGGCTAAAATGAACTTGATTTTAGCCCTTTGTCTTCTTTTCAGCGTGATAGAAAACCTTTGAATTCTAGGAAGGACGAGTACCGGCGCGGAGCGAATTTGACATTCGTGAGCACTGGCACGCAGGACTGACAAAGAATGCGAGGGTTTGTCTACACGCTGAAACCATCTATCCACACAGGATAGATGGTTTTCTTTAGACACGTGCAGCCATATCGGTTTCGATTTGTTCTAAGCTTCTTCCTTTTGTTTCGACTAATACAAAGCGGGTGAACAACAGGCCAATTAAGCAGATGACCCCAAATGAGGAGAAAATGACGCCAAAGCTGAATTGGTCAGCCAAGATAGGGAAAACAAGGCCAACTGCTAATGATCCCGTCCAGTTAAAGGCAGAGGAAATGCCCGCTCCAATGCCCCTTACAGAAAGTGGGAAAATTTCACCAATAATAATCCATGTGATCGGTGCCCATGAGAAGGCATAGCACAAAATAAAGCAGCAAAGTGAAATCAATGTGACCCAGTTTAATATGCCTTCACTCACTCCGAGCGCACCTAATGCCGCTGGTGCAAAGAAAGACAGGGCCATCCCCGTTCCCCCAACTGTGAGAATCGTTCGGCGGTCGAACCGGTCGACGAATTGTAAAAAGATCACGGTCGTCACAACAAATATGACTCCAACAATGACGGTAAAACCTGCGGCAACTTGCGGAGCAAGACCTACATTTCTTGCGATACTCGTTGCATAATACACAATGGAGTTCGCACCCTGTATTTGCTGGAGTGTCGCCATTCCGACCCCAATAAAGAGAGCCATACGGAATTTCTTTTGAAATAATTCACGAATGCCTGAGCGTTCTTCTTTTGCCACTTCTAAAATTTCTTGCATTTCTGCTTCAATCTCTTCACGTGAGGAACGAAGTGATCCTAATACTTCACGTGCCTTATGAGCCATTCCGTGTTTAATTAAATATCTTGGAGATTCAGGAAGTTTCAGCATGCCAATATAAAGCACGATCGCAAATAAAGCAGCACTTCCCAGCATCCAGCGCCAGCTGTCTGGAATTGGTTCAAACACAAATGCGACGATATAGCTAAGCAATAATCCACTCACAATCATCAGCTGATTCAGGCCGGACAATTTCCCGCGAATTTTGGCCGGAGCGATTTCAGACATGTAAGCAGGCACGAGCGATGAGGCTGTCCCTACAGCTGTTCCTAAGAAAATCCGGGCAATGGTTAATGAGATTTCTTCTGGTGCAATGGCTGAGCCAAGCGCACCGACAAAAAAGATAATTGATGACACCAAAATGAGCTTTCTGCGGCCAAACTTATCCCCCATCAGACCGCTTAAAATGGAACCAATGATCGCCCCGCCCATTAATGAAGAAACGACGATACCAAGCCATAACGGGCTGAGCTGAAATTCTTCCTGAATGTGCCCTTCCGCCCCTGCGATAATGCCAATATCATATCCAAATAAGATGCCTGCAAAGGACCCGAAAAAGAAGATAAATTTACTTGATACTTTTTTCTCCAAGTGGATGACCCCCCTCACTTAATAAACCGCTTTCATTTCTCCCTGCCATTCTACCGTTCACAGTAGAATGCATTTCACCCTTCTTTATAAAACCACATATTCTGCATTCACAAGCTTTGCAAAATGAACAATTTGATCAACCGTTAAATTGAGAGATACGACTGTATGATGACCTCCGCCGTGCTTAATCCATGCTTTGACGCCATCTTGAAAGTTCGGTTTGATTTTCCAGAGGACTCGTGCTACCGGTAAATGAGGTGCTGCTTCCTGCGGCTCAAAGGCTTCCACTTCTTGAATCAGCCATTTGAAATGTGTTCCAAAATCAGCAATGGAGACAACAACGCCCTCGCCTGCTTTTCCATCAAACACAAGACGTGCTGGGTCTTCCCGGTCTCCAATGCCTAGCGGAGACACGACAATGACAGGTTTTGTATGTGCAAGCACTGGATCTACTTCTAGCATATGAGATTGGAGCACTGCTTCCTGACCAGAGGTCATTTCATATGTGTAATCTTCCATAAAACCAGTCGATTGATGATGACTCATCACCTTTAATAAACGATCCAGTGCGGCGGTTTTCCAATCGCCTTCACCGGCAAAGCCATACCCCTTTGCCATGAGGCGCTGAACAGCTAAACCCGGAAGCTGCTTCATGCCATGTAAATCTTCAAAGTTTGTCGTAAAGGCATTGTAGCCACCTTCATCTAAGAAACGTTTGATGGCAATTTCATATCGTGCTTGCACTTTTACACTTTGTTCCCATTCTTCTGCCGAATAACTCCCATAATCCACGTCATATAACGTTAAGTACTCAGCAAACAGAGCATCAACTTCTGCTTCTTCCACAGCATTTACATAGTTCACAAGATCGCCAATACCAAAGTAATCAACGGTCCATCCCAGCTGGATCTGCGCTTCAATTTTATCTCCTTCTGTCACCGCAACGTGGCGCATATTGTCACCAAACCTGGCCACTTTGATATGAAAGCTCTCATGATAGGCAGCTGCAACGTCCATCCAATCAGCGATTTGCTGCTTCACCTCCTGCTTCGACCAATGACCTGCAACGATTTGGTTTTGCTTATTTAAACGTGCATTGATATAGCCGTACTCTCTGTCTCCATGTGCCGATTGATGGAGATTCATATAGTCCATATCAATCGTGTCCCACGGAATGTTTTCATAGTATTGCGTGACGAGATGCAAAAGAGGCTTTTGCAAAAGAGACGTACCACGTATCCACATTTTTGCTGGAGAAAACGTATGCATCCAAGTCATCACACCGATGACCTCATCACGATAGTTGACCTCTTTCATCAGCTCTGTGATTTGATCCGCACTGACCGCCAGTTCCTGCAGAATAATTGGATAAGGCAGCAAACCGCTCTCATTTAAGGCATCTGTTATCTTTTGCGCATCTGCCTTCACTTGCTTTAGTGCCTCGTCCCCATATAAGTGCTGTGAACCGACGACAAACCAACATTCTTTCTTCTGACTTGTTAACATAGAAATCCCTCTTTTCTTTATCTTGAAGGTTTTTGTCCATAATACGCATGTGTTCCATGTTTTCTTAAATAATGTTTATCTAAAATCACCTGCGGAAGAGGCTCCGCATATTCGTTCAATTGCTTTGCAAACAGGTTCATTTTCGCTACTTCATCTAAAATGACACTGTTCGTTACCGCACTTTTTGCATCTTTCCCCCACGTAAAGGGCCCATGACCTTGTAGCAAAATACCAGGAACCGCCATGACATCTATCTGTCTTTTCTCAAACGTTTCGATGATCAGGTATCCTGTTTCCACCTCATACCCGCGATTCACCTCTTCTTCTGTGAGAAATCGAGCGCACGGAACAGATCCGTAAAATGTATCGGCATGTGTTGTGCCCATTGCTGGTAAATCAAGTCCAGCTTGCGCCCATACCGTTGCCCACATTGAATGGCTATGTGAAATGCCGCCAATTTCCTCAAAGTGTTTGTAAAGAACAGCATGTGTGGCAGTATCGGAAGAAGGATTGAATTCTCCCTCGACCACTTGACCGTCAAAATCGACCACGACCATGTCTTTTGCTGATAATTTGTCATACGCTATGCCGCTTGGCTTAATGACAAACAGTCCACTGTCACGATCGCACGCACTGACATTGCCCCATGTAAATTTCACAAGTCCGTACTTTGGTAGATCTAGATTCGCTTGAAACACTTCTTCTTTTAACCGCTCTAACATACAGGTGCCGCTCCTTTCTGTGGCGTCAAATGTTCTACTGCCGCTTTTTCTATCGGGAGTCCTTCTTGATAGCGCTTTATAAATGCCTCAAAACCTTTAACATCCAGTGGATCAGGATCAATAAGCTCTTCTAATGTATGGGCAAATACTTGATGCTTGAGGAAATGGCTCAGTGTTTGCTGCTGGTGATTGAGCATATATGAAGCAAGGACCGCCATCCCAAACGCACCGCCTTCTCCCGCCGTTGATACGACGGATACAGGTGTCCCGAGTGCAGCAGCGACCATTTTTTGCCCAACTATGGGTGTTTTAAATAAACCGCCATGTCCTAGTAAGCGATCAATCTTGACTTGTTCATGTGCTTTTAAACGATCCATCCCAATTTTCATTGCGCCAAATGCAGAGAAGAGATGCGTCCGAATGAAATTAGCAAGGGTAAACCGGCTTTGAGGAGATCTAACAAAAAGGGGTCTTCCTTCTTTTAGTCTCGTAATATTTTCACCAGAATAATAGCCATAGCTTAAAAGCCCGCCCCCATCATGATCTGCTTCTAAAGCTTGATTTAATAGGGTTTCGTACATTCTTTCTGTTTCAACTGGCTGACCCATTGCTTCAAACGCTTCTCTGAATAGATTCATCCAAGCGTTAAGGTCACTTGTACAATTGTTGGCATGAACCATCGCGACTGGCAGGCCATCTGGTGTCGTGACAAGATCCACTTCTGGGTACACACCTTTTAGATGATGCTCTAACACAATCATGGCAAATACAGATGTCCCAACTGAAATATTCCCAGTTCTCTTTTCCACACTGTTTGTTGCGACCATTCCCGTTCCTGCATCACCCTCTGGTGGGCAAAAAGGGATACCTGGCTGCAACTGTTTGCCTTGGTCTAAAATCGCTGCTCCAGCTGCTGTTAACACACCAGCTTCTTCGCCTGCTAAATAGATGCGCGGCAAAAGATGACGAAGCTTCCACGGGTAGCCTTTTTCTGCAATCAATGCTTCAAATTGATGAAGCATCACTTCGTTGTAATCCTTCGTTTTTTCATCAATGGGGAACATTCCCGACGCATCGCCAATTCCGATGGCCTGCTTCCCTGTTAACAGCCAGTGAATGTAGCCGGACAAAGTGGTCACATACTCTAACCGGGACAGATGTTTTTCCTCTCCTAATATCGCTTGATATAAGTGAGCAATGCTCCATCTTTCTGGAATATGAAATTGGAATACATCCGTTAGCTTTTGACTCGCCTCGGTCGTTGTTCCATTCCGCCACGTTCGAAACGGGACGAGGACTTCTCCTGTATGATGACAGGCGACATAGCCATGCATCATCGCAGATATCCCGATGGAGCCAATGGTTTGAATCGTCACCCCATACAATTGTGCAGCCTGTTCTTTCATCTGACGGTATGCCACTTGAAGACCTGTAATGATCTCAATTAAGTTGTACGTCCATATTCCTTCTTGAAGAGAACTTTCCCATTCAAATGCACCTTGCGCAATTGGCTGAAACTCTTCATCTATTAAAATCGCTTTAATTCGTGTGGAACCAAATTCAATGCCCAAAGATGTCCTGCCTTCTCTAATGACTTTGGCCGTCTTTTCACGATTCATTTTGTTCACCTCCAAGATGATAGCGGTTTCAAATATCTTTTTCGTTTGATTCACCTTTACCTGTGCACAAAAATAATATAATATTTGTCCGTACATATGTCAATAATAAATATAGTTGTGCATACATAATTAGACAAAAACTTTCATGTTCTCTAAGGATTAGACGGTAGACACTGCAAGCGCCTGTTTTTGATTGAGCAACCATGTTAAAATATGTCCATACAAGTTCTTCTCAACCCGAGTAGAGGATCAACTGTGAAAGAAGTGAAACGATGAAAAAGAAGTACCAGATCATTATAGATGATATAAAAAGCAAAATACTGACAGGGGATTACCGGATCGGGGAGCGTATTCCAACCGAATCAAGCTTACAAGGGATGTATCAAGTAAGCAGACATACGGTGCGAAAAGCCATCTTGGAATTATCGAGTGAAGGTTTTTTAAGAAGTGAAAAAGGCTCAGGCACATTTGTCACCAATCAATATCAAACAAAACCTGCTGGACATGCTCATATGAAAACGATTGGCGTCATCACCACATACATATCCGATTACATTTTCCCGTCGATCATTCGGGGCATCGAAAGCCGATTAAATGAAGAGAACTATTCTTTGTTACTGGCGAGTACGAATAACGATGTGGAGCAGGAGAAAAAAGCGCTTGAAATGATGCTGTCCTTTGGTGTGGACGGATTAATTGTCGAACCGACAAAAAGCAACTTATATAATCCAAACATTTCGTACTACCTATCCTTTAAAGAACAGGATGTCCCGCTTATTATGATCAATGCCTACTATGAGCAGTTAGAGGTCCCCTTCCTTTGTTTGGATGATGTAAAGTCCAGCTATTTAGCGACAAAGGAGCTGATCACCTCTGGGCATCAGCACATTGGACTGATTTCAAAAACAGATGATTTACAAGGAAAATATCGAATGAAGGGCTATATTCAGGCACTTGGTGAAGCGAAGCTCAATTTCCTACCAGAGCATGTTCTTTTTTTCGATACAGAATCGAAGCAGTATTTAGGGGATCATATCAAAACCTTTTTACAAGCGCACCAGCATGAGCTGACAGCCCTTGTTTGCTATAACGATGAGGTAGGATTAGAAGTAGCAAATGTATGTAGTGAAATAGGTTTATCTATTCCAGATGATCTTTCCATTATTGGACAGGATAACTCGTATATTGCCCAAAAAAATGCCCATGTGAAACTGACAACGCTGACACACCCTCAAGAGCAAATGGGACGAGATGCGGCAGACTGGATGATTAAAAAAGTACAAGGGAAAAAGAACCTGCCTGATCAAACATTTTATGAGCCTGAACTCGTTCCTGGTGAAACGATTAAAGAGCTGAACGTAAGAAAAAATGAGCCCTCTTCATAGAAGGCTCATTTGACTTTAAGCTCTTGTTCAAGCATATTCATCACATCATAGGCAATTCGGTCGGGAGAATCTTGCGTGATACGATTGCGATAGTTAGACAAGACGACCACTCCTGCTTTTGAATCCGGGCGGAAGCCCATGAAGCTGGAGAAACCAGAAGTTGCACCATTATGGCAAATCAATCCCGTATCATCTATGACCCACCCGAGTCCCATTGACATGTTTTTCCCTATCTTCACCTTTGGCTCGTGGGTCATTTTCCATGGAGAAGCGACGTCTGCACTCATATGCGCAGAGAGAAATGAAAGCAAATCAGTGACCGTCGAACGAATCGCACCAGCCCCTTGATAGTCATGCATCTGAAGCGGAGGAACCTCTTTTCCATTCTCTTGATGACCGAGGATCATCTTCTCTTTGACGTCCTCCTTGATCGTAATAAAGGTGTTCGATAGTTTCAGCTCATCCACGATATATTCAGTCAGCAACTCTTCATATGTTTTGTGAAGAGACCATCCCATGATCAACCCGAGGAGTCCCATCCCTACATTGGAGTAACGAGATGGGTATTCTTTTCGCTCATTCCATTTTTTCGAGTGTAACAGTTTCATTAATTCATCAAGGGAGTATTGACAGTACATATCTCTTCTCACTTTTGGAAGGAACCTTAGTTGTAAATCTCTGAGAAAACGATGTGAAGGAAGTCCAGACGTATGGGTTGCCAGCTGTTCCAATTGGATGGGGTGATTCTTTCTTATTTCGGGACAATACAGTGA
Organism: Bacillus sp. XT-4; assembly: GCF_050864245.1. Lineage (NCBI taxonomy): Bacteria > Bacillati > Bacillota > Bacilli > Caryophanales > Bacillaceae > Bacillus > Bacillus sp. XT-4. The sequence goes on from NZ_JBPAFI010000001.1 coordinate 573,053, forward strand.
AATGGAATCGTCTAGCTTCATCTGCCCTTTTTGAATCATGCTTGCCAATATACTTGTCGTAAAGACTTTTGAAATAGAGCCGATTTCAAAAATGACCTCCTCAGGCTGGACGCACTGCTGTATGGGGTGATCTCCGAAATGAAAAACGTGTCTTTCTCCTTGATGAATCAGTCCGATCACGAGCAGCGCCTGTTTCTTTTTCTCCGTATAAGAAGAGGCAATTCGCTGTACTTCTTGTTTGAGCATCATCAATGGATCATCATCCTTCCCCTTCATTTTGATCTACAATCAATTGATCAAGCTTTGTATAAATGGATGTCAATGTGCTGATCTCTTCGAGGCTTAATTTTGAATAGTATTTTTCAATGATCGCAAGTTCTATCTTTCTCATATTCTCCAAGTACGTCTTTGCCTTTTCAGAAAGTTCAACGTGCAATTCCCGGCGGTTTTGCGGGTTGATGCTGCGGCGAATCCATTCTTTTTTTTCAAGCGTGTTTAACAACTGGCTCACAGCACTTTGGGTGATGCCTAGTTGCTGAGCAATTTGAATAGGTGAGCTTCCCCCTGTTCGCTCTACGAAATCAAGGACAATATGCTGCTTATCAGTTAACTCATCTACAAATAATTCTTCAAACTCTAATCGGAGCTTTTGATGGATGCGCGCTTCGATTTGGTTTAATTCTTGGATCATCGTTGTTTTGGATGTCACTGTCATCACCTTCATAATTAAGATAACTTAAGTATAAAGGCATATTAATTATTAATCAACAAAAATCCCTATCTTTTATCAAAGATAGGGAAAATGCCGATTATACTTCTTCTTTTGGCGAGGGCACTACACATACGCCATCTGCACATGCTTCTTCAAATGAAGCATCAGCCACTTTCTCCGTTTGCGCTGCCTCTTCTGTCCAAGCCGTTTCAAGTGCACGAAGGAACGTATCTGCTGGCTGTGCACCAGCAACCGAATATTGATCATTGATCAAGAAAAAAGGCACAGCAGAAATCCCGAGCTGTCTTGCTTCTTTTTCGTCTTCTCGCACATCGTCTGCAAATTCTTGCCCGTCTAGAACCTTCTGTACTTCGTTCTGATCAAGACCTGCTTTTTCTGCGATATCTAAAAGGGTTTGACGATCACCAACATGCTTTCCATCTGTAAAATACGCTTGAAACAGCTCACTCATGACGAGATCGCCTTTTCCCATTTTTCCAGCATATTGTGCGAGCTGGTGGGCATCAAAGGTGTTTGTCAAAACGAGTGGATCGAATTGAAAATCGATTCCTTTCTCCTTGCCCGCCTGTTTCACCTGTTCATTCATCGCGATGGCCCGGCTACGGCTCATGCCATATTTTTTGACAAGCATATCATGCACATCATAATCCACTGCAACAGGTGCATTCGGATCAAGCTCAAAGCTTTTAAACTCTACTTCTACCTGTTCTTTATGAGGGAATTGCTCAAGCGCTGTTTCCAACTGTTTTTTTCCTATATAACAAAAAGGACAGGCGATATCTGACCAAATTTGCACTTTCATCTTCATCTTCCTTCCGTTGCTTACGTTTTTTCTTTTAAGATGTAACTATTATAGTTACATCTTATCCTATATGTCAAGTGATCCTTCTTTTTAAGTACCATGTATTAAAAAAACCTTTCCTTCAAAAAAGGAAAGGTTTTCATCACGGCTATTCTAAGTTCGCATGGTGACCGTACATTTTATGGGTGTCGAGCTTTTTCATTTCCATCAATCTCAAGATGACCGCATCGTACATAAGAAGCAAAGTTTGCTCAAATAATGAGCCCATCGGCTGAATCGTATGATGATTTCCTTCATGTTGATCCTTGGGCGCACCTGACAGTAAGATGACTTCATCCGATAGATCAGCTATAGGTGACTCAGCTGAAAGCGTGAACGACGCCACGCTTCCGCCAATCCCCCTTGCCTTTTTCGCGAGCACAAGCAGCGTCTCTGTTCGGCCAGAACCGCTCCCTACAATCAATAAATCCTCAGATGTAAAAGCAGGCGTATTCGTTTCACCGATCACATAAGCTTCGACACCAATATGCGTGAGTCTCATCGCAAACGATTTCCCCATCAAACCAGACCTGCCAGCCCCTGCGACGAAGACCTTTCGAGCCGCTAAAATGCTTTTGACAAGCTGCTCTCCTTGTTCGTCTTGAATAGCGGGCGAGTGCTCAGAAAGCTCGCTTAGAATGGCTCTCACATAGTCACTTATTTTCATGATTGTGCAATCAACTGCTTCATTTGCGCAGCCACTTCTGCTTTATTGTCTTGAGCCGCAATGCCGCCGCCGACAATAATCAAATCTGGATTTAATTTGACGACTTCAGGCAATGTATCAAGCTTAATACCACCTGCAATCGCTGTTTTCGCCTGTTTGACCACTTGTTTAATGGTCATGAGGTCCGCAAATGAGTTTTGACCAACCGCTTGCAGGTCATAGCCTGTGTGCACGCAAATATAATCTACCCCAAGCTCATCCAGCTCTTTCGCACGGCCGGCGATATCTTTGATCCCAATCATATCAACTAAAATTTGTTTCCCTCTTGCTTTTGCTTCCTTCACCGCTCCTTGGATAGACATATCTTCCGCTGCCGCAAGAATCGTGACGATATCCGCTCCAGCTTCAGATGCCTGCTGCACTTCATAACCGGCAGCATCCATAATTTTAAGATCCGCCAGCACACGTAAATTCGGAAACGCCTGTTTGACTTCTTTTACAGCACGAAGCCCTTCGTTGATCACAACAGGTGTCCCAATTTCCACCACATCAATAGACGCTTCTACTTCTTTGATCAGCTCGATCGCTTCTGGTATATTCACTAAATCTAACGCTAATTGTAATTTCATGAACGTTCACTCCCGTTTTTTCATCTCATCTTCAAGAGCTCCGTGAATAGGGCTTCTTGAACGATGAAATGAGTATAACAACAGGATGGAAGCAATCCAAGTACGCACTTTTTTTTTACATACTATACTTTTTCGCATATGGTTACAAAAAAGACACTGTCTTTTCGACCAGTATCTAAACGTACTGACAAATCCTCGCATTCGGTGTCAAGTCTGTGTTATGATGCCACTCCAGTACTCGTCCTTCCTAGACTGCAAAGGTTTTCAAGTCACGCTGAAAAGAAAACAAAGAGCTAAAATAAAATGATTTTAGCTCTTTGTCTACATCTATCGTCTTTCTATTTATCATCCTTTAAAAAATTGCTATCGAGATATTGTTTTCCCCAATCATACATCGCCTCTAAAATCGGCATTAAGCTTTCTCCGAGTTCTGTGAGAGAATACTCAACCTTTGGCGGAACGACAGGATAAACTTCCCGATGCACAATGTGATCTTCCTCTAATTCTCTTAGCTGATTGACAAGCATTCTTTGCGTAATTCCAGGCATTAACGACTTTAACTCACCAAACCGTTTTGTCCCTTCTCTGCCAAGGTGCCATAAAATCAGCATTTTCCACTTCCCGCCGATAATATTCAGCGTCAGCTCTTTTTCGCAATTGAACACTTTATTTTCCATTCTTGATGACAACAATATACACTCCTTTTAATACAAACCGTTTATCCTATATCATATACTGCGGCAAAATCGATTGCCTAGCATACGGTCTTCGTTATTGATTTTGTTTTTTGACAAAAGCCATCACAGCCTTTGTCATGTCTTGCGCTTCTTTTGGCGCTCTGTCAGATCCAAACCATTTATTTAAATCACTGTGGCTCAGCGAATGAACCCGAAACACAAACCGTGAGCCTTTCTCATGATTCAGTTTTTCTGCAAATCGGTACACCTCAGGATTTTCCCAGCCTGTGACCAAATAAACAGGCGGTACATTCGTTTGATTCATATAAGTGACCGGTGATGCTTTTGTCCAGTTTTCCTCTTGTTTGCCAAAGACTTTTTTGTACGATGGAATGGCTTGTATAAATTGATTGATGTTTAACGGTCCATCTAAAATCACGATAGAATTGATCGTTTTTGGCGACAGCCCCACACGTTTTAAGTAAGTCGAATCTGTAGCAACCAATGCCGTCAAATGACCGCCCGCTGAGTGACCCATGACATTGATTTTTGACGAATCGATTTGATATTCATCTGCATGATCCTTGACCCATTTAATAGCGCTTGCCGTATCATCTGCCATCTGCTCGAAGTTGGCATCAGGGTGAAGCCTGTAATTCATTGAAACAAACACATACCCTTGACCCGTAAAATAATCGGCCTTTGAAGCGACTCTATTCTTATCGCCGCCTGTCCAGCCGCCGCCATGGAGATAGATCATGACTGGATGCTTCTTCTTTTTGTCTTCATCTTTTCCCTTTGGCATATATATATCCAGTGTTTGCTGTTTGTTTTGTGTGTCTGCATAATGGATGTTCGTCGTCGGCTTAGGCTGGTTGAAACGGAACACAAAGAATGCGCATACCAATAATCCAGCGATGACCGCCGCAAATAAGAGCCATTTCATGATTCGATTCAATGTCATTGCACCTTTCTGTGTTGGGATGGGGAAGTATGATTCGCACATATGTAGAGCGACTAGCCCGATTCATTTGATACGACTTGTATGACTTGAACCGTTTGACAGTAAAAAGAAAAATACTGTTCTTCATAATCTTCGACAAAGTAATTCAAATATTCCCAGCCTCTATCCAAAAGTTGAATGTTCAAAAAAAGATAGGAATCGTTTGTTAACTCCAAATCTTTGATTTGAACAGAAGAGACGTTGGTAAATTTCAGATGAATGTCTGCTTTATGGGTTGCAGATTCGTATGGGATGTGTAGATGAATACAGTTGATCAAGTCGTAATGTTCATTATACTCTTTAAAGTAGTGAAATTCATTGATTTGCTTTAGATGGTTGATATTGAAATCAGGGATTTGTTTCTGGATTTTTTCATTTAAAAACCATGTCATCGTTTATCCTCCAAGAGGTTATTGTATAAATGCAATGATTCGTTTTCTTGTTTCTTCATAGTACTGGATATAGGAATGTAATAAAGGATACGATTCAAGGATGTGTTGAAACGATTTGATTTGAGGGTATTGCTCTTCAAATGACTGACGCAGCACGTTTAACTGTTTTTTCGGTATTCGTTTATGATCGACCACATAACTTAAGCTGCCTGCAACAAGTGAAAAAAACATATAAAAATCATCTGAGTACATACCGGTTTCTTCTTCAAAAGAGACGATTTCATCTGGATAAGATGAATCTAATAAGTATTGATAACGTTGTTTTAAATCATCGAATAAACCTTGTTTATCACGGCTGATTCTCATGGTTTTTCCCCAATCTCTCATTATTTTTAATTCTTATTTAGACGCTAATGAGATCTTCCTATACACTGCAAATAAATTCTTGTGAATCGAAACATACGTTTTTCGATTCTATTGCGAGTAACATCCCATTGATGTTAAATAGAAAATTTGCATTTGAATCAAATTCTTCAAGAAGTACATTTTTAAGGTTCCCTATCCCATTAGGATGGTAACTACATTCAAAAATTTGCCAATTCATCTCTTCTTGTATCAATTCTTCAAATCTATCATTACCTTCACCCCCATTATAATAAAGACTCGCCACATTCATAAATCGTATTTCATGTTGAGTAACTTTATTTAATTCTGATACTTTTACGCTCAGTACTAATTCTTTATGAAACAAATCAAATGTGACTCCAAGTACATTACAACCACCATCTAGATAATCGATCCATTTTTGTACACTATTAAACATCTCATTCACTCTCCTATTTTTTCAGGATGAACTCTATTCTTATCGTGTCACGGAGTTTGTAAATATTCTTCAAATGAAATAAAGTCCGCTTTTTTTCGAAATTCGCTTAAGATTTTCTGATCTCCTGTAAAAATAACATCTGTCGAATCAAAAAATCCGATTTCAAACACGGCTTGAGGGATAACGGGTGTATAATTTACGTTCCAATATCGTTCATTATCTTCAATTTGAGGTATTGAAATAATATTCAAATGATCTATATGACGAGGCAATGCGGTCAAAACAGCGAAAATAAAAGAATAAGAATAGTCATGTAAGAATTTTTTGAAATGTTCACCCTTCAGAAATAAAAAATCCGTATAATCCGGCATGACTTCTGAATGAGATTGATTATTCCGATCATGAAGCATTGGGAGTGTCACATCACTTATGACCCAATGATACTCTTCTACGTTTAAATTGATTTTCTTTATTAATTCATTTACTTCGAATAGATTTTCCTCTTTTGCTAATACGATTCTCATTACTTGCTCCACCTCACCGATTTAAAACATCAGACGAAACTAAAAATATTCCACAGTATCAAAATCTGACCATAATCTCCAGTCAGTGTTCGTGTTTATATTTACAATGCATGTTGGATCTTGATAGATCAAACTCTTCGCAACCGATTGAAAAAAAGGAGATTGACTAGGGAGTTGGCTATGCGTTTCTGGATGAAACCATGATTCAGTTGTGTAGAGCGGTTTATCATATACATGCTGAACGATGTCAAATTGTTCTTGATCTGTCATCCATAAACTATCCAGCAAATCTTGATGTTTGGCCATTTCTCTTAACAAAGTAATCCATTCATTTTCCTCTGTTACATCAGCTTGGCATGACTCTGGTATTTGAACATGAAAATAGTCTCCATTTAATCTAATCCGTAAAGGATGCTTTGTGAACCCATGTTCTATCTCATCATCATCTATTATTTCATGATGATGATCCACGAAATCAAAAAGCTCATCCAGTAGAAAATTGATTGATCCATTCTTCAAATCATGACCAATCGCAAAAAAATCAATAGACGGTCCTACCTTCGATAAACCGAATAATTGAATCGTGATCAGCCAATTTTCCTCTCTAGTAAATAGAGAAAGCTTCCCTTTGGCAAAATCAAAGTTCCCATTATCTAATAATGGAAACTCTTTATTTAGAAAAGACTCATCTAGTATAGATAACACACTGTCTATTTGATTCATGTCTTCCTCCTTATGAAGTTATTTCATTCTACGTTTGTATAATTTCGAATCAGTTCTTTTTTAAAATCATCAGGAAGTTTTTGATTCGGAAATACAACTGAAATCCAGCCTAATACAATCTCATCTAAAATTCTCCACGTTTTTAACAATTGTTTATTCATTTGTTCTAATTGAAGAATCGCTAGTACTCCTATCTCATAACCTCTGTCGCCATAAATGATCCATTTCGCAGAAGGGGAAACCCATATCACACGTGAAGCAATATCCATTATGCTATCATTTACACTCTCTATCGGATAATCCGTTAAGAGATCGAGGTAATCACTTGGAGTAAGGTTTAACGGTACTTTCACCCAAGGATAATAACCAAAATCATGATAATAATCATCCATGCTCTTCTGCTCATCTAATACAGCCATGAGTATATAGTCATCATGATGATTCAAAGCTAAACCTTTTAACATTTCCCAACCATCATCTGATAACAACCAATGGAATTCTTCGAATAAATAATGAGGGGTTTTCGTTTTCAACACTTGATCAGGGAATGTCTTCGTACTGTGAATGAGCGAATGAACAAACGATAGAACATGTTCAAATTCTTTTGGATCGGATATAAACAAATGTTTCACTTTATGCTCCTTTCATATCTTCGGGTAAGTCTATCATCAGTCATTAATAATCCATTTCACCGCTTGTAACATGACGCATAATGAGAGAGCATTTGAGTGTAATAATCATTGAATGTTTTTTGATCCTTCAATAATCCTTCAAACCAATTTGCTAAAACAGGGTGATCCATTGGTTTCCACCCTTCTTTTAATAACCTATTTTTCACAGAATCTTTTGTTGATACCATTCCTATGATACAAATTTCCATATCTCTATCTGCCCAAATCGCCCACTGCAAAGAATGAGCTAACCAGACAACTATATTCGAATGCGTGATTATATTATCCGCTATGGAACCTTTTGGGTGCATCCATAGTGCATTTACATAATCCTCACCTGAAATGTTCACACTCGCTTTCAGCCAATGATAATAACCAAATTCCTTCAAATAATATGCGGTTGGATCTGGTTGAAGGACTGCAGTCAAAAATTCTCTATCTTGTGTAACAGTTGATAACTCTTTTATGGTTGGTAAAATATCATCACTCAATGCCCAATCAAACTCTTGAAACAAAAAACAATCAAATGTCTTACGAAAAACTTGTTGTGGCAGCTCTTTACTTGTTTCAAACACATGGTCTACTAAATTCTGATAGAATTTGAATTCTTTTTCTGAACGAATAAATAAATCTTCAAGCCGTTTCAAACAACTACCTCCACTCTTGTCGAACTAGTAGTTTTTTAATTCTTCCTCTATATCTTCTTTTAATGTTTGAATTTCAATTGACAACGAATTATTTCGATTATAGAAAATGGACGGATTGATTCCATCTGCTAACATTCCCGGCAGCCACTCTTCTATAAAATCGTCTAAATCAATCATTTCTGGCACTGTTTTTTCCCATTGGTCGATCGCACAATAAGCGGCATGTTCCTCTGTCGGCCAAAAATGAAGCTGCGGTACACGATAATCATCCTCTGACATCACCCACCCCTTCTCGTTTCTTAATGACCAAACCTCTTCAAAATCAACAATCTTTTTGATGAAATAGTCATAACACTTTTTCGCAGGTAATTGCATGGTGGTTTCTAATTCTTTCGGATGCATAGACATTGCGTCACGCCTTTTATTTATAAATGGGCTTAATCATAAGAATTTAGCAAGCTCATACATAGGAACTATTTGTATTCTTCTAACCAGTCATTCAAATCATCTACAGAATGTAAGTAAGAATTAGGTGAATCTTTCAAATCAATTCCACTTAAAAGAATCAGCATATCCCAAACTTCATCATCGTCTATTTCTGGATCGTCTGCAGAAACGTAAATTTCAGCCCAATCAGACACTTGTTCTCTTGTGATCGTCCCCTTTAAGACATTTCGTATTTTATTTAAACAGTCTAGCATTTTTGGTTCAGCCATTTATTACACCATTCCTTTCTCAAAACTCATTTTACGCTGTAAACTGCCTATATTTCATATTTAATAATATCCTCCATTGACATACCTTTAAAATATAAAGTAAGAATGTTTTTAATAGTGTATTCGCTACGTATACCCATCGGGTTAAATATAGTCTTAGCCGTTTTTGGATCAGCAACCTCTAAGTCCATAGCAGGTGTATCGGAACCTTCTTTACCCTCGCTTACGTAATAATTTCCATTTCGGTATTCCACGAATTTCAGATTTTGAAGATCCTCTTCTTTTATAAAATCTTGATTTATTTTTGTGATGACTTTCCATGAACCACTTAAAAAGCCTGTCAGGCCTGTATTTGCAACGAATAGTCCTTTCTCTTTTTTTATCAATTGTTTTAACTCATTTTTTTCTATTCTTTCATCAACAAACAAATCATAGTATTGGATTAAAATATCATCATATTGATTTTTCCCCTCACCCGAAATGATCAAAGCATAGCTCAATTTCCCAACTTCTTTTAATGGGAGTTCAAATATAGCTCCTGGTTCCACTTTACTTAAAGTTTTTACTTTTTTAGTTGTTATTTTAATATCCGTTACTTCTTTGTCGTTTAAATCATCAAAATAGTGACTACCTCCATTGTTTAAAGCCATCATAATTGTCAAAAGCATCTCATCAATCGTTGGCTTCTTCTTCAAATGTTCCTCAGTCATTTCATAGAATTGTTCAATCGCTTCTTCAAAAATATCTAATCCATCATCACCAATTATGATGTTCTTTTTCTTATGTTCTTCTTCCCAAAAGCCCATTTAGAATACCCCTTTATATATTGTGTTCTTTAGGTTATTCTCACACGATAAACGTATACTTGTATAAACTGTTTTATTTGCACGTTTGAAAAGTGCCACTTCATGATCCGTTAACCACTTAAGCTCTCTCATATGATAGGAAATTTCTTCTAAGTAAGTATCGGTTTTAGCAATTAATTTTTTATCTAAGATATTTCTTTTATTGTCTTCAACTACAAGATAAAGAGTAAACTGTTTTAAATCTAATTCGATAAGTGGGTAAGCTTTTCTTTTTTTATCGGGACTTAGTTTTGTTCTCCCTTTAATCTCCGCTTTATATTCCTTCTCCTTCATTTTCTTAAATGTTGCTTTGACTAGCTGACTGTCCCAATTCTTCAGTTCACAAAGATAGAGTATCGCTTTTCCCAAAGTATCTGCTAAGATCTTTTTCTTATTTGTTGCATTTTCAAATTCACTGTAACGGAAGGGTACTTCCAGCTCGTACGTATTTTTTATAAATAAGATGTCTGGTTCATCTTTTGAAGTACTAATTAATTTGTAGTCTTTAAAAGGCCCACATATCAAAACAATAGCCGCACAATCTTTCGTTTTAAATTTCTTTTCTAATTCGTATAAAAACATTTCAGTCATACAAAGGGATTGGCTGGCTAAGTTCCCACGATCTTCATCTGACATTAATTGTATATTTTTGAAATGCACTCCTTATAAGCCTCCTAATAAGATTTTATTCATCATGGCTTTGAATGGTTTGCTCATTCTTTTTCCTTTACTTGCTTTCTTTACTACAAATGCTCTACTTTATCTTGTTCCCATCAAAGCACCTTTTCTCTCCCTTTTAGACCGGTTGAAAAAATCCTAGTTGCGTAGGATTTGAAGAATTTCTGTTGCTTCTTTATACAATTCATCAATTAATGGTATAATCATTCCCCGCAAATCTGATTCATTTTCAAATGCTATTAAATATCCTTTTTTGCTCACGAGATTATTCGATACACAAATCCAAATATCAAGATGGTCTATACAATAGCCTTGATCACCTTCTTCACCATCATGAAACTCTTCGCCATTTAGATAATCTACTGAAAAATATATGGATGAATGATATCCTGCTGTAAAACAATCTGAGACTTGAATTTCTCTCCCTCTATATTTTTTTCCATATACGAATCTTCCAAATTCAGCATTGATTGTTAAACCTAAATCTTTAAATTTTGCTTGTTTTTCTTTCACTAGATTCAGTGCGATATTTGTTATTTCTTTTTCGATATCTGCGATAGATTCTTTGGTCATTGTGTTTAATTTAACTTTCTTCAATTTTTTCACCTCAATTACTGTAGAAACTCAAATGATCTTTAAAGCAAACAAACCTCCTACTGATAAAGTGGAGGTTTGTTTGCTAAACGATAGAAAGCTATATTGCTTACTTTTTGAAATACTACTATTCCATAAGGCTTTTAAAACAAATCATCTTTATCAGCTGACCCTCATGATAGATGCCTATATTTCGTATTTAATAATATCTTCCATTGACATACCTTTAAAATATAAAGTAAGAATACTTTTAATAATGTATTCGCCATACATACCAATCGGGTTAAATATCATTTTAGCGGTTTTTGGATCAGCAACCTCTAAGGACCTAACAGGTGCATCGTGACCTTCTTTACCCTTGCTTACATAATAATTTCCATCTCGGTATTCCACGAATTTCAGATTTTGAAGATCCTCTTCTTTTATAAAATCTTGCTTTATTTTTGTAATGACTTTCCATGAACCACTTAAAAATCCTGTCAATCCTGTACTTGCAACAAATAGTCCATTCTCTTTTTTTATCAATTGTTTTAACTCACTTTTTTCTATTCTGTCATCAACAAACAAATCATAGTATTGGATTAAAATATCATCATATTGATTTTTTCCCTCACCTGAAATGATTAAAGCATAGCTCAATTTTCCAATTTCTTCTAACGGGAGTTCAATAATAGCTCCTGGTTCTACTTTACTTAAAGTTTTTGCTTTTTTAGTTGTTACTTTAATATCCGTTACTTCTTTCTCATTTAAATCATCAAAATAGTGGCTGCCTCCGTTATTTAAGACCGTCATGATGGTCAAAAGCATCTCATCCATCGTTGGCTTTCTCTCCAAATGTTCCTCAGTCATTTCATAAAATTGTTCGATCGCTTCTTCAAAAATATCTAACCCGTCATCACCGATCATAATGTTCTTTTTCTTATGTTCTTCTTCCCAAAAACCCATTTGAAAGCACACTCCTTATTTATATTTTCTTGATTCCGACAAGTAATATTTATACTTTTTGTTCTTTTTGCTAATTGGTCTTATTTTATTTCGAAGCTTTTTCTTTCCACCATGTTGTAGATACAAACGATGCTCTAACCCCCTTGCTTCAGCATAGGTTAAACCACTTTCTTCTTTTTTAAAGAAAGCATCACCGTGTTTCTTTTTATGTGCAGCTTTTCTTTTCTTAACATTTTTTGTTCTTCCTACATAAACGACCTTTTTACCTTTTCTTAATGTATATACAGAATGTGCACCTTTTAAAATTCGGCTTGCACCCTTAAATATCTTCCCTGGTCCAAAATTAGATGCTGCTGCTAAAGCTGCGCCTTTCCAGCCCTTGCCCGATTTATAAGCTTTGTATCCATCATATACCGCAAATCCTGCATTGACAACTAACCATACCCAATGGCCGTCTGGGTCTACATTCATGACTGGGTTGTTGTTTCCATAGGTATATCCGTTTTGATCTAGTGCATCTCCATCGCTTCCTGGGTCTGGGTCAAGTGATAGGAATACGCCATTTTTTGGTTCATAGTAGCGGGCGATTAGATAGTAAAGTCCTGTTTCTTCGTCGAAGCGGTAACCAGCATAGCGATATGGGTTTCCTTTTACTTCTTCATTTTCTTTTACTTTTGTTGGAACGCCCCATGTATCGTATTCGTACTCAGCAACGATTTTTCCTGCACTATTTGTGATGGCTATGACATCACCGTGTGCATTGTAGTGATAGAAATATTTGTTTCCATTTTGCGTGAATGCAAGGAGTTGTCCACTCTCACCGTATGTGTATGTTTTTGTGACTTCGTTGTCTCCATCTGTTTCGTATAAAACATTCAGACTATCACCATCATAAAAATAATTGGTGACTTTTCCATTCACTGTTTTTTGAATTCTATATCCACGCTCATCATATTTGTAAGTGACAAATGGCTTGTCTTCGCCTTTTTTCGTGATGGCCGTTATGTTATCTTCTGCATCCCATTCATAAAGGAATTGCCCGTCAGACGTTCGGTTGCCATTTTTGTCATAAGTTAAAGTCTCATCATTTACCTTTGTCAGTTGGTTCATGATGTTGAATGATGCGTTGATTGTTTTTTTAGTGCCATTTTTTTCAATCGTAACGGTTTTTCTGTTTCCAAACCCATCATATGTGTACTCAATGACCGTGCCTTCTGGATGAGTTTCTTTGATCAATTGATCTAATTTTCCATATTCATAACGAATCTTCCCATTGCTTCCTTGATCAATCGTTATTCTGTTTCCATTTTGATCATATTCGTAAGCTTCGTTTAAGATCGTTGCCCCTTGGCTTGTTCCAATGTGCAAATCATTAATTAAATTGCGCTCATCATAAGCAAAGCTAGCACCACTGCCGTTACCTGTAATAAAGGACTGAACATTTCCATTTTCATCATAATCAAACGAATACGTAGAACTCGAATCCTTCATCTGCGTCATTTGATCAAGCTTATTGTAACTGAATTGGTTCGTCCCTTTTTGATTTCCGTGTGTCCATTCAAAGGATTTCAGTTTATCTGAATCGGCTGGATACGTCCAAGTTTGACTGCTGCCACGCTCTGCTAACTTTGTGATGCGGTTTTGTTGGTCGAACGTTCTGTTTTTGGTTGTGTTTTGTTCTTTGTTGACAACCGTTGTTTCGTTTCCGTTTTTATCATAGCTAAAGTTATATTTTTCTGTTCCATTGTATGACTTGGATTTCACTCGGTCTGTTCCATCATACGTGAGAGACACTTCATGTCCATTAGCAGAAATGGTTTTGATTAAGTTGCTATTCGCATCATATTCACTTTTTAACACATTTCCTAAAGGATCAATGGTTTTCGTCAATTTGCCCATCAGGTCATATTCAAATTGATACGTCTGATCTGAATCAGCACGAATGGTTTTCGACCGTTCATTGCCCTCTTTATCGTAGGTTCTCACAATGGATGTCCCGTTAGATAAAGTGATTTTCTTCAGCTGGTCTGCCTGGTTGTATTCGAATGTTGTTTTTTCGCCTTTCGCATCTGTTTCTGAAAGCTTTTTGCCCGTTTCGTCGTAGGCAGATTGAGATGAGTAACCAAGCTCATCCTCTTCTTTAACAGCATAGTTCCCTTTCTCGTCGTAAGTAGTTTTCGTTAACAGACTACCTTCTACTAGACGGATATCATCAAACCAAACCGTTCCAATCGCGCTTTTTTGGAAAACAATCTGAACGTCGACTTTTTTCAATGGTTTTGTTTTTGGTATGACAACCGCCGCTCGGTTCCATTCTTGTGTACCGGTTGGGAATTTTGCATTAAACGTTCCTGTTGTGCCGTCTGTATACGTGACGGACGCTTGAAGTGAGTAATCATTTTCATTTGAGGCTTTGACATCTTCAGACTTAGACATCCCAGTCAAGGTGACATACACAGATTGATCATTCGCACTTTGTTCAATCGGGACAGATTGTTTATAGATGACATTCGCTTGAGATGAAGATGTTCTGGTCATTTTTAACGAAACGTCATCGTTAAAGCCTTCTTCATTATCTAATGAACCACCTGACCCACTCCAGCTTGTTGTTTTATCCGTAAAGGAATTATTTTTGACTGGATTATAACTTGATGAAACTTCGCCTTTTTCTAACTGAATTTCATCGAACCAGGCTTTTCCTTTTCCAGCCTTATCTCGATGATCCACTTCCATATAGATCACAGCTTTACCTGCATGAGATGGCGTCGTAAACGTGACTTGGCGTTTAGTCCAATCGTTTTTGCCTGATAATGTGCTGTAGCCGTTGCTGATCCATTGAATTCGTTTGTTGTTTGTATCTCTTAAATCAATGTTAAAAAATGCTCTTGCTTTCGTTAGCTCTGTCTTGATTTTTCCACTCAGTGTATACGTCGTATTTGGCTCTAGTGTCACTTCTTGAGTAGCAGAAGAATAGCCAAGTTCAGTTCCTTCAGTTGTCGATTGTGAACTGATCTCTAACACTCGACTGCCAGACAAAGCACCACTTTTTCCAGCTGTTTGCGCTAATTTCCCATCATCCTTAGATGCTGTAAGCTTCCAGCCAGTTAGCGTATCTTCAAAACTGCCATTTTTTAATATACTCGCACCTGCAGCAAGTTCTTTACTCGTTTGTACCAAATTCCCATACGAATCATAAATACTTGCTGAAGACATATTTCCACTTTGATCCGTTTCAGATACAGCATCTAATCCATCATAGGCGATATCTGTAATATCTCCTTCTGTATCTTTTACTTTAGTGACATCGTTGTTTTTGTTATACTCGTAGGTTTCTGTCCCGTAAGCATCTTTCGCTTGAATGACGTTGCCATTTTTGTCATACGAATAGCTTTCTGTAGCTTTTCCTTTTTCTACATCATTGGGATCAGTTTCTTCAACGATTTGATTTCCTTCATATTTGGTTTTGGTCGTAATCTTCAAACCTTCCGCATCATCTACAACTTGAATTGGATTGGCTGCTTCGTTATACGTATACTGTATTTTTCGACCATTTGGCTGCGTCAGCATGAGTGTCTTTTTAGACATATCATATGCATACTCAAAGGTTTCTTTTTTTGCATTGATCGCTTTGACTAAACGGTGATTTTCATATTGGTATTCTGTAAAAACAGGCTGATCTTCTGTGCTGTTTTGAGAGAATTGTTTAATCAATCTGCCTTCTTTGTCGTATTCATATGAGATACTCGTTCCATCTGAATCAATGACTTTTATTAGAAAGCCTGCATCATACTCATATGAAAGTTTTTTTCCTTTTGGTCCTTGAACCGAGGTGATATGACCATCTTCATCATATTCCATTGTTATTTTTCGGCCAGATGCATCTTCCATTGAAGTGAGCTGATTGTTTTCGTTATATTTGTATGTCGTTGTATTTTTATGTCCATCTACAATCTTGGTGATTTTCCCACCATTTTTACTAAAGTGTGCAAAGGTTTGATCCTTCGTTTTTAACATGTATTCATCTTTTGATTCCGTTAATTCAAGGAAAATACCTGTTGGTGGTTGATACGTACCATCTGCTTTTTTTGTAAAAATATGAGTTGTGGCATCCTCATCAAGATAGATGGCACCTTCTTTTGTTGGAGTGATACTAGTTTCTACATCTGCGTACCACCCTTGACCAAACAGATGGTCAGCTGCATCTAAACTGTTATACGTGCGACCAATTCCAAGTCCCGGTCCTCTTCCATCGATCGACATTTCTTCTTCACTGACAATCACATTACCAGTTGCACCATTCAGCTGGCCGTCTGGTATATCAATAATCGACCAGTAATCCTCTATTCCAAGGAATTCGGCACCTTCATGGAATGTCGGGTTAAAGGCTGGTGTCGGAATGGTTTCTCCATTTGCATCGTATGCGGAAAGGGTAAAGGAGTAGTTCTTGCGTCCTTTATAATTTCCATTCGCATTTTCATAAACTGGTGATGGGTCTAGCGCTAATTCCCCGCCTTTACCATCTGTATGAAGCACATATTTCCCACTTGTAACTTCAGTAGGAGTCGGCCAAATGTTCTTATTTTGTGTTGTCCAATGATCGACATCACCAACATCAAATGATTGATATGCCTTACCATTATAGATGTTAATTTTATATCCTTTTGCATTTTTTACTTTGTCCCAATGTAAATTGATATAACCTGTTTGGCTCTCTTTCGTATTCGTATAAGCATATCCAGATAAAGCTTTTGGTCTAGATAGATCAGGTAAAGTTGGTCCAGATGGCGGTGAAGCAATAGCTTCTCCATCTTTATTGTAGGCGATCACTCTGAAGGAATAATGTTTTTGAGCCGCATCTCCTCCAGCATTTTTATAAGTCGCACCAGGATGAATTGGAAGCTCAGCCCCTTTTCCATCTTGGAGGTGCAATGCAAATTTACCTGCTTTAATCTCAGCAGCTGTTGGCCATACTTTTTTTCCTTTTGTTGACCATGATGTTTGATTACCGAGATCCAATGTCTCATAGCTTTTCCCATTAAACATTTGTATTTTATAACCGGTCGCACCGGAAACTGAAGTCCAAGAAAGATCAAAGTAACCTGTTGCGTTATTATTATTGAATCCTTTTGTACTAGGTGCTTTCGCTCTAGCCACATTCGGCACGACAGGTTTTACTTTTGCTGACATTGCGCCTTCACCTTGGTCGAAAATCGCACTTACAGCTACCCAATAATTTTTGCTTGTCGCATAATTACCACCTGAGTTTTTGTAAACCGGGGAAGGATCAACTGCTAATTCTGTCCCCCCTTTTCCATCTAAATGAAGTTTATATTTCTTAGCTGCAATCTCGCTTGCTGTCGGCCAAATATTCTTTCCTTTTGTACTCCATGATGCTACATTCCCAACTGAAATGGCTTCATATTCTTTTCCGTTGTATAGCCACACTTTGTAACCTTTTGCGCCAGACACCTTTTTCCAACTTAAGTTTAAGTAACCTGTCCCATTTCCATTACTAAAACCTTTTACAGTTGGTGCATTTGCTTGTGGAATGGTATATGTGACTTCAATGACTGGTTTTTTGGTTGAGTTTGTTGATGAGATTATTTTTTTCCAATGGTCTTGTCCATTTCCATTAGCATGTAATTTAAAGCCGTAGTTAGCTGTTCCACTATTCCAAGCTTTGATGGTCGATGTCACATCATAACTCGCCCATTGTCCTTTATATACGTTGGCCTTACCGATGTTTTTAGAACTTGGTTTATTGTTCCATGTTAGCTTTGTATGATCATAGTTGGCATTCACTGTATCAAGCCAAAGACCAGTTGCTTTCGTCCCGTAATATGAATGAGCAACATACGTTTTGAGCGTCGCTTTTGTTACATTCATATTTTGAATCGGTTTGAATGAATTAAACTTCATGAACGCGTAGTTTGTACCAGTTGTTTTATCATAATAACCGGTTTTCAGGACATAACTTTTCAGATTAGCATCCCATTTTTGCGTAGATGTTGAATAGTTTGTTGTTGGGTATGCACTCATAATGAATGTGTCTGATGAAACAGATAAAGAAGTCGATGGATCGATAGACACAGGATAAACTCGTTCAGGATCCTTAAGCCATTTCTCATCAGCAGTTACACGAAGTAAATAGCCATCATCTTCTTTTTGCAATTCAAAGCTCACATCTTCTGATCGAGCCACTTCGCCTGACTTTTCATCTAGATTTGAATCGGTCATAAACGGTTTTGGAACTTGAAAAATGGTCTGTTTTTTCTGATCAAAAAATCTAATAGAACCATCTTCCTCAATTTCTCCAGTTAGATCTGTCTTTATTTTAAATGTAAAAGAATTGTAGCCATCATATCGTTTGAGTACAATATCTTCTTTGATATTTTCATTAAAAGTAAATGATCGTAAATCAATATGT
Source organism: Bacillus sp. XT-4 (assembly GCF_050864245.1). Taxonomy (NCBI): domain Bacteria; kingdom Bacillati; phylum Bacillota; class Bacilli; order Caryophanales; family Bacillaceae; genus Bacillus; species Bacillus sp. XT-4. The sequence continues at coordinate 591,588 of NZ_JBPAFI010000001.1, forward strand.
GGAAATACCTCTTCGTATGTAAGTTCGTTGGTGTTTTCTTTAAATTGTGCAGAGGTATCTTTGGAACGAATTTCTGATTTGTTTGTTCCTGAAGCTTTTAAAATTGAAAATTCAATTTGATGCTTCTTGTGTTCGAATGTAGCATAAAGCCCTTGCTTCATTTGTTTTTGAAAGGTTGAATCTAACCTTGCATTTTCCGTTTCTATTTCTTTTTTCGAAGTTGCTTTTAACTCTGGAGAGATGTCCTCCCACTCAGCATCTGGTGACTCTTTTATATGAATGGGGTCAGGATATACTTCTTGCGTAAATACTCCCTCTCCTTCATAGAAAAGTTTGCTATTGGCTGTTCTTTCCGAAAGAACTTCTCCGTCTTTACCAATTTCAGCTTCATCAATCCCTGCTATTTCAAGGGTTTTTGAATCGTCTGTTTCTGGCATGCTGTTATGACTTGATTTTGTATTTTCTACATGTTCTTCTGCAAAAATGTCAGAAGGTAACATTGATATAAGCATCACAAAGGCTAGAAGCGCTGCAATATTTCTTTTCCAATTTACTTTTCTTTTTAGGTTCATATTAATCTCCTTATCATATATTTGTAACATTTGTAACAATACGTCATATATCATAATATATTTAAGATAACGTTTCAATATTTTTCTAAAAATATATCATCCTTTCAAACTAACCCAAGTATCATCTTTTTATCAATATATCCCCAAATTCACTCATAAAAAAAGCACCCTAAACGGATGCTTCTACCAAATGATATTTTTTCAAAATACGATAGGTGATTTCTTTTGCTTCTAGTCCGGTGCCTTCTATATTTGTGGCGAAGATGTAGGTTTTGTTTTCATGTTTGATGAAGCCTGCGTACCAGCCTATGCCTGATCCGGAGCCTGTTTTTCCGTATAGCGTGGTGTGTTTCTCTTCTTCTTGTATCATCATTCGTTTGACGGTTCTCATAACCGATAGGTCAAATGGGAGACTTTCTTCATATAACTGTTTTAGGAAATGGACTTGTTCTACTGGAGAAATGCGCAACGTACTGCTTAGCCAAAATTGATCGATTCCGCCAGATATGTCTTGATTCCCATAATGAATGGCTTTTATCCAATGGGCCATGCGCTCTTCCCCGATGTCACGTGCCATAGCTTGATAATACCAGACGACTGAATCTCTCATGCCAGAGCCCAGTGTATGGTCCTTATTCCAATTATCAATCTCTCTTTTTACTCCGTCCCAATATTTAATGTCGTATTCATCTTTAACTGCACCTGTTTGAAGTCCGATTAAGGCATTTGCTATTTTAAACGTTGATTGAGGTGCAAAGCGCTTGTTCGCTCTTTTTTTGTTATACACCCATGGTGATTTTTCTTTTACTTCTTGAATCACAAATGTGCCTTCCCGATCTTTCATAAATTCATCGACGGACCATTTTGGAGATGTTCCTTCACTTGATGCAGGCTTGCTCATACAAAGTGCTACAAGCATCGCGCCAGCAATCAGCCATTTCATCTTCTTTTTTTGCAAACAATCACCCTCTTTGCTCATGATTGCAATCGATTGTAGCATGCTGGCTGATCAGAAATAAGAGCCGCTCGTCCTCTTTTTCAATAAAAAAAGCCGGTTTTATCCGGCTTTCTGTTTATTGTACGTTCAATTTTTTCTCTTCTATCGCTTGCTTTGCAATTTTCGAAATCGTCATATCGTCCATTGGTGGGTTATGAAGGCCAGCACGAATGTCTCGATAGTAACGTTGAAGCGGGCAGCTAAGGCTTAAGCTTTTTGCACCGACTAAACGCATGGCTTTATCGACCACTTGCAGACTATGATTGACGACTGTATGCTTCACAGCACCGAATTCATTGATTAACAGCTCTCTTTTCTCTGGCTGCTCATACAATGTTGTCGTTGAATAGATGACATGGCGTGCTTGCTTTAGTAGTAAATCAATTTCGCCAATCAGTGTTTGGACATTTGGCAGTTCGCTAATTGTTCCGCTAATACTGTTCGGTGAATGGGTGATGGCATACTGAACAGCATAGTCTCTTGCCGCTTGCGCAATCCCTAAATAACAGGAAGGGATATGTGCGATCCAAGGATTCAGCATACCGCCCCGAGGTCCTTTTTGCACTTCAACCAACATGTCATCTGGGACTTCCACTTGATCTAGAATTAAATCATGGCTCTCTGTTCCTCTCATGCCAACAACATCCCACGTTTCTTCTATAGAAACACCTTTTGTATCACGGTGAATTAAGAAGAAGCCCATCGCTTCTTTTTCTTCGATCCATACACCGACGAGAAAGTATGTGAGTGCTGGTGACATCGTTGTGAATGTTTTCCGGCCATTGATCACCCAATGATCTCCTGATTTCGTTGCAGTTGTTCCAGGTTTGCCTCCTCTTGTTGGACTCCCTGTCTGCGCCTCACTGACGGCCCGGTTCACAAGAGCCCCATTTTTGATTTCTTCAGCAAAAAATTGCAGCTGCTTCTCATTCCATAGTTTCTTTTCATAAATTTCACCAACAACTCCTTGGTGCCAGCCGATCGATAAGGCAGTTGCTCCATCCATACTTCCTAGCGTTTCTTGAAAAAGGACCATATCCTTTACAGATTGACCCCCGCCCCCGTACTCAACAGGCAGAGACAACGTTGTATAGCCCAGTTCTACTAATGATTCGATATTCTGTTTAGGAAAATAGGCACCCTCATCATGTTCTTTTGCAGAATGTTCGATCGTTTCACGAAGGGATTCTAGTTGATTTAGCCAATTTTTTTGAAAATCTGTATCGACAAATAATGCTTTAGACAAAACGTATCCAACTCCTCTGTTTCTAGCAATCTATCATATCCGATTTATCCAATAGGTATTATTAAAACACACTTTACTTATAGGATTTAATGTGTTAAATTTTATCAATATTAAGTACATATGTCAAAGGAACGTGATGCTTTTATGATTTCTGCTACTAATCTACATAAATCCTATGGGTCAACTCATGTGTTAAAAGGAATTGATTTCACCGTACAAGAAGGTGAAGTGGTCGCCATTATTGGACCGAGCGGATCAGGAAAAACAACACTTCTCCGCAGTCTAAACAGCCTTGATATCCCAGACAAAGGAACGCTGACAGTTGGAGAAGCTACGATTCAATTTGAACAATATCGAAAAAAAGATCTTCTAAAACTCAGACAGCAATCGTCTATGGTGTTTCAGCATTATCACTTGTTTCAAAATAAACGAGCACTTGAAAACATCACAGAAGGATTGATTGTGTCTCAAAACATGTCTAAAAAAGAGGCAGAAAAAATCGGAGAGCAATTGTTAACACGAATTGGACTGCTTCATAAAAAAGAAGCATTTCCAAGCGAATTATCCGGCGGTCAACAGCAGCGAATCGGAATTGCCCGTGCGCTTGCCATGAATCCTGCGGTGCTTTTATTTGATGAGCCGACGTCCGCACTGGACCCAGAGATGGTCGGAGAAATCCTTGAAATGATGAAAGATATTGCGAGCCAAGGAATGACGATGGTCATTGTGACGCATGAAATTTCGTTTGCAAAGGATGTAGCGGATACAGTGATCTTTATGGCAGATGGGGAAATCGTTGAAAAAGGCTCACCAGAAGACGTCCTGATGAAGCCTCAGCATGAACGGACGAAACAATTTTTATCAAGAATTCATCGCGGGATGTGGCAAGGATTGGAGGAAGACAGATGAAGCGCAAGACTTTATTCACTGCCGCTGGTATCCTTCTGTTTCTCCTCTCTCTTATTGGCTGCAGCAGTGTGAAAACAACAACAGATGATGGCAAACAAATTGTCAAAGTCGCACTAAGCGCAGAAGTCAATCCGCCTTTTTTAGCCACAAATGACCGCAACGAGCCGATTGGCTATAACATCGATTATTTAAATGAAGTCGAGAAACGTTTGCCACATATTCATTTTGATTATATCTTTGGCGAGGAAGAATCCAATTTAATTGGGATCGGCGCTGGGAAATTTGAAATGGCGGCTAATTGGTTTTTCAGTAATCCTGAACGTGAAAAACGCTTTCTTTATCCTAAGGTGCCATACGGCTATTCGATGACAGGTTTAATTGTGAATGAATCAGAGCAAGATATTCAATCTCTAGACGATATGACATCAAAAAAGCTCGCTCCCGTCAGTCCTAGCGGCGGCCTTCGTTCCATATTAAATCAATATAATGAAGAAAATGATCCGAAAATTCCGCTCACGACCATTGAAAGCCCTTCAAACGAACTCAATTTAAAACGAGTCGAAAGTGGACGGTCCGATGCGGCTTTTATGAATATTTCGACCTTTGATACGATTCAAAAACATCTTCACCTGAAAGTCAAAGTGGGCGGCATTGTCTCAAAGGAACCTATTTATCTTGTCTTACAGCCTAGCCAAAAGAAACTAGCATCACAATTGGACCGAGTGACACAAGAGATGATAGAAGACGGAACATTACCTGACCTTGCGAAGAAATGGTTTGGCGTTGATTTCTTTCAAGATATTGACTATATATCAGAGCAAGGCTATCAATATGAAGAAAGGAAGGAAGCGCCATGACGTTTACAGCTGGAGATTGGCTGAGAATCTTTTTACAAGTGGTTGATCGTCTGCCACTCACATTTCTTATGATTGTGGTGTCATTGTTTTTTGCCATCATCATCGGATTGCTGTTTGCTTGCATTCGAATCAAACAAATTCCAGTGCTGAAACAATTGGCGGTCATTTATTTGTCATTTACACGAAGTACACCGCTCATTGTTCAGTTATTTCTGATTTATTTTGGCCTGCCTCAGCTTTTACTCATGGCCGGAATTCAAATCAATCATTGGGATCGTGTGTTATTTGTGATGATCACATTCTCGTTACATACGGGCGCTTATTTATCTGAAGTCTTTCGCAGTGCATATTCCTCTGTTGGGAAAGATCAGCTTGAAGCAGCTTACATTGTTGGGATGACAGATACGCAGGCATTAATGAGGATCATTATTCCGCAAGCCTTTCTCATTGCACTTCCGAACCTCGGAAATTACACCATTGATCTCGTGAAAGATACCGCCATTGCATTTACAATCGGACTCATTGATATGATGGGACAGGTCAAAATCATCCTAGGCAATAACTACGGGATAGGCATGTTTGAAGTGTACGTCATCATTGCAATTGTGTATTGGCTGATTTGCATCAGTATTGAACTGATCACGATGCTACTGGAAAGAAAATTTGTGAAAGGCCGCACCAGCCTGTCACGCTAAGGAGGCGATTTGATGCAAACCATTGATATATCATTTGCGATTGACCAAATACCACATATTCTAAAAGGCGTTCCCTTTACCTTATTGATTGCACTTGTTTCTATGGCTGTGAGCCTTTTGATTGGATCTGTTTTTGCTTTCATTCGCCTCTTTCGTATCCCTGTGCTCCGCCAGCTGGTCACGCTCTATGTCTCATTTTTTAGAGGAACACCTCTCATTGTTCAGTTGTTTGCTTTCTTTTATGGCATTCCATTTGTTCTGACCAAAATGAATAGCACTTTTGGGTTGACCTTTCACCCGGATATGGTCTCCCCGCTTACCGTTGCCCTTATCACCTTCAGCCTGCATTCAGCCGCACATTTAACAGAAGTGGTCCGCAGCGCACTCCTTGCAGTAGACAGAGGGCAGCTTGAAGCGGCGAAAATCGTTGGCATGACCACCAGACAGGCGATGATTCGCATTATTTTACCGCAAGCGTTTGTGGTTGCCCTGCCAAACCTAGGGAATCAGCTCATTCAGCTGTTAAAAGCCACGTCCCTTTCGTTTACAATTGGTGTACTGGAAATCATGGGAATCTCTCGCATCATTGCAAATGACGGCTACAAATTTTTAGAAACGTATCTCGTCTCTGCTTTGATCTATTGGATGCTTAGCATTTTCTTTGAACTCGCTTTTGCTTTGTTAGAGAAACGAGTCAGCGTGTACGGAAAATCTCTTGGACGTTAAAAAAAGAGAACGGCATCTGCCATTCTCTTTATCGTCCTACTTATTCAGCACTGACTAAAATTTTCACTTGATCTTTTTCATTGATTAATGCATGGAAGCCATCTTCGATCACATCGTCCAGCTTGATTTTTTTCGTGACGAGTGTATCTGCAGAGAAATAGCCTTTTCTCATTAAGTTTAATACAGATGGGAAAACATCTCTATAGCCGATGATTCCTTTGACTGTACGTTCTTTAATGACAATGTCATTCGGCATAATTTCTGCGCCCTTTTCCCAAATGCTTACAATGACTGTTTCACCTGAAATTCTAGTTGATTGGATTGCTTGCTTCAATACAACAGGTACACCTGTCACTTCAAAAGAAACATCGACTCCACCATTTGTACGGCGTGCGATTTCTTGAACAACATCTTCATACTGAGAAGGATCTACAATGATCGCTCCAAGTTCTTTTGCTTTTTCTTGGCGCTCTTTTGATAATTCCACTGCATAAATGTCAGTAGCACCAGCTGCTTTTAATGCTTCAATGACAAGTAAACCGATTGGTCCACAGCCAAACACAGCTGCTGTATCCCCAGCTTGCACTTTACTAGAACGAACCGCATATAAAGCAACTGCAGAAGGTTCAACAAGTGCACCTTGCTCATATGAAATTTCGTCTGGTAACAAATGAAGTAATTCTTCATCGACAGATACATATTCAGAGAATCCTCCACCGCCACCAGCAAGTCCTAAGAAGCCCATATTTTCATCTAAGTTGTAAGCACCTTGGTGCCCGTGAGTTGCAAAAATAGGTTCAACAACCACTCGATCGCCTACTTTGTAATTACTCACACCTTCTCCAACTTCTACAATTTCACCAGAGAACTCGTGTCCCAATGTAATGGGTGCTTTTTCTTTTGTAAGTGGATGAGGTTCGTTCACAGGAATGAAGATCGGTCCGCCTAAATATTCATGTAAATCACTACCACAAATGCCGCACCATTTTACTTTCAGTTTCACTTTTCCTGGAGCAACTGTTGGTTCGTCAATTTCCTCTAGTCGAATGTCCTTTTGATCGTGCCAGCGTAGTGCTTTCATTTGTAAGACTCCTTTTCTCATCAATTTAATTAACTTACTTAAATAATGATAACATAATTTTTTTAATTTTCTAAGTAAGATGCACTATTTTTTTGACAGTCAATGGACGAAAAATGACAAAACATAGCAACAGACAAATAAGAAGCATACATAGGCAGCCAATTATGACAGAAGTACGTATCGATAACACATGCGCCAATGCGCCGCATATTCCTGTCATCATCATCGTCAGAACAGCTTCACATAACGCATAAAAACTTGCCACTCTCCCCATAACCTCTACCGGGATATTCGTTTGATAAAAAGTCATAAAACCGGTGTTTGCAAATGCTAAAAAGAAAGCGAGAACAAAAAAGCCAGCTGCTGCGACAGTCAATGTGCTTGAAAAAGCATAGATCAAGTATCCAAAAGCCACTAACAAACTTCCCGCACCAAGCATCACTGAAATAGGCAGCCTTTCGACAATGACCGTATTGAGACATGCCCCTGCGATAATCCCTGCTCCAGCTACACTGACAAGAAACCCATATTCGGTATTGGTCAACATCAGCACTTCCTTTGCAAAAGCTGCTTCAAGTGAGTCAATGGCAGTCGGCAGCACCGTGATGGCGGCACTAAATAATAAATACACGGTCATCACTTGACGGGATGTGAGACTGAAATGAAAGACAAGTTTTGCATCTTCCTTTAATACCGAGAGTGAAAAGCCTTTTTGTGCCCCGGCTGCTTTTGACAAAGTCGGTAAACACATCGTCAAAACAGCAGATATCAAAAGGCAGATTGCATTTACATAAATTGAAAGGACTGGTGTACCAATGAGAAAAAGCAACCCTGCTACGGCAGGTCCGAGTAAAAATCCACCAGACTGAAGCAAAGATCGAATGGCATTAAACCGTTTTCGTTTATCCGCCGGGATTAGTGCTGTCATATACACCATCGAAGCTGGATGAAACATGGCTTGTGCCATATGAATGAGAAATAGCATCACATATACGATCAATAAGTGGCCTGAAAATAAGGCAAAGGGTAAACAAGCAATCAGAACGGCCCGGCATAGATCTAGACTGATCATGACATTCCGCTGATTCAGTCTATCTACTAAACTACCAGACCAGCTATTTGTTAAAAGAGCCGAGACAGGTCTTAACATATAGACGGCTGTTACAGCAAGAACGGAGCCCGTTTCCTGAAAAATCAGCAGGTGGAGAGCAATCATATAAATCCATTCTCCTATGTTCGCAATACCAATCGCTCCAAGTAACATGCTCATATCCCGCCAATGTTTTTTCATCGTAGTGCCCTCCTTTTTGTCATCAAAAAAAATCCCGCCCCCAAGACATTTCTGTCTTGAGGACGGGATTGACTCCGCGTTGCCACCTCAGTTCATTCACCTGTTACCAGATGAACCTCAGCAGGTTATCGCTAACCCTTCTCTATAACGGGAGAATGCCGCTGCACCACCATCACAATGAATCCGGTACAGAGCTAAGAGGCTTGGTTCTGTAACGCTTCCCAGCTCCTTCTCAGCTTTACGGAGTTCTCTGTGTGAGGCAGCCATTACATACTCTTCTCTATTTGCGCTTTATCTTTTTTTCATCACGATCTTCAGCTGAATTGTTACATATTGTACTGCGCCTCCGTCAAGGCGTCAATGTTTTTTTCATGTTAATCCGCATAAATCATTTTCCTAGTCATGCCGCCATCAACAACCAAATCTGTTCCTGTCACAAATTGATTGTCTTCATCTGTTAAATAAAAACAAGCTTTGACAATATCCTTTGGCGTTCCTACTCGATTGGAAAGATGCTGCTGATGGTCAATTTCTCGCAAATTTTTCTCATCCTTCGTTTCAATCCACCCAGGGGAAATGCTGTTTACTGTTATATGATCCTGACTAAAGGAAACAGCCAGCGCATGAGTAAGTGCTGATATCCCGCCTTTTGATGCAGCATACGCTTCTGTATCTGGTTCTGACATGGTCGCGCGAGTGGATGAGATATTAACGATAGAACCGCCTGATTGATTCTCTTTTATATAACGTGCCGCTTCCCTTGCACATAAAAAAGCACCTCGTAGGTTTGTATGCAGCACATGATCAAACTCATCAACCGTTAGCTCATAAGGCGATTTTGTACACATAACCCCTGCATTATTGATGAGAATATCGATCGTTTGATAACGTGCCACGGCAGCCGACATGATGTCTTGAATATCCTTCTCTTGTTTCACATCCGTTTTTTTAAAAAAAGCCTCAAAGGACTCCTTTTTCAGCTGATCTTCCAAGCGCTTGCCCTTCTCTTCGTCAATATCCGCAAGCACGACACGCGCCCCTTCTTTCGCATAGCCATACGCGATCGATTCACCAATTCCATTGGCTGCGCCAGTGATAACGACTGTTTTATTGTGAAAATTCATCGTTTATCCTATCCTTTCTCTCATGAGATGTTGTCGTCTATCATACCACTCATGTATACATGATACCTAGTCAAATGGGACATAGAAAAACCACCACCTAAATCATACATTAGGAGGGTGGTATATTTGTAATTCTCCATATTGACGACATAGTCGTTTGCTTCTTGTGTAAAGTCTGGGAAAGTTTGTGTTTATCATTCAGTCATTCTATTCGGCTCTTTTTCTGTATGACTATATGAAAAAGCAGCCTTTAGTATATCTAAGTAGTCCGCTTTCGTAACGGCACGAACATTGCTTTTTGTAGAGTTATTTTGTTCTGCTAGTTGAGCCATTTTTTCAAAATCCTCTACTTTTACATAAGATAATTCTTTTAGTGATGGAATACCTAAATTCTTTGTGAATGTATACATACCATCCATTAATTTTTGAATCGCCACATCATCTGCATCCGTTTTATCTGCAAAGCCCATGATGTTTGCAAGCTCTATGTGCAATGATTTGTTTTCAGCTGCATTAAATTGTATGACATAAGGTAAAAACACAGCATTTGCGATACCATGAGGCGTATCATAAAGACTGCCGAGCGCTTCGGCTAAACAATGTACGGCTGCTACATCAGCAGAACCGAAGCATAAGCCAGCGAGTAAACTGCCTTCCTGCATTTTGTATCTTGCTTCTAAATCAGACCCGTCTTCATACGCCTTCGGTAAATAGGTCACAATGGTTTTCATTGCGCTTGCTCCCATCGCCTTAGATATAGGGTTTGTTTCTTTACATGTATAGCCTTCAATCGCATGGACCAGTGCATCAACACCTGTTGCCGCTGTTATACTTTTTGGCACCGTAGAAGTAAGAGCAGGATCCAAAATCGCAATAGTTGGTCGAAGCAAGGCATGTTTTAAGGTGATTTTTTTATGTGAAGCAGCTAACGTAATCACAGATGAACGGGTCACCTCAGAGCCAGTTCCAGCCGTGGTTGGAATACAAATTAAGGGTGATACATTTGTGTACGCTTTCTTGCCTGCTATATACTCTTCAGGATTACCGCCATTTGGACCTAATAAAGCTATGGCTTTTGCCGTATCCATTGGGCTGCCTCCACCAATCGCAATAACCGCTGATGCTTGTACTTTTCTAAAGAGCTCTGCACCCGTTAGACATTCATGATCTCTAGGGTTTGGAGATACTTGATCAAAGACGACAACGGAATAACCAGCTTCTTGCAAATAGGCTTCAATAGGCGTCACCAATCCTGCGCTTTTTACACCAGGGTCAGTTACAATCATAATTGTAGCACTAGGCAATACAATGTCCTCTACAATAGAGGCAATATCTTTAGATTTCCCCGCCCCCATGATCATTTTCGTATGACAATCATATTCAAAATTTATCATTGATTTTCTACCCCTTCATTTGTTGATTTAATTGCTTGTTTTTCTGCTCCCCACCATTCTATTCCTTTTAAACCGGGAATGGTAGAAGCGTAAAAAACAGGGTTCTTTCCTACCTTTCTTTGTCCCATGTAATCATTTAGAGCCGCAAAAGCAAATTTGCCTAAAATCGCAATGGCAACCAAGTTAACAATAGCCATAATCGCCATCGACAAGTCCGCTAACGTCCAAACGATTTGTAAGTTGGCGAGAGCACCAAACATAATCATCATTAAAACAGTGATTCGATACACGAATAGCGCGGTTACACTGTTATGAATAAAACCGATATTGGCTTCACCGTAATAGTAGCCACCTACAATGGAGCTAAATGCAAAAGTAAAGATCGCAAATGCTAAGAAAATACTAGCCCAAGAACCGAAATGCTGCGCCATTGCAGCTTGAGTAATTTCAATACCTGACAAATCACCTGCTGTTTCTACTGTTGATAGCATAATAATAAATGCTGTACAACTACAAACAACTAATGTATCAAAAAATACGCCTAATAATTGAACAAACCCTTGTTTTACTGGGTGTGAAACATGGGCAGCAGCAGCCGCATTTGGCGCACTTCCCATTCCTGCTTCATTGGAAAATAAACCGCGTTTGACACCGTTCATTATTGCAGCGCCGATTCCGCCTCCAACCATTTGCTCTAATCCAAACGCACTTTTCATAATACTTGCTAATGCTGCGGGTACATCAGCGATATTTGTCACAATCACATAAAGTGCTAAGATAATATAAAACGAGGACATGATTGGCACAATGATTTGGGTAAAGCGGGCAATTCTCTTTACACCACCAAAAATGATGAGAGCCGTAAGAATGGTTACGAATACCCCCATGCCAATTGGACTGATACCAAATGAATATCGAAAGGCATTTGTGATGGTGTTCGTTTGTACTGCATTAAAAATTAAGCCAAAACTAATAATAACAGAAAAGGCAAAGATCCTACTTGGCCATTTCAGTCCAAATTGCTTTTGTATATAATAGCCTGGCCCCCCTTTAAAACCATCACTTGTTCTCACTTTATATATTTGAGCGAGTGTGCTTTCGACAAATGCAGAAGCTCCCCCTAAAACCGCTGCAAACCACATCCAGAAAATAGCTCCAGGACCACCAACTGTGATGGCAATAGCAACACCTGCCATATTTCCAGTTCCAATCCTCGTCGCTGCTCCGATAAAGAAAGCTTGCATTGAAGAAATGTCTTGACTCCCTTTTATTTTTGGGGCTTTTTCAAAAATAGAACGGAAGATCTCTTTTAGTAAGACAATTTGCATAAACTTCATTCTCACCGTAAAGTAGATTCCAATCCCTATTAACATAACGACTAAAATATATGTCCATAAAAAGTCATTTATTGAATTGACAATCGTTTCAAACAAAGCCATCCCCCCTATAAAATCTGAACATTCTAAATAATGAAAGCGCCTACTTTTATCATAGTAAAAATGTTATGATCTATCTATAGAAGTTTTCTGATTGCATCAATCGGCTCATCCGATTTAGGAGGGATTGACGTTGGAAATAAAGCAACTGATGATGTTCCAAACAGCATCAAAAGTATTAAACTTTACAAAAACAGCACAAATACTTGGCTATGCTCAATCAAGTATCACAGCAAATATCGCTGCATTAGAAGAAGAGCTAGGAACCCCTCTATTTGAAAGGCTTGGAAAAAGGGTCATTTTAACTGAAGCTGGCATGAAGTTTCAAGATTATACGGATAAGATTTTAGGTTTAACAGGAGAAGCATTAGAGGCTGTTGGTGGGATGAGTGAGCCAAGCGGCATTTTAAGAATATGTGCATCTGAAACACAATGTACCTATCGACTTCCTCATATTTTAACGGACTTTCAAACAACGTATCCTAAAGTAGAACTGATTTTCCGTCCCGGAATAGCTGAAAAGGATGTTTTAAATCTATTACTGGAAGGACAAATTGATGTCGCCCTATTATCGATGAATCCTGTCGTATCCTCACATTTAATTGTAAAAGAACTAAAAGATGAACCGATGGCCATTGTATGCTGTCCAACAAATCCATTGAGCAAAAAACAAAAAGTATATCCTATCGATTTAGACGAGCAAAGATTGTTGTTAACTGAAGACTGCGATTATCGTTATGCCTTCGAACACTCTTTGACACAGGCAGGAGCAAAACCGAGAAGTAAACTAGAACTAGCAGATGTAGAAGCCATAAAAAAATGTGTAATGGCTGGTCTAGGAATTGCTGTACTTCCCGAAATTTCTATAAAAAGAGAAATAACAGAAGGCCATATGATTAAAATCAATTGGATGGGACCCTGTCTCACAACGAAAATCCAACTATTCTGGCATAAAAATAAATGGATGTCTCCTGCTTTGAAGGCGTTTGTTGATTTAACAGAGGAATATATCCTTCTCAATGGGTAATGTGAAATATTTACTTGGGCAGCCTTCAATTTCTTTCACCATTAAATATTAACGAGTTATCCAATCATTTAAAGTAAATCACGTGTATACAAAAAGCCCTCTACATAGCTATAGAGGGCTTTTTAGAAGAACAAAGGATTAATAGGATCTGATACTCTTCAAACCAATGATCATAAAGACCACCGTAAAAGCAATTAAAACCGTCGCATCTAATAATAAGATAGAAAGATTAACATTGCCGCTCATGATCTCACCAAAACCAGACATCATCCATGTTTGCGGTATAGTCAAAGAAATCTTCTTCATAATGTCTGGAACGATATCTAAAGGCCAATAAATACCACCCAGCATGCACGATCCTACAATGACAATTGCACTAAAGATTTCAGCTTGTTTTTTTGTTTGAGATAAAGTAGCTATCATAAATCCTAAACTTACGACAAGGCCTATAACAAATGATCCGAACAATAAGATAAGAAACAGGTTGCCTAAGTAGACATTAAAGAAAATAGATAAGATGGTCAAAAGAACACCCAATTGTATCCATCCAAGAAGGAAATATGCTATTAAATAGCCCAGAAGTACATATATTTTATGGATGGGACTCGAAAGCAATCTTTGCCATGTATAATTTTTATACTCCGAATGTATAGATGACAAAGAGCTTGAAATCGCAAACATCATAAACATAATGGTAAAGCCAAGCGGTATTAAATTTGGTTGCTGGCTTGCTTGACCATTTTGATTTTTTTCGGCCAATGAAATCGTACCAGATTCATTTAACTTGTTCAATGCATTGGTGAGAGAAACACTTTTCTGCTCTTTCACACCCTGATTGATTTGATAAATGATGGCAGCTGTCTCTTTTAAATAGGGAGATAAGACTGCATATTCTTCAGTTTTTTTATAAACTGTCACATCAAAAATCTCTTTATTTTCTTTTAGATGGGACTTTAATTGGTTTACGACTTTCACAGACGCAACTACCTTTTCTTCAGATACTAAATCTTTTGCGTCGCTTTCAGTTGCCTTTACCCAGAGAAATTTGGTGTTTTTTTCGAGAATTTGAAAAATTTCTTGATCTAGTTTACCTTGACTGGGCTCTAGAATAAAAGCAACTGTCGGTTTCTTTGTATCAGATGCGGTACTACCAAAGATAAAACTAAATACAATTGGCATCACAAATAAAAAAATGAGGGTCAATGGGGACTTTAATGTTTCTTTTAACTTTAACGTGATAATGGCTAATATTTTATGCATAACGATGCTTCCTTTCAAAAGACATTCTTAATAAAGCAATGATGAAGAAAGCCATTCCCATCCCACAGCTAAGTAATAATCCGTTTTGTATTTCACTAAAATCAGCACCTGCCATACTTTTCAAAAACATTTGAAGTGCAAGAGAATTAGGTAAAAAATAGCTGGTATCAATCACCCATTGTGGGAATAAGTATAAGGGCACCATACTTCCGCCTAAAGCAGCTAACACTTGAGTGCCTAAAATCCCCACACTATTAAACGTTTTTTCTCTTTTGATAAAAGAACCAATCAGCACCCCGAAACCCGCAGCATTTAATATAAAACTACATCCGATCATAACAACAGTAAAAGGCTCTCCCCAGTTCACCTTAAAGATAAAGCTAGTAAATAAAATAATGACCGCAAGTTGAATCATACTCATTAAAATAATGCCCAATAACTTTCCAATGATATAACTAGTATTGTTTAATTTTGATACTAGTAGTCTTTTATAAACTTCTTCTTCTTTTTCCTCTATCATACTGCCAACCAAGAAAACAACAGTCATTAATAAAAAAAGCACACCCATCCCGCCTGCGTAGTATTGGAAGGATGTAATCGGCTGGCTGTTGATATGAATATTCCTTTCGTTCACTAGTTCTTTTTTCAGTTGATCAGACACGACCTCCACTTCTTTACCTTGATTCAACGGCACCAGAATACGATTCATATGATAATTTTGAAAGAATTGCAAAACCACATTTTCTAGGACCATTTCCTGTAAGCTTGAATTAGGTCCTTTCAAAATATTCAATTGCACATGATCATGATTTAATAGGCTTTTTTCAAAATTCGGCTTTATGATTATACCCATTGTAATGTCTCTACTATTTAAATCTTTCTCTAGCTGATTTTTCGAGGTGACCTTCACTTCAAATATGTCACTGAGTTCACTCTTAGACAATGTTGAAAGAAACATTTTACTTGTAGCGGACTTATCTTGATCTGTTATTCCTACTCGAAATGAATTGATCCTAATTTCGCTATCTTTCTTCATGTTATCTCCAAATGCTGCACCTAATATAGCAATTAATATGATAGGCATAAAAAAAAGTGTAAAAAAGCTTTTCTTATCCCTAAAAAACAATAATAGATCTTTCAGTACAACCCAAATGCTCATATGCTCACCTCTATTCGGTCTAGTCTCGTAATTTCTTACCTGTGAAATACAAGAATACATTTTCTAAATTTGGTTCTACAACTTCTGCTGAAATTAATTGAACATTTAATTCGGTTACACCTTGAATAAGTTGACTTAGTAAATGCTGAGGATTGTCATCAAATAATTTGATTTGATTTCCCTGCACCATAAAGTCATTCAGTGGGTGATATTCATTTATATATTGGCACACTCGCTCCATATCCTTTTGTCCTTGTTCACATTTAATCGTAAAAATGATTTCTCTTTTTTCTCCAACAAGCTCAGCCAATTCACTTAAATCACCTACCTTAATGAAAGAACCTTGATCCATAATAGCTATTTTTTCACATAGATATTCGACTTCCTCCATGTAATGACTCGTATAAATAATCGTCATTCCTTCACTATTTAGCGTTTTAACTGTTTCTAATATATGATTTCTGGATTGCGGGTCTATACCCACTGTAGGCTCATCCATTATTAATAGTTTTGGCCGATGCAAAATCGCACATCCGATATTCACTCTTCTTTTCATCCCTCCTGAGAATACTTTCACCTTATCATTCGCTCTATTGCCCAGACCAATTAATTCAAGGATTTCTTGTACTCTGCTTTTTAATTCTTCTCCTTTAAGTCCATACATTTTCCCCCAAAACGTTAAATTTTCTTTTGCTGACATATCTAAATATAAAGCGATCTCTTGCGGAACAATGCCAATCAATTGCTGTGCATGCTTTGTTTCTTTATGTAGATCAATGCCTCCAATCGTAATAGTCCCGCTCGTTGCATGTATAAGTCCTGTCATGATACCGATTAAGGTTGATTTCCCTGCACCATTAGGGCCCAACAGTCCAAATGATTCACCTTGTTTTAAGTGGAAGCTAACCCCTTTTAATACTTGTTTACCTTCATAATTTTTGATGATGTTTTGTACTTTTAGCAATCGCAATCTCTCCTCTATTCTTCCTATCATTCTTCCTATCTATCATAATCCTGTCCAATCATTGCCAACTGTTTTATGGTATGTCTTTCAACTAAAGATCATTTTTTCCAATTTACTCATTTTATCACGTTATGAAATGTAGAAGAACAGTATAGGTCTTTTTATATTTATAAACAAAAAAACTTACAGGAAAAATCCTGTAAGTTTTTTTCGATGGATCATTATTTAGAAATCATACCATGCGGGTCAATCACAAATTTCTTCGCCACACCCGAATCAAAATCGCTATATCCTTTAGGGGCTTGATCAAGGGAAATGACGGTCGCATTAACGGCTTTGGCGATTTGTGCTCTTCCGCTTAAAATAGATTTCATCAAGCTGCGGTGATATTGCATGACAGGGGTTTGGCCTGTCACAAAGGTATGGGCTTTGGCCCAGCCAAGTCCAATTCGCACTTTCAGAGATCCAACTTTTGCATCTTCATCCACAGCACCTGGATCTTCTGTGACGTAAAGTCCTGGAATTCCAAGCTTACCGCCAACTTTGGTAATATCCATAATTGTATTTAAAACGGTGGCTGGTGCTTCTCCTTGATCTCCATGACCTGAAGCTTCAAAACCGACACAATCGACCGCACAGTCGACTTCTGGCTCTCCAAGGATGTTTGTCATTTGTTCACCGATTCGATCATGTTTTCGTAAATTAATCGTTTCGCAGCCAAAGCTTCTCGCCTGCTCGAGCCTTTGTTCATTGAGATCGCCGACGATGACAGCAGAAGCGCCAAGGAGCTGAGCGGAATGCGCTGCTGCAAGACCTACTGGCCCTGCACCAGCAATATAGACAGTAGAGCCTGGTTTTACGCCAGCCGAATACGCACCATGAAAACCTGTCGGGAAAATATCAGAAAGCATCGTCAAATCAAGTATTTTTTCCATCGCCTGATCTTTGTCCGGAAATTTGAGTAGCTGGAAATCAGCATATGGCACCATGACGTACTCCGATTGGCCGCCAACCCATCCGCCCATATCTACATATCCATAAGCTGAGCCAGGTCGATCGGGGTTCACATTTAAACACACATGGGTTTTTTGTTCCTTACACATGACGCAACGGCCACAGGCAATATTAAACGGAACTGATACGAGATCACCCTTTTGGATAAACTCTACATCTCGTCCAACTTCAACGACTTCACCAGTAATTTCATGACCAAGGACAAGTCCTTCAGGCGCAGTTGTGCGCCCTCTTACCATGTGCTGGTCGCTCCCGCAAATGTTTGTTGTCACTACTTTTAAAATGACGCCATGCTCACACTTACGTCCAACATTGGCTTTAGGTACACCAGGGCCATCCCTTAAAACCAAATCAGGGTATCCAATATCCTCAACTGCTACATTTCCTGCTCCTTTGTAAACGACACCTTTGTTTCCCGACATGTTTTCATTCCTCCCTTTTTGTTTAAAAATGAAGTCTCTCCAAAATTCTCTCTTTCTCGGGCTTTTTCCTTCTTTTAACCGCACATTGACTCAAAAAATAAGTGACAAATGTCTATCTAGGAGAGAAAAATGTATTTTCCAGTCAAATAAAAAAGAAAATATTGAAAAAAAAGCTAAACATTTGCAGAACATTGTCGATATAAGGAATAAGCCAGACAGGTATCCTTAATCGACAAACAAATTCCTTATATATACTATCATTCCTTACACACCTGGCTGGCCCCTACATATGAAATGAATGCAAAAGACTCTTCTTGTGAAGAGTCTTTTTTATTGATGAATGATCAATTCCCACATGCAAAAAAGGCCCTTCTGGCGAAGAGCCTTTTTTTGAGTGCTTGTTCATTACCTGGGAAATATTTTCATCATTTTAAGGCTTTGATACAGATGTATGTATCATAATGGTAAACAGAGACGTCTCTAAAGTGATACGCTGAAAAAAGACAGCTGATGTCTTCTTCACTGTACGTTGAAAGAGACTGTGGGCGTTTTTGTTCCTTCATTAGTTCCTGCTTTTGAAAAGATAAGAATACTTCTCCATCCACTTGAAGAACACGATATACCTCTTTCATGACTTGTTCGATATCTGGCAAGTAATAGATGGTCTGCACTGTGAACAATTTATTGAATGATCTGTCTTCAAAAGGTAATTGCTCAGCTTTTCCAAGTGTGATAACGGCTTTTTCCTGCTCGACAAGCCTCTTATGTTTTCTTTTCGCGTATTTTACCATATGACGCGAAGCATCGATTCCATATACTTTCCCTCGATCAAGTTTTTCCGCTACTTTAGATAATGTCATACCTCTTCCAGTACCAATTTCTAAAATCCGGTCGTTTTCTTGTATATTTAAGAGTTGAATCGTCCATTGATTGATATTATGATGATTTTTTTCCATATAGCGGGCAACCCATTTTGAGAACAAGCCCTTTGGTTCCCTCATTTGTTTTCCAATCCAGCTTTGAATCAATGTCAACACCTGCTTTGCACCAGTAAATAAAACTATTTACGAATTTTCTTACTTTTCATATCGGCTCTCGCCTAACAAAAGTTAAGACCTAGTCCTAATTTCTTTGTCTTTTATTAGACGGCACCTTTTCTGAAAATGTTTCGCACGTCATGAAAAATATTTAAACAAATAGGCATTTTCATTAATTGTGCTCAGATTGATTTCGTTTTCCGCATGAGCTGCATATTTTATGAATGTATCTTGATTAGATAAAGGTGGTGCTAGATTATGGGCTTTGGCGGTTATTCTGGAGGCTACTGCGGTGGCTACGGTGGCGGTTTTGCAGGCGGATTCGCATTGCTTGTTGTACTGTTCATTTTGTTAATCATCATCGGTGCAAGCTGGATTTGCTAATGTAAAAGGAGCAGGAAACGATAACGTTTCCTGCTCCTTTTCTTTAATACCAATAGGTTGGATAATTGTACATATAGCGTCTGAGCATTTCTTCTTGCTCTCTTTGCATTCTGTATGGATTGCCGTATCCGTGCTTTAAAGAATGCGGAATAGACGCATACCCGTGCCCCACTGACGGAAACCTCATATATGGTGACATCGACATTCATTGATCACCTCACAATCTCTTTTTACGGTTATCATATGTGCAGGTGATCAATGTGGAGCGTGTCTAAACCTGGTCCTTCTCCCTTGTATAACAATCAAGCATTGCAAGCATCATAAACATGTCAATCTCCTCCTTTTCATGTTTTTATTGTCCTTTTTAGTTCATGTACTTTAGTTGTTTCTGCTTCATTTCTTCATAAAATGTTTCGACTTGTTGTTCATAAAGAACGGTTTCAATGTCCTTGTATTTACGTTGGATCGTCAAAGTAATAAAAAATAAATGGATTGTCATATACGCTCACCTCCCTTCAGTTCGCAGCACGCGAAATAGCCCGCAGATCTTCTTTATCAGTTGACCTGCGGGCACACAAAAATGCAGATCAAAAGACAGTGTCTTCTAACCTGCGATGGATGATACGTGAAATCCTCGTTTACTTAAACAGTTTTGTAGCGTGAACCGTAAAAGGTAAAGGAAGGACACGAGCTCTTCCACAGGCTGATGACATGATGAAATTGGTTGTTGAATTGATCACAAGTAGATACGAATAACATATTCTTCAGCCTCCTTTACGTTTTTAATTACTTTGTAAGTATATCCAGCAAGCACCATTTTGTAAACCTGTTTTTAGTAAATTAGATGATTTTTGTGTGTTTGACTAAATTTCTACAGTGATTCTTGTCCGATTATCCAGTGTAATTAAAAAAAGTTTCCTCATCACATGAGGAAACTTCAGACTGTTTCGTGAGCACCGGCACGCAGGACTGACAAAGAATGCGAGGGTTTGTCTACACGCTGAAAGTCTCCTCATCATATGAGGAGACTTTTCGACTTAATCTTCATCTAGTTCTTGTAGCTTTTTTTGAAAAAAGATCGCACGTTTCACGCAAAGAAAAGCAGCCAATAGGAAAACACAATCAACTGCCAGCATCAGCATTTTTGGTGATGCTTCTATGTGCTGATTCGGTAAAATCGTACCAATATATAAAAAGGTGCTGACAGCAAGCAAAATAAAAGCGTATTGCTTGTAATCTGTCACTAAACCATCCCACTTTTTCTTCACTTGTTTCACCTTCCCGTTATCAATGTCTATTGATAGCTTACCATAGTGAGAGAAAGCGAGGGGCATGTAAATCTATCCATTCGTTACTGTGTCGAGCCCTTGTTCAATATCATGTAATAAGTCATCAATATCCTCAATACCGACAGAAATACGGATTAAACCATCTGTGATACCAAGCTCTTCTCTGCGCTCTTTTGGAATGGATGCATGGGTCATGCGAGCAGGAACAGAGATTAAACTTTCAACCGCCCCTAGGCTTTCTGCGATTGTAAACAATTTCAATTGGCTTAAAAACACGTCGACATTTTCTTCTTTTCCAATATCAAAAGAAATCATACCGCCAAAGCCTGTTGCTTGAGTTTTTGCAAGCTCATGACCTGGGTGAGCGCTTAAACCTGGGTAATAGACACGTGTAATCGCAGGATGCTGTTCTAAAAACTCAGCGATTTTCTGCGCGTTTTGTTGATGTGCTTCCATTCTTAGTCCGAGCGTTTTCATCCCTCGCATTAGAAGCCACGC
This sequence comes from Bacillus sp. XT-4, assembly GCF_050864245.1. Classification (NCBI taxonomy): domain Bacteria; kingdom Bacillati; phylum Bacillota; class Bacilli; order Caryophanales; family Bacillaceae; genus Bacillus; species Bacillus sp. XT-4. The sequence continues at coordinate 612,970 of NZ_JBPAFI010000001.1, forward strand.
ATCTTGCGGTCCAAGAATACCGCCTGTAGAATTTTGAACAAAGTGCAGTTCTTCACCAAGCTCTTCAGTAGCTGTCACGACAAGTCCGCCCACCACATCACTATGGCCGCCTAAATATTTTGTGGCACTGTGCAAGACAATGTCAGCCCCATATGAAATCGGCTTTTGAAAATATGGGGTAAAAAACGTATTATCGACAATCATCAAGATGCCAGCTTCTTTTGTGATCCGGCTTATGGCTTGTAGATCGGTCATTTTCAGCAATGGATTGGTTGGTGATTCAATATAGACGGCTTTTGTTTCTGGTAAAATTGCTTTTTTCACCGCTTCAGGATCACTTGTGTCTACAAATGTGGCTTTAATGCCAATCCGGTTGAGCACCTTTGTCATCACACGATAGGTTCCGCCGTACACGTCGTCAGTCAGTACGATATGATCTCCGCTGTTAAACAGCATCATCACAGCTGTAATTGCAGCCATCCCTGAACCGAATGCATAGCCGTTTGCCCCGCCTTCAAGATCACGAATGACTGTTTCCAGTGCTGTTCTTGTTGGATTCGCAGTTCTGGAATATTCATATCCAGTGTGCTCGCCTGCTTTAGGCTGCTTATAGGTGCTGACTTGGTAAATGGGAACAGACACGGCTCCTGTTTTTTCATCACCAGTGATTCCACTATGAATCATCATTGTTTTTGGCTTCATTTTATTTTCCTCCCTCATAAATACCTTTACTTAGATAACGTTCACTGCTATCAGGAAAAATAGTGACGATCACCGTCCCAGGTGATGCCTTTTTCGCTTCCTCTAAAGCGGCAAATAGAGCGGCTCCAGACGAGCTTCCGATCAGAACACCTTCCTTTTCAGCTGCTTCTTTCACCATTCGGAAAGCATCATCGTCACTGACGGTATAAATCTCGTCAAATAAAGTCGATTCCATATAATCTGGAATAAATTCAAGGCCAATTCCTTCCGTTCTATGCGGTCCCGGCTTTCCGCCATTTAAAATAGATCCTTCTGGTTCCACGATCACTGTTTTTAGCGCTTCTTTTTGCTCTTTTAAATAGGCAGCACAGCCTTGAAACGTTCCGCCAGAGCCCGCTCCTGCTACGAACACGTCTATGTTCCCCTGGAGGTCAGACCATATTTCTGGCCCGAGTGTTTTATAGTAAGTCAATGGATTTACTTGGTTTTTAAATTGTAAGACGCAATAAGCATTGTCAAGGCTTGCCTCTAGTTCAAGGGCTCGATCAATCGCACCCTTCATCCCATCTTTTCTTGGTGTATGAATAATCTCTGCACCAAGCGCCTTCATGAGCTGTTGTTTCTCTTGACTAAAATGTTCTGGTACACAGAAGATCGGATGCAATTGATGTTTTCTTGCACTTAGCGCAAGCCCGATGCCTGTGTTTCCTGCAGTTGCTTCAATAATGGTTCCGCCTGGGCGCAGTTTGCCCGATGCCAACGCTTCTTTAATCAGCATATCACCTAAGCGATCCTTAATACTTCCGCCTGGGTTCATCATTTCAAGTTTTGCATAAACATCAACACCTGCCGGCACACCCATCCCTGACAGTTTTAAAAGCGGTGTGTGGCCAATTAATTCCGTAATATCATGTATGACAGCCATATAAATCCCTTCCTTTGTATGGAAAAGAAGGGGGGAAACCCCTTCTTTTATTGTGTTTGCTTTATCATACGCAGGACAAGGTCTGTTGAGTGAATCGCTGCTTGCTCTAGAAATTGATCAAAAGAGATATTGGATTCTTTCCCAGCAATATCTGACAACGCTCGAACGACCACAAATGGCGTTTCAAATAGATGGCAAACTTGCGCAACTGCAGCTGCCTCCATTTCCACTGCATACAGCTCTGGAAATTTCTCTCTCACAAACGCGACACGACCAGGATCATCCATAAATGAATCTCCTGTTGCAATCGTTCCTTTTGCCACTTGAATATGATCGATTTCTGAAGCAGATTCCTCTGCCAGCTTCACAAGCTGATCATCTGCGATGAAAGCAGCTGGTAATCCTGGCACTTGTCCATATTCGTAATTAAAGATCGTCACGTCCACATCATGATGTCTAACATCAGTAGAGATGACAATATCACCTACATTTAATGAGTGATGGAAACCGCCAGCTGATCCTGTATTGATCACATAATCTGGCTGAAAGCGGTCAAGCAGAAGTGTTGTGCTGACCGCTGCATTTACTTTTCCAATCCCTGATTTTAATAAAATCACTTCTTTATCTTCATAAACACCTGTTGTAAATTCACACCCAGCGATGTTTTCTTGTGTGGCATTCTTTAGTTGGTCTCTTAAAATCGTCACTTCTTCTTCCATTGCACCTATCACTGCGATTTTCAAATCAAAAACATCCTTTCATTCCCTTTTCTTCGCTTCTACGATCCACACAAAATCATTCATTTGATGAAAAGATGTGCTAAAACCTTCTTCTTCAAAGATTTGCTTTAACACACCTATGGATGGATAGTATTCCGTTTCTAAATCCTCTGCAAGCTGATCGAATCCAGCGGCTTTCGCTTTGTTCGTTTCAGCTTGATGTGCTGCTTGATTTTGAAACATTGTATCAGCAAAGACTATTTTACCACCTGAGGGAAGGATGTTGCCATAGGTGTGGATGGCTTGTTTTTTTTCGTCGTCCGTTAAATGATGGAAAGCATATGAACTGACGATCGTATCAGGCTCAAAAGGTGGAGATGGAAACGATAAAAAATCCCCGTCATGAAATACATTTGGTATTCCTTTTTGAAGAGCCGCTTTCTTCATGGCCTCTGAAGGTTCAACGCCAAACACTTTCTTATCTGCTTGAAGCAGTGCCGCCGTTAGGTTTCCTGTGCCGCTTCCAAACTCAATGACATGTTGACCTGCACGGCGAGTAATCTCTTTTAGAATGGCCGGATACCAGCGAAACACTTCTTTATACTGCTCGTCATGACCACTTACAGTGTCATCATAAGATTCAGCCCAATGATCAAATAAAGAAAGAAACTCACGTCCCATTTTTCTTTCCCTCCACTTTATCTATTTATTCCTATCCGTATAGTATGTTTTATTCCGTCGAACAGTTCCTATCCTACCACATCTTCTGATTCTTTCCTACTAAAAAATACTGGGCGGGGTAGAAAAATATTTGCCCTTTTGAATGGGAGAGATTATGATGAATCTAGAGCATGGAGGGATGAATGAAATGGATTTTCAACTGGATTTTTTAAAGGACAAAATTGAATTTTTTGAAGCAACGTCTTTAAAAGAACTTGAACAAAAGATCCAAAAACAAATTGAACATAATCAGGCGATCTTGCTGACTGTTCATTCTGTGAGTCATCAAACGACTGTCATTGATGATAAGATTTTGTATACAGCAGTTGTTCATTTTAAAGCGAATATCTCATAAAAAAAAGATCAGCGTGTAGGCAATCAGGTCTGTGCGCCGGTGCTAGTCCTTCCTAGACTGCAAAGGTTTTCTATCACGCTGAAAAGAAGAAAAAGGCTAAAATGAAGTTCATTTTAGCCTTTTTGCATGCATCTTTTTTATTTTATTTTAATTTTTCAACCTTCACAGGTTTCCAGCCTTTTTCATCCACCCACGTAATTTCTACACGGTAGCGTTCACCTGTTGATTTATCACGGATGGTTCCTTTTGCATCTTGAGGTCCTCCGTTATTTCCTAACCAAATAACAGTCATTTGGTCTTCTGAGATTCCTGTCGCATAGGACATGGCTTTGATCATTTCTTTCCAGTCTTTTGAGTTAGCATCATAGGTTGCTGTATGTGATCCCGATTGCTCTGTTCCTACAGGCTCCCAGTTATCGTTTTCATATGTTTTATCTACGTCACTTGTTTTACCGCCATCTGTTTCTGTGGCATCTTTTAACGCATCTTTGTTTGGCTCTTCTTCATCATCTGTTTTCTTTGTATCGTCTTTTTTGTCAGATGAATCGTCTTTTTTTGCATCCGCATCATCGGATGTATCTTTCTTTTGATCTTTCACATCTTCTTCTGAGTTTTGTTTATTTTCACTCGATGCAGGTGCTGTTTTTGATGGTTCGTTGGCTACATCTTTCGGTGGTCTATTAAAAATTAACAAACTCGATGCGACAACCAAAATAAGCACCACAACGATACCAATTAATATGTTAAGCACCATATTCGCCTTTCTGCGCTTATCACGATGTTCAAATCGAGAATTTCTACTCAAAATCTCTGCACTCCTTTGCCTCTGTTCCCTAAGTCGTTACTATTCTAACATGACATGAAGGGATGTTCTATGTCTGTTTCTTTTCAATTTCATTGACCTTTTTTACAATATCATAAAACGCTTCATTTGTCTTAGCCCGGCCACTTGCCTCGTCAAGGTGAACAACAACCAGAGCGTATTTTGGTTTTTCTGCCGGAAAGTATCCGGCAAACCACTTGTGATAAAGTGGATTCCCCTGTTTATCTTTGCTGCCGGTTTGGGCAGTGCCTGATTTCCCTGCTATATGGAACGGCAGGTCTTGAAATCTTCTTCCTGTTCCTTTGTCAGAGGTCACCACCTGCCTTAAGTACTTTTGCAAGGTTTGAGCTGTATAGCGGTCAATACTGTCACCATCAGGTCGTTTGTTTTGAAAGGATAGCATCGTTGTTCCGTTTTGATACATCACTTTATCTGCAATCCTCACTTCTTTTCGTTCTCCGCCCCTTGCAATCGTTGCCATCATATTGGCAATTTGTAAGGGGGTTGTTTTGACATTTTTTTGACCAATTGCCGTTTGCGCAATGGCTTTTTTGACATGCTTGTCTCTTTTATCTCCCCACACACTGCCTGTTTCTTCACGATCAAACTGTTTGAATTGTTGCTTATGGTATACATCCCCTTCCCAGCCGGCTCGATCCACAAGCCCAAGCTTTGAAGCTGTCTTTTCAAGGCTTTGATCATCTGTTTGGATGAGCTGCTCAGCGAGTGTCGCAAATGTATAATTACAGCTTTGCGCAAAGCTTTCAGACAGATTCAGTACTTCCTGCTTTCCTTCTGGCTCTCCATATAAATTCTTTCGACAATCATACATCGTTTGTGGCTGGTTCAAGTTTTTTTCAATCGCTGCGGCAAGTACGACCGTTTTAAATACAGAACCGGGAGCCATTGCGGTCAGCATGTAATTTCTTGCCTCATGCCGGTTTTTGCTGGTCACATTTGGAACACTCGCCATCGCCAGCACACTGCTATTCTGAATGTCGAGCAGAACCGCTCCGCCTTTTTCAACACCTTGCGCTTTGAGAACATTCTCCATTTCCCTCTGCATGTCTTCGTCCATAGTTGTCTGCACTTGCAGCGGATAAAACGAATGAGCTTCTGCTGTATATTTGACGTCCATCCCAAACAAAGGGTTTCCCCTTCCGTCCACATGATATAACAATTTTGTGTCTTGCTCTGGTAATAGAAATTCGTCAAATGTACTTTCCAAACCGAATGTACCGATCTCAGTGCGGATTGAAAGTTCTTTTTTGTCCGGATAACGCTTTCTCAAGAGTTCTGGATTCTCGCTTGTGAAACCTAATGTGTGGAGGGCAAGTCTTTTTTTGTCCTTCTCTTTCATATATACGCCGTAAACACCTGAATATTTCATATCATTGATGTCTTTCAGCTTTTTTTTCGTCATATCATCTTTTAAAATGAGTGGTTTCTTCGTTTCTGTCAGCTGGCTTTTCAGTTCATCTTCTTTCATCTCAAGTATAGAAGCGGTTTGCTTTAAGTGAGGGAGGTCATATTGCAGGAATGGAAATATGATGACCGCTGGCTCTTCCTTTGTGAGAAGTGCCTCGCCGTTTCGATCTAAAAATTCGCCGCGTCCGTCTGAAATGACTACTTCTTCTGTCCGCTGCCTGACACTTTCTTGGATCAAATTAATATCAAGCTTTGAAAAAGATTCTGTGAAAAACAACTGAATTTCCGCTAGTCTAAATAGGAGACCGAGCAATAAGATAAAAATAATGACACCTGTCCATTGGATTCTTCTTGTTTTCAGCATAAAAACACCTCGTCCCTATTGTGGACGAGGTGTTTATCGTATAAACGTAATTATGAAATTTTTACAATTTGGACGAACATTTCTCCGCCAGGTGTTTGAACTGTGACTTTGTCGTCTACTTGTTTGCCTAAAAGGCTTTTTGCAATTGGTGAATCGTTTGAAATTTTGCCTTCAAACGGATCAGCTTCTGCACTTCCTACAATCGTATAAGACTCTTCTTCACCGTCCGGTAATTCAACGAATGTCACTGTTTTACCGAGTGAAACAATATTTGAGTTACCTTCATCTTCAATAATTTTGGCATTACGAATCATATTATCAAGCGTTGTAATACGACCTTCTACAAACGCTTGCTCTTCTTTAGCAGAATCATATTCCGAGTTTTCAGAGAGGTCTCCAAAACTTCTAGCGATTTTAATACGCTCTACAACCTCTTTACGTTTAACCGTTTTCAAATATTCAAGCTCTTCTTCTAATTTGCGCTTTCCTTCTTCTGTCATTGGAAATACTTTCTCTTGTGCCATGAATCATTCACTCCTTCTATTAATCCTCATCATACAAGCTTTCTGCATGTGAGTGACGACTGAAATATACAAGAATGAGGACATATTCCGGCCCTCATTCCTTCTGTCCCATATTCGTAAAAGTCCATCTTACATGGCGTCCCTTTTAGATGCAACTATTATGCCTTTTTATTAGGCAGGAACAGCAGCGGTCTCATGATGATGTATTATCTTCATCGCACAAACTGTGGAAAGGCACAGGAAGCTCCTGTACCTCGTTCGGCCATTTCGATCATATGTAGAAGAATAGCTTACCCATTCTCCATCTTCCAATACATAATATGGTCAGTGTACGATATGTCTATGCTATATTATTACAAAATTGCATTTTGATCAAGAATTGTTTGAAAATTTGTGATGATTTGTTTGTCGTTTTTTTAATATACTTTTACAAAGCAGGAATAACTGAAACTTTCAGCATCCCATCGTGATTTTCCTGTCTTCATTTCGCAGCATTGTTTTCCTATCATATCAAATCTTTTACTCAGGGGGCTGCTTCTTACAATGCTCACCGATGATTTCGGACTAGCCATTACTAAAGTATTGACTACAAGAGCATGATGTTGAAAAGACCTTTACGTCGTAAAGGTCTTTGTTCTTCTCCACCATTTACTCTCCGCGGTTTTGAAGAATCGTTTGAATTTTTGTCACCATGAGGTCAATGGCCACATGATTTTGTCCGCCTTCTGGGATGATGATATCGGCGTATCGTTTTGACGGTTCAATGAATTGATTGTGCATCGGTCTGACGACAGATACATATTGTTCAATCACGGAATCAATCGATCTGCCTCTTTCTTTCGTATCACGTAAAATACGGCGAATGATCCGAAGATCTGCATCTGTATCCACATACAGTTTAATATCCATTAAGTTTCTTAGACGTTCATTTTCAAGGGCAAAGATTCCTTCAACGATGATGACATCTTTGGGTTCAACATGTACCGTCTCTTCTGAACGTGTGTTTAGTTTAAAATCATAAATCGGTTTTTCAATGGACTCGTACTTTAGCAGCGCTTCTACATGCTCAATCATCAGGTCATTGTCAAATGCAAGCGGATGATCATAATTGGTCAGCAGGCGCTCTTCAAATGGCATATGACTTTGATTTTTATAATATAAATCTTGCTGAAGCATGAGGATTGAATGTCCTTTAAATTTTTCGTAAATGGAATTGGTGACGCTCGTTTTACCTGAACCCGAGCCGCCAGCGATTCCAATCACCACTGGTTTTTTCCCCATGTGCCGGTTATTTCCCCTTTCTCATCATGTTGCTAGGGTATACTTTTTGATCAAGCTTAAATTTCACAATTTGCAGTGGATGACGAGCGGCATCGAGTTCGTTCCCTTTTTCGTCCCAAATCGTCTCAATCTTGCATGTGAAATTTTCGATTTCTGGACCGAAAAATTCAACTTCGTCGCCAGCTTTAAAGAAATTACGCTGCTGTAATGTGACAATTTGCTCTTGTTCATCATAATGAAGTACAAGACCGACGAAATCAAAGGTCGTTTTCTTTCCATGAATGCCAAACATTTGTTCATCCGTTCCTGGTACACCTTCAAAAAAGGCAGGAGCCGTGTCACGGTTGGCACATTTGTCTAATTCATCGAGCCATTCTTGTTGAATGACGAAATTGTCTGGATCCGCACAGTAAGCATCAATGACTTTACGATAGACACTGACAACTGTTGCTACATAATGAATGGACTTCATTCGTCCTTCGATCTTTAAGCTATCAATTCCCATTTCAATCATTTGCGGTATGGATTCGATGAGTTTTAAATCTTTTGGACTCATCGCAAATGGTGCATCTTCTTCACCGAATAAAGGCGCTTCCTCAGAGCCTTCTAGTTTATAAAGATCATAATCCCAGCGACAAGATTGGCAGCAGCCTCCGCGGTTTGAATCTCTCGCTGTCATATGGTTACTGAGCACGCAGCGACCAGAATAAGCAATACACATCGCCCCGTGAATGAACGTTTCGATTTCAATATCCACTTTTTCTTTCATTTCTTTAATCTCTAGGGCGCTTGTTTCACGTGCAAGGACCACACGCTCAAGCCCTTCTTCCTTCCAAAACTGCACCGCTTTCCAATTTGAAAGAGATTGCTGTGTGCTCAAGTGAACTTCAAGCTTTGGAGCTACTCGTTTGCATGTTTCAATGATGAGTGGATCAGCGACAATAATTCCCGCTACACCCGCTCCTTCAATCCCTTGAAGATATTCTTCCAGACCGTCCATGTTTTCGTTGTGGGCGAAAATATTCGTTGTCACATAAATACGAGCACCGTATTTATTCGCAAATGCGACACCTTCTGCCATTTCTTCGATTGAAAAGTTATCTGCATTTGAACGAAGTCCAAATTCTTTCCCGCCAATAAAAACAGCGTCTGCTCCATAATGCACAGCAATTTTTAGTTTTTCTAAGTTACCTGCTGGCGCTAACAGTTCTGGTTTTTTTGTAATGACACGTTTTCCATCGATCACTTCAGAAATTCCATCTTTTAAAAGTGCCATTTCCTCTGCCTCCTTTTATCTTAATAAACCGTTTCTTTAAAGAAGAATCCTGTATCGATTGAGCGGTTGACAGGCTGGATCTCTTCAATACGCTCCACCCATTCATCTTTCTGATCTTCATAGGCTTCCTTATCAGTCACAAGTAAATCAATGGCTTTTCGATAGAGGGATGTCACTTCTGTCATATAAGAAAGTGACTTTAAAATTCCGTCAATTTTAAATGAGTCAATGCCTGCGTCGACAAATTCTTCTAATTCATCAATCATACATACATCATTTGGACTCATAATGTGAGTGCCATTTTCATCCTCAAAAATAGGATATTTGTTTTGACGCTCCTGGTCGTGAAGGAATAGACCTTCTTCCATATTTCTTCCTTCCACGTCCATTTGTTTGCCTTGATATTCAAAATAGTTGCCAACAAGTGTCCGTTTGGATTGGAACATACAGGTCATGCCGTGGACTTGAATTTCAATCTCCACTTCAGCGTTTTCTTTGATATCAATCACGCTATCCATATTGAGTTCTTTGGCAAGAACAGCACGTGTTGCGCCTTTTCTGCCCCAGTAGTTACAAGTGTAATAGTTTGTCCCAGTTGTTTCTGTACTCCAGTGCAGATTCAAGTTGACACCTGTTTCTTTTGCGGCCATGATCACTGCCGGATCTCCAAAAACGACACCATCCACGTTTAACCCATCGAGAAAGGTTAAATAATCTCCAAGCAGTGCCACACGGTCATTATGAAAAATCGCATTCATGGCGACATATACTTTTTTGTGATGTGCATGTGCGAGTTGAACCGTTTGTTTCACATCTTCTCTTGAAAACTCACCTGCAAGACGGATTCCATATGTTTGTTCACCTATTAAAAATGCGTCAGCACCCGCTTCAATGAGCGGCAGTACATCCGACACCTTGCTTGGCGTCACAAGCAATTCTGGTTTTTTCATGATTGGTCACCTCTTTTTGTACTAATAGCGATCCCATCTCCAACCGGAATGATACACGTTTGGTAGTCAGGATTTGACATCAGCCATTGATTGTATCGATCAATTTTGCCTATTAATTGTTTTTTTCGTTTATCTTCAATTTCTTCTTCATAATTTGTCGCAACTAAGCCTTTAAATAATACGTTGTCTGTAATAATCATTCCGTCATCGGACAGCATCGGTTCAAACAGCTCAAAAAAGCGTTGATACTGGCCTTTTGCCGCATCAATGAAGATCACATCATAGGGCGCCATCGTCTGAACCGTTTTAGCTGATTCGATCGCATCGCCAAAAAACACGTGAATTCTATCTTTGAAATGTAATTCTTCAATATTCCGTGTCGCTTCCTCATAACGTTTTGCATTTCGCTCAATCGTATAGATTTCAGCATCTGGCAGAGCTTCTGCCATTCGAATCGCTGAATAGCCAATCGCTGTCCCAACCTCAAGAATCTTCTTCGGTTTTTTCAAAGAAAGCAGCTGCAATAACAGTTCAATGCTCACCTTTTCCATGATTGGCACATGATGCTCTTTCGCATACTCCTCTAATTGAGCGATGGCATCAGGACTCGGCTCAATTAAATCTTCAATATAATCATTTATTTGATCATCTTCGATTGTCATTATATGTCTAGCTCCTTCATGACCTGAAAAAGAAGAGTCCTGCCTATTGCAGCTCTCTTTCTCGTCAATCTTTCGTTCATCTAAGTAAAAACAACCCGATATATTTTACCACAAAGATGTGGTAATTGCGAACCTATAAAATGGATATAACAACGAAAAAAACTGCAGGCAATTTCACCATTGTCTACAGTCTTTTTCCTTTCACATGAGCGCTAGTTGCTGCCTGTGATGTATTTCGCTTTCGCTTTGTTGTGCTCATTTAACGTTTTCGTAAAGACGACTTCGCCATTTTTCTTTGCTAGGAAGTAAACAAAATCTGTTTTCTCTGGATGGAGTGCTGCTTTCCAAGAAGATTCTCCAGCATTGGCAATAGGTCCAGGCGGCAGCCCTTTGTTTGTATACGTATTATAAGGTGATTTTACTTTTAAATCTTTGTAATAAACACGGGACTTATGCTCGCCAAGCGCATAAAGAACGGTTGGATCTGTTTGAAGCGGCATGTCCTTTTTCAACCGGTTATAAAACACACTTGAGATTTTTGACCGGTCTGTTTTTTCGGTAGCTTCCATTTCTATTAGGGATGCCATCGTTAGGACATCATGGATGGACATCTTTCTCTTTTTCATGTCCTTTTCGTACGTTTTTACATATTGATCTGTTTGTTTAATCATTGTGTCAATGATGGTTTCAAGTGATTCATCCTCACGATAAAACGGATACGTCGCCGGGAATAAATATCCCTCTAACGGATGCTTGACTTGTTTCCCGTTCACTTGTGATGTCACCGTTTTCGGGTATTTTTTCATCATTTTTTTAATAAAGGCTGGATCATCCAGCTTCGCTTCAACTTCTTTCGCTGAAAAATTCGTCTGGTTTGCAATAATGGCTGCAATATCAGACAACTGTTTCCCTTCAGGTATCACAAGCTGAAATGCGTAGTCTGTCCCGCCAGATGTCAGCTTTTGAATTAGCTGATCCGCATCCATTGTTTGTTTGAGATGAAAATAGCCCGCTTTAAAGCCTGATGCTTTTTTGTACTTTGCATAGTAAGTGAAAATCGTGTCATTTGAAATCAGTTCATTTTCTTTTAAAATGCTCGCAATTCCGCTGACAGATGTCCCATTTGGAATATGAATATTAATGGTTTGTTTGCTTTTTTGATCGACCGGCCCGAGTGCTGATTTTACATATAAAAAACCTGATAATGCTGCAATGATGATCACAGCAAGTACAGATAACAGGACGATCCCCATTTTTCGTTTAAAAAATGGTCGTTTCTTTTGTTCTGAAAACATGCATGGCCCTCCTCACATCTAGCTTTTATAGTACATGATTCGACGGAGTTCGGCAATTACTTGCTCATGCATGTCATGACAGAACTTGCCATAGTGTGGCTAAACCGACACCGCCTCCACTGCCAATTGCAGCCATGACATAGCTTCCATTCGGTAAGGCGCGGGCTTCGTAAAACAGTCTCACCATCATAGCAGCTCCCGAGGCGCTATATGGATGCCCAAGACAAAGCGCACCGCCTCTTTTATTGATACGGTCATAAGGAATACCTAGTGTCCGGGCAATGAGTACTACTTTGAGCGCAAACGCTTCATTGATTTCAAAAAGTGCAACATCTTCTATCTTCACCTGTTCTTTATGTAAAAGTTTCTTGATTGCATCAATTGGTGAAGCAGCAGGATAATGCGGGTCTATAGCGGTCACGGCACTCCCGATATACCGCAGCATAGGGCTGAAGCCTTTTGCCTCCGCTTCCGCTCTTTCCATTACAACGACGGCAGCTGCACCATCTGCTTCTTTACAGCTATTGGTCACAGTCACAGTACCTTTTCCTGGTAAAAAGACAGGTTTTGCCCGCTTTATCAAGCTTGCAATCGGTCTTATTTTAGCTGCCGCTTCATCTGTACTCAGCCCGCTAATCGGAACAATTTCTTCTGAATACGTTCCTTGCTTGAATGCGGTTATACTTCGTTCCCAGCTTAAAAGTGCATAGTCATCTTGCTCTTGTCTCGCAACTGAAAATCTCGACGCCGTCAGCTCTGCCGCTTCCCCCATATGAGGGTCTCCTATCCACTCTGGAGAAAAGCGGGCCCTTTCTTTCATTGGTGACCGAGAAATGCTTTCCGTTCCACCAGCGATATATATTGATCCCTCCCCCGACTGAATCATGATGCACGCTGTTCTAATGGCTTCAAGACCGGAAGCACACTGCCTATCAATGGTCATACCCGGAATATGTAATGAAAGCCCTGCTTCTAACGAGGACAGACGGGCAATGTTGCCACCACCCCCGACGACATTGCCTAAAATGATGTCATCTGGCTTGGTCACGTTTGAAAAATGCTGGATCAAGGGCGCAGCTAGATGCTCTGGCCGGTAATCCTTCAACATTCCATTTTTCTCACCGAAGGGCGTCCGTTTCGCTTGTACGATCACGGCTTGCATAATAGTTGTTCCTCCGCCCACTTTTTCATACTGGCACGAGCGATTTTCCCTCCTGATGTTTCGATCATTTTGTCCGTGACGAGCCATTTTTTTGGTACTTTGTATGCCGCTAATGTTTCTTTTACAGCTTGCCGAATGGTTTTTGTTTGCTGTACATTCTCAATAATGGCAACAGGGATTTCGCCCCAATATGGATCAGGAAGTCCAATCACGATTGACCGATTCACCTCTGGCTGTTCATTCAGCACACGCTCAATTTCCTCTGGAAAAATATTCAGTCCCCCATAGACAATCATGCCATTCTCGCGGCCGCTCATATACAAGTAACCATCCTCGTCGAGCCACCCCATGTCATATACGGTCAGCCACTCTGCGGGCGGCTTTTCATCTTGTAAATAGCCTGAAAAAGACATTGGGCTTTTCACATAAATTCTCCCGATTTCATTTGGCTTGCAAACGGTTTGATCTGCCCTCCTGATTTCAACCTGAATAGAAAGAAAAGGCTTTCCGACAGAAGTAGGCTTTTGCAAAAAATCATCTGAAGATAAATAGGAGACAAAGCTCAATTCTGATGTTCCATAAAAATCAAAAAATGTGATGTGGGGATTGCGGTTGACGAGCTGTTTTTTTGAAGAGTTTCCCCAATCTGCACCAGAAGACAGGACAAGAAGCGGATGTTTTCCGAAGGCATCCATTTGCAGTAACGATTCTGTCATGGTCGGAACCGTATAAATAGCCGTGATGTCTCCTCTTTCTAAGATGTTCTTTGCTTTATCTGGCACAAATTTTTCTAACAATGTCACGGTGCCCCCGAAATAAAGTGTGCTGATCGCCCCGTATAAAAAATGAGAGGATAAAAGTGTGCCCAAAATCAGTACATGATCTTGATGTGTGATCCCAAAGACGGAAGCTGTCATTTGAAAGCTCTCGATCCATGACTGCTGGCGTCTTATGAAGGCTTTGGGCGATCCCGTTGATCCTGAAGTAAATCCCATATAAAAAGCAGGATCTTCCTCCGGTTCACCTTTGTTCGATTGAACGTTTATGCTGATTCTTTCTTTCCATTCAGATAAAGAGAGCACTGGCATATCCAGCTTGTACTTTTCAATCCTTTTGATATATCGATCTTCCACAATGACAAGGTCCGCGTCGCTTAATAAGAGCTTTTCCGCGCATTCCTTGTCACTCCACCGCGGATCAAGAGGCACCGCTGTCCATCCTGCAGAAGCTGCGCCAGCAAATAGTTGGAGAAACGGAACACCATTTGATACTAAAAAAGCGACTCTTTTTTGCTGATGAGGCGTTTCTTTTAACCATTGTGCAGATGACTGCACACGCTCATGCCATTCTTTATAAGTGATCTTCTCTTTTTCATCTATGATCGCCATCTGACTTGGGTTCACTTTTGCATGAGCTGCATAGCTTTCCGTTATTCTCATCAAACTGCTCGCCTCCCTCTATGTGAGTCCCTTTTTCGATATGACATCGCTTGAATGATTTTCACCGTGAAGACAGCACATATCCCTGCTTTGATCAGATCACCCGGTAAATAAATGACGCTGAACAGAGCTGCTTGCGTGATCTTTATATGCATCATCATGGCTTGAAAGGGTATTCCGCCTATATATAATATCCCGATACTGCATACCGCATAGATCAAAAATAGTCGTAAGGCCGTCACTTTCTTCAGCCGGTTCAGCCACAGGCTGATCATAAAGGCAGCCACTGGATAAGCAAGTAAAAAACCACCGCTTGGCCCAAAAAAGACCCCTATACCGCCTCTCCCTCCAGATAAAATAGGTGCGCCTGCTGCCACTATTAGGAGAAACAGAAGTAAACTAATCAGCGCTTGCTTTGGTTTTAACAGCCCACCAGCAAGCAAAAGACCTGCGGTTTGCATTGTGATTGGTACAGGTGTAAACGCAAGAAAAATAGGCGGAATCAACCCTAACATCCCAATAACTGCTGTCATTAATGCCATTTGCATCATATCGTGAATTTTCAATTTTCATACCCCTCACTCGATGTTTTTGATAAAAATAGCGTAAAAGGTCGAGTGATATATGTCAACTAAATTTCAATAATAGTTTACATATAGAATGTAAAAAAAGACCTGTGAAGAAAGATCACAGAGATCATGTTCACAGGCCTTTTATTCGTTCTATTCTTCTTCGTCTTCTTGATCTAAGAACGTATTTAACGTTTCTTCAATCATGTCCCACTCTTCATCCGTTTCAATTGGCTCTAATTCGCCATCTTCACCGTCTTCGTTTGGTGTGAAGCTTGATGCATGAATTTCAATTTCTTCGTTATCTTGTTCAGAAATTGGGTAGTAAAGAACATATGATTTGTTAAAATGGTCGCTTTCAAAAGTAAATAGTACTTCGCAAAGCTGCTCATTTCCATTATCATCAACGATTGTAATTTGCTTTTCTCCGTGTTCCATTTGATTCACCTCATTTTAATTTAAGCTGTCTAAATACCCTTGAAGGATCATAACAGCCGCCATTTTATCAATGACTTTTTTACGCTTTTGTCTGCTCACATCTGCAGAGATGAGCATTTTTTCTGCTGCCATCGTTGACAGACGCTCGTCCCAAAGCACAACAGGAACATTGTACGTGTTTTCTAACACTTTCGCAAATGATTGGCTGGCCTCGCCTCTTGGACCGACCGTACCGTTCATATTTTTTGGAAAACCAAGGACAATTTTATCCGTTCCATATTGCGAGACGATCTCAGACAGGCGGCTGAGACCAAAGTCTCCGCCTGCTTCATCAATTTTAATGGTTTCAATCCCTTGAGCTGTCCATCCCATTTCATCACTGATTGCCACACCAAGGGTTTTCGTGCCTAAATCTAAGCCTAAAATTCTCATGTTTTACGCCTCTTTATGTGTCTCTAAGTACGATTTAACCAATTCCTCAATTAATTCGTCTCGTTCTAGTTTACGAATTAGGTTGCGTGCATCCTGATGTCTTGGAATATAAGCAGGGTCGCCTGACAGCAAGTATCCGACAATTTGATTGATCGGGTTGTATCCTTTTTCTTGGAGTGCGTCATAAACTGTTATGAGCACTTCATTCACATTGGTTTCAGCTGAATCATCAGAGAAGTTAAACTTCATTGTCTTATCAAATGAACTCACTGCTTCTTGCACCTCTCTTCCAACATTCTACTAGCAAGCTTTTTCTAACCGCTCATCTAATACCATTATTCTACACTACATTGACTGATTATAAAACGGATTTGACAGATTCTTCGACAGTTGCCAGTGCTTCTTCAAGCTTTTCTGGCTGTTTCCCGCCTGCTTGTGCCATATCTGGGCGTCCGCCTCCGCCTCCGCCGCAAATTTCAGCTGCCTGCTTCACAAGTTTTCCTGCATGAAGACCTTTTTCAATGACATCTTTTGTCACACCGGCTGAAATGTTGACTTTTCCATTTTGAACGGCACCAAGTACGATGACAGCTGAACCTAATTTCGCTTTTAAGTCATCAACCATCGTTCTTAAATGGTTCATGTCTTTGGCGTTTACTTTTTCAGTTAACACGTTCACTCCGCCAACTTCGATAACTTTTTCCAAAATAGAGCCAGCTTCTGCTTGACTTAATTTCGCAAGAAGTGATTCGTTTTCTCTTTGAACTTCTTTTAAATCAGCCTGCAAGGAAGCGATGCGTTTTGGTACATCTTTTGTATTTGATTTCAGTTCATTAGCTGCCTTTTCTAAAATCGCAAGCTGATCATTTAATTCTTCATAAGCACCTTTACCTGTTACAGCCTCAATACGGCGTGTTCCAGCACCAATACCCGATTCAGATGCAATTTTAAACAATCCGATCTCCGCAGTGTTTTGAACGTGACAGCCTCCGCATAACTCGATGCTGTAATCACCCACTTGCACAACACGGACAATATCGCCATACTTCTCGCCAAACAGCGCCATTGCGCCCATTTCTTTTGCTTCAGCAATTGGTTTCAGGTCAATGGCAACCGAAATGCCTTCCCAAATCTTTTCGTTGACGATTTTTTCAATTTGTGACAATTCTTCTTTTGTTACTTGTCCAAAGTGAGAAAAGTCAAAGCGAAGTCTGTTTTCATTCACAAGTGAACCCGCTTGGTTAACGTGGCTGCCCAATACATCTTTTAGCGCTTGGTGCAAAAGATGTGTCGCTGTGTGATTTTTCACAATGCCTTTTCGAAGCGCTGATTCGACTTCTGCAGTGACTTCAATGCCTTTTTGAACCGTACCACTTACGACGACTCCTTCGTGGACATGCTGGCCGTTTGGCGCCTTTTTCACATCTTTGATATCAATGATCGCTTCGGCACTTTTTAACGTTCCTTTATCCGCCACTTGTCCGCCGCTTTCCGCATAGAAAGGTGTTTCATCTAATAAAATTTGCACCGTTTCCCCTTCGTGTGCTTCTGTGACAATTTCACCGTTTTGAAGCAATTCGATAATACGAGCATCTGCAGTTAAATTTTCGTAGCCAACAAACGTACTTTCTGCTTTTATATCGCCTAAAGCCCCGCCTTGAACCTGCATACTGCCCACATCTTGTCTGGCATTTCTTGCACGTTCACGCTGCTTCTCCATTTCTAGCTGGAAGCCTTCACGATCGACTGTCATGTTCTCATCTTCAGCATATTCTTCTGTGAGTTCGACCGGGAATCCATATGTGTCATAAAGCTTAAACACATCTTTACCGGAAATTTGTGAGCTGCCATTGTCTCGTTCTTTTTTAATCACTTCTGATAAAATGGCTAACCCTTCATTCAGTGTCTCATGGAAACGCTCTTCTTCATTTTTGATCACTTTTGCAATAAATTCTTCTTTTGCTTGAACATCTGGATAGAAATCCTTCATGATCTCCGCAACAACTGGAACTAGGTCATACATGAATGGACGGTGGATATGGATCGTTTTTGCATAACGCACAGCACGGCGCAGCAAACGTCTTAACACATAACCTCGGCCTTCATTAGAAGGAAGCGCTCCGTCACTGACGGCAAAGGCAACAGTACGAATATGGTCAGCAATGACTTTAAATGCTGTGTCTTTTTCTTTTGACTCCCCATAGCTTTCTCCAGAAATCGTTTCTACTGCACGAATAATCGGCATGAACAGGTCTGTATCAAAGTTCGTCGGTACGTTTTGAATCACAGAGACCATACGCTCAAGACCCATTCCTGTATCAATGTTTTTCTTCGGAAGCGGTGTGTATGTACCATCTGGATTATGGTTAAATTCAGAAAAAACAAGATTCCATACTTCTAGATAACGTTCATTTTCTCCGCCTGGATATAATTCAGGATCGTTCATGTCGTTGCCATATGCTTCGCCGCGATCATAGAAAATTTCTGTATTCGGACCACTTGGCCCCTCGCCAATATCCCAGAAGTTGCCCTCTAGACGAATAATTCGTTCCTCAGGGACACCCATTTTATCTCTCCAAAGAACATATGCTTCTTCATCCTCTGGATGCACTGTTACAGATAACAGATTCGGATCAAAGCCAATCCACTCGTCACTTGTGAGGAATTCCCAAGCCCATTCGATTGCCTCTTCTTTGAAATAGTCTCCAATAGAGAAGTTGCCCAGCATTTCAAAAAACGTATGATGACGTGCTGTTTTCCCTACATTTTCAATGTCATTTGTACGAATTGATTTTTGTGCGTTGCAAATACGCGGATTCTCAGGCACGACGCGGCCATCGAAGTATTTCTTTAATGTTGCCACCCCGCTGTTAATCCATAAAAGTGTTGGATCGTCATGCGGTACGAGGGACGCACTCGGTTCGACAGCATGTCCTTTTTCTTTGAAAAAATCTAAAAACATTTGACGTACTTGAGCTGAAGTTAAAGTTTTCATCATAAATCCTCCCTTTTTTATTCTCAATCTTCACACAAACGAAAAAACATCCCGCCCTATGCAAGCAAAAAACTACTTACACAGGGACGAGATGCTCTCGCGGTACCACCCTGATTATAGACATATGCGTCTATCACCTTCACATCCGATAACGCCGGAAGAGAGCGGCAGTGTTTATCTGCACTCGGGACTAGCTTCCGTTAAAGGTCTGATAAGGCTTTTCTCAGCAAACAAAGCCTCTCTCTGCAACAGCTTTTTAACGTACTCGGGTCCGTCATTGAATTCAATATGTATGAATCGAAATTATTATAGACAACTCGGCTCGTCTTGTCAATGAACGCTTCGTCTCATGTGAATATATTGCACAATAATGACCCTCATAATGGCTGCGGACGGCACGGCTAAAATCATTCCAATCAAGCCAAACAGCTCACCTCCAGCGAGTAACACCAGCATGATTACGACAGGATGCATATGCAGGCTTCTCCCGACAATGATCGGACTCAGTACATTGCTTTCTAAAAATTGAAGCACGGCTACTGTAATTAGCACAATGATCACTGACTTCACTGAGATGGTAAAAGCGATAAAGACAGCTGGAATCGCTCCAATAATCGGACCAAAATACGGAATGACATTCGTTGCGCCGATTAACATACCTAGTACAAGCGGATATGGAATATGAAACAGCCAAAGAACAATGGCGGCAGCACCTCCAATTAAAGAACAGACAAGCAATTGCCCTCTAATATAATCCCCAAGTGAGTCATCCACTGCTTTCACAAAGGCATGTCCCCTTTTTCGGAAGCTTGGCGGTGTTAAATACCATGCTGCCCGCTTCATCGTGTTCATATCTTTCACCATATAAAAGACAAGAAAAGGAATAAGTGCAGCAACTAAGGCGTAATCAAGCAGTACTTTACAGCTAAGAATCATCCGCTCTGCCCCATTTGCGGCATACGTTTCAGATTGGACAATAAAACGATCCAGCCGTTCATGCAGTCCATCAGGCCAATGGCTTGTATGACGATGAACATGTGATAAAGCACCATTATACGTTTCGGCAAGCATGGGAATTTGCTCCGACAATTCATTTAACTGAGCGATTAAAACCGGTGCCCCTTTATACACAGCCAAACCAATGCCACCAAAAAACAGCACATAAATCAATAAGAGACTGACCGTCCTTGGCAAACCTCGCTTATGTAGTCTTTCAACAATCGGATAAAGAAGATAAGAAATAAAAATAGCGATAAGAAGCGGGATCAAAACCGCTTTGAGCAATAAAAAAATAGGCATCCATAACTCGTCGAGCTGAACCAAAATGAGTAAAGACGCAAGGACAAGCAGTACACCTGCAGCATATATTAGAAACTCGATCGGACGTTTCTTCACCTTTTTCACCTCTCTTCTTATTGTTTAACCAACTTCTGCAATTATCCATGTAAATAAAATTTGTCCTAACTTTGTTAAAAATGAATACACATGAAACATACAGCTCCATCCAAAGTCACTGTTTGCTGTAAAATCCCGTCAGAAAATATTCCAATATTTACTTCTTTTTAAACCATTTATGCTAGAATCCGCTTTAGCTCAATCATTAGAAGAGGAGGTTCTTCATGATCACATTCGAAGAAGTCAACAAGCATTACGGCCAGTTCCATGTACTTAAGGACATTAACCTACATATTCAAAAAGGTGAGGTTGTTGTGATCATCGGTCCTTCAGGATCTGGAAAAAGCACGATGCTCAGGTGTATCAATCGTCTTGAAAGCATTGATGAAGGAAAAGTCCTTGTCAATCAAGTGTCTGTTCAGCATCCGAAAACCAACATCAATCTCATCAGGCAAAATATCGGGATGGTGTTTCAGCACTTCCATCTTTATCCGCATAAGACGGTGCTTGAAAACATTATGCTTGCGCCGATGAAGGTTAAAAAAGTGAGCAAAGAAGAAGCAAAGGAAACAGCTGAATTTTATTTAAATAAAGTTGGCATTCCTGAAAAAGCAGACACCTACCCTTCTAGACTCTCAGGAGGACAGCAGCAGCGTGTGGCAATCGCAAGGGGACTTGCAATGAAACCTGAGGTCATGCTTTTCGATGAACCAACATCAGCTCTTGATCCAGAGATGATCGGTGAGGTGCTAGATGTGATGAAACAGCTGGCAAGGGAAGGAATGACAATGGTCGTTGTCACGCACGAGATGGGTTTTGCCCGTGAAGTCGCAGACCGTATTGTGTTTATTGATGAAGGAAGAATTCTTGAAGAATCTACACCAGCTGCCTTTTATGAAAAACCGCGCGAGAAACGCGCTCAGCTCTTTTTAAGCCGTATTTTAAATCACTAGGGGGAATGAATTTGATGAAAAAAATGAAACGCCTTGGCCTATTACTGTTGATGACTTGCTGTATGATCGCTCTCGCTGCCTGCGGCTCTGCCGAGAAAGGCTCAACCGATGCAAAACAAAGCAGCTCATTAGAAGCCATTAAGAAAGACAAAAAAATCGTTTTCGGTGTGAAAAACGATACTCGTTTATTTGGTCTAAAAAATCCTAGTAGCGGGGATATTGAAGGGTTTGATATCGATATCGCAAAAGCGATCACTAAAGAAATGCTCGGTGATGAAGGAAAAGCAGAATTCAAAGAAGTGACATCTAAAACAAGAATTCCTTTACTGCAAAAAGGAGATATTCATGCCATTGTTGCCACAATGACGATCACAGAAGAGCGTAAAAAAGAGGTCAATTTCTCAGATGTTTACTTTGAAGCAGGACAATCACTGCTTGTGAAAAAAGGCAGCGACATTCAATCGATTGATGATCTTAAAAAAGGTACGAAGGTGCTTGCAGTGAAAGGGTCCACTTCTTCTCAAAACATTCGCGAAAAGGCACCAGAAGCATCCGTTTTGGAGTTTGAAAATTATCAAGAAGCCTTTACAGCCTTAAAATCAAATCAAGGGCAAGTTCTGACAACTGATAATGCAATTTTATTTGGCATGGCAGACGAAGATTCAAATTATGAAGTCGTTGGTGGAACATTTACCGATGAGCCTTATGGTATCGCTGTGAAAAAAGGCGATGAAGAATTGACAGAAGCCATTAATAAAGCGTTAAAGGCATTAAAAGACAATGGAGAGTATGACAAGATTCATAAAAAATGGATCAAAGAATAATTAATTGACTCGATCAATCTCAACACCCTCAGGAGATCCGCTTGCCGGCTCCTCTGTTGATTAGGAAGGAAGTGAACTGATTGCTGCGGTTTTCCATTTTAACTGAGAACTTCCATCTTTATTTAGAAGGGTTTAAATATACGATTGGTGCAAGTGTCATTGCGTTGATTGGAAGCTTTTTCATCGGTACACTCATTGCCATCATGAGAATCGCGCCACTAAGGCCGCTCAACTGGTTAGGGACGGCTTATGTGGAATTTATTCGGAATATTCCGTTATTATTGATCACCTTTGTGTTCTTTTTTGGTTTACCGGTACTTGGCATTGTGGCAGATGGCTTTACAGCAGGAACCATTGCCCTCTCCATTTATACGTCTGCTTTTATCGCTGAAGCCATTCGTGCAGGTATACAAGCTGTACCGCTTGGACAAATGGAAGCTGCTAGAGCTTCTGGTCTGTCATATGGCGGAACGATGCGATATATTATTCTGCCGCAGGCCATCAAAATTGTCATTCCACCACTTGGGAATCAATTTATCAACCTTGTGAAAAACTCGTCTATTTTAGGTGTCATTGCAGGGTTTGATCTGATGTACCAAGGAGACCTTATCGCTTCGAGAACGTTTGTGACATTTGATGTATACATTTTTGTTGCCATGTTCTATCTTCTATTGACCATTCCGCTTAGTCTAGGCGTTGGTTATTTAGAAAAAAGATTAGCCCGAAGCCACTAGAAAGGAGGAAACACAATGGATTTTATAGGTGCCTACCAGCCCGATCATCTCGCCTTTTTACTTGAAGGATTTGCTGTCACCTTAAAAGTGGCTTTTATCTCCATCATTTTAAGCTTTATCATCGGATTAGTCGTTGGCACATTGAGGTTCGCACAAATCCCTATTTTATCAAAGGTGCTTGCGGTCATTGTTGAAACCGTTCGGAACCTGCCGCTTTTGCTGATCATCTTTTTTACGTATTTCGCCCTGCCTGAAATCGGTATTAAGCTGAGCATTACGGCCTCTGCCATTGCGGCTTTAACCGTGTTTGAATCCGCCATGCTGTCAGAAATTATTCGTAGTGGATTAAAATCAATTGATAAAGGACAAATCGAAGCGGCCAGGTCCTCTGGTTTAACGTATATTCAAACGTTAAAAATGATTATCATGCCACAGGCGTTACGCCGAATGGTACCGCCGATTGTCAGTCAATTTATTTCTCTTTTAAAAGATACATCGCTCGCCGTTGTAATTGCCCTTCCAGAGTTATTGCATCACGCGCAGATTTTAAATGGTCAAAGCCAATCTTATTTACTTCCTATTTTCCTCTTGGCGGCCATGATGTACTTTGTTGTCAACTTCAGCTTGTCTATACTTGCACGGAGATTAGAGTACAGGCAGGCATAAAAAAAGGACATCCGCTCATGGTGGATGTCCCTTTTTGTTTAAAGCATTCGCATAACTCGTTTTCTCATCTTTTTCATATCCCGCTTAGATGGCATATCATATCGACTTGCAAAGTGATATGCGAGTGCACCTGCACCAAGCGTTAATAGTGAAGAAGTCATTTTGCCCATTCGAAATTCCCCCTTAACACTTATAGTTGAATTGAACGTTCATCGTCACTAAACAGGTCGTCTAAACTGCTTAGTGTACCGTCTTCCTCCACTTGGTGAGTAGATATTTTGCCTTTTGACAGTGTCAATTCAATAAAACAGCCCCAGCAATAATATTGATTGACCCCAATTTTTCCGATGTCTTTACATTTGCAATTTGGGCAAATGAGCATATTCAGCACCTCTTTACGTTCGGTTTAGAACAAGTGCTTCCTTTTGAACATCCATCAAGGTTCCGGCAGCATGCAGCTGCTTTCGAATCCCTGATAGCTCTGTAAAGAAGCCGTCCGAGAGTTCATATGCTACGATTGTGCCCGAATTCATGCAAAAGTATACATCTTCCAAAACACCTAATGTTTCACCATCTGGCGTACGGATCATTTTCTTTTTTAATTTCGAAAAGAAGAAGGATGGGGCGGAGGTATCTATCTCGATGCCCTTCTGGTAGCTCACATATAGACCTTTGTCTGTCAGTTTGTCGCCAGCTGAGAATGGAATGAAAGCACAGTCTTTCTTTTTCCCATCTAAAACATATCCCCCGCAGCTGCCGCCGGCTAAAAAGCAAATATCTTTGATCGCCCCAAGTGAATGAGACAGCTCGTCTGTATAGATCGTCAGTCCTTCAAGCTCTCGACATGTTCTCAAAATGTGATCAACCACCTTTTCGGAACAGTCTTATCGTGTGCGTTTCCTCTATGACTCATACGAAGAAATGGCTTCCATGAATGAAGCCATCAGCGTGTAGACAAACCCTCGCATTCTTTGTCAGTCCTGCGTGCTGGTGCTCACGAATGTCAAATTCGTTCCGCGCCAGTACTCGTCCTTCCTAGGGCTGCAAAGGTTTTCTTTCACGCTGAAAAAAACAAAGGGCTAAAATCAAGTTCATTTTAGCCCTTTGTTTAACAATATGATGGCTTCCATGGAAGCCATTTACTCTTGCATAAAATCAAACGGAGTGATTCCCTCCATGCCAATATTGGCATCGTGTACGCTGAAAGGAAGTTCTTTTTGGAGGGCTGCTAGCTCAGCGTCCATGATTTCTTCCGTTTCAGTAAGACGCATGGTTAAAGACGTTTGTCTAAGGGAGTCTTCATTATTTTTTACGCCCCACTCTAATGCTGATTCCTCGCCGCACAAAATTAAAAACTTTTTACTTCGTGTAATGGCCGTGTAAAGCAAATTTCTTCGAAGCATTCGATAATAACTTCTTACGACTGGCAGCACCACGATTGGGAATTCACTGCCCTGGGATTTATGAATCGAGCAACAATAAGCGTGTGTAAATTGATGAAAATCTTTTTTCGTAAACGTGATTTCATTTCCATCAAAGGAGATGACCGCCATATCTTCTTTTTCTGTGTTTTCTTTCGCATAAAAGATCGAGACAATTTCGCCAATATCTCCATTAAAAATGTTATTCTCGGGCTGATTGACAAGCTGAAGTACCTTATCACCTGTCCGGTAGACGACATCACCAAAAGGAATTTCTCTTCCTTTTGGCTTTTTAGGATTCAAAATTTGCTGAAGCATTTTATTCAGTTCATTAATGCCTGCTTTTCCTTTATACATCGGGGCGAGCACTTGAATGTCCTTTGCTGAATACCCCTTTTGAGCAGCATTGCTGACCACTTTCTCGATGACTTCTTTCATTTGGTCACTAGAGCATTGAATAAAGGATCGATCCTTCGAGCGTGCAGTAATATCCTTTGGCAAAACACCATTTTTCATATCATGCGCAAGCTCAACAATTGTTGAACCGTCTGCCTGCCGGTAAATATCAGTTAGTGTAACTGCCGGTATAGCTTGTGACGCAAGCAGGTCTCTTAACACTTGACCAGGTCCGACAGATGGAAGTTGATGTTCGTCTCCAACCATAATGACTTGAATATGATCTGGGATCGCCTTAAACAAATGGTTCGCCAGCCAAATATCCAGCATACTCGATTCATCAATGATGACAAGCTTTCCTTCAATCGGCTGGTCTTCATCATGTGAGAAGCCTTCTGATCCATTCCAGCCTAGCAGCCGGTGAATGGTCACAGCAGGAAGTCCAGTGGATTCTGTCATTCGTTTCGCAGCACGTCCAGTTGGTGCGGCAAGCACGAACGGAAATGCTTCATCTTTTTTATAATCACCCGGGTCAAGAGAAACGCCGTGAAGATCGCTGTAAAGCTCGACAATCCCTTTAATGACCGTCGTTTTCCCTGTACCCGGTCCGCCTGTTAAAAGCAGCATTGGAGACATGAGTGCCTTTTGAATGGCTTCTTTTTGGGTTGGTGCATACTGGACACCAAGCCGTTCCTCCAGTTCACCGAGTGCAAGCAGAAATTCTGATTCAGGAAATTGATCTGCATATTCCGTTTGAGCAACAATTTTTTGAATGCGTTTTGCCACACTTTGCTCCGCATAAAAGAGCGACGGATGATAACAGCGATCATCTTCAATGATCATGTCTTTCCCTTCACCAAGTGCAATGATCTGATTGGCAACGTCCATTTCAGTCACTTTGTAGTCATTGCCTGTTTGATTCAGCAATTTACGGGTTTCGATGATCAGATCTTTCGTTTGTATGTACGTATGACCGTCTTGCAGGCTTGCTGTCTCAACGGTATACAAAAGGGCTGCACGAATGCGTTCTGGATCATTTCCAGATATCCCTGTTCTAGCGCCGAGTTCATCTGCTTTAATAAATCCAATCCCCTCGACGTCTTTGACGAGCTGATAAGGATTTTCTTCAAT
This sequence comes from Bacillus sp. XT-4, assembly GCF_050864245.1. Classification (NCBI taxonomy): domain Bacteria; kingdom Bacillati; phylum Bacillota; class Bacilli; order Caryophanales; family Bacillaceae; genus Bacillus; species Bacillus sp. XT-4. The sequence continues at coordinate 639,549 of NZ_JBPAFI010000001.1, forward strand.
TTTCTGCAACGTTTCACTCTCGTACGCTTGGTAAATCTTCATACTAAGCTGAGGACCAAAGCCATATTGATTCAGGCTGATCATGATTTGCTCAAGCCCTTGATGCTCTTGAAGTGCGGCAGCCAGCTTATCTGCCTTCTTTTTTGACAGGCGAGGGACGTCATACAACACAGACGGATCACGCATAATTTGATGAAGCGTCTGATTACCTAACTTACCGACGATTTCTTCCGCCGTCTTTTTTCCAATCCCTTCAAACAAGTCACTAGAGAGATAATGAATGATGCCTTGCTTTGTTGTAGGGACTTCCTTTTGAAAATGAGTGGCTTGAAACTGCTCGCCAAACTTCGGATGACTTGTGACCTTGCCATAGAAGGTGTAGGTTTCCTCCTCATGAAGCGCTGGGAAGTACCCTGTGACAGATGCAGTTTTTTCCTCTAAATTCTCTGATGTTTCAATGACTTTTACTTTTAACACCGAGTATAAATTACTTTCGTTATGGAAAATAACGGCTTGAATCGTCCCTTTTAAAAACGGTTCATCTTCAAGCTTCATTTGATCTGGATGTTCCTGCACAGGTCTTCCCTCCTTCCGGTTATTCTGCCTCTTGAATCAGCTTTTGCGCATGCAATGCAAGCATATGATCAGGCTGCACTTCAATGGCTTTTCCTAGCATTTCAAGCGCTTCATCTTTTTTTTCTAAATACGCATACGCAACGCCTGCATTATAAAAGGCGTCTGCATGCTGCGAATCTCGCGTAATCACTTCAGTAAAGACTGCGACCGCTTCCTCCAGCAGATGTTCATTCGCTAAGCACATGCCAAATTGAAATCTTGCTTCGTTATCTTCTTCGTTTAGCTCAACTGCACGCTGAAGATAAGGCATCGCAAGCTTTGGCTGCTCTAATTTCATCAGTGTCTGCCCTAACATATAAAACAAATCACTGTTTTCCATTCCAGCTTGTAGCGCTTGCTCAAAATAGTCTTTCGCTTTCATAAAGTCTTCTTTCATCGTGTAGACATTTCCTGCCCCATAATAAGCTGCAGCTGCTGTATGATCAAGTTCAATGGCTTTTTGAAAGAAGTTCAATGCACGTTCAAATTCATGAACACTTGAAAGTAAATTCGCAAAGTTAATATATGGAACCGGGTCCTTTGGGCTTTCTTCAATGGCTTTCGTAAAAGCTTCAGCTGCCTGTTCAATGTTCCCTTGATTTAAAGCTTCAATACCGATTTCGTTATGATTCATTCGCTCTCTTCATCCTTTCATTAAAAAACCTCAACAGCGACGTTGAGGTTTTTAACACATGTTACACATACGACAGCTTTTGGCCATCTTTAAAGACATCGTCAATGGTCCCGCCGCCAAGACATTCTTCGCCATCATAAAAAACAACAGCTTGTCCTGGAGTGACAGCACGAACGGGTTCATCAAAGATCACCATTGCTTCCTGCTCACCTGTCATTTTGACTTTTACATGATGGTCTTCTTGACGGTATCGGAATTTTGCTGTGCATGTGAGTTCACCGTTTTCGCCGACAATATGAGGACGAGTCCAGCTGATGTTAACAGCTGAAATACTTTCAGAGTATAAAAGCGGGTTGTGGAAGCCTTGTTCAACAAATAAGATATTTTTCTCTAAGTCCTTCCCAACAACGAACCACGGATCACCGCTTCCGCCAATGCCAAGTCCTTGGCGTTGACCGATCGTGTAATACATCAGTCCATCATGTTCACCTTTTACTTCTCCGTCCATTGTCTGCATCACACCGGGCTGTGCAGGCAAATATTGGCTAAGGAACGTTTTAAAGTTTCTTTCCCCAATAAAGCAGATGCCCGTAGAATCTTTTTTCGTTGCTGTTGCGAGCTCTGCTTCTTTCGCTAATTCACGCACTCTTTTTTTCTCTAAATCGCCAATTGGGAACAACACTTTATCAAGTTGTTCTTGAGTCAGCTGATTCAAGAAATAAGTTTGGTCTTTGTTTGTATCAAGACCTCTTAGCATTTTCACTTCATCGCCGGTTCTGTCGACACGGGCATAGTGGCCTGTTGCCAAATAATCCGCTCCAAGCGACAATGCATGCTCAAGAAATGCTTTGAACTTAATTTCTTTATTACACATGACATCTGGATTCGGCGTTCTGCCTGCTTTATATTCATCAAGAAAATATTGAAACACTTTGTCCCAATACTGTTTCTCGAAATTCACTGCATAATATGGGATTCCAATCTGGTTACAAACACGAATGACATCCTCATAGTCCTCCGTTGCTGTACATACACCATTTTCATCTGTGTCATCCCAGTTTTTCATAAATATGCCGATCACATCATAGCCTTGCTCCTTTAACATGAGCGCAGCAACTGATGAATCGACGCCTCCGGACATACCGACCACAACTCTTGTGTCTTCAGGTCTTTTTGTCATCTTCATCAACTCCAATTTCAATGAAACAACGTGCGCGTTTCGTTCTTCAGGTGCCTAGCTGTTTCATTTTTCACACACGAACAAAAGGGAGCATTTATTTGGCTAGGCGTTTCACGACAGCCGCTATCTTATGCGCCGCCTGCTTCACATGTTCCTCTTCATTTCCAAGACCGAAGCTTATTCTGACTGAGGATGTCAGCTCTTTTGCTTCTTCACCATACATGGCGCTTAATACGTGCGAAGGAAGGACAGATCCAGCCGTACATGCTGACCCGCTTGAAACAGCAATCCCTTCCATATCTAAGTTCACAAGTAACGATTCAATAGAAACGCCCGGGAAGTGGACATTTAAAATGTGCGGCAATGTCTCTTTCGGATGTCCATTGATAGAGAAATTGAGTGATTCCTCTTCGAATACTTGCAGCATCGCTTCTTTGAGCTTACCATAATGCACTGCTTTTTCTCTTCTATTTTGCTTTGTTAATTGAACTGCTTCTGCAAGTCCAATGATTCCCGCCACATTTTCAGTGCCAGCACGGCGTTTTCTCTCTTGTTCTCCTCCGAATAGCTGCGGAGAAAGTTTTACACGCTCATTCACGTATAAAAAGCCTGTTCCCATCGGGCCATTTAGTTTATGACCGGACGCAGATAAGAGGTCGATATGAAGTTCTGTGACATCAATTGATATTGTCCCAAATGCTTGTACAGCGTCTGTATGAAAATAAGCAGTGTGTTCGTGTAAAAGTTGACCAATTTCTTTAATTGGCTGAATCACACCTGTTTCGTTATTGCCATACATGATGGTCACCAGAATTGTATCGTCTCTTAGTGCTTGTTTTAATTGATCAAGATGAATCAATCCAGTGTGATCCACATCTAAATACGTCACATCAAAACCAAGCTGCTCTAAGCGTTCGCATGTATGCAGCACTGCATGATGCTCAGTTTTTGTTGTGATGATATGTTTTCCTTCATGCTGCCTTGCCATTGCAACACCTGTAATGGCCAAGTTGTCTGCCTCTGTTCCCCCGCTTGTGAGGATGATCTCCTGCTGCTTACAGTGTAATTCTCCTGCAATGACTTCCCTTGCTTCATCGAGCCACTTTCTTGCCTCGCGCCCATATGAATGAATACTAGAGGGATTGCCAAATATCTCTGTAAAGTAAGGCATCATCTTGTCCACAATTCGCTGATCCATCGGCGTTGTGGCTGCATGATCTAAATAGATACGTTCCATTTCCGGTACACCTCTGATCTAAATATAGAACATATACGCCTCTTGATCCTCATCATCTTTATAGCTTGCTAAGTCTTCAAGAGTTGTATTGTCTAGTACGTCTTTTACTGCATCACGAATACGAATCCAAAGTGCACGCTTTGCTGGCTCTTCGTTTTCGATCACTTCAACAGGACTAATAGGTCCTTCTAATACTCGAATAATATCACCGGCTGTAATCTCGTTTGGCTCATGGGCAAGCACATAGCCGCCATACGCTCCACGGATACTTTTCACAAGACGTGCATTGCGAAGTGGTGATACAAGCTGCTCTAAATAATGCTCAGACAAATCATTGTTTTGAGCGATTGATTTTAATGATGTAGGGCCTTCGCCATGTTTTTTGGCTAATTCGATCATGATCGTCAGACCATATCTGCCTTTAGTAGAAATTTTCAAGTTAAACACCTCTGCGTTTTCTATTTCTATGTCATCAATTATTTTTCTGATTTCATATACGCTTATATAGACCAAAAGCAATTATATCATACTTTTAGCCAACTTTCATTTGCGGGTTCTGAGCTCAAAACGAGGACGCATCCCTTTTCTATTTGAAGAAATTTCGGTACTCTATACAAACAAGACATTGCTTTAGGAGAGATAATCATGAAACCTTTAGCGTATCGGATGCGCCCAAGTCATATTGGAGACATTATTGGGCAGGAGCATCTCGTTGGAGAAGGTCAAATTATTAGACGAATGGTCGAGGCAAAACATTTGTCCTCGATGATTTTATACGGACCGCCGGGAATCGGCAAAACATCCATTGCCACTGCAATCGCTGGCAGTACAAGCATTGCCTTCCGTACATTGAATGCGGTGATTCATAACAAAAAAGATATGGAAGCTGTCGCCGCTGAAGCGAAAATGAGTGGTCAGGTCATCTTGATTTTAGACGAAGTCCACAGACTCGATAAAGGGAAGCAGGATTTCCTTCTTCCGTATTTAGAAAATGGCATGATTATTTTAATTGGCGCGACAACAGCTAATCCGTATCATGCGATCAACCCAGCCATCCGTAGCCGGACACAAATATTTGAGCTGAAGCCGCTGGAAACAGAGCAAATCAAAGCTGCATTATCTCGAGCTTTACAGGATGAACATCGCGGGCTTGGCGGTTATGAGGTGACAGTTGACGATGAAGCGATGAATCATTTTGCCAATGGATGCGGAGGAGACGTGCGTTCAGCTTTAAATGCACTAGAACTCGCTGTCTTATCAACAAAAGCAGATGAGACTGGGCATATCAAAATCACTCTTGCCGCAGCAGAAGAATGTTTACAAAAAAAGAGTTTCTCACATGACAAGAATGGTGATGCTCATTATGATGTCCTCTCGGCTTTTCAAAAATCCATTAGAGGATCTGATACAGATGCGGCGCTGCATTACCTTGCAAGACTCATTGAAGCGGGAGACCTTGAAAGCATTTCGAGACGATTACTTGTGATGGCTTATGAAGATATTGGCCTAGCCAGTCCGCAGGCAGGGCCACGTGTGTTAAGCGCTGTTCAAACAGCTGAGAGAGTTGGTTTTCCAGAAGCACGAATTCCACTCGCTAATGCCGTGATTGAACTGTGTCTTTCTCCAAAGTCAAACTCCGCTTACCAAGCGATTGATGCGGCACTGCATGATATTCGCACGGGGAAAATTGGTGAAGTTCCCGTTCATTTAAAAGATGCCCACTATAAAGGAGCAGCAGCACTTGGAAGGGGCGCCGATTACTTATATCCGCACGATTATGAAAATGGCTGGGTGAAGCAGCAATATTTACCTGATCCGCTGAAAAACAAACAATATTATGAACCAAAGCAAACTGGAAAATTTGAAGGTGCACTAAAGCAAGTGTATGAAAATTTAAGACGGCAAAAATAAAAAAAGCCCCCTGCTCTAAGCAGGCGGGCTATTTATTTATCTTTCACACGTGTAATCGGAATGTCTTTTAACAGTTTCATAATGACATGACCACCCATGATCAGTCCAGCCACAGATGGAACAAACGCATTGGATGATGGCGGCATTTGTGCCTTACGAATTTTCGCTTCATCATTTCCAACTTCTTTTCTCACATCTTCACGAATGACAATCGGACTTTCATCAGAGAAAATAACTTCTATTCCCTTACGAATGCCTTCCTTCCGCAGGCGTGTTCTGACGACTTTCGCAATTGGGTCTGTATGTGTTTTCGAGATGTCATCAATTTTAAAACGTGTCGGATCTGTTTTATTTGCAGCACCCATACTCGAAATAATGTTCACATCGCGTTTCAGGCACTCTTTCATTAAATGAATTTTATAATGAATTGTATCTGATGCATCAATGACATAATCGAGCGGATACTCAAAGAATTGTTCATACGTTTCTTCTGTATAGAACATTTTGAGCGCAACAACTTCACATTCTGGGTTAATGTCAGCAATTCTTGCCTGCATTAAGTCAACTTTAGGCTGACCAACCGTTGATAGCAAAGCTGGCAGCTGCCTATTTACATTTGTAATATCAATATCATCTTTATCAACAAGAACAATACGGCCAACACCTGAACGAGCAAGGGCTTCTACTGCAAAAGAACCTACGCCGCCTACTCCAAGCACTGCAACTGTACTGTTTTTTAATATATTTAAGCCTTCCTTGCCAATGGCAAGCTCGTTTCTTGAAAACTGATGTAACAAGTGCCTCACTCCACCTTTATTTAAAATGAATCGAAAGAATCATATCATATTCAGCGTTCTCCGTCATCCTTCTCAAATAGAAAAAAACACAAAAAAGTCCCGATCACGCCGCCAGCTTTTCCTTCGTTTTGAACCCCGCACCATGCAGGTGGGTGCTTTCTTCCTCACTTTATAAGTCCTCAGAAGAGGCATTTATGCAGAAAGGAAAGGCAAGCTCCCGTAGAAAAAAATGTTCGGTCAAAACTAGGTAACCACCGTACGTATCAGGACTTTATTTATTGGTTGATGAAAGCATATCATAGGCATGTCCCTTTTACAAGCGTTTACATGCCTATAAACATGCGCCTATTTTACTGTTTTACTTTTGTTTTAATCGCCAAACTCAGTTCATCTAGCTGCGCTGCGCTTACAGTGCCAGGAGCATCTGTGAGAACACAGCTTGCACTTGCCGTTTTCGGAAACGCAATGGTATCTCTTAGGTTAGATCGGCCGGCAAGCAGCATCACTAAGCGGTCAAGTCCAAGCGCAATTCCGCCGTGCGGAGGCACACCATGCTCAAATGCATCAAGAAGGAAGCCGAACTGATCGTACGCTTCTTCTTTAGAAAAGCCAAGTAAACCAAACATTTTCTCTTGAATGTCCTTTTCAAAAATACGAATAGAACCTCCGCCAAGCTCATAGCCGTTCAGCACAAGATCATACGCTTGAGCTTTCATATCTTCTGGACTTGTTTCAATTAATTCAAGATCATCCCGAACTGGCATTGTGAAAGGATGGTGGGCAGCATAGAAGCGGCCTTCTTCTTCATCCTTTTCAAGTAGCGGCCAATCGACTACCCATAAGAAATTAAAGACAGATTCATCGATGAGTTTAAGCTCTTTGCCAAGTTTTAAGCGAAGTGCGCCAAGCGCATCATGGACAACAGACGTCTTATCTGCAACAAAGAGTAAAAGGTCTCCCTCTTCAACTTGAAGCTGTTCTTTTAATTCTGCTTGTTTTGACTCATCAAAGAATTTAGCGATTGGTCCTTTTAACTCTGTCCCTTCAGCTTTTAGCCAAGCAAGACCTTTTGCACCATAGTTCGCTGCAAATGCACCAAGTGCATCGATGTCTTTTCTTGAATAGTTTGCTGCAGCCCCTTTGACATTAATGGCTTTGACAGCTCCGCCATTGTTTACAGCACCGCTGAAGACTTTGAAATCTGAGTCTTTTACGGTGTCTGAAATGTTGACAAGCTTCATGTCAAATCGTGTATCTGGCTTGTCAGAACCATAGGAATTCATCGCTTCATCGTACGTCATACGAGGTAATGGCAATGTCAGGTCAACACCTTTGACATCTTTCATCACCTTTGCCATCATCTCTTCAGCAAGCGTCATGATGTCTTCTTGACTCATAAAGGACATTTCAATATCGACTTGTGTAAATTCCGGCTGACGGTCAGCACGTAAGTCTTCATCTCTAAAGCAGCGAGCGATTTGATAGTAGCGGTCCATCCCAGACACCATGAGCAATTGCTTAAATAATTGCGGAGACTGCGGCAGCGCATAGAATTCTCCTTCGTGTACACGGCTTGGCACAAGATAGTCACGTGCACCTTCTGGCGTACTTTTTGTTAAAATTGGCGTTTCAATGTCTAGAAAGCCGTGATCATCTAAGAAATGGCGGAATGCTTTTGTGACTTCATGTCGCATTTTCATCGTTTCAAACATCGCAGGACGGCGAAGATCTAGGTAGCGGTATTTTAAGCGCACATCTTCTGATACCTCATCTGCTTGATCAGAAATCACAAATGGAGGCGTCTTGGCTTCATTTAAAACAGTGACTGTGTCGACTTGAATTTCAATTTTGCCTGTTTTTAAATTTGGGTTGATCGTGGCTTCTTCTCTTGCGACCACTGTCCCTTTAATATCAAGGACATATTCATTCCGAATCGATTCTGCTGTCTCAAGAGCCTCTTTTGATTGGTCTGGATGAAAGACAACTTGCACAATGCCTGTACGATCACGCAGGTCAATAAAGATTAATCCGCCAAGGTCACGACGTTTTTGTACCCATCCTTTTAATACAACTGTTTGACCGATTTGGTCTTCTGTTACTTCTCCACAATAAAAAGTTCTACCAAACACAAACATTCCACTCCTTCTTTACGCTTTCTGGTGGGCTTTCATCATTTGAATCAGCTCATCAAGCTTCACTTCAATTTGTTCACCCGTTGTCGTATCTTTTACATTTACAATTTGCTGCGCCAGCTCATCTTCACCAAGAACTGCAATAAACTTGGCTTTCAAGCGGTCTGCCGCTTTAAATTGTGCTTTTAGCTTTTTCCCTGTATAGTCCATTTCACTTGAAATGCCTTCTTTTCTTAGGCGATTCAATAAGCCAACAGCATAATCTTTTGCTTGATCTCCTAATGCCGCAATATATAAATCAATGCCGTCTTGAACAGGAAGCTCAATCTTCTCTGCATCAATCGCTGATAGGAAACGTTCAATACTCATCGCAAAGCCGATACCTGGTGATTCAGGACCGCCAATTCCTTCAACGAGTCCATCATAACGGCCGCCGCCGGCTAATGTTGTGATCGCGCCAAAGCCTTCTGCATTACTCATAATCTCAAAGGCAGTGTGATTGTAATAATCAAGACCGCGCACTAAGTTCGGATCGACGACATATTCAATGCCTAGATCGGTTAAGTATTGTTTTACTTTTTCAAAATAAGTCCGTGATTCTTCATTTAAGTAATCTTGAATGGATGGTGCCGTTGCCATCAGTTCGTGGTCGCGGTCCTTTTTACAATCAAGAATACGCAATGGATTTTGATGCAAACGAATTTGGCAGTCATGACAGAATTCATCAATTCTTGGTTCAAAGTGCTCGACAAGTGCTTGACGGTAATCTGCACGGCTTTCTTTGTCACCAAGGCTGTTAATGACGAGTTTTAAGTTGGAAAGACCCGCTTTCTCATACACACTCATCGCTAATGAAATGACCTCTGCATCAATGGCAGGATCTTTTGAACCGATCGCTTCAATTCCGAATTGATAAAATTGACGATATCTTCCCGTTTGCGGACGCTCATAGCGGAACATTGGTCCAATGTAGTACAGCTTTGTAGGCTGTGCAGGCTGTGCAAACAGTTTATTTTCAACATAAGAACGGACAGTTGAAGCTGTTCCTTCTGGGCGAAGTGTGATGCTACGTCCTTTTTTGTCTTCAAATGTGTACATCTCTTTTTGAACGATATCTGTTGACTCACCTACTCCTCGTGCAAACAGTTCCGTATGCTCAAAAATCGGTGTGCGGATTTCTTTGTATTGAAAGGCTGCACATGTATCTCTCGCAATTCGTTCAACATACTGCCAGCGTTCTGATTCTCCCGGTAAAATATCCTGTGTGCCTCTTGGAATATTAAAACTCATTTTTCGTCCTCCTACGACCATCATTCATTTTTTATGTGGACATATAAAAAACCCCCGCCTCTACTATGTGTATAGTAGGGACGAGAGTTATACCCGTGGTGCCACCCTAGTTGGAACATGATCTAGCCATGTTCCCGCTCAAATCCTTAACGCAGATTCACGTTCTCCGCCTAATGACTCATTTTTTGAGTGTTCAGCAGGAAACCTACAGAGTGTTCTTTCGTGATAAATGCCATGCGGATTCGCTTTCAGCCTAAGGCGATTCCTCTCTGCTCACGCAATTTACCCTACTATTCTCTATCATCAGTTCCACATTTTAAATTTTCAAGTGTGTTGATTTATATTATAATAAGGTCGGTGCTGCCACTCTGTCAACCCTTGCCGTGTCTCTTTTTCTTTTCCAGCTCTTCTTTTGACGTGCATCCGTATTCAGATGCTGCTTCTTCAAGGAAGCCTGGTTGATCCATTTCGTCGTGCTGCCAGCGATCGATATCACGATGTCCATTATATTGCACTCGTCCTAATTTTCTGCTTAATCTCATGTTTGTACATCCTTTTATCACATTTTTATCTAGTATAAACAGATTGATTCATTTTTATTAGGGAAACCGCAAGGAATTCATCCATTACATAACGAATTAACATTCATCGGTTTTACAAGGGAGGGGAAAACACCGTTTTGAATCTGAAAACACACCATCACATCATGTTGCTGCTAACCTGTTTTGTCCTCATTGCCAGCACTTGGCCAATGACACATGCGACGGCTCAAACAGATCAAGCTGTCGTTGCAACAGATGAAATCAATGTGCGAACCGGACCTGGTTTAAGCTACGGGATCGCAGCAGTTGTGAAACGAGGAGAAAGCTACCCGATTCTCACTGAACAAGGAGAATGGGTACAGATCGGGCTATCGAACGGACAAAAAGGCTGGGTCGTCTCATGGCTGATTACTAAGTCATCTGATGCACAAAAGCCTGCTAAGCAAAAGACGCAAGGTCAAAGTACGCAAGGAAGCAGTTCGATTACGTCAACAGCCTCCGACCTTCGCATTCGGACAGGCCCAGGGACTTCCTATCAAGTCATTGGCACTTTTCCGCAGGGCGCTTCCGCTAAAAAGCTGGACACAAGCGGCGAATGGACAAAAATATCGTACAAACAAGCGGAAGGCTGGGTCCACTCTGATTATATTTCTGGCGGACAAAACGCTTCTTCATCCAGTTCAGCTGAGCCCGCTCGTTCTAAACAGTCCGGCACAGTTGGCGTATCAAGCTTGAATGTTCGAAAATCGGCGGCACCAAATGCACAAGTGGCCGCTTCACTTTCCCGCAACACTCAAGTCACCATTTTACGGGAGCAAAATGGCTGGTATGAAATCGAAGCAAAAGGCGTTAAAGGTTGGGTTGCAAGTTATTATATTGTCTCAAACCAAGGAACAAGTGCAGCACCTGAAAAGAATTCTTCCTCTTCGTCATCTCATCAGAAAGCGTACATCGTTTATGATGGAACGAATATTAGAAAAAGCGCTTCTACCTCTGCTGGAATTGCAGAAAGAGCAACAAAAGGAGCTGCTTATCAAATTGTTCGTACACAAGGTGACTGGTACGAGGTGACATTATCAAACGGCGGAACAGGCTACGTGGCGAGCTGGGTCGTTCAAACAAAGAAAAATAGCAGCGAAGCACCAAGACCTCAGCAGGATTCATCGTCTGGCACTGGATCTTTAAAAGGCAAAACAATTGTTCTTGATCCTGGGCATGGCGGAAAAGACAGCGGCACGATCGGCGCAGACGGTGCATTTGAAAAGAATATCACGATCAAAACCGCTCATTTGCTGGCGGGTAAGTTAAGAGCTTCTGGAGCAAATGTCTATTTAACAAGAAGTGATGATACATTCATCAGCCTTCAATCGAGGGTTGCCACTTCACATTACCGAAATGCAGATGCATTTATTAGTCTTCATTATGATAGTTTTATGGACCCAAGTATCAGAGGGAGCACCGCATATTATTATCAGGCATCCAAAGATCAAAGCCTGGCGACAAGCGTTCATACGGAAGTCGCAAAACGATCACAGATCCCTGATAAAGGAGTCAAATTTGGAGATTATTTTGTTTTAAGAGAAAACAAGCGCCCTTCCCTTTTATATGAACTCGGCTATTTAAGCAATCCTCAAGAAGAAGCGATCATTTATAGCGCCTCTTACCAAGAACGAGTGACAGAAGGAATGACAGAAGGATTAAAACAATATTTCCGATAGAAAAAAGAGGCCGCTGCGCCTCTTTTTTGTTTGATCGCAAAAGAAAAAGACTCTAAACAAACTCTCAGCAAGAGTTTATCTACAGTCTAAAGTGAATCTATTCTTTGCTATCCATCCAGATGGTGACGGGTCCTGAGTTGGTCAATGACACATCCATCATCGCACCAAAGCGGCCAGTTTCTACATGAATGCCTTTGTCTCTAAGGGCTTTATTGAAACATTCGTAAAGGGCGTTCGCAGCATCTGGCTTGGCAGCTTTCATAAAGTTCGGCCGTCTGCCTTTTCTCGTATCACCATAAAGGGTAAATTGAGATACAGACAGCACGCTTCCTTTTACATCTAACAAAGAATGATTCATTTTCCCGTTTTCATCTTCAAAAATACGCAAGTGTGCGAGCTTTTCAGCTAAGTAATGCACATCTTCTTCTGTGTCTTCATGTGTAACCCCAACGAGCACCATATAGCCTTCATTGATGGCACCTGTGATCTCTTCTCCTACTTTCACAGATGCACTCGTCACACGCTGAACAACAAGCCTCATAGACGATATACTTCCTTTCTAATTCATAAATCGGCGAACAGAGTAAATGTCTTTGATTTGTTTAATGCGTTCTACCACTTTGTGCAAATGGTTAATATTTTGGATAAAGATCGCCATATGGATCGTCGCCACTTTGTTACGATCAGACTTACCAGAAACCGACGAGATGTTCGTTTTGGTTTCGTTGACTGCTTGAAGCACTTCATTAAGTAAGCCGCGTCTGTCATATCCTAATATTTCAATTTCCACATTGTATTCTTTACGGTTTCGAGCAGGCTGTTCGTGCTCCCACTCAACCGGAATTAACCGCTCCTGCGCTTCGCCTGTCTTCACGTTTGGGCAGTCCTCACGGTGAACAGATACACCACGGCCTTTTGTAATAAAGCCAACAATGCTATCACCAGGAACAGGATTACAACACTTAGATAAACGCACAAGCAAGTTATCAATTCCTTTCACTCGCACGCCAGCTTCCCGTTTTTTCCCGTGATATGGTTTTGACTCTACAGACACTTCTTGAACGGTTTTCTCTTGTTCTTCCTGATCTCTTTGTTTTCTTTCTTTTTCCGTTAAACGATTCGCCACTTGGAGTGCCGTAATTCCGTTATAACCAACGGCTGCATACATGTCCTCTTCATTTGAGAAATTAAATTTATCAGCCACTTTTTGCAGATTTTCAGCGGTCAAAATGTCTTTGACATCGAACTCAAGGTTTTTGATTTCTTTCTCCACAAGTTCTCGGCCTTTTTCGACATTTTCTTCACGGCGCTGTTTCTTGAAAAACTGTCTGATCTTGTGCTTCGCTTGGGAGGTTTGGGCAAGTTTGACCCAATCCTGGCTTGGTCCATAGCTATGCTTAGATGTCAGAATTTCAATAATGTCACCTGTTTTTAGCTTATGATCAAGTGTGACCATTTTACCGTTGACTTTGGCTCCGATTGTTTTATTCCCAATTTCCGAATGAATCCGGTATGAGAAATCAATTGGAACAGAACCAGACGGCAGCTCGATGACGTCTCCTTTTGGTGTAAATACAAACACCATATCAGAGAAGAGATCGATTTTTAACGATTCCATAAATTCTTCCGCATCTGTGGATTCATTTTGGAATTCAAGGATTTCTCTAAACCAAGACAGCTTCTTCTGGAAAACGGCTTCTTCCGTCGATTCTGCTGACTCTTTGCCTTCTTTATACGCCCAGTGTGCGGCAATTCCGTATTCAGCAATTTCGTGCATTTCCACTGTACGAATCTGAACTTCAAGCGGGTCCCCTTTTGGACCAATCACCGTTGTATGAAGAGACTGATACATGTTCGGCTTTGGCATCGCAATATAATCCTTAAATCTGCCTGGCATCGGCTTCCAGCATGTATGAATAATACCAAGTACCGCATAGCAGTCTTTAATGCTGTCAACCAAAATACGTACAGCCAACAAATCATATATTTCATTAAATTGCTTATTTTGCATGACCATTTTTCGATAAATACTATAAATATGTTTCGGTCTGCCGGAGAATTCAGCCTTAATGTTCACCTCAGACACGCGGTCTTTTACTTCATTGACAACCTCGTCCAAGTATTCCTCACGTTCCGCTCGTTTACGCTTCATGAGATTCACAATCCGGTAGTATTGCTGCGGATTTAAATAGCGGAGGGCTGTATCTTCAAGCTCCCACTTAATCTTTGAAATCCCTAATCTGTGCGCAAGCGGTGCAAAGATCTCAAGGGTTTCATTTGAAATTCTTCGCTGCTTTTCCTGCGGAAGGTGTTTGAGTGTTCTCATATTGTGAAGACGGTCTGCCAGCTTAATTAAGATGACGCGAATATCCTGCGCCATTGCAACAAACATTTTACGATGGTTTTCAGCCTGTTGTTCTTCTTGTGATTTATATTTAATCTTTCCGAGCTTTGTCACACCATCAACAAGCATGGCTACTTCTTCGTTAAAATGCTCTTTTAAATCTTCTAATGTCACATCCGTGTCTTCGACAACATCATGCAAGAAGCCGCCTGCAATGGTCGAAGGGTCCATTTCAAGATCAACAAGAATTCCCGCCACTTGAATAGGATGGATAATATAGGGCTCACCGGATTTCCGGTATTGCTCCTTGTGAGCATTTTCAGCATATTCGTATGCACGCTCTATAAATTGAATATGTTCAGCGGACAGGTATTCTCTTGCCTTATCAATGACCTGCTGCGCCGTTAAAACTTGTTCGTTCGCCATGGAATCACCTTTTTAAATGAAAACTGTATTGTAGTTTATTATCAAGAAAAATTCGATAGATGTAAAGAGAAGAAGTCCGCTAAAAGATTTTTGATAGGAAAAAAGCACCCTTCTTACTGAGTGCTTTTTGCGTAAAACTCCATTAGTATTGCATTAACGTCAAGATGTCGTAACCGTCAAGCTTCTTTCTGCCATCAAGATACGTCAGCTCAATTAAAAATGCAATCCCTGCCACAACGCCGCCTAATTCCTCAACCAGCTTGATGGATGCTTCAATCGTTCCACCTGTCGCAAGCAAATCATCTGTGATCAGTACACGCTGACCAGGACGAATTGCATCTTTATGAATCGTTAATACATCTTTACCGTATTCCAAACCGTAATCGACTTTGATGACTTCACGAGGAAGCTTTCCTTCTTTACGAACTGGGGCAAAACCTACACCAAGTGCGTATGCTACAGGGCAGCCAATAATGAATCCACGCGCTTCAGGTCCAACAATGAGATCAATGTCTCTTTCCTTCGCGTATTCAACGATTTGATCCGTTGCATAACGGTACACTTCGCCTTTATCCATTAACGTTGTAATATCTTTAAATTGTACACCTTCCTTTGGGTAGTCAGGTACAACTGTCACATATTGTTTTAAATCCATCTTTTCCTTTTCCTCCTCGTACGTCAAAGCACAGGTGAGACTTCGCTCATCATGCTATTCAGCCATTCCTTCAGCTCTTTGGCTGAGGAATATGTTAGTGTTTGATCGAGTTCCATCAATCGTTGTTTTGCTGTATAAGACGATGATGCGGTTAAATCTTTTTTAGGGGCATCACGCACTATTGACAGCACACCATTCTCTATTTTAACAAAACCGAGTTCAAAAAACACCTTTGTCATAAAAATGATTGTATCTTTTGTCCAACCTCTATGTTTGGCAAGCTCCATGCCTTGTTCTTTAATAGGAAAACTTCCCCGTTTGAACAAGAACCCATAGAACCATTTGAATTGATCACGGCTCGGGAATGAGGACATAAAGTGATCTTCTTTCCGCTGAAACACCGTATAAATTCTTGCTGGTTGTTGATTTTCTAAAAGCAGCTTGAGCAAGTGTTCATCTGCAGGAACATCGGCAAAGATCACATACTTTTCCTGCACATCAAACGTGGATACATTTTCTGCATCAATATGGTGAATCGGAATATCCACCAGCTCCGATTGCCTTTTTGTTTCTTCGTCAAAACAGAAGACCATCGTTTTTGCTGGATCAAGTGTTGATACTTTCTTTTCCCAATCTTTTTTCCCGCGTAAATCAAACAGCTGCCATTCATCGACTCTAGCGTCTTTTAGCATGAGCTGAGGTTTCTTTCGGTTATTCCATTCATTAATCGAGACCTCGCCAACGACAGAGATTTGACTCCCTGGGACAAGTTCTTCTTTTAGCTTGCCTTGGTGAAAACCGACACAGTCGAGCAGCTTGTCTTCGTCTTTTAGTGACATTTTAATGTGATTTTGATTGGCCCCGATCGTTCGGATGTCTTCAAGCTGGGCGTCTTCAATCATAATGAACGGCTTAGGATTCTGCATGCCAAACGGGGACAGCAGTCCCACTTCTTCAATGGCTTGCACCGTCATTTCGTCCACTTTACATACTGCATCGACCCGTTGAATTGGAATAAAATCTTCTTCAGTCAACGTTTCATTTGCATATTGATTCAATCTTTCCCTAAGTAAAGGAACATCATCCGCTTGAAGTGTCATTCCTGCTGCCATCGGGTGTCCACCGAAATGCGGCAGGATGTCACGGCACTTACTCAAATGGAAAAATAAATCAAAGCCAGGAATACTTCGTGCTGACCCTTTCGCCATCTGCGTTTCTTCGTCTATTCCAAGCACAATCGCCGGACGAGAAAATGTATCCGTCAATTTTGAGGCAACAATGCCGACAACGCCTGGATTCCAGCCAGCTTTTGCTACGACGATAGCAGACTGGTCAGCGCCTGTCTCTTCAACCATTTGAATGGCTTCTTCCGTGATCGTACTCACAATTTTCTGCCGTTCTTTGTTCAATTCTTGTACAAAACGAGCGAGTTCTTCTGCTTCATCCATATCCTCAGTCATGAGAAGATGAACAGCCGGATCTGCCTGCTCAATTCGTCCAACAGCATTCAGCCTTGGCGCAATTTGAAAGCCGACCGTTTCCTCATTTGCTTCTTCAAGAGTGGCGCCTGCTTCTTTTAATAACGCTTTTAACCCAAGCCGTCTAGATTGACGAAGCTGCATCAGGCCTTTTTTTGCAAGCCATCTATTTTCATCATGCAGCGGGACAAGATCGGCAATTGTGCCGATTGCAGCAAGATCTAATAATTCTACTGGGAGTTTACCAAGGAGTGCATGTGCCACTTTAAACGCAACACCGACACCCGCCAGCTCTTTAAACGGATACTCACACCCAGGCTGCTTAGGATGTACAATTGCAAGTGCCTCAGGCAGTTCCTCGCTTGGTTCATGGTGATCTGTGATGATCAGGTCTAATCCTATTTCTTTTGCAATACGTGCTTCATTTACAGCAGCGATCCCTGTATCCACGGTGATAACAAGCGATGCTCCTTGCTCTTTGATATATCGGAAAGCCTGTTCGTTTGGCCCATATCCTTCTTTAAATCGATCTGGAATATAAAAGTCTACCTTCGCAGATCGTTCTTTAAGTGTATGTAAAAGTACAGACGTACTTGTCACACCATCTGCATCATAATCTCCGAAGATCACAATCGATTCCTGCTCTTCGATCGCTTTGTTGATGCGCTCTACTGCTTCTTTCATTCCTTTTAATAAGAATGGATCATGAAATTCGGCTTTTTGATCAAATAAAAAAGACCTCGCTTCTTCTACTTCTTCGAGCCCTCTTTGTACAAGAAGTGATGCAGTCAGCGCTGAAATATTCAGATTTTCAGAGAGTGATTTCACTTTTTCTTCGCTAGGATGTTCATATTCCCAACGCATTTTGGATAATAACATAAATTCACCCCTCAACCACACTATTATACTAGAGTGGACTGAGGGGTTTCAATTTTTATTTTATGAAATTGTACTGGAAGATTATTTTTCCTTCCGGTCAAAAGACGCTGGCTGTTCTTTTAAAGGTGTGACATTCGTTTTCTTTTGAACGTCTTTGTCCGCCTTTTTATGAGAAGAAGCAGGGCTTGCTTTAGCGGCTGCATGTTCAGCTTTTAATGTTTTTAATTCACGTTTTAGTTTCACAATTTGGAAAATCCCCGCAAAAGCCACAATGAGTCCGCCCATAAGAACAGAACCGATAATGACAAGGATCAGCGGCCATTCAGCCGTTCCAAATAAGTAGTCTACCTGTACAGGCCGCACGTTAATAACAGCAAATACTGAGACAATTAATACGAAAATAAATGCGAGTATGATGGTCCATTGTTGTTTATTCATCTACAAATCCCCCAAGCTTTTTCTTTTATTCTTCCCTCTTTCTTGTCCTTTTTAAACACCGAAAGAACATGGCGGAAGGTTTTCTATCAGCATGGGCGCTTAGCTGCTGAGTTTTTCTTTAATGAGGCTCTTTAATTCTTTTCTTTCTCCAGAGATGACAAGGGTGTCTCCTTCTTCAATCACCGTATCTGGTCCTGGATTTAAAATTTTCTCATGTGATTTTCTCACAATGGCGATGACTGTTACTTGATAGTTTTGGCGAACACTCAGGTCTCCGATCGTCTGGTTAACAGCCGGTGCGTTCTTTTCAATCTTAAACCATTCAATGATGAGTTCATCAATGGCCACCTCCACTGTCTCAAGCGCTTTTGGTTTATAGACCATGCCACCTAAAATAGCCGAGATTTGTCTTGCTTCTTCATCGCTAAGCAAGATACCAGAAATACATTCTTCGTGATCATCTTCTTGAAAATGATACATCTCTCTTCTGCCGTCATCATGTGTGATAATGGCAAGTTTCTCATTATTTCTTGTGATCATTTCGGCTTTGTGACCGATACCTGGCAGTTCAGTTTCCCGAACCTTCATAACAGCCCCTCCAATGAATAAAAGCCAAATGCCCCAAACGGACACTTGCTTTCTATACTGATCTAAACGTATGTCATTATAGCAAAAGACCATTTCAAGATCAATGAAACCCGAAATGTTTTTACATATCATCTTATTGTTGTGACGATGACAAGTATGATGCATGAAAAAAAGACTGCCAAGCTGGCAGTCTTTCTTGTTTAAATATCTTGTTCTGTGTCGATTTTAGCCGGCTTTTTCAGCTCACGACCTTTCCATATCAGCCAAATTTGTGCCGCAATGTAAAGGGAAGAATACACCCCTGTTAATAGGCCGACAAGTAAGGCGATGGAGAAGTTTGTAATAGATGCTGAACCGAAAATGAGAAGTGCAATCACCACTACAAGTACGGTAAGCACGGTGTTCACAGAACGCGTAAAGGTTTGCTGTAAACTTAAATTCACAATGTACGATAAATCTTCGATCGTTTTCGGTTTGCGTTTCTTCATTTGCTCACGCACCCTGTCGAAGGTGACAATCGTGTCATTGATTGAGTACCCAATGACCGTGAGTATCGCTGCAATGAAGGTGACATCCACCTCTAAGCGCGTAATACTAAAGAAGGCAACGATAAAGAATGCATCGTAAAGCAGAGAGATTATCGCTGCAATCGCCATTTTATACTCAAATCGGACGGATACATATAAGATAATCCCGATCGAAGCAATGATGACAGCGTATAATGCGTTACGCGCAAGCTCTTTTCCGACCGTCGGAGACACTGTACTTACGTTAGGCTCCGTTCCGTATTTATCTTTGAAGTAATCTTTCACTTCAGCAATTTTTTCTTTATTCGGAACACCGACAAATCGAGCTGCTGCTTGATTTTCTTTTTGACCCGATAACACAACACTGTCTGTCTCAAGGTCTAGCTTTTTAAAATCTTGCTCCACCTGTTCTGTTGACAATTTATGGTCACTTTGAATATCAACTCTAGTACCACTTGCAAAGTCAATACCTGCATTGAGCTTGAAGATTGACAGCACAATGATTCCAGCAATGGTAATGGCTGCTGAGAAAATCATAAAGCCTTTACGTTTGCTAACGAAATCCCATTTATCAAATGGTGTTTTCGGTTCAGTATTTTCAGTTGTTTCATGAATATCAATGATGTCTTTCTGACGAACACCAAACCAGCCTTTTCTGCGATCGAGATAACGGCTTTCTACAAGTAAGCCAAGAAGGAATCTTGATAGGAAGACAGCCGTGATAAAGCTTGTCAAAATCGATAGGATAAGCATGGTTGCAAATCCTTTGACAGAGCTTGTTCCAAAGAAGAACAGAACCCCTCCGGCAATAATACTTGTTAAGTTTGCATCAAAGATCGTGGCAAATGATCTGCGGTTACCCGATCTGAAAGCAGAACGGACAGATTTACCGAGCTTGAGCTCTTCTTTAATCCGCTCATACGTAATAATGTTGGCATCTACAGCCATCCCTACCCCAAGAATCAATGCAGCGATTCCAGGCAGTGTCATGACCGCACCCATCCAGTCAAAGACTTGCAGTGTGATATAGATATAAGCTGACAGTGTAATGACAGCAACAAGACCTGGTAATCGGTAATAAAACAGCATGAATAAGAAGATAAATGCGATTCCTACAATTCCTGCGAAGACTGTTTCGTTTAGTGCTTGCTCACCAAACTGTGCACTCACAGATGTTGAATATTTTTCGGTTAATTTTACTGGCAATGCGCCAGCATTTAAAATGCTCGCAAGGTCTTTTGCCTCTTGAACCGTAAAGTTTCCTTCGATTTGTACGTCACTGCTGTTAATTTCTTGGTTTACATTCGGCGCAGATACATACTTATGATTTGATTTAGAGACTTCTTTTTTGAAGGAATCTCCCTTATGATAATCAAGCCAAATGACAAGCTGATTGTTTGGTGCCATCGCCGCTACTTTTTTTGTCACGTCACCAAACTTTTTCGCATCCTTTAGTTTGACCGTCACGATCGGCTCATTCGTTTGATTGAATGTTTGTTTTGCACCATTTTCAACAAGATCAGATCCGTTTAGAAGCTCTTTGTCATTCGTATCTCTGAAGGAAAGCTGTGCTTCAGTCGATAGAATCTCCCGTGCTCTGTTTTGATCTTTTACACCCGCAAGCTGTACGCGGATACGGTTGTTTCCTTCAATCGAAATGTTCGGCTCACTGACCCCAAGCACGTTGGCTCTTCGGTTTAAAGCCTCTACTGTACTGACGAGAACACCATTTGTGATCTTGTCTTCTTTTTTCACTGGGTGTACATCATACAGAACTTCAAATCCACCCTGTAAGTCCAGCCCTAGCGTCATATCTTTCGCAACGGGCTTCGTTAATAAGCCCACACCAGTTCCGATTAACAGAACCACTAAGAAAAACGCAAGTATGCGCCCTTTTTTCATTATGTATTTCCTCCTTAAACACCTGAATCCATTTAGATGGCTTATTTCAACAGTTCGTCCAGCATATTCTTGCCATCTTCACTGTCCAAAAAAGCAGACGTTTTAAACGACTGAACGGTTGCATAGTTCATAAATTCGCCAATTTTCACAGATAAAATATCTGCAACCATTTCATGAATCGGATACTCTTGTTTTTTCTTCCACTTCTTATTCTCTAAGTATGACCATAATTCCTCTAAATCTACATCTTTATAGCCCAAAACGATGAATTCTTCAAGCTTACTGAACAGAAAAGGCTTTAGATGGTCTTTGTATATAGCAGCCGGATGTTGTGTCAATGTGAGGCTCCCCCTTTTCAGTTTTTTATCGAGAGACTTGTCATGCTTGGACGATATACACGCATATCTTATTGTATATGATTCTATGTCGTTTGAGAAGGCAGGTGATCTGTGATTTGACGAAGCAAACGTTTTTAAAAGGGACGATTATTTTAATTTTAGCAGGTTTTATTACAAGAATATTGGGTTTTGTCAATCGAATTGTGATTGCAAGGTTCATTGGTGAAGAAGGCGTAGGGCTTTATATGATGGCAGCGCCTACCTTTTTTCTCGCCGTGACGCTGACACAATTCGGACTTCCTGTTGCGATTAGTAAGCTAGTCGCAGAAGCAGAAGCCCGTGGTGACAAACAGAAAACAAAACGCATTCTAGTGATGTCCCTTGCGATAACAGGAACACTCAGCCTGATTTTCACGCCGCTCTTTTTATGGTTTGCCCCTATTATGGCGGAAAATATGCTGACAGATCCTAGAACGGTCTATCCTCTGCTTGCCATTACACCAGTCGTACCCGTTATTGCGATCTCTAGTGTGCTAAGGGGCTATTTCCAAGGAAGACAGCAAATGAGCCCGCTTGCGATGTCGCAAGTACTAGAACAGGTCGCAAGAATTTCACTCGTGGCAGTATGTACAACAGCGTTCCTGCCTTATGGAATTGAATACGCAGCAGCAGGCGCCATGATTTCATCTGTCATCGGGGAAATGATTTCACTTGCTTACTTACTGATTGCCTTTCGTTATAAAAAGACTATCCGTATCCGAAAACGTTTTTTCAAGGCAATTCATGATGGGAAGGATACGTTTAAGCAGCTCATGAGTATTGCCCTGCCAACGACAGGCAGCCGTTTCATCGGCAATATCTCGTGGTTTTTAGAACCGATTGTCGTCGCGCAAAGCCTTGCGATTGCCGGTTATGCAGCTGTGGAAGCAACAAGGCAGTACGGAGAATTGACGGGACTTGCGCTCACCCTTTTGACACTTCCTAGTTTTATCACGTATTCTCTCTCCACCGCACTAGTTCCAGCGATTAGTGAGGGGATGGAACAGAACAAACGCAAAACAGTTGAATACCGGCTCAAGCAGGCGATGCGCCTTTGTTTATTAAGCGGGGGCATTTCATGTATTATCCTTTTTGTGTATGCAGAAAATTTAACCCTCTTCATGTATGGTTCATCTCATGCCGCTGTCTATGTAAAATTCATGGCCCCCTTCTTTTTGCTCTATTACTTTCAAGGGCCGCTGCAGGCTGTCCTTCAAGCATTAAATTTAGCGGGGGCAGCGATGACCAACAGTTTGATAGGAGCTGTTGTGAAAACAGGCATGATCTTTGTTCTTGCTTCACAGCCAAGCTTTGGCATTATGGGCGCAGCGCTTGCGATCCTCATCGGCATCGTTCTTGTCACGTTGCTCCATGCGGCAACTGTCGGTAAAGTGCTGCCTATTCATTTACCATTAAAAGAATATGGACTTTGCGTCCTTGTGATCATCGGCACTGGGGCGGTCAGCTTATGGATCAAACATCAAGCGAGCGGACTCTTTTCCGCACCTTTAGAGCTTGTCATGATGATCTTTTTGACGTGCGTGCTGTATGTCTTTCTATTAATCTGTCTTGGGCTAGTGAAACGAGAAGAGCTGCGCCGCATCCCGTTTATTGGGAAGCTGCTGTAGCTCATCTTTTCTTTATAATTTCATCTTTCAAATCAATATAAAAATTCTTCTGATTAAAGCTGCAGTAAGAGATTTGCTCGATATCATGATAGCCTCTTTTGGCAAGCTCCTTTATCAGCCACTGTTCATCATGGTTGATCTGCTTGAGATGATCATGCTGAACCACACCGTCTGCAATAAGCGGGAGCTCAAGCGCTGCATGTTTGCGCTTGTTTTCTTTTTCAACAACGGCGAGCTTTCCTGAAGGCTCCAAGATGGCATATGAGACATCCTGGATACTATCGATGTTATTTTCTCTTAATTGAATCAGCAAATCATCAAAATTGTATCGCTGTTTTCTCATCGCACCCTCATCTATTTTTCCGTTGATGATGAGCAGGGCCGGCTTACCGTCGAGAAAACGACGAACACCTTGGAATTTTAGTGACAAATAGGCAAGGGTGATTTGAATGAAGGTTAACAGCAGGATCGGCCATACTGTATGTAACATGTGATCCTCAACTTCTTCTATGGCGAGCACCGCAATTTCAGCGATCATCATAAAAATAACAAGATCTAAAATACTCAGTTCCCCAATCTCCCTTTTGCCCATTAAACGAAAGATAAACCAAATGAGAAAATATAAAATGATCGTTCTCATGGAGATAATTAAGATGTCCTGCATATGATGTAACCCCTCCTTCTCCACCATAGCTTGTGTCAAAACACTTTATTTATGTAGAAAAGAAAGCCTCGGTTTTTATCACGAGAAACATGTCTATTTTTTCTTCTCCGTGAATACATTTTAGTAAAAGACAAGCTTCGGTCAATTGGAGAGGAGACGAATCACATGCAGGAAACGAAACAAATAGGAAAAGGCATTTTATCTGGCTTAATTGCTATTTTTGTCGTGATGATTGTCACAAGCTTACTTGTATCACTGATACTTACCTTCACAAGTATGCAGGAATCATCGTTTAAATGGATGATCATGATCTTGTCCTTTGCGGCACTTTTTCTAGGAGGAATGATTTCTGGAGGGAAAGCAAAGGAACGGGGCTGGCTCATTGGCGCCATGACCTCTTTTATCTTTTCACTCACAGTTTTTTTATTTCAATATTTAGGGTTTGGAGAAACCTTTTCACCAGAACAATTCATCTATCATGCAGCCTTTTTAGGAATTTGTATGCTAGGGGGAATGATTGGCGTTAATCTTCGGGGCAAATAAAAAAAGAGCGAATGATATCGCTCTTTTTTTATCGCTATGTATTGGAGGATTAACCTTTGTCAGCTAATTCTCTAATAGCACGTCGGTCGAAAGTTAAACGGTTGTTTTCGCTTGTTTTGATGACCACTTTTGATTCATCAATGTAGTCGATTTCACCGTGTAAACCACCGATTGTGACGATTTTATCGCCTTTTGATAAAGATTGCTGCATCTGACGCACAGCTTTTTGTTGCTTTTGCTGTGGACGGATTAACAAGAAGTAAAGCACAGCAAACATGACAACAATCATAATGATTGAACCCATACCACCATCCATTCTATCTCACCCCTTTCTAAAGCATTGTAAAGCTTTTCGTTTATGCGTTAAAAGTTTTTCGCATTCGGTTTGTTAAAGCCATAACGCTCAAAAAACTCTTCTCTAAAATCACCTAAACGATCCTCACGGATAGCTTCTCTCACTTGCTCCATTAATTTTAACAGAAAATGAAGATTATGATAAGTTGTTAATCGAATTCCGAACGTCTCATTTGTACGGATCAAATGTCTAATATAAGCGCGTGTGTAATTTTTACATGTGTAGCAGTCACAGTTTTCATCGATTGGTCTGAAATCACGCTCATATTTAGCATTTTTCACAACAAGGCGTCCTTCACTTGTCATGAGCGTACCATTTCTGGCAATTCGCGTTGGCAGTACACAGTCAAACATATCGACACCGCGGATCGCACCGTCAATTAATGAATCTGGTGAGCCAACACCCATTAAGTATCTTGGCTTGTCATCCGGTAAAAATGGCGTTGTGAACTCCAGCACACGGTTCATCACATCTTTAGGTTCACCAACAGATAAACCTCCAATGGCGTAGCCTGGGAAATCAAGTGAAACAAGATCTTTTGCACTTTGTTTACGAAGCTCTTCGTATTCTCCGCCCTGCACAATGCCAAACAGCCCTTGATCCTCTGGACGCTGGTGCGCTGTTAAGCAGCGCTCTGCCCATCTGCTTGTCCGTTCTACAGACCGTTTCATATAATCGTACTCTGCTGGGTACGGAGGGCATTCGTCAAATGCCATCATAATATCTGAGCCGAGAGCATTTTGAATCTCCATCGCTTTTTCAGGAGAAAGGAACAACTTATCTCCATTTAAGTGATTACGAAAGTGAACGCCTTCTTCTTCAATTTTTCTAAATTCACTTAAAGAAAACACTTGGAAACCGCCTGAATCTGTTAGAATCGCTCGATCCCAGTTCATAAATTTGTGCAGACCGCCTGCTTCTTTGACAATGTCATGCCCCGGGCGCAGCCATAGATGATACGTATTGCTTAAAATGATGCCTGCTTCCATTGCTTTTAACTCTTCAGGCGCCATTGTTTTCACTGTAGCCAGTGTACCAACTGGCATAAATACAGGTGTTTCAAAGGAGCCGTGCGGTGTATGAACGCGTCCAAGACGTGCACCTGTTTGTTTGCATGATTTAATGAACTCATAACGTATCGGTAATTGCGACAAAAATGAGCCCTCCTGTCTTTGTTGTATAATGTTATTGAATCAGCATGGCATCGCCAAAACTGAAGAATCGGTATTCCTCTTTTACAGCCTCATTGTACGCTTTTAGGACGTACTCTCGTCCAGCTAATGCACTGACAAGCATGATTAAAGACGATTTTGGCAAGTGGAAATTCGTGATCATGCCATCAATTGCCTTAAATGTATAGCCTGGGTAAATAAAAATCGACGTCCAGCCGCTTGACGCTTTGAATTCACCATCATAAGCACTTGCAATGGTTTCAAGCGTTCTTGTCGAAGTTGTTCCGACTGAAATAATCCGTCCGCCTTCTTTGCGCACGCGATTAAGTTCTTCTGCCGTTTCTTCATTCATTTCGTAAAACTCTGCGTGCATTTCATGTTCTTCAATGCGTTCAGCACTGACCGGTCGAAATGTGCCAAGTCCTACATGGAGCGTAATAAACGCAATATGCACTCCTTTTGCTTTCAGTGCATCCAGCAGTTCATTTGTAAAGTGAAGACCGGCAGTAGGCGCAGCAGCCGAACCAACCTCTTTGGAATAAACGGTTTGATAACGCTCACGATCGTCAAGCTGCTCTTTAATGTACGGAGGCAGCGGCATTTCACCTAAGGAATCAAGTACTTCATAAAAAATGCCTGTATACTGAAACTCAACTTTTCTTCCGCCATGTTCCAGTTCTTCTGTACATACCGCTTTTAATCGTCCATCACCAAATGTAATGACTGTTCCGTTTTTCACACGTTTTGCTGGTTTCACGAGCGTTTCCCATTTGTCTCCTTCTTCTTGTTTCAAAAGAAGCAGCTCCACTTTAGCACCCGTATCCTCTTTCGTTCCAAACAGACGTGCAGGCAATACACGAGTATTGTTTAAAACGAGACAATCACCCTTTTGAAAGTAATCTGTGATTTGCGAGAATGTATCATGTGTGATGCCACCTGTTTGTTTATTTAAGACCATCAGTCTTGATGCATCTCGTTTTTCAAGCGGCACTTGTGCAATCAATCTTTCTGGTAAATCAAAATCAAATAGTTCTAACTTCATTTCCTTCACCTATTCTGTAGTTAACTAGTTAACGTTATTTCATCCGTCCGAAGACATTGAGTAAAATGGTTAGGACGATGCTAATGACAATGCATGTAATCACAGGAAAAAAGAACGTTACGTTCCCTTTTTTCACGAAAATATCGCCTGGAAGTTTCCCAACCAATTGAAACACTAAACCTGCGGCAAAAAGGACACCACCTAAAATCATCAACATTTTAGGGAATTCAGTCACGAATCGGAACCTCCATATGAAAATGTTCATACGCTTCTCTTGTGACGACCCGCCCTCTTGGTGTTCTTTGCAGAAAACCAATTTGCAGTAAATACGGTTCGTACACATCTTCAATCGTATGTGATTCTTCTCCAATTGTCGCTGAGATCGTATCAAGTCCAACAGGACCGCCTCTAAATTTTTCAATCATACTTAAAAGCAGTTTATGATCGATATGATCAAGTCCGAGTCTGTCAACTTGCAGACGCTCAAGAGCATCTTCTGCAATGTCTTGTGTGATCGCATGATTTCCAAGCACCTGCGCAAAATCTCTTACTCTTCTGAGCAGACGATTGGCGACCCTCGGTGTGCCTCTAGATCTTCTTGCAATCTCTTCAGCTGAACGAATGTCGATCCCAATCTCAAACAGCTCGGCTGTTCTTGCTACAATGTGAGCCAAATCTCTTTGCTCATAGTATTCCAATCTTGCATGAACCCCAAACCTATCACGAAGCGGCGCTGTTAAAAGCCCAACACGGGTTGTAGCACCTACAAGCGTAAATGGCGGTAAATCAAGCCGCACAGAGCGTGCTGTATCTCCTTTTCCAATCACGATATCTAGACAAAAGTCCTCCATCGCTGGATATAGCACTTCCTCTATTGAACGCTGCAAGCGATGAATTTCATCAATAAACAGAACATCGCCAGGTTCAAGAGATGTTAAGATCGCCGCCAAATCGCCAGGGCGTTCAATCGCTGGTCCAGACGTTGTACGCAGCTGAACATTCATTTCATTGGCAATGATCGACGCAAGCGTTGTTTTCCCAAGTCCCGGCGGCCCATATAAAAGAACGTGATCCAGCGTTTCCTGCCTCATTCGGGCAGCTTCAATAAATACGCTGAGATTATCCTTTACTTTCTGCTGGCCAATATATTGACTAAGCGTCTGTGGACGCAGACTTTGCTCAATGGCTGATTCATGGTTGTCTGCTTCAGTTGAGACGAGCCGTTCATCCATGAGACATCACCCTATTTCAACATTTTTTGTAAAGCTTTTTTCACATATTGATCGGTTGTAAGATTCTTCTCTTCTTTTAATAAAGGAAGAACCTTTTTGATTTCACGATCACCATACCCAAGGACACTTAAGGCTTCAACCGCTTCATCTAAAGCGCTTTGCTGCGTTTCAATCTGGATATGATCCTCGTGGTTAAATAAGTTTCCTATCATTTCAGGCACCACATCTGCGAGCTTCCCTTTCAGATCTAGAATGATCTGTCGTGCTGTTTTTTTGCCAACACCCGGGAATTTAATGAGAAAAGCTTCATCCTCTCGTTCGATCGCTGAAATGACAGCGCCAGGGTCACCGGAAGCAAGAATCGCAAGCGCACCCTTCGGTCCAATCCCTGTGACATTTAACAGTTTTGTGAACAACGCTTTTTCTTCTCGTGTTTGGAATCCATATAACGAAAAAGCGTCTTCCTTTATGTAATGATACGTATAAATCGTTTCTTGTTTTGTTACTCGATAGATAAACGGATTTGGGGTATAGACTTGATATCCCACTCCGCCGTTTTCAATGACAACATATTGCGGGCACACATAATCAATGGTCCCTTTTACAAACTCTATCACCGTTTTCACCTCTTTGACTGTTCTCCATTGTAACATAAATCGAAGAGAAAACCGTAATAAAAGTTAACATACGTTCGCTCAGCCTTTTTTCATCGTCAACCCATGAAAAAGAGCTTGCGGTCTTCACACCAGCAAGCTGTCATACGATTAAAACGATTGTTCATTTCGGTAAGGTTTCATGACTTCAAGCACATGCTCAAATTCATCTTTTGTTCGAAACGGAATGCCTTGTGCAAGCTGCTGCTCTACATGACTTTCCAAGCGGGACGTATCAATTTGAAAAAAGAGATGAATAGGCTCCGCCCACCCGTCAGGCCTTCCATGAAACGTAGAAATCACGCCGTCTTCTGATAATCCGATATATCCATTTGCTTTACTTAAAGGCGATATATCGTCAATTTGCTTTCTAAAAAGGGCAAAATCCTCTCGCTGTTCTACCAATGTCCAGCCCTTATACTGGGCCCAAAATGTGTCTTTGTCTTCTAATGATGCCCGCTGTCTTTCAATACTCACATCGCCGTCTAGATAGACCTTTTCAAGCTGAACGTTGATGGTTTTTGACTCTTTTTGCAAGTGTTCTGCTGCTTCCATATCAACAGCGAAAAAGAGTACACTTGTCATGATAAGTCCTGTAACGAAATACTTTATTTTCACTTTCACTATTTACACCTCTTTAGAACATAAGATCGATGCATGACATATGTAGTTTGACCCATTTTGCTCCACATTAACCAAATCGATGTCTTGACACATATTGAGCGTCTTTCGTTGTATCCTTCGTGCGTAAATGTTATGTTTTATACAATCCATTGCTCTACCGAATTACATGGTTTTTTCATCATTCGTTTTTCAGCCGCATAAACTGAAACCAAAGAAGGTGAAGTCAATGTCAGATGTCAAAAGATTAGCCGAATCGATTCAGTATCAAGAAGAAAAGCGTTTTAATAAGCTCGTCTTTAAACCGGCTGAGCTTGAGCTGTGCGGCAAAGGAAGAAGTGCCTATGTATTTTCATACAAAAAAGACGGCAAAAAAATGGCGTTAAAAGTCTTTTTTCCTTCTTATCGAAACATCGCCCGCAAAGAGGCTGCAATTTATGAAAAACTTTCCGGCTCCTCCTATTATCCTGAGATTTACGAGTCTGGGGATCAGTATATTTTAATGGAATATATTAAAGGTTATACTTTCTATGAATGCCTGACAAAAGGAATTCCGATCAAAAAACAAATGATTGAACAAGTAGATGATGCGCTAGAAGAAGCACGCGCGAAAGGTTTAAATCCTTCTGATATTCATCTGCGAAATTTAATTTTAACAAAGGATGGCCGCGTCAGGGTCATTGACGTCGCCCGCTTCACGCAAACGAAAACATGTCATCAATGGGATGATTTAAAAGCTGCATACACCTATTATCAAAAACCTTTTTTCCCTAAAAAAGCGCCGCGTCTGTGGCTTGAAGTGATTGCCTATTTGTATAAGAAAAACTGGCTGTCTCGAGGTCAGCTGAACAATCGAAATGATTTTACTGCATAATGAAAGCCGCTCGAAAAGAGCGGCTTTCAGATTGTTGACAAAGGGCTAAAATGAACTTTATTTTAGCCCTTTGTCTTCTTTTTCAGCGTGATAGAAAACCTTTGCAGCCCTAGGAATGACGAGTACCGGCGCGGAGCGAATTTGACATTCGTGAGCACCGGCACGCAGGACTGACACCGAATGCGAGGGTTTGTCTACACGCTGAAAGCCGCTCTCTTTGAGCGGCTTTCTGTTTTATTCTGTTTCTACATGGATACTATTCACATTTAATAGGTTAATGATTTCATTATTCAGCTTAAACCAATGATTGGCTTCCTCAATTTTTTTATACACATCATAGGTAGCTGGACGTTTCAGCTCGAAATCGAGCACTTCCCCATTGTTCATATGAAATGTTACCTTAAATACTTTCATCATAAGATCACCTTCCACTCTGTCTTGTTCACTAACCGAATCGGTCAGCTCTTTTCATTCATTCTCTATTCAATCCGTTTCCCCTGCTTCTTTCCTTCTAAACACAAGAAGTTTAAATTTTGTTTAAATTCGCACAACATATCTATCTAGATACGCTTCAAAAGAAGTATATTGAATGAAAAGGAGGCTGTCTTTATGAAACAAAAGAAAAAACGAACATCTCCAGAGAGACAAACAGTTCTATTTCATTTAACAGATGCCCTCATCCCAAGTGTTGAAACGATGGCGATTGCAGTAAAAGCATTTTTCCACCTCGTGAGAAAAGCCATTTCAGCCGTTTTATAAAACCCCGCACTAGAGGAGTGCGAGGTTTTTTTTAGGATTGATAGATTTGGCTGCCTTGATTGATAAACTCTTTTGCCTTCTTCTCCATCTCTCTTTTCACTTCTTCTGATTGGTTGCGGATGTCATGGGATATTTTCATACTGCAAAACTTTGGTCCACACATGGAACAGAAATGAGCGGTTTTAGCACCTTCAGCAGGCAATGTTTCATCATGGAATGCCAGCGCTCGTTCTGGGTCAAGTGACAGATGAAATTGATCCCGCCATCTGAATTCAAATCTCGCTTTTGATAAGGCATCATCACGCTTTTGAGCAGCAGGATGTCCTTTTGCTACATCAGCTGCATGTGCGGCGATTTTATAGGCGATGACACCTTCTCTTACATCTTCTTTGTTCGGCAGACCTAAATGCTCTTTTGGTGTCACATAGCACAGCATGGCTGTTCCGTACCAGCCGATCATCGCCGCACCGATCGCGGATGTAATATGATCATATCCCGGTGCAATATCTGTTGTTAGAGGGCCTAACGTATAAAAAGGTGCCTCTTTGCATATCTCCATCTGCTTATCGACATTCTCTTTGATTTTATCCATTGGAACATGACCAGGTCCTTCAATCATGACCTGTACATCATGATTCCAAGCGATCTCTGTCAATTCCCCTAACGTTTCCAGCTCTGCAAACTGTGCTTCGTCATTTGCGTCCGCAATGGATCCAGGTCTGAGCCCGTCCCCAAGCGAAAAGGCAATGTCATATGTTTTCATGATTTCACAAATTTCTTCAAAATGGGTATACAGAAAGTTCTCTTGATGATGAGCGAGACACCATCTTGCCATAATGGCTCCGCCTCTTGAAACAATTCCTGTGACCCGGTCGACTGTGAGGGGAATATACCTTAACAGGACGCCCGCATGAATGGTGAAGTAGTCAACCCCTTGCTCTGCCTGTTCAATTAATGTGTCTCGGTATACTTCCCACGTCAAATTTTCTGCGATTCCATTCACTTTTTCAAGTGCTTGATAAATTGGAACCGTTCCTACTGGGACTGGGCAATTGCGGATAATCCATTCTCTCGTTGTATGAATGTCCTTTCCTGTAGACAGGTCCATCATCGTATCTGCCCCCCATCTAATTGCCCATGTCATCTTCTCCACCTCTTCTTCAATGGACGACGTCACAGCTGAATTGCCAATATTCGCATTAATTTTCACGTGAAAATTCTTCCCGATGATCATCGGCTCACTTTCAGGATGGTTGATATTCGCTGGAATGACCGCTCTCCCACTAGCCACTTCCTCTCTAACAAACTCAGGACTTAGCTGTTCTCTCAAAGCGATAAACTCCATTTCAGGCGTAATGATCCCCTTTTTTGCATAATGCATTTGCGTCACACAAGCACCTTGTTTCCCGCGGAGCGGCACATGATGAAATTCTGTCTGGGCAGCTTGAAAGGATTCTTTCCCGTTCAAGCGATATCCATTATCTTCTGGCTTTACTTGACGCCCTTCATAGCTTTCAGTATCTTCTCTTTCTTTAATCCATTTTGATCTCAGGCGCTTTAATCCCTTTGTGACATCAATATGAGCCTCCTCATCTGTATACGGTCCACTTGTATCGTACACACGAATCGGTTCATTTTGGATATCACCTGCTTGTGTCACTGTATTTGTGAGCACGATTTCTCTTTTTGGCACCAAAATGTCAGGTCTTGAGCCTTGTTCATATACCTTTCGACTGCCTTCAAAGTTTGATAATAAAGATTGCGTTGATGGAACATTTGTCTTTTCATTCATTTGCTGTTCTCTCCTTCTTTTCGTGTCACCGGACAGGATGGAATCAGCACCAGCAAAAAACCAGATTCTATGTAAAGAACCTGGTTTCGTCGTCAGAAAAAAACATGTATGCCATTCATATGGCACATGTATCATCTTCAACTTCCCCACGCTGGTACGAGCCAGATCAGGTCCAAAGGGTTAAGAAGCTTGTCTTCTCTCTCAGCCCGCATTTCCGGGCACCCCTAGTCACTTATATTGATTTCCACAACAGTGTAGCATAGCTGAGAAATGAAAAAAAGAAGTTTCAGGAAAATAGTTCCTTTGCCCTACAATGAATACACGCTCTTCACGATATACATCTTTCTATACACGATCTATCTCTCTCATTTCGATTAAATCAGAAATAATCATTGATCCTTTTCTCCTAATATGTATAATTAATCTAAACGGAGAATTTTTATACAAACATGATTCAAAGGAAGTTCTAGTCGATTGCAAACATTTCTTACATTTATCGTCGTTGGATTCTCAATTGCTCTACCTGTTGGAGCGATCACGGTTGAAATGACAAAGCAGGGATTAAAAAACGGATTCTTTCATGGATTAACTGTAGGCGCTGGTGGTATGACCATCGATATATTGCTCATCTTGGCTTTATATGCTGGATTTGCTCAATTTTTATCTTTGCCCTTTATCCAAATTCCTCTCTGGCTGATCGGTGCCATCTTTTTAATGATTCTTGCCTACGATTCGATTAAAAATGCGGATCAAGACATCCATTTAGCAGGAGAAAAAGTGAATAAATCATTCGCTAAAACATACCGAAATGGGCTGCTCGTCGCAGTATCCCCTGGAAACCTTGTGTTCTGGGTATCTGTGTTTGGTGCTGTACTGGCAGATGCTTATACGAATACAAATTCATCTGAATTTATATTGGCTGCTGCGGGTATTTTGGCAGGGATTCTTCTTCATGACATCGGTCTTCTCACGATTGTTTCCCTAACAAGAAAAGTGATGAATCGAACAATGATCAAGTGGACATCCATTATTGCCGGTATTTTATTACTTGGGTTTGGCTGTTATTTCTTTTATGAATTTTATATCGGGATCAAAGTTTATTTTTAAAGAAAGGCTAAAGTTCGTCATGAACTTTAGCCTTTTTTATTCCCGCCTAGCGGGTCATGCCTGTCTGACCTGTTTCAAATTGCGTTTTTCTCATATCTCTGAAGCGTGTAAATACGCCTTCGTCTTTAATGACTTGGACAGCTCTTCCATCTGCATAACGAGTCGCTGCTTCTTCTACTTGTGATACACCCTCTGATGTCAAGCGCCCATCTGTTTTAAGAGCAATATACACATTTTCATCCGTCACCATGACTTGTGAGTCTGTCACATGGTTCATTTTGTTCACTCGGTTGGCGATTTTTCTTGAACGCTGGATGTTCTCTTGTTTATCGTAGCCAGAGAACGACATTTGGTTATGATAGTTCATATCTCCATGACTGTAGCGTCCATCTCCACCAGTCAGTGGCATTCTCACTTGATCCTGTGTAGGGCGTGAACGATCATCAACATTCGTTGTATTTCTTCCGTTCATTCCCTCCATAAGCTCAGAAACCGGTCCTTGATGATCTTGATTGTTGTCTGTTGCCTGTTGATTGGAGTGGTATCCAACTGGCTGGCCAGATTGATTATGACGTGTATCTACACCCGCATTGTTATTTGTACCACATGCCGTTAATCCAATAGGTAGAAGCACTAAGGCGATTGTTTTTTGCCATTTTTGTCTCAAACGAAAAACCCCCTGTACAAATTGAATCTCATGAGCGCAAAACAGGCTCTGTTTTAGCATGTACAGTTGAGGACAAAAACAAGCTGTCAGTTATAAACAAAAAAAGGAACGATTGAGATCGTCCCTTGTGTCATTAATCTTCTTCGTCTTCTTCTGGTCTTGCAAAAACAGATGGGTTTTGATAAGGCTGCTGCATATAAGGCTGTGCTGGATAAGCACCCATTTGACCATATGGAACAGGGTTTGGATAATGTCCAGGCCATGGTTGATGATGCTTCATACCATCATCGCATCCGCAGTCTTCCTTGCCATATGCTTCATTTGGAGCGTTTGGATAAAAGCCTTGATTGGCATTCGCATTCGCTCCTGCATTTGGATGCATATGGTGGTGCCAGTGATGCCCATCGTTTGCATGATGCTCGTGATTTTCACCGTAATAAGCTGGTGCTTGATACGCAGGGTAATACGGCTGAGCCGCCGGATAAGGGTACGGCATCATGTGATGGTGATAATACGGCTGTACCGGATAACAAAGGCCTGATCCCGGTAAAATAGGAGAAGCGGGTACCATTTGCTGCGGATATGGATACATTGCTGGCATGTAATGACCATAACCATAATAAGGATCATATGATTCTTGATGATGGTGGTGATGCTCTTTATTTTCAGCCATGCCCCCTACTGCTGCCCCTCCAACATTCGGCATTTGCGGGAAATTAGGAAGGTTTGGGTAATTACTATACTCCATTTCTTTTCCCTCCTCTTTTTGATGTGGGATATGAATGAATGGATCATATCCCTTTGCCACTTCATCTTTGAAATGATCCTTATTTTCATGATGAAAATGGTCCTTGTGATCTTTATGATCCTTTTTCTCATGAACATGATCTTTCTTTTCATGAACGTGATCTTTTTTCTCATGATGTTCTTTTTTGGGAGGAGGCGTGAATGGCTGGTAGAGATTCGTCTGATAATAGTTTACATCAACTTGTGGAAAAACTGGCTGTTCAATCTTTGGTACTGGTGGCACATAAGGTACCGGTTCATTCGGTTTTTCCTTCGGCTTCGTATCTTGAACTTGCACGACATCCTTTGGCTTTTCTTTTACATACGGGTGTTCTTTTGCTTTTGGCATTTCTTTTGCTTTGTGATGATCGGTTTTCACAGGAACACCACTAGATGGAATTTTGATTTTCATTCCTGGCATGATCAAATCTGGATTACTGAGCTGTGAATTTAATTTTTTCAATTCTTGAAAGTCGACTCCGTACTTCTTTGAAATTTTCCAAAGGGAGTCTCCTTTTTGCACAATATGAATTTTCAACGTTTTCCCCTCCTATGCAAAACGTGAACGTAGCGGTTATGTCAGAAGTACAATATGTTTCAACATAAATTTATGCCTATTTACAAGCCGATATGATAAAAACTTGTTTTCTGATAGGAGGGGACACTTCATTATTTAATGGTCAGCATCTTATTTAAAGCGAGCAATGCCTCTTTTGTCGTCTCTTCATCCACTTGAATCAAACCGACTGGCTCCCCTTTTTCAATGCTTTCAAGTGACCATAGTAGATGAGGCAGGTCAATACGGTTCATTGTCAAACATGGACACATATCTGGATTGAGGGATTCAATTTGTTTGTCAGGGTGCTGGTCAATGATGCGTTTCACTAAATTCATTTCTGTTCCAATGGCCCACTTACTTCCTGCTGGTGCCTGCTTGATCGTATCAATAATAAATTTCGTTGAACCAGCTAGATCAGAAGCCTTTACGACTTCATGCGTACACTCTGGATGAACAAGAATCTGTATGTCACGGTCACGTTTTCTCGTTTGTTCAATATTCTCAATGGTAAATTTCTCATGAACAGAGCAATGACCTTTCCATAAAATCATTTTGATTCGATGAAGCGGTTGGTCGGTGATGAGCTTTTCTTCTATTTGATCCCAGACAGCCATTTCCTCTAGCGGAATCCCTAAATCATAGGCTGTGTTACGCCCTAAATGCTGATCAGGAAGAAAAAGAATTCGCTCTTTTTGGGTCAGCGCCCACTCCAATACTTTTTTAGCGTTTGAAGATGTGACAGTCGATCCGCCATGTTTGCCGACAAATGCTTTAATATCAGCCGTTGAGTTTACATAAGTCAGCGGAAGGATCGTATCTCCAAACAGCTCAGTGAGCTGATCCCACGCCCTGTCTGTTTGTTTCATATTCGCCATATCTGCCATTGAACAACCTGCTCTCATATCTGGCAAAAAGACGTGCTGATTCTTTTTTGATAGCATATCGGCCGTTTCTGCCATAAAATGAACCCCGCAAAATACAATGTATTCTGCTTCGTGATTGTCAGCAGCAATTTGTGCAAGCTGCAATGAATCACCTGTCACATCAGCAAATTGGATGACTTCATCTTTTTGATAATGATGACCCGGTATAAAAAGCTTTGATCCAAAAGCGCTTTTAATCTCTAATACTCTCTCTTTCATTTCATCATAAGAGCGCTGTTTATATTCATCTGGCATCATGGCTGTATGTTGTGCTGCTAACACATCAACCATGGACATGAGTCGTTCCCCCTTTATGGCTGAATTCCATATTCATACTAAAATCGAATGATGGAGCAGAATGTGTAAGGAATCCAAGTGAAATAAGGTCTACACCTGTCCCCCGGTAGTTAGCCACATTCTCTAACGTGATGCCGCCTGATGCCTCTGTCAATATGGTTTCAGGGGTCATTTGTTTAAAGCGCTTCACTTCGTCTGGAGAGCAGTTGTCAAACATGATGACATCTGCTTTGGCATCAATGGCTTCCATCAGCTGTGCTTCTGATTCAATTTCCACTTCAATTTTCACCATATGACCGGCGTATGCTCTTGCTTTCTCCACAGCTTCCCTGATAGAACCACAAGCCGCAATATGATTATCTTTAATCATCACACCATCGGATAAGCCGAAACGATGATTCTTTCCGCCTCCGACTTTTACTGCGTACTTCTCCAGCATGCGCAAACCGGGTGTCGTCTTTCTCGTATCACAAATCGTAATAGATGGATCAGCTAATCGCTCTACTGCTTCATGCGTTAGTGTAGCAATCCCTGTCATTCTTTGTAGGATATTCAACACCACCCGCTCCCCTTTCAGCAAGTCGTTGACGGGGCCTGTTATTTGTGCCAGTACAGCCCCTTCATGAATCCAATCACCTTCCTGGAAAAACAGCTCAGTTTGAACTTGTTCATTCAGCAGTTTGTATCCCATATCAATGACTTGTGTCCCGGCCAATACGCCTGATTGTTTCGCCATGATGTAAGCTGTTCCTTTCTTGTCTCCAAAGATGGCATCAGCGGATACATCTCCAAACCCAATATCTTCTTTTAAAAAATGAGTGAGCATTTGCTTTAACTGTAAACGTTCCATTTGGCACCAATCCTTTCATTTTTTACGGTATAAATATGGCCCTGTTCATGTACAATCTGTTTTGCTCGCCACGAAGCATCGTGCCGATTTGGATAATCGATGCGATAATGACCGCCCCTACTTTCTGTTCTGAGTAATGCGGATTTGATAAGGCATATGGCTAAAGCCCATTGATTAGTTATTTCGATCTGTTCATTTGTGATATTTTTCACATTAATTTGCTGAAAAGAGACTTGTTCTAAATGATCGAGCAAAGTCTGTAAGCCTTTCTCATCTCTCACAATTGCGGCATATGCTGTCATCCATTTTCTGAGCTGAGCCTGTGACACCGTTGGGACAGACCATACTTCTTGAATGGAAAGAGCAGGGTTTTTATCTTGCTGGGCTTGCAACCGCTCAACATACCGTGCCGCCTTGTTTCCTAAAACGAGACCTTCTAAGAGCGAATTACTTGCCAGTCGATTGGCGCCGTGTAAACCTGTACAAGCTGCTTCACCAATGGCGAAAAGTGATGGAACAGTTGTTTCTCCATGTTCATTCACCTTAATTCCACCCATTAAAAAGTGCATACCGGGTGAAACTGGCAGCCTTCCGCTTGCCATATCAACTCCCGCACGCTGACACATCGAAGCAATCGCAGGAAAACGTGCAGAAAAATGCGGAATATCACGGATGTTAAGATAAATGGAATGACCGAGTTGCTGCTCATGGAAAATGGTCCTTGCCACCACATCTCTAGGCGCTAAATCGCTCTGCGGGTGGATTCCTTTCATGATCCGCCTGCCTGATTCATCTTCTAAATAGGCGCCCTCTCCCCTGACTGCCTCTGATACGAGACCGATCGCTTTACCTGAAGTGGTCAAAAGGGTCGGATGGAATTGCACAAATTCGAGATCTACTAGCTGTGCCCCTGCGCGATAGGCCATCATCAGACCATCTCCTGTCACAGACGGATCATTTGTGTTTGTTTCATATAAGGATCCACAGCCGCCAGTGGATAATACAACTGCATCCGCGGTCATTGTATGTACATGACCTTTTTCGTCTTTCCACACAACACCGGTACATACCCCTTCATGAACCAATAGATCCATGACATGATGATTTTCGTATACATGAATGTGTGAGCCGAGCTTCCCTTTCAAAAACTGCACGAGGGTTTTTCCCGTTTGATCTCCTCCTGCATGCAGAA
Organism: Bacillus sp. XT-4; assembly: GCF_050864245.1. NCBI lineage: Bacteria > Bacillati > Bacillota > Bacilli > Caryophanales > Bacillaceae > Bacillus > Bacillus sp. XT-4. Next base: position 678,935 of record NZ_JBPAFI010000001.1, read on the forward strand.
TACGATGGGTCGTATGGGCTCCCTCTTTACCTAACTGCGGAATTCCCGTTTCATCTCGATCAAATGGGCAGCCCTCTTCTACGAGCTTCTTTACAAGATCTTTTCCATGACGGACGATCTCCTGTACAGTTTTGTCATCATTGTGACCACACCCCGCAGCTAAAGTGTCTTGCACATGCTGATCGACAGAATCATGTGCGGAAAAGGCTGCAGCGATTCCCCCTTGTGCGAGCATGGAATTACTAGAGGAAAATTGTTTTTTTGTCATCATGATGACTTGGCAGTTCTCTGAGATCGTATTCACAAAGGAAAGAGCCGCAATGCCCGACCCCACCACAATGACTTTTTTGATAGATGACACAATCGCCCCTCCTGTCATTTACACCTGTCTTGACACATATCATTACACAACACTACAATAAATACAAGAAAAAATTTTCACACAGGAGATGGATGGATTTGATTTATTTAGATTATGCAGCTTCTACACCTGTTTCTGAGGAATCACTGCATGTATTTCAGCAGTTGAGCAAAGAATGTTACGGAAATGCGAGCAGCCTGCATGATGCAGGAGGAAGAGCAAATGAAATCTTGGCTTACAGCAGACAATCACTTGCAGCGATTCTAGGGGGCGAACCTGATAGTATTTACTTTACAAGTGGCGGAACTGAATCCAATATCCTTGCGATTCAATCGATCATAAATGGGCTACCTCCACATAAACAGCATGTCATTACCACATCAGTAGAGCACCCTTCTGTTCATCATGCGGTCAATGCCTTGCAGCGTCTCGGTGTGAAGGTGACGGTCATAGAACCGAATCAAGAAGGAATTATCACAAAGGAGATTCTCAAACAGGCTCTATTGCCTGAAACCGGACTAGTATCCATCCAGCATGCCAACTCAGAAACTGGGATTATTCAGCCATTAGCTGAATTAGCAACGCTCTTAAAAGAAAGAGACATTCTTTTTCATACAGATGCAGTGCAAACATTCGGAAAAATGCATGTGTCGATTAAAGAACTAGGGGTTGATGCCCTCTCCATTTCGAGTCATAAAGTGTATGCACCTAAGGGCGCCGGTGCTGTCTATATGGGGGCACATGTCCCTTGGAAGCCTATATATCAAGATACTGTTCAGGAAAATGGTCTACGCCCAGGGACAGTGAACGTGCCATGCATCGGTGCTTTTGTAGCCGCAAGCGAGCAAATCATGCTGAAAATAGATCAACAGCAACAGCTAGATATTCAGCTTCGTGATTATTTTCTTCAGCAGCTAAAAAAAAGGCAGCTGCCTGTCCGCATGCTGCAAGAAAGTGACCAGCGCCGCACGCTGCCTCATATTATTGGTTGTTTTTTTGAAGGGTTTGAAGGACAATATGTAATGTTAGCTTGTAACCGGCATGGGATTTGTATATCCACAGGAAGTGCGTGCGCTTCTGGTTATCACCACCCTTCCCCTGCTGTGAAGGCATTACATGTATCAGATCGTGATGCCCTTCAATTCATTCGACTATCATTTGGACGAGGATCATCAAAGGATGACATCGATCAGCTTTTGCATACATTTGAGAGCTTGCAAAAGGAGAAGAAAGGAGCATAAAACGTGGAACAAGAGAGAAAACTCATTGGCGAAGATAGAAGAAACGCCATTTTAAAGTGGCTACAAGAGACTGATACACCACTCACCGGAAGTTTTTTAGCTAAAAAAGCCGCTGTCTCACGACAAGTCATTGTACAAGATATTTCATTACTCAAAGCAAAAAACGAACCCATTATTGCCACAAGCCAAGGCTATGTGTATATGGCGCAGCATACACCGGAAACTGAAATTGAACAGATTATCGCTTGCAAGCACGATCCTCATCGTACAGAAGAGGAGCTGACACTGATTGTAGACTACGGTGTAACGGTGAAAGACGTGATCATTGAGCACCCTGTCTACGGGGAGCTGACGGCCTCTATTCGAGTGAGTACGCGCAAACAAGTGGCTGACTTCGTTCATCATATTTCTAATACGGGCGCCTCCTACTTATCAGAGCTGACAGACGGCGTACACTTACATACCCTTACTTCATACAGCCAAAAGCAGCTTGACCAAGCCATTCAAGCGCTTGATGACGCTGGATTTCTCATTAAAGACTAAAAAAATAGTGTCCCCAAGAGGACACTATTTTTCATTCGTTAATTCATATGTTTGATAGCTGCCGAGTAGTTTCACTTCACAGCCAATTGCTTCTAATTCTTGAATGGCGCCAGGGACAAG
>NZ_JBPAFI010000001.1:681380-681693 GCF_050864245.1 Bacillus sp. XT-4
TTTGAAGAAAAACCAGAATTCATTGGGAACGATGCCTTCGCCTCTTTATGTAAAATGACAAAACGTGTATGATTGTGCGGATAATCATGAATGTCTTTTTTCGCAATCGTCAATCCGTACGTTTTTGCGGCGATTTCATTCGCAATCGCACCAACAGCTTCATCTGGATGCTCACTGATGTATTTCGCTGCATAGCCTGTTGATTCCACTGGCCGATGCGGGATATTAGGAAACTGTCTCTTCAAAAATTGATGACACTGCGCAATGGCGTGCGGATGTGACTGAATCACATCTAATGTCTCCCAGCTCTCCG
>NZ_JBPAFI010000001.1:682411-781521 GCF_050864245.1 Bacillus sp. XT-4
CTCTCTTACTAAATAGAACGTTTCTTCTTTCACCTGTTTTCTCCCCTTTTAAAAACGGGAGAGCCCATGAACTGGACCCTCCTTTTGATCAATCGATAAATTCAAATTCAAATTCAAGCAGACGAATGATGTCTCCATCTTTTGCACCACGTTCACGCAGGGCATCATCAACGCCCATTCCGCGCAGCTGTCTAGAGAATCGTTTCACTGACTCGTCTCTTGAGAAATCTGTCATCTTAAACAGTCGCTCAAGTGCTTTACCAGTTAAGACAAACGTACCATCAGGATCTCTTGAGATCTCAAATGCTGCTTCTCCTTCATCAAACTTGTACATCACACGGTTATCAGAGAGCTCTTCTTCATTGTAGAGCGGGAATTCCGGTGTTGTTTCAAGCTGATTGGCGATTTCAAATAAGAGCTCACGAAGCCCTTCTCTTGTGATCGCACTAATTGGGAACACTTTATAGTCATCTGTTAATTTTTCTTTAAATGCCGCTAGATTGTCAGCTGCATCCGGCATGTCCATTTTGTTCGCTACAATGATTTGCGGACGCTCTGTCAATCTCATATTGTATTGCTCAAGCTCCTCGTTAATCGTCACGTAATCTTCGTATGGGTCACGCCCTTCAAGTCCAGACATATCAATGACATGGACAATGACACGTGTACGTTCAATGTGGCGTAAAAATTGATGACCTAAGCCAACACCCTCGTGCGCTCCTTCGATCAGTCCTGGCAGATCCGCCATGACAAAGCTTCGGTTATCGTCTGTTTCAACAACTCCGAGGTTTGGCACAAGCGTTGTAAAATGATAATCCGCAATTTTTGGTTTTGCAGAAGAGACAATCGAAAGCAGCGTTGACTTCCCGACACTTGGGAAACCAACAAGTCCAACATCTGCAAGTACTTTTAATTCTAAGATGACGTCACGTTCTTTACCTGGCTCACCGTTTTCAGACAGCTGTGGTGCAGGGTTTGCTGGTGTTGCGAAGCGTGAATTTCCACGTCCGCCACGTCCGCCTTTGGCAATCACAGCCCGCTGTCCATGCTCTGTCAAGTCAGCTAGTACTTGTTCCGTCTCAGCATCTGTCACAACTGTACCCGGCGGAACTTTAACAATCATTTCTTCCGCATTTCGGCCATGCTGGTTTTTACTCATTCCATGCTCACCGCGGTCCGCCTTGAAATGACGCTTATAACGAAAGTCCATTAACGTTCTGAGTCCTTCGTCTACTTCAAAAACTACATCTGCACCATTTCCGCCGTCGCCGCCAGCTGGCCCGCCTTTTGGCACATATTTTTCACGACGGAACGCCACCATACCGTTTCCGCCGTCACCGCCTTTAACATACACTTTAACCTGATCTACAAACATAACTTCCTCCGTTTCTCTGCATCACATATCTCGTTCTTGCCTCAAACAAAGCTCAATCATGGACTCGTGATTCGTCACATGAAATTGCGTTATACTCATACATGGATAGTTTGCGTCATGAAACGCATTTAACGCATCCAAACTTGTTAATTTTCCTTTGAAATCAAAATATAAGATCACATCATTCTCTTCATGATCCGTTTGGAAAGTGACCGTTAAATGATTTTCAGTTTTTTGGCAAACTGATTGATCGAATATCGAAAACAACTCCCGTGATACCGTTAGCAGCTGCGATTCATATGCTGATAAGTCTCGGGTTTCACCAAGCACTTCATATTCTAGGGTGATAAAATGCGACTCCCAATTAAAGGTTAGAAAGTAATAGGCCAATTGGGGAATTTTTAAATTTGAGAGTTTGGATTCATGCTGTGCTTCAATGACCATTTCTTCTATTATTTCGAACACTCGGTCATATTTTTCTAATGTCAAGTTGCCTTTGATTAACTGCAATTTATTCATCCAGTCGTGTCTTGAACGACTAAGCAGATGGATCAATTCATTCGTTAATGCAACGTGAGTTAATTTTTCGTTTTGTTTACTTGGTATCTCTTCCATTATCGCACTCCCAATCGTTTGGTCTCTCTTTTAGGAGTCTTATCATCAATATGTCTCCCTGAATTATAACAGAGAAGACAGCTTAGAAAAACACTAGTTATGTGAGGAAAGGTTGTTTTTTCTGATCGTATAGGAGAAAATGAGGCAAAGTCAGCAAACATTCTTTGATATTTATGGAGTGCATCTTCTTTTATCATCTTCGGTACTACTTGTAAAAAGCGCAAAAGCTCCCTGAATAGTGAAAAAAACTCCAGTCAATGACCGGAGTTTTTAGCAATTATTGTGCCGCAGGATATACGCTCACTTTTTTACGGTCACGACCGAAACGTTCGAATTTAACTGTTCCGTCGATTTTAGCGAAAAGAGTGTCGTCGCCTCCGCGTCCAACGTTTTCACCTGGATAGATTTTCGTTCCACGTTGACGATAAAGGATAGAACCACCAGTTACGAATTGACCATCAGCACGTTTAGCGCCTAAACGTTTAGACTCAGAGTCACGTCCGTTCTTTGTAGAACCTACCCCTTTTTTAGATGCGAAAAATTGAAGATCTAATCTAAGCATGAAGTTCACCTCCTATTTTTTTGTAGATATTCTCACATAATCGTGATAATCTCGTTCAATTGTTTCTAAGGAAACGACCATGCCTTCTAAAAGCAACTGGGCTTTTTCAAAGGTGACTGGATCTGTATCAGCTGGCAGTTCAAAAGAGAAATACCCGCCTTCATCTCCAATATCAAGCAGTGGATCCATTCCTGTCAGTGCAATAATTGAATTGACTGACCCGAAAACAACAGCAGATACACCTGCACAAACGAGATCCTGACCTTTTTCAGCAAACTCGGCATGTCCAGTCATCTGAAAAGACGTAATGCTTTCATCTGCTGGCGACCGAGTAATGGTTGCTTTGATCATATCACTCACACGCCTTAAGCGTTGATTTTTTCGATAACAACTTTAGTGTAAGGTTGACGATGACCTTGTTTCTTGTGGTTGTTTTTCTTCGGTTTGTACTTGAACACAGTAATTTTTTTACCGCGACCTTGTTTTTCAACTTTAGCCGTTACTGTTGCTCCAGCAACTGAAGGGTTACCCACTTTGACAGTGTCTCCGCCGACAAACAATACGTTTTCGAAAGTAACTGTTTCACCTGCTTCAGCAGCTAGTTTTTCAACATAAACAGTTTGACCTTCTTCAACTTTTACTTGTTTGCCACCAGTTTCGATAATTGCGTACATCTCTGCACCTCCTAATAAACTCAGACTCGCCGAATACAGGGGGCCAATAGGCACTTTACACCTGCTCCGCGCGGTTGTAGCACGGGTGCTACATATCCATAACATTAAAAAATATATCAAATTAGACGCTGAATGTCAATGTATTTTCACCATTAGTACGGCAAAAGAAGATCTTCCATGGAAGAGGTGGTTCTTCGATCTGAAAAATAAGCATGGAGCAATTCATTTTCATCGAGCTGGCTCATTTTCACACCATTCCGTTCGATAATAATGGGATGCTTACAGCCTCTTTGGAATCGCGCCATCACTTCATATATTTTCTCCTCAGCACTGGCTCTCAGCGGAATGAGTTTCTCTACCTTTTGCTCTTTTTTACCGTAATAACGTTCTAGTAAAAAACGTACCCTGATATAATGCCGCTGCCGGTGCTCCATCACAAGCGAGTAGGCTAAAAAAGTGAGCAGGATCCAGCCGTTGAATTGCAGCGGAGCAAAACAGAGTAACCCTGCTGTCAAAAGACCGAAAAAAATGAGAGAGCCTTTTATTGCAAGGGCATGTGCCTGTTGGAAAGGGTAAAAAACAGATAAGAGCAAAAAGAATAATTTCCCGCCATCAAGTGGCCAAATGGGCAAAAGGTTCACTAGAAAAATCGCTACATTATAAAAAGTAAACATCGTAAAGACGTCATATGAGATAAGTGAGGCTTCCATGAGAAGCCAGGCGACGAGCTGGAGCGGGACATGCTGAAGCGGTCCGCATAAAATGACCGCCAGCTCTTCTTTTAGCGGACGGTTCCCGTGCTCTTCTACTTCTACCGCCCCGCCAAATGGCAGTAAAAAAATCCGCCGAATCCGCCAGTGATAATAACAAGCAGCCGCTGCATGTCCAAGCTCATGGACACAGACGATGATGAGCAGACAAAGCAGCGGCTTAATTTGACCTGATAGCATGGCAAATGCCATGACTATCCAAAGGAGCGGGTGAACATGGACCTTTGTCAGCATGAGCATCCATCTATTCAAAGGTCATCACCTGAATGGGATCAATAAACTGTTCATTTTGCTTAATGGCAAAGTAATATGTCCCCTTGCCTTGTTCATCAAGCGCAATTTGACCAATTTTTTCCCCTTTATCGACAAAATCGTATAAAGCCACATCAGCTTCTTTTAGTTGGCCGTACCAGCTGTAGCTGTTATCTGCATGCTGCACCACGACTGTAAGCCCTGTATCACTTTTCTTTTTCACTTCTACGACATAGCCTTCTTTCATACTATCGATGGCTTCAGCAGATGTTTCAACTTTCACTCCGGCACCATTTTGCGTAAAGGATTCCTGTACTTTTCCAGAGGCAGGGACAGCCAGTTCTTGATTGGCTTGTACGTCCTTTTGCCCTTCTTTTCTATCGGTTAAAAAGGCAAGTGGGTTTCCGACAGTTTTCTCAAACCACCGGTTGGCGGCGGCAAATTGAAAATCTTGTTCAAAGGTTTGACTGATCATCGGCTTCAGCTGCTGAAAAGGCCCCGCCTGCCCTTTAAATGAAATAGCGGCAATCAGTACAAGAGAGGCAGAAAGTAAACATTTAAGCACAAACGTATTTGAATGAAATAACGGATGGCGAAATTTTTTCGTTTGGTGAGACGTTGACTCGTAGGAAGCCGAGCCAGAATGCTTTTCTTCTTCTGTTAACATGACCCATGGCGGAACATCATCTCTCTTCTTGAAAGCTGCCTTCTTAGGGGCAGCAGCTGGCTGCTTCATTTTGCGGCGCTGCGCTATTTTCTTTCGATACTCGTCCACTCTTTTCATAAGATCACCCTTTACATACAAACAGTTTGTACATTTTATGTGGCGACCTCATATGATATGCAACAAAAAGACCGATTCTCATCGAATCGGTCTCATCTCACGTGAATCATTATGCTCTTACACCGAAAAATGCTTTCAGCTTTGCAAACATCCCTTTGTTTTCTTCTTCAAAGGATTGAAGAGGAACAGATTCACCTAGTACGCGGCGAGCAATATTACGATACGCAATGGAAACTTTATTTTTAGCATCCATGACAATCGGTTCACCATTGTTTGAAGCCTTAATGACATCATCATCATCGGCTACAATGCCGAGAAGATCAATTGATAAATGATGGACAACTTCATCCACATCCATCGAATCGCCATTTTTCGCCATGTGTGTACGAATGCGGTTCACAATCAAACGAGGCGGTTCAATATCCTCTTGTTCCAGCAAGCCGATAATTCGGTCTGCATCTCTCACAGCTGAGATTTCAGGTGTCGTGACCACAATCGCTTTGTCAGCACCTGATACAGCATTTTTAAAGCCTTGCTCAATTCCAGCAGGGCAATCAATGACAACATAATCAAAGTCTTGTTTCAATGATTGAATTAATTCTTTGATCTGCTCCGGCTCTACCGCCGTTTTATCGCTTGTTTGAGCAGCAGGTAAAAGATACAACAGATCCTCGAACCGCTTATCCTTCACAAGCGCTTGGTGAATCTTGCATCTTCCTTCTACTACATCGACTAGATCATAAATAATGCGGTTTTCAAGCCCCATCACGACATCTAAATTCCGAAGGCCGATGTCGGTATCAACTAGACACACTTTTTTTCCTTGAATTGCTAGTGCTGTGCCTAAGTTTGCAGATGTTGTTGTTTTGCCAACGCCGCCTTTTCCTGAGGTAATCACAATAGCCTCGCCCAATTTCACATTCCTCCCTCAAGCCTTGTCAGATTAGGTCTTATATGAGCCAATTGCTGCAGGCGTTCAATGATCATATTGCCATCTATATCTAAATAAGCACATTCCATTTCATTTCCATCTTCTTTTTGATCCGGTGCACGGTTAAACACCTGTGCGATGCGAAGCTGGGTTGGAATCATATGAGATGCCGCAATGACAGCTTGTTTGTTCCCATTACATCCAGCATGCGCTACACCTTTTAATGCACCGAGCACAAAAATATTCCCCCCTGCACGAATGGTGCCGCCAGGGTTGACATCTCCTATTAATAAAAGATCCCCTTCGACATAAAGCACCTGTCCAGAGCGTACAATTTTTGCTACAGAAGTAATCTCAGCCTCTGCTTTTAAACGTCTCGCCTCTTCAGTTGACATGACGTCACTTTCAATAGAGTGAATGACGAGATGTTCATTTTCAGACACCGCTTCAGTTAAACGCGCCTCTTGATCCTCTGTTAAATATCGAAAACCAAGTTTAATATGCACATTGACTTTATGTCCTTCTCTTCCGTCTGTATATTGCTCAAGTAAAAGAACCTCTCGCAAGCCAGAAAGAAGGTCTTCAAACGAACAGTCATCATTTAACTGTAATGTTAATCCGTTTTTTGTACCTTTTATTGTCACATACTGCTGTTTTTGAGTTTTCAAGATGCTCACCTCAACAACATACTCATTTCGCCGTAATTGGACAAACTCCTGCTTTTATTCGTCGATCAGTCCTTGTTTCACATTGATGAAAAAGAGCCTAAGCGGCACAACAAGTATGAGAGACGCAGCAGTATTTAAAAGAATCGTTGGAATAAAGCGTTCGATGACATACGTATTAAAAGGCATAATACCTGGTTGAATCGTCGCTTGAACGCCGTACACATAAAACTCCATCACTGCAACAGCAATCATCGATAGAAAGACAACGACTAACATATTCGTTTGGAGGACTTTGAAGGCTTTTGCTAACAAATAGCAGAGCGCACCAAAGCCAAACATATGAACACCAAGTATACCTGTATACGAAATATCATATAAAAGTCCAAAGATAAATCCATAAATCACACCATATTTTTGATTCACAAAAGCTGTCATAAATACAAGTGCGAGTAAGATGAAATGAGGCGCTAAAATTTGATTGTCTGAAACAAATGGGAGCTTCACTAAATCGACAAAAATACTGTCAAATACGAAAATAAACAACATGACGAAAGCAAGAAGGACACGTTTCACGAGCCTTCCTCCTTCGTTAATTGAGATGCATCTGCCGTACTTGTGCTGCGATTCACAACAATCACACGGTCTAAATTATTGAGTTCAGCAGCTGGTTCTACATAAATAATTTTTGTCAGTCCGTAATGGTCCGGCTCAATTTCACTTACCTTCCCAATCGTCAAGCCCTGCGGGAATACGCCCCCCGCTCCAGATGTTTCAACAAGATCTCCTTTTTTGACATCCCCATCAGCATCGGATTTTAAAATGTTCATTGTCAGCATTTTTTTCTTGCTGTCATAACCGTTAATAATTCCATTGAGTTCTTCTTTGCCCTTTTTCGCAAAAATTTTCGTTGAAATTCTATTATTTTGATCTGTAGAGCTTAGCAACCTTACAGTCGACGTAAAATTGTTGAGCTTATCACTTTCAATTTTCCCAATTAACGCACCACTCTCATTGGTGACCGCCATATCTTTTTCAACGCCTTGTTTTTTCCCTTTATCAATCATGACAAAACTATCCCAAAGGGACGGGTTTCTCGCAATGACTGTTGAAAGTATGGGCGTGTAGTCACGAATAGAGTTCACATATCCGAGCTGCTTGCGAAGCTTTTTGTTCTCATCTTCTAGTTCTTGAAGTTTCGCCTCATATTGGGTTTGTCCATCAAGTTTTTTTCGAAGTCGCTCGTTTTCATCATATGTGTTCTTTAAATCTTGTACGTTCCCATAAATACCGGCAATAAATTGTGATGGTTTATGAAAGACACCTTGAAAAAAGCCTGTCGTATCCCCCACTAATTTTTCCGGCCATGAAGCACCTCTGCCGCTTTTCACTGAAAAACCAATCATGGCCACCAGTACGATGACACAGACAAGGAGCAACATTAATCTTTTATTCATAAAAAACTGCGGCATGTCTTACACCTCTTTATTTACGCCCAATTATCGATTATCTTTAGATTTTCCTTTGAACAAGTGAATATGTTCTAGTGCTTTCCCTGTTCCGATCGCCACACAGTCAAGCGGATCTTCAGCAATAATGACCGGCATTTTTGTTTCATCACTAATGACTTTGTCAAGATTACGTAGCAATGCACCGCCGCCTGTTAATACAATTCCACGGTCCATAATATCTGCTGCCAGCTCAGGTGGCGTTTTTTCAAGTGTCATTTTGACCGCATCGACAATTGTTTCCACCGTATCGCGAAGCGCTTTTGCAATTTCTTCTGCCGTAATAGAGATCGTTTTTGGCAGACCTGTTAAAAGGTCACGGCCGCGAATGTCCATCTCATCATGTACGTCAGGCTGCGCAGAACCGATTTCCATTTTAATCGCTTCTGACGTGCGATCACCAATCATAAGATTATACGTTTTACGAATGTAGCTGCTGATCGCATCATCCATTTCGTCTCCTGCAACACGGATCGATTGAGATGTCACAATACCGCCAAGTGAGATAATGGCTACTTCTGTTGTACCGCCGCCAATATCTACAACCATGCTTCCAGTTGGCTCCCATACAGGAAGGTTAGCACCAATTGCCGCAGCAAATGGCTCTTCAATAGGGTATGCGTCACGAGCACCAGCTTGTCTTGTTGCATCAATGACTGCACGCTCTTCTACTGCTGTAATACCAGATGGTACACACACCATCACGTACGGTTTACGAGCAAAAAGCCCTTTACCTTTTAATGCTTGATTAATGTAATATTTCATCATTGTTGCTGTCGTCTCGTAGTCTGCAATGACTCCGTCTTTCATTGGGCGCAGTGCCACAACATTACCAGGTGTACGACCGATCATGTTTCTAGCGTCATTTCCAACCGCCACTATAGACTTCGTATCAGTTTCCAAAGCTACGACCGAAGGTTCTCTCACAACAATGCCTTTTCCTTTAATAAAAACAAGCGTATTCGCTGTTCCAAGATCTATTCCAAGGTCTTTTGTACCAATTCCAAACATATGTATGTATCTTCCTTTCTTAAACCAAAATTCCCTTTAGGGAAAAACTCATAAACTCTATTATATCGTAAAACATTGAAAAAAAAAGTGTTACAAATACCCTTTTTCCTTCAAACTCACAAATTTTTGATCACCGATCACTAGATGATCAAGCAGCTGTATTCCAATCAGCTTCCCACATTCAAAAAGTCGCTGTGTGACTTCAATATCTTCCCTGCTGGGCGTCGGATCTCCAGATGGATGGTTGTGCACACATATAAATGAAGCGGCCGAACGTTTAAAGGCCTCTTTAAAAATTTCGCGCGGGTGAACAATCGACGAATTTAGACTTCCGATAAACACAGTATGTTTATGAAGAACTTGATTTTTGGTATTGAGATAAAGACAAACGAAATTCTCCTGCGTCAAAAATCGCATATCTTCCATCACAAAATTCGCACCATCTTCCGGCGTGCGGATCACATAACGGTTGTCCGTCGTTTGATGGTGTAATCTAGTGCCGAGTTCTAAAGCAGCTAAAAGAGAGATCGCCTTCGCTTTTCCAACTCCTCGAATCTTTGACAATTCTTCAATCGAAGCTTCCTTCACAGAACGAAGACCACCAAATGTTTGTAAAAGTCTTGCGGACACTTGAAGAACTGATTCCTTTTTTGTGCCTGTTCTCAAAAGAATCGCGACAAGTTCATGGTTTGATAAGCTGCTTGGGCCATATTTGACAAATCGTTCGCGCGGCTTTTCATCATGAGGAAAATGCTTTAGCAGCATAGGGAAATGATTCAAGATCTACACTCCTTTTTTGATTCCTTCCCGTCATCAAAAAGGGGTGATACCAAATGTTTCAAGCACTCTGACTGTTTTAGCAATAGGGAGTCCTACAACGGAAAAATAATCACCGTCTATTTTTTGTACAAACAGGGCACCTTTTCCTTGAATGCCGTAGCTTCCAGCTTTATCAAGAGGCTCATCGGTTTCAATATAGCGGTCTATTTCATCTTGTGTAAGCGGCCAAAATGTCACGTCTGTCTGTTCATAAAATGTTTCTTTTCTATTCTCTGATTGAATCGTGACACCAGTCAAGACTTGATGTGTCTTACCTGACAATAATTGAAGCATTGAGGCTGCATCTTCCTTGTCTTTTGGCTTTCCAAGACATTTGCCATCAATTGCAACAATTGTATCTGCACCAATGATCACAGCTTTGGGATGTATTTTTTGAATATCATTTGCTTTTTGTTCTGCCAACCATTGGACGTTCTCAGCAGGAGAAAGGTTTCGATTTATTTCTTCTTTTAAATCACTTGCTTGAATGTCATAAGAAAACCCTGCTAAATCAAGCAATTCTTTTCTTCTAGGTGATTGAGATGCGAGTATTAACTGGTTCATGTTTGTTCATCCTTTCAGGGTTTAGCCTAAGAGGTAAGATACCCATTCATCCTATCAAATGAATATCTTACCGACAATTGACGAAAATGCCATTTTCATGTTCCTACATCATTATGTTGGAAGCAAAAGAAAAAAACTAGTCATTTTTTGACTAGTTTGGCTGTTAAAAACATGATTTTACGTATTTAGTTGATCTAATAGCGCTTGCTGAGATTTCCAGCCATTTTCAGCAGATGGGTCATTTAAAAGCTGAACAGCTTTCAGCAAACTGCTTTTAGCTGGTGCATCGGTTGTTTTGGCATTTTCGAGTTCAGAAATCAGCTGAGTGACTTCTTTTTGATCCACATCTTCTCCTGCAATCACCTTAGAGGATAAGACAGATGCCTTCTCTATTAAACCTGTCAGCTCATCCGGCACTTGAAACGAGAGCTCTTTTCCTCCCCATGCTTCAAAGTGCTGATCGATCAATTTTTTCCCAACGGCACTTGTCATCCCTTGTTCTGTGGCAAGTCCGGCAATCACATAATATCCATCATCCATTGATACCTTTTTACCTGCATATCCTGCCTCTTTTAAACTGTCCACTAAGTCATCTGCTCCTTTTTCAGAAGAAAACTTTCCAGCCTGCACCACAAAGGTTGAAAAATGACCTGATGCACTTTTTTCACCTTCATTGTCCTTTGACGTATCTGCAAGATCAGCCGGTGGCGCATCTCCCCCAGCTTTCGCCGAAGGTCCGCTTCCAGATGCTGAGACGCTGATATGATCGCCTCCTGATGGATTGGCAGACCCATCTTTACTTAAACTTAATGCAAATACACCGAGGCCTGTCCCTAGAACGACTGCAAACACAATCGTAGTCATCACTCGTTTGAAGGGACCGCGATTTTTACTGAACTTCTGGTCAAAAGAACCTTTTTTCTTTTGATAAGGTGTGACGACCTTTGGATCCGAATGGTAAATGTGATCAGCTGCATCGTCCCATTGAAAATCTTCTTCTTTCGGTTTGGACGGTTCCTCCTCGGAAGCGGCTGTCTCCTGTTCCGACTGCCTCTTTTCCTCCCAGTTCGAAAACGTCACTTGATCCTCTTGCTGTTTTTGAGGTTGATGCTCTTCTCCATGCAGCATTTCTTCCTTGCCATTAATATTGACCTTTAACCCTTGTTTTTTTGCCTGCCTTTTTTTCACTGTCATTCCCCGCTTTCTGACATTGTTTGTAAGAAAGACCTTTCTGTCCAATGAAATAGCGCGAATGTAACCCGTCCTTCTTTCTGTTTCACACTTTAACATAGCCAATAAAAAAAAGAACAAGACTTTTGTCGGCAGGTTCAAAAAGTGTTCGCCAATTTTCTCATCCAAAAAAATCGCGAATTGGGTTTAACAGATCACCACAAAAAAGATAAAGCCAGAAAGAACAAGCGATGGCAGGAACAAAAGGAAAGGGTTCATTTGCCTTGTAAGAAAACACCTTTGCGTAAACCATTCCCGTGACAGACGAAAGAAAAAGAATGATCAGAAACGGCTTAAATCCGAAGCAAAATGCAAGCACACCAAATAGTTTGACATCCGCTCCCCCCATACTATTTGGCTTGAAATGTTCTAAACTATAAAACAAAAGAAGACAAATAAGAAGGGATGCCGCTCCTTCCCACCAAATAAAAAGCGGTTCTTGCGTGCGGTATATGACGAAAAGAGGAAAAAAGAAGAGAAAGAGCTCGTTTGGTACTCTCATATAAAAAAGATCGCTCACGACAGCAATCACGAATAAACTACATAGACTCACAAGAAAAAAGCCCTCAAAAGAGAAACCAGCATGTCTATAAACGAGTAAAAAAAGGCCGCCTGTCAACAGCTCAACCAGTGGATAAAGCAAAGAGAGCCGGGTTCCACAATGCTTACATGACCCTTTCAATACAACATAAGAAACAAGCGGGAGCATGTCGTGAAAAGAAAGCGGCTCTTTACAAGCTCCGCAGTGTGAACGAGGAAAAAGAATGGACCGCTTCATCGGAAGCCTCTCACCAACTAGATGAAAAAATGACCCCATGACCATGCCTGTGAAAAACATAAAAAAATCGATCAAATTAGGTGACTCCTTCCGGAAATAGAATAGACCGGATTGTACCATAGCGATTCACCCTTGATCACCTTGCGAAAAAGTGAATTTCCCCCTCTCCTACATATCAAAAGAAAAAAGACGCACACTGCATAGAAGCAATTTGCGTCTTTTCCTTACTATAAAATACGACTTCGTACATCTGAGATAAAATAAAGCGAACCTGTCACCAGAATCATTGCTGCAGGATCAGCGCTTTTTTTCTGAATGAACTCAAGCACTGCACGAGGGTCTTCATCAAACGATTTTGCTTCTAAATGACTGCAAGCATAAAGCTTTTCCGCTGATTCAGCTCTTGGAAAGTCAAAGGAAACAAAATGAATCGATGAACTAATCCTTTCAAGCTTTTCGATCATTTGTTTGTAAGGTTTATCTTTTAACGCACTAAAACAAACATGAACCTGTTTACTGGAAAAATGAGCTTGTACAGTTTCGATTAAACGGTCCATTCCTTCTTCGTTATGAGCACCATCTAAATAAACAAGAGGCTGATCTTGGATCTTTTCAAATCTTCCAGCCCACACCGCTTGCCGAATTCCTTCATACACTTGCTCATCTAGCACATGGATATATCCTTCTTGCTCCAGCCATTCGATCAGTAGAACGGCAAGGGAGGCGTTCTGCCTTTGATGCGTTCCGATTAACCCTGTCTCTAGCTGCGAGTACTCCCTTTTTGGGGTAGTGAATGTGAAGCGTTCACCTGTTTCAGTCGGCTGCTGGTCCTTAAAGGTACAAGTATCATGTAACGAGATAAACGGCGCATTCTTTTCTTCGGCTTTGTGTTGTATCACAGTAAGAGCTTCCGCTTGATGAACGGCCGTGATCATCGGAATCCCAGTTTTAATAATGCCAGCTTTTTCTGCTGCAATCTGATCAAGTGTGTCGCCTAAAATGGCCATATGATCGTGACCAATCGACGTAATTGCTGTTAAGATGGGCGCTGCCACATTTGTAGAATCAAGTCTTCCGCCAAGTCCTGTTTCCAAGAGGACAAAGTCTACTTGGTGCACATGGGCAAAATAAGCAAACGCACATGCTGTAATGATCTCAAACTCTGTTGCTGCACCAAGCTCTGTATCATCTAATTCATCAACTAAAGGCTTGATGTCGTTCACCAAACTCAGCCACTCTTCGTCCAAAATCGGCTCCCCATTAACACTAATTCGTTCATTGAACGTTAAAATAAATGGAGAGGTGAAGGTTCCAACTGAATAGCCCGCTGACTGTAAAATGGATCGAGTAAATGCAATCGTTGATCCTTTTCCATTTGTTCCAGCCACATGCACCGCTTTTATTTTTTGTTCAGGATGGTCTAGTCTGTCCATCAGCCATTTCATTCGTTCAAGTCCCGGTTTGACACCGAAAGCGAGTCTGCTATGAATCCATTCAATGGCTTCATGATAGGTTGTAAACAATGTCATCTCTCATTTCATACGAAATTTTCAAAAAAGACGACTCCATTCCGTTAGGAGCCGTCTTTTCAACATTATGCTTTCAGCTCTTCAATACGCTTTTGAACAGCTTCGCGTTTTGCGACATAATCACGTTCTTTCGCACGCTCTTCTTCTACGACACTTTCAGGCGCTTTTTTCATAAAGCCTTCATTGCCAAGCTTTTTCTGAACTCGTTCCACTTCTTTTGTCAGTTTATCAAGCTCTTTTTGCAGACGGGCAATTTCTTCATCTAAGTTGATTAAGCCTTCAAGCGGCAGAATGAGTTCTGCTCCAGAAATAACAGCCGTCATCGCTTTATCACTAGCTGGGACATCTGTGCCAATTTCAAGAACACTTGGATTCGTGAAGCGCTCAATATATGAACGATTTTTCTCTAAACGTTCCTGAACATCAGACGTAGATGCTTTAATGTAAAGCTCAACTTGTTTGCTCATTGGTGTGTTGACTTCACTGCGAATGTTACGAACAGAGCGAATCAGTTCAACAAGCAGCTTCATGTCAGCAGAAGCCTGTTCATTTGAAAGCTCCGGCTTCACTTCAGGCCATGCCGCTACAGTAATGGACTCACCTTCATGAGGTAGATGTTGCCAGATTTCTTCTGTTAAGAACGGCATAAACGGATGAAGAAGTCTCATCGTTTGATCTAATACATACGCAAGGATCGAACGAGTCGTTTTCTTCGCTGCTTCATCTTCTCCATAAAGCGGAAGTTTCGCCATTTCAATGTACCAATCACAGAAATCATCCCAAATGAAGTTGTATAAATGTCTGCCCACTTCTCCGAATTCATACTTGTCAGCAAGCTGTGTGACACTTTCAATTGTTTCATTTAAGCGTGTTAAAATCCATTGATCAGCAACTGATTTTTCTCCTGTTAAATCAAGCTCATCGTACGTTAAACCATCCATATTCATGAGAGCAAAACGGGATGCGTTCCAAATTTTGTTCGCAAAGTTCCAAGTGGATTCAACCTTTTCAAAGCTAAAACGTAAATCTTGACCTGGAGAGCTTCCAGTCGCTAAGAAATATCTCAATGAATCCGCTCCGTACTTGTCGATAACCTCCATTGGATCAATTCCGTTGCCAAGTGACTTACTCATTTTACGCCCTTGTTCATCGCGAATAAGACCATGAATGAGGACGTCTTTAAATGGTTTTTCTCCTGTGAATTCAAGACCTTGGAAGATCATACGAGATACCCAGAAGAAGATGATGTCATAGCCTGTTACAAGCAGATTGGTTGGGTAGTAGCGCTTGAAGTCTTCACTTTCTGCATCTGGCCAGCCCATTGTAGAGAAAGGCCAAAGCGCTGAACTAAACCATGTATCAAGTACATCGTTATCTTGCTCCCAGTTTTCAATATCTTCTGGCGCATCAAGTCCCACGTATACTTCCTTCGTTTCTTTATGATACCAAGCCGGGATGCGGTGGCCCCACCATAGCTGACGAGAAATACACCAGTCACGGATATTTTCCATCCAGTGTAAATACGTCTTTTCAAATCGGTCTGGAACAAATTGAACTTGCTCATCACCTTTTTGCAGATTGATGGCTTCATCTGCGAGCGGCTGCATTTTCACAAACCATTGTGTTGATAAATATGGCTCCACTACAGCGCCACTGCGCTCACTGTGACCAACTGAATGCATGTGGTCCTCAATTTTGAACAAAATGCCTTCTTCTTGAAGATCTTTCACAAGCTGTTTACGACATTCGAAGCGGTCCATTCCTTTGTATTGAAGTGCGTTTCCATTCATTGTGCCATCTTCATTCATCACAAGAATGCGCTCTAGGTTATGACGGTTTCCAAGCTCGAAGTCATTCGGGTCATGAGCCGGCGTAATTTTTACAGCTCCTGATCCAAATTCCATATCGACATAGTCATCCCCGACGATTGGAATCTCTCGGCCTGTAATTGGTAAAACAACTGTTTTCCCAATCAAATGCTGATAGCGTTCATCTTCAGGATGTACAGCGACTGCCGTATCTCCCAGCATCGTTTCAGGTCTTGTTGTCGCAATTTCAATCGAACCTGATCCATCTGCAAGCGGATATCTCAAGTGATAAAACGCACCTTGCACATCTTTGTAGATGACTTCAATATCAGAAAGGGCCGTTTTTGTTGCTGGGTCCCAGTTAATGATGTATTCTCCGCGATAGATCAATCCTTTTTCATACAATTGAACAAACACTTGGCGGACCGCTTTATTCAAGCCTTCATCTAATGTGAAACGCTCACGCGAATAGTCTAGACCTAGACCCATTTTCGCCCACTGGCTGCGAATAAAATCGGCATACTCTTCTTTCCATTTCCACGTTTCTTCTACAAATTTTTCACGTCCGAGATCATAGCGGCTCACACCTTCTTCGCGAAGCTTCGCCTCTACCTTGGCTTGTGTTGCAATACCCGCATGGTCCATTCCTGGCAGCCATAAAACATCATAGCCCTGCATCCGTTTCATACGAGTCACGATGTCTTGAAGGGTTGAATCCCAAGCATGCCCTAAGTGTAATTTTCCTGTCACGTTTGGTGGAGGAATGACGACTGTATATGGATCTTTCGTTTTGTCATTTTGTGCTTCGAAGAATTTCCCTTCAAGCCAGTACGTATAGCGGTCTTTTTCAATCGCATTTGGATCGTACTTTGTTGGCATTTCTTGATTATTTGTTTCCATTTGTGTTACCTCCACATTTTTTCGGCTGATGAAACATAAAAAAAAGCCTTCTCATCCTTATAAAAGGACGAAAAAGCTTTTTCGCGGTACCACCTTTTTTCACGAAACACTTAGACGTGTCCCGTACTCTCTAAAGGATAACGGGGATCTCCCGAATTTCTCTACTACATGTTTCAAGAAATTAAGCTCACAGGCGACCTTCCAAACAAGTGCATCCTAGAAAACCTTTCAGCTATTGGTTTCCCTCTCTTTAGGGTCTTGCTCGTACTCTTCCTGATCCACGCTTACGATATATCACGTTCATCAGCTTATACTCATCTTTTATTAATATTACTAAATGCCTTTTGTTTTCGTCAATCATCTTTTCCGCTTTTCTTCTTCTTTATACAAATTGGGCAGGCACCCTTTGCTTTATTGCCCATATGATAATAACAAAATAAAGAAGGAGGGCGTTTTATTTTGAAAAAGATCAATCCTTACACACTCCCCCCATGGCTTAGACAAATTCGGGCAGTTGCCTCCCAAGTCGTTCTCCCGATTGCCATATTTCAAGGCTTTCGCACGATCATTTTTCCCACAACATTTGACGTCCTCATCTTAGGAATTCTCATATTTCTCGCCTGTGCCTTTCATCTTGATTGGTTTTAAGAGAGCTGAAAGCTGCAGGCTCACTCTTATGTAACGATTACCCCATATTAGACATTTGACAGCAAACAACCTCGTCACTCTTCTGATGACGAGGCATTTTGTTCTTCTTCAAGGCGTCTAGCTTGCTCAATTTCGTGTATTCTCATGACGGTCGGCTCAGAATTTTTCATTTGCCAATACGCCCTTAACAGCTCCTGACAACTTTCCATCTCATCCTGTCCGCCTGCTTCATAGGCTTTCACCGTATCAAACAAACCCTGCGGATAAGCGAGGTAGCTCAAGAACAAATGAATCTCTTCCTCACGAAGTTTATTTCCCTTTTGATACGTATAAAACAAAGATGTGCATTCAGGACAAGGAGTAGGGTAGGTTTTGAATGTACGATAGTAAAAGGTCAAAAGGTCATAAATGGGGGCAGCCTTTTTGGACCGCTCAAAATTGGTGAAATGTCCTGTACCTACATCATTGTACAAAAAGTGATGGATCGACAATTGTCCATGGTTTAACACAATACGTGTCGTCTCTTGGTCTTTCATTTCCTCATGCCAATCCTCTAAACGTTCAAGTGCAAATTCACTTGCAGACATCGCTTCTGAAAAATACATAGCAGCAGCCAGCTCAAATGGCGACATATACCATGTTTGTTCTGCCCGCTCGATAAATCGTTCATACATGTCTTTCTCTGTTTCCCATTTACTTTTCATTTGGGTGTAGTGAGCCTCTATTTCCTGCTCAGTAATGTCCATCATGACTTCTGTTCGTTTATGAAGTCTTGCAATCTCTTGAAATAAATATTCATGTTTATCGTCCTGCTCTTCTCTCTTTTCATTTGTCAGCCATGGCATGAGATAATACGTGTACTGGCTTTCTCGATGATTAGAGAAAAAGGAACCGCTCTTCGTGCGATAAATCGGCACAAAGGAGCGATAGCCTTTTGATTCTAGTTCAAGCATTTGCTCTGTAAATTGCATTTGTCGATGGGGTTTTACTCGCTTTAGTGCAAATACGCCCTGCTTTGTATACACTCTAACGACAGCTGGACTGACAGGTTCGATATATTCAGCCTCAAGCCCATATTCGTATAGGACAGATTGGATTTCATCCACGTTCTCTCACCACATTTTCTCGGTCCATCATCTCATACTATGCATTGCTTTTTTGATATTCAGGAATATAAAGAATCTGCCCTTCTTCAAGCTCTGCATCCACCGACAATGAATTCGTTCGAAGGAGCTGCTGCACATTCAACTGATATCGCTCACAAATACGATCGACCGTATCTTCTTGCTGAACTATACATATTTTCATGCGAGAAAAATCTTCCTCCTCCTGCTTAGCGAACAGCTTCGTTAAATAAAGAGAATTCTCACTGCCAGACGCTTCTCTCTGGTCATGTTCAAACTCCTCAGCTTCTTGAGCTGATTCATACACCTTTGGTGCTTCACGTTCATATAATCGTTCGAACTGATAGCTGTCATCCCGCTCTTCCTGCGTCTGTTCCATCTGATAAGCAGGTGATTCAAAGGCTGGATAAGCTGGCGGCTCTTCTTCTTCCTTGCTCTCTGCTTCAGGGTCTTTCCTCACTTCCACCTCAAAGAACGTATCATCCCGCTCCTCTTCTTCTAACAGTTTAGGCGGGTCAAAGAATGGCGGCTCTTGTACTTGAGCTTCTGGGAAGGAACGATACCCAAGCGCCACGGCTTCTTCTTCCTCATATTCCTCCTCTTCTTCTGCTTCTTCCACCATCACCGTCTTGATGTCTATTTCATCCTCTTCTTGTTCAGTTCGCGCTTCATGTTGCAAAACGGCCTGCTGTTCTGCATTTTCTTCATGCTCTTCACGTGGCAGCATTTCTTGCTCTTCATATTCAGACTGCGCCTGATATTCATAAGTGACATCGCCATATTCCTCTTCAGCACGATGGACAAATTCATATGGCTCTTCTACAAGCGGTTCAGGCGTTCCTTCATCTAACAGACCTTCAATGGCCAAATCAGCCTGAATCGTGAGCAAACGGCTTTCTGTCAGCTGGTAATCAAATGCATCAATAAACACAAATACATCATTTAAATGACTAATTTTGTTCTTGGGGATCGTGATATCCACCGGAAATTGATGCAGCAGCTCAGCCGTTCCGTCCTCTCTTACCTTCACCTCATCAGCCTGCCTGTATGATGCATAGGAACTGGATTCACCCATTAGCTCCTCTTGATTTATGTTGTATTCTCCTGTTAGCTCGAGTGAACCTCTAATGGAAACATAATCATTCACTTCTTGAACGAGAATGTCAGGATCGAGAGAAATTGACAGCAGCTCACTGACTTCCTGTCCGTTTTTGAAATAAATGGACTCTTCTACCGAAAACTGTAATCGATTGTTTTGAGACAAGTCGGTGTCCTCCTTTCATCTAATCCTTCAAAATAAAATTAGATGTCAATACAGGTGTATGAAAGAGGCGGTGAAAATATGATTGGTTTTATGCAAAGCAAAAAGCCGATATGTCTCCATATCGGCTTTTGGTTACTGAGCTAATTTTTGAAATACCTTTTCAACTGTCTCAATCGTATACTCGATGTCTTCATCCGTATGAGCAGTTGATAGGAACAGCCCTTCGAATTGTGAAGGTGGAAGGAAGATGCCGTGATCAGCCATTTCCTTGTAGAATTCAGCGAATAAAGCGAGGTCAGCTGTTTTCGCTGTATCGTAATTGACGACTTGTTCGTTTGTAAAGAAGAATCCAATCATGGAACCTGCACGGTTAAATGTTAGTGGAATCCCATGTGCTTTCGCCGCTTTTGAAATGCCTTCTTCCAAACGATCTCCTTTGCGTCTAAACTCTTCATAAGACTCAGGTGTCAGCTGTTTTAATGTTTCAAGACCTGCTGTCATCGCAAGCGGGTTACCGGATAACGTTCCTGCTTGATAAATCGGGCCGCTTGGCGCAATTTGTCTCATAATGTCCGCTCTACCGCCATAGGCACCAACTGGCAGACCGCCTCCGATGACTTTACCAAGACATGTCAGATCAGGCGTAATGCCAAAATAGCCTTGTGCACAATGATAATCCACACGGAAGCCTGTCATGACCTCATCAAAAATGAGTAAAGAGCCATATTGCTCAGTGATGTCTCTCAATCCTTGCAAGAAACCTTCCTGCGGAGGGACAACCCCCATATTTCCTGCAACTGGTTCTACAATGACACCTGCAATGTCGTCTCCAAATTCTTCAAAAGCGACTTTGATGCTTTCTAAATCATTGTATGGAACGGTGATCGTATTGCTTGCTGTACCTTCAGGGACACCAGGGCTATCCGGAAGTCCAAGCGTTGCCACACCCGAACCAGCTTTAATAAGCAAAGAATCACCGTGGCCATGATAACAGCCTTCAAATTTCACAATTTTGTTTCTGCCTGTAAAACCACGTGCTAGACGAAGCGCACTCATCGTCGCCTCTGTTCCAGAGCTGACCATACGAATGACCTCAATAGAAGGAACTCGTTCTGATACAAGCTTAGCTAATTCATTTTCAACTAAAGTAGAAGCACCGAAGCTTGTACCATGTTCAGCTACTCGTTGAATACTTTCAACCACACGGTCATTTGTATGCCCTAAAATAAGCGGTCCCCACGATAAGACATAATCAATATATTCATTTCCGTCAATATCGTATATTTTTGCGCCTTTGCCTCGTTCCATAAAAATCGGGTCTGTATTGACTGATTTAAATGCGCGCACAGGGCTGTTCACACCACCCGGCATTAACTGCTGCGCTTCTTTAAATGCTTGCTTTGACTTTTCATAGCTACGTCCCATTTCAATGTCCTCCTGTCTATCCGTTCTTTATTCTGAGAGCCATTTCGCTGCATCTTTTGCATGATACGTAATGATTAATTCTGCGCCTGCACGTTTCATGCTAGTCAGCATTTCAAGAACAAGCTCTTTTTCAGAAATCCACCCATTTTGAGCTGCTGCTTTGACCATTGCATACTCTCCGCTCACATTGTACGCAACAACAGGAAGTGTAAATTCATTTTTCACATCACGCATGATATCTAAGTATGAAAGTGACGGCTTCACGATCAGGAAGTCAGCGCCTTCTTCTACATCAGACTGCGCTTCTCTCAGTGCTTCTAAGCGGTTTGCAGGGTCCATTTGATACGTTTTACGATCTCCAAACTGCGGTGTGCTATGCGCCGCATCACGAAACGGACCGTAAAAAGCACTTGCATATTTCACAGCATATGACATGACAGGCACATGAACAAAGCCGGCCTCATCAAGCGCCTCACGAATTGCGATAACAAAGCCATCCATCATGTTTGATGGAGCAATGATATCTGCACCTGCACGAGCCTGACTGACAGCGGTTTTCGCTAAGAGCTGAAGAGATTCATCATTTAAAATTTCTCCATCTTCAACGATTCCACAATGTCCGTGATCTGTATATTGGCATAAGCAAGTATCAGCAATGACCACAAGCTCAGGGAAATGCTTTTTGATTTCAAGCGTTGCTCTTTGAACAATCCCATGATCGTGATAAGCTTCACTGCCTACATGGTCTTTATGGTCTGGTACCCCAAAAACAATGATAGATTTAATCCCAAGGTCAACAAGCTCTTGGACTTCTTCTTTCACAAGATCAACTGAAATGTGATAGACACCCGGCATTGAAGGGACTTCTTTCCGGACATTCTCTCCCTCTACAAAAAAGATGGGATAAATGAAATCAGAGGGTCTTAAAAATGTTTCTCTCACCAATTCTCTCATTCCTGCGCTTGTACGCAATCTGCGGTGTCTGTTAAATTTCATCATTGGTTCAACTTCCTTTCAGATAAACGGCACATTAAATCAAGCATCCCGTCTATCGTATAAGTATCTGGGGTTTCAGAAGAAATCCCGTATTGAAGCAGTGCCTCTTGTGTAAGAGGACCAATGCTCACAAAACATGTGTCTGATGCAGCTAATCTATCGATATCAGCCTCCATGGCGTGCATAAAAGAATGAACAGTGGAGGAGCTTGTAAATGTAATAAAATCAAATGATTGCTCCATCATTGCCGACTTGAGTGCGATAATTCCGTCCTCATCCTTCACTGTTTCATATATAATCCACTCTTTTACGTCAATGCCAAGCGGAACGAGGGTATTCTTCACCACATCTCGTGACAGGTGGCCTTTTGCTACAAAGACACATTCTTCTGGATGTACATGTTCAATTAAAGCATCTGCCAGTTCTTCTGCTATAAAACGTTCTGGAACCACATCCACTTTTAAGCCGTGCTGCATCAGATAGGCAGATGTTTTTTCACCTACAGCCGCCACTTTCAAGTGGGATAAGCTTTGATGTAATTGATGCTTCTCTATATAACTAAGAAAAAAAGACGCACCATTTACACTTGTAAACACAAGCCAATGGCTTGCTTCTAAGTCTTCTAAAAATGCCTTCGCTTTTTCTTTTGTAAGCGTTGGTTCAAACCTGATAAGAGAGGTTAAAACAGCATGGCCGTTCAGCGCTTCAATTTTCTGCTGAAACGCACCCGCTTGACGTTCATTTCGAGTGACAAGCACCGTCTGTCCGTAAAGCGATTTGGCTATCGTCATTGGGAAGACAGATCCTTTTTCACCTTGTCGATCAAATCCTTTGCTCCCTTATCAGCCATGTGCTTCGCACATGCTGTTCCGATTGCCTCAGGGTCAGTACCTGTTACGGTTTCTCGAATAATCGTATGCCCATCCGCAGATGCCACAAGACCTGTCAATTCAATTTCATCACGCTCATTCATCGTTGCGTAACCAGCGATCGGCACTTGACAGCTTCCATCCATTTGCTTAAGGAAGGCTCTTTCAGCAAGGACCGTTTTCTTTGTATACTCATTTGTGAATTGAGCTAACAGCTGCAAGAGCTCTTCGTCATCTCCGCGGCATTCTATCGACAATGCGCCCTGCCCCACAGCAGGAAGGCAAGTATCAGGAGATAAAAATTCCGACACGACTTCTTGACTCCAACCCATTCTAGACAATCCGGCAGCCGCTAGAATAATCGCATCATATTCTTCATTTTTCAGTTTTTCGAGTCTCGTATCAATGTTTCCACGGATCCATTTAATCTCAAGATCTGGTCTCTCCTGAAGAAGCTGAGCACTGCGCCGTAAGCTGCTCGTTCCCACAATCGCTCCCTTTGGTAGTTCATGAAGACGGAGATGATCCTTTGAAATCAATGCATCCCGCACATCTTCACGCTCAGGAATACAGCCGATGACTAAACCTTCTGGAAGAGAAGCCGGCATATCTTTCATGCTGTGTACTGCCATATCGATGTCATGGTTCAGCATTGCCTGTTCAATCTCTTTAACAAACAGACCTTTTCCGCCAACCTTTGATAAGGTCACATCTAAAATTTGATCACCCTTTGTCACAATCTCTTTAATTTCAAAAGAATAAGAAGGGTTTAGTTCAGACAACTTTTGAATGACCCATTTTGTTTGTGTAATCGCAAGTTTGCTTCGTCTAGAACCTACTTTAATTGTACGCATTACGTCTTCCTCCCGACAATGCCCTTAAGACTCATCATTATTGAAACCAATGAAAGGTTGATAAGCTACCAAGCAGAAAATAATTGATCATCAGCACAAGAAATGAAGCGACATTCCATCGCGCCACGATTTTGCCTTGCATATTTCTCACCAGTCTAATGTATAAGTAAAAGCCATATAAAAACAGCATAATAAACGAACCGAGCACCTTTGCATCTGTCCAGTACAACGTATCATACGAAATATATGCCCATATAATGCCAAGAATTAAACTAAGCAAGAGCATCGGTACGCCAATAATATTTAAGACATACGCCATATGATCAAGCTTTGATAAGTCTTCAATTCTCAAAAGCCATTTTCCCCATTTTTTCTTTTTCAGCAAACGATATTGAAATAGATAGAGTAGTGAAAAAGCAAATGAAAGTGAAAAAGCGCCGTATGATAAAATGGCCATCGTAATATGAATGACGAGCAGCTCACTCGTCAGCTTTCCCGTCAGTTCGGCAGAATGAAGATCGGATGGTGTAAAGGTGTGAATCGCCATCATGGAAAAACCAATTACATTTGTAAAAAAGACAATAAATTCAACGCGTAATACTTTTGTCAAAACGAGTGACAATGTCACAAGCACCCACGTATAAAAATATAACCCCTCTGCTACATTCAACACAGGGAATCGGTCTGTTTCCATCATAATATAAAACATGTAGACTGTTTGCAGCAGCCAGACAATAGAAAGCAACCAGAAAGCCATCTTTCCAGCCTTCCGGTTGTGTTGAAGAAAATCTATGAAATAGAACAAGACACTGAGTGCATAGATCAAGATCGTCGCTTCGCCTAGTCTCGCTACAATGGATTCCATCATCGCCTAATCACTCACTGGCAACTGTAGCAAGGCCTTGTGCCATATTTGATTTGAACAGCTGAAATGCCCCTTGCTCCACCTGCATCGGCTCTGCCTTTTGCTCTTCATCTTCAACCTGTAAATCAAAGATTTCTTTAAAGAGTAAAAGTTTTTCCTCTGCATTCGGCTCCCCGGCAATTTCTTTGGCCTTTAAGATAGGATCTTTCAGCATTTGATTGATGATGCTTTTCGTATGTTTATTTAACAGCTTCATTTCACGATTTGTGAGGTTTGGAAGCTTTCGTTCGATGCTTTGCATCGTATCCGCTTGAATTGAGAGTGCTTTTTCTCTTAAAGCAGAAATCACAGGAACCACTCCGAGCGTATTAAGCCATTGCTTAAATTCCACAATTTCAGCTTCGATGAGAAGCTCCACCTCTTCAGCTACTGCACGTCGCTCTTTCAGGTTGGCCGCCACAATACCCTCAAGGTCATCAATGTCATACAAAAAAGCACCTTCTACTTCAGAAATAGCTGGATCTAAATCACGCGGTACTGCAATATCCACCATGAATAGAGGTCTGCCTTTTCTCTGTTTGTTCGCTTTTTCGACCATTTCTTTTGTAATCACAAATTGTTTAGCCCCAGTAGAGCTAATTAAAATATCCGCTTCAGATAAAGTTTTTTCTAATTGATTCAAGCTCTTAGGCTCTCCTGAAAAACGGCCGGCAAGTTCTTTGGCCTTTTCAAACGTTCGATTGATGACTGTTACCTGGCCAATCCCTTGACCTTGAAGGTTTTGAGCCGCCAGCTCGCCCATTTTACCCGCACCAAGAATAAGGACATGTTTATCAGAAAGACGTCCAAAGATTTTTTTGGCAAGTTCCACTGCCGCATAGCTGACAGATACAGCATTAGACGCAATATCTGTTTCCGCATGAGAGCGCTTCGCAACTGTTACCGCCTGCTTAAACAAATAATTGAAAACGGTACCAATGGTCTTCTCCTCTTGAGCGACTTTAAAGCTTGAGCGCACTTGACCGAGTATTTGTGTTTCACCAATGACCATAGAATCAAGTCCACAGGCAACCCGGAATAAATGCTCAACCGCTCCATCATTTTCATAAAACTTCAAATATGGAGAGACATCTTCTTTTTCTAAACCGAACCAATCTGCTAAAAATCTTTTTATATAAAACCGACCAGTATGAAGCTGATCTACAACTGCGTAGATCTCTGTTCGATTACATGTTGAGATGACGATATTCTCTAGAATGCTTTTTTCTTCTTTAAGCTTGGACATCGCTGTTCCGAGCTCGCTCGGTTCAAAGCTCAGCTGTTCCCGTATCTCAACAGGGGCTGTTTTATAATCTAAACCCACAACAAGAATATGCATAACTTCAGCTTGCACCCCCAACGCCCTGTCTAATTTATAATAATTACAATATAGAATTTATTATTTATAATGATTATAACATATATTCATTTTTAACTGGATAAAAATTGTGAACAGATTTCAAAAATGTTGTGATATAGTAGAAAAATGTTCGACATCGAATGCCATATCATCACTTCAAGCAATTTATCAGATTTGGCGCGTGCGGACAAATGATCTGCTTATAAGAAGGTGACATCTTTGAAGAAGAAATCTATTTTGCTGCCGCTCACTTTGCTGGCTGTAGCACTATATGCCATTCTCTCAGGAGATCAATTTGACATTTGGAAAGATCAGGAGAAATGGTATACACTTGTACTGCTTTTTGGCCTTGCTTTCTTATATCAAGGAAAGAAGGAGCAGGAAACCTCTCATGTGTTTATCGGTATGCTCATGACAGGCCTTGCGCTACACTTTATCCTTCAGCCGAAATTAGAACACTGGCCAGATACATTTACGATGATTGTGTTCATCATCGGCCTCGCACTTTTGATGAAATCATCACAGAAAAAGGAATATCGAATAGAAAGTATTGTTCTCATTGCACTCGGTCTATTCCTTTATTTCTTTCAACAAATTACAAAGCAACTTAGCACACTTTCGATCCCTACTTCCGGTTTTGAATTGTACTGGCCATATGTATTGATTGCCGTCAGTCTCCTCTTATTATTTTTAAAAAGGAAATAACTTATACAATAAAAAGGCATCTGCACATAGCAGATGCCTTTTTTTAGCTGTTAATCTTCGCAAGGATCGCATTCCAGGCTTCATCTTTTCCCTTTTTTGTTTCAGAAGAGAAAAGGATTAATTCATCTGATGGATCGATGTCGAGTGTCTGTTTGACGACTTTCGCATGCTTTTCCCATTTGCCTTTTGGAATTTTATCGGCCTTTGTCGCAATAATGATCACAGGAACTCCATAGTATTTAAGGAATTCATACATGTTCACATCATCTGCGGATGGTTTATGACGCAGATCCACAATTTGGACGACTGCTTTTAACTCTTCACGCATTGTAATATACGTTTCGATCATTCTCCCCCATGCTTCGCGCTCTGTTTTTGATACTTTCGCAAAGCCATAACCGGGGACGTCCACAAAATGAAGCATATCATTAATAATGTAAAAATTAAGCGTCTGGGTCTTTCCTGGTTTAGAAGACGTACGCGCTAAATTTTTCCGATTAATCAATGAGTTAATGAACGAGGACTTTCCAACATTTGATCGTCCAGCAAGTGCGATCTCAGGCAGTCCCCCGCTCGGGTACTGCTCTGGTTTCACCGCACTAATGACGATATCTGATTTTGTTACTTTCATCTTCCCTCTCCTACTAACGCTTTCTCAAGCACCTCATCTAAATGTGAAACCGGAATAAAAGTTAATCCTTCTCTCACACTTTCAGGAATATCATCAATATCCTTCTCATTGTCCTTTGGAAGAATAATCGTTTTCAGTCCTGCACGATGTGCGCCTAATGCTTTTTCTTTTAATCCGCCAATCGGAAGCACTCTTCCTCTTAACGTAATTTCTCCTGTCATGCCAACCTCTTTTGAAACAGGACGTCCTGTGAGTGCTGATACAAGAGCCGTCGCAATGGTAATACCAGCTGATGGCCCGTCCTTTGGAACCGCACCCTCTGGAACATGGATATGAATATCGTGCTTTTCATTAAATTGAGGATCAATGTTCAGTTCATCTGCTTTTGAACGGATATAACTGAATGCCGCCTGCGCAGATTCTCTCATGACATCACCGAGCTTACCTGTTAGCAAAAGCTTGCCTTTACCAGGCGAGAGTGAGACCTCGATGGACAAGGTGTCTCCGCCAACTGTGGTATATGCAAGGCCTGTGACAACGCCGACCTGATCGGTCGTTTCCGCCTGACCATAACGGTAAAGTCTTTTTCCGAGGAATTCAGATAAGTTCTTTTCCGTCACTGTGATGCGTTTGCGGTCTTCAGCCACAATTGCTCTTGCCGCTTTTCGGCAAATCGCCGCTAGCTGACGCTCTAACCCGCGGACTCCTGCTTCTCTCGTGTAATAGCGAATCATATCGTAAATCGCTGCTTCACGAAGCTGCAAGTTCCCTTTCTTTAATCCGTGCTCCTTTAGCTGCTTCGGCAGAAGGTGATCTTTCACAATTTCTGCTTTTTCAACTTCCGTATACCCTGCAATCGTGATAATCTCCATTCTATCACGAAGTGGACCCGGAATGGTTGCTAAATTGTTGGCAGTTGCGATAAATAAGACTTGAGACAAATCAAATGTCTCTTCAATATAATGATCGCTAAAATTATGATTTTGCTCTGGATCTAACACTTCAAGCATCGCAGAAGACGGATCTCCCCTAAAGTCAGAAGACATTTTATCAATTTCATCTAAAAGAAAGACCGGATTCATTGTGCCCGCCTTGCTCATCCCGCGAATGATACGGCCCGGCATCGCACCTACATAGGTTCTTCGATGACCACGGATCTCAGATTCATCACGTACACCGCCAAGAGAGATACGGATAAACTTTCGATCAAGTGATTTAGCAATGGATTTTGCAAGTGACGTCTTCCCTACCCCAGGAGGTCCTGCCAAGCAAAGAATCGGTCCCTTTAATGAATTTGTTAGTTTTTGAACAGCAAGATATTCGAGTACCCGCTCTTTTACTTTTTCAAGCCCGTGGTGCTCGTCATCTAAAATTTCGCTTGCAAGCTTTAAATCTAGACGATCTTCTGTATAAGTGCCCCACGGCAGATTGATCAGCCAATCAATATAATTGCGAATGACAGAACTCTCAGCAGAGCTTGAAGGGATTTTTTCATAACGGTTCAGTTCTTTTAAAGCCGTTTCACGAACGGAATCTGGCATGCCGGACTCTTCAATTTTAGCCATAAGCGTACTGACTTCGCCTGTTTTCCCCTCTTTGTCTCCAAGCTCTTTTTGAATAGCTTTCATTTGTTCGCGCAAATAATATTCTTTTTGCGTTCGCTCCATTGAACGTTTGACACGCTGGCCAATTTTCTTTTCAATCTCTAGCACTTCTTTTTCATTGTGAATGAGACTGATGACCCGATTCAACCGTTTTTTGACATCGACTGTTTCCAGCACTTCTTGCTTGTCTTTTAATTTCAAAGGAAGGTGGGAAGCGACGATATCCGCCATTCTTCCAGGTTCTTCAATATCCGTCACCGTTGCATATGTTTCAGCTGAGATTTTTTTTGAAATTTTTATGTACTGATCAAAGTGATCTAACAAAGTGCGCATGAGTGCTTCTGCTTCTGCGTCCTTTAATTCTTCTTCTGTCAACTCTTTAATATCGACTGACGTATAGTCTTCTAGCTCCATGTAGGATTCGATCTGCGCTCGATTTAAGCCTTCGACGAGCACACGGATCGTTCCATTTGGCAGCTTCAGCATTTGTTTAATTTTTGTGTAGGTGCCGACTTTGAAAATTTCCTCTTCACCTGGTTCATCTATTGAAATTTCCCGCTGTGTTGCTAGAAAAATCATATGATCGTTCATCATGGCCTGTTCTAATGCTTGAACAGACTTTTCGCGCCCAACGTCCAAATGCAAGACCATTGTTGGATAAACAAGCAAGCCTCGCAGTGGAAGGAGCGGAACATTCTTTTTGATTTCATCTGCCATGTTGATAGACACCTCCGTCACTAGTATGAATCATTATAATATACCTGTTTCAGTCTTGTACAATGTAAAAGACTTGAGAAATGATGATCTTACCGTAGTATACCCTTTCTTTTTATCTTGAAAAAGAAAAAAAGATCTATTTCACTAAAAAATCCCCATATGAGATGGGGATTAAACAGATTTCCTTTTCATTTCTTCTTCTAGTCCATCTTTCTTCTCATCTGGCGGATTGACCAAACACTGATCCAGCACTTCTTGGAAATGCTTCACAGGCACAATCGTAACCCCTTCAATCTCTTTTAAGATCGACTGCTGATTGTCATAAGGGATGATCACTGTTTTGACACCCGCTTGTTTGGCTGCCTTGATTTTTGGTATGACACCGCCAATCGGCTTCACCTGACCTTGTAATCCAATCTCACCGGTCATCGCCGTTAAATGATCAATCGGGATTTGATGAATGGCTGAGAAAATGGCTGTGGCCATCGCAATTCCAGCAGACGGCCCATCAATCGGGGCACCAGCCGGAAAATTAATGTGGATATCATATTCATTTGTTCGTATGCCTAAGTTTCGAAGCACGGTTAAGACATTTTCAACTGAGCCCTTCGCCATACTTTTCCGTCTGATCGATTTAGACTGATTGCCGATGCTTTCTTCTTCCGCAATACCTGTAATATTGATACTGCCTTTTTCAAGCGCTTTACAAATGTTCACTTCAATTTCAAGCAGAGCCCCGCTGTTCGGTCCATACACGGCAAGACCATTTACTACTCCTACCTTTGGCTTTTCCGGTACTTTTTGTTCATATCTTGGTGTCAGCTGGCTTGAATGAATGACCCATTCTACATCGGCGATCGTAATATCTTTTCGGTTTTCAGTGACAGCCATACCTGCGGCGATCTGTACCATGTTGACCGCTTCACGTCCATTTTTCACATAAGATGTTAACAGGTTCAGTCCTTCGTCACTTAATTCCTTCTGTATTTTCTCGACTGCTTTAGCTGCAACAATTTTCAGCTCATGCTGATCCAAATCCTTGAAGAAAATCTCCAAACATCTTGATCGAATAGCCGGCGGAATTTCGTCTGGTGTTCTTGTCGTGGCGCCAATCAGTCGAAAATCAGCGGGTAACCCATTTTGAAAAATATCATGGATGTGATTCGGGATTTGCGTATTTTCTTCACTGTAATAAGCACTGTCTAAAAACACTTTTCGATCTTCTAGCACTTTGAGCATTTTGTTCATTTGAATCGGATGCAGTTCTCCAATTTCATCGATAAAGAGAACGCCGCCATGAGCATGTGTGACGGCTCCTTGTTTCGGCTGCGGAATGCCTGCCTGTCCCATGGCCCCTGCTCCTTGATAAATGGGATCATGTACGGAACCAATCAAGGGGTCTGCGATGCCTCGTTCATCAAATCTTGCCGTTGTGGCATCAAGCTCAACAAATACTGCATCTTTTTTAAATGGTGAATCAGCGTGACGCTTCGCCTCTTCCATCACTAGACGAGCAGCAGCTGTTTTTCCAACACCAGGCGGCCCGTAGACGATGACATGTTGCGGATTCGGTCCACACAGGGCAGCTTTAAGTGCACGTATACCATCTTCCTGCCCTACAATATCTTGAAACCCCTTTGGCCGGACTCTCTCTGATAAAGGTTCACTCAGTTTAATGGATCGCATCTTTCTGAGTGCTTCCATTTCTTTTTTTGATTCTTTATCGATCGTCACCTTTTGTGTGCGCTGATTTTTCAGTAAGTTCCAAAAGTACAACCCGATGACGATACCAAAGAACAGTTGTATGAATAATACGATTCCTGTCCAGCTCAATCGGTGCTCCCTCCTTCATCTATCGTTATGTATTGGTTTCTGTCTGCTAGTATTTCCTAGAGCTGGACGGAATAAACACAACTTCCACGATAAATAAAAAACTCCTGAATCAAACGATTCAGGAGTCATCAAACGGGCTTATGCCGATGTTTTTGTATCTTTATTCACGACTGTACCGTCTTTTAAGACAAGACGAGGCGGCTCACCATCAGCAACCGTTTCACCAGTAATGACACATTTCTCAATATCATCACGAGATGGAAGATCAAACATCACATCAAGCATGATGCCTTCAATGATGGAGCGAAGACCACGAGCTCCTGTTTTACGCTCAATTGCTTTTTTCGCAATTTCGCTAAGAGCATCTTCTTCAAACTCAAGCTCAACATCATCAAGCTCAAGCATTTTTGTATATTGCTTAACGAGCGCATTTTTAGGCTTCGTCAAGATTTCTACAAGTGCTTTTTCATCTAACGGCTCTAGGCTTGCAATAACCGGAAGACGACCGATGAATTCTGGGATTAAACCGAAGCGAAGTAAGTCTTCTGGCAGAACTTTTGATAGAAGGACTTCTTTTTCAAGATCTTCAATTTTATTTTCCGCACCGAATCCAATGACTTTTTGACCTAGGCGGCGTTTGATGATTTGCTCAATGCCGTCAAAGGCTCCACCACAAATGAAGAGGATATTTGTTGTATCAATTTGAATGAATTCTTGATGAGGATGCTTACGTCCACCTTGAGGCGGTACACTAGCGACTGTTCCTTCAAGAATTTTCAAAAGGGCTTGCTGTACACCTTCCCCAGATACATCACGAGTGATAGAAGGGTTTTCTGATTTTCTTGCTACTTTATCGATCTCATCGATGTAGATAATGCCTTTTTCAGCTTTTTCTACATCATAATCTGCTGCTTGGATCAGCTTTAGTAAAATATTCTCTACGTCTTCCCCAACGTAACCTGCTTCTGTTAAAGACGTCGCATCTGCAATCGCAAATGGAACATTTAAAATACGTGCAAGCGTTTGAGCAAGTAATGTTTTACCGCTTCCTGTAGGTCCAATCATAGAAATGTTACTTTTCGAAAGCTCAACATCATCAATCTTACTGTTGGAATTAATCCGCTTGTAATGGTTATAAACCGCTACAGCTAAGGATTTCTTCGCATTCTCTTGTCCGATGACATATTCATCAAGAATTTCCCGGATTTCATGAGGTTTCGGAACATCCTTGAATTCAACTTCTTCCTCAGTACCGAGCTCTTCTTCAACTATTTCCGTGCAAAGCTCGATACATTCATCACATATATATACGCCAGGTCCTGCGACCAGTTTACGCACTTGATCTTGCGTTTTTCCGCAAAACGAGCATTTTAATTGACCTTTTTCCTCGTTGAATTTAAACATTCTTTCACCCCTTATTCTTCTTCACTTGCCTGTAGCTAACAGTCAGCTACCCTTCTGGGTCCAGTATGTATGCATTTTACCATACTTTCCTAAAAGACGGTAATGATGTGTTTGTAACACTGCACATTGAGATATGTATGACAGAAAGATGCGACTTACACTATCGTTTCCAAAAGAAGCGATGATAAGTCAAAAATTGTACAAAACAAGGCACGAGTCACTCGCGCCCTGTTTTATTATTATGCACCATATTAACGGTTTTCTACAAGAAAATCAATTGCTTTACGAACTTTTAAATCTTCTTTCATTGCTTCAGTAGAACCGATCGCTTGTTTGATATTTTCAACTGGCATGTTGTATGCTTCAGCCATTTTTGAAAGTTCTTCTTCCACTTCTTCATCAGACACTTGTAGGTCTTCTGCAGCAGCAATTGCTTCAAGAGTAAGATTAGATTTTACGCGTTTAGCAGCATCTTCTTTCATTTGCTCTTTTAGCGCATCTTCATCTTGTCCAGAGAACTGGAAGTAAAGCTCAAGGTTCATCCCTTGCATTTGAAGACGTTGTTCGAATTCTTTCATCATGCGGTCTAACTCAGTGTCAACCATCGCTTGAGGAACGTCAACTTCCGCATTTTCAGAAGCTTTTGCTACTAGCTCTTCACGAAGTTTGCCTTCTGCTTCGTTTTCTTTTGCTTCTTCAAGACGTTTCTTCGTTTTTTCAGTTAATTCAGCAATCGTTTCAACTTCTTCATCAACATCTTTAGCGAACTCATCGTCAAGTGCTGGAAGTTCTTTTGCTTTAATTTCATGAATTTTCACTTTGAATACAGCTGGTTTACCTGCAAGGTCTTCAGCATGATATTCTTCTGGGAATGTCACTTCAACATCTTTTTCTGCACCTGCTTCAAGACCAACCAATTGCTCTTCGAAACCAGGGATGAATGAACCAGAACCTACTTCAAGAGAGTAGTTCTCAGCTTTTCCGCCTTCGAATGCTTCTCCATCAACGAATCCTTCGAAATCTAGAACAACTGTATCGCCGTTTTCGATTGCGCCTTCTTCTTTGACAACAAGCTCAGCTTGACGGTTTTGCATAGCTTTTAACTCTTCTTGGACATCTTCATCAGATACAGATGTGTCGTCTTTTTCTACGTTAAGACCTTTGTAGTCACCAAGTTTTACTTCTGGCTTCACTGTTACTTTTGCAGTGAAGATTAAGCTTTCGCCTTTTTCGATTTTCTCAACATCGATTTCAGGGCGGTCAACCGGCTCGATACCAGCTTCGTCGATTGCTTTCGGATATTCAACTGGAAGAAGAATATCTAGTGCATCTTGATAAAGAGATTCTACTCCA
Source organism: Bacillus sp. XT-4 (assembly GCF_050864245.1). Taxonomy (NCBI): domain Bacteria; kingdom Bacillati; phylum Bacillota; class Bacilli; order Caryophanales; family Bacillaceae; genus Bacillus; species Bacillus sp. XT-4. Next base: position 716,878 of record NZ_JBPAFI010000001.1, read on the forward strand.
AAACGCTGCTCGAAAAGACCACGTGGTACTTTCCCTTTACGGAATCCAGGGATTGATACTTGCTTAACTACTTTCTTAAATGCATCATCAAGTGCTTTGTTAAATGTTTCAGCGTCAACTTCTACTGTTAAGACACCTTCGTTACCTTCTTGTTTTTCCCATTTTACTGACATGTGTGTTTCCCTCCAAAAATCTATTCAGATTGTGCGTTGTTACATTCTAAAGCATCATAAAGACTTCGTCCAATCAAAAACCACGCACTCCGCTAAAGAAGCGGTCTTATGTATACAACATTTGACTTGATTATACATAACGTCTTTCAACCGTTGGAATCTTACAACCGCACGATATATGCACAAATACAACCATTATATTATAACATAACAAGTCCGTCTTTCAACTAAATCGACAAATTACAAATAAGAAATTTCTTCAATATCTTTCAGCATTGTACAAGCTTCTCTCAGCTCTCGTTCGTTAAAATCATACAATAAATGCAATTCTTCTAGGTCAATCTCGATTCCATGCATTTCATAGCCGACTTTATGAAGTGCCGCAGCCCAAAGATTCGGATCCGTATATTTAGGAAGAAATGGATATAGCACAAATAAGTGCCGGCGCCATAACTCTTCAACTCCTTGGTAAAGGGTTGGGTTCTCATTGCCGAGTGTGTCATCGAGCTTTCGAAGGACTTGCTGAAGCAGTGGCATTTGCTCTGGCTTGACAGCCTCAGAAGGAACAAGCGTTAAAGAATCACCGAACTTCGTCACATGAACCGGCTTTGCCACATCATGATCTGACAGAAGTTGCAGGATCAATGATTTGACCAAAGGGTTTCCATCAGGCTTTTGTAGGATCGTATTTAATAGACCCATATGCGGCGTGATGTTTCGGTCTTTCAGCGAATGGATGAACTGCACCTGCTCTTCTGGCCGCTCGAGCATTTCATCTATATTGATTTCTCCGCTGCCTTCCTCGTCTTCGTCTAAAATCTCTTCTGGTGATTCAATCATCTTTCTGCTAAATTCAAGCAGTTTATAAAAATGCTCCGCGCTTTCTGCTGGAAGGTGATTTTCTTCAAGGACAGCCTCAATTGTTTGTTTGACTTCCTCGTACTCTTTCAGCTGAATTAAGATGGTCATATATACTTGAAGCACAGTGAAATAGTGTCCATATCCTTCATGTAGCATCTTTTCACATACTCGCTTTGCATCCTGCAGCTCACCAAGCTCTAGAAAACAAATCGCCATACCGAGATGAATATCGGATTCTTCATCGTCATCATACGATTTCGCTTCTGAAAATAAGTGAAGCGCCTCTTGATACTGTTTATCTTTTAATGCTGCCATTCCTTTTTCAATCAGTCTTTCTTTCAGACCAGGAAACAAAATGACATTATCTTTCTTCTTGTCATGTTTCATGCTTACGTTCCTTTCGGGCGCATATTTTTTATCAGTTTACCAACGAAGGTTAGTAAACACAAGTAACGAGAGGTTTTCATGCAAAAAAGAAGCCGTCACACCACGGGGACGGCTTCTCGTTGTTTATGCACGCAGCCAGCTGCTACGTTTCTCTTCAAATGCTTGAATCTCATCTTCTAGTAACAATGTTAATGAAATCTCATCATAGCCATTCAGGAGCATTTCTCTCCAGTGTGGATCTACATCGAAAGGAGTAACATTCCCTTCATGGTCTTGAATCTGTTGTTTTTCCAGATCAACTGTCATTTCATATCCTTTGTTTTCATATGATGCAGCAAACGTTTTCCACACATCATAATCAAGGCGGATTGGAAGCATCCCGTTTTTAAAACAGTTTTGATGAAAAATATCGGCGAAAGATGGGGCAATGACAATTTTGAAACCATAATCATCAAGTGCCCAAGGCGCATGTTCCCTTGATGATCCGCAGCCAAAGTTTTCGCCTGCGATCAAAATAGAGGCTCCTTCATAAATCGGCTGATTGAGTTCAAAATCTGGATTCGGACTGCCATCTGCTAAATATCGCCAGTCGAAGAAGGCAAATCGGCCATATCCTGTTCGTTCGATTCTTTTCAAAAACTGTTTCGGAATGATTTGATCTGTATCTACATTTATACGGTTAAGCACAGCGGCTTTTCCTTTATGAGTGACTAAAGGCTCCATCTATGACACAACTCCTTACACGACTGTTTTCTCTTGATTAAACTTCCTGACATCGACAAATCGGCCATGTATGGCAGCCATTGCAGCCATTGCCGGGCTGACTAGATGCGTTCTTGCACCCTTCCCTTGACGTCCCTCAAAGTTACGGTTTGATGTAGATGCACAGCGTTCACCTTCTGGGACCACATCGTTATTCATACTGAGGCACATACTACAGCCAGATTCTCTCCATTCAAATCCTGCTGCTAGGAAAATTTCATGAAGACCTTCTTCTTCTGCTTGCAGTTTGACACTTTGTGAGCCAGGAACCACAATCGCTCTGACATGATCAGCTACTTTTTGTCCTTCAATCATAGAAGCGGCTTGGCGTAAATCAGTCATTCTTGAGTTCGTACATGAGCCAATAAACACATGCTCAATCGTAATATCTTCAATACGCTGATGCGGGTGAACCCCCATGTATTCATAAGCACGTTTTGCTTCTTTTTGGTCATCTTCTTGTGCAAAATCTTCAGGTCCTGGAATTGCCGCATCCACAGGGAGCACCATTCCTGGGTTAATTCCCCACGTGACCATTGGTGAAATATGATTTCCATCTAAAACAATGGTTTTATCATAGGTCGCACCCGGATCTGTTCTTAGTTCTTTCCATTCTTTGATCGCTGCTTCAAAATCTTCACCCTGCGGTGCGTATTTGCGTCCGCGGCAATATTCAAAGGTCACTTCATCAGGTGCGATCAATCCTGCTCTTGCGCCTGCTTCAATTGACATATTACAAACGGTCATCCGCTCATCCATTGACATGTTTCTGAATACTTCCCCAGTGTATTCAATGACATAACCTGAACCGAACTTCACGCCATGTGCGCCAATGACTGCTAAAATGACATCTTTGGCTGTTACCCCTTTTTGAAGCGTTCCGTCTACTCTAATTTCTAGTGTCTTCGGACGCTGCTGCCAAAGTGTTTGTGTGGAAAGCACATGCTCAACCTCACTTGTGCCAATCCCAAAGGCAAGTGCACCAAATGCGCCATGAGTAGATGTATGACTATCTCCACACACGATTGTTTTCCCCGGAAGTGTTAAACCAAGCTCTGGTCCAACGACATGAACGATTCCTTGGTCTACACTGTGAAGGTCAGCTAGACGGACCCCGAATTCAGCACAGTTGCGCTCTAGAGCACTCACTTGCTTCTTCGCAATCTCATCTTTGATCACAAATCGATTCACAGTCGGAATGTTGTGATCCATCGTCGCAAATGTGTTTTGTGGTCTTCGCACCTTGCGCCCTTTTTGTCTTAATCCTTCAAATGCTTGAGGTGACGTCACCTCATGCACCAAGTGCAGATCAATATATAAAAGGTCTGGTTTTCCCTCGCCATTTTTGACAACATGCTGATCCCATATTTTTTCGATGATTGTTCGAGGCATAACCCTTTTTCCTCCCTCTACCTAATTCAACAAGATTTCTATTTATACAATTGATTTCGTACGTTGTTTGAGTGCATCTACAACGGCTTTCGTGATATCATCAGTCGTTTCATACGTTCCCTCTTTTGATGCTAGGTCCTTTGTTCGTTTGCCAGAGGCAAGAACGGCTTCCACAGCTGCTTCAATTGCAGCCGCTTCTTCTTCTAAAGCAAAGGATGTTCTAAGCAAGCTGGCTGCTGACAATATTGTAGCCAGAGGGTTTGCGACATTTTGCCCCGCAATATCGGGTGCTGAACCATGAATCGGCTCATATAAATGAAGGCCGGTGCTTGATAAACTAGCAGATGGCAACATGCCGAGTGAGCCAGTAATCATAGATGCTTCGTCACTTAAAATGTCACCAAACATATTCTCTGTCACGATGACATCAAATTGAGCGGGCTTATAAATCAGCTGCATCGCGGCATTATCGACGAGCATGTGCTCATATGCGACATCTGGATATTGTGATGCAACTTCTTCTACCGCATCCCGCCATAGTTTACTCGAAGCGAGAACATTTGCTTTATCCACAGACGTTACTTTTTTCCGTCTCGTTAACGCCATGTCGAACGCTTCTTTTAATACACGAACAATCTCTTCCTTTGTATAAAGAAGTGTATCAACCGCAGCTTCTTTTCCTTCATCATCCATGTAGCGCTCACTTGGTTCGCCAAAGTAGAGGCCTCCAGTTAATTCACGAACGATGACGAAATCTACTCCGCTAATGTGATCTTGTTTTAACGGTGAAGCCTCACTCAAGCTATCAAATACTTTGACAGGGCGGATGTTCGCAAATAAGTCCAGCTGCTTGCGAATGGAGAGCAAGCCTTTTTCTGGGCGAAGTTCTGGCGGGTTTTGATCCCACTTTGGTCCGCCAACGGCTCCTAATAAAATCGCATCTGCGCTTTTGCACACTTCTACTGTTTCTTTAGGGAGCGGATTGTTTTTTTCATCTATCGCTATACCGCCAATGAGAGCTGTTTCGAATTCAAATTCGTGTTGAAATTGAGCCGCTGTCTCTTTCAGGACAGCGACGGCTGATGTGACGACTTCCGGTCCGATTCCATCGCCGGGCAAAAGTGCAATTTTCTTTTTCATGAGTCCCTTCCTCCTTTCTTATGAGATGGCGTGATGTTTCTCAATTTCTATTAGGTTTGATTTAAAGATTAAATGTCTATTCACTGCATTGACGTAAGCTTTAGCCGATGCTTCCAGCACATCTTGTGCTACACCGCGTCCTGCTGTTTCTTTTCCTTCTATTGAAACAGTGACATATACTTCCGCTAGTGCGTCTCTGCCTTTTCCATTTGATTGAATACGATAGTCTAGCAAATGAATTCTTTCCTCCATACAGCGCTCAAGCGTGTTGTACACAGCTTCTACACTGCCTGCACCTGTAGCTGCTTCTTGAATGACTTCCTGCGTTTCTTGATTTTTAAGAGAGACTGTTGCTGTCGGCATTTGCTCTGTTCCATAGTGAACTTGAAGACTTTCAAATTCATAGCCGATTTTCCGGTCTGCTACTTTTTCTTCTAATATAATAGAGATCAAATCATCATCTGTGATTTCTTTCTTCTTCTCTGTTAAGTTCTTAAAAGTTTCGAAGAACTTATTGATTTCTTCTTCAGTCAATTTAAAGCCGAGTGTTTTTAAGCGGTCTTTAAACGCGTGTCTTCCGGAGTGTTTACCAAGGACAAGCACATCTGTTGTGACGCCTACAAGCTCTGGAGAGATAATTTCATAGGTTGTTTTTTCTTTGAGGAATCCATCTTGGTGAATACCTGATTCATGAGCAAATGCATTGTTTCCAACGACTGCTTTATTACGCGGTACAATCATACCTGAGTATTTGCTCACTACATCACTTGTACGCTTAATTTCATTCAACTGAATGGTTGATTCGACTTGGTAAAAGTCTTTGCGAATATGAAGGGCAACTGCAATTTCTTCTAAAGCAGCATTCCCTGCGCGCTCTCCAATACCGTTGACAGCCGTTTCAATTTGATCTGCTCCATTTTCAATGGCAGCAAGTGAGTTCGCTACAGCCATTCCTAAATCATCATGACAGTGTGCTGACAAGATGACTTGATCGATATTTGGAACGTGTTCCTTCATATATTTAAAGATATTTCCGTACTCTTTTGGTGCTAGGTATCCAACAGTGTCAGGCAAGTTAATGACACTTGCGCCTGCGTCGATCACTTTTTCTACAATTTCTGCTAGGAAAGAAAGATCTGTCCGGCATGCATCTTCTGCTGACCACTGAACAACTGGGAAGCGCTCTTTCGCATATTTCACCATTGAAACAGCTTGTTCAACCACTTCTTCACGCGTTTTCTTTAGTTTATGCTTGAGGTGAATGTCAGAAGTCGCAATAAAGACGTGTATTCTTGGTTGAGCTCCATCTTTTAATGCGTCCCATGCAGCATCGATGTCACCTTTCACACATCGTGCAAGTCCTGCAACTGAACAGTTCTTAATCGTTCTTGCAATTTCTTGTACGCCTAAGAAATCCCCTCGGGATGAAGCGGGAAAACCCGCTTCAATGATATTAACCCCAAGGCGCTCAAGCTGCTTAGCAATGATTAGCTTTTCTTGTGCATTTAAGTTCACTCCTGGTGATTGCTCTCCATCTCGAAGTGTTGTGTCAAAAAAATTAATTTTTCGCACCGACGCTCACCGCTTCCTTTTTCTTTCCTTGTTTAACGAAAGGCATCATTTCACGAAGCTTTCTTCCGACAATTTCAATTTGGTGCTCATTTTCATTTGCATTGATTGCATTGAAACGTGGACGATTCACTTGGTTTTCAACAATCCATTCTTTCGCGAATGTTCCGTTTTGGATGTCAGTCAAGACTGCTTTCATTGATTCTTTTACTTTTGCATCCACAACGCGTGGTCCTGATACGAAGTCACCCCATTGCGCTGTATCAGAGATTGAATATCTCATACCTTCTAATCCTTCTTCATACATAAGGTCAACGATCAATTTCAGTTCATGCAGACACTCGAAGTATGCAAGCTCTGGCTGATAACCAGCTTCTGTTAATGTTTCAAAACCTGCTTTTACTAATGAAGTAAGACCTCCACAAAGAACTGCCTGCTCACCGAATAGATCCGTTTCTGTTTCTTCTTTAAATGTTGTTTCAAGAACGCCCGCTCTTGCTCCACCGATTGCTTTTGCATAAGCAAGTGCTTTGTCTTTCGCTTGACCAGATACGTCTTGATAGATAGCAAATAGTGCAGGTACACCAGCGCCTTGCTCATATGTTCTTCTGACAAGATGTCCTGGACCTTTTGGAGCCACAAGATACACATCTACGTCACTTGGAGGAACAATTTGATGGAAGTGAACGTTGAATCCGTGTGCGAATACAAGTGAATTCCCTGCTTCTAATTGATCTTTGATTTCTTCATCATATACTTTCTTTTGCTGCTCATCTGGAAGTAATACCATGACGACATCTGCTTGTGCTGCTGCTTCTTTTACTGTGAATACTTGATGACCGTCTTCTTGTGCTTTTGTATAAGATCCGCCTTTTCTTACGCCGACAATGACATCTACGCCGCTCTCTTTTAAGTTCAATGCATGTGCATGACCTTGTGATCCGTAACCAATGATAGCTACCTTTTGACCGTTTAATACGTTTTCTTGAATATCACCGTTATAATATACTTTTACCATTTGACTCTCTCCTTTTGTTTAGACAATTGAAATTGTTTTATTTGTTTGCGGCTTTTGCTGATTATCTCTCGCAAAGGCCGTGGTGCCAGTTCTGGCGACTTCTTTAATGCCGTATGGCTTAAGTAATTCAATGAGTGCTTCAATTTTTGAAGACTCACCTGTCACCTGAATGACGACACTTTCTCTGCTCACATCTACAATAGAAGCTCTAAACGGTTCAATGACACCCGTGATCTCCATTCTAGATGCTGGTGCAGATACGACTTTTATCAAAGCCAGCTCTCGCTGAACGATTGATTGGTTTGTAATGTCTGTTACTTTCAGAACATCGATTTGTTTGTTCAGCTGTTTTGTCAGCTGTTCGATGTCTTTCTCCTGGTCTACATGGACGACGAACGTGATGCGTGATACATCTTGAATCTCAGAATGGCCGACCGTAATGCTTTCAATGTTGTAGTGTCTTTTCGTAAAAAGGCCTGTGATTCTGTTCAGTACGCCTGATCGATTTAATACAGTCAACACAATAATTCTTTTCAAGGTTTCACCCCCACCATCTCATGAAGTCCTTTCCCCGGTGCTACCATCGGGAATACTTTCTCATCTCTCGCTACATTGACATCGATGAAAACAGGCTCTCTAGACGTTAATGCTTCTTCTAGCTTTTCTTGCGCCTCTTCGTCTGATGAGATTCTGATCCCTTTAATGCCATAAGCTTCAGATAATTTCACGAAGTCTGGCTGCTCTGAAAATTTAGAATGTGAGTAGCGTTCTTCGTAAAAAATTTCTTGCCATTGTCTTACCATTCCAAGACTGTGATTATTGAGAACAATCACTTTCACTGGAAGGTTCAGCTCACGGATAACGGCAAGTTCTTGCAGGGTCATTTGGAAACCTCCGTCTCCTAAAATCGCTACAACCGTTGCCTCTTGATCAGCTAGCTGCGCGCCAATCGCTGCCGGTAAACCAAATCCCATTGTGCCAAGCCCACCAGATGTCACCCATTTATCGGCATTTTCAAATGGATAGAACTGTGCAGCCCACATTTGATGCTGTCCAACATCAGTTGCCACAATGGCTTCACCTTTTGTGAATTGATGAATGTATTCAATCAGCTTTTGAGGTTTAAAACCTTCAGCTTCGTTTTCGACATACCAGAGTGGATATTCTTCTTTCCACTGATTTAGCTGGCTCTTCCACTCGTCTGATTCACCTTGTTTCCCGTCCTGCTTGATCAGTTCTTGAAGCACTAGCTTACTGTCACCAACAACTGGGATATGGGTGTGAATGTTTTTACCAATTTCCGCTGGGTCGATGTCAATGTGAGCCACCTTCGCATGCTTTGCAAAATGATTGAGGTTGCCGGTTACCCTGTCATCAAATCTCGCTCCGATTGAAATGAGTAAGTCACATTGATGTAGTGCCATGTTCGCTGCATATGTGCCGTGCATACCCGCCATTCCTAGGAAAAGAGGATGCTTTGCCGGGAATCCACCAAGCCCAAGCAATGTATGAGCGACAGGGATTTGTTGCTGCTCTACATATTGCCTTAATTCTTCCGACGCTTTGCCGTGAAGAACGCCAGCTCCTGCAAGAATAACTGGTTTCTTTGCTCTGCTTACAGCTTCTACTAACTTGCGAATTTGCAAATAATTCGGCTCAATTTTCGGCTGATAACCTGGCAAATCGATTGGCTGATCGTATTCAAATGTCCCTTCAATGCCAGCGACATCTTTTGGAATATCAATCAAGACTGGACCAGGTCTGCCGGTTGTTGCGATGTGAAATGCCTCTTTAATGACACCCGGTAACTCTTCTGGACGTCTCACTTGATAGCTGTGTTTTGTGATTGGCATTGTGATACCAAGTACATCTGCTTCTTGGAAAGCATCTGATCCAATGACTGAGGTTGCCACCTGTCCAGTGAAGATAACCATAGGTAGTGAATCAATCATCGCATCCGCAATTCCTGTGACTAGGTTTGTTGCCCCCGGTCCTGATGTGGCAATAACAACGCCTGGTTTACCAGATACTCTTGCGTATCCCTCCGCTGCGTGAATCGCTCCTTGCTCATGTCTTGGCAAGACATGAAATAAACCAGAATCGTAAATTTTATCGTAGATCGGTAAAACGGCTCCGCCAGGATAACCAAAAATGACTTCTACTTTTTCTCTTTTGAGTGCTTCAATTAACATGAGTGCACCGTTCATCGTTTGTGGTGCATTTGATTTTTCCGTCTCCATTTGTACATTTGTCCCCATTTGATTTCCTCCTCTTTGTCTTGCTTCAGTCAAGTCCTTTCACCCTTTTCCATTCAAGATAGAGATATGAGACCATATAAAAAAGCCTTCTCACCCCACAATGACACTACTTTTCACTAGGTCAAAGGGGCGAAAAAGCTTTGTTTTTCGCGGTACCACCCTTGTTCACGGCAAATCATGCTGCCGTCTCATGGACATCTTTCATCCATTTTGGTAACGAGTGATGCAATGTCACTCGGTCTGCCCTACTATCATTTCAAGCAGACACTCAGAGGTGAGTTCACTTTAGAAAGTAACACCGGTTTCCAGCTAGCACCGGCTCTCTGTAGATACTGACTCTAAAGCTACTAGTCCTCTTCAACGTTTATCGATATCTATTTAGCTTGCGTGAATGTTCTCATCGGTAAAGACTACTTTTTCTCCTTCTTCAACGACTCGCTTGCGGAATTGTTCAAGAAGTTTGTTTGTGTGGAACCCTGGTTTTCCTTCGCCAATGATACGACCGTCAACTTTTACAACAGCGATGACTTCGGCAGCGGTTCCTGTCAGGAAGACTTCTTCAGCTGTATACACATCATGTCTTGTGAAAGGTTCTTCTTTCACTTCGTAGCCTAAGTCTTCTGCAATCTCCATGATGGCATTTCTTGTGATGCCTTCAAGTGCGCCGATATAACCTGGCGGTGTATAAAGCTTGCCTTTTTTATAAATAAACACGTTGTCCGCTGAACCTTCAGCCACATACCCTTGATCGTTCAGCATGAGCGCTTCACTGACACCGGCCATATGGGCTTCAATTCGGACAAGAATGTTATTCAAATAGTTTAATGATTTCACTTTCGGACTCAATACGTCAGGACGATTTCGTCTCGTTGGTACTGTCACAATATCAATACCTGTTTCATATAGGTGCTTTGGAAAGATGGCCAGCGGCTCTACAATGATCACTGTGTTGGCTCTCCCGCAGTTGTTTGGATCTAAGCCAAGATCACCGGCTCCTCTTGAGACAACAAGGCGGATATAGGCATCTTTTAGGCCGTTCCTTTCAACTGTATGAATCATTTTTTCAGTGAGCTCCTCAAGTGAATATGGAATGTTCAGCATAATGGATCTAGCGGAATCATACAGGCGATCTAAGTGTTCTTTCATTCGAAAGATATTTCCGTTATATACACGTATTCCTTCGAACACACCGTCACCATATAAGAAGCCATGATCATAAACTGAAATTTTCGCATCCTCTTTTTTCACGAGTTCATCGTTTAAAAAGATCCACTGTTCCTTTTGGTCTTCCATCTTCAGTGAGCACCCTCTCTTTCAAACAAAAAGTAGTTGAATTTTCAGACACTTTATTTTGAAGTGTCTCACGCTTGCTCTTTCGTGTTTGTTTGCTTTTGTTGAACCCATCTTACGCCCCTTTCCATACAGTGTCAACAGCATTTTTAAAATTATTAGACAATTTAGACTAATCAAAATAAAATGTATACGCTTACACCTTTGCTAGACAAGGAATGAAAAAACCTAAAATTTTTTGTATTTTTTCTTCAATTTATTTACTCTACATGAACGGTTTTCTTTTGAACAAGCTTTTGTGATATTTTTTCACACGGTTTTTGAAGAATATTGTGAGATTTCATTGCGTTTGTTTTTTCCTTCAGCATGCCTTTCTAAAGCGTTTTCCTATGAATTTGTGATAGAATGAGAGCATCTAATAGAAGGAGGGCAATACATGGCTAACATCAGAGGTTATATCGGAACGTATACAAAGGGAGACAGCAAAGGAATCTATTCTTTTACTTTAAATACGGACAAGCAGCAGATTGAACAAGTAGAAGTGGCTGCAGAACTTGAAAATCCTACATATTTAACTGTCTCAGATTCTCAAAAGTTTGTGTATGCTGTTGTGAAAGAAGGAGCACAGGGCGGTCTTGCTGCGTATCAAATTGATGCCGACACCGGCGCACTTCGTTTCATCAACCAAGAGCTTGCCGATGGGGCTTCTCCTTGTCACGTCAGCGTGGACAGCCAAACGAAAACGGCGTTTACAGCAAACTATCATAAAGGAACAGCAGAGATGTATGAAATTGATGCTGAAAACGGCTCAGTGATCCGCACACTGTCACAGGCGCAGCATGAAGGCACTGGACCAAACGAAGACCGTCAAGAAAAACCGCACACCCACTTTATGGGTTTGACGCCTGATGAACAATTTGCGGTGGCTGTTGACCTTGGCACAGACGGTATTTATACGTATAAGAAAGAAAACGGCAAACTTGAGCTTGCCCATACATTTGAAACAAAACCAGGCAGCGGCCCTCGTCATATCACATTCCACCCAACGAAACCTGTGGCATATGTCATGACAGAGCTCAGCTCAGAGGTCATTGTACTTCGTTACTTTGAAGATGGTCATTTCGAAGAGATCCAAACGATCGCAACCATTCCTAATGACTTCACAGAGAATAATCAAGGCAGCGCCATTCATGTGTCTTCTGACGGTCAATTTGTGTATGCAGGAAATCGTGGACATGACAGCATTGCCATTTTCAAAGCAGATCATGACGGCAAACTAAGCCTCGTTGAAATTGCTTCATCTGAAGGAAATTGGCCTAGAGACTTTGTCCTTGATCCAACAGAAGAATTTCTCGTTGGTTCAAACCAAGAATCTAGCAACCTTGTGTTATACAAACGTGACAAAGAAACCGGTAGACTCACTGTCTTACAATCAGACATCACCGTTCCGCATCCGGTTTGCGTGAAATTTTTAGGATAATGAAAAAAGCCTCCGGTTAGGAGGCATTAGATTGTTGACAAAGGGCTAAAATGAACTTTATTTTAGCCCTTTGTCTTTTTTTCAGCGTAGTTGAAAACCCTTGAAGTCTAGGAAGAACGAGCACCGAAGCGCAGGACTGACAAAGAATGCGAGGGTTTGTCTACACGCTGAAGCCTCCGTTTAGGAGGCTTTTCTTTAAGCAGACGGCATACCGCCATCTTCAAGCTTTTCGTCAATGAAAGACGTATCGCTTTTTTCACCGAACCATTTTCCCAGCCTGTCTTTCGCTTTTCCTTTGACATCGTCATCAATGTACATTGCGACTTGAAGCAGAGCAAATGTGATGGCGCCTAGATCATCTGTGTAGCCGATCCCCACCAATGTATCAGGGATTAGGTCAATCGGAAGGATAAAGTACCCTAGCGCCCCAATGATGAGGGTCTTCGCTTTAACCGGTACTTCGGGTTTTTGCAATGTATAATAAAGTAATAACACAGCATAGACAAGAGAAACTCCAGCTTTTTGTGCCGTCTTTTTTAACTTTTCCCAAAAGGCATGATCATTAAAATGCTTCTTTGAACGCTTTAATAGTTCTTTTTTCTCAGAACGATTCATCGTATCGCCTCCATATTCAGCATAGCCCTTCCACCTTATTTATACAAAAAATCCACTCATTCGACAAACAAAAAGCAGCAGAAAGCTGCTGCAATCTACTGCTCTTTGTAAAACTTTTCGATCGCCTTATCGATGTATACCCATCCTTTATACGACACATGAATCGTATCCTTAAAGAAATATGGGTCATACTCATGAGAAGTCAAATCTGCGACTTCATACCCATTATCTCGAATTTGACGATTGATTTTTTGATAATAATCTGTACGTCCCTCTTTCGGAAAACCAGTGTAATCATACCATTTTCCGTTGACGGGAATCGTCACGAATAAAGGCTTCGCCCCTGCCTGTTTTAAAATATCCAGCATGATCTGGAAATCTTTATATTCAGGTGATTCTGCATAAGAATTGTCACGACGAGAATCCTTCATCTTTTTCATGATCGGCTTCAGCTTGCGATCAAACAGTCTCTGATCAATATAAAACGGGTTGTCCCCTGCTTTTTCAGATCCTAGGACGCTCGCTTCTTTTTCAAGCTCAGTCCATGTTTTCCCTTTCACTGAAGGAGACGGACGAAGCTTGCGCTCATGCCCAGACCCGATCGTATAGTACATGTCTTTCTTTTGAAGCATGCCATAATACATTTTTGCAATAGGAGAAATCGCGCCATAGGCGAATTTGTTCCCAGAAAGCTCTGCTTTAAAAAGCTCTGTGATGACCATGTCGTTCTTTACTGCCTTAAACTTCATGATTCTTTTGATGAGCTCTTTTTTAACAGCTGGATCAATTTCTTTATTATAAGCGAGATCAAGCGCCTGAAGCGCTGAATAGTTAGGAGCAAAGTGATTCTCGTCTGATCCCCATTTGACAAACCACTGCGGGGACACGATAAACACAAGCTTTTTCCCTTTTAATTCATCCATATGCGCTGCAAAGTTCATGGCATGAATTAATGATTGCGATCCACCTTTTCCAACAAGATAAGGTGTAAACCCTTGAGGATTTTCATGAAAGAAATTCGAAGGGTGATATGGATCAAAACGTGATAGTTCAGAAGATCCATAGATCGGCAAATAAGTTGGATCTTTTAGCATTTCATCTTGTAAATAAAGCCCTTGGAACATCCCTGGATCTAATTCTGTGGCTGACTTTTGTAATTTGTCTTTTGGGATCAGATGTGAGAGCCATGCATTTGGTACAAGAAGAACACCAATGAATAGAACAGCCGCTAAAATAAGCGGCCCAAAAAAACGCTTTTTCATTACTTCATCTCTGCCAGCTGCTCAGCAATGTGATTCGGTGTATCCCACACATCACGATCAAATTCTGTAATCGGAACCATAATTCCTAGCTGACTTTCAATTGCCATGAGCAATTCAACTGTACCAAATGAATCAAGAAGACCTTCTTCAAAAATCGCAATCTCTGGATTTTCTTTCACAACGTCATCCTGACAAACCTCTGCAATAATACCGAATACTTGATTTTTAAATTCCATAATTTTCTACTCCCTTATCCATTAATGATGAAATGGTTTTCCTGAAAAAATATAAAAACCGAAACAAATGACGTGGAATGTAATAATGATCGACACAACCATTGTGACCTTATTATCCGGCCACCACTTGTGCTTTTTATTCCACTTCTCAAATAAATTGTAACCGGACATCACAACTGCATGGTATAGTCCGTAAATAATATATTGAAGGGCGAGACCATGCCAAGCACCCATCAATAGAAAGAGGACAAAGTACCCAATATTTGATACAGCCATCCGGTTCTTGATCCACTTCTTCTTTGTCATAAAGAACACAAATCTCATAAACACATAATCTCTGAACCAGAAGGATAGCGACATGTGCCAGCGATTCCAGAAGTCTTTAATATTACGGCTGATAAACGGTTTATTAAAGTTTTCTGGTGATTTAATACCCATGATATAACTCACACCTACAGCAAATGCTGTATATCCAGCAAAGTCAAAGAACAAATACATACTGTACGCATACATATACGTTAACTGTTGAACAAAGTGACTGCTGCTAATGTGGTGAATATTCATCAGAATATATGTGTGAATGAGATAACCAATAATGAACTTATATAAGAACCCGATAAAAATTTTATGAATCCCTGCATATAAAAGATCACTGTACACTTCTTTTTCAGGCGGTGTATCCATATCCTTTTCAAACCGGCGGTAACGGTCAATTGGACCTGACGAAATCGTCGGGAAAAAGACGATGAAATAAACCAAACGGTGAATCGGGATTTTCTTTTTAATCAAGCCGTCTCTTGTCTCGATAATTAACTGAACACCTTTAAATGTTAAGTACGAAATCCCCAAAAAGCTCAGCCAGTTCATTGGCGGCGGTTGATGCGGCTGATGAGTTAAAAAGAACGGTAAAATCTTTGATAGCACAAGCGGCAAAATCGATGCCACCACTGCCATATAGAAGACAGACGCCTTGTTCGCCTTCAACCGGTACGCAAGGTATAGGCGGATAATCAAGACTTGCCACACTGTAAACAGGAACAGCAGCAAAGCGCCATGTGCATCCTTTGAGAAAATAAGCGCAAGTGCCACAACCGTTGCAAACATGTTGTAGCCCTGCATTCTTTTGCCGCGAAGACCAAGAATCATCGTCGGCAAAAGAAGAATACCAATTAGAATGAAGAAAAAGAATGAACTAAACGGAATCATAGAAGAACCTCTTTCGCGATTCTTTTACGGTCAACCTTCCCGTTTGGCGTCATGTACAACTGCTCAAGATAGACAAACTTTCTTGGAATCATGTACGCAGGCAGTGAATCCGCCATTTCTTTCTTAATCGCACTTGTCAGCTGATATTCTTTTTCAAAGGAATGCGCTGCTGGCACAATGGCTGCAATCAAGTACTCCACATGCCCGTTTGGCTGGAATGGCACAATCACACAAGCATTGACATACGTTGTCTCGCTCACATGATATTCAATTTCTTCAAGCTCCATTCGGTATCCATGTAGCTTAATTTGATAGTCCAGACGACCGTGGCACGTAATCAAACCATCCTGCGCCACACCTGCGTCACCTGTGCGGTAAGCAGGGCGTCCTTCGTATTCAAAGAACACTTTATCCGTTAAGGCTTGTTCACCTAAGTAACCTCTCGTGACGCTTGGCCCCACGATGACAATTTCCCCTTTTTCCCCATCAGGGAGTGTCTTGCCTTCTTCATCTAAAATGACGATATCTGTATCCGATTTGGCATAACCCACTGGTAAAGAATCGTGCTGATCAAGAATCTCCTGCGTGACTTCAATCGATGTAATTGCAACAGTTGCTTCAGTTGGACCATACGTATTAAAGACCTGCGCCTTAGGAAAACGCTCAAGAAGTGCACTTGCTACAGAGACAGGAAGTGCCTCACCGCAGAAAAGGAAAACGTTTAGCTTTGGTAAAAGGTCACCTGTAAAGGATGGGTCCATTAAGCACATTTGCACAAAGGAAGGTGTTGATGTCCACACTTCAACGTCAGATTGACCAAGTGCTGCAAACATATCCTTTGGCTTATTCACAAGATCTTTCACTAAACAGTAAAGCGTGCCGCCTGATTGAAGCGCTGGATACAAATCCATCACTGATAAGTCAAAAGAAAATGGTGCTTGATTTAAGAACGTGCGCCCCTCACCAATTGGGAAATCGCGGCAAATCCACTCTGTAAAACTTTCTAAATTATTGGCTGTTACCTGAACGCCTTTCGGTTTTCCGGTACTGCCAGACGTATAAATAATGTAGAAAACATCATCTTGTTGAACCCACTGCGTGGATGGCGGTACTTCTTTTTCAAGTGCTAAAAGCGATGCCGCACTCTTCACTTCAATGTGTTCTTCTACACCTGGTACAGCCTGCTCATTTGCACAAATCAATAGACTGGCTTTTGAGCTTTCAATGATTGAGACGATGCGCTCGACAGGTATTGAGATGTCGACTGGAATATAGGGTCTGCCTGATTTCACAGTGCCTAAGAAAGAAATCAGCATCTCTGGCTCCATATGACCGTATACAATGACAGGTGCACTGTCAGTTGCGACTGTATCAATCGCACCAGCCATTTGGTCTGATAGACGCCAAAGCTCATCATATGTGATCGAAGCATGTTGAGAAACAAATGCTGGCTGTGTCGGTTTCGTTTGTTGGTATTCATGAATCGTGTGTAATAGTTTCATAGTTTAATCTCCAATTAAAAATCGTTGTAAATGAATGATCCCGTATTTGCTGTATGGAATCCGTAAATAAAGAACAATAATAGCAAAATAAGTAAGTAAAAGCTTGTATATCCTATCCATTTTACAGACTTATTTTCTGATAGCTTTTTGAATAGCATATTGATAACCTCTTTTCTTTTGACACTTATAAAGACGCATGGATCATCAAAAGAGTTTCATATCAAAACATAAAAATTTTAAGAATTGATGAAAAAAAGATGTCCAAAGTATGAACGTGTCTTCGGGCAAAGCTGTATTATTGTAACAAAGATTTAATGTAATTGAAATGAAATGGAAGCTTAAATTTGCCTTAAAATTGGTGAAAACTGTCGAACAAACGCAAAAGCCACCTAGTTAGACTAGATGGCTTTGATGTTATTTACTTTTTATATTTATTCACTTCGAACATGAGAATGTTGTTGAATACCACATAGTCCTTTTTACTTTCAAAAGGACCTTTGTTGTTGTCATGCTCGTCAATTTCATAAAACCCTGGACCTTCGCCGGCATCTCGCTTTTTGTACCAGGATAGAAAGGCGTTGACTTCTTTCATTGAAAGGTCATACTCTTTTTGCAAACCATTGACCATTGTGATGATGAGAAGAGCATCGCCGTCTTCATCTGTTGTATCGTCTTTTGGTGGTGTGGTTGGTTCTGGGTCTTTGTCACCAGGTGGTTCAGTTTCAGTGTTTTTAAGACTCTTTAATGAGATAGATAAATTAGATTTGAAATTTGCTCTAGCGTTAGTAGGGGCACTTGAACTTTGTTCAACTCCTCCAATTACATAGAGTGTATCATCAACAAGTGCTGATACATGTCCCATTCGATAAGGTGCAGAAGTGTTAGGTATAGTTTTCGATTTCATAGCTTCTATATCAAAGAGTGTAACTCTAGAAGTTCCACCTGTTCTTATAATATAATCCTCAAAATTTAATGCATCATGATAAGGTGCAATTGCTCCCGATCCTAAAACTGTCCACTGATCTAATAATGGATCGTACTCAAACGTTTTTGGACCTATTAATTCTGATCCAGCTAAAACATAGAGTTTATTTTTTACAACCACAGCATTTCCAGCAGTAGCCTCATTGGTGAATTTTTTCTTTTTTGTCCATTCCTTTGTTTTTGTATCGTAACTAAATGTATTATTGTACCTCTCTGGCTTTAACGAACTATTATAACCAACAACATAGATTTTATTATCTATAACACCAGCGTATAAATTATATGCAGATATCTTCAATTCAAATGGAAGGTCTTCTGAATTCTCCCATGTATCCGTTTTGATATTATAAACTTCTACGCTATTTGTGGATCCTTGTTCTGTTCTACCACCCATTACATATATACGTTCATCTACTATTACACTGGCAGCACCCATACGGCCTGTTTTCATACCAGCTTTTTCTGACCATTTATCTAACTTCGGATCATATACATAAGTAGTATTAGAATATGCCTTACTTGGACCCGTTCCACCTATTACATAGATTTTCCCATCATATACTTCACTTACAGCTCCTACTCTTGCATCTGGTAGCTCTTCTCGTTTTTCCCATTCAAGCGTTTCTGCTTTTATTGATTGTAATGGATAACTTAATGCAGAAAATAATAAAATGAAAATAAAAAACCATTTTTTCAAGATAACCACACTCCTTCAATTTGTTTACACAACAAATATCGGATAGTTATTTATTTTTTTCATGTTTTTGTTACTTATATATATATTTATTACTTATTTACTTACTGCTTCCCCAATGCGCCTATAAATTTCCAAAATTAGACTTCCTCATTAGAATCAATTCATATTTTTGTATTCCTCCATCAAAAAAACCCATGATTCATGGGTTTCTTCTCAGTCCGTTATTAAAAAATCCGTCACAAGGCAAACAAGTTCCACGTTTTCATCCAGCCCTCAAAAGCTTTGATACACACTGTCCCCAAAACCAATAGAAAAGATCTCTAAATCAGGTTTCTCCTGAAAGCGCGTGACTAACTAGCTTCTTGTATCCTCATAACATTTCTCAAATTTCTCTTCAAGTGCATCATATATGTAATCATGTTCGGAAAGTATAAATCTCAAAGCATGCTCTTCTATAAAATACCCTTTTCCAGTATCAACTCTATAGCCAAAGAACTGCTCCCCTTGTCAATCACTGATTTGATTTTGTACACCCCAGAATTCCTCCTTACTCATTTCATATTCTCCTTCTACTATACACCTTAATTTTTTAAGTTAGAGAAAGAATGTTCTTTCTATTTAACATTAATCTCTGCGATGACTGAGCAGGAGATTCGTAAGGCTGTTAAGAAGCTTGTCTTAATTAATGGTGTATTAGAATGAGATAAAGAGAAGAAAAAATGAAGGTTCATTAAAAAACGCCCTTCCAGTGGGAGGGGCTGTGTAATTAACTATTTTCTTTGGAGTATTTTTTTATCAATGATTCACTAATCCTGCTTACAATATAGATCGCAACCGCTAAAATTAGCATCAACGGAAACATACCTAAACGATTATCTGCAACATAAACAATGATCCCCACAATGATAGCTACTACGATTGCCGTTAAAAAATGCTTCACCGCCATCTCACCCCTTTGTTTAAATCATATACATTTTATTACATAAAAGTTGGAATTAAAACGAAATAAATTACATTTTTTTACAGAAAGAAGGTTGATGAAAATCTTTAGATCTTTGTTTCTTGTTAGTTTGTCTTTGGTGTTAATGCTTTCTGTCAGCAGCACTCCTTTATTGGCGCAGCAGAATGAAGTGATTTCTAAAAATCAAATAAACTATGAACCTTCCCTATATGTTACTAATGAGAACTTATTAAACAATGAATTGGAAGCTCGAGCAAAATGGGACGGACAATTCTCATCTAATTACACTATACCTTCTTATGTAGTTGCATCAGCTGCCACCTATGGGATGTTTCATATTACAAGATACTTAACTGCAACTTTACAGCTTGGACCTGCTGCAGCTGCTGCGTTTGCTGGGATGGTATCTGGTTATGTCTCGGCAAAAGGTGAAATAAAATTAAAAGCAGTACAAAAGTATAGATGGCTTAAGAAGTATACTAAAGCTGAATACCAAGCAACCACAAAAATATATGTTAATGGCAAATACAAAACAACCACAACAAAAAAATGGATCTCGGAAGTAGATACTAACATCGATCGTGTTAAATAACAAAAAAGTCCCTTCATTATTATGGAAGGGCTTTTCAGTTTACTATTGTTACCTATCGTGATATTCAGATGCAGACGTGATATACACATGCTTTCAAGGTTGTTTAGTCTAGGCGTTTGTTTAAGTCTAGTTCCACTATGTGATGAACCATGTCAATAGGTATGACACGATCTTATTTTAAACAGCTCTGACAAAGGTAATT
The DNA here is from genome assembly GCF_050864245.1 of Bacillus sp. XT-4. Taxonomy (NCBI): domain Bacteria; kingdom Bacillati; phylum Bacillota; class Bacilli; order Caryophanales; family Bacillaceae; genus Bacillus; species Bacillus sp. XT-4. Next base: position 737,465 of record NZ_JBPAFI010000001.1, read on the forward strand.
GTCTCGCATTAGAACAAGTTGTCTTGTCTGTTTCCATTCTCTTGATTTATAAAAACTTGTTGATTGTTTATCTCGAACATGATTGTTGTAATACTTCGCTTCCTGCTGCTTACCATCAGCATGAGCAGGACAATAACCATCCCTTGTTAACTCCCTGCACCCTCGCAGCTTACACTCTCTCAATGGTTTAGATGGCATCTGATTCACCAGCTTTTCTCTCATCTATCATTGCAAACAAAACAAAGGCATGAAGATGCCCCACTTTCTGCACAGCATAAAACTCCCTGTACTCCCTTTGATATGATGCTAGATAGGATCGAGCTTCTTCATAGGACAGAGTCTGGCTGACATATAGGAGACTGTCTATAGCTTGCCTATCCCTCACACCATAAGACCCAAGCATTCCTAACCCCCTGATGATCTCCGCATCCGCCCATACGCATCCCCTTTTATTAAGGGCTTTAAGACCGTTATACAATTGGTCTGTCCTTATTGCGTGTCCAATTGCTGTGTTAATGATTAGTTCCCTGAGTGAGTTATCCACGTTGTGTCCCTCCCCATAATAAAAAGCACCCCGAAGGATGCTTAGGCTAAATTTTTAATTTTAATTTCTCAGAAACATTCATGTAAATCTTACTTACCTCATCTGGATTTAGTTCTCTACCTTTTTTTATCTCTTCTTTTATTCTCTTCCACTCTGCTTTCAATATAATTTGTTGTAAGTTATCAATTACTAGTAGTAGAGCACCTAATTGTGAAGAATCGAATGAATTTTCATCAAGTAAAAGATTAATAACTTCTTGAAATTTCACATTAATACCTTTAGCAACAGGTTCTTTTGGATTGAGTAATAATCTAATATGATTTTTGGTTTTATCTAACAAATTGAATTTATCAAAAACGTTGTAATTAGTCTGATGAGGATTATTTTTATTATAATAAAATTCAGTAGCTAAGGTATTAAATTCAACAAATTTCCCCCTTAAATTATTTAACCATTCTATCCTTTGTTTGCTTAAAGTATCAACCACAGCTGTTCGATATGCACTTTTATATGCAAACCAAGCAGTTAATCCAGTTCCTATCAAAGCAATCATGGTACATATCATGGTCACTACCATCGTGAGCTGTGTATTACTTGCAGCTGTTTCTGCTGCTATTTTTGCTGACTCAATATATTTGTTTTCATTAGACATATTATCCCCCCTTTTATTTTTATCGGAAGGAAGAGAGTGATTATGAATAAACAAGAAAGAGACTTCCGCAATGGAAGCCGCTCTCAATCTATCTCATATTACTATCATAACCGCTCACAGACAAAATGCTTTGCCAAGATCGTGCCAAAATTGTGCCAATTTTCAAGTCAAAACAACTAAGCTATTTTCGTCCCATTAAAGTTACTCCGTAACCCGATTCCTTCAAGAAGAATTGAAATTGACTTGATAAATTATTATTAAGATCATCAGTCATAATATAGTATCCACCCTTTTCAGTATCTGGTAACACAGAAAATTTAGTAATACCTAAATAGCCTAATATTCTTATGACATCCTTTTTGAACTCTTTATCATCGTTATTGGCATCATTCGTAATATAGAACTTATTATCAAAAAGAGAAAAATTATCTATTGCTGGATTATTCAACGCTCTCGGATAAAAATTGTCGTTAAGAGCTCTTTTAACTAATTGCTCTAATTCCTCAATTTTTGTATACATATTAAATTCTTCAGAATCACTAGCTTGCAGATTATTAGCTATGATATTTTCTTTTTTAGCTCTATAAATTGGATTATCTGGTGTAGATTCTGCAAGAGCACTTTCTACATATTTTTCAAAAGCTACCTTAACATCTAAAACACCATGCATATCATTCGTATAGAAAATCGTGCGTTCATCATATAAATCAAAAGGAAGTCTTGTTCCTCTTTCACACAAACTAACAATAGGTTTTCTAGCAGCGTGCCTAACAGCAATTTCATACATAACATTAGGATTTAATCCTGTTAAATTGGCTATTACAAGATCATCTTCTAATAATCGAGTAATTATCTGTTTGTTGATTGAACCTAGCTCACTAATTTCATGAGCTGCATGAGCGTCATAACCCATTCCACTTAATACAGGTTTTATTACAGCTTTATAAATTCCCTCGGCTGACCTTCTAACAGGGCTATTATCTTCCCCTATGGGCATAATTACAAACGCCTTTTTCTTTTTCTTTATTTGGATTTCTTCTTTCTTTTTCTCTTTTTTTGTTGACAAATTAATTTCCCCCTTAGAATTCATTTAAAATTATAAACAAAAATTCTACAATTATCCACATTATCCACCAATTCACCATATCTAATATTGTGTCTAACTCAGAAAATCGCTGAACCCTTCACCCCTCTTGCTTTTCAGCCAACACTCTAAACGAATTAGACATATAATTTTTGTAGTGAATTGAATAAAAAACACAAAAATAACCACCTTTTTCCAGGTGGTAAATTTAGAGCGAATATAACTAATATCTATAAGGGATCTTAGATTTGCTAATATTAACTTTAGTTAAATCATATTCATGTTTCCAAAGAAATTTACGTAACCCTTCCTTGTTAATATCCATGTTATTTTTAGGTCCTATAGTAACACCCTTTACGGAATTACAATCAATTTTAATCTTCACATAAGGAATAAATGTCCCATTTGATATTCGACAGTCATAGATTTTAGCATCACTATTTCTTAAATAGAGGAATGCAATTCTGAATTCTTCTTCTTGAGAAAAACACTCGTCTTTAAAAAAGATAGAATACCATTCCAAAACAGTTATAGCATTAATAATAAATGCATCACTGTTTACATCATAATTACCTTTGTTAGTCTTATCTTCAAAACGATCAATAATCTCACTTAAAAGCTTTAAAAGTTTACTTTTTTGTTCAGACTTTTCATAAATCACTTTGGAAGCAATCGGCAAAGGATCTCCAAAATTCCTATCTTGCGTCAGCCCATCAAATAATTCTTTAAATTTAAAAGTAATACTATATCCATCATCTTGAGAATAATTTGACCATAATAGATTAGAATCCGGATTTCTGGAAAAAGAAAGGGTATAATAATTAGTCCCATTTTCTTTATTCCTATTTACAGCTTCATCAAATAAATAGAGAAATGTATTTATCTCATCTTGAGACTTCTTTTTTTCTTTACATATAGATGAAAATATTTCCTTGCTCATATCAAATGTATACTTCATCTCTGTTTTATCATTTAAAAAGTCTGCTTGAGAAACCCAAAATTCACCTTTTTTCAGTATCCCTTCTAATCCATTAATATTGGTATAGTGGTGTACCTTATATTTATTATATTTCTCATCACTAAATAATAAATCCTGATCTGAAATTACAGTAATATAATTTGTAAAAAAATATTTTTTGTATTTCTCATATTCAAAAGGATCAATTGTCATCATTAACACCTCTATTTTTCTGATAATATGCTAATATTATCATTTTATAGATAAAATGACTAAATAATTCACAGCCCGAAGTTGTCCATTGTTCTATCCATTGTATCTTGCGTGATTCCGATATATCTCAGTGTGATATCTGGGCTTGAGTGGTTGAAGATTTCTTGCAGCAAGGCCACATCCTTGAACTTTTTATAATGCCAGTATCCAAATGTTTTCCTTAATGTATGTGTACCTACGCTATCAAGCCCAACATACTCCGCAGCCTCTCTCAAAATGTTGTATGCACTGCTACGGCTGATTGGTTTGTTGAGCCCTTCTCTACTCTTAAAAAGATACTCTTGATCATCTTTGTCTTTGATATATTGATCTATCGCTTTTCGAAGCGTCTTGTTTATTTTGATTCTTTTTTCTTTACCTGTTTTTTGTTCTCTTAGCGACACATATTGCTTTCTTACATCTTTAACTCTCAATTGCAGCAGATCGGATATGCGCAAGCCTAAATTGATTCCGGCCACAAAAAGCAGCAGGTTTCGTTTGTTTCTCTCACCTAAATACTTCTTGATATAATGGATCTGATCAAGGTCCCTTATTGGCTGAACAAAATTCATGATTTATCCCCCTGCTTGTACACTTCTTCTCTCAAAGCAAAGGCCAGTCTATAATATGCTTTATTTTTAACACGATAATAATTCCTTTGGCTGAGACCCATTTCCGCGTAAATTTCGTAATCAAACATTTCTTCATCCTGCATATAGAGCATAACTAATATGCGCCGCTCTTTTTGCGTAAGACAATTGTGCACGCTGAATCTGTTTCATGAACTGATCACGTTCAGTTTACCAAACCATCTTTCTAAGAGCTGCTTCTTCGGTGGATGAGTAGAATTGATTCAAAAAACTCGTGGTGTAGTAGTATATGTTGGCGGATCAAAAGGCAATAAACCTGAGAGTACCGACGTCATCAGTTACTAGAGTCATAAAAGATCGCTAAAATAGGTAAGGCCTCCTTTCTTAAACAATAAGATAAAATAAAAAAGCCAGAAACATTGATGAATCAATGTTTCTGGCTTTTAACAGTTTTAAATCATTATACGTCCCAGGAGAGATTCGAACTCCCGACCGACGGCTTAGAAGGCCGTTGCTCTATCCTGCTGAGCTACTGGGACATGTTGTTATGTAGTGTGCTTTGGCGTATTACCTCAGCGACAAGATTTATTATATTACTATTGTTCTTTAAAGTCAACGGTTTTTCGAAAGTTTTTTCATAAGGGGCAAATGCTGCACCCTTATGAAATACCTTCCAATGTGACAGTGTTTTCGAGGTCTAGTATGACGTGACCTTCGTCCGTGAAAAACTGTACGTTTGCTTCACTTCCATCTAGTGTCAGTATAGCATAGCTGCGCTCTTTGCGCACTCTTGGCAGGTGCACGCTGCCTGGGTTAATGAGCAGTTTTCCTCTTAGCAGTTCACTGCCAGGGATGTGCGAGTGGCCAAAGCAGATAATGTCTGCGCCTAGCTCTTCTGCACGGTAGTAGACTTGGAGCAAGGATTGTTTGATGCCATGCAGATGTCCGTGAGTGAGAAATAGTTTTCCGCCTCCGTCGAGTGGGAGCAGGAGCTCTTCTTCAAAATCGCCCATAAAGTCACAATTTCCTTTGACGACTTTGTATCCTTCGAGTGCTGGGTGGTTCGTTTCGAGTTCTGAATCTCCGCAGTGAATCATCATGTCCACTTCATTCGCATGCCGTTTGGCAATGGTTTGAAGTTCGTCTGTGAGTCCATGACTGTCACTAATGATGAGTATCTTCATGGCTTCATTCCCCCTTATTCATTTGCGTCTAGCAGTGATGAAAGCTTTTGAAGCGCAACCGCTCGATGGCTGATCTTGTTTTTCTCCTCTGGTGATAACTCGGCCATCGTCTGGTCTTTGTCTTTGACGATGAAAATCGGGTCGTATCCGAAGCCGTTTTCGCCGATCGGTTCTTCGGCGATGAAGCCTTCTACTGATCCTTCTACCGTTTGAGTCTCTTTGCCCGGTATACTGACAGCCAGGGCACATCTGAATCTAGCAGTGCGGTCTTCTTTTTCTATGCCTCGCAGCTCATTCAGCACCTTTTCCACGTTCTCGGCATCGTTTTTATGCTCGCCCGCATACCTCGCTGAATAGACGCCAGGTTTTCCGCCAAGGTAATCAATCGACAGACCCGAGTCGTCTGCAATCACCATTTCACCTGCTTTGGCTTGAATGGCCTCGGCTTTGATAATCGCATTTTCTTCAAAGGTATGTCCTGTTTCTTCGATCTCTTCCGTAAATCCGATGTCCGCTAGTGTTTTGACCGTGAATCCTTTTGGCTCAAGAATGGCTTTGAATTCTTTCGCTTTGCCCGCATTGTGCGTTGCGATGATGGCAGTTTTCATCCTGATCAAACCCTTCTCTTTATTCGATAACTTCTCCTGTCACTGCTTTTTGCTTTTCAATTAATTCTTTGATGCCTTTTTCGGCTAAATCAAGCAGTCCGTTTAGTTGTTCTCTTGAGAATGTCGCTTCTTCGCCAGTGCCTTGAAGTTCAACAAAGCGTCCAGCGCCTGTCATAATGACATTCATATCCACTTCAGCTGAAGAATCTTCTTCATAATTTAAATCTAACAGAAGTCCCTGTTTAGAATCAATTCCGACGGATATCGCAGCTAAATAATCAGTGATCGGATTTTCTTTCAAAACGCCTTCAGATCGAAGCTTTTGAATCGCTAGTGTCATGGCCACAAATGCACCTGTAATAGATGCTGTGCGTGTGCCGCCGTCTGCTTGAATGACATCACAATCAATCCAAATGGTGCGTTCACCAAGCTTTTCTAAATCAACGACTGCGCGCAGAGCTCGTCCAATTAAACGCTGGATCTCCATTGTACGTCCTGTGACTTTTCCTTTAGATGATTCTCTTATCGTTCTTTGAGCCGTTGCTCTTGGAAGCATGCTATATTCTGCTGTAATCCAGCCTTTTCCTTCTCCTCTTAAAAAAGGAGGTACGCGGTCCTCGATAGATGCGTTACAAATCACCTTCGTATTTCCCGCTGAGATTAAGACAGAGCCTTCTGGGTGCGTAATGTAGCCTGCCTGTATTTCAATTTTTCTTAATTCGTCGTATTGTCTTTCATCTAATCTCATGTTTTACCTCCGTTACAATATACATTCCGCGCGGGTGTCAGCGGGGTTCTCCTATTAACTTTGACAACCTCGATCCGTTCTAATCGCTTGGAATAAAAAAGAGGCAGCGAATGTGCATGCCTCTTTTTCTCCATTATATCAATGTGTGACGTTAAAAACTACCTGTATTCACTTGTTCTGGTCTTGAAACTGGCTTTGTGAGTTCTGTTCCTTTTTCATTCACAAGCTCTGCCTTTCCGTTTACCTTCACAGACACGCTTTTCACATCTGGCAGCTCTGTTAATGTCAGCACAATGCTATCAAGAACTTTTTGTGAAATGACCTTTTTCTTTTCATCTGCACTGCCAAAAATGGATTCATTGAAATCAAGTGTCACATGACCGTCTTTTACTTTCGGAACATCATTCAGCTTCACATCTTGATCAAAGTCTGTCAGCAATTGGCTTGTTTTGCTTGGCCCAGAGACGAGCTCATCAATGGCTGCTGTAATTGGATCATCCTCGTCTTTTGGTGCTCTTTTGGTCACTGGAACATAGTACGTCTGTTTATCAGATTCAGCTAAATAGTAGACAGTCACAGGCTTTGTCGATGTCATATCAGCCGCAGCCTCGTGCTGAATATTAATGCCGTCCTCTCTGCTTAAATCATCTGAAATCGGTGTCCCATTCACAGGCATCTCTTTTAATTCATGGCCATTCATCTTTAATTTGACTTTCGCTACCGAATCAAACTGCGTTAATGTCCAAGTGACTGATTGCAAAATGCGCTGTTCGTCTTCTTTTTTATAGTTTTTGAATTCATTTGAGAAATCAACAACCGCGGTGCCATCTTTAATATCGACAGATACGCTCGTGTCCGCCGGCAGCACGGCTCTGAATCCATTTGGCATCAGGTTAGAAATCGGTCCCCCGTCTACGAGGTATTCAAGTGTTTGTTTCGCACTTCCTTCGTTTTTCGGCAGCGGAATGGATTGAGACACAACATACCCATTTTTATCAATTAAATATAATTCTCTCATAACTGTATCTGCTTGCTTCTCTTCTTTTCCTTCTTTCGCTGTTTGTTTCTCTTCTTTATTTTCTTTCACAAACGTGACATTTTGTGGTGGATCAATCTCTGTTTTCGCTTGGTCTGTTTGAAACAATCCGCATCCTGATAAAAGCATGGCTGACGCAATACACGTAACAGCTGCTGTAGTTCCTTTTTTCAGCATACTTCACCCTCCTCTAGTGGTTTGTACTAGTATGTATACGAGCTCCCTCAGAGGATTAGACCCTTTTCATAAAAAAATAACCCACTTCCATGAGAAGTAGGTTATTGCTGATATACGTGTTCAAGCGAAACCGTTTCGACCTTTCCTGGCAGGTAGCCGAACCAGTCTTGAGCGATGTTTTGAAAGTTTTGCTGCTGCCCTGTTGTGTAAATCGTATGAACAGGCTCTTCCTTCGAGTCATTTAACAGCCCTTTATATGAAAGAATTGTGCTCGCTTCTCTCGCTGTCTCGTCTCCTGAAGAAATGATGTTGACGCCACTGCCCATAAAGCGCTGAATCGGTTCTTTTAAAATCGGGTAGTGCGTGCAGCCAAGAATGAGCGTATCAATGCCTGTTTCTTTCATCGGTTCAAGAGAAGCTTTTACGACTTCATCTGCTGCATGATCTAAAAACGTACCACTTTCCACAAATGGCACAAGCAATGGACATGCCAGACTTTGAACAGTTAGTCCTGCTTTTAAAGAAAGCAGTGCTTCTTTATAGGCCTCACTTTTGATCGTATTGACTGTGCCGATGACGCCAATATGCTGATTGTTTGTCACCTTGATCGCTGTGCGGGCTCCGGGCTGGATTACGCCAATGACCGGGATATCAAGTGTTGCTTTAATTTCATCAAGTGCTATCGCCGTCGCAGTGTTACACGCAATGACAAGCATTTTAATATGGTGATGTCTTAATAGGTAGTGTGCCATTTCCCATGTATATTGAAGAACCTCTTCTTCTGCTCGAGGGCCGTATGGACATCGTTTTGTGTCGCCTACATAAATAATCTTTTCTTTTGGCAGTTGTCTCATGATTTCCTTCGCAACGGTTAAACCGCCTACACCGGAATCAATCACGCCGATGGGTTGATCCAACAAAATCGCCTCATTTTCTTTTCATTTGCTGCTGTAGTTTCGTTAAAGATTGGTTGAAAACGATGGCTTCTTCTTCTGAGAAAGCCCCTAGAAGTTCACTGACGTATTCTTGGCGTTTGACAATCACTTCTTGAATGATCCGCTCACCTTCAGGTAATAAATGAATGCGAACCACGCGGCGGTCAGACGGATCTTTCACCCGTTCAACAAGTTCACTTTTTTCCATTCGATCAATTAAATCGGTTGTCGTGCTGCAAGCCAAATACATCTTTTGTGATAGCTCACCTATTGTCATATCTCCGAATTCATAAAGCCACTGAAGCCCCACAAATTGAGGAGGTGTAATCGTATATTGATTCAGAATTTCTCTACCTTTTTGCTTAATGATTGCAGCAATATGGCGCAATGATTTTTCAATTTCTGCAACATGGCCTGACTCATTCGTTTCCATTTCATTGATACCTCACTATAGCATCTCACTTTGATTAAAACGTACATTCCTATTTTCCTCGTTTTTCAATGAAATTGCAAGAAGAGACTCATGGAAACGATATAGAAATAACCGGCTCCTCCCTGGTGCGGAAGGAAAACCGGCTGACGTTAGAGCTCTAGCTCACCCATACGCAGAAGCTCGACTACGGCCTGTGAACGACCTTTGACTCCTAGCTTTTGCATGGCATTCGAAATATGATTTCGAACAGTCTTTTCGCTAATAAAAAGCTCGCTTGCAATTTCTTTTGTTGTTTTATCTTGGACGAGCAATTCGAATACTTCTCTTTCTCTTTTGGTTAATAGCGGCTTGGATTGAAACTCTTTCTCCTTCAAGTATTGTAACCCTCCTTGCTAAGGTGAGAGCTCTAGTCTCTATAGAATGGGATTCTGTATAGTCGAGATATCATATGCCGGGTACTTGAGGTAGGTGACGTTAAAATCGAGAATTCCCGCAGATGAGCGTCCAATTTGCTCCCCTTCAAACCGCACAAAAAAGGACGAGTCCCCATAGAGACATCGTCCTTGATCAAACAAGCTTTTAAAATATCGAAATGGCTCCTGTTAAAAGAGCAATAAGTGTTGTAAACAGGGCTGTGAGTACGGTCCATAACAGTGCGTACTTTTGCAAATCACCGATATCTTTATTCAGCATACTCACAAGTAGTAATGTGGAAGCCACAAGCGGACTCAGTAAATGGACAGGCTGTCCGATAATAGAGGCGCGCGCAATTTCTACTGGATCAATTCCGTAAGCTGCGCCGGCTTCAGCTAAGATTGGCAGCACCCCGAAATAATACGCATCATTTGAAAGAACAAATGTAAATGGCATACTCGTCAAAGCGACAATGAGTGGAAAAAATGAGCTGTATGAATCTGGAATCATGTAAATGACCAAGTGAGCAATGGACTCCACCATTTTTGTTCCCGAAAAAATGCCTGTGAAAATTCCTGCTGCAAACACAAGGGTAATGACCGTTAAAGCATTTCCTGCATGCGATAAAATCCGCTCACGCTGATCTTCCACTTTTGGATAGTTGATCATAAGCGCAATGACAAAGCCAATGAGAAAGAGTACAGGAATCGGTACGATATCCAATACAAGTGTGACCATGACAGCAATCGTCAGGAAGAAGTTGACCCAAATCAAGTTTGGTCTCTTCATATCTGCAACGCCATCTTCAATTGATGCCGCCAATTCAGGAGAGATCGAGACCTCTTCTTTATACTGAATCTCGGCAACCCCAATGCGCTTCCGTTCTTTTTTTCCAAGAACATACGCTGTAAAAAGGATAAAAAGACCGCCCCCTATCATCGTCGGGAGTAATGGAATGAAGAATTCCGCTGCATCTAAACCAAGTGCAGCAATCGCACGAGTAGCTGGACCGCCCCAAGGCGTCATTCCACTCATAATGCCTAGTGATAATAATGAAATCGTCCCTAAAATCAGCGGGTTCATCCCAATTCTTAAGAAAAGTGGCAGCATAGCTGATACGGTAATCATGTACGTTGTCGTCCCATCACCATCTAATGCAACAAGCATAGACAAAATCGCTACCCCAAAAGCAATTTTGACCGGATCGCCTTTCACAAGGCGTAAAATCAGTTTGATCAACGGGTCAAACAATCCAGCATCCAGCATGACACCGAAGAATAAGATGGCAAATAACAATAAAGCAGCAGATGGTGCAACGGTCTTGAGTCCATCAAGCATCATGTCCCCTAATCCGCTGTAAAATCCACCAATTAATGCAAAGATGATTGGCACAACGGTTAGAGCCACCACCGGATGCATACGTTTTGTCATAATAAGAAATGTAAAAGTCACGACCATCAAGATCCCTAAAATAGCTAGCACTTCATATCCCTCCATCCTCTTCTTTACACGATCCACAAGCGCCCCTTTTGCACTTGCGGCCCGAAATGTTAGCGCTTTCTATTTCAAGGATATAATAGCTTTTTTTATAATGAAAATATCGATTTTTTCGTCTATTCAATAAATTTTTTTTATAATTAGCCTTGCTGACTTCTTAAAAACTCAATGAATGCTTTCACAACAGACAAATGAAGGGAATCCGGCTGGTACATGAGCCATGTATCTCTTAAAACAGGCTGTCCATCTTTATACGAAAGACCTTTTACAAATAGCTCATCACTTGGTCTGAGGCAAATTTCCGGGACAATGGCATAACCTAAACCATGCTTCACCATCTCTTTTGATGTATCTTGCCTGTCTGTCTCCATTGTCACAAGCGGAGGCATCGTGAACGTCTCCTGCCACCATCTGTTAATCAATCGTTTTAATGAACTATCCGTGTGATAGTCAATGAGCGGCAGTTTCGGAAGGTCCTTTAGCTGTATTTCTGATTTTGAAATGATACAAAGGCGTTCTTTATCAAGCAAAAATCGCTCTCCATTCCAGTCGTAATCTCCTCTTAAAATCCCTAAATGTACACTTGATGTCCCTAATAAATCCATGACTTTTGTGCTCCATCCTGTGTTCACCATAAATTGAACATGTGGATACTGCTTAGAAAACTCTCTTAAAATTTCCGGCAGTTTATATTGAGCAAAGTTACTCGACACCCCTAACCTGATCGTTCCTTTGACCTTTTTTTGCATATTGAGCATGCCATCTTTCGTTTGCTGGAGCTGCTTGAGCATGTCATTTGCGTATTTAGCCAAGTATTCGCCCTCTGATGTAAATTCAATGCCTCGCTTTCTTTTAAAGAAAAGCTTCATGTCAAATTCCTCTTCAAGCTGTTTCAATCGATAACTTAAGGCAGGCTGCGATACAAATAATTTTTCTGCCGCTTTTGTGATGTTCTTCTCTTCATATAGCACCTTTAAAAACCGCCAATCTTTCTCATCCATTGTGTGCCCTCCTTTTGACCTTGTTATAAAAATATTTTATCAGTTTCTCTTAAAATAATGTATTTAACTTATTTCTTATTATACTTTACCATTTTGATTAGATAAATAGTAACTAAACAATTGAGGGTGAGAGCAATGAGAAAAGTTCCAATCACAATCATGCGAGGCGGTACAAGCAAAGGGGTCTTCATTCAAGCCAATGATGCACCTTACGAACACGATGAGCTCGAAGCATTTCTATTAGACATTATGGGTAGCCCTGACCGGCTGCAAGTTGATGGAATCGGGGGCGGTAATTCTTTAACAAGTAAGGTGGCCATTATCGATAAAGCCACTCGTCCAGATGTGGATGTGAACTATACGTTTGCACAAGTCAGCATCAATGAAAGATTTGTCGACTTTAAAGGAAACTGTGGGAATATCTCATCAGCAGTTGGACCGTATGCCATCATTAAAGGACTTGTCCAAGCAGTTGAGCCTGTCACAACAGTACGTATTCTGAATACCAACACGAATAAAATCATTGTGGCAGAGGTAGAAGTCGAGAACGGAGAAGTAAAATTTGAAGGACAGGCAGAAATTCCAGGAGTGAAAGGAACAGGTTCTCCCATTTATTTATCCTTTGAGAAACCTGAAGGCGCTGTCACAGGTAAAACCTTTCCGACTGGAAACAAAATGGATACGATCCAAACAAAGTTTGGAGAGATTCCGATCTCAATCGTTGACATTGCAAATCCAATCGCCTTTGTCCGTGCCAAAGATATTCAATTAAAAGGAACTGAATTGCCTGAGGAGTTTACAGACGAATTGCTGGATGATTTAGAAGAGATTCGTTCCATCGCTGCTGAAATGTGCCACTTTGCACCAAAAGAATTGGCCACATTACAGTCTCCAGCTGTTCCTAAGCTTGCAATTATTAGCGAGCCTGCTGATTATGTAGATACAAATGGAATATTGAGAAGAGCAGCAGATATGGACATCATCGTTCGGATGCTATCGATGCAAAGACCGCACCAAGCACTTGCCATTACCGGATCTGTCTGTGTGTCAGCCAGCTGTTTCATGGATCAAACGCTTCCAGCTCAGCTGTTTCAAGGAAAAGATGACACCCTCCGTATTGGGCATCCTGCTGGTATTATGCAAACTGAAATTGATATCTCACAAAATAGAGTGAAAGTCATTCGAACCGCAAGAGAAATTCTAGATGGAGTGGTCTTTACAAAACAAGACTACATGGTTCAACCTCAAATAAAAAGAGAAGCATAAATGAGACGTCATCTTGTCGACAAAGAGCTAAAATGAACTGATTTTAGCTCTTTGTCTTTTTTTCAGTGTGAAGATCTTAAAGCAATCCGTTCTAACATCGAATGCAACGGTTTGTCTACACACTCATCGAACGAGAAATTGTCTACTTGGGCGGTGCATCAATATCTCCTGCTGAATGGGCTTTTATATGTCCTTGATCATCTTTTAACTGAATATGACCATAACGATTCACACCACAGCAAATCCCTTCCTGCCATGTTTGCTTTTCACGATCTAATGAAATACGAAGCGGTTGATTCAGCCGATATAATCGTTTGTTATAAAGGGCAGTGAGGGCTTCAAATCCTTCCATTTGCCAGCGTGCATGGTATTTTTCAAAGGCCGCTTCCAAATCTTTCACTAGCTGGTCGGCTTTCACCTCAGTGAGTTCTGATAGGCAAACGGTTTTATACGGAACGTGCTCCGGCTTTGTCTCTACATTGATGCCCACACCGATGTAAATGGCGCTGCGGTCTGCTTCAATTAATGTGCCAGATACTTTCGCTTCATTAATCAATAGATCATTTGGCCATTTGATCGCCAGTTTATCCTCTGCTCTCATGAGTGGTTTGAGTACATCATAAATGGCAAGTGCCGTCAGCGGGGCAATCGTTGATTGGGTGGAGATATCTACTGGCGGTTTTACTGTCATCGTGACAGCTACATTCCCTGTAGGCGTTTCCCACGGTCTGCCAAGCCTGCCTCTCCCTGCTGTCTGCTGCCGGGCATATACAGCAAATGAAGGGGTTTCTCCTTGCTGAATAAGCCTTTTCGCTTCATTATTTGTACTATCAATGGTGTCGTATTGAAAAATCTTCATGTGCTCTCCTTTTGTTTCTTCTTCATTATGATTCTTTTATTATAACAAAATGAAACATGTGACCGTGATTCTTTAATGTCGCTGGGCCTGAAAAGTCTCTTTTTCCTCTTCTGTAAACGGTACAGGGGCACCGGTGTCTTTACTTATTTGCACCATCGTGACTGAGCCTGTAAAACACGGTTCTTGCTGTTCATTTTCTCCTAAATAATGAAGGATGAGAGAGCTTGATCCAACCTTTTCTGGCTTTACATACACACGCAGCCTCTCACCGATTTCCACTTGCTTGATGTAATCACATTGAAGGTTTGCCACGACCGTAATCGTCTCTCTCGCGCGCTTCATTCGCTTATCTACAATTCCCGTTTTTTGAAAGAAGGCAATCCGCGCCTCTTCAAAATACACAAATGGGGTGACATTGTTCATGTGACCAAACATATCCGTTTCTGAAAAACGGACGGTTGTTTCCACATAAAATCGAAACGATGCCCTCCACTCTTCAAACGGTTCTTCAATATATGACGGCAGCCTCATTTGATCCACTCCTTATTCGCAAACAAACGCCTCTCCCGTATTGGAAGAGGCGTTTGTTATGTTTTTGCATCCAGCCTCTTGTAAACACTCATCATGATTGGCAAGGAGGACTGAATGTGATGTTATTCTGCGTGATCGCTTCCGAAGAAGTTACGGAAAGCTTGTAATGTTGTATCTCGGTTAAGTGCTGCAATTGATGTTGTGAGCGGGATTCCTTTCGGACAAGCCTGCACACAGTTTTGAGAGTTCCCGCAGTTTGCGAGACCGCCATCACCCATAATTTCTTCTAAACGGTCAGACTTATTCATTGCACCTGTCGGATGTGCGTTAAATAGACGAACTTGTGAAAGCGGTGCAGGGCCCATAAAGGAAGACTTATCATTCACGTTTGGACAAGCTTCAAGGCAGACACCACATGTCATACATTTTGAAAGCTCATACGCCCATTGACGCTTTTTCTCAGGCATTCTTGGTCCAGGTCCAAGATCATATGTGCCATCGATCGGCACCCATGCTTTGACTTTTTTCAATGAATTGAACATACGGCTTCGATCAACCTGCAAGTCTCTCACAACCGGGAACGTTTTCATCGGCTGAAGACGGATCGGCTGCTCTAACTTGTCAATCAGTGCAGTACATGATTGGCGAGGCGTTCCATTAATGACCATGGAACAAGCGCCACATACTTCTTCAAGACAGTTCATGTCCCAGTTGATCGCCGTTGTTTTTTCACCTTTTTTATTGACCGGATTACGTCTGATTTCCATGAGTGCAGAAATGACGTTCATATTCGGACGGTAAGGGATTTCGAATTCCTCATCATAAGGCTTGCCATCTGCTGTATCTTGACGTGTGATAATAAATTGAATCGTGTTTTTTTCACTCATCTTATTTCTCCACCTTTTTCTTCGAGTAATCTCGTTTACGAGGTGCAATTAACGATACATCGACGTCCTCATAGTGGAATGCAGGTTTTTGGTTCTTCCCTTTGAACGTAGCCATCGTTGTTTTTAGGAATTCTTCATCGTTTCTTTCTGGGAATTCCGGTTTATAGTGTGCGCCTCGGCTTTCATTCCGGTTGTAAGCCCCAATCGTAATGACGCGTGCCAGCTGAAGCATGTTGTCAAGCTGACGCGTGAAGGCAGCGCCTTGGTTGCTCCATGAAGCTGTATCGTTGATGTTAATATGCTTATAGCGCTCCATCAGTTCTTCAATCTTCTGATCTGTTTTTAAGAGCTTCTCGTTGTAACGAACCACTGTCACGTTGTCCGTCATCCATTCTCCAAGCTCTTTATGAAGCACATATGCATTTTCTGTGCCATCCATGCTAAGGATGTTGTCCCATTTCTCCTGCTCTTTCTTCACGGCACTGTCGAATGTTGCAGATGATAAATCTTCTGCAGACTTTTCAAGACCGCTAATGTATTTCACAGCATTTGGTCCAGCAACCATTCCGCCGTAAATCGCAGAAAGCAATGAGTTTGCACCAAGTCTGTTTCCGCCGTGCATAGAGTAATCACATTCTCCTGCAGCAAACAAGCCTTTGATATTCGTCATTTGATCATAATCAACCCATAAGCCGCCCATTGAATAATGAACAGCCGGGAAAATTTTCATCGGAAGCTTACGCGGGTCATCACCCATGAATTTTTCATAGATTTCAATGATTCCACCAAGCTTAATATCAAGCTCTTTTGGATCTTTGTGAGAAAGGTCTAGATACACCATGTTCTCTCCGTTGATGCCAAGCTTTTGCTCCACACATACGTCGAAAATTTCACGCGTTGCAATGTCACGCGGTACAAGGTTTCCGTATGCTGGGTACTTTTCTTCTAGGAAGTACCAAGGTTTTCCGTCTTTATATGTCCAAACACGTCCACCTTCACCACGAGCTGATTCACTCATGAGACGCAGCTTGTCATCTCCTGGGATCGCTGTTGGGTGAATTTGAATGAATTCTCCATTAGCATAATGAGCACCTTGCTGATAAACGATCGATGCAGCTGATCCAGTATTAATCATGGAGTTCGTTGATTTACCGAATACGATACCAGGGCCTCCTGTTGCCATGATGACAGCATCTGAACGGAAGGATTCGATTTCCATTGTCGTCAAGTTCTGCGCGACAATGCCTCGGCATACTTCCTCGTCATCTAACACAGCACCAAGGAATTCCCAGCCTTCATATTTCGTCACAAGCCCTGCTACTTCATAGCGGCGAACCTGCTCATCTAGTGCATATAATAACTGCTGACCTGTTGTCGCACCAGCAAATGCTGTACGGTGGTGCTGTGTTCCCCCGAAACGGCGGAAGTCCAGTAATCCTTCTGGTGTTCTGTTAAACATTACACCCATACGATCAAGTAAGTGGATAATGGACGGCGCTGCTTCACACATTGCCTTTACTGGCGGCTGATTAGCTAAAAAGTCTCCGCCATATACCGTGTCATCAAAATGCTCATAAGGTGAATCTCCTTCACCTTTTGTATTGACCGCTCCGTTAATTCCGCCCTGCGCACAAACAGAATGCGAACGTTTCACAGGTACGATTGAAAATAGTTTAACAGCTGTTCCCGCTTCTGCTGCTTTGATAGTTGCCATGAGACCAGCTAAGCCGCCTCCGACAACGATGATGCTAGAATTACTCATTGTAGCCCCTCTCCCTCTTCTACTAATCTATTTCCTCTTAAACAAAAGCGAAAATTGCTCTTAGCCCTACATATGAAAGCGCTATAAATATACCTAATGTCACATATGTGGAGATTCTTTGTGAGCGTGGTGAAACTGTAATTCCCCAGCTGACAGCAAATGACCACAAGCCATTAGCAAAGTGGAAAATAGTAGATAAAACGCCGACAATATAGAAACCTAGCATAAATGGAGAGCTTAAAATATTCGCCATCATGTCATAGTTTACTTCAGCTCCAAGCTGCGCTTGAATGCGTGTTTCCCATACGTGCCAAGTGACAAAAATCAATGTGATGATACCTGTAATCCGTTGCAGTCTGAACAACCAGTTTCTTAAGTAACTGAAGCGAGACGTGTTGTTTTGTGCCGTAAAGGCTATGTACACCCCATAAACAGCATGATAGATCAGTGGTAAGAAAATCACGAACAGCTCAAGTGCATATCTGAATGGAAGCTGTTCCATAAAGTGTGCAGCTTTGTTAAACGCCTCTGGTCCATTCGTCGCAAAGTGGTTAATCACTAAGTGCTGTACTAAAAATAGACCGACCGGAATGACGCCAAGCAAAGAATGCAATCTCCGATAAAAAAATTCTTTGTTCCCCGACATTACTTTACCCCCTAGTAAAAAAAGTGCAATTGCTTGAAAATTGTCTTACCCCGCTTCTTTCAATTGTAAGCACTTTATTCAAATTTATTGACAATTTCATTTTACTCCTATGTCAAAAAAGCGTCAAGAAACCGCGTACATAAATTAAAATTTTCCGAAATTTAAAAGTTTTAAATCAAAATTCGTTTTACTACAATAAGAATTTCTTAGACTTCAGGGAAAACTCTGTCATCATATGCCCACATAAGCTATAATAAATTGTTGAAAGAGGGGAGCCATACAATGAATAAATTCGAATCTAACTTAGAACAGCTAAAAGAAATTGAAGTCAATGGATTTGCCTACGAGCTGATACGCGAAGTTCTGCTGCCTGACATTCTTGGTCAGGATCATTCATCTATGATGTATTTTGCGGGTAAACTGCTTGCTCGTAAATTTCCTCAAGAGTCATGGGAAAAGATCCCCGAATTTTTCCATGATGCCGGATGGGGAACTCTCACGATGGTCCATTCTAAAAAACAGGAAATTGAGTTTGAGCTCGAAGGTCCACTTGTATCGAATCGACTCAGCTATCAAAAGGAGCCATGCTTTCAAATGGAAGCAGGTTTTATCGCTGAACAGATTCAGCTTCTCAATGAGCACGTGGCTGAATCATATGAACAAGTAAAGAAGCGTGCTGATAAAGTCATTTTAACCGTTAAATGGGATTTAAGAGACCCTAGCTAACACTGCTTATGAAAGGCGAGGACTTTGTGTCACGCCTTTTTTATATACCCTTCTATCATAGCACAGTTGGCGTACCGGTTTACGCATGTTTTTCTTTCTTCATATGCTGATGATTTCCAATATAAAAAAGAGGTGTATCTTTTCATGAGATACACCTCTTTTGAAGATTTAAGAATGAGCAGCGGCGCTCACCTTTGATAATTCAAACGCATCATGAAGGGCTTCTACAGCTTTCACCATATCTTCACGATCAACGACTGTTGAGACTTTAATCTCAGACGTACTGACCATTTTCACTTGAATGTCTTTTTGAGCTAACACAGCGAACATTTCAGCCGCAACGCCTGGGTTTGAGACCATACCAGAGCCAACGATAGATACTTTGGCTAATTTGCTTTCTGTCTCAATCTGCTCATAGCCAAGCGCTCCTTTATATTCTTCTAATACTTCAACTGTTTTAGACAAATCATCCGTTTTCACAGAGAAAGAGATGGAGGTCTGATTGGTGCTTGTGACAGACTGAATGATGATATCAACATTGATATTTTGCTTTGCAAGTGTCGTAAAAATCGTCGATAGCGTTGTTAAACCGCTTGAAAGGCCGCATACCGTCACGCGTGTCATCTGATCTTCAAATGCAATGCCTCTTACAACTAAATTTTGTTCCATGGATGATTCCTCCTCAATTAACGTACCCGATTCATTTTCAATACTAGAACGGACTTCTAGTGGGATTTGATAATTTTTCGCAAATTCGACCGCTCTCGGATGCAGCACACCTGCTCCTAAATTGGCTAACTCAAGCATTTCATCGTATGAAATTCCTGCAAGTTTTCGCGCAGACGGCACATAACGAGGATCTGTTGTAAACACACCTGGTACGTCCGTATAAATATCACATTTGTCCGCTTTGAGTGCCGCAGCTAGTGCCACTGCTGTCGTATCTGATCCACCACGCCCAAGTGTTGTAATATGTAGATCATCCGCAATTCCTTGGAAACCTGCTACAACGACGACTTTTCCCGCACTCAGTTCTTCTTTGATTCTTGCTTCATCGATGTCCACGATTCTTGCATTTCCGTGCACCTTCTCTGTTTTCATCCCAGCTTGCCAGCCTGTAAAGGAAATGGCATCATAACCTTTTGCTTGCAGTGCCATCGCTAATAATGAAATGGTCACCTGCTCACCAGTTGTCAGTAGCATATCCATTTCTCTTTTGCTTGGATCATCTGTGAGTTCTTTCGCTAGGTCTACTAGAACATCCGTTGATTTTCCCATCGCAGACACAACCACGACCACATCATTTCCTGCCTCGCGTTCAGCGATGACTCTCTCTGCGGCATTGCGAATTTTTTCTGTCGATCCAACAGATGTTCCACCAAATTTTTGTACAATTAGTCCCATGTCTACCACCCTTTTTCAAAAGATCACGTGTGAGAGAAGAGGCTGCGGAGACTGCTCTCGTCACTGCAAATAAAAAAGCAATGAGAGAACAAATCTCCCATTGCTTTAAAATCATCATCAAACGATGCAAACAATGAGATAGCCCTCCAAGAAATACATTCTTGACAGCCCTACATTTCTTCAATGTACAGCCAGCGAATAAAATGAGTGGATTTTATTCACTTCGGCGACGCTCCCCTTTCAGCCCTCTTCCTAGATCCCCTCGATCTCTGAAGGCTTACTCTTGAAGTTCGCACCTCTATCTTCAACAAACAACACGTTCATTTATTAAATTAGTCACATCTTAACAGACTTTTGGAAAAAGTACAATCTATTTTTTTAATGCCGCCATTAAAAGTTCGGCCGTTTGTTTCGGAATACCAGCGTCCTGAAAATCCTGGATAGAGGCTTCTTTCATCTTTTTCACAGAGCCAAAATGTTTAAGTAACTGCTTTTTGCGCTTTTCCCCGATACCTGGGACATCGTCTAGAATAGACTGGAATGCATTCTTCCCGCGCAGCTGCCGGTGAAAACTAATCGCAAATCGGTGCACTTCATCTTGAATACGCTGCAATAAATAAAAGGCCTGACTATTCCGTTCCAGCGCAACAATTTCAAGCGTATCACCCATCATCAGATTCGATGTCCTGTGTTTTTCATCTTTCACTAGACCTGCCACAGGAACAGACAGATTTAATTCATTTTCGAGCACATCTATGGCTGCGTTGATTTGTCCTTTTCCTCCGTCGATTAAAATCAAGTCAGGAAGCGGCAGTTCATCCTTTAACACCCGGGTATACCGCCTTCTAATGACTTCACGCATGGAAGCATAATCATCGGGCCCCTCAACGGTTTTAATTTTGTATTTTCGGTATTCCTTTTTATACGGCTTCCCGTCTTGAAAGACAACCATAGCGGATACGGGGTCTGCTCCTTGGATATTGGAGTTATCAAATGCCTCAATCCGGTATGGCATATAAATATTAAGTGCATCACCAAGCTGCTTCACTGCACCAATTGTCCGTTCTTCATCGCGCTCTATGAGCGAGAATTTTTCTTTGAGTGCAATTTTGGCATTTTGGTGGGCAAGTAAAAGCAAATCCTTCTTCTTTCCTTTTTTCGGCTGATGAACATTCGTTTCAAGCAATTGCTCAATCATCTCTTGATCGACGCTGTCTGGCACCAAAATTTCCTTCGGCAAAAAGTGGTTGTTTTTTTCATAAAACTGCCCCATAAACGTGAGAAATTCCTCCTCAGGGTCTTGATACATCGGAAATAGGCTGACATCACGTTCGATTAATTTTCCCTGTCTGATGAAGAAGACTTGGACACACATCCAGCCCTTATCATAAGCATAGGCAAATACATCGCGATCGGATAAGTCACTCATCGTCATCTTTTGCTTTTCCATCGTTGAGTCGATATAAGCGATTTGATCTCTCAGTTCTTTTGCCCGCTCAAATTCTAATTGTTCGGCCGCTTCTTGCATCTTCTCTGTTAATTCTTTCTTGATTTGCTGATGACCTCCGTTTAGAAATCTTGTGATTTCATCGACGAGCTGTTTATTCGTTTCTTCAGAAATGTCATACACACACGGAGCAAGACATTGTCCAAGATGATAATAAAGACAGACTCGGTCAGGGAGTGTTGCACATTTTCTAAGTGGATATAAACGGTCGAGCAGCTTTTTCGTTTCTCTTGCTGCTTGTACGTTCGGATATGGACCGAAGTATTTCCCTTTATCCTTTTTCACATTGCGAGTGACAATCAGCTTAGGGTGACGTTCATTCGTAATTTTAATAAAAGGGTACGTTTTATCATCCTTGAGCATGACATTGTATTTCGGGTCATATTTTTTGATTAAATTCAGCTCTAAAATAAGTGCCTCAATATTTGAAGAGGTGACAATGTATTCAAAGTCTTCGATTTCACTGACAAGCCGCTGCGTTTTGGCATCATGAGATCCTGTAAAATAAGAGCGGACCCTATTTTTTAATACCTTTGCCTTTCCCACATAAATGATCGTATTTTGTCTATCTTTCATTAAGTAACAGCCTGGTTGATCAGGTAAGACTGACAGCTTTTCTTTGATCAATTTGTTCATATTTTCATCCGTCCTTGTTTTCCGCTTTCACTCCTTCTAGTGTATCACGAACATTTGTTTTATACCATGATGAAAGAAAAGCGGCTCTCGACTATACGAGAACCGCTTTTTGAGATCATGCCACGCGGGCATAGATCGGTTTATAGATGTTTGTTTACAAGCTCAGCTAGTGCTTCTTTTGGTTTGAAACCAACAGACGTTTCGACGACTTCACCGTCTTTTAAAACAAGAAGTGTTGGGATACTCATAACGCCGTATTTACCAGCAGTTTCTTGGTTATCATCCACATCAATTTTTACAATTTTCATTTTATCGCCCATTTCTTGATCAAGTTCTTCAAGAACTGGAGCAATCATTTTACAAGGTCCGCACCAAGGTGCCCAAAAGTCTGCAAGAACAACACCTTCTGCAGTTTCTTGTGAAAATGTTGCGTCAGTAGCTTTTACGATTGCCATTATTCATTCCTCCAATGTAAATTATGCTTTTTAGTATAGCATCTACCAATGTGACTTGCGAATGAAATGCTTACGAATCATTTTTTATGAAATGAATTAAAAAACAAACCGTATAATCGCACCAATAACAACAATCGCACCAATGATCATCAGAATGGTTCTAAGCATATGACATGACTCCCTTTCCGCTTCATTTACAATGTATGATGCCCCAACACTCTTCTCATCAAACATTGAAATATGCGATCAAGCCAGATCGACGGTCAACATGACAACCGACATAGGCGGCAGATCAATAGTCAGCTCGCCGTGCTTAACAGCAAATTGCCGAAAGTCCGCAGGCTGAACGGAATGAGGATCATCGAACGTGTTGTGTGCATTCATCCGATCAGCAGTCAGCACACGGCCAGTGACCTTCGTTTTTGCATCGATTCCCTCTATCGCAAGAGATACGTCTGCTTTTTCATGGGGATTCACATGACATAAACTAATATGCATCTTGTCAGATGACCGCGAGGCTGACACACTGACTTGAGGGATTTTTTCACCCCGGCGTTCATACGAAGGCGCATTCAATTCTACTTCAAGCGCTTCTTCTTCTTGATGCACTTTAAACATGTGAAATACATGATAGGTAGGTGTCAGAAGCATCTTTTCGTCCTGCGTCAACACCATCGCTTGCAGCACATTGACGGTCTGGGCAATATTCGCCATATGAATCCGCTGGCAATGGCGATGAAAAATATGAAAATGCAAGGCACAGACTAGAGCATCTCTTAATGTGTTTTGCTGATACAAAAACCCTGGATTTGTCCCCGGTTCTGGATCATACCATGTCCCCCATTCATCAATAATCATCCCGATTCGCTTATCTGGGTCATAACGATCCATGATCTCTCCGTGATCTACAACAAGCCGCTCCATTTCAGACGCCTTTTTCAGCGTTGTAAACCACTCATCCTCATCAAAATCGGTCGCTGACCCTTTTTTCTCCCATGTTCCTGGGACCGTATAGTAATGCAAACTGAGCCCATCCATCCACGGTGCAGCCCGCTCCATCAATACTTTCGTCCAATTCACGTCATTAGAGTTCGCGCCGCAGGCGATTTTGTAAATACGCTGCCCTGCAAACTCTCTTACGTACGTTTGATAGCGTTTATATAAATCTGCGTAGTATTCAGGCGTCATATTCCCGCCGCAGCCCCAGCTTTCATTGCCTACACCAACATAGGTCAGCTTCCAAGGTTCTTGTTTTCCGTTTTTAATGCGCCAGTCTGACATAGGTGTCCCTTTTGGAAATGTCATGTATTCGACCCAATCGGCTAATTCTTGAACAGACCCGCTTCCCACATTGCCGCAAATGTATGGCTCACATTCAAGCAGCTCACATAATGCCATAAATTCATGCGTACCAAATGCATTGGATTCAACCGTACCACCCCAATGGGTGTTTACCATCGTCTTTCGTTCACTCAGATCACCTACACCATTTGCCCAGTGATACTCGTCTGCGAAGCAGCCCCCCGGCCACCTCAGCACCGGAATATGTAATGCTTGAAGGGCCTTTAGCACATCGGTACGAATCCCTTCAATATGATCAATCTCTGAGTCTTTTCCTACCCAAATCCCGTCATAAATCCCTCTCCCTAAATGCTCTTGAAAGTGCCCATAAATGTGTTTAGAAATGCGTCCAATCACTTCATTGACTTTTACTGTCCCATTCACTTATAAACCGCTCCTTTGTTTCGTGATAACATACAAAAAAACCCAGAATACCTAGGCATTCTGAGTGTATGAGCGTTAAGAATGGATATTCATCTTTTTTAACTCTTCATTTAAAAGCGGAACGACTTCGAATAAGTCACCAACTATTCCGTAATCAGCGATTTTGAAGATTTCAGCTTCTGGGTCTTTGTTGATCGCAACAATGACTTTACTGTTGGACATACCGGCTAAATGCTGAATAGCTCCTGAAATCCCGCAAGCAATGTAAAGGTCAGGTGTGACGACTTTACCGGTTTGACCAATTTGCAGGGCATAATCGCAGTAGTCAGCGTCACATGCACCACGCGAGGCACCGACTGCTGCGCCAAGCGTTTGGGCAAGTTCTTTCAGCGGTTCAAAGCCTTCTTTGCTCTTGACCCCCCTGCCTCCTGCCACAATAACCTTCGCTTCAGATAAATCTACACCTTCTGATGTTTTTTTAATGACTTCCTTCACGATCGTTCTTAGGTTTTGAATATCGACAGAAACTTGCGTCACTTCTCCGCTGCGTGACGCATCACGCTCCAACGGTGCCACGTTGTTTGGACGGATAGTAGCCAAAAGCAGACGATCTGTTGAAATGACTTTTTCAAAAGCTTTTCCTGAATAAATCGGTCTAGTGAAAACAAGATGTTCACCGGTAACGCTTACATCTATTGCATCTGAAATTAAGCCTGTTTGCAGGCGTGCAGCTATTTTTGGTGACAAGTCTTTTCCGATCGATGTATGACCGAAGAGCACTGCATCAGGATTGACTTGATCTAATATTGCCTGAAACGCCTGCGCAAAACCATCAGACGTATAATAAGAAAGATGCGGGTGCTCGACAATCATCACATGATCCGCTCCATAATAAAGCAGTTCATCCGCTTGGTCTTTGACGTGATCCCCTATTAAAACGCCAATCACTTCACCGCCATCAGCCACCTCGTGAGCGGCAGCAATCGCTTCAAACGTCACATTTCTTAATTTACCGTCACGACTTTCTCCAAGTACAACAACTTTTTTACTCATCCTTTAAGCTCCCCCTTGTTCTCGTGGTATCGTAAAGTGGATGTTTAGATGACTTTTGCTTCATTTCTTAGCAGGTCTGTCAGTTCCTTGACCTGATCCTGAAGCTCGCCGCTCAGCACCTTGCCACCCTCTTTTTTCTCCGGTAAGAAACGTTCGATTGTTTTGATTTTAAATGGCACATCGTCTTCATCTAGATCTAGATCGTCTAATTCCAGTTCTTCTAAAGGCTTTTTCTTTGCCTTCATGATGCCTGGTAACGATGGATAACGAGGCTCATTGAGACCTTGCTGCGCGGTGACCACTAGCGGGAGCTCGGCAGAAATCACTTCCACATCACCCTCTGCATCTCGTTCAATTGAAGCTGAGCCGCCGTCGATTTGAATACTTGTAATGGTTGTGACATATGGAAAGCCGAGTAATTCAGCAAGACGCGGGGCCACCTGTCCAGACCCGCCGTCAATCGCTACATTCCCTGCTAAGATCAAGGAAGCTTCTTTATCCTTGAAATAGTGATATAGAATCGTAGAAGCGGAAAACTGATCCCACTCCTCCAAATCATCTTCAACATTTAATAAAACGGCTTGATCGCAGCCCATTGCAAGTGCTGTTCTAAGCTGCTTCTCCGCATCTTCATTGCCAACTGTCACGACCGTTACTTCTCCCCCGTGCTCATCCCGAAGCTGAATCGCTTCTTCAATTGCGTACTCATCATAAGGATTAATAATGAACTCTGCCCCATCTTCTTGAATAGCACCAGACTGAATAGAGATTTTCTCTTCCGTGTCAAACGTACGCTTCATTAAAACAAAAATATTCATTCATTTCTCCCCCTTGTGTCGTACTAATCCCTTATTCCCCTTTAAAATTCGGTTTACGCTTTTCAATAAAAGCTTGGATGCCTTCTTTGGCATCATTCGACTGGAACACCTCAGCAAACTTTTTGGCTTCCAGCTTCATTCCGCCATCATATGAGTACACTTTTGTCGCATTCAATAACTCAAGCACATACTCAAGCGTTTTAGGGCTTTTCGCTGCAAATTTCGCCGCCAATGTTTTCGCTGTTTCCAGCGCTTCTTCCTCTGTTTCCGCAAGTTTTGAAACAAGTCCGCAGGCAAATGCTTCTTCTCCTGTAATTGGCTCAGCTGTTCCCATCATTTCAAGTGCTTTAGCTGATCCAACGTAGCGAGGCAGGCGCTGCGTTCCGCCGAATCCTGGGATAATACCGAGATTTAATTCCGGCAGTCCCAGCTTTGCATCTTTTGTTGCGATTCGAATATCACACGACATCGCCAGCTCAAGCCCGCCGCCTAATGCTGCCCCGTGAATGGAAGCAATCACCGGTTTTGGACATTGTTCAATTCGTTCAAACACTTGCTGTCCTCTGTCTGCAAGGCTGGCATAATCAGACTCTTCCTGCAAGGTCGTAAATTCTTTAATATCAGCACCTGCTGAGAAAAATCTACCTTCTCCATGAATGACAATTGCTCTCACTTCACTGTTTTGTTCAAGCTGATCAAACATGTCGTTGAGTTCAGTGAGAAGCTGAGAGGATAAGGCATTTGCAGGTGGGTGTTGAATCGTGATGAGTGCTGTCTGTTCGTCTTGGTGTAAGCTAAGTATTTTTTCCATGTCAATCATCCTTTTTCAATTGTCTTTAAGATTGATGTATTCCGTTTAAGAGAAGATCATGTACACTTTCTGCGAGTGCAGGCAAGTCATATTTTTGATCATTCATGACCCATGTTGTAGCGGTTTCATCAATCGTCCCAAATACCATTTGTCTCGCTAAGCGGACATCTAGATTTTGTCTAAATTCTCCTGTCTTCTTTCCCTCGGATAAAATGGAGTCGAGCATATTTAAATACCCTTTCAGCACCTCATTGATTTTTTGGCGCAGCTCAAGGTTTGACTGCCTGAGTTCAAGCTGTGTCACAAGGGCCAAATGATGGTCTTGCGATAGCAGGCGAAAGTGTTCTCGAATGAGGAGAAGAAGCTTTTCTTTGGCAGACGGTTTCTTTTGAATATCTGTTTCCATCCGTTCGATGAATTGTCCCATTTTTTCTTTAAACAACGAGATCAAAATATCCTCTTTGTTTTTAAAATAGAGATAAATGGTTCCGTCTGCTACTCCTGCTTGTTTGGCAATCTTTGAAACTTGTGATTGATGGTAGCCGTTCTCTGCAATCACCACAACGGCTGCATCAATAATTTGCATGTACTTCGGTCTTTTCTGCTTCAATGTGCTTCGTCCCTTTCTAAATTGAATGAGCATTCATTCATAACTTTATGTTAAAAAGAAACGAGTGATTTGTCAAGTGATGTTCTTTTTTCTTTTCAACCTTTAGCATACCAGAGCAGACACGTACAATTCAAATCATCCGGCCGCTTGACCGGATGATGCTGGTTCATTCTCTCATTGATCGACTGGTTCTTCTGTTGAAGATGATTGCTTTCTTTTTTCTTCTTCAATTAACACTCTGCGCAAGATTTTCCCTACAGCCGTTTTAGGCAGTGATTCCTTAAATTCGTAGACACGCGGCACTTTAAATGAGGCAATTCTTGTTCTAACAAAACGATCCAGTTCATCCTCTGTTACATAGGCATCCTTCTTCGGGACAACAAAGGCTTTTACTGTTTCCCCTCTATACGGATCAGGAATACCCGCCACAACAACTTCTTGTACAAGCTCATGCTCATAAAGGGCTTCTTCAACCTCTCTTGGGTAAATATTATAGCCGCTCGCGATGATGACATCCTTTTTCCGGTCTACGATATAGAAAAAACCATCCTCATCCATATACCCAATGTCTCCTGTGAAAAACCAGCCGTCTCTTAACACTGCCGCTGTCTCATCCGGCTGATTCCAGTACCCTTTCATGATTTGAGGACCTTTGACGATAATCTCTCCGTGCTCATATGGCGCTTTGAGTCCACCCGTTTCTTCACAATAAATACCGGCATCTGTATTCGGCCAAGGGCACCCGATACTTCCTATTTTGTTCGCTCCCCATAAGAAATTGGCATGAGTGACAGGAGAAGTTTCAGAAAGTCCATACCCCTCCACCAGCCTTCCTCCTGTTAGTTTTTCAAAACTCTGTTTGACTTCAACAGGAAGAGCGGCCGATCCGCTTAAGCATGCGGTGATGGATGATAGGTCATACTTCTCAATATTCGGATGATGAAGCAGGGCAATATACATCGTTGGTGCTCCTGGGAACAGCGTCGGTTTCTGTTTTTCAATGGTCTTCAAGGCATCCGCTGCATCAAAACGCGGAAGAAGAATCATTTGATGACCTTCTTTGACTGCAAGGTTTAGCACGGTCGTCATGCCGTATACATGAAAAAACGGAATGATCCCAAGAATCCGCTCTTTTCCGCGGTTCGTTTTATACATCCAGGATGTACACATTTCTGTATTGGCTACTATATTTTCGTGTGTGAGCATGACACCTTTTGGTAAACCGGTCGTTCCGCCTGTATATTGCAAAACTGCGACATCCTCTTTCGGTTGAAAGGATATTTGCGGAATCCGTTCTCCTGACGACTCTTTCATGATCTGTGAGAAATGATGAATGGAATCACTCTTCTCCACTTGGATGACCATGTTGTTTTTCCTTCGCTGGACAATCGGAAACAATATGTTTTTCGGAAATGGCAAGTAATCTTGTAATTTTGTGATGATCAAATGCTCCATACTTGTCAGCGCTTTCATTTTATAGGCCTTTGGATACAGTAGATCGAGAGTGATCAGCACCTTAGAGCCGCTGTCCTCCATTTGATATTCCAGTTCTTTCTCCGTATAAAGCGGATTGGTTTGAACGACAATGCCGCCTGCTATTAAAACCGCATAATAAGAAATCACCGATTGCGGGCAGTTTGGCAGCATAATCGCTACTCTGTCGCCTTTTTTGACACCGATGTCAATCAAGTGACTGGCTAATTTCAGTGCATCTTCTTGTAACTGCTGGTAGGTGATGTTTTTTCCTAAAAAATGAATGGCAGTATGCTCAGGTGCTGCCTCTGCGGAGCTGAATAAGTAAGATTGCAACGTTTCATTTGGGATGGTGAGTTCGTGGGGAATTTGATTCGGGTAATGCAGAAGCCAACGTTTATCTGACTGCATAAAAACCCTCCTTCCTGAACTTTCGTACTATTTTATTATAGCAAACTTTTCCTTATGGCTGTTTGCTTTTTTCAAATCGAGCTCGTTCCATGACACATCTTCATTTTTTCGCCGGTGTTTCTATAGAGGCTCTTTTCCCTTCATGATGCCACTTTTCGTATAATCCACCGATCGCACGAAATGACTCATGGACTCTCTCCACGATCTGTTTATGGATACTAGGGTCATTAGGTAAATGTGTGTGGATGTTGTCCACTTGATATTGTCTCATCATGTCTAGATACACAGTTAGAAAGATGGTGTCTTCTAAAATCCAATAAACGACTTCATCCGCCTCTTTTGTTCTTTTATGAAGCACTTTAATCCCTCGTTCATATTGAATAAGAATATAGCCGGCTGGATCAATTTCAATATAGGGGCTCAAATCATCAAAAAAACCAGTCGTTTGAAAAGGACGTGCAATATACGGTTCATATATGTCTTGGGGAAGAGATGTCTTTTTGAGACAAGTGTCAATGCGCTTTATGAGTTCGTCTTTTTGCAAGATTTGATTCATTCTGATTCGCCGCCTTTGATGAGTGAAAAGCTGTCAAGGTTTTCCCTGACAGCTTTCTAGAATGTATTCTTCATTTTACAGGAACATGTAAACGGCACCAATAACCGCAAAAGTGCAGGCAACTACAATTAATACTTTGGCTAGTTTTTCCATGTCGTCTCCTTAAATGCCGGCTGCTACTACATAAGACAGCCCAACAGAAATAATGAGTGAAATAAACCCGACCGCTCTATTATCATTCTCAATCTCTTTGTCTACTTTAAATCGTGGTGTTAAAAATTCAAAAATGAAATAGCTGACGAGCAGCATCACAAAGCCGTATACGCCCCATCCGACCATTTGAAGAAGCGAGTTGTGCTGGGCGATGGAATGCTGAAAGACATTGGCAATCCCAAAAATCTTCCCGCCGGTTGCCATAGCAACAGCTAAGTTCCCCCGCTGAATCTCTTCCCAGTTTTTATAGGAGGTCACGAGTTCAAATATGGTCAGAAATAAGACAAGACATAGGACGGCCACGCTGTAATAGGCGGCAATTTCCACAAGTTCATTTTCCCAAAAGGCTTTCATGCGTTTTCTCCTTTTTACTTTAATTCGACGATGGTGACGCCTGATCCTCCCTCGCCTTGTTCTCCAAAACGAGCATTTTTTACACTACGGTGCTGTTTTAATAATTCCTGGACCCCTTTTCTCAAGGCGCCAGTGCCTTTACCGTGAATGATCGACACACGCGGATAGCCAGCTAAGACGGCATCATCTAAGTATTTCTCGACTCTGCTTAAGGCATTCTCATAACGCTCTCCTCTTAAATCAAGCTCAAGTGATACATGATAGTCTTTTCCTTTGACCGCCGTGATGGCTTTCTCTTGTTTAAATTCCGGTGCTGATTTGATAAATTCCATATCTTTTTCTTTTACTTTCATTTTCAGAATGCCCATTTGGACACTCCATTCTTTGTTACCCGTTTGTTCGATGAGCGTTCCTTTTTGGCCAAACGTCAACACTTTGACTTCATCGCCTGGCTTTAGCTGTCTTGCTGCTTTTTTCACTGGCTCTGATTTTTTCTTACGGTCAAACTCAGGGACAGCTTCTTCAAGACGCTTTCTCGCATCAATGAGTTCATGTTCTTTGAATGAACGATGCTCACTTTTAATGGACCGAAGCTCTTGAATAATCTCTTCTGCTTCTTTTGTTGCTTGTTCAATCTTTTCTGCCGCTTTTTGTTCAGCTTCTTCCAGCAGTTTGTCCTTTTGTTCATTCCATTCAAGGATTTGTTTTTGCAATTCTTTATGGAGCTTCTCTGCTTCTTTTCTATAGAATTCCGTCTCATGCAGTTCTTCTTCTGCTTGTTTTTTGCTGTCTTCTAATGAAGCAATCATCTGATCGACTTCATTATGTTCTGCGTGCATATCTGCTTTTGCACGGTCAATTAAATGATGAGGCAATCCTAGACGTTTGGAAATTTCAAATGCATTACTTCGTCCCGGCACCCCGAT
This sequence comes from Bacillus sp. XT-4, assembly GCF_050864245.1. Lineage (NCBI taxonomy): Bacteria > Bacillati > Bacillota > Bacilli > Caryophanales > Bacillaceae > Bacillus > Bacillus sp. XT-4. The sequence goes on from NZ_JBPAFI010000001.1 coordinate 769,207, forward strand.
GAGCAAGCGATATGTGGGGGATAAGGTTTCAATATCAAATTCTACACTCGCATTTGTGACGCCTTCTCGGTTATACCCGTATGCCTTCAGCTCAGGATAGTGAGTCGTTGCGATGACGCGCGCATTTGTTTGATGAACTTCATCTAAGATGCTCATCGCAAGTGCTGCACCTTCAGCAGGATCTGTCCCCGCACCTAATTCATCAAATAACACGAGTGAATTAGACGTCAAATGCTTTAAGATATCCACAATATTGACCATATGAGATGAGAATGTACTCAAGCTCTGTTCAATAGACTGCTCGTCTCCAATATCAGCAAAGACTTGATCGAATACAGCCACTTCTGATCCTTCTTCGACTGGAATATGAAGGCCTGCCTGCGTCATCAGCGTAAGAAGTCCAAGTGTTTTTAAAGTGACGGTCTTACCGCCTGTATTTGGACCCGTGATGACGATCGTAGAAAAATCTTTGCCTAGCTCAATATCATTTGCCACAACCTGATCTCGGGGCAATAGGGGATGTCTTGCCCGTTTTAAATAAATCTCCCCTTGGTTATTCACAGTAGGTTTTGTGGCTTTTTCTGCTTTTGCATATTTGGCTTTGGCGAAAATAAAATCTAATGTTTGAAGTTCATTCACATTATGAAGCAATTCATCAATGTGCTCTGACACACTCGCTGTTAGCATTTGCAAAATCTTTTCAATCTCTTGCTTTTCTTTTAGGCGAGTTTGCTGCAAGGTGTTATTTAAATCCACGACCACTTGCGGCTCAATAAAAAGAGTTGCGCCTGAAGAAGATTGATCGTGAACAATTCCTCCATAATTCGAGCGGTACTCTTGTTTTACGGGAATGACAAACCGATCATTACGAATGGTCACAATGGTGTCTGACAGCATTTTCGAGGCAGATTGTGAACGAATCATTGATTCTAATTTATCTCGTACTTTTGATTCTAGTGATCGTAACTGCGTTCGTATGGTGCGGAGGGCAGGCGTTGCGTGATCAAGCACTTCTCCATTGTCACCAATACAGCTTTCGATTTCTTTTCTCACGTCTGGCAGTAAAATCAGCGATTCTGCATATGTATGAAGACGGGGTATCTCTACTCCGTCCTCATACATAGAGGTGAGAAAGTGCTTCATGTTTTTTGTGGTATATAACAGCGCCGCAATTTCCATCAGCTCAGCAGGGCTTAATATACTGCCTATTTCTGCTCGTTTGACGCCTCGTCTAATATCCGTTAACCCGCCAAACGGCGCAGATCCTTTTAAACGAATCACATCTTGCGCTTCTGCTACCTCTTCTAGCAGATGCTGAATGCTCTCGATATCTGTGAGTGGTATTAAGTCCTGCGCTTTTTCTTTCCCTAAAGTCGAAGCAGTATAGGACATGACTTTTTCTTTTACTTTATGAAATTCTAATGATGCTAACACTTTTTGTTGCAGCATGGTCCAGCCTCCTAACGACTACCTGTCACGCGTTAAAAACTTTTTCATCTCATTGAGTGAAAATGTATTCACGACATTTGCTTTTGGTGTCCAGCCCTTTCTTGCAGCTGTGACACCGACGTCCATATGATCGAGCATGGCGAAGTTGTGTGCATCTGTGTTGATCATGATGTTCACACCCGCTTCGTTTGCTTTCATTAAATGCTCTGTTTTTAAATCAAGTCTTGACGGGTTGCTGTTGAGTTCCAGTGCAGTGCCCGTTTTTTTCGCAAGCTCTATGAGCTGATCAATATTTAAGGCATAGCCATCTCGTCTACCAATCAAACGGCCAGTTGGATGGGCAATTAAATCCACATGCTGATTATTCAAGGCATTTTCTAGGCGCTCCATAATGACTTCCTCCGGCTGAGAGAAGCTAGAATGAATAGACGCAATGACAAAATCCATGTCTGCTAGAAAGTCATCATCATAATCTAACGACCCATCCGGCAAAATATCCATTTCGACCCCTTTGAAAATGTGAAAATGTTCGAATTCTTGATTCAGCTTGTCAATTTCTTTTGCTTGCAAACGCAAACGTTCTTTTGTTAAACCGTTTGCTACTTTTAAATATTGTGAGTGGTCTGTGATCGCCATGTATTCATAGCCTTTTGCGATACATGCCTCTGCCATTTCGCGAATAGAAAAAGCGCCATCACTCCATGTCGAGTGCATATGAAGATCGCCTTTGATATCTTTTCGTTCCACAAATTGCATACTTTCTTTATACGTATCAATCTCTGCTCCGGTTTCACGAATTTCTGGCGGAATGAGCGGAAGTTGGAAATGTGCATAAAAAGCGCTTTCGTCTTCAAATGTTTTCACATCCCCAGTTTCGATCGTTTCAACCCCATATTCACTAATACGCTCACCGCGCTCCTTCGCAAGCTGTCGCATACGAATGTTATGATCTTTTGAGCCAGTGAAATGGTGCAGCGTTGTTGCAAATTGGTCTGTTGTCACAAGGCGGAAATCTACACTGATTTCAAAATCTAGTGCAAGTATGACCGATACCTTCGTATCACCGCTCGCAATGACATCTTTGACATCATCAAGAGCAACAAGTTGTTCTCTCACTTGTTCAGGGTTATCAGTCGCAATGATGTAATCTAAATCTTTAACCGTTTCACGCGCACGTCTTAAACTGCCCGCTCTTGAAAAACGGATGATTCCCTCCATCTGTTCCAGCGCATCATCAATTCGCTCTGCCACATCTAATGCAAAACCAATTGGCAGTCGTTCTGGCTGCTTTCCCGCCTCCTCAAGAGCGGCAAGAATCTTTTCTTCTGTTTTTTTGCCAAACCCAGCAAGCGTTTGTACTTTTTCCGCTTCACATGCTTCTTTTAAAGACTGTGCATCGTGAACACCAAGCTCTTGGTAGAGCTTAGCAATCTTCTTCCCGCCGAGTCCTTGCAATTTTAAGAGGGGGACAAGTCCTTCAGGCACTTCTTTTTTTAATTGTTCGAGTGTTTCAGACTGTCCTTTTTCGATATACTCTGTGATCACAGCAAAGGTTCCTTTGCCAATACCGGGTAATGCTAATAGGTCATCTATTTGAGAAAGGCTGCGGTCATCTTGTTCCAGTGCCGCAGCTGCTTTACGAAAGGCAGAAATTTTAAAAGGATTGTCTCCTTTTAGCTCCATATAGACTGCAATTGTTTCAAGAAGTTTGATAATATCTTTTTTATTCATCTCTCATCCTCCAGCCGCTTTGGCATCTTCCTATATAAATATACAAACTTTCCCTTCATCCGACAACTTTCTGTCATGGAATGAGAAAAAACTTCTCCAAGAAAGGAGAAGTTCTTAAACTCCATACGTCGACCAGAGGTCTTTGACAAGACCGGACAGGTAAGGGGTGCTATTTACGATCACATCTGCTAACATTGATTTGCTCATCATCGTTTGAAGCGCATCGACTGGAAGTAATGCGGCCACAAACAATAAAATAAACACAAATAGATAGGTTTCAAGAAATCCTAAAACAGCGCCAAGCAGTTTGTTGACCTGTTTAATCACAGGGATACTTGCAATGGTTGTGAGCAATCCGCCGATGATAGCGAGCAGGATTTTAGTCAAGATAAACAGAATGATAAACGCAATGGTATTATAATAAGCTGTTTCTAGATTCCCACTAAAGAAAGCAAGCTGCGCTTGACCGCCGCTAAAATTAGGTGCTGGAATCCACGTAAGCTGTGGTGCAAGTGACTGATAAAACAGAGAAGCCACTAAAATAGAAACAACAAAGCTAATCAATTTAATAAATTGAAGAATAAACCCGCGTTTTAGACCGACAAGCGTTCCCATAAGAAGCAAAAACAAAATGATGATATCGATCACGGTAATTTCATTCCTTTTCTTTTAGATGAAGCTCTAGTTTTTCGTATTGCTCTTTTAATTTCAAGTAGTCGTGGACGACATTGACTGCTGTCAGTACAGCTAATTTGTTTATATCAAGGTATGGATTTTTTTCATTGATTTCTCTCATTTTATCATCAACAATTGAAGCAACATGTCGCATATGCATCTTCGTTTCTTGACCGATGATCGTATAGGACTGTCCGTAAATCTCAACTGTTGTTTTCGTTTTACCGCCGTCAGACAACGTTTCTCCTCCATTCCACGAGAATCCTAGTCTCTATCATAACATGTTTAGACATTGAATGGAAAGACGAGCCCTTCCCTGTTATGGTACACTTTAGAAATCAATGATATCAAGGTAAAAAGGAGTTATCCACTGTGCCCCAATCCGTCTTAAAAGCAACATCAGAAGACATGAAAAAAATGAAGAGCGTGTACGCTCAGCATTTAACTGACACTTTGCCGCCAGGCGCTCTATTTCAAGCAAAGGTTCCCGGCTGTACGATTACAGCTTACAAATCTGGAAAAGTGCTGTTCCAAGGACAAAAGGCAGAAGCTGAAGCAAGTCAGTTCAACCATTTACAAGCAGCTGAAACAAAAAGCAAAAAAACACCATCCATCACACAGTACAGCCCACCACCCGGCATTGCTTCCATGTCGGTTATTGGCTCAGATGAGGTCGGTACTGGCGATTATTTTGGACCCATTACGGTCTGTGCGGCTTATGTTGATTCCAGTCAGCTTGCTCTCATGAAAGAGCTCGGGGTGAAAGACTCAAAAGGACTAAAAGATCCGCAGATTATCAACATTGCCAAAGACTTGATCAAAACCATCCCGTTCAGCCTTCTCGTGCTTCGGAATGAAAAATACAATGCGATGCAGGAAAAGGGCATGAGCCAAGGGAAAATGAAGGCACTGCTTCATAACCAAGTCATCACCTCCGTACTTGAAAAACTGGATGGCAAGAAACCAGAAGCCATTCTCATTGACCAATTTGCCGAACCAGGCATTTATTTCAGGCACCTTGCGGGGAAAAAGATCATTCGGGAGCGTACATACTTTAGTACGAAAGCAGAAGGCATCCACTTATCGGTTGCTGCAGCTTCTATTATTGCAAGATATGCTTTTTTAATTGAAATGGATAAATTATCAAAAGCAGCGGGCTTTGACATTCCAAAAGGGGCCGGTCCGCATGTTGACAAAGCGGCAGCAAAGCTGATGAAACAGCACGGCGAAGAGGCTTTACGCCAATTTACAAAACTTCATTTTGCCAACACCCAAAAAGCGAAAAAATGGTTATAATTAAAAAAGAGCTATCGCCCATAAAGCGATAGCTCTTTTGATTATCCGCGCAAGACGGCTTGATACGTATCTTCTAATGCTTTCAATACGTTTGTATGAACAGCCGTGACTTCTTCCTCAGTCAACGTTTGTTCTGGGTTTAAATATTGCAGAGAGAATGCAACAGACTTTTTACCTTCTTCCATATGCTCACCCTCATACACATCAAAGACGGAAAGGTCTGTGAGCAATTGTCCGCCAGCTTCATAAATGACTTGCTCCAGCTGTCCGCTTGAAATATGCTGATCGACGACAAGTGCGATGTCTCTAGTCACTGCTGGGAATCTCGGAATAGCCGTATATTTCATATCCTCTGTTTCAGACGTCATTACATCTGTTAAATCAAATTCAAATACATACGTTTCTTTTAAATCTAATTCCTTTTCCACTACTGGATGAAGTGCAGCTACAAAGCCAATCACTTTTCCATTTAAATGAACATCGGCTGTACGTCCTGGGTGAAGGCCCTCACGCTCTGCTTGAACATACGTGATCTCTTCTGATACACCAAGCTTTTCAAACAGCCCTTCTGCAATACCCTTCGCAACATAAAAATCGACAGCTTTTTTCTCGCCCTGCCAAAGATTTTTATGCCATAAGCCTGTCAGCGCACCAGCGACATGTTCTTTCTCCACCGGTTTTGCCCCTTCAGCTTCTGCTAAGAACACAGAACCCGTTTCATAAAAGGCAAAAGAATCAGCTTGTCTTGCTAAGTTATATGCAACAGAATCAAGTAAGTTTGGCAGAAGGCTTTGTCTCAGCACACTTCGTTCCTCACTCATCGGCAAGGAAAGTCTTGTTTGATAAGCTGGATTTAAAGCAAAGGCTGTGGACTTATGCTGATTCGTTAATGAATACGTAATCGCTTGAGAAAGCCCTGCGCCCTCTAAGAAACGTCTCACCTTTCTGCGCTTCACTTGGTATGGCGTAAGACCGCCAACGGTACCAGCTGTCGCAGGGAGTGTAGATGGAATATTGTCGTAGCCGTATAATCTCGCGACTTCTTCAATGAGGTCTTCTTCAATCGTAATATCCATTCTACGGGAAGGAACCGTTACGACAAGCACATCATTTGATTCGCCCACTGTAAAGCCTAGTTTGTTGAAAATCTGAATCATATCTTCTTTTGAAATGCTCATACCAAGCACCTTGTTCACACGCTCAGTTGATACGTGGATGACATTCATACTTGTTTCAAGGTGGTTTTCCTCCACAGTCCCGCTTAACACTTCACCACCTGCATAGATGCTGATCAATTGCGCTGCTCTTTCGGCTGCTGATTTCGTCCGCTGCGGATCGAGCCCTTTTTCAAATCGTGTGCTTGATTCACTGCGAAGCCCTAAGTCTCTAGATGCTTGACGGACGGTTTGACCGTTGAAATATGCCGCTTCTAAAAGAATCGTTGTCGTCTCATCACGCACCTCTGATTCAAAACCGCCCATGACGCCTGCAACAGCATGCGCTTTTGTGCCATTTGTAATGACAAGATGCTTCGAAGACAATGTACGTTCTTGTTCATCCAGAGTTTGAATCATTTCATTTTCAGCCCCTTTTCGTACGACCACCTGCTTTGAACCAAAGCGGTCATAATCAAAGGCGTGTAGAGGTTGACCGTATTCAAGTAAGACAAAATTCGTAATATCCACGACGTTGTTAATTGGGCGGATACCTGCATTCATCAATCTTGTTTGCATCCAAAGTGGTGCTGGCCCAATCTTTACATTTTTAATGATCTTCGCTGCATAAAGTGGATTCGCTTCTTGATCCTCAATTTTAACAGAAATATAGTCTGCTGCTTTTTCAGAAGAAGTGTCATGCGCTGTATCAGGAAGCTTGATGTCTCTCCCTAAAATGGCGGCAACCTCAAAAGCCACTCCTAGCATATTAAGGGCATCGGCACGGTTTGGTGTTAAGCCAAGTTCAAGTACCGCGTCATCTAATTGAAGCGCTTGAAGGGCATCATCTCCTGGTTTTACGTCATTCGGGAAAACAAAGATACCTTCTGCATATTCTTTTGGTACGAGCTTGCTCTCTACGCCTAATTCTTGCAGAGAACAAATCATGCCATGAGACTCTTCACCGCGCAGTTTTGCTTTTTTAATTTTAAAGTTTCCAGGAAGGACTGCACCAACTGTTGCGACAGCCACATGCTGTCCTTTATCCACATTTGGAGCCCCGCATATAATTTGCACCGGTGCGTCTTCGCCGATATCAACAAGACATTTGTTTAATTTATCCGCATTCGGATGCTGTTCACGTTCAATGACGTGTCCAACGACAACGCCTTTGATGCCTTCGCCTTTATACTCAACGGCTTCCACTTCAATTCCGCTTCTTGTGATTTTCTCTGCTAATTCATCCGGCTGAATGCCTTCTAAATCGACATAGTCCTCTAACCATTTATATGAAACAAACATGTTGATTTCCTCCTCTTAGTCCTGCTTAAATTGCTTCGTGAATCTAATATCATTTGTGTAGAAATGACGAATGTCATCTATGCCGTATTTCAGCATGGCAATACGTTCAACACCCATTCCAAAAGCAAAGCCTTGGTAAGTATCTGGATCAAATCCGCTCATTTTCAATACATTCGGGTGTACCATTCCTGCACCTAAAATTTCAATCCAGCCTGTTCCTTTACATACAGAACAGCCTTTCCCGCCGCATTTAAAGCATGACACATCAACTTCAACGGAAGGTTCTGTGAATGGGAAAAAGCTTGGGCGCAGTCTAATTTCACGATCCTCACCAAACATTTTTCTTGCGACTGTCTCAAGCGTCCCTTTGAGGTCACTCATGCTAATATTGTGATCGACCACAAGTCCTTCAATTTGCATGAATTGATGGGAGTGAGTGGCATCATCGCTGTCACGTCTATACACCTTACCAGGGCAGATGATTTTCACAGGGCCTTGGCCTTTATATTTCTCAAGTGTACGTGCTTGAACGGGTGATGTTTGCGTTCTCATGAGTGTGTCTTCAGTAATATAGAAGCTGTCCTGCATATCACGTGCCGGATGTTCTTTTGGAAGATTGAGCGCTTCAAAGTTATAGTAATCTGTTTCCACCTCTGGGCCCTCTTCAACGGTATAGCCCATGCCGATAAATAAATCTTCAATATCTTCTACGACAATCGTTAATGGATGTCTTGCCCCGATTTTGATCGGACTTGCTGGTAATGTGACATCAATGGTTTGAGAAGCCAGTTTCTTTTTCACTTCTTCTGCTTCTAGCTGCTCATTTTTTTCAGCAATGGCACCAGCAATCTGCTCTCTCACTTCATTTGCAAGTGCGCCCATTTTTGGTCTTTCTTCAGCGGAAAGCTTGCCCATTCCGCGCAGCACTTCTGTAATCGGACCTTTTTTCCCTAAATATTGAACACGAATATCATTGACTTCTTTGAGCGAACTGGCTGCTTCAACCTTTGCTATCGCTTCTGTTTCAAGCTGTTTTAACGTTTCTTGCATGAGTGTGATCCTCCTTTTAATATACAAAACCGTCTGAATAAACGGGTGTTTGATTGTTTGAAGACAATAAAAAAACCCGCCCCCTCCAAAAAAGAAGGGACGAGTTGTGGTCGCGGTACCACCCTTGTTAAGCACAAATACATGTGCGAATAAGCTTCATTGACATAACGGAATCAAACGAATCCGGTCCACCTTTACGCAAAACCTGCGGTCCCGGTGACAACTCCAGAGGTGAATTCCTGTTTCAGCATTCCTTAAATGCACTTTCAGTCTACGATGCATTCTCCCTATTAGGACGCTCCGTGAAACAATCTTCCTCTATCATGGTTTTTAAAATATTAGTTTCATTATAGTGAAAAATAGGACGTGATGCAACACTATCCGCGCAAATGATAGACAAGAACCGCTGCTGCCACAGCCACATTTAATGATTCCGCTTGTCCGTACATCGGAACATATAAATTTTGATCTGTCATTTGAAGAATCTCTGGATCAATACCTGCTCCCTCGTTGCCTACAATTAACGCAAATGGACCTTCTGATGCTATGTGTCTATACTCTTTCGCATTTTTTAAAGCACTGCCATATACAGGTATACCTTGCGCCTTTAATGCTGGAATTGTCTGTTGTAGTGTTTGTTTTAAGATAGGCAGGTGAAAATGAGACCCTTGTGCTGAACGGAGCGTTTTTCCGTTAAACGCATCAACGGTTCCATCCCCTAGGACCACAGCATCAAGCCCCGCTGCATCTGCTGTCCGAATGAGTGTGCCTAAATTCCCCGGATCCTGCACTGCATCTAACAGAAGCATTCGTTCATACTTTTTCTCCTCAAATACAGGAATTGTACAAACCGCTGCGATTTGCTGAGGTGTTTCCGTTTCCGTCATCGCAGTAAAAGCCTCTTCACTTAATTCATACAGCTCAATGTCAGGCTCGATGTCGGCAGGGAGCATGTCAGGTGTTGTGATCATTAACTCTTTCACAACCCCGCTTTTCAATGCTTCTTCTACTAAGTGTTTTCCTTCAACAAGGAACAGCCCTGTTTTCGTTCGTTCTTTTTTTGTATGGAGCTTTTTCCATTGTTTAATGTGTGCGTTTTTAGCTGATTCTATATACTTCAAGCGACTTTAACTCCTTTAAATATCATGAATTTATTATATCTCAAGCACACTACATAATAAACCTGTCTTTGAGACAGAATAGGGCTATCACCATCAAAAAAGGAGTGTGGGCAATGGATTTTAATTTAAGAGGCGCAGTGATTCAAAACATTACTGGCCATAATCAAGAGCAGCTTGAGCATACGATTTTAGATGCGATTCAAAGCGGCGAGGAAAAAATGCTGCCAGGTCTTGGCGTTTTGTTTGAGGTGTTATGGCAAGAGGCATCAGAAGATGAAAAAAATGAAATTCTTGAAACATTAGAGCAGGGCTTAAAGCCTGAACATCAGCAATAACAGGAAGCCGGTTTGCTTATTTATGAGCAAGCCGGCTTTGTTCATTTAGCCAGTGATTGGCGTCTCCATTCGAAGAGCTGGATCGCGCCAAATCTCGATCCATTTTTTAATAGCGAACACGATAATGACAAAACCTAAAATCAGCATAATCATCGAAAGCACGGCGTTCAGTACACTGTAGCCAGATGCTTCTGGATTGAGATAGACATTCGCAACCATCCAATAACCCGCATAATTCACTGTCACATATAAGTAGGCAAGTGGAATTAAACAAGTCAACATATACCGCCTTTTATCCGCGATTTTCAACACAACCGTCGCCCCAATGATTAATCCGACCGAGGCCATTAGCTGGTTTGACACGCCAAAGAGTGCCCAAATGGACCCAATGTCTCCAGAGTAAAGCAAGTATCCCCACATAAAACAAGCAAGTGCACTTGCAAAGACTGACCCTGGTACCCAGTCATTTCGTTTCAGCGGTTTATATGCTTCTCCAAAGAAGTCTTGGATCAAATATCGCGCGACACGGGTTCCTGCGTCAATTGCCGTTAAAATAAAGACGGCTTCAAACATAATCACGAATTGGAAGAAATAAGAGGCCAAATGACTAAAGAACGGAATACCCGTAAAGATGTACGCCATCCCTACAGCTAATGTAACAGCTCCACCTGTTCTTCCTTCTAAGTCAAGACCGATTTCTTTGCTTAGTTGAGGAAGATTCTCGACACTCATACCAAGCGTACGGAACACTTCAGGTGTACTATTAATTGCAAAATAATCTCCCGGATGAAGCGCAGTAGCGGCAATTAACGCCATGATTCCCACTAAACATTCTACGAGCATCGCGCCAAACGCCACCGGCTTCATATCACTCCAACGATCTAGCATTTTTGGCGTTGTGCCAGAGCCAACAAATGCATGAAAACCAGAAATCGCACCACAAGCAATGGTAATCGAAATAAAAGGCCATACAGGTCCAGCTAAGACAGGTCCTCCGCCACTCACAAACTCCGTAAACGCCGGAAATTGGATGGTTGGATTAACCACAAAGATTCCCGCAATGAGCGCGATGAATACACCAATTTTCATAAAACTGCTTAAATAGTCTCTGGGTGCCAAAAGCAGCCAAACCGGCAGGGCCGCGGCAAAGAACGCATAGATTGGCAGGGCAAGGGCAAGCGTTTTTGTATCAAGTGTTAACAAATCTCCAAGTGCTGTTCCTTGAATATTCGGTCCAAGGAATACCCCCAACATCAATAATATGAATCCCGCAGATGTCGCCAGCTTTAAATTGCCCGTCTTTTTATAATAAAGGCCAACTCCCATCGCTATTGGAATGGTAATACCAACTGCAAAGGTTCCCCAAGGATTTCGTTCTAAAGCATGAAGCACAACCATGGACAGTCCTGCCATTGTAATTGTAATAATAAATAACATGGCGAGCCCTGTGCAAAATCCTGCCACAGGACCAAGCTCCTCTTTCGCTACCTCTGATAGTGATTTCCCCTTTTTCCGCATCGAAGCAAACAAGACCACGAGATCATGAACAGCTCCGCCAATCACCGCTCCAATTAAGAGCCAAAGGAGACCAGGTAAATACCCAAATTGTGCGGCTAAAATCGGACCAACTAATGGACCAGCAGCGGCAATTGCAGCAAAGTGATGCCCAAATGTGACCCATTTGTTTGTTGGCACATAATCTTTCCCATCCTCGAGTGCATGAGCCGGTGTAGGATGATCATCTGTGACCTTTAGTACCTTCACCATCATAAACGTACCATAGAGGCGATAGGCAATCGCTAAAATACACATCGATCCTATCACAATTGAAACCGCATTCATTTAACCATCCCCTTTGCATAAACAATTTGTTACAAATATAACATGAATTGATTGATTTTTCTTTCTTTTAAAACCAAGTTAACAAATAGGAATAATTGATTTAATCTAAAATAAGCTTCACCTACTTCCATAAACTCTCTTTTGACAGAGCAAGTTTGAGGCTCTGTCCTTTTTTATTGATTTCATCTTACATAAATACAAGATGGATCACATGTGCCTTCCTCACTAGAAAAATATCACTTCATTTACTTGAAAACAGTTCTTTTGACACAACTTACATTCCAACGTTCATTTCCTGGGAAATTCAACGCAATTAAAAAACCTTTCCCCATATTGGAGAAAGGCTTCGTCTTAAGAACC
>NZ_JBPAFI010000001.1:782601-889652 GCF_050864245.1 Bacillus sp. XT-4
CCTGTGTATCCTCCTTTTTCTTCATGGTGCATTCTTATTATACAAAACCTCTTTCGTTCAATACGATCTTTTTATGAATATTTTTTCGTTTATCGAAATATTTTTTTAAAAAAAGTTGAAACCTTTTGACTTTCTCATTCGTAGTACATCAGATAACGGTATTGGAGGTGCATCCTGTCATGTTTGTCATCCTCATTAGACTTGCTCTTGTTGCACTGCTTGTCTATATTTTCTACATGGCGGTAAAATTCTTCTCAAACCCGAGAAGAAAGCTGAAACAAGCACAATTAAAAGAAGGCTTTTATTTTATGGACGAACAGCAAAATGCCCGTAAAAATTTTAATTTCGTCTATAAAGGTGTCTTGTTTGAAGGGGAGAAGCATGTTCCTTCTAAGGATCATCCTCTGTTTGTCCACTCCATTTACGTTTGGACGGAGTCACCTGAGAAGCTAAATGAATTCACATTAGAAGACTTTGAAAAACTTGAGGAAAACATCATTGAACGGTATCCTCAAACAAAAATTGATTGGGATCAGCCCATCAAAAAAATCAAACAAAAAAAGGGAGCAGATACGCCGACTTAACGGCGTCTACTCCCTTTTCAGATGAGATTGAGATAGACCAATATCACCAGTTGGACAACAATTAAAGCAGGCATACCCATTTGAAAGGCAGGATGCTTCGTTTTATGACGGAAATACTGCATGCCAAGAAATGACCCAGCAGCACCAAAAAGTACTGCGATACTCCATAAGTGCGCTTCTGATATTCTCCATTTGTGTGCTTTCGCCCGGCGTTTATCCTCTCCCATGAGACAAAACCCATAGACATTGACCAAGATGAGCAGCACGATCAGAGCGATATTCATTGATTTCACCTCACATGATGAGAAAAAAAGATCACTCCTCGGCGGAATGATCTTTTATATGACTTACTTGTCTAGTTGTGCTTTTGCAGCATCAGCAAGCTGGTTGAATGCGTTTAGGTCATTCACAGCAAGATCAGCAAGCATTTTGCGGTTTACTTCGATACCAGAAAGCTTTAAGCCATGCATTAAACGGCTGTAAGAAAGACCGTTCATACGAGCTGCAGCATTGATACGAGTGATCCATAGTTTACGGAAGTCACGTTTTTTCTGACGACGGTCACGGAAAGCGTAGTTTCCAGATTTCATCACCTGTTGGTTTGCTACTTTATATAATCTATGTTTTGAACCGAAATAACCTTTTGCTAATTTAAGAACCTTTTTACGACGCTGACGCGACACAGTTCCGCCTTTTACTCTTGGCATTGTAATTCCCTCCTATGTTTCCTATTCCAGATTACTTGATGTTTGCAAGTTGTTGTTTGATACGTTTGAAATCTCCAGCACTTACGATTGCGCTCTTACGCAATTTACGTTTTTGCTTTGTAGATTTGTTAGCGAACAAGTGACTTGTGTACGCATGAGAACGTTTAAGTTTACCAGAACCTGTTTTTTTGAAACGTTTAGCAGATCCGCGGTGAGTTTTCATTTTTGGCATTGGATGTTTCCTCCCTCTGTTACTTTTACTTTTCGACTTTTGGTGCAAGCATGAGGAACATGCTGCGTCCGTCCATCTTAGGTTTTGTTTCTACTGTTGCTACTTCAGCGCAAGCTTCAGAGAAACGGTCTAACACGCGCTGTCCGATTTCTTTATGCGTAATCGCACGGCCTTTAAAGCGGATAGAAGCTTTCACTTTATCTCCCTTTTCAAGGAATTTGATTGCATTACGGAGCTTCGTGTTAAAATCATGTTCATCGATTGTCGGGCTCAACCGAACTTCTTTTAAGCTAATGATTTTTTGATTCTTACGTGCCTCTTTTTCCTTCTTCTGTTGTTCGAATCGGAACTTACCATAGTCCATGATTCGGCAAACAGGTGGTTTTGCATTTGCAGCAACTAACACAAGGTCAAGATTGGCTTTCGTAGCAATTTCCAGAGCTTCCTGGCGGGTTTTAATCCCAAGCTGATCGCCATTTTGTCCGATCAAACGAACTTCACGCGCACGAATACCTTCATTAACTAATTGATCTTTGCTAATAGTGAGCCACCTCCATGAGATTTTGAATTGAGTTCACAATTCATTTTGACCATTTCGTTGTATGTTTTACAGGCAAACAAAAAGTGTGGGCATATAAAACACCCACACTGCGAACATTTGCATGAAAAAATAAATGTACGGTCAACCTGTCAACTACAAACATGTGTCAATCAGGTGAGAAGCGGGTGCTTCTGCTTGTGATATCTATTCAATTCGTTAACTATTCTACACAATTTTCATTTGTCCGTCAAGTAACCGAACTCTTGAAACAACTTTTTCATTTTAGCATGACGAAACGATTTGGGCAAGCCTTATTTAAAAAGAAATAAAGTCTCTTCAAATCCTTCAATTTTTCATTATCACACCGATATAAATCAAGTTGTATACATAAATAAACAAAAATATAAATCATATTCCATATAAAAAAGGATTATATATCTATTTTTTCAAAAAAATGATTGATTTTATAATTCTTTAGACTTATCATTGGAGAAGTATTCAAATTCATTTAATAAATTAAGGAAAAGTAGGGGATTTATTTGAAAAAGTTTTTTAAGATTGGGTGTCTTAGTATCATTATTCTCATTTTGATTATTATCTTTGTATCTTGTATGGCTGGGGGCGGCAGCAAAAAAGATAATACATCAAATACTGGTTCTAAAAATGCAGTAACGAGTAGCGAAAAGAAAAATGATAAAGAAAAAACGCATAAAATTGGAGATAAAGTAGCAGTCGAAGATTTTACTTATCAAGTAAACAGCGTAACAGAAGCAAAATCTTTACAAAAACAGTATATGAGCGATGTAACGACAGACGGCAAATTTGTGATTGTTGAAGTAACGGTCAAAAATACAGGTAAAAAAGGCAGAATGGTAGATACTGAGATGTTCAGGTTAATTGGCAAAGACGGCACAGAATACAAATCACTTGCAACAAATAATATGTATGTAAATGATACCGATTCAAGTTTCTTCTTAAAACAAATAAATCCTAAATTATCTAAAAAAGGCAGAATTGCTTTTGAAGTTCCAAACGAAAAGAAATTCTCGCTTCAAGTCTCATCAGGATTAGGATGGACTGGCGGTAAGTATAAGACCATTGATTTATCAAAATAATGTAAGAGTGCACATTTTTGTGCACTTTTTTTATTACTAAATAATCTATTTAAACTCTAAAACTTCTATTGTAAAATGAACATGAGCCTGTCACATGCAATTGAGGGTAACTACATACATAACAAGGGAGAAGATCATGAAAGCCGTATTTTTCGATTTAGATGATACTTTGCTTTGGGATGAAAAAAGCATTCATACCACTTTTCAGGAAACATGCAGGGAAGCGGAAAAGAAATATGGACTTGATCCAGAATCGTTTGAACAGATTGTGCGTGAAGAAGCAAGAAAGCTGTACTCTTCTTATGAAACATATGATTATACTGTCATGATTGGCATTAATCCTTTTGAAGGACTGTGGTCCAATTTTAGTGAGCCGATTAGCGAAGGCTTTCAAAAGCTGAACGCCCTTGCACCAGAGTATCGCAAAAACGCTTGGACAAACGGCTTAAAAGAGGCAGGAATTGACGATGAAGCATTTGGTCAATACTTAGCAGATTTCTTTGCAGCAGAGCGCAGAAAACGCCCGTATGTCTATGAAGAAACGTATCCTGTTTTAGAGCGCCTGAAGGGCAACTATGAATTACTTCTTTTAACAAATGGAGATCCTAGTCTGCAAAAAGAAAAACTTGCAGGTGTCCCGGAACTTGCCCCTTACTTTAATGAAATTGTGATTTCAGGAGATTATGGGAAAGGAAAGCCTGATCCTGGCATCTTTGAGCACTGCCTTCAGCTGTTAAATCTCACAAAAGGTGACGTCATCATGGTAGGAGATAATCCAAAAACAGATATTCTCGGCGCTTCTCGCGCTGGCATCCAAACCGTTTGGATCAATCGTCATGGCAAGAAAAATGAAACAGATGTGACACCAGATTATGAAATTAAAGACTTACACGAATTGTTTGATATTTTAAAATAAACCATAGGAAAAACACCCTTCTCCTGATCAAGATTGGGTGTTTTTTCGTTTTCGGCTATACAATTGCTGCTAAACTTTGTGCTTGACGATCTAAGCCGCGTGCTGCTTCTCCTACATTCATGAATTCCTCGCTTGCCTGCTTGACAAGATCCCGGTTTGTAAACACACTTGTCTTTGCACGGCTTGTTCCGTTGCTGACCTTTTCAACTTCTAAATGGATCGCCTTCACATAACGATCCACCTTTACGATCGCTTCCTTTGAATCTGTCGCAAGCTTACGGATTTCTGCCGCGACGACACTAAAGCCATTTCCATAGGAACCCGCATGCGCAGCTTCTATGGCCGCGTTCAATGCGAGCAGCTGCGTTTGGGAAGCGATACTGTTAATCGTTGTAGCAATTGAGCTGATCGACTCCACCTGCTCTGTTAACCCTTCTAGCAAACTCATATTTTGATCCGTTTCATTCGCGATATGTTCAAAAGAAGCATTTACACTTTGACTATGCTGGATGCCGATTTCCGCTCGCTCCATTAATTTTGCAGACATATCCTTTAGGTCTTCTACTACCTGCTTCATTGTGTTTTCTCTCTCCGTAATATCTGTTGCCACTTTCACGACAGCCACTACATTCCCCTCTTCATTGAGCACTGGTGTATACGTCGCTTCAAGCCATAAGGTGTCACCGTACTTCGTGATCCGCTGCACCTTTTCCTGAAACACTTGACCATTCTTCAAACGCTTCCAAAACATTTGATAACTTGCGTCTTCTGCAATATGCGGAGGACAAAACTGTCTATGCTTTAAACCAATCATTTCTTCCTTTGAATATCTCATGGCTTTTGCAAAAATATCATTGACCCATAGGACCTTACCTGTGACATCAAATTCAATCATCGCCAGTGAGTGCTCTAGCGCACGAAGCACAGCTGATTGCTCCAATACTTGTGTTGATGAAGTGTTTGTTGTTTGAATCATCGCTTTCATTCCCCCAATTTGCCTCTCTCTAATAGTACATACTTACCCATACTTTCGTACTATCTAAACGTATCATTTGCGCAAATGGATCACTAGTGGAGAATTTTTTTCCATAAGAAAAAAGCCAGCAACCTCAATAGATGAGATCACTGACTGTTTCGTGCGCCTTCATTATTTTTTTGCTTCTGCGACTGCATGTTTCACAAAAGCTTCGAGGTCCATTGTTTCTGAATCTTGTTCCCCATATTTTCTTACATTGACCGCGCCATTTTCTGCTTCTTGATCACCGACAACTAGCATGTACGGAATCTTTTGCATTTGCGCTTCTCTAATTTTGTATCCTATTTTTTCATCACGACTGTCTAGTTCTACACGCAGTCCTTCAAGCTGCAAACGTTCTTGCACTTTTTTCGCGTAATCTAGATGGACAGATGGTGAAACCGGGATGACTTGGAATTGTACAGGTGCCAGCCATGTTGGAAGAGCTCCTTTGTATTCTTCAATTAAGAAGGCAACGAAGCGTTCCATTGTGGACACAACTCCTCTATGAATGACAACTGGACGATGGTGTTTTCCATCTTCTCCGATATATGTGAGATCGAAACGCTCTGGAAGTAAGAAGTCTAGCTGTACAGTAGACAAAGTCTCTTCTTTTCCAAGAGCTGTCTTTACTTGGACGTCAAGCTTCGGACCATAAAATGCCGCTTCGCCTTCTGCTTCATAGTAGTCATGTCCAAGCTCGTCCATTGCATCTTTCAGCATAGACTGCGCTTTATTCCACATTGCATCATCGTCGAAATACTTCTCAGTATCTTCTGGATCACGGTAAGATAAGCGGAATGTGTAGTCATTCAAGCCAAAGTCTTGATACACTTCTTCAATTAGGCGAACTGTACGAATGAATTCGTCTTTGATTTGATCTGGACGAACAAAGATATGGGCATCGTTTAATGTCATCCCGCGAACACGCTGAAGGCCGGATAAAGCACCTGACATTTCATAGCGGTGCATTGTACCAAGCTCTGCAATCCGAATTGGCAGTTCACGATAGCTATGCGGTTCATTTTTATAAATCATCATATGGTGCGGACAGTTCATTGGACGGAGAACAAGATCTTCGTTGTCCATTTCCATGACTGGGAACATATCTTCTTGATAATGCGCCCAGTGGCCTGATGTTTTATACAATTCCACACTCGCAAGAACGGGTGTATACACATGCTCATAACCAAGGCGTACTTCTTTATCAACAATATAACGCTCAATGACGCGGCGGATTGTTGCCCCTTTTGGCAGCCAGAGTGGAAGACCTTGACCCACCTTTTGAGAGTTCGCAAACAGTTTTAATTCTTTTCCTAGTTTACGGTGATCGCGCTCTTTTGCTTCTTCAAGCAGACGTAAATGCTCGTTTAATTCTTCTTTGCTGAAGAAAGCTGTTCCGTAAATACGCTGAAGCATTTGGTTGTTACTGTCGCCTCTCCAGTAAGCACCTGCAAGGCTTAACAGCTTGAATTCTTTGATTTTCCCTGTAGACGGCAAGTGAATACCGCGGCATAGATCGAAGAATTCACCTTGCTCATAAATTGTGACCGCTTCGCCTTCTGGGATTGCTTCTAACAGCTCTAGCTTCAATTCATCGCCAATTGCTTCAAAGCGTGCTTTCGCTTCTTCTCTTGAAACTTCAATGCGCTCAATCGGCAAATTGCTGTTAATGATTTTTTTCATTTCTTTTTCAATCTTTGGTAAATCTTCAGGTGTAATCGCTACATCGATGTCGACATCATAGTAAAAGCCATTTTCGATGACAGGGCCTACGCCAAACTGGACGTGATGCTCTTTTCCATAAATGCGTTTGATTGCCTGTGCAAGCAAATGCGCTGTGCTGTGTCGCATAATATCGAGCGCTTCTTCACTCTTATCTGTGATGATCTCGATTGTTCCACTTTCTAACAGCGGCGTACGTAGATCTATTTCTTTGCCGTTCAATTTACCGGCAAGCGCTTTTTTCTTTAGGCCTGGGCTGATTGATGCCGCGATGTCTTCTGTTGTAGCTGTTTTGTCAAACTCCTTGACTGCTCCATCGGGAAATGTAAGTTGAATTTGTTCTGACATCTCTAGTCACTCCTTTTTTTGGCAATATAAAAACCCCGCCCCCTGGAAAGGGACGAGGTTGAATAAACGGAATCGTGGTTCCACCCTTTTTCCCGTATTTGCAGCTTGCTTTGTCAAAAGCAAATACGGCTTGTGGTTCAATAACGGGAATTCCCGTCAGCTATTACTAAACAGTTCACAGCTGATGTTCAAAGGTGGTAAAGCAAATGGTCCTCTGCTAGGAAGCTTTCAGCCACGGCTTCCCTCTCTTTAAGCGGGTGTTCATTTGTTCATGTCCTTATCAATACGGTCTCTGTATGAAGTTACACCGTATTATAAAACGTTTTTTCGTGAAAATCAAGAAAGCTTTTCACTTTTCTTTTCCAAATGACTAGGAACAAATTGAACATGCTGTTCCTGAAACGAATGAGAAGGGAATACCTCAACTCTTTCTTGAAAAATATTTTGAATGGTTTGCACCATCGAGTGACCTGTATCATCTGTAAATAGGTCAATCTTTTGTGGCGCAATGGATACAAGCGGTGCAATCAACTGCGAATCAATATACATTGGATGCTCTCTTACAAACTGTCTGTCTATGTATTGTTTTTGATCACGCTCAGAAGCGTACCGAAATTCCCAAATCATCAGGCGGTCCTGATGCACAACATGTACTTTTTCAAGCTTAGGTTCTCTTGACATCACATAGTCTCGAAGGGATTGAATAAAGTTTTGATATTCTTGTTCCATCTTATATTCTTCGATGGATACTTCAACATAGTTCTTCAGCCTTCTGTCATATGCTGAGAGCCTAAATGTCATAAATGAACCAATGGAAAAAACACCTTTCTGTAAAGAAATCGTCTCAAGCTCTTTTTTTAACAGATCCTCCCTCGGCGGGTCTTGATGAATTCCAGGGATATCATCTAGATCCCCTTTCATGATGCTATGGGCGATTGAAAGAATTTGATGTTGCTCTTCTGGATCTTTAAATAAGTATGTGTTTTCAAGGATGCTGCGCATGCGTTCATTTTCTTTGCATTCCAAAAAAAAGTGAATCAGTAATGTCCGCACAATGTGCTCTATGGCTTCTCCTGATTTTTTTGCTTCTATGAGAAGCCGATCTTTCCCTTGTTGAATCGAAATGTGATGCCGACTGTCCAAGTGTTCAGCAAGATGTAAAAAAGCGGCGGTATCATATTCATCTTCAAAGATTATTTCAAGCATGTTTGTCCCCCCTAACGACATCTGTTACATATATATGGGGGGAACATAAAAAATAGACGCCTAAAATAAATCAGGCATCTTTCTTTTTAAAATCAGTGGCACTGAGATAAAGATCAAATAAATCAAACAAACAATCGCTAAGGCGGCATAATTTCCGCTTACAAAGCTTGATCCAAGGACATTTAACGCCACAGTACCAGGTATTAACCCTAAAAAAGTCGCTGCCGCAAATGCACGATAATTCGCACGTGAAGCTGCTGCGGCATAACTGACAAAATCAAAGTGAATGGGCGCAATGCGTAATAAGAGGATATAAAGAAATCCATGCTCTTGAATACGGGACGTCACCGCTTTTAGCTTCCGATTGCTTGATTCGGTTTCTTGCTTGTTTGAACGGAAGGTTGAGGCAAGCAGGAAAGATCCTGTTGCACCTGCTGTCGCACCAGCTAAGGCATAAATGGTCCCAAGGACACTGCCGAATGCCAAACCTGCTGCTAGCGAAAAGACGGTGAGAGGGACAAGCACAAATGGACGAAAAAGTGATAAGAAAAGAAAGACAAAGGGAGCTAGCATCCCAAATTGAAGAATCCAATTCTTCACATCTTTCGGCGACAGTTGAAAATGCTGTTTGTTGAGCCACCATAGCACAGCAGCTACAACCCCAATCACGAGGAAAAGCAGCCATTTTCTTTTATTCATTGCATCCGCTCCCCTTCACGTGACCTATCTTTTTATAAATGACGGCGATTTTCCCCTTCAAGCAGAACTGGTTCAGCTAGGTAGAGAATACGTTCCATTAATCGAGCTGCCTTCACCTCTTCTTTTTCCCCGCGCTGTGAGTACGTAAAGTGATGCTTTAACTCATTCGGTGAGAAATTAGAAGAGAAAAAAGTCGGCAGCTGCTCTGCCATGCGGTATTGCAAGATTGTTCCTAAAAGTTCATCTCGTACCCAGCTTGTCATCGACTCTGCTCCGATATCATCAAGCATTAAAATTGGTGTAGATTTGACCATATTCAGCTTTTCTTCGAGTGTATGATCGGCTAATGAATTTTTTAACTCTCTCACAAATTCAGGCACGTATACAAGGAGAGATGGATACTCTTTTACCGCTAGCTGCTGCGCAATTGCTGCCAGAATAAATGTTTTTCCGACCCCAAACTTTCCATGTAAATAGAGGCCTTTTCCCTTACCTGTTTCATCATAACTTTGCAGGAATTGACCTACTTTTTGAATGACTTCTTGTCTTCCAACCACATTTAAATCAGCAAACGTCGCTTGAAGAACATTCTGCGGAATGTACATGCTTTTCATGAGTTCTTGCTGTTTTTTCTGTCTATCAAGCCGCAGTTTGACAGGACAAGGGGAATATTCAATATCAATGCTTTGACCTTTGATCACAAGCTTCGGGTGATACCCGTCTAAAATGACATTTACATTCTCTTCCTCTAAGCAGTAAGAACAGCCCTTTGATTGTTGTACATATTCAAAGAGCCTGTTCAAGCTGCGATTGATCATGTCTTCTTGGATGTCCTCTTGATGCTCCTTTAAAAAAGCTTTTACATCTTCATCAGCTAGGACACTTTCTTTAATCTGATTGTATCTCACGCGAAAATCTACCCGCCCTTTTAGCTGATCAAATGAACGACCGATCGGTTTCATCTCCATCTCACCTCACATTAATGTGCATTATACTTTTTCATATTATTAAACTGATCTAACAATTTTTCTTTTTCTCGTTCGAGGTCCTCTGTAGACAAGTTATCTGTCTGTTCTTTTGGCTGTTCTTTCGTTTCAGCTTCCTTCATCCAGTCAGGCAGTTTCTCCTCGCGGATCACTTTTCCTGATCCATATGATTGACGTTTATTTTTTTGCTGCGCCCATTCTGTCATTTGCCTATTCTCTTCTTTGGCAATTTTCATAGCAGCTGCCACGGTTTTAATTTTCTTTCGCACCCAGTGGGCGGCGATTTTCTGCATATATGTTTTGGACAGCTTCATATCGGTTTTTAGCAGTGTATAGTAGATCAGGACATTCATGACCCCAGGCTCTAGCTGCTGCTCAAGCATAATATCTTCAACAATTCTTAAGTCTGCATACGTCGGCTCAATGCCATCTGCCATATCTTTTAGAAGCTCTCTAGGCGAAATATGATCAAGCTTTTCAATCAATTTCGCATCAGGTGCATCTGCACTTGAATTCTGCGTGACATTGTGACGTAAATGTCTTGGCTGTTTTTGATCAATCAGCTTCGGCTGTTCGCCTCTGTATTCAATTTGATACCAGTCTCTCGCTGCTTTTCGCAGATCCTCAGTTGATATCATCTGATCTGAGCCACAGGCACCTGCGACAATATTTTGCATTTGCAGCGGGGTGATGCCATAGACGACCGCTAACTTCTTAATTGTCTCTTTCACTTGCTTTGTCAAAGCTTTTCTTGGAATCATCATGTCCGACATGCCTGCTAACAGGAGATCAAAATCAAAAGATTCATCTGAAAGCGGTGCAGGCTGACTTGAGCCAACTGTCACATATTCGTAGCCCTCGTCAAGCGATGACGCCTGATTAATTTCCTCTGTCATCTTGCGCTCTCCTGGCTGCAAGACGTGAAACACTTCTTCAAACGATCGGGAGATGTTCTTTGCATCAGCAGGAACTCCTGGATAAGAAAAATAATCACGAAGCTGCATATATTTTGCTTTCTCTACCCGATGATACAAAAGGACATTCAGCATACCGTCTTGGAAAAATTCATCCGGTCTCAGCGGCGGCACGAGCTCATATGTAAACAGTCTGCCTTCTTCCGTTTCCTGTTCATATGTGCGGAGTAATCCGATCGCTTCAAGCTTTAAGCGCTCCTCAAAAATATCATTTAAATTCGTTTGCAGCATCACCATCAGCTGACGGTGAGGTGCGGGTTTCCCCCACATTCGATTTTGTTCCAGCTCTCCCCACAGCGTCATGTATAAACTGAAAGCGGACATGCCAATAAGCGGCTGATATAAAAGAGTAATA
This sequence comes from Bacillus sp. XT-4, assembly GCF_050864245.1. Lineage (NCBI taxonomy): Bacteria > Bacillati > Bacillota > Bacilli > Caryophanales > Bacillaceae > Bacillus > Bacillus sp. XT-4. Next base: position 794,005 of record NZ_JBPAFI010000001.1, read on the forward strand.
AGCTGTCTATCGATGTCACCGAGCAATGAAGCGCTTTTGACGACATACGGATCGACGGCTAGCACTTCCTTCCAATGCTCTGTCATATGCTGATCCTCCCTTAATACGGTTGTCTTCATTGTACACTCTTTTTGCGTTTTACGCTTTACGCAGGAAAAAGAGCATGAAGAATCTTCAGCTCTTTTTTAGCGTTCTTTCTTTAATAAATCTTTTAATTCATCAATAAATACATTGATATCTTTAAATTGACGGTATACCGAGGCAAACCTGACGTAAGACACTTCATCAATTTTCGCCAGCTCGTCCATCACCATTTCCCCTACAAGCTCGCTTTTCACCTCTGACATGCCTTGGTTACGCAATTCCTTCTCGATGTTAAAGCAGACATCCTCGAGCTGTTTTAAAGCGACAGGACGCTTTTCACACGCTTTAATGAGGCCTCTCAGCATCTTTTCCCGGCTGAATTCTTCTCGAATTCCTTCTTTTTTCACCACAATCAATGGCAATTCTTCTAATTTTTCAAACGTCGTGAAGCGATATTGACAGCTTTCACACTCTCTTCTCCGACGGATGGACTTCCCTTCATCTACTGGTCTTGAATCAAGCACCCTTGTGCCAAGGTGCTGACATGTGGGACATTTCATTTCATCAGCTCCGATCTCTTCTTGGAAGTTGTTTGTCTAGTTCTTTATAGAGGGACAAAACAGCCTTTTGACTGTAGCCAAAGTCTGTTGGCAGTGCTGTTTCTGTTGTCACATTAAAATCGACAGCTGTTTCAAAAGGACGAATTGAAATGACAGTCGCCACGAGAAAAGCTTTTTTCGGCGTTCGTATGTTTGCGCTGATTTCACCTCGTTCTGCTGAAACAGATGTCACTTGATAGGAATCGTTTCTTGAAAGAACGGCTTCTACCGCTTGGAAAACTTGAGTTTGTGTCGATTTGTAGTATTGGCTTTTCAGCTCTGACACTGGATGATGGTCAGATGTTTCTGTATGATTTGAAATGAATCGTTTGAGCTTTTGTCCTAAAGTCATACACGTATCCCCTTTGTCATAAACCCTCTTCTTTATTTTATAAAAAAAACCTTTGTTTTCCTAGAACAAAAGTATAGACAGGTTGGATCATGCTGGATGCCCGTGTATGGAACAAATATAAAAAGGAGCATAACACAAAGGCATTTAATGCTTTTGGCCAGCTCCCATTGCAATCTTTTTTATGTTTACAGTGCTTTGGCTTGCGCCTGTTTCACTTGTACAGGTCCCATGCCTCGAGGAATTTCGATGTTTTCTCTTGTTTCAGCACCTAGTTCATCTCCGATATGATCTGCTGCAATATTCGGATCTAGATCGCCGCAAGTATAAACATCTATGCTCGCATAACCATGTTCAGGAAAGCTGTGAATTGTCAGATGAGATTCAGAAATAATGACAACTCCACTTACTCCTTGAGGTGCAAATTTGTGAAAAGCAACCTCTCTTACTTCAGCTCCTGATTTCAAAGCTGCATTTACAAACGTTTTTTCAATAAAATCCATGTCGTTCAGTTTATCACAGTCGCATCCCCATAACTCGGAGATAACGTGACGTCCGATTGTTTCCATCATGGACCCCCCTTAAACAAGAATGAAAGAGTGAAGTTCTAAGCAGCCGGACCGGACATATACCACGGGGGAAAGTTAGTCCAAAGAGGTCCTAACCCTTTAAGTATACCCGAATGAGTCTGCGAACAAGAAGTTCACGAAAAATAGTATACTTTGTTTAGACCCATTTTGCAAGCTGTGTTTTTAGTGGGATTTTCTCTCATTTCTTGAAAAGGGACGTTCAGTCTTCTTCATTTCAAACAGCTGAAAGCTCTTTCATCTGGGAACCAACAAACTTTACAAGATCAACCACTCTGCAAGAATAGCCCCATTCATTGTCATACCATGCAAGAACTTTTACTTTTCTGCCTTCCATCACCATCGTTGTAAGTCCATCAACGACAGCAGAATAAGGGTTTGTGTTAAAGTCTGTGGAGACAAGTGGTTCATCTGTGTAGTCTAATATGCCAGCAAGAGATGTTTTTGAAGCCGTTGCAAAGGCAGCATTGACCTCTTCTGCTGTGACATCTTTTTTCAAGTCGACCACAAGATCAACCATCGACACATTTGAAACCGGTACGCGAAGTGCAAGTCCATGTAATTTCCCTTTCATGTGCGGCAGCACTAAAGAAAGCGCTTTAGCGGCACCCGTCGTTGTTGGAATGATGGACTGGGCACATGCTCTTGCCCGGCGCAAATCCTTGTGGGGGTTGTCGATATTTTTTTGATCATTTGTATAAGCGTGAACCGTTGTCATTAAGCCGTTGTCGATGCCAAATTCATCATCTAACAGCTTGACAACTGGCGCTAAGCAGTTTGTTGTACAAGATGCGTTTGAAATAACGACGTGCTTTTCAGGATCAAGATCATCCTCATTGACACCCATTACAATTGTAACGTCTTCATTTTTACCTGGAGCTGTAAGTACGACCTTTTTCGCTCCGGCATCTATATGGCCCATCGCTTGATCTTTTGAATTAAATTTCCCTGTTGCTTCGATCACGATATCAATCCCAAGCTCTCCCCATGGAAGCTGCTTTGGGTCTCTATTATTGAGCAAAAGCACTCTTTTGCCGTTGACAATCAACGCGTCATCTTCTGCTGTCACATCGCATTCGTAACGTCCATGATTTGTGTCATATTTAATTAAATGTGCTAGCGTTTCGGCAGGATAGCTTGCGTTCACCGCTACAATTTGAATTTGATCATCAAGCATTGCTTTTCTGAAGACCATGCGTCCAATTCTGCCAAACCCATTGATCGCTGCTTTTACCTTCATGAACAGGTCACTCCTCTATTATGTGTTATACTCAATAAATTTATTTATGAAATTAGTATATCACATTAGAATGTAATTTCCAGTATATAAACGTATATTTTCAAAAAAGGGCTGTTCTTTGCAATGAAATTGACGAAAAAAGCATAAAAAAAGAAGAGTACTGTATGTACTCTTACTTATCTGTATGTTCCCATTCGTTTAATATGTTCTCTAATTGCTTTCTCATAAAAGCAAGATCTTTTGTGTTTTCTATCACACGGTCTGCTTTTTGGCATTTTTCCTCAAGAGACTGCTGGGAGTGAATGCGATTCAGTGCTTCTTCCTCGCTCAGGTCGTTTCGATTCATGAGCCGCGACAGCTGCAATTCAGGCGTCGTGTACACAACGATGATGCGGTCGACTAGCCCTTCCAGCTTGCTCTCGAATAGGAGCGGGATATCAAGCACAACAAATGCTTCATTGTTGCTCACCCCTTCATCACGCTGCTCGAGCATTTCCTTTCTGACTTCAGGATGAACGATGGCATTGAGCTGTTTTCTTTTCTCTTCATCAGAAAAAATGATCGCTCCAAGCTGCTGCCGGTTCAGTTCACCATTTGGCAGAAGAACCTCTTCACCAAAAGTTTGAACGATTTGATGAAGGGCAGCCGATCCTTTAGAAACCGCTTCTTTTGCAATGATATCAGCATCCACCACCCGAATGCCTTTCTCTTTTATCATCTGCGAGACTGTGCTTTTTCCGCTAGCAATCCCGCCTGTTAATCCAATGACGAGCGTCAATTCGTTTCCTCCTTTACAGCTTCCACACCCCAATTAAAATGAGCAACAGCCCTGGTAAGCATGCGAGTTTATCGATCCAGCGCCAATTGGCCAAATAATGACCTGCACGCAGTCCGATGCATACAAAAAGAGAACTCATCACAGCGACCGTGATGCTCATGACAATTGGAGAAAAACCAAGAATCGCTGCACCAATCCCTGCACCAAATGCATCGATGGATAAAGCAATTCCAAGAAGCACCGCTTCCATTCCATTAATGGTGCCAGAGCGGTCAATATCTGCACTTGTAGGCTTTCGCAAAATATGAATGACAAGCCCAAGAGACTGCACTTCTACATTGAGAAGTGTTTTTTCATGAAGGAGCAAATCACGCTCTTTCGCTGGTTTATAAAATTGATACAGAACCCAAAGTCCGATGGCAATTAAAATGCCTCCACCCAGTTTATCTGTCACTGAGACAGGGAGGAATGTCGTGAGCAGGCTGCCAATCAGCATGGAAATGAGCAACACAATTCCTGAACAGCAAGCAATAATAACGATGGCTTTAAATGGAATTCTCATCTTGCGAAGACCATACGTAAAACCTACAGAAAAGCTGTCAATGCTGACGGCAATAGCTAAAAACAGAAGCGAAAACGAAATCATACCTGTACTCTTCCTTTCTGTTCATGCAACGATGATCAAGAGTCTCTAGGCGTCCTTAGACTCTTCTTCACTATATGAAGAGCAGGTGGGCTGTGTGTCAGTCTACACCTTGCTGAAAAAAGAATGTTTTTTATCGTATGCATGGCAAAAAGGAAGCATGCTGACGGCTTACTTTTATGAAGGGCGTTTTTGGCAGGTCACACAAAAATGAGTGCCGCGCCCTCCAACCACTGTTTTTTCTATGATACTTCCGCACGTCTGGCAAGGTTCTCCCCGCCGGTCATATACAAGAAGCTGTAATTGAAAAGTCCCAATATCACCTTGTGAATTGATGTAGGAACGAATGGTGCTACCTCCTGCATCAACAGCCACTTGAAGCGTGTCAATAATATGTTTGTGGAGCACCTTACAAGATGCAAGACTTAGCTGATTCGCTTTTGTTTCTGGATGAATGCCTGATTTAAACAGCACTTCATCTACATAAATATTACCAAGGCCAACCACAATCTTTTGATCAAGTAAAGCCGTTTTGACCACGCGGGAGGTTTTCTTTAATTGCTCCCATAAATAGTCTGGTGTAAATGAGTCTGAAAAAGGTTCATATCCCAGCTGTGATAGCGGAAGTTCTTTTTCTTCTTCGCCTGGCTGAAATAGATGCATCGTCCCAAATTTACGGACATCATGATACCGAAGTTCGGTACCATCTGTGAACGTAAAGACGACGTGTACATGTTTATCATAAGGCTCACCAGTTTCATGTACACGGTATTTCCCTTCCATTCTTAAATGGGAGACCATCACATAGTGGTCTAAATGAAAGAGTAGAAACTTCCCTCTTCTTTCAATGGTTTGAATGGTTTCTCCTACCATCCTTCTAGCGAACTCTTCCGGTTCCCCAGGACGTTTGATGATATTTGGCCATTTGATATCGACCGTTTCAATCGTTTTTCCTTTGACTAACCGCTGAAGAGTGCGCCGGACGGTCTCAACCTCTGGTAATTCCGGCATGCTCCTCGCTCCTTTTTCTCTCTCTTTATTTTGCGTCGTACCAAGATGGGCCTGAAGCGAAATCGACTTTTAGCGGCACATCGAGCTGAAGTGCGCTTTCCATGACTTCAGGGACGATTTTTTCTAATATGGCGATTTCTTCTTTTGGCGCTTCAAAGATCAGTTCATCGTGCACTTGCAATAACAGATTTGCCTGCAGATTCTCTTCTTTTAACTTTCGTGCCATATCAATCATCGCTTTTTTGATGATATCGGCGGCACTGCCTTGGATCGGTGTGTTCATTGCCGTTCTTTCCGCAAAGCTTTTCACATTAAAATTACGGCTTGTGATATCTGGGATATATCGTCTACGTTTAAGAAGCGTGGTCACATATCCTTTTTGTTTTGCTTCCTGCACGATGTCCTCCATATAGGTTTTCACGCCTTTAAAGCTTGTTAAATAACGGTCAATGAAGGCCGCTGCTTCTTTTCTTGTAATCCCAAGATTTTGAGACAGTCCATAATCACTAATTCCATATACGATTCCGAAGTTGACAGCTTTGGCCTGTCTTCTCATAGAGGAAGTCACTTCTTCTTCTGAGACATGGAACACATCCATGGCTGTTTTCGTGTGAATATCCATATCTTGCGTAAAGGCTTCAATCAAGTTCTCATCTTGAGAAATGTGCGCGAGTACACGCAGCTCAATTTGAGAATAGTCAGCTGCAAACATGAGCCAGCCTTCTTTTGACGGAACGAATGCTTGACGAATCTTTCGGCCTTCTTCTAAACGAATCGGGATGTTTTGAAGGTTTGGATCTGTTGAGCTTAGTCTTCCTGTTTGTGTAAGTGCCTGATTAAATCTTGTGTGCACTTTATGCGTATCTTTGCGCGTCACTTTCATTAAGCCTTCCACATAAGTAGATTGCAGCTTTCCTATTTGACGGTAATGCAGAATGGACCGAATAATTTCGTGCTTGTCTTCAAGCTTTTCAAGGACATCCGCAGACGTAGAGTAGCCGGTTTTGGTCTTTTTGATAACAGGCAGTCCTAATTTTTCAAATAAAATCACACCAAGTTGCTTCGGTGAATTGATGTTAAATGTTTCTCCTGCTAACCGATGAATGGTTTCTTCATATTCCTTCAGCTTCTTCGTGAGTTCTTCACCCATTTTCTGAAGACGTTCAACATCCACTTTTACCCCAAGAGATTCCATTTCACCTAAGATGAGGGCAAGTGGCAACTCTAAATCTTCATACAGCTCATGCTGGTCATTTTTTTCTAACGCTTCAAGGGTCAAATCATGCAGCGCAGAGATCGCTGCTGCTTTTCTTCCAAGATGGTCTTTTAGCTCTTCTTCAGGTGGAATCGCCTGTTTCGCTCCTTTTCCGTAAATTTTTTCATCGGAAAGGGCAATGTTCAGGCCATATTCCTTCGCCACACTTGCAACGTCCTCATAGGATTTCTGCGGATTGACCACATAGGAAGCGAGCAGGACATCGTTATCGACACCTTTAAGATCGACATCATGCCATCTGAGGGCAACAACCGCTCTTTTGGAATCAAAGACCCATTTCTTCTTCGTTTCATCCTGTACCCATTGTTTAAATGCTTCAGATTGCAGAGCATCTTCTTTTGTCATAAAAAATGCACCGTTCTCATTATGGATCGCAAACCCTATCAAATCGGCTTCGTGATAATTGTCTCCTAGCTGTTCTACCACAAGTGCAGCGTGATCTGTCAGCATGTCCTCCGTGACATCTGTCATTTTCTTCACGTCTAGTTCGTCTATTTCTACTGGTTCATCTGATTCTGGCGCTTCTCCTAAACGCTCTAGCAGCGTTTGAAAGCCCAGTTCTTTATAAAGCGAGATGACCTGCTCCATGTGAGGACCTTCATAGGCGAGCTCTTTGCTTGATACATCTATTGGTGCTTCTACGAGAATCGTCGCCAGCTTTTTACTCATCACCGCTTGTTCTTTATATTCTTCAAGCTTTTCTTTTAGCTTTTTCCCGCTGACTTCGTCAATATGATCAAGCAGATTTTCAAGCGTTTCAAACTGTTTTAGTAATTTGATCGCTGTTTTTTCACCAACACCAGGCACGCCAGGAATATTGTCTGATGAGTCTCCCATCAGCCCTTTCATGTCGATGATTTGATCTGGCCTGAGTCCGTATTTCTCTTCAATATGTGCCGGTGTGTAATATTCTACTTCTGTGATCCCTTTTTTCGTAATGGCTACTGTTGTATGGTTTGTTGAAAGCTGCGTTAAGTCTTTATCTCCTGAGAAGATCTTGACCTCAAAGCCGTCCTTTTCTGCCTCTACAGCCAGTGTGCCGATAATGTCATCCGCCTCGTATTGCGGAAGCTCGTACCTTTTCACTTGATAAGCATCTAATAGCTCACGGATGAACGGCATTTGTTCTGATAGTTCTGGCGGAGTTTTTTGTCTTCCGCCTTTATATTCCTTAAAGGTCTCGTGACGGAAGGTGGTTTTACCCGCATCAAATGCTACGAGCATATGAGTCGGCTTCTCGTCTTCCAGCATCTTCATTAAGATCATCGCAAAGCCATAAATGGCATTTGTATGTACGCCTTTATCATTGGATAATAGCGGTAAAGCAAAAAAAGCTCGATAAGCGAGGCTGTTTCCATCCACAAGTACTAATTTCTTTTGATCTGTCATCTTTTAATCCTCCATCGACTGAGCCGGCTCAGCCGTCTCTTTCGCACATTGTATGTTCATTTTATCAAAGTTTATTTTGAAAAGAAAATAGACGAGCCTGCATAAAAAAGGGACGAAAACAACAAGTGTTTTCGTCCTTCCAAAATTGGCTCCTTGGATGAAGGGGTTCCTATTCATCCTACCAATGATTGATTAACAAAACATGAATTCATTGTAAAGATCATGTAAATTTTAACGCCACTTTCCATTCTTCTCTATTTTGACTTTAAACTCACGGTAAACGTCGTCCCTTTGCCTTGTTTGCTATGAACAGAAATCGTTCCTTCATGTGCTTCGACAAGGTGTTTGACAATGGCAAGACCAAGCCCTGTACCGCCTGAGTTTCTACTTCGATCTTTATCAATTCGATAAAATCTCTCGAATATTCTTGGAATCTCACTCTTTTTCATACCGATCCCTGTATCTGCTACATCAAATTCATAGCTGTCTTTCCTCTGTCTTGCTGTGATCGTGACACTTCCTCCCTCTGGTGTATAGGTGAGAGCATTATTGATCAGGTTGAGGAAAATTTGTTTTAATCTCAGCGGATCTGCCATGACATAGACCGGCTCTTTCGGGACACGCACTTGTAGGTCAATGCCTTTTTCAGCAGCCTTTTGTTTTAGCAGCACTTCAATCTCTTGAATGATTTCTGTCGCATTGGCTTCTTGAATATTCAGCTTAAAATGCTGCTGTTCAATTTTCGAGAGATCAAGTAAGTCTTGGATGAGCGTTTCTAAACGAATACTCTCTTTTAGGATGATAGACAAAAATTGTGTCAGCGCTTCTTTGTCGTCAATGGCACCATCAAGAAGTGTTTCAGAAAAGCCTTTAATTGACGTGATCGGTGTCTTTAATTCATGTGACACGTTAGCGACAAAGTCTTTTCGCATCTGTTCTAGCTGCTTTGTTTCTGTCACATCATGAAAGACAAGAACAATTCCTTTCCATTCATCGTCCGTACTTAAGATCGGAACACCATCGACTTGGAAATAACGCCGCTCGATGTCAACAGCGAGACGTAAGAACTTTCGGACCTTGGTTTCTGTCATGAAAATTTCGTCTATTAATTCAATAATCTCTTCATGGGTAAAGGCTTCATGATACAGCTTGTGCATGTAAATGTGTTTTTGCACTTTGAATTGCTTGCGGAATGTTCGATTGACTAAGTGGATATAGCCCATTTTATCAATCAAAATAATCCCCGCTCCAATGTTTTCAATGACTGTTTGCAGACGATCTCGCTGCATTTCGCCAGCGCTTGTCATGTCTTGAAGACTTTCTGCCAGACGCTTCATTGATGTATTGAGTTCACTTGTTTCAATGATCAGCTCTTCATAGTTATTTGTATCATAGTTCCCTCGTTCAAGCTGTTTGGCCACCTTTGTGGCATAATCAATCGGCTTTACATACTTCATCGACATGCGATAGCCAAAAAAGACGATGATAATGATGGCTGAACCAAGACAAAAGGCTAATGCAAGCCAGAGCTGGCCGTCAATCTCATTCAAAGGCTGGAATGAAGCATGAAGAAATAAATATCCCGCCGGTTCGTTTTGTTTCATCATTGGAACTGCATAATGAAACAGCGCATCTTTCTCATCCTCAATGAACGTTCCTTTTGTTTGGAGCTGCTCATTTTCCAGCATGTTTAAAATGACGGCTCTTTGTTCTGCTTGACCCGTTGTATGTATGATATTCCCCTTCACGTCCACAATCGACGCATTCATATCGAGATGCTGCTTTGCTTGATTGAGAATCTTCTTGTTTTGCTCCGCGTTCAAATCTTCAACATTCATTGAAGAAAGGAGAAAACTCGATTCCTTTTCCATTCGTTCGGTTAATTTTGTTTCATAGAAAATATGAAACATATGATCCAAGAAAAGACCAAGCGCAACAAACACAATAAACAGGAGAAAAATGAGCCCAGAAAAAAGGCGGGTTCTCACTTTACTCATTTGGCTTTGGTTCCTCCAATTTGTAGCCTAAGCCTCGAATGGTTTTAATATATGTTGGTTTTTTCGTGTTCTTTTCAATTTTGTCCCGCAAGTGGCTGATATGCACATCCACAATACGAGTATCACCTGCAAAGTCATAATTCCAAACCGCACTTAACAATAGATCACGCGTAAGGACACGGCCTTTATGCTTAGCCAAATAAAGAAGCAGTTCAAATTCCTTTGGCGTGAGCTCTAGACGTTCTTCTTGGAAATAGACTTCGTAATGTTCAGGTAAAATGCGCAGGTCTCCAATTTTGATTTGGTCTGCAATGATCTCTTCCTTCTCTTCTTGCACGGGAGCCGGCTGAGATTGCTGTGCTCTTCTCAAAATGGCTTTTACCCGAGCACCCACTTCTCTAGGACTGAAAGGTTTTGTCATGTAATCATCGGCTCCAAGTTCAAGACCGAGCACCTTATCAAATTCATCGTCCTTTGCTGTCAGCATTAAAATAGGGAACATCATTTTTTGAATTCTCAGTTGTTTGCACACTTCAATGCCGTCCATTTTCGGAAGCATTAAATCAAGCACAATCAGATCAGGCTGTTCACTTGCTGCTTTTTCAAGCGCTTCTTCTCCGTCTCTTGCTGTGACGACATCGTAGCCCGCCCTTTCAAGGTTATAGCTTAGAAGTGTTACAATTGATTCTTCATCATCCACAACTAATATTTTTTTATTCATGTTGTGCCTCCAATTAGTGATTTCCCCTGCATCCGGTTTTTTGTATCTTATGTGAAAAGCGAGAAGTCATGCTTTCTCTTTCATTTTAACGAAAGCTTAACAAGAGAACAATTTAAAATTTCGACAAGATTGGTTTTGTAAACAAAAAGAAGACTCCTCATACGAGAAGCCTTCTCAGCGTGTAGACAAACCCTCGCATTCGGTGTCAGTCCTGCGCGCTGGTGCTCACGAATGTCAAATTCGCTCCGCGCCAGTACTCGCCCTTCCTAGACTGCAAAGGTTTTCTATCACGCTGAAAAGAAGACAAAGGGCTAAAATAAACAACATTTTAGCCCTTTGTCAACAATCTGAAAGAAGACTTCTCTTACGAGAAGCCTTCTTTTTTATTCATATTAAGACAATACTTTCATGACGTTCTTTACAGATTCAACAGAACGGTCAAGCTGACTTCTTTCTTCTTCTGTCAGCTCAAGCTCGATGATCTGCTCAAGGCCGTTTCCACCTACGATTGTTGGAACTCCAAGGTAAATGCCTTCGTAGCCATATTCACCTTCAAGGTATGCAATCGTCGGCATGACGCGGCGTTGATCTTTTAAGATCGCCTCAACCATTTCAACGAGTGAAGCAGCAGGTGCATAATATGCACTACCGTTACCTAATAGGTTGACGATTTCACCGCCGCCTTTTCTTGTTCTTTCAACAATTGCATCAATTCGCTCTTTAGGAATTAATGTTTCCAGCGGGATACCGCCTGCATAAGAGTAACGTACAAGAGGAACCATGTCGTCCCCATGTCCGCCAAGAACAAAGCCCGTCACATCTTTCACAGATAGGTTTAATTCTTGAGCAACGAACGTACGGAAACGTGCTGTATCAAGAATTCCTGATTGTCCGATGACTCTTTCTTTTGGTAATCCTGATTCTTTATAAACTGCATATGTCATTGCATCAACAGGGTTTGTTAACACAACAATGATCGCTTCTGGAGAATATTTAACGATTTCACGTGTCACACTGCGCATGATTTTTTCATTTGTTGACACGAGGTCGTCACGGCTCATTCCCGGCTTTCTTGCAATTCCTGCCGTAATGACCACGACATCAGAACCGGCTGTATCTTCGTAGTTAGAAGTTCCTGTAATATTCGCATCGAAGCCTTGAACAGGACTTGCTTCCAGCATGTCAAGTGCTTTCCCTTTTGTCGGGTTCTCAAGCTGAGGGATATCCACTAATACGACATCCGCTAATTCTTTTTGAGCTGTTAGAAATGCTGTAGTTGCTCCAGTAAAGCCTGCTCCGATGACAGATACTTTTTTACGCTTGTTTGCCATTTCCTTTTTCCCCTTTAACTTTAAAGTTTAAGAATCAAGACAAGTTTTTGATGAGCTCGTCAGCAAACTCAGAACATTTCACTTCTGTTGCACCGTCCATTAATCTAGCAAAATCGTACGTGACGACTTTAGATGCAATTGTTTTTTCAACAGATTGAATCACTAGATCAGCAGCTTCTTGCCATCCAAGGTGCTCAAGTAAAAGCACGCCTGATAGAAGAACAGAAGATGGATTCACTTTATCAAGACCAGCATATTTCGGTGCTGTTCCGTGAGTCGCTTCAAAAATAGCGTGTCCTGTTTCGTAGTTGATGTTTGCACCAGGTGCGATACCAATTCCACCAACTTGTGCTGCAAGTGCATCAGAGATGTAGTCTCCGTTTAAGTTCATTGTTGCGACAACATCGAACTCAGCTGGACGAGTTAAAATTTGTTGAAGGAAAATATCTGCAATGCTGTCTTTGACAATGATTTTGCCAGCAGCTTCTGCTTCACTTTGCGCTTTGTTTGCCGCATCTTTTCCATCTTGTTCTACAATACGATCATATTGTGCCCATGTAAAGACTTTGTCGCCAAACTCTTTTTCAGCCACTTCGTAGCCCCAGTTTTTGAAGGCTCCTTCTGTAAATTTCATGATGTTTCCTTTGTGAACAAGTGTCACAGATTTACGGCCTTGGTCAATCGCATATTGGATCGCTGCTCTGACAAGACGAGATGTTCCTTCTTCAGAAACTGGTTTGATTCCGATACCTGATGTTTCTGGGAAACGGATTTTATTCACACCTAATTCGTTTTTCAAGAAGTCGATTAACTTCTTCACTTCGTCTGATCCTTTTGCATACTCGATTCCTGCATAGATATCTTCAGTGTTTTCACGGAAGATGACCATGTCTGTGTCTTCTGGACGTTTCACAGGAGATGGTACGCCTTGGAACCAGCGAACTGGACGTAAGCATGTGAATAAATCAAGCTCTTGTCTTAGTGCCACGTTCAATGAACGGATTCCTCCGCCAATTGGTGTTGTCAGTGGTCCTTTGATCGCGATTAAATATTCACGAATGTCTTCAAGTGTTTGCTCTGGAAGCCATTCGCCCGTTTTATTATAAGCTTTTTCACCTGCATATACTTCTTTCCAAGTGATTTGCTTTTCACCTTTATATGCTTTTTCTACAGCTGCTTCAAGAACTCTTGATGCTGCTTTCCAAATGTCAGGACCGATTCCGTCCCCTTCGATAAACGGGATAATTGGATTATTTGGTACATTCAATACGCCGCCAGTAACTGTAATTTTTTCGCCTTGTGACAATGATATTACCTCCCAGGTTATGTAGTGAATATTTGAAACTTCCAAGCTTGATGTCTGCAAGCCAAGAAGTTTTTCACATGATTCGTTTTTTGTTGATATGGAGGCTGATTGGTTTAGATGGATCAGCCTCCACTATTCTATAAACATTAGTCTCTTTCACTGATCGGAACAAACGTTTGAAGATCAGGTCCAATATAGTCAGCTCTTGGACGGATCAGACGGTTGTTGTCATATTGCTCTAAAATGTGAGCAATCCATCCAGAGAATCGGCTGATCACGAAAATTGGTGTAAACAAGTCATGATCAATCCCAAGACTGTGATAGACAGAAGCAGAATAAAAATCAACATTTGGTGGAAGATTTTTCTCTGATGTCACGATTTTCTCTGCGCGTACAGACATTTCATACCATTTTGGCTCGCCTGTGAGATTTGTTAAGCGCTGGCTCATTTCTTTTAAATGTTTTGCACGCGGGTCACCCTGGCGGTAAACGCGGTGGCCAAAGCCCATAATTTTCTCTTTCTTCTCTAGCTTACCATGAATATAGGAATCTACGTTTTCAACTTCGCCAATTTCTGACAGCATCTTCATTACGCCTTCATTCGCGCCGCCATGAAGTGGTCCTTTCAATGCGCCGATAGCCGCTGTTACACCAGAGTAGATATCTGATAGTGTAGCAACACATACACGTGCTGTAAATGTCGATGCGTTTAATTCGTGATCCGCATGTAGAATGAGCGCTTTATCAATCGCTTCAATTTCTACTGGTGAAGGCTCTTCGCCATTTAGCATATATAAGAAGTTTGCAGCATAGCTGTATTCTTCTTTTGGCTGTACAGGCTCAAGCCCCTTTCGAATACGTGAGAATGCAGCGACAAGTCCAGAAATTTTCGCTTGTAAGCGAATGGCTTTTCTGTAATTCGCTTCTTTGTCCATAATCTCTGATTCGTCATCAAGTAAACCTAATAAGGATACCGCTGTACGAATCGCAGACATTGGATGAACCCCATCCAGCGAATAAGATTTAAAGTGCTCAATGATCTCTTGCGGAATATGAGCATTTTCATTGAGCTGCTGCTTTAACTCGCTTAGCTCCTGCTCATTCGGCAGCTTTAAGTGCCATAACAGGTAGACAATTTCTTCGAAAGTAGCTTTTTCAGTTAAATCATCGATATTGTACCCTACATAAGTAAGAGTATCATCAATAATTGAGCTTACGGATGAAGTTGTTGCCACGATACCTTCAAGACCTCTTGTTGCTGTCATGTTCAATCTCCCCTTTTTAAAAAGATTCCCCTTCGTTGCAAAATTCTCGCTTTTTGAAAGCGCTATCCAACCAAAATAGGCTGGCAGGTTTAGAAAAGAAAATGCTTACATTTACCTATACGGTTAGAGCGCTTTTAGCCTCATATCTCTTGTTTGATCAATGAGTTCAAAATTAAGCCTATTCCCATTATAAACAATAATCAGACATTTGTTAAATGTTTAACTATAATTTTTTTTGATATTTTTTTTTCCAGCCTTCCGGTTCGGGCATGGAATAAAGGGATTTTGCTTCTTTTAATATATTTAATTATGTTTTTTTGCAAAAGCTCACGTCAGAAAAAATATCAAAAGAAAGTGGCATGAGCCACTCTCTTTTTAACCGCTGAAAAATTTCACTGCTTGCATCGCTAAATAGGCAATTCCAGCACCAATCAGCGGGCCAACAGCCACACCTTTGAATAAGCTGACTGCCAAAATCGTACCAAATACAAGTGCCGCGGTAATATGCGGATCGTTTTCGAGTAGCACAATGCCGTTTTTTGCAATTAATGCTACTAATATACCCGCTCCAAGAGCTATCCAAGCATAGGAAGATTTCATCGCTTCTCCAAGCTGTTTAAATCCAATGTCCCCTGTTGCGATCGGTACAAGCACAGCGATCGTGATGACCGTCACACCCCAATTGATACCTTTTGATTGCAGAACCGGGAATATTTTTTGATCCAGGCCAATCAGCTTAATGGCAATCAGCACAGAGACCGCTAAAATTAACGAATTGTTTTTTGCAATAAGTGCAATAACGAGTAAAAGAACCAAAAACAAATTTGCTTGAGTAAACATACGCCGCTCCTTTCTTTCTTTTTATTGCGACCTTTTCATATTACTAATCTTTTTGAATAAAATGAAGTATCGGACATGCTTGTTTTTTGGAGGGGATTGTGTGAATCACACGTATGTGGCCATTTTTTTGCGAAGTTTGATGATTTTCAGCATCGCCGTTTGTGCGGTTGTTTTTTTATATCAGTCTTTTCCGTTTTTATATCCATTTTGGATTGCATTTGCCGTGTCGTGTTTGATTCATCCAGCCGTATGCAAAATCGAAAACATGACCGGGATGCCAAGAGGTTTTGTTGTTATCATTGTGTTATTACTCTTTTTAGTGGTAGCAGCTGGATTCATGACACTTTTAGTGGCGGAAATCATTTCAGGAAGTGCTTATTTAGCAAAGGTACTGCCAGGTCATCTTGATCAAATGATTGGGATTGTGGAACGTTTTTTCACAGATCAGATTTTGCCTTTATATCATGATTTGACTGCTCAATTTAATACACTTCAAGCAGGTCAAAAGGAGTCGATTTTAGGACAAATCCAAGCACTTGGTGATGAAGCAGCGGCAAAAATCGGGACTTTCCTTTCAAAAACTCTTGAATTCATTCCAGCTTTTTTAGGTCTTTTGCCTGATGCAGCAGCGACACTTTTATTTTCCGCACTAGCGACTTTTTTTATCACAAAAGATTGGTTTACATTAAAAAAATATGGTTCTCGTATCTTTCCCGCCAAATGGATGCTTCATACACGTGCCATTTTATCTGAAATCAAAAAAGCCATTTCTGGCTTTATGAAAGCCCAGCTTCTCCTTGTTGCCATGACCATTGGGATCGTGCTGATTGGACTTTTCATCTTAAAGGTCGAGCATGCGATCGTGATCGCTCTATGTATTGGTCTAGTTGATTTACTTCCTTACATCGGGAGTGGCACCGTTTTTCTTCCGTGGATCATTTACTCCACCATGACAGGAAATCTTTCACTCGCCATTGGACTGGGCATTTTGTATATTGTGGTGCTCATTCAAAGACAAATATCAGAGCCAAAAGTCTTAAGTAAATCAATCGGTCTTAATCCTTTAGCAACACTCGTGGCATTGTTTGTCGGGTTAAAATGCTTTGGTTTTCTTGGACTTGCACTCGGTCCCGCTTCTCTTGTCGTTTGGCAGGCGTTTCGTAATGCAGGGGTTTTCAGAGACCTTTATCAGTACATTCGGTATGGTGCGCAAAAGTAAAAGAGACCTGATGAGAAGGTCTCTTTAGCGTATAATCGTATAGCGTTTGCGATTGGACATGTTTCTAAGCCAGCGCTCAAAGAGCGGTTTGATCCGTTTTCTTGTCATGGGAATGAGCAGAACAGCCCCAATCAGATCAGAAAGGAATCCAGGTATGAGCAGCAGCAAACCACCGATCAGAATGCAGAAGCCATCGACAATGGTGGCCCCTGGCATTTTGCCATATTGTAAATCTCGCTGTACTTTCTGAAATGCTTCTATTCCTTGTTTTCTTGCATAGTAAGCACCTAGTGCACTTGTCAGCACAATGACTAGCATCGTTGGTAAAATACCAATGATGTTACTTGAGATTAAAAATAAACTAATTTCAACTGCTGGGAACAGAATCAATAATAGTAGAAAATATTTTTTCAAGCCATATCACCTCATGGGGTCTCTTTCATCGAAAGCTGTTTACTTTTTTTAGTGTAACATAAAAAAAGAGAGGAGTCAGATAACTCCCCTCGTGTGTGATTTAAAGGACGCTTGCACGGCCTTTGTAGATCGCTCCGCGTGCTGGATCTACTGTAATCTCTTCGCCTTCTTTTAGAAGTGTTGTGGCACTGTCGAGACCAACAATGACTGGAATGCCAAGACTGAGCCCAACGACTGCTGCATGGCTTGTTAAACCGCCTTCTTCCGTGATAAGGGCAGACGCTTTTTCTAAAGCACCCATCATATCACGATCTGTGCAGTTTGCGACAAGAATCGCACCATCGTACATTTTTTCCTCTGCTTCTTTTCCGCTTTGTGCAATAACAACCGGTCCAAATGCAGATTTGCGGCCAATTCCTTGACCCTTCGCAATGATGTCACCGACAACATACACTTTCATTAAGTTGGTTGTACCTGTTTCACCAACTGGCACACCAGCTGTAATCACGATTAAATCACCATGTCTTACATAGCCTGTTTCAATTGACTTTTCTACTGCATTCTCAAGCATTTCATCAGTAGATGTCGTTTTTGAACCGCTCTTTGCAAATACACCGAATACGAGTGAAAGTTTTCTTGCCACTGATTCGTTTGCTGTGACTGCTACGATTGGTGCTTTTGGTCTATATTTTGAAATCATTCTTGCAGTATGACCACTCTCAGTAGGTGTCACAATCGCTGCCACATCAAGCTTCATAGCTGTGTGCGCAACAGATTGACCGATCGCATCTGTAATGCTGACCTCTACTTCTTCGCTTCTGCGAGAAAGGATTGCTTTATAGTTAAGTGCTTCCTCTGAACGTGAGGCAATGTTGTGCATTGTTTGCACAGCTTCAACTGGATATGTTCCTGCTGCTGTTTCACCAGATAGCATGATCGCATCTGTACCGTCAAAAATAGCATTTGCCACATCACTTGCTTCTGCACGAGTTGGACGCGGGTTACGCTGCATGCTGTCCAGCATTTGAGTTGCTGTGATGACAGGCTTGCCTAAACGGTTGCATTTTTTGATTAGCATTTTTTGAACAAGTGGTACTTCTTCTGCCGGAATCTCTACACCAAGATCTCCACGCGCGACCATCAGTCCATCTGATACCTCAAGGATTTCATCGATGTTATCAACGCCCTCTTGGTTTTCAATCTTAGGAATGATTTGAATGTCAGCTGCGTTGTTCTTTTCAAGTAGCTCACGAATTTCAAGAACATCAGAAGCTCGTCTCACAAAAGAAGCTGCGATGAAATCGACACCTTGTTCAATTCCAAACAGAATATCATTGGCATCCTTTTCTGTAATACCTGGCAAGTTCACACTCACACCCGGTACGTTGACACCTTTTTTGTTTTTCAGTGTGCCTGTATTCATTACTTTTGTGACGATTTCTTTTCGGTCCTTATTTAATTCTTTTACTTCTAGACCAATCAGACCATCATCTAATAAAATGGTTGAGCCCACTTCTACATCATGAATTAAATCTTCGTACGTCACACTGATTTTTTCAGTGTTTCCCACAATGTCTTCCATACTCACGATAAGATCAGCACCAGCAACTAACTCAATTGAGCCGTTTTCAACTGTACGTGTACGGATCTCTGGACCTTTTGTATCAAGAAGGATCGCAATGTCCTTGCCTAAAGTTTTACCTGCTTTGCGAATGTTTTCAATACGTGCACCATGCTCTTCAAAATCTCCATGAGAGAAGTTTAGTCTGGCTACATTCATTCCTGCTTCAATCAATTCAGTCAGCTTTTCAATGCTTTCACTTGCTGGACCGATTGTACAAACGATTTTTGTCTTTCTCATTACTGTTCCTCCTAAGGTCTTCTCGTTTTATATAGAGAGCTCTTGTGAAAGTCGGTACATATTTTGATCGACTGTATGCTTTTTATCTAAGATGTCTAAAATATCGTGATGAACGAGTTCGTTGCTTTGTATGCCTACACAGCGTCCGCCTCTTCCTTCAAGAAGAAGTTCTACTGCATACGCTCCTAGGCGACTTGCGAGCACTCGGTCAAACGCACTTGGAGAACCTCCACGCTGAATATGTCCTAAGACAGATACACGCGTTTCAAGGCTTGTCTCCTCTTCAATTCTCTTACCAAATTCGACACCGCTGCCTACGCCTTCTGCGACGATGATGATACTGTGCTTCTTGCCGCGCTCATGTCCTCTTCTCAATCTGGCAATAATTTCGTCCATGTCATAGTCTGCTTCAGGAATCAAAATCGATTCAGCTCCGCCTGCAAGACCTGACCAAAGGGCAATATCCCCCGCATGTCTTCCCATTACTTCCACTACGTATGTACGTTCATGAGATGTGGCTGTATCACGAATTTTATCAATGGCATCAATGACTGTATTTAGTGCTGTATCAAAGCCAATAGTGAAATCAGTACCTGGAATGTCATTGTCAATCGTGCCGGGAACACCTACACATGGAAAACCGAGCTCTGTTAATTTTTTCGCTCCCATGAATGAGCCATCTCCACCGATGACAACAAGTCCTTCAATACCGAATTTTTTTAAGTTCTCAATCCCTTTTTCACGACCTTCAACTGTCTTGAATTCAGGACATCTTGCCGTGTAAAGTTTTGTTCCTCCACGATGAATGATATCGCCTACTGAACCTATTTCGAGTTTCTCAATTTTACCGTTAATTAGACCTGAATATCCATTATAAATACCGTAAACTTCTACATTATGGTAAATTGCTTTCCTTACAACTGCGCGCACAGCTGCATTCATTCCTGGGGAATCCCCACCGCTCGTTAAAAC
Source organism: Bacillus sp. XT-4 (assembly GCF_050864245.1). Taxonomy (NCBI): domain Bacteria; kingdom Bacillati; phylum Bacillota; class Bacilli; order Caryophanales; family Bacillaceae; genus Bacillus; species Bacillus sp. XT-4. The sequence continues at coordinate 813,887 of NZ_JBPAFI010000001.1, forward strand.
TCCTATACGCTTCATCTTTTTCACCTCAGAGACCATATATGAATTAAACATACCATTTCCACTGCTTGAAAACAATCATGAGCAAAACCGGATGTTTTCAATACGAATTTCTAAAACCGTACTTATTATACAATTAAATAAAATGTTTTTAAACAAAAGTTAAGAAAGTCATGAAAGCACTTTGTTCAAAAAACAGTTGATTCAAGTGCTCTAAACCTTGTCAAATCAACGTTTTCAGACGTTTCAAATTTTATGAAAACAAAAGAAAATTATTTTCAAATAGCGCTTACATCAGATCGTTTTGATGAAAAAAGACGAAAAAAATAAACGCCAGCCAAAAGGCTGTACGTTTATTTAGTTTACCCCAATATATTGATTTTCAATCGATACTTTGCCGATTGCTTTGTATTTTTGATATCTTTGTTCGACTAATTCTTCAGGCGATTGTTTGAGCAAAGATGTAAGTGACTGTTTTAATGTTTTTTCAATGTAGGCTGCTTGTTGTTTCACGTCTCGGTGTGCTCCACCTTGCACTTCTTTAATAACATCATCTATAATATCTAATTCTTTTAGGTCTGGAGCGGTAATTTTCATTGATTCTGCAGCTTTTTTTGCAAGTGATGAGTCCTTCCAGAGCAGTGCTGCTGCACCTTCAGGTGAAATCACTGAATATGTTGAGTTCTCTAGCATAAATAGGTGGTTTCCTACGCCTAAGCCTAGTGCTCCGCCACTTCCGCCTTCTCCAATGACAATACAGACAACCGGTACACGAAGTCCTGCCATTTCGAAAAGGTTTTTCGCAATTGCTTCACTTTGCCCGCGTTCTTCAGCTGCTTTACCAGGATAAGCTCCTTTTGTATCAATAAAGCAAATGATTGGACGATTAAATTTATCTGCTTGTTTCATCAAGCGCAATGCTTTACGGTAACCTTCTGGATGCGGCATCCCGAAATTACGGCGCAAGTTTTCTTTTGTGTCTTTTCCGCGCTGATGACCAATGACTGTGACAGGAAGTCCTTTAAACGTGGCAATTCCTCCAACGATGGCTTCATCGTCGCCATAAAAACGATCACCGTGACATTCGAAAAAGTGATCAAACAGCTCTTGAATGTAATCGAGAGTTGTTGGGCGCATCGCATGACGAGCAATTTGTACTCTGTCCCACGGCTTTAAATTTGTATAAATGTCTGTTTCAAGCTTACTCAGTCGCGTTTCAAGGCGCTCAATTTCCGCACTTAAATCCATCTCTGAGTTTTGTGTGAACTTTTTCAATTCATCAATTTTCGCTCGAAGTTCAATGACAGGTTTTTCAAATTCTAGTTCTCCAGCCACTCTCGTTCACCTCCTGTGCTGTGTAATGCTAAGATTTGGCCTAATGTTTCTTTCATTTCTGCACGGTGAATCACAGCATCTAGCTGACCATGCTTCATTAAAAATTCAGCCGTTTGGAAGTCCTCTGGTAGGTCTTCACGAATGGTTTGTTCAATGATTCTGCGACCAGCAAAACCAATTAATGCACCAGGCTCTGCAAAGTTGTAATCACCGAGAGACGCGAAACTAGCTGATACACCGCCAGTTGTCGGATTGGTCATCACAGAAATAATCAGACCTTGATCCTCGCTGAACAGCTTTAATGCTGAACTTGTTTTTGCCATCTGCATCAGACTAAGAATCCCCTCTTGCATTCTTGCTCCTCCAGATGCAGTGAAGATGATAAATGGCACCTTGTCCGCTTTTGCTTTCTCAATAGCTAGTGTAATCTTTTCACCAACGACCGAGCCCATGCTGCCCATACGGAACGTGGCATCCATGACAGCAATGACAGCACTTTGACCTTTAATTTCACCTTTTCCTGTCACGATGGCTTCATTCAAAGATGTTTTTTCTCTGTCTTTCTGAAGCTTTTCTTCGTAGCCTGGGAAACCGAGCGGGTTCTCAGAAATGAGGTGACCGTTAAATTCTTCAAATGTGCCTTCGTCTACAAGGCTTTCAATACGTTGTTTTGCATTCATTTGCAAATGTCTGCCGCAATTCATGCAAACACGTAAATTTTTATCTAGTTCTTTGGTGAGCATTATTTTTTTACATTGCGGACATTTGGTCATGATGCCTTCAGGCACATCTTGACTTGCCTGTTCAGAGGGTACAGATGCATATTTTTTCTTTTTACTGAAAATATTCTTGATTGACAAATGACTACCTCCCTTTTTGAAGGGTTTTTTCTTTACACGCACATCCACTATTATAGGACATGTCATAACTGTACCGAAACTATTGTACTTTTTTTGTCAAACGCTGTCATCCTTCATTCAATTTTTTCAGTGGGGAATTGATGAGAAATGAGTATAGGTTTGGGGCGCTGAGTAGTTGGTATATGTGAATTGTGAACGTCTACAAAAAAATCTCATTTAGGATGAAAAAAATTTCGTGAAAGAGAGGAAATGGTGCACGTTTTTCCTCCAAATTCAGAAAAAACGTGCACACTTTTCCAATTCGATTACTCGCCGATAATCGTTAATTTTCTTGTTTTTTCTGCAACAGCTTCTGGGTCTACTTTGATTCTTGAAACGCCCGTTTCCATTGCTGCTTTTGCCACTGCTTTGGCTACCGCTGGCGCTACTCGTGCATCAAATGGCGCAGGAATAACGTATTCCGCTGACAATTCTTCATCTGATACAAGGGAAGCAATCGCTTCAACAGCTGCAATTTTCATTTCTTCGTTAATATGTGTCGCACGTACATCAAGCGCTCCGCGGAAAATACCAGGGAATGCAAGGACGTTGTTCACTTGGTTCGGGAAGTCAGAACGGCCAGTTCCTACAACACTTGCACCTGCTGCATGTGCATCTTCTGGCATGATCTCTGGGTTTGGATTCGCCATTGCGAAGATGACAGGATCTTTTGCCATTTTTCCAACCATTTCTTTAGTTAAAGCACCTGCTACTGAAACGCCGATAAAGACATCTGCGCCTTCAATCACTTCTTCTAAAGAACCTTCTTTACGATCTTGGTTCGTGAATTTAGCTACTTCATTTTTCACTGCATTCATACCATTCGGACGGCCTTCATAAATAGCGCCTTTTGTATCACACATGATGATATCACGTACACCGAAATGATAAAGAAGTTTGATAATCGCAATTCCTGCTGCTCCAGCGCCGTTTGCAACCACTTTAATTGAAGACATTGATTTTCCAGACAGCTTCAGTGCATTCACAAGTCCTGCCACTGTTACAATCGCTGTCCCGTGCTGATCATCGTGGAAAACAGGAATGTTTGTCTCTTTTTTCAAACGCTCTTCAATGATAAAGCAGTTTGGTGCTGCAATATCTTCAAGGTTCACGCCGCCAAACGTCGGCTCAAGAAGCTTCACTGTTTCAACGATTTTGTCTACATCGTTTGTTGCAAGTGCGATTGGGAATGCATCAACACCTGCAAAGCTTTTGAATAAGACAGCTTTTCCTTCCATTACTGGAAGAGATGCTTCAGCCCCAATGTTTCCAAGCCCTAACACAGCACTTCCATCTGTGACAACAGCGACCATATTGCCTTTCATTGTATAATCATACACTTTGCTTGTGTCGTCATAAATATCTTTACATGGCTCTGCCACACCTGGTGAGTAAGCCAAGCTCAAGTCTTTCGCATTTTTCACTTGTACCTTTGATTTTGATTCGAGTTTGCCTTGATTCTCTTTGTGCATATGTAATGCTTCTTCTCTTAATGACATGTGATGAACACTCCTTCAAGTGGAAAATGATTTAATGAATTGCTAAGTTGATAAGCACATACTTGGCAGATTAAATACACAGAATCTTTAAAATGATAACACAATAGGTGAAATTGTAAAACATATTCAGACGATTTGTCATCATTTAATCACAACGTTTTGTTCACCTAGCAGCTCTTTTAACTGGAAAATGACCGCATGATCTGCATGAACTTTGTATGCATCTGGAAGTCTCATCGTCTTTTTTTGCTTTTCATAATACAAATAGACATCTGCTTCTCCCCTGTGCATGGAGATTACTCGCTTCACTTGTTCTAGCAGCTCCTGCGTATGGTTCTCTTCTTTGACTCGAATGTAGACAGATTCTTTTCTTTTAGAGCCCATCTCTTCCAGTAGAACAGCTTCTTGCACGATGATTTGACTGCTCTCATTTCTGACATCTATTCTGCCTTCAACATAAAGCATTGCGCCCTCCTCAAGTAAGGGGGACAGCTTTCTAAATTGCTCTGGAAAGACGACACCTTCCATTTCTCCCGTTTCATCCCCGAATGTGACAAATGCCATCGATTGTCCATTTTTTGTCCGAATCGATTTCACCTTTGTCAAAAGACCACCCATTGAGATCTTTCGCTTTATATAGGAAGAAAGTCTGATGATTTCCACTGCACCATTCTCTCTCAAACGATCTCGATACGCTTGTACTGGGTGATTTGATAAATATAACCCGAGTGCTTCTTTCTCAAATTGCAAGAGATCGACAAGCGGCATTTCTTCTATCTCCGCATATTTTAACTCAAGTGGGAAGGTTGTATCCCCAAGAAAGTCCAGCTGATCCTCAGGTGTTAAAAATGACACATGGTCTAACGCAATATCTATCGATGCTAATAACGAAGCACGATTTGGATGAAGCTCATCCATTGCCCCTGAGAAAATAAGGGCTTCAATCGTTTTTCGGTTGACACTCTTTGTTGATACCCTTGCGCAAAAATCAAATAAATCTTCAAATGGCTTTTCCTGTCTTGCTCTGTATATATCCTTTACAGCTGACACTCCGACATTTTTGATCGCTCTTAAGCTGTAGCGGATCTCCCCTTTTTCAACCGTGAATGGAAATTCGCTCTTATTAATAGAAGGCTTCAACACAGATATCCCTTTTTCCTTTGCCTCATAGAAATATTGAGCCACTTTGTCTTCATTTCCAATCACACTCGTTAAAAGACCGCACATAAAATATAACGGATAATGCGCTTTTAAATAAGCAAGCTGAAAGCCGATCATGCTATATGCAACAGCATGGCTTCTATTAAAACCATAGTTTGCAAATTTGACGATTAGGTCATAAACGTCATTTGCAATGTTAACAGGATACTCCTTTTTTAGGCATCCTTCAACAAAATGGCTTCGCTCTTCATCAAGCACCTTTTTATCTTTCTTTGAAACGGCTCTTCTTAGTAAATCAGCCTCGCCCAGCTTAAAGCCTGCCATCTTTGCTGCAATCAGCATGATTTGCTCCTGATAGACGATAACCCCATATGTATCCTTTAAGATGTCATACAAATCTGGATGCGGGTAGGAGACTTTCACTCTGCCATGCTTTCGGTCGATAAAGAGCGGGATATTCTCCATCGGACCCGGGCGGTATAAGGCATTGACAGCCACGATATCTTCTAGACTAGAAGGTTTCAGTCGTCTCAGCACCTGACGCATACCTTGTGATTCGAGCTGGAAAATCCCCGTTGTATCTCCCGCTGATAACAAATCAAACGTTTTCTGATCTTCATATGAAATGTCACTAAAGTTAATGTGGACGTTTTCCTGTCTTTCAATCTGGTTTTTAATGGATTCAATTAATGTTAAGTTTCTCAAACCTAAAAAATCCATTTTTAAAAGACCGAGATCTTCTAAATAATTCATCGCATATTGCGTCAAATACACTCCATCATGGCCTTCTTGAATAGGCACGACTTGTGTGAGCGGCTCCTCACTTAGGACAACGCCGGCTGCATGTGTTGATGTATGTCTTGGTAATCCTTCTACCTTTAAAGCGGTTTGAAACACTCTTTGCAGCTCTTCAGATTGCTGGAGCAATGTTTTTAATTCTGAGGAGACTGTCACCGCTTCTTTCAGTGTCGTCCCTGGCTTTGATGGGATGACTTTTGCAAGGCGGTCTGCTGCTTTTGAATCAATTCCCATCACACGTCCGACATCTCTTAAAGCTGCCTTTGCGGCAAGTGTTCCAAACGTGACAATTTGCGCCACATGCATATCCCCATATTTGTCTTTTACATATGAAATGATTTCATCTCTTCTCGTGTCAGGAAAATCGATATCTATATCTGGCATGCTGATGCGTTCAGGATTTAAAAAACGCTCAAATAAAAGCCCGTGACGGATCGGATCGACATCTGTAATAAACAGAACATACGCAACTAAAGAGCCTGCTGCTGATCCCCGGCCAGGACCTGTGACAATGCCATGATCATGAGCATACTTCATAAAATCCCACACGATGAGGAAATAATCACTGAAATTCATTTTTTGAATGATGCTCAGCTCATACTCAAGCCTTTTGATATATGTGTCATTTGAAGCAATCTGTCTTCGTTTCATGCCTTCTTGGCACACTCTTCGTAAAAACTGATCAGCTGTTGATTGATCAGGCGTCGGATAAGTTGGCAGTTTCGTCTGACCAAGATTTAAATCGACCTCGCAGCGGTTTGCAATCTCAACCGTTCTTGCCAGCAATTCTGGATCATCACCAAACCACTTCATCATTTCTTCGGTCGATCTGAAATGCTTGTCTCCTTGGTCTTCCTCTATTTCTGATAACTGCTGGCCTGCTTTAATGGCCTTTAAACATGTATATGCGGTTTTGTCCTCTTGATGGATATAGTGGACGTCACCTGTTGCCACAAGCGGGATGTTCGCCTTTTTTGAGAGTTCCCTGAGCTTATGAGACAGCTCTTCGTCCTGCTGAAACGGCTGAACGGCTAAATACACATGTTCCTCACCAAAAAGATCTTTTAAATGGCTCGCTGCATCCCTTGCTTCATCTAGCTGATCATGTTGCAGCAGCGTTTCAATATAGCCGGATACGCCTGGTGTGATGGCAATAAGGCCATGATGATAGGCTTTCAGCCATTTCTCTTTCAGGCCGGTTTTTGACTTTGATTTCAAGACACTGCTAATTTTGATCAAGTTTTGATAGCCTTCATTATTTTTGGCAAGGAGGATCAAAGGATAAGCCTCTGTCTCTTGTTCATCTATGAAGACAGAAGCTGTTAAACCGATAATCGGCTTGATGCCATGTGTTTTACATTCCTTATAAAATTCAACCGTTCCATACATCACATGGTCATCGGTAAGAGCGAGCGCTTGATAGCCAAGTTCTTTCGCCTTTAATACGAGCTCCTTGACCTTCGCTGCACTGCTCAACAAGCTGTATCCACTGTGGACCTGAAGATGAACATAGGACATGCTTAATCCACTCCTTTCGTCTAAATTCATTCTTTCATTATAAAACGCGATGCGGTGAGAAACAAATGTTCTTTCTTTTCCGCTCGTTCATACTTGTCCAGCACACGCCATATATTGAATAGAGTGAGGTGGGAAAAATGGATGTGAAGGAAGCCTTTATTCCAAACTTTATTAGTTGTTATTTTATCGCACTGGGGGTTATTTTGGGCGGTGCCATTATAGGCGGGGTAGGTGCATATTTATCTGGTCAGCCACCGCTATCAATTATTTCAAGTCTTGCCAACCGCTTAAAAATTTGGGCACTTGTTGCGGCAATCGGTGGAACTTTTGATGCGGTCTATAGTTTTGAAAGAGGGATTTTCGAAGGGAACACACGTGATATTTTCAAGCAGATCTTGTTAATTATTTCTGCTATGGGCGGTGCGCAAACGGGGTATCTCCTGATTACGTGGCTCACTCAGGAGCATGTGTCATCATGAGGGTGCCTGAGCTGTATAAACGTCCAGGCTGGCAGCGTTTTTTTGCTGGGATGATGTTCGGCGCAATTATCAGCTGGCTGATTTTTCTCTTTACATATGGCACCTTTCAAGAGAAGCAAGTGACACTGCTCAGAAGCCAGCAGCACCATATGGACAGTCTGAAAGAACAAATCACACTCTATCGGGAAGATTTGCATAAATTAAATGAAGACAATAAGCAGCGTCTGCTTATTCAGAGCGTAGATGTTCACCTCGTCAACCGTGAGCAGTACAAAATCCCGGAGCCAGATACCTTGAAATTTGAAGATCAGGTGAAAGAGGATATCTCAGAGGTGATCACAAAGGATATTGAAAGTGTCTATAAAACAAAAGAGCTCTTAAAACGGACCGTGGAAAATAAAGAATATACGATTAGAGAAAAGGCATACCGCGCCAAAGTCACTGAGCTGACCATTTATACAAAGCTATCGCTTGAAGTGCGTATTTCCTTTGCTGAATAATAGATGATGTGGAATTTTTATGAATTTCTGCACTCAATGATCGCTTTTCACTTGTTATTTTTATACACTAAAAGAAGAACGAGATCATCACAAGAAAGAGGTGAGAACAATGGAGGTTTACAGCTATCGTCAAATGGCACGAGACAAAGCAAGCCGGATTAAAGACGGCATGTGTGCTTATGCCGAGACAGAAATGATGGCCCATTTAATTAAAAAAGAATTAAAGCATCAAAATCTCCAAGCCTATGAAGATTCAACTGACATCGGCTGCTGGTTTATCCCTGTATCCAAGTAACCCTTTTCTCAAAGCTCAAAAAAAGAGAGGGGGACTTGAAGCCCCTCTCTCACGATGATGATTTACATACTTCTTCTAAATCACGCAAAATCTCATCTGCAACTGCCCAATCATATATGGACGCACCGGCTGCAAGCGTGTGACCTCCGCCATGATATTTTTTAGCAATGGTGTTAATGACAACGCCTTTTGAGCGGAATCTCACACGAATCTGATCGTTCTCTTCCACAAAAAAGACCCATGCCTTAATCCCTGCAATATTTCCAAGTGTCCCAACAAGCTGTGAGGCTTGCTGCGCTGTTGTTTGGAATGACTCCAAAATGTCACGTTTAATAAAAACAGAGGCTACACCATTCTCTGATAAAGAGATATGTTGAAAAATATAGCCATTTAATTTCACCACATTCAAATCTGTCTCATACAATTGATTGAAAAGGTCTGATGATGAAAACGGATATTCGATGAGTTCACCCGCATATTTGAGTGTCTTTTTCGTTGTGTTTGGGAAAAGGAAACGGCCTGTGTCTCCTACAATGCCGGCATAAATGAGTTCTGCCGCCTTTGTATTCAGCTGATATCCTTCTTCTTTCCCCTCTAAATACAGCTCATAAATCATTTCACTGACAGAGCTTGCTTCTGTATCAACCCAAAGCAAATCACCATACGGATCTTCATTCGGATGATGATCAATTTTCATCAGCTTATCGCCCATTGAATAGCGCTGATCATCAATTCTAGCTTGATTCGCAGTGTCACAGACAATGACAAGAGCACCTTTGTACACTTCATCCGGCACGTCATCTAATTCATATAAAAATGAAAGGGATGGCTCAGGGGTTCCTGTCGCATAAATATTTTTTTCTGGATAGGTGGCACGCAAGATTTCCGTAAGGCCGCACTGCGATCCATAGGCGTCTGGATCAGGTCTTACATGTCTATGAATGATGATGGTGTCATATAATGATATGGTTCTAATCAGTTCTTTTTTCATAAATACTCCTTCTTATGCGATACTCTTTTTATTATTAAATCATAATCTACCCAGACAGAAAAGTGAGGAATAGACAATTTATTCTAGTAAGCAAGCCTATTTACGTTTAAAATAGGGTTGTAACCACTTACAATGGAGGCTTGGCACATGCTTGTTTTGATTGTGTTTATTATTTGTTCTGCCATGTTTTATTTATACTACAAAGCAAAGAATGTCCGTACGAACCGGCCGGTCGAAAAGAAATTCTGGTCTGCTAAATCAAGTATGGCACTTGGCTGCTTTGTCCTGCTCTTCGGTGTGAATCAATTATTTTTAAACCGCTCGTCACTCGCATTTGTCATTGGGTTTGTTTTTGTTGCAGTTGGTATCGGCAGTACATGGGCCGGATACAAAGCCTATAAGCACTATCTTCCGCTCTTTTTAAAGGAAGGCGAAAAAGACCACGCATAATAGAGAAAGGGCTAAAATGAACTTGATTTTAGCCCTTTTTCTTCTTTTCAGCGTGATAGAAAACCTTTGCAGACTAGGAAGGACGAGTACTGGCGCGGAGCGAATGTCACATTCGTGAGCACCAGCACGCAGGACTGCGGGCGAATGCGAGGGTTTGTTTACACGCTGAAAGAGCGAATTCATGCCGCCCTTTTTTGCCTATTATCCTCTCTCCATCAGTTGCACCATCAACATCGCTTTGCCTACAATATTTGACTGATGGTAAACTTCCACTTCCAGCTTTCCAAACTTGCGCCCAACTTCTAAAATATTCGGTTTGATCTGTATCGTGGATTCCATTTGAACCGGTTTTAAGAAATAGACAGAAAGACTTTCTACAATTAGTTCGCCTTTTTTATGAGACTTTAAGAAGCGGTTGGCTGATTCGATTAAAATTTGTGTAAACACACCGTACGAAATATTACCGAGTTGATTTGTCATTTGTGGTGAAACTTCATATTGGTACACCGCATCTGTTTTTGGTTTTTCTGTCTCGGCTTCCTTAAATCCTCTAGACACGACATCATCCAGCTTTTCACCGACCTGCGGCTGCTTTTGAATCATTTGCAGCGCCTTCAGCACGTCCTGACGGCTAATCATCCCAATCAGCTTCGCATGATCATTTACAACTGGCAGTACCTCAATACCTTCCCACACCATCATTTGTGCAGCTGAAGCGACAGATGTTTTGCCAATAACGGTCAGCGGATTTTTTGTCATCACCTTTTCAATCGGTGTAGAACGGTCATGGCCTGCAATATCCTTTGAGGTCAAAATGCCGTGAATTTTCATTTGATCGTCTGCTACCGGGAACCGGCCGTGCCCGGTTTCATAATTCTTTTCATACCATTTCTCAAGTTTGTCTTCTGGCGATAAATAGACTGTCCGTTCAATCGGCGTTAAAATATCCTCCACAAGCACAATTTCTTTTTTAATCAACTGGTCATAAATGGCCCGGTTAATGAGAGCCGCTACGGTAAATGTATCGTAGCTTGTTGATAAAATGGGCAGCTCAAGCTCATCTGCGAGCTGAATAATTTCATCATCTGTTGAGAATCCGCCCGTGACCAGCACAGCCGCTCCCGCCTCTAATGCTTGCCGGTGAGCATTGATTCGGTTTCCGACGATCAACAGGTTGCCTGCTGCTGTGTAACGCATCATTGCATCCAGTTCCATTGCACCGATGACAAATTTATTTAACGTTTTATGTAAGCCAGCTCGTCCACCAAGCACCTGACCATCAATGACATTGACCACTTCCGCATATGTCAGCTTTTCAATATTTTCTTTTTTCTTCTGTTCAATTCGAATGGTACCGACTCGTTCAATGGTGCTCACGAACCCTTTATTTTCAGCATCCTTAATAGCCCGGTAAGCCGTGCCTTCACTGACTTTCATTTCTTTCGCTATACGCCGGACAGAAATTTTCTCTCCGACATCCAATGAATCAATATACGATAAAATTTGCTCATGCTTTGTCGCCAATCCCGTTCACCCTTTTTGTTTTCAGCGTTTTCATCTATATTTCATTATAAAGGCAGGAGGCTTTTAATAGCAATTTGTCTTTTACACGAGCACGATACAGGCAAATAAAAAAGCCGGTAGGGTGCCGGCTTTTCTTTCTATTAATTATATATCGATGGATTCTCCACTGTTTAATACGTGACCCACGCCGCCATGCAAGCTGTCTGCAAACGCATGAGGATCTTGCTCAATCGGCGGGAATGTACTGTAATGAATCGGTACGACTTGTTTCGCACGAAGCCACTCTGCTGCGATTCTCGCATCGTCTGGTCCCATTGTGAAGTTATCACCTATTGGCAGGAAGGCGAGCTCAATATGATTCAGTTCCCCAATGAGTTTCATATCCGAGAAGAGAGCCGTGTCTCCAGCATGATAAATTGTTTTGCCTTCAGCAGTAAATAAAATACCGGATGGCATACCTGTATACGTAATCGTTTTGGATTCTTCATCAATGACCGCTGAGCCATGGAACGCTTGCGTCAGCTTGACTTTACCAAATTCAAATTCACGGCCGCCGCCAATAGAAAGCGGGTGTGTTTTCACCCCTTGCCAGCCTAAATAAGTGGCAAGTTCGAATGGCGCAATCACGAGTGCGTCATTGTTTTTAGCGATTTCAATCGTGTCTCCGACGTGATCTCCATGCCCGTGCGTGAGCAAAATCACATCTGCTTTGACATCTTGCGGTTTGATATCCGTGTGCTTATTTCCATTTAAAAATGGATCAATCCAAATATGGTATCCGTTTGTTTCAATGTGTACGACTGAATGTCCATGATATGTAGCTTTCATGTAAATATATCCACCTTTCGAATTTGATCTCATTTTTTTCTATTCCCTCTATAAAAAGCTGAAAAACTTAGTGCCTATGAATGACATTAAGACCACCTGTTGCTTCAATGACGGTTCCTGTAATGAGGTCTGAACGGTCATCACATAGAAATGAAATGATACGCCCTATATCCTCTCCAGTACCAGACCTGCCTATTGGCGTTTCAACGTCTTTGATTTGGCGGGCTTCCTCTATTGTCGATTCTTTCATGTCTCCAACGATTTTGCCTGGACACACCATATTAGCGGTGATGCCGTTTTCGGCTTCTTCAATCGCAATGGTTTTCGTCAATGACGCAAGGCCCACTTTTGCCGCTCCGAAGGCTGATCTGTGCATCCAGCCTGGCGCATGGTCTGCTCCTTGGAAGCCATATGTGATAATCCGGCCAAAGCCTTGTTTTCTCATCATAGGGATCACCATTCTGAACAAATGGAACACTGCGGATAGGTTGCCTTCCATCATTTGATACCATTCGTCTTCAGAGTAATCCGCGAGTTTTTTTCGTTCAAAAATATAAGGTCCAGCATTATTGATCAAGGCATCAATCCGCCCAAATCTCTCTGCTGCCAGCTCGACCATGTTTTTTAAATCTTCTTTGTTTGTCACATCGCCTTGGACAAATTGAAGCTTTTCTTCGTATTCTTGCAGTTCTTCTTTCATCTGCCGGACAGCTTCATCATCACTTCGATAATTCACTGTCACAGAATACCCCATATTCAGTAAAGACTCGGTGACTTTCCTGCCAAGTCCTTTAGAACCCGCTGTTATTAATGCGTGTCGCACACAATCTCCTCCTAAAGCAAAGGTTGCAAGTTCATGTGTTTCTTTTATTATCTTTACTTTACTATAAACCGGCTCCCTTCGCACTTTTGAACCCTTTAACAATGAGGGGAAAACCGTATAGGGTGATTCATCCACTTTTTCATATCCCATGAACCATGGATATCGAGAAGCAGCGAAACAAACCGGTAGCATTCTCTCACCTCATGAAGCTGGCGAGGAAGCGGGCAAATCTCTTCATATCCTAATTGAACCGCTTGTGCAGCTTCTTTCGTCAAAAGGTATTCGAGTGCAATCAAATCAAACGCAGCTGGTCCAAATACGACATATTCCGTATCAACTAGACTCGCCACTTGATCACCGTCTTCAATATATTGCGATGGGTCTAAATCAATTAAAATGAGACTGGCTGAATCAGGAGGACTTAGCGTTTCAAGCTTTTGCTGCACCTTTTCTGCATAATCCTGATATTCAGGCTGATCAGCGTAATAGCGGCTGATAAGTTTGGAAACTGCCTTTTTTAACAGCGCATGGAATTCTCTCAAATGTCTCTTTTCTCCCCCGTATACTGCTCCGAAAAAGTTTGTTTGATATGAATGAAGATGCGCTAGTTTCCTCCCGTAATCCCTATAGAATTGTGCTGAACGGCCCTCAAAAGATGTTAAAGGGATTCCTTCTACTTTTTCCATGACATAAAAGTGTTTCCCCGCCTTCTTCACTTTACGAACAACTTTCGGAATATGAAAGGAATTCGTATGAGCCAGCTTTTCATTGATTTCATCAAGATGCTCTTGTACAGTACGGGCATCTACTCCATAAATCATGTTGATCCCATACACAAATTCACTTTCTTCTCTTGCAGTTTTTGGAGATTTCACTACATATTCCGTTTGGTCTTGTAAGGAAATCAGCCACACATCATTAGCCCTGCCGTCGTATGGTTCTCCTAACGTTTTCACTAATACGATAGGCTGATCAAACAAAGCCTGAAGCGTTTTCTTCATGAACTGTTGTCACTCCTTATTCAGCTTGACACTGGTATACTTTCCTTTTCTCCAGTGAAGATCAATCTCCTTTTTCCCATGAAAAAAACCATCCGTATAAACGAATGGTTTTGGCGAATTATGCTAGGCAGGCTTTTGCTTTTTCTAAAGCGAGCTGAATTTGTTTAAATCCAGTTCCACCTGCACTTGTTCTTTTTTCAACAGCAACATATGGATCAAGAACAGTGTAAATATCTTGTTCAAAGAGGCCGCTTGCTTCTGTAAATGTTTCAAATGGAAGGTCACTTAAATAGATGCCTTTTTGAATGCATGTATACACAAGCTTCCCTACGATTTCGTGTGCTTCACGGAATGGCATACCTTTTTTCGCAAGGTAGTCTGCCACTTCGGTCGCATTTGAGAAATCTTCTTTTGTTGCTTTTTTCATGACATCTTCGTTGACTGTCATTGTTTGAATCATGCCTGTGAAGATTTGCAGGCTGCCAGCGATCGTTTTCACCGTATCAAACATGCCTTCTTTATCTTCTTGCAAGTCTTTGTTATACGTAAGCGGCAAGCCTTTCATAATCGTGAGCAGCCCCATCAGGTTGCCATATACCCTGCCTGTTTTTCCGCGGATCAATTCAGCCATATCCGGGTTTTTCTTTTGCGGCATCATGCTGCTGCCTGTTGCGTACGTGTCATCAAGCTCAATGAATTTGAATTCTTGAGAGCACCATAAAATGATTTCCTCACAAAGACGTGAGAGATGCATCATCACAAGGCTGCTATTGGACAAGAACTCTAAAATGAAATCACGATCACTCACGCCATCAAGGCTGTTCTCGTAAATATGGTCAAAGCCAAGAAGCTCTGCTGTATATTCACGATCAATTGGGAATGTCGTTCCTGCTAACGCCCCGCATCCAAGTGGTGACACATTAATCCGCTTCAATGAATCTTGAAAACGCGCTTTGTCCCGCTCAAGCATCCAAAAGTAGGCAAGCATATGATGGGCAAAGGAAATAGGCTGTGCACGCTGTAAGTGCGTATATCCCGGAAAAATTGTTTCAACGTGCTGTTCAGCTTTTTCTACAAGCACTTTTTGAAAAGAAGAGATCAGCTCAATGATATGCTCTACTTGGTTATTCAAATATAAATGCATATCGGTTGCGACCTGATCATTCCGGCTTCTCGCTGTGTGCAATTTGCCGCCAAGCGGACCAATCTCATCAATGAGCATTTTTTCAAGGTTTAAATGAATGTCCTCATAATCTACTGAGAATTCAAGTTCATCCGCCTCCGCCTTTTTCATGAGCGTATTCAGTCCGTCTTTGATCGCAGCGGCCTCCTCATCACCGATGATACCGCATTTATTCAGCATACTTGCATGGGCAAGGGAGCCGGTCAGATCTTCTTTGACTAATTGTTTGTCGAAATGAATGGATGCACCAAACTCATCGACCCATTTTTCTGGTGTTTTTTGAAATCGGCCTCCCCAAAGCTTTTTCATGCTTTAACCTGCTCCTTTTTGTTCACGATGCTGTTTACTTTTGTTGGTAAACCCCAAAGGTTAATAAATCCTACAGCTGCATCATGATCGAATTCATCTGCTTTTGTGTAAGTTGCTAGATTTTCATCATAAAGTGAGTATGGTGATTTACGTCCTTCTACAATGGCATGGCCTTTAAATAGTTTCACACGTACAACACCTGTTACGTTCTTTTGCGTTTCTTGTAAGAATGCATCTAGTGCTGATTTAAGTGGTGAGAACCATAAGCCGTTGTATATTAATTCAGCCATTTTTTGTTCAACGATTGGCTTAAAGTGTGCTACTTCTTTGACAAGCGTTAAGTCTTCAAGTTCTTTGTGTGCTTTTAATAGGGTAACTGCACCTGGGCACTCATATACTTCACGAGATTTGATTCCAACAAGACGGTTTTCAACATGATCGATTCTGCCTACACCATGCTGGCCAGCAACTTCATTTAAATGAAGGATGAGATCAGATAATGAATACTGGATTCCGTCAATGGCTGTTGGTTTTCCTTTTTCAAACGTGATTTCAATGATTTCAGGTGTGTCAGGTGTTTTTTCAAGTGGATTTGTCAGATCATAAGCACCTTCTGGCGGCGCTGCCCAAGGATCTTCTAAAATACCACATTCGTTACTTCTGCCCCAAAGGTTTTGGTCAATTGAATATGGGCTGTCTAAGTTAATCGGAATTGGAATACCGTGCTTTTGTGCATAGTCGATTTCTTCATCACGAGACCATTTCCATTCACGCACTGGTGCAAGAACTTCTAAGTCTGGATTCAATGCTTTGATTGATACTTCAAAACGAACTTGGTCGTTTCCTTTCCCTGTACATCCGTGTGCAACGGCTACGGCATTTTCTTTCTCTGCGACTTCCACTAACTTTTTGGCAATGAGCGGACGAGATAGTGCAGACACGAGTGGGTATTTTCCTTCATACATCGTGTGTGCTTGCAGTGCAGCAAGTGCAAATTCTTCAGCAAACTCTTCTTTTGCGTCGATCATGTAAGATTGAACAGCTCCGACTTGAAGTGCTTTTTGTTGAACGAATGCTAAATCTTTTCCTTCACCTACGTCCAGGCAGCAAGCAACAACTTCGTAACCTTGCTCCTGTAACCATTTAACTGCAACAGAGGTATCAAGACCTCCGGAATATGCTAATACGACTTTTTTATTTTGTGACATGTTTGAAAAGCTCCTCTCGCTTGTTTTGATTCTGTGAATGTTTTTGCATAAAAATAAGTTTTAATTTATAAACATGCATTTAGTATGTATACACTGTAACAAGGAAAAATTGTTTTTTCAACCCCTTTATGAAAAAAACTCTGCCAAATTTTCTTGGCAGAGTCATTTTGGGCTATTTTTGATCTTTTTCAAGCTCTCGCAAGACATGAGGAAGCTCTGGAATAATGAGTTTGGTCATGGCTAACCGAACTGCTCCGGTAGAACCTGGTGTGGCAAAAACGGCTTTTTGGTTAATCACCCCTGCCGTCGCTCTAGATAAGATAGCGGCTGATCCAATATCTTCTGTATAGCTCAGCATGCGAAAAATTTCTCCAAAGCCCAGCAGCTCTTTTGAGAAAAGAGGGGTAATGGATTCAATCGTGACGTCCCTTGCTGCAATACCAGTTCCCCCGTTTAACAAGACGGCATCAATCTTCGCTTCACTTGTTCCTTCTAAAACGGCGTCTTGAATCGCTCCAATGTGATCTTTCACAATATCGTATGCAAGAATAAGATGCCCTTGTTCTTTGAGCAAATCAATCATCAGACGGCCGCTTTTATCTGTTTCTTTTGTCCTTGTATCACTGACGGTAATGACTTTTACATGAAGCCTCGTTCTCGCTTCGCGTTTATGTTCTTGGGCGCTCATCTCTTCACACCGCTCCTTTCATATTGCCTCACATTATAGCATGCTGATTTCAATAGAAAAAAGCCCTTTTCCGCTGAGGAAAAGAGCTTAAAAAGGATGTTACGCTAAACGCATAACGTCTCTTGCAATCATGACTTCTTCGTTCGTTGGAATCACGATGACTTTTACAGGAGAGTGAGGGTAGCTGATGAATGCTTCTTCGCCTCTCATGTTGTTAAGAGATGGATCCCAGTATACGCCCATGAATTCTAGACCACGAAGTACACGTGCTCTCACTTCTGAGCTGTTTTCACCGATTCCAGCTGTGAAGATGATGGCATCTACACCATTCATTCTCGCTGCATAAGAACCGATGTATTTATGAATACGGCTTGCAAAAATATCTAGTGCTACTTCTGCACGGTCGTTTCCTTCTTCTGTCGCTTCTTCGATAT
The DNA here is from genome assembly GCF_050864245.1 of Bacillus sp. XT-4. Taxonomy (NCBI): domain Bacteria; kingdom Bacillati; phylum Bacillota; class Bacilli; order Caryophanales; family Bacillaceae; genus Bacillus; species Bacillus sp. XT-4. Next base: position 831,807 of record NZ_JBPAFI010000001.1, read on the forward strand.
CACGAAGATCACTTGAAAGACCAGACACACCTAAAAGACCACTCTTCTTATTCAAAGTAGAAAGTACTTCTTCCGCTGTATGTCCTGTTTTCTCCATAATAAATGGAATAAGGGCAGGGTCAATGTTACCTGAACGTGTTCCCATTGCAACACCCGCAAGTGGTGTGAACCCCATTGACGTATCGATTGATTTTCCGCCTTCAACTGCTGCGATACTTGCACCATTTCCAAGGTGGCAAGAAATCAAACGAAGCTCTTCAAGAGGACGGCCTAATAGCTCTGCTGCACGCTCTGTTACGAACTTATGGCTTGTCCCGTGGAATCCGTATTTACGAATACCAAAGTTTTTGTAGTAGTCGTACGGAAGGCTGTATAGGTAAGACTGCTCTGGCATTGTTTGGTGGAACGCTGTATCGAACACAGCAATCGCTGGTACGTCAGGCAGAATTTGTTTAAATGCTTTGATTCCTACAACGTTTGCAGGGTTGTGAAGTGGTGCAAGCTCTGAAAGCTGATCAATGTCATTGATGACTTCATCTGTTAAAACAACAGAATCGCTGAATTTTTCTCCGCCGTGAACGACGCGGTGTCCTACGCCATCAATTTCATTAAAGTCTTTGATGATGTTAAATTCAATTAGTTTTTCAAGCAGCATTTTAACCGCTACTGCATGATCTGGAATATCTGTGACTTCTGTTTTCTTTTCTCCATCTACAGAAATCGTGAAGATACTGTTGTCCATTCCGATTCTTTCAACAAGACCTTTTGTTAAAACGGTTTCTTCTGGCATGTCGAACAATTGGAATTTAAGAGATGAGCTTCCTGCGTTGATTGCAATAATTTTGGACATTACTGTCGCTCCTTTTACTCAGTTGTTATATAAGGTTTCACGTTTTTTCGGTGCTATATTCAACCTGTTTGAACGGGTCTTTTATAGTTTAACGATAAGTCCGAAAAATATCTGACTTTTTCATTTAAACATTGAAAACTTTGCATTTCAAGTACACCTTCGAACTGTTACCGCTTACATCAATAAGTCGTTATTTTCTGAATAATAAAATAGCCAGACATCACTCTGGCTATTCTTTCGTTTCTTTTTCTTCTATAAACCATTGGTCTAATTTTCTCATGACGCCAACCATTGCTTCCTTCTGTGAGAAAGATGGCAGATTGGCAAATAGCATACGTTTCGGTGCTTCGAGCCCCTCTTTTTTCTTTTGCATCACAAATAAGCTTTTGGCATGCTTTTTGTCTTTGAACATAGAGACTGGCAGCTGAATTAACGCATTCATATATGCATGTTCTTTGATGAAATCCTTTAATTGTACGCTTTCTTTTCCTTCAAACAAATCGTTTGGAATGATGAAGAATAAGAAGCCGCCTTCTTTCGTGTAACGAAGACTTTGCTCAATGAATAAATAATGCGCAAAGGAATGACCTTCTTTTGCCTTTAATTCATAGTCTTTAGCGCGCTCATCGTTTGGATAAAACCCGACAGGAAGACTACATACAGCAACATCTGCTGGTGAGATAAGAAGCGGCTCAAGGCTGTCCTGGTGAAAAAGCTCTACTTCTTTTTCTTCTAAGTTCGCTTGTGCCCACGCAATTTTAATGAGCACGTCATCAATTTCAGAGGCAAAACCGCGTGTTGTTTCTGCTGTTACATTGTTGAGGACCGCAAGCAGTAAATTCCCTGTTCCTGCTGCTGGATCAAAGACAACCAGCTCTTTTTGTCCTTCTAAAAATTTATTGACCAAATAGCTGACAAACAGACCAATTGTATCAGGTGTCATCTGACGGTTTGGATGTGAAATATCCTTTTGTCCTTTTAATACGGCGAGCTGAAACGCTTTACGAATCTGCTCATGATCATAAGAGGCGAAATCTGCTTTCTCTATTAAATCTTTTAGTAAACCGTTTCGATCATTTGCCTGGAAAAAGGCTTCTCCTGCTTCTGCCAATGCTTCAATATAGGAAATGTTCTGTTCCTTTTTTAAACGAATTGAAGCTGTATCGAGCAGCTCAAAAATCGTACTCACTTGATCTTTCTGCAATGCTTTTCTCTCCTCGCTTTGTTAAAAGCTAGATGTTCTCATTGAAAAGAGCCCCAGTATGAAGCCGGAGCTCTTGTCGATGCTGCTTTTATAACAGTGATTTCGCAGCCTCAATGGCTTTTTCATAATTTGGATGATTGGTTGCTTCGCTTACGTACTCAGTGTAAACCACTTTTCCGCTTGGGTCTAATACGAAGACCGCACGCGCCAATAAACGCAATTCTTTCATATATAAACCAAACGCTTCACCAAATGACATATCTCTATGATCAGATAATGTTTCGACATTTTCAATTCCGTTTGCTCCGCACCAGCGTGCTTGTGCAAATGGTAGGTCTGCACTAATGGTATAGATATTGACCGGACCTAAACCGGCTGCCTCTTCATTGAAACGTCTTGTTTGTGCGTCACACACACCTGTATCAATAGAAGGAATCACTGAGATAATCGTCACTTTTCCTGTTAAATCAGAAAGTGAAACTTCCCCTAGTGAGTTCGTTAATACCGTGAAATCTGGAGCCTGCTCGCCTACTTTCACTTCATTTCCTACAAGCGTTACTGGGCTCCCTTTAAATGTGATCGATGCCAAAACAATTCCTCCCTTATCAAATGTATGGTTCTATCATAGTAGAGAAAGCAAAAAACTGCAAAGCCTAATCGTCCATTTTGAAAAAAAAGTTAACTGCAGGGCAGCTAACTTTTTAAAGGTCTATGTCATCTAGTTTTCGTTCTTTGTGACGATGCTCCCGTTCATCCTTCTTAAACATGTGCTGAAGACGTTCAATTGCTTGAGGAGCAGAATCCAATATTTTATCGAGCAGATGTGTGTGTTCATCCAAATGAAGCATTCGTACGCCATTTGTTCCCACAATTAAAAAGGCGATTGGTGTAATCGATACTCCCCCACCGCTTCCGCCTCCAAATGGGAGTCTCGGTTCTTTTCGTTCTTGTTCATCAGACCGTTTTTCTTTCTTTTGGTTACCGTTGAATTCACTGCCGCCGGCTGCAAATCCAAAACCAACCTTTGACACAGTGAGAATGACACTGCCGTCAGGGGTTTCGACTGGATCGCCGATGATCGTGTTCACATCGATCATTTCTTTTAAGTTTTCCATCGCTGTCTTCATCAGACCTTGGATTGGATGATCTGCCATTTTCGGGTTCCTCCTTAAACAGATGATTCATTCTTCGTTGCTTGAAGAGAGGCATTTTTTCTCGCCTTTCTCCCTTTTAACCAATGGACAAGTAATCGAATGGCTGCAAGCATAGCATGTCCAATCCGAAAATAAGCTATACATACAAAGTGTGTCTGTGACACATTGTGCTGAAAAGCGGGAATCACTTCATAGACGGGTTTGTGCTTAAAGGTGAGATGCTCCTGCATAAAGGCAAGAAGTGCTCCTTTGACTGACCACACACCACCGGCTGCTACACCTGTTAAAGCTGCGTCATGAAAACCAATCCAGGTGGACCAGTGAAATGAGACGATTTTTATATGAATGAAGAACTTTCGCATGATCCGGTTTAGATCGACAATCTCTTTTGTAATACGCTCCATTTGATGAAGGATTTCCTTTACATCACGTTTTCCCACTTTTTTATGCATGGTTTCTTTTTCTTGACTCGGCGTTTTGGTGCTGGCCATTTTCTTTTCACGAATATCAATCGTTTGATCTTCCGTATTCACTTTCACCATCGGAATGTCTTTCTTCAGTCTGACAATTCCATATAAGGTGATGATCTTCACCGCAATATGGTCATTGTCATTTGCATGTGAATAGTCCAGTGAAATGGTCACTTTCATAAAGATCAATAAGATCACAAGGAACAAAAAAGCGGCAATCCAAACGTACAGCACTGTGCTCACTTCCTCCATAACAAATGATGCTTCCTCTACGATTATGGCTCTCCTTCTGGATTTTATACCCAATCACCCAAAAAAAGAGTTTGACCGGTATCGGCCAAACTCTCTTTGGTTATGCGTTTGATTCTGTTTTTTCATATAAATGTTCATGAACAACCACCGTATCTGCAAAGTAGTCATGAACCCCTTGCTTTTTCGGCGTGAACCCAACCACAGCATAGAGAACAAAAAGCGTATTAATATATCGCCCCACAATTTCTCTAAAGAAAATGACATCCCATGACAGCTTCTTCTCCGGCTGAAGTGAGACGACTTTGATTCCAAACACCATCTTTCCAAGTGTTTGTTGGAAAATCTTCGTCATGATCGCAAAATAAAGCAGAAAGACAATTGTGGTTGTGACGGAAAATGGGGAAAACCAGCCTCCACCTTTTGACCAGCCAAAGAGACTAAAGATTGGAGAAACCGTCAAATGGTTAACACCCCATACGACGAGCCAATCTAGGATAAATGCCCAAAATCTAATCCAGAAACCTGCAAAGGCTTGCGCTTCAATTGAAGTGCGCTTCGCAAGAGTCGGCCTTGATTCTTCCTCTTGGCTGCGACTTTCCGTTACTTCATCGAATGTAGAATCCATCTATGATCCCTCCTTTATTTTGAATAGAGATACATCGGTTTAGACCCATTTGAGCCAGCCAGTGTTTCTTTTAAGTTCAGAAAATCAATTTCGCTTTTAAAGAGCTTGCTTGCACTCATATTGAAAAGAGAGTTCCAGCCAAAGCTTTGTGAATAGCTGATAACCTTTGCTCCTTTTAGGCCTTTTTCATTTTTCTTCATTGCTTTTAGTGCATCTTCATAGTACCCAAGCTCATCCACTAATCCGTTCGATTTCGCCTGTGTTCCGTCATAGACCCGGCCGTCAGCAATTTTCTTGACGTCCTGCTTAGACATGCCGCGTCCTTCAGAAATGACTTTCACAAAGCCTTCATAAGAGTTGTCAACCATGCTTTGCATGATAGCACGCTCATCTTTTGTCATATCACGATTTGGAGACATGATGTCTTTGAATTTTCCACTTTTAATGGTTTCATATTTGATGCCTAAATTATCTGCCAGCTTTGCATAATTCAAACTTTGCATGATGACCCCTAGAGAGCCTGTTAACGTTTCAGGTGAAGCAAAGATTTTTTTCGCTGGAGTGGATACATAATAGCCGCCAGAAGCCGCCATTGAACCCATGGAAACATAAATTGGCTTCTTCGCTTTCTTTACTTCTTCTAATTTTTTATGTATTTCAGCACTTTCATAGACACCGCCGCCAGGAGAGTTGACACGCAGCAAGACACCTTTCACAGACGCATCGTCTTTTGCTTTATCTAATTCTTTTAAGAACGCACGATGATCATATGCTTCCCCGCCTAAAAGGCTGGATGCACCACCGTTATCTTGAATCGTACCATTAATCTCAAGTACAGCAATTTTACTCGCTCCGCTGCCATCCTCTAGTACCTTTTCTTCGATTTCGTCCCCGAATTGATAGCTCATCTTATTATCATTGAAGCTTTCATACAAGGCCGTCGTGATACTAATCACAATCGAAAAGCCAAAAACACCAAGTGCAATGATTAAGGCTACCCATCTTTTCGCATTCATTTCTTTCTCCTCCTTTTTGTCTCACTTCGTTCATACGAATACACACATGAAATGTTTCACAGGAACTGTGGTTTTTTTACATTTCATTTCAACATATGATAGCACCGATGTGAAATGACGATCAACTTTACATCTTCTATCATTTGCTCATCATGACGAAAAATTGGTTATTTTATCCTCTCCCTATATCTAATAGCTCAGACCATCTTTACAACGAAACGCCCAGACCTCTCTTTCTTCCAAAATGAGCTATTAAATTATGCTCAAAGTCAGCGTCGTCTAATCACTTACAATGACTCATTTCTTAAATGGAAGCCTCTATCATGATGAAGCGTCTTTCTAATATTTTTACTTTCATATGAAAAAAGTGTAAAATGTGAACAAGGGTTTTTATGTAAGCCCTTTACTACTCGAAATCTATTTTTGACAACAAAGGGGAGAACGTCAATGACAGACAATCGTCGCAATGTATTTTTCTTTTACAAAAAAGATCATGAATTGGATGGACACATTTCTTCTCTGGAGAAGCTCGCTACCGATCAAGGCTTTCACGTCGTAAAGCGTGCAGAAGATGCCCATATCATTGCTTCAATTGGTGGAGATGGTACATTTCTTCAAGCGGTTCGCAAAACGAACTTCCGGGATGACTGCTTGTATGTAGGGGTATCAAAAACAGAGAATTCGCACCTATACTGCGATTTTTCGTTAGAACATTTTGATCAAATGATTGATGCCATGAACACTGAACAAATTGAAGTGAGAAAATATCCGATCATCGATGTAAGCGTTGACAGTACAAACCAGTTCCATTGTTTAAACGAACTGTCGATCCGCTCTAGCATCATTAAAACATTTGTCATCGATGTGTATATAGATGATTTCCATTTTGAAACCTTTAGAGGCGACGGGATGATTATTTCCACTCCGACCGGTTCAACGGCCTACAATAAATCTGTCAACGGCGCCGTGGTGGATCCGATGCTTCCGTGTATGCAAGTAACCGAGCTGGCATCACTGAATAACAACTCATACCGTACACTTGGAGCTCCTTTCATTTTAAGCAGTGACCGCAAGCTGACACTAAAGGTTGTTCAGGACGGTAACGACCATCCGATTATCGGTCTTGATAACGAAGCGCTAGGTACAAAACATGTCAAACAAATTGATATCGGCCTTTCTGGTAAAGTGATCAAAACGGTCAAATTAAAAGATAACTCCTATTGGGAAAAAGTAAAACGCAGATTCCTTTAATCATTGAAAAGCTCCTTTATGGGGCTTTTTTTCATGCCTTTTCATTCAAGGTCATGGTGTCTTTGAAAAGATATGGTATGATGTCACAAGTATACATGTACGAAAAGGAGAACACGATGCCATTACAACATTTTGATCAATATCCATTAAGCAATGAATTGAAACAAGCGCTAGAAGCGCTTCATTTCCATACACCTACACCCGTCCAGCACGAGACATTATCCGTTGCTTTTTCAAAGCAGGACCTCATTGTCAAATCTCAGACAGGCAGTGGCAAAACAGCAGCCTACGGTCTGCCAATTTGTGAAATGGTGGATTGGGCTGAGAATAAACCTCAAGCCCTCATCCTCGTCCCAACAAGAGAACTTGCCATGCAGGTCAAACAGGATCTGACCAGCCTCGGACGATTTAAACGAATCAAAGCGGCCGCCATTTACGGGAAAGCTCCATTTCAAGCACAAAAAATAGAGCTTGCACAAAAGAACCACATTGTGTGCGGAACGCCAGGACGAATATTGGATCACCTTGAAAAAGGGACACTTTCTTTAGACAATCTGTCATTTTTCGTGTTAGATGAAGCAGACGAAATGCTGAACATGGGATTTATTGATCAAGTCTCTTCTATTATTCAGCATCTGCCGCCAAAGCGGATGTCGATGTTATTTTCAGCGACGATGTCTGATGAAATGAAGGATTTGAGTGAGCAGTTTTTACAATCGCCAAAAGTGATAGAGATTGCTCGGGAGGAAACGACGAAGCAGCAAATCACCCACACGTTGATTGAAACCGAGGAAGAAGGCAAGTTTTCATTACTTCAACGAACGATTGTCATTGAAAATCCAGATAGCTGTATCATTTTTTGCAATACGCAGGAGCGAGTGAATGAGCTGACGATGAAGCTGGATGAGTGGGATGTTCCTTGCGATAAGATTCATGGCGGGATGAGGCAGGAAGATCGCTTTGCCGTCATGGATGAATTCAAAAACGGGGAATTCCGTTATTTGATCGCAACAGATATTGCAGCCCGAGGAATTGATGTCAGTGATATGACACATGTCATTCATTACGACTTGCCATATGAAAAAGAACGCTATATTCACCGGACCGGAAGAACTGGCAGAGCGGGTAAAAGCGGAAAAACGATTGCGTTTATGACAAGGCACGGGCAGCCGCTTATTGAAGAATTAAAAGAGGAAGCTGGTATTCATTTTCAGATTCAGCCTTATCCTACAAAAGAAGAAGCAGAACAGCATGTGGCAAACTTTGAAGAAAAAATTGAAACACCGATTCAAAAGGAAAATAAGCAGGCCGGCATAGAGAAAGATATTATGAAGCTGTATTTTAACGGCGGGAAGAAAAAGAAACTCCGGGCAGTTGATTTCGTTGGAACGATCGCCAAAATAGACGGCGTTGCGTTTGATGACATTGGGATTATTACCATTCAGGAAACGAAAACATATGTAGATATTTTAAATGGCAAAGGCCCTCTTGTGCTAAATGCCATGCGCCACACAACGATTAAAGGCAAGCAGTTAAAAGTACATGAAGCACGTGCATAAAAAGTGAAGGCTAAGCGCCTTTACTTTTTTTATTGATTATCATCACAACTTACAAACCCTTCTGCCACCTGCTTTTTTGATACTCAACATGACAAATGTCATATTGAATACATGATGGGTGCTACTATGAGCATGACACCTTTCCTTCTATACTTTGAAGTAGAAAGAAACGGAAAGGACTTGAACGTTCATGACGACTTCAACAAACACACAGCAGCAAGCCACTTTAAGAAAACAAGTTGGCCAATTCTCTGGTGCTAATTCGAAAAAAAGTATCATTCAACTCTTTAATACATTCATTCCATTTTTGGGGCTTTGGTTTCTTGCCTATTATAGCCTGAACATCTCCTACCTTTTAACCCTCTTCTTTGCGGTGATTGCAGCTGGATTTTTAGTGCGTGTCTTTATTATTTTTCACGACTGCTGCCATCAATCCTTTTTTAAACAGAAGCCGCTAAATCACCTGTTCGGATTTGTAACGGGCGTACTCACCCTTTTCCCTTATCTTCAATGGCAAAGAGATCATTCAATTCACCATGCCACAAGCAGTAATCTAGACAAACGAGGTACTGGCGACATTTGGCTCCTGACAGTCAAAGAATATCAAGAAGCATCAGCTTGGACGAAATTTCGCTACAGATTTTACCGTAATCCTTTTGTGATGTTTATTTTAGGACCGATCTTTGTTTTTCTCTTAAAAAACCGTTTCAACGTCAAAAATGCTCGTAAAAAAGAGCGCTGGAACACGTATTTCACAAACGTGAGCATCATTGCGCTAGCAACTGCAACGTGTCTTCTTTTTGGCTGGCAGGAGTTCCTGCTTGTCCAAGGTCCAATCTTCCTGATCTCAGGGTCAATCGGTGTATGGTTATTTTATGTGCAGCATACATTTGAAGATTCTTACTTTGAAGCAGATGAACATTGGAATTATGTGCAGGCAGCTGTAGAAGGCAGTTCTTTTTACAAATTGCCAAAACTTCTTCAATGGTTAACAGGCAATATTGGTTACCACCATGTCCATCATTTAAGCCCGAGGGTACCGAATTATCATTTAGAACATGCCCATGAACACAGTGAACCACTTAAAAATGTGCCAACCATCACGTTAAAGACTAGTATTGAGTCGATGAAATTCAGACTATGGGATGAAGAGACGAAAGCATTTGTGACCTTTAAAGAAGCACGTCAGATTAGAATCACCCCTGTCATAAAAGGAGACATTCTGAAGAAGAATGCATAATTGGCGCAAGCTCTTTCTTACAATAGAAGGAGCTTGTTGTATTTGCAGGATGCGCTCATCTGTTCAATTTGATAAAGTAGTGAAAAAGACTGAAAAAATGAAAAAGGTGAATCACGGATGAAAAAACAACTTAAAATTCAAAAACTGCATGGGATTTCCCCATATATTTGGGCGATTTTTTTCATCCTGCCCTTTTATTTTATCTTTAAGACCCCTTCGACTTTAGGCATTGTGATCGGCATTATTTTAAACGTCGTCTTTTTTGCGGTCTACCGTTTTGCCTTTGTCTCAAAGGGCTGGTCGTTATATGTATTCGGCCTTCTATTAATCGCCATTTCGACTGGTTATGTGATGCTCTACAGCTACATTTATTTTGCTTTTTGTATCGCCTATTTCAACGGGCATATCAAAAGAAAAGTCCCTTTCTATATCTTATACTATATCCATCTAGCGAGCGCTGCCGTAGCAGTGAACTTTAGCCTGATCTTAAAAAAGGGCTGGTTTCTCACGCAAATTCCGTTTGTCGTGATTACACTGATCAGCGCCATCCTCCTCCCTCTTAGCATTAGAAGCAGGAAGGAACGTGAACGGCTAGAAGAGAAATTAGAATATGCCAATGAACGGATCGCCGATCTTGTCAAACTTGAAGAAAGACAGCGAATTGCTCGCGATCTGCATGACACACTTGGACAAAAACTCTCTCTCATTGGATTAAAAAGTGACCTTGCCCGTAAGCTCGTGTATAAAGACCCTGAACAGGCTCGTGCCGAACTAAAAAGCGTCCAGCAGACAGCTAGAACGTCTCTAAATGAAGTGCGAAAAATTGTTTCTTCCATGAAAGGCATTCGGATCAAAGATGAAATATTGAACATCAAGCAAATCCTTGAAGCCGCCGATATTGACATGATTTATGATGAAAAAGAAGCGCCGAAACACATCTCTCTTCTTAACGAAAACATTGTGAGCATGTGCATCAAAGAGGCCGTGACGAATGTCGTCAAGCATAGCGACGCCACTGTCTGTCAAATCACGATTCATCAAAAGTCAAAGGAAGCTGTCATTACAGTTGAGGATAACGGCACATTTAAAGGCAGTCATCCATCCTCTCAATCGAAGGGACATGGCCTTGCAGGGATTAGAGAAAGATTGGAATTTGCAAATGGACGCCTGCACATTGAGACAAAAAACGGGACGAAGCTGATCATGAGCATTCCAAATGATTCAGCAGCGAAAGATAAGGAGGAAATAAAATGATTAACATCTTTATCGCAGAGGATCAGCAAATGCTGCTCGGTGCTCTTGGATCGCTTCTCGATTTAGAAGACGATATGACGGTTGTTGGAAAAGGTACAAACGGCCAGGATGCCATAGATTTTGCTAAAAAACACCCGGTCGACATTTGTTTAATGGATATTGAAATGCCCGGGAAATCTGGGCTCGATGCCGCTGAAGAACTTAAAAAGTCTGATGTGAAGATCATCATTTTAACAACCTTTGCTCGTTCTGGCTATTTTCAAAGAGCACTGAAAGCTGGCGTTAGCGGCTACATGCTGAAGGACAGCCCAAGCGAGGATTTAGCAAGTGCCATCCGAAGCGTGATGAAAGGGAAAAAGGTGTACGCCCCTGAATTAATGGAAGACTTGTACAGCGACGAAAATCCTTTAACTGAACGAGAAAAGTCGGTTCTAGAACTCGTCGCAGACGGAAAAAACACAAAAGAAATCGCCAAGGAACTCAGCATTAAAAGCGGCACTGTCCGAAACTACATATCCGTTATTTTAGATAAACTAGAAGTCAAAAACCGAATTGAGGCCATTACTCGTTCCAAAGAAAAAGGCTGGTTTAAATAAGAAAAAAGATCAGGTCATACCACTGCCTTGATCTTTTTTTCTTTTTATCAGAATTCCTCTATCCACTGCTAAAATATCATTGACAACAAACCTCACTTCTATGGTATGATATCTGAGTGATAATAATTATCATTATCACTCATACAACCAAATACACGGCTGATGTGCCGATTTCAAAGGAGTTTACATTCATGAAGAAAATATTGTTCCCTCTGATGCTCATCTTCGTACTTGCGTTGAGCGCATGTGGCAATAGCAGCAACTCTTCCTCAAATAAAGGAAAGCAATCAACGTCATCGGACACGATTACATATCAATCTGAAAATGGACCTGTGAAGCTGCCAGCAAATCCAAAACGTGTTGTTGTTCTCGCCTCTTATACAGGAAATGTCTTGTCACTTGGTGTGAACCTTGTGGGTGTTGACTCTTGGTCAAAAAAGAATCCACGTTTCAAAAAGAAATTAAAAAATGTGGAAGAAGTATCCGATGAAAATGTGGAAAAAATCATGAAGCTAAAGCCTGATGTCATCATCGGTTTAAGCGGTGCAAAAAATGTAGAAAAACTGAAAAAAATCGCCCCTACCGTTTTATTCACGTATAACAAAGTCGATTACCTTCAGCAGCATATTGAAATTGGAAAAGTCTTAAACAAAGAAAAAGAAGCAGAAGCATGGGTCAAGGATTTCAAACAGCGCGCAGCTGAAGCTGGCAAAGAAATCAAAGCAAAAATCGGTGAAGATGCAACCGTATCTGTCTTTGAAAGCGGCACAAAAGATCTTTACGTCTTTGGAGATGCATGGGGACGCGGAACAGAAATCCTCTACCAAGCAATGAAACTAAAAATGCCTGAAAAAGTAAAAGAAAAAGCATTAAAAGCTGGTTATTATGCGGTATCACAAGAGGTCATCCCTGAATTTGCCGGAGACTATATGATCATTAGCAAAAACAGCGAGATGGACAATTCCTATCAAAACAGTGAAATCTATAAGTCCATTCCTGCTGTGAAAAAACATCGTGTGTATGAAGCAAATGCGGAAGAGTTTTACTTTAATGACCCACTCACACTTGAATATCAATTATCATTCTTTAAAAAGCACTTTTTAGGTAAATAAACCGAAGCAAGGGATCTCTTCCCTTGCTTTTTTACTGTCTGCTTCTAGCGGGAGTGCCTGTTTTCCGCTACAATGATGTACAAGTAATTCAAAAAGTGTGGTGCTCGTTTTGTTTAAAATTTTGCTGATTGAGGATGATACAACCCTCTTCCAAGAAATCAAAGAACGTTTAGTCAACTGGTCTTATGATGTGTATGGGATCAACAATTTTCAACAGGTCATGCAGGAGTTCACTTCCATCCAGCCTGATTTAGTCATTATTGATATTCAGCTGCCAAAGTACGATGGCTTTCATTGGTGCCGGATGATTCGGCATCATTCTAATGTGCCCATCATCTTTCTTTCATCTCGTGATCATCCTGCTGATATGGTCATGTCGATGCAGCTTGGAGCTGATGATTTTGTACAAAAGCCCTTTCACTTTGACGTTCTCATCGCCAAAGTAAGTGCTGTTCTTCGCCGAGTCCATGATTATAATGCGGAACCAGCCAACTTAAAAGTCTGGTGCGGCGCTACCCTTGATCTCGAAAATAATACAGTGACAAATGAAAACGGTGAGGTTGAATTAACAAAAAATGAGTTTTTTATTCTAAAAGAATTGATTCAGCATAAAAATCATATCGTCAAAAGGGAATCTCTCATCCAAGCTTTATGGGACGATGAACGATTCGTGAGTGACAATACACTCACTGTAAACGTCAACCGCCTTAGAAAAAAACTAGACGAAATCTCCCTTGGCGCCTTCATTGAAACAAAGGTGGGTCAAGGTTATCTTGCAAAAGAAAAGGATGATCAATGATGCTGCAAGCATTTCTAAAAGAACGAAGAAGCTGGATCTTGTTCTTTCTTAGTTTGCAGCTTCTCATTCTCTTTGTTGCATATTTGGATACAACGATTCCACTGGCTTCTCTTTTTTATATCGTGCTTTTGTCTACATTACTCTTCATTGTTTTTCTTTTTTTTCGTTACCGGAAAGAAACTGCTTATTACATGCAACTGAAAGAATGGGATGAAAATATAGACCATCAAATGCGTCTCAAACCCTCTTCCCCCTTTGAACAAATTGTACAGGAGGCAGCATCAGAGCAAATTGACCGATACCGCCAGATGACGGCTAAGCAAAAGACTGCGCTGGAAGAAGAAAAAGATGAACTGCTCTCATGGATACATGAGGTGAAAACGCCGCTCACGGCGATGCACTTAATGATTGACCGCATAACAGAACAGCCGCTCAAATCAAATATGACATATGAATGGCTTAGAATACATTTACTCCTTGATGCACAGCTGCATCAAAGCAGGATCCAACATATTGAAAATGATTTATTTATTGAAAAACTGGATCTCCAAAACATGCTAACGAAAGAAATCAAAGCGCTCCAATCGTGGTGTATGCAAAAAGGAATTGGCTTTGACCTTTTATTAGAAGAGCGAGATGTATTAAGTGATACAAAATGGTTATCCTTTATGATCAGACAAGTGCTGACAAACGCCGTCAAGTACAGCCAATCATCTGACATTATCATCGAAAGCAAACAAATGAACGAACAAGTGGTGCTCACCATCACAGATCAAGGCAGAGGAATTGACCCAAGAGACGTGTCCCGTATTTTTGAAAAAGGCTTTACCTCCACAAGACATCACAATGACACGGCCTCCACAGGCATGGGGCTCTATTTAACAAAAAAGGGAGCTGACGCTCTTCATATCACGATCGAGGTCAACTCCACATTAGATCAAGGGACAACTTTCACCTTTATTTTTCCGAAAAAGAATGATTTTGTGCATATTGCAAGCATGTGAACATACAGTTCAAGAAACCCAATCTCTTCATCCAACGATGCATTGAAGAGATTGGGTGATTTTATACAGCCATATCACGCTACTTCACGGCATATTTCTCCTAGCTGTTTCCTTCTATAAATACTCATTAGCAGCCCGACTGACATCATTTCTAGAAGAATATGAGATCCCCCATAGCTCATAAAAGGCATGGAAACTCCTGATATAGGCAATAATCCAAAGTTTGTGAAAATACTTAAGATAAATTTTGCTGCAAATGTGGTTGCCAAACCAATCATTAATATTTTGCCATAAGCAGATTGAACTCGTTTCGCTGTATGAACTACTCTATAAATCAAAGTCACAAACAACATAAGAACGGCCAATCCTGCAAACCATCCGAATGAATAAATGATATACGTCAACATCCAATCAGTGTGAACATCATACAATGCGTACGGATTTATTTGAAAACCATTTGAGCTAAATTCATGAAGTGAGTATTGGTAAAAGTGGGCCATATCAGCTTGATACAGAGAAAATAATTGAACAATGAGATAGACAATACCTGCTGCTGTAAACGGAATAAGCTGTCTCATTCTTGCATGAGATACATACATCATCGTTATGCATATGACCATAAAGGTGATGGTTGCAGAAAGAGATCCGACTATATGTAATAAAATAATGGGTAAAGTGACAATCGCTAACCCTAGCCAGGACTTGAAACCATTCTTCCAATTCCAAGATTGATAAATGCCAGCTAACGAAATAATCATCAGAAATGGAAAAATTTCAGTCAGATTGATCGATCCATTATTTAAGCTTAAAAAGAGAATACCGTTCACTCTTGTCCCAATCATCATTGTAAGAATCAGCATTCCAATCGTTCCTATGTATAAATGCCATGAATAGGGTAAAAAGCGCCGATAATCAAAAGCAAACAGTCCAAGCATCAACGCAAGACCAAATACATAGTAAATGAGACTTTTATAAAAGATATTCGTGTCTTGAAAATGAAGTAAATGAGAATGAAACTGAAAATAATACATTACAAACAGCCCAAATAAACAAGTAGCTAATACAAGAAGTATCGTTTTAAAGTCAACTTGAGTTTTGTGTGTTTCATGAAGCTGCATTCCGAGTATGGCTGCATCTCCAATTTGATCGAGCGCTTGATCTACCGCCTCTTCTTCAGACATGCCCGCACTGACCGCTTCCTCTTTCAGTGTGTATAAATGATCACGAAGCTCAAGCTTTATACTTGCATGTACGTCTTTATTTTTGATTCGTTTACACACATTTTTGATATATTGTTCAAATTTTTTCTCTAGTCCCATACGACTTTCTCCCCGTTCAAAACGCCATCTACTGCATCTTTGAAGACGGTCCATTCTTCCTTCTTTTCCTTCATAAACGCTTTGCCCTGTTCATTAATCCGATAATACTTCCTTTTTCGATTGCCATTCCCTTCACCCCAGTAAGACACAATGAATCCTTTCCCCTCCAAAGTGTGCAAAATAGGATATATCGTCCCCTCTTTAAAGCTAAAAATCCCTTCGGATTTCGACTCCAATTCCTTAATCATTTCATATCCATACATCGGCTTTTCATTTAACAAGCTTAAAATAAGGGTAGCTGTACTCCCCTTTAGAAGCTCTTTACTCACTTTCATCCATGGTCACCCCTAATACATAGATTCACTATGCATATATTTGATATGCATATCTTACATGAAATCAAATACTCTGTAAAGGTTCATCAGAAAAAAACAAGAAATTTGATACATCATAGCGAAAAACAGATAAAATAATTGAATAACAATCTGAATTCTACATAAGGCTTTGACATATGAAACAAGCATGTGACAACAATGTCACATGCTCGTCTGTTTTGTTCGCCAAATCGCAGGAAGTCTGATCGGCTTCTTTTTATACTAGAGATATCAATTAAATAAAAAAGGGGTTCGACAGATGAACATTTTAGAAGCTCGCAAGTTATATAAAAGCTATGGAAATAAATTCAATAAACAAGAGGTGCTGAAAGGCATTGATTTGACGATAGAAGCTGGAGAATTTGTCAGCATCATGGGGCCATCAGGTTCGGGGAAAACGACCCTTTTGAACGTATTGTCATCGATTGATCATGTGTCCAGCGGATCGATTCGGATCGCAGATGCAGATATGACGCAAATGAAAGATCAGCAGCTCGCTGAATTTAGAAAGAAACAGCTTGGCTTTGTTTTTCAGGATTACAACTTACTTGATACACTCACGGTTAAAGAGAACATCCTCTTGCCATTATCCATCTCCAAAACGCCTAAAAAAGAAGCTTTTGAACGCTTTCAACAGCTTGCAGAGGATATGGGGATTTATGAACTAAGAGACAAATATCCAAATGAACTGTCTGGTGGACAAAAGCAACGGACATCTGCGGTACGTGCCTTTATTCATGAACCAAGCCTTATTTTTGCTGATGAACCAACTGGAGCACTTGATTCCAAATCTGCTTCTGACTTACTGAACAAGCTGCAAGAATTCAATCACAAGCGCAAAGCAACCATTGTCATGGTGACGCATGACCCTGTTGCAGCCAGTTATTCAAGACGAGTGATTTTTATCAAAGATGGACAGATCTATACACAATTGAATAAAGGCGCTCTAGAGAGAAAGATGTTTTTCGAGGATATTATGAAAACGCAAGGTGTTTTAGGCGGTGTGAAGCATGAACATTAATCAGCTCGTCTTCCGCAATCTGAAGAAAAACTTAAAAAATTACTATTTATACGTGTTTGCACTTGTATTTAGTGTGGCGCTCTACTTTTCTTTTGTCACCTTGCAGTACTCACCAGCACTTGATGATGTAAAGGGGTCCATTAAGGGCGGTGCGTCGATTAAAGCCGCTTCAGTACTACTCATTGCCATTGTTGGAATCTTCCTGTTATATGCGAACAGCATTTTTATTAAACGAAGAGGGAGAGAAATAGGTCTCCTGCAGCTCATTGGCATGACGAAACAAAAAATTTCCAAACTACTCAATGCAGAAAACTTTATCCTATATGTGGTCTCCATGGCTATTGGTATCATAGCTGGATTTATCGGTTCAAAACTCATGCTGATGGTGCTATTTAAAGTAACCGGCGTGAACGCCATCGCCAACCTGCATTTTTCAGGCATGGCCCTTTTGCAGACACTGATCGTCTTTTTCGTCATCTATGGATTAATTATGTTAAGAAATCGATGGTTTATTAATAGACAGACGATTTTATCTTTATTTAGAACCACGTCTTCTACAGAACAGCGTGTGAAAAAAATCTCTGTGTTTGAAATCATCATTGGGGTTCTAGGCATTGCATTCATCAGCTCAGGCTATTATATTTCTTCTCAGCTTTTTACCGGCACATATACGTCCATGCTTGCGTTACTTTTAGCGATGATTTATATTCTAGCCTCTGTCATTATCGGTACCTTTCTTTTCTATAAAGGCTCTGTTTCGTTCATTGCCAATATCGTACGCAAACGAAAAAATGGCTATCTCGCCATTCATGAAGTCCTGTCTCTGTCATCTATTATGTTCCGGTTAAAATCAAACGCACTGCTTTTAACGATTATTACAACGGTATCTGCGCTTGCCATCGGGTTGTTATCTTTAAGCTACATTTCCTATTACTCAGCAGAAAAAACCGCTGAACAACAGATCCCTTCACATTTCGTCATGGGTTCTGAGAAAGATACCGATACCTTCACTCGTGCACTTTCTGACAAACATATTGCGTATGAAACAAAGCAGTTCAAGGTCATTCAAGCGAAGTTTGACGCAAAAAAGATCATGGATTCAGAGATTAAAAATATGAATAATGATCCAGGTGTCTTAACTCTACCTGTGATCAGTGAGAAAAACGCACCAAATATTCATGTGAAAAGCAACGAAGTCACCTTAAGCGGCTACAGTGATTTATTGAAGAAATTCATGCCGATTCAAAGTTCAGGTGATGTGAAACTACTTATTAAGAAACCCCTTGATTTAAAGGTCATTGATATGAAGAAAGATTACCTCATTTCTTACAACTTTACGTTTGGTGGTCTACCTGTTGCTGTCGTCAGTCAAAGTGTCTTTGAGCAGCTTGACCAGCAGAAAGATCCTAAACTTCAGGTTGAGCATAATCAATATCACGCAGTCAATATAAAAGATGATCAAAACCTTGAACAAGCGAATGATGTGTTTACCTCTTTAAAACTAGGTGACAACAGCATGTCTCAATTGGCTACCACTCAGCAGCAAAAGCAAACAATAGGACTGATGATGTTTGTGGTCGGATTTTTAGGTCTCAGCTTCCTTGTCACATCAGGCTGTATTTTATACTTTAAGCAGATGAATGAAAGTGAAGAAGAACAAAGCTCTTACACGATCTTGCGTAAGCTTGGTTTTACTGAGAAGGATCTATTAAAAGGTATTCGGCTCAAACAGCTATTTAACTTTGGGATTCCGCTCATTGTCGGCTTGCTGCACAGCTACTTTGCAGTACAGTCAGGCTGGTTTTTATTCGGCGGTGAACTGTGGGCACCAATGCTCATCGTCATGTCGATTTATACGGTGTTATATTCTATCTTCGGATTCCTATCTGTCCAGTATTACAAAAAAGTCATTAAAGAATCCTTGTAATCTCATCCCCATAGGCAGCTGCCTATGGGGATTGTTTGTTTATGATGGCGTTGATTCAAACTTGTGCGATAAAATATGATCTCTTGCCGCATAAGCTTTTTGTTTGATCTCTTCTAAGTTCACTCCAACTAGCTTCCCATTTTGTTTCACTGCTTTTCCAGCCACATAGACAGAATCAACATTTGAAGGGTGTGCCGTTTGCACAACTGCCCCAGCTGGATCTGTCATCGGAAGAAGATTCATGCTTGTCCGATCGATCAAGATAAAATCAGCTTCTTTTCTAGGTGTGAGTGAGCCGATTTTGTCATCAAGCTTCAAGGCACGAGCCCCGTTTATAGTGGCTGCTTCAAGCATTTGCTGTGCAGACAATCCAAGTTCAGGCCCTGGCATCGTCCCTTCCATCAATAAAGATTGATTTTGAATCGCTCGTTCCGCCTGTAGCCCGAATTTCATTTGGGTAAATAAATCTCCGCCTGTCGCTGTCACCACATCTACACCAAGCGTTGGCAGAACGCCATTTTCAATGGCGAGCCCTGTGACAGGATATCCGTGTCCCATCATCATTTCAATCTCAGGTGTAATAGAGATGGAGCTTCCGCTCTCAGCTAGCATCTTCATTTGATCTGCATCAATTGCATTGATATGCACCATATTCAAATCAGGCCCGAGCAGCCCTGCTTGATGAAGCCGCTCAATCGATCGATCCGCCGCTCCCCAATTTCCAAAGCCAATGTGCATACTGCATAATGCATCTAGTGATCTTGCTGTTTCAATTTCAAAGACGGTCGTCTCCCATGAAGAAAATTCAGGTCCACGAATGGCAAGTCCCATCGTCAACAGCTGATCCGATGATTGAAAATGTTTTTGTTTCACACGGGCTGCGTCTTCCATATTCGTGAGCGTACTCTCTCTGTCCCAATACGCTGCATCTCCAGAGGTACCAAAACCAAAGACCGCTCGAATACCCGCATCTTTTAAACCTCCAATGAGTTCTTCTGTATGATCCATAGAATTGATCATCGTCCAGTCGAAAAACGTGGTCACTCCTGCATCTAATGCCTCTAATGCGCCTAAATAATTAGCAATTCGATCATCTGATGGACGTCTCATCGCCCCATAGTTGCCATAATAAATTTTGCTCAAATACGTTTGCAAAGACCAATCTGTTCCGATTCCCCGTATGACAGACTGCCACACATGACGATGGGTATCCACAAGCCCTGGCATGATGACCATGTCAGACGCATCCACAACATCGGCACCACTTGCTTCAATCGAAGGTCCGACTTCTACAATATGTGCCCCTTCAATTAATAGATCTCCCTTCTCCAGAAAACCTAAAGATGGATCAAGTGTGATAAGAGCCGCATCTTTAAACAATGTTTTCTTCATCCATATCCCCCTTTTCAAATAAAGAGAATGAGTCACTCACCCTCTCTGTCATTTTAAGACATAACAGGTTCAAATTAGAAGAAAAGTGACTCAAGGAATGTGGTTTTATGAGCTGATATTCCGAAAGTAGTTGTATATCCGTTTTAATTTCACGTCATGCTTCCCTTTCGGACTTTCCATCATGCCAAATTCAAAGAACTTCACCGGTTTAATCCCGACATATTGCAAAAGAGCACGTTTCATTAAGATTTTGTGGGCATTTTGCAAAAAGAAGAAAGGATAGTGGGTCGGTCCTTGCATTGTCGAAACACATACAGCCCTCTTTCCTTTTAACAAGCCTTCTGGAAGCAGCCCGCCTGTTTGACGATAAGCAAAATTCGCTGCAAACATTCGATCAATAAAGCCAAGCAGCATGGCTGGCGGCCGCCCCCACCAAATCGGATAAACAAACACGATGTTGTCTGCCCATTTGATTTTCTCTTGATATTCTTGAATCTCAGGGTCCTTATGCATATCACGTCTTTTTTTCTCTTCATTAAAAATAAGTACAGGATCAAATTTGTCTTGGTATAAATCGATGATTCTCACTTCTTGAACGTTTGGATTTTCTTCACTGCCCTTTAGGATTTCTTTAAAAAAAGCACCATTTAAACTATTGTGATGGGGGTGAGTATAAATAATGAGTACATTCATGGCTTGGCTCCTTTAGTTATCATTTGATAACCAAAAGCATACACCCCTCTTTTTTAGTTGTCAAATGATAATTGTTTTTTGATAATAAATTTGGTATGGTACGTAAGAGGTGAAACATGATGAAAAACCCACATTTTTTCAAAGAGTTTGTCACATTTGCTTCTACTTTTTCTGAGCTGAAACATGCTATGATGAGCAAGATCAAACCATCTGATCTAACCACTCTACAATATTTGATTCTGGAGCAGCTAGCCGTCAGTGAGCCGCTAACACCTAGTGAAATCGCCGATTGTCAGCACATGTCTCTTCCGAATGTCAGCAGAGAATTGAAAAAGCTTCACGAAAAACAATTCATTGATAGACAAGAAGATAAAGATGACAAGCGAAAACATGTCATTATGCTGTCTAAAAAAGGCCGCGAGTGTATGGACAAAGCATTTCAACAAATTGAATCCATGCTCATGGACAGCCTTTCTTCCTCTGACCAAAATCAAATGGATGATATCGTACAAGCTCTCCGTCTATTAAATCAAACCATCTTCAAAAAATAATCGAATGAAAAAAGCATGAGCGTATCGCTCATGCAAATGATTTTTGAACACATTAGTAAAGAGATGCTAAAAGATACGTGATGAAACCTACTATTGGAATAATCGGGATCATCAGCTTCAATGTTTTATTCGTATTCTTATATAAATTCCACAGCAAAACTGGTACACCAAACGTATCCAAGACAGCAAGCACTGCCCCTTTATGCTGTTCTTTATGAGCCATTTTGAAAACCTCCACATCCAATAAAATACATTTATTATAGTGTAGCATAGATCCTATTTTGATCATTTCCTCCAGGTAATTGAATCGTCAGCATGTCTGATAAAAATGAACAGGATGTAACTGAAGCTTCGCCCGAGATAGTAGAAATAAAAAAGCGCCAGATGTTTTCCATCCAACGCTTTTTTCCCATGACATGTTCAGCACTCATTTTCATGCATCACGTCTCTTTTGCTCTATGTATCCTTTATGCAATAAGCTGATAGGCGATATATAATGCAACCAGCCAGATCATGACGGCTGAGGCTTTATTGATACGGTTCATCCACTTGCCGTTTGTATCTAGCTTCCCTAACATTTTCCCAAGAAGGGCAAGACCAATAAACCATAACCACGAGACAATCATACAGGCTGCGGTAAATGCCATTTTTTCCGCCCCATGATATTGAAGGGAGTTCGTTCCAATCACGCCAATCGTATCGAGAATCGCGTGAGGGTTTAATAGGGAAACGGAACAGGCAAATACGATTTGTTTTCTCACAGGCATCAAGTCCACCTTTTCTTGATTACCTGATGCAGAGCTCGTGTTCCAAACTGACCACCCCATATAAAGTAAAAAGAAAAATCCAATGATAAAAAGAGCTATTTGCAAGATCGGAATGGTGAGAACAACAACCGAAACCCCAATGACAGCTAAAGTGATTAAAAGTGTGTCGCAGAGGGCGGCTGTGATGACCACAGGCAGCACGCGATATAATCGAGGCTGAAGGGCTCCTTGCTGAAATACAAATACATTTTGCGCGCCCAAAGGTAAAATAAGACCAAAGGCAAGCACAATTCCATGAATAATCGCAATCGACATCTTCAGAACATTCTCCTTTTCAAGTCATCCTTACACATTTTAACATAAAACATCATGAACGAATTTTACATATTTGATTTGTCCAATAAAAAAAGCGCTGGATGATTTTCCATCCAGACGCTTATTGTTTCTACTGTTATGATGATTTTCGTGCAAGCTCTCTTTCTCTCAGCTCGACACGTCGAATTTTCGCTGACGGAGTTTTTGGTAGCTCGTCAATGAATTCGATTTCTCTTGGATATTTGTACGGTGCTGTTGTATTTTTCACGTGTGTTTGCAGTTCTTTAATCAGCTCATCGCTTTGTGCAGATGCATCTCGCAGGACGACGTATGCTTTCACGATTGACCCTCTGATTTCATCTGGACTTGCCACGACAGCACATTCTTTCACGGCTGGGTGTTTAATCAGTGCATCTTCGACTTCAAACGGGCCAATTGTATAACCTGAGCTGACGATGATGTCATCCCTGCGGCTTTCAAACCAAAAATACCCGTCTTCATCTTTTTTCGCACGGTCACCGGTAATAAAGTAATCCCCGCGGCGCTGCGCCTTTGTACGCTCTGCATCTTTGTAGTATTCCTTGAATAAAGCCGGCGTTTCAAGATGAACGGCAATGTCACCTATTTCTCCTGGAGCACAGATCTGGCCATTCTCATCAATGATCTCTACTTCATTGCCAGGTGTTGGTTTGCCCATACTGCCCGGCTTGATGTCCATTCCTTTCAGCACCCCAACTAGCAGCGTGCTTTCTGTTTGCCCGTAACCATCTCGCACTTCGATATCGAAATGTTTTTTGAACGTATCGATGACTTCACGGTTAAGTGGCTCTCCCGCAGAAACAGCACTATGCAATTTCGGCAGCTCGTACTGACTGAGGTCATCTACTTTTGCCATAAACCGATATTCCGTTGGTGTACAACATAAAACATTGATTTCATTTTTTTGAAGCAGCTCTAAGTACGTATCCGGATTAAATTTCCCTCCATAAACAAAACCTTCTGCTCCACTTCCTAAAACAGATAAGAGAGGACTCCACACCCATTTTTGCCAGCCTGGTCCTGCTGTTGCCCATACTTTATCCCCTTCATTAATGGAGAGCCATGCTTTGGCCGCAGTACGTAAATGTGCATACGCCCAGCCGTGTGTATGAACAACCCCTTTTGGGTTACCTGTTGTGCCTGATGTATAAGATAGAAACGCCATGTCCGTACGTGTTGTGTCTGCCAATTTCAACTCGCTTGACTGCTCTTCCTTTTGCGCAACAATGTTTGTCCAGCCATGATCATTCTCACCAATCGAGAATGTTTTAAAATCTTTTGGCTGGTTGGTTCCTTCAAACGATTGAATGAATGATGCGTAAACAATCGCTCCTTTTGCTTCTGCATGTTCAATTCGGTAATCTATATCTTTAGCGCGAAGCATTTCTGAACAAGGAATTACAACCATCCCTGTTTTTAAAATCGCTAAATAAATGCTGTATGCCTCTAGCATACGCGGCACCATCACAATGATTTTATCGCCTTTTTTAAAGCCTGCATTTAATAGAACATGACCAATTTTATTCGCCTCTTCTACTAATGCTGCATATGTCACGTGCGCTTCCTGACCATTTCCGTCCTGCCAGTGCAGGGCGATTTTCTCCTGGTCATGACTGAATGCTTCAATCTCACTGACTAAGTTATATTGTTCTGGTGCAATTAAGTCTTCTCTTTTCATGGTACAGCTCCTTTTAGCCTCTTTCTATGAAACGAATCATGTTTCAATTTACCTATTCTAACACTCATAACTGAAAAATGCTTGAATTAGGACCTACTCCTAGTATTATGCCATAATTTTTTCATTTCGTCTTCTTTTTTAAAAATATTCTAACAATTTATGTACAAAAAAAAGAGCGGGAATAAACCCGCTCATAAGCCATAGCTTTTTAATTGTGTGTCTTAGAAAGATCCGCCACCCATATGTTGTTGAGCGTAAGATACAAGACGCTTAGTGATTTCTCCACCAACTGATCCGTTAGCGCGAGCTGTTGTTTCTGGTCCAAGGTTTACGCCAAATTCTGAAGCGATTTCGTACTTCATTTGGTCGATCGCTTGTGCAGCGCCTGGAACGACTAATTGATTAGAACTGCTTTGTCTGTTTTGTTGAGCCATGTGTTCTCACCTCCTTGTGAATATAGAATGTGTAGAAACACATGACTTCATGCGATTGATTTTATGGTAATTATTATGAAATTTTTTATTTAGAATAAATCAGCGAATTTGTCAGCTGCTTTCTTTTCATTTGTGACAACGATTGTTTCGATCTGCTCCACTGCCTCATCAAGCATTGGCTCGAATTCAGCAAAGCTTTCGTAGCGTTCTACTTTTTCAAGCTTTGGTTTTGTTTTTGGAGATGGCGGCGTAAAGATCGTGCAGCAATCCTCAAATGGCTGAATGCTTGTCTCATATGTGCCAATTCGTCTCGCTTCTTCGATAATGTCATTCTTATCCACGGCAATCAGTGGGCGAATGATCGGTGTGTTTGTGACATGATTAATGGCATACATGCTTTCAAGTGTCTGACTTGCCACTTGACCAAGGCTTTCACCTGTAATAATGGCAAGCGCATCACGCTTGGCTCTTATTTTATCTGCAATTTTGAGCATCATTCTTCTCGTTGAAGTCATCGTATAGTTTTCTGGTACTTGTTTGTGAATGAGCTCTTGGATTTTTGTAAAAGGAACGATGTGAAGCTTGACTTCGCCTCCATAGGCAGCTAAGCATTCCGCTAGATCAATGACCTTTTGCTTAGCACGTTCACTTGTATAAGGTGGGCTAAAGAAATGAACAGCTTCAATTTGAATGCCTCGTTTCATTGCCTGATAGCCGGCCACTGGGCTGTCAAAGCCGCCAGAGAGCATCAGCATCGCTCTTCCGCTTGAACCAACTGGCAGTCCGCCTGCACCTTTTACATCTTTAAATGTAATGTACGTCGCGTGTTCTCTTATTTCAATTCGCAAGTGAACATCTGGCTGTTTCACATTAACGGTTAAGTTGTCTGTATTCCTTAAAACATGTCCACCAATTTCTCGGTTCATTTCATTTGAATCAAGCTCAAATTGTTTATAAGAGCGTTTCGTTGAGACCTTAAATGTATTTCCTTGTTCATACACTTCCTGAACCGCTGAGAGTGCCGCTTCTTTGATGGCATCAAGATTTGTCTCACATTTTACAGCCAGGCTAAAGCTTTGAATGCCAAATACACCTTTAAGCTGTTCTGAAATCGGTTCAGGGTCTTCTCCGTTTAGCATGATCGTAATGCGGTCTCTATCAGATGCATACTTTAATGCTTCAAAGTCTTTTAATACAAACCGGATATGCTGTCTTAGTTTTTCGATAAATTTCTTTCTATTTTTCCCTTTTGTTGAAATCTCACCAAAACGGACTAAAATATGGTCATACTTCATGTTGTTATCTCATTCCTTTTAATTTTTTCACACTTTGTGCGATCGATGTGATGATTTGCGGCGCTAGCTCTGGTCCTTGTCCATATGTCAAACTGATTCTCATGCTGCTTTTGGCTGCTTCTTCTGATTTCCCCATCGCCAGCAGGACACGGCTTGGTTCCTTTTTCTTTGCAGAACAAGCAGACGTTGTCGAAACGTAAATGCCTTCTTTTTCGAGCATATGCAGAAGGACTTCAATTTGAATACCTGGCACTGAAAAATTCACAATGTGCGGTGCGCTATGCGTCAGCGGTGTGTTTATAACGACGCCTTCTATCTTTCCAAGCTGCTGCTCTAGCTCCGTTTTTAAAGCGATCATCTCGTCATGATGCTTGTTTAAATGTTCAAATGATTGCTTGATGGCTTTTGCTAAGCTGACAGCTCCAGCAGGATTCTCAGTCCCTGAGCGAAGGCCAAGTTCTTGCTCTCCTCCTGTGATAAAAGGCGCAAGCACGATCTCTTTCTTTAAAAAGAGGGCACCTGTTCCCTTCAAGCCGTGAATCTTGTGGCCTGACATCGTTAAAAGATCAATATCCATCTCTTTAGGCAGCGGAACCTTGCCAATTCCTTGTACGCCGTCGACATGAAAAATCGCCTCTTTGGCATACGTCCGAATGATGCTTGCCGCTTCCTCTATCGGCTGAATCGCGCCTGTTTCATTGTTTACATGCATGAGACTGACAAGCACTGTATCAGGGCGAAGCACTTCTTTTAAATGCGTCATATCTGCACGGCCATGCTCATTTACTTGAATATAGGAAATATCAAAGCCAAATAATGTTTTCAGCTGTTCAAACGATTCGATGACAGATGGATGCTCAATCGCTGTTGTGACAATATGTCTGCCTCGGTTCATCTTGGCAAGAGCAGCCCCTTTGATGGCTATGTTATTTGCTTCTGTTGCACCTGAAGTAAAAATAATCTCATATTGTGTAAAGCCTGTATAGTGAAGGATTTGTTTTCGCGTTTCACTTAATAGACGGCTCGCATCAATTCCAAGTTGATGCAGCGAAGACGGATTCCCAAAAAAACGCTCACTCACTTGCTGATGTACTTGTAAAACCTCTGGATAAGGCTTTGTTGTGGCACTATTATCAAGATAAATCATATCTTAAACTCCTTACAAAAAAACTTTAAAAATAAATGCATTTATATGTTACCATAATGAAGTCAGACAGAGAATTTTCTGAAAATGGCAGTTGACAACTTTTCATTTTCACTATATCATCCATAGTGCAATTGTCATATAAACACCTAAATTGTCAGAATATTTAAATTTGACACAATACACTGATTGAGGAGGGACTATTTTGAAAAATAGTTTAAGTATAAAAGAAACATTGGCTATTGGACTAATGCTTTTTGCATTATTCTTCGGCGCAGGAAATATGATTTTCCCGCCTGTTCTTGGACAATATGCTGGTGAAAACGTATGGCTTGCCATCGGCGGATTCCTACTTACAGGCGTAGGTCTTCCACTATTAGGGGTTATTGCTGTCGCCCTTACAGGTACCGGTGCCAAAGGTCTTGCCGATAAAGCACACCCTAAATTCGGGACTATCTTCACCGTGATTCTGTATTTATCCATTGGACCATTTTTCGCCATTCCGCGAACTGGTACGGTTTCGTATGAGATAGGATTAGCTCCATTTCTCTCAGGTGCCCAAGCCACTTCATGGGTACCACTATTCATCTTTACCGTAGTGTTTTTCACTATTTCATACTTGCTTGCGTTAAATCCTTCAAAGCTGGTTGATCGTATTGGTAAAATTTTGACACCGATCTTATTAACTGTTATTGCTATTATTGTCATTAAAGCCATTGCTACGCCAATGGGAATGATCGGTGCTCCAGATAAAACATATGAGGCAAATCCGCTTTTCACTGGATTTTTAGAAGGCTATAAAACAATGGATGCACTTGCTTCTATCGTATTTGGAATCGTCGTGGTGACAGCTGTTAAGGACAGAGGCATCACAGAGCGAAAATCTCTTGCAGCAGCTTGTATTAAGGCAGGACTCGTAGCAGCTGTTGGACTGGCACTCGTGTACATTTCACTCGCTTATGTGGGTGCTTCAAGCCCTAATGCCACGGGAATGGTTGGAGCAAATGAAGGAGGAAAACTACTTTCACTTTCTGCCAACTTTTTATTCGGTTCTGCTGGTAACATTGTTCTTGGCGCAGCCATTTTATTCGCTTGTTTAACGACTAGTGTTGGACTTATTTCATCTTGTGGAGAATATTTTTCAAAGCTCTTCCCAGCACTTTCTTATCGTACCGTCATTCTAATTGTTTCTTTGTTTAGCACATTCGTTGCAAACCTCGGACTCGCACAAATCATTTCTCTGTCGGTGCCTGTACTCGTAGCGATCTATCCACTGGCCATTGTCATTATTTTATTATCGTTCCTTGACCGCTGGATTAACGGCAGAAGAATCATTTATATCACTTCTCTCATCTTTACTGGTTTCTTTGCCATCATTGATGGATTATTAGCTGCCGAAGTGAATCTAGGCGGATTGCCTGGCATCTTGAAATCAATTGTTCCGTTTTACGATTTAGGCATTGGCTGGATCATACCAGCTATTATCGGTGCTTTGATTGGTGTACTTATTTCCATGTTTACCAGCCCACCAAAGCAACTTGCCTCATAATCATCGCAAATCAAAACATCCCCTTCCAAAGAAGAAGGGGATGTTTTTTTATTGTTCTTCATATACTAAAATAGAAAAATTCATGACTTTTGTACGAAAACACATGTTGACATCAGGCGTACATCCTTTATAATTAGTGATTGTTAATGATGAACGGTTACCTAGCAACTAATTAACAGAATATTTCAACATAATAATGGAGGCTTTAAATGCAATGAAGGCAACTTTGTCGACGAAAGATACGGTTATCATAGGTTTTATGCTGTTTGCTCTATTCTTCGGCGCCGGTAATATGATTTATCCACCAGAGCTTGGGCAATATGCTGGGCAAAATGTGTGGAAAGCAATGGGCGGATTTTTATTAACAGGTGTCGGTTTACCTCTTCTAGGGATTATTGCAATCGCTTTGACAGGTCGAGATGCGAAAGGATTAGCTGATAAAGCTCACCCAGCTTTTGGAACAGCGTTTACCGTCATTTTATATTTATCTATCGGGCCACTTTTCGCTATTCCTCGTACAGGAACGGTTTCATATGAAATTGGTGCACTACCCTTTTTAGCTGGTGTACCAGCTTGGCTCTCACTTTTTTTATTTACACTGGCCTTTTTTGGTATTACGTATTATCTTGCGCTAAATCCAACGAAAATTGTGGATCGTGTAGGGAAAGTGTTAACACCGATTAAATTTACGATCATTTTGATTATTATCGTCAAAGCCATTTTGACACCGATGGGCGTCATTGGCACACCTGATGTGTCCTATAGCAATGGATCATTTTTCAAAGGGTTTTTAGAAGGCTATAAAACCATGGACGCTCTTGCATCTATTGTGTTTGGGGTTGTTGTCATCAACGCCATTAAAGGACGTGGTGTAACAAGTAAAAAGGCACTCACTTCTGCTTGTATCAAAGCAGGTCTAATTGCAGCTTGCGGATTAACATTTGTTTATCTATCACTTGCTTATTTAGGTGCTTCAAGTACACACGCCATTGGTTTTGTTGGAGATGGTAGTAAAATCTTGGCTCAGTCTTCACAATTTCTTTTTGGCAGTTTAGGTAATATTGTGTTAGGCGCGGCGATTACGGTTGCCTGTTTAACCACAAGTATCGGTCTCGTGACATCGTGCGGAGAGTATTTCTCAAATTTATTACCTAAACTTTCTTATAAAATGGTCGTTACACTCGTCACATTATTCAGTTTTATCATTTCAAATTTTGGACTTGCTCATATTATCGCTTTTTCAGTACCTGTGTTAACTGCGATTTACCCGTTAGCAATTGTGATTATCGTTTTATCACTTGCTGACAAATGGCTTGGTCATAGAAGACCTGTGTATGTCCTTACTTTGATTTTAACTGGCTGCGTTAGTCTGTTTGACGGCTTAGCAGCGGCGAAACTGCCGATTGGTCCTGTGAAAGATCTCTTTCAAACGATCTTGCCGCTATATGACCTTGGCATTGGCTGGATTATGCCTGCCATACTCGGAGTCGTGATTGGATTTGTCATCTCTCTTTTCACTTCTTCTGCTTCAGAAGAACGCCAAAAGCAAGCTTCATAACATGGAAAAAGCTGAAGTCCTAAAATGGACTTCAGCTTTTTTATTGATGCTGATATTCTTTTTCTTGCTGAGTTAAAAGCTTCTGGACGGCTCCAGGTGATGCTTTTTCGACAGCAGCTGCTGCCACTTCAAATGAATCGTTATAATCATAGGCATAAAATCTTCGTTCTGCCTCTTTTAATTGCTCTGAAAGAATGTGGTTTTGACTTCTAAACCGGTTGCCGTATTGTATAATCCGTTCAATTTGATCCACTTTACGAAGCATGTCATGTGTTTCATCAACCACATGTCTGACTGTTTCAGAGGCTTCTTTTAATTGCTGGTTCACTGCTGGCATATTCAGCGGCAAATTCTCTAGCTGCTCCTGCACTTGCTGAATCATCTCCTGCGCTTTTTCAGCACGATCTTTGATGTCAGCAGGTACACCTGGAATGTTGCTTTTGTGCAGCTGGCGCACTGTATCTGTCAACATGGTTTTAAGTTCAGCCAATGTTTCTCTTGCCTGTAATTCTTCTTTTCGT
The DNA here is from genome assembly GCF_050864245.1 of Bacillus sp. XT-4. Classification (NCBI taxonomy): domain Bacteria; kingdom Bacillati; phylum Bacillota; class Bacilli; order Caryophanales; family Bacillaceae; genus Bacillus; species Bacillus sp. XT-4. The sequence continues at coordinate 862,770 of NZ_JBPAFI010000001.1, forward strand.
AACGATTGAAGGTGATCTTTAAACGCTTCATGAAGTGTTTTGGCATCCTCAATAAAGGTCTCAAGCTGATTGATTTCATCCATTAATAATGTGTATGCGACATGGTCACGATCAAGCTTCTCTCGTATTTGCTTCATGAGCTTTTCAATTTCTTCTAATCGTTTTTCGAAGGCTTTCTGCTGATCCAGCTCTCCCGCTGTCAGCTTGTAGCTTTCTTTCACAAGAGCCGTTTCTGCCTTAGTCTGCGTGTGGTCTTGTTCAAGTTTTTCAAATGCCTCGGTCAGCTCAGGCATTTTGCTCTTGATTTCCTGACCTGCTTCTACTTCTGCTTCTAGCTGATCATACAGCGTCTGAATCGCATCATCAATCATTTGCAGAATGCTTGATGCTTCATCTAAGTTGAGTTCATCAATCAGCAGTTTCTCCGCCCGGGTCAGCTGTTTATTCAAGTTCTCCAGCTCTTTTGTGATCTGGATGTGCTCTAGCTTGTAGCCTTTGTCTGTCATTTCTTTATAACCGTCTTTCAGCTTCGTCAGCTGACCTGGCACCGTTTGTTTGCAGTCTGCGATGAGCTTCGGTACATCATTGATATATAATTGCAGCTGATCGAGTCTGCGGTCTTGCTCAAGCAAAATTTTCCTTGCTGTCATGTAGTTTCCGTTTTCTGTCTCTTCTTCATACTGCTTGATCCCTTCCCAGGCCTCGTCTAAGTCCTGCTCCATTTTGTCATAAAGGGTGCCGTATAAATGGCTGTAAGCAAGTAGATTTTTTCGTACTGTTTGATATTGCTCTTTGACCTTCTCGATGTCTTTTCGGTTTTGCTCTTCACTTGTGACAAGGTCTGCAATCTCTTTTAAAATGTCTTCGATGTTTGAATCAGCAGCCGTGAGCAGATCTCCTATATGTGCAAGAACTTGCTTCGCTTTGGAGAATCGATATTTATCAGAATACTCCTCTGCATCATATAATAGCTCCTCTACCTTTGGAAGATGGGCTGTGACGATATCGTCCCACTCTGCACGCCATCTTTCAAAAAACTGCTCTGTTTCTCCGGTCATTTTTAAATGTTTGATTTTTGAAATTTCTTCTACAATTGATCTGTTTAAAATTTCAATTTTCCATGCTTCCAATCGGTCAATCTCTTTATATATATTTTTTCTGAGGAAATAACCGACTGAAAACAAAGCAAGCAAAATGACAATTAAACCGATGATAAACTCCATAATGAGCCCCCTTGTTGTGATCTAAGTGATGTCAGGGTAGTGTCCCGAGTAGACCTGAGAACCCTTTCGTGTCCGCTTTGCATTTGTTTTTTATAAGCAGGATTGTATTTTTGCCAATACGATCCATTCACGGTTTTATGTATGTTTTTTCAAGAAAGTCATTCAGGCTTTCTATCATTTGATCACATGTATTGATGTGACCTGTTTTTATGTATGCGGAAGCTGTCGTTTTCATTGTTATTATGATACCATGTAACCAGCATTTTTGGTCATGATTTTTCATTATTTTCGCTGATAAACATGACGTTTTTCAAAATATCGACAAGAGGTGACGACATGTTGAAACAAGATGCACATTTACATACGCCATTTTGCCCGCACGGTACGCTTGATCCTTTTCATTCTTATATTGAAAAAGCAATAAAAAAGGGATTTGATTCCATCACCTTTACCGAGCATGCCCCGCTGCCTCCTTCGTTTCGAGATCCAACGCCTGAACAGGATAGCGCCATGAAGCTTCGAGACCTTGAAGCCTATTTGACGAAGCTGGATCAGCTGAAACAGGAATACAAAGGACAGTTAATAGTAAAAACTGGGCTTGAGGTCGACTATATCAAAGAGTATGAAGAGGAAACAAGTGCCTTTTTAGACTGCTACGGCCCTGAACTAGACGATAGCATTTTATCTGTTCACTTTCTTCCTGCTGGCAATGATTATATTTGTCTTGATTTTGATGAGCACGCCTTCAAGCAGCTGATCAGCATCTATGGCAGCACCGAACACGTCTATCAAAGCTACTATGACCAAATTCATTCTTCTATTCTATCATCTTTAGGTCCATATAAGCCAAAGAGAATCGGTCATATCACCCTTGTCCAGAAATTCAAACAACTTTTCCCATACGAAATGTCGCCAGAACTATGTCAAAGGGTCACCCTTTGTCTTGAAGAAACGGAAAAAAAAGGCATGTCCTTAGATTTTAATACATCAGGTCTTCGTAAAACATATGCCAGAAGTATCTATTTAGATCCATGGATGATTGATCTTGCAAAACAGAAAAAAATTCCGCTCATATTCGGGTCTGATGCCCATCAAGCGGAAGATCTCGGGTATGCGTATGATCAATTTGAAGACATCATGAGTTTCAGGTGAGGATCAAGTGCGGGTTCGTTTGGTTCTAACAGGTGATGAAGCGACCGGCTCAGTTCCTTATAGTACGTTTGATAAAAGTAAGGCTCGTTTGGGTTGATATAAAGCACCTCTGTTAAATATTGCGGCTGCAGATATGGCATCATCAGAAGTGATTTTAGCTGGATCATAAATGATGAGAGTGACAGCTGCTTACAAATCACATGGGTGCTTTTTCCTTTTTCAATGATGAGCTGAAACAAGTATTTTTCCTTTGTTAAATAGGTGGACATGATTTCCCTGATCAGCGTTGAATCAATGGTCACTTCTCGATAAACGAAACGGGTTAATTGACGATTTTCATGCTGATAAGATAAAATATCAAAAACCACATGAAGTAAACATTCTTTTGCATGACGGGTTTCCATGTGCTGGATGTGCGATTCAATCATCTGAATGTACCCTTCATAAAAATCGGATACGAGCTGCTCGAGCAGCCCTCCTTTTCCTTGAAAGTAATAAGATATATGGGCAACGTTGACGTTTGCTTCCTTCGCAATCTCACGGACAGAGGTTCCAGAAAATCCTTTTTGGTTAAAAAGTCTGATGGCAGCTTCAATAATACGGTCTTTTGTTTGCACGGTTGTTGATGTTTTCATCCGCTCACCCCTCTTCATGTGTACATACTTCAAGGTGAAGGCGGAAGTTCCTTTAATCATTGCTCGACAAATCCCACATGCGAAGCGCAAGTTATGTATTTTTGAGATAGAAAGTAGGAGATTTTCATGTTTCATGTCGAAAAACAGTCTGGTGATCCATCGAAAGACTATCAATTACTCATCAAGCAAGTAGAAGCGATTACGGATGGTGAACCTGATCTCATTGCCAACCTAGCCAATGCTGCGGCGCTGCTTTATCACTCGCTTCCTGAAGTCAATTGGGCAGGATTTTATTTAGCAAAAGGCGGAGAGCTTGTGCTTGGTCCATTCAACGGACTACCCGCATGTGTACGCATTCCTTCTGGAAAAGGGGTTTGCGGTACAGCATTTGCGACAGGTGATGTACAGCGTATCGCTGATGTCCATGCATTCCCTGGTCATATTGCATGTGATGCCGCATCGCAGTCTGAAATTGTGATCCCACTTAAAGTAAATGGACAAATCATTGGGGTACTCGATATTGACAGTCCAGTGAAAGATCGTTTCAATGAAATAGATGAAACGTACTTAGTTCAATTTACAGAGGTTGTCCAAAATGCGTTATCAGCCTCTACTGATGCGTCATGATGCTTGAAAAGCAGACAATGTGTCTGCTTTTTTGTTTTGCTTTCTTCCCGGATGAATGCCGACCACGTTTGACATTCTCCTCTTTAAATAGGTTGACTTCTCCTATCTGTCGTCATATAATAGAGTTTGTGTGAAATATGGCAGCCTTTTTGTTCGGCTTTTTTGTATCATTTTGTTCCTTCTATATGGAGGTGCATCTTGTAACTCCCTGCTGCTGGAGCGAGGATGCATGAAAACATAATGACGGAAAAGACAAAGAACAGACGGTTTTTATTTTTCACAAATAAAAACAATAAGGAGGAGTCACATTATGGCTCGCTATACAGGTCCAAGTTGGAAGATTTCCCGCCGTTTAGGCATTTCATTAAGCGGAACAGGTAAGGAACTTGAAAAACGCCCTTACGCTCCAGGCCCACATGGTCCAGGACAACGCAAAAAACTATCTGAATACGGTTTACAATTACAAGAGAAGCAAAAGCTTCGTCACATGTACGGTGTCAACGAACGTCAATTCCGTACACTATTTGACAGAGCTGCTAAACTTCCTGGTAAACAAGGTGAAAACTTCATGATCCTTCTTGAAACTCGCCTTGACAACCTAGTATACCGTCTTGGCCTTGCTCGTACGCGCCGCCAAGCTCGTCAGCTAGTAAACCATGGTCACATCCTTGTTGATGGAAGCCGTGTAGACATCCCATCTTTCTCTGTGAAACCAGGTCAAACGATTGCTCTTCGTGAGAAATCTCAAAACCTTGCAGTTGTGAAAGAATCAGTTGAAGTGAACAACTTCGTACCTGAATATCTTACTTTCGATGCTGAAAAGCTTGAAGGAACTTTCACTCGTCTTCCAGAGCGTTCTGAATTAGCGCCTGAAATCAGCGAACAACTAATCGTTGAGTTCTACTCTCGTTAATTTCATGACTCTCTCAGAGAGTGATCAAACAAACCCTAGAGACCTTGATTGTTCAAGGATTTCTAGGGTTTTTTGTTTGGTCTTTTGTACGATACTCTCTAGCTACAAATTTACACACAAGAAAATTAGAACACCGATTACTCTTTACTCTTTTTCGTTTTCCTCTTACAATTACATTTACTGGATAACTCACAACTTAAAACAATAATGTAAAGAACGTTAAGGAGGAAAGCAATTTGTCGATTATTTCATTTATGTTAGCACTTATGCTCATTTCAATTGTTATCTATGCGATTTTGAGAAAGACAAAAGTTGTCGATGAAGCGCCTGGAGCTATCGCTGAAATTCTCCTCATTTTACTCATCTTTTTTTCGATTAGTTTTGTCATCATCATTCCAAGTTCTGTACTTTATGTTGTTTCATTAGGAGTGAATTTTCTTTTTGGAGAATATATTACCTATGCATCATTTCTTTCATTATTGACCTTCTGTCTATTCGTCAGTGGGATTGTTCTTTTTTGGTCGATCTTTTTAGTATTCATTGGTAAAGGAATTTCCTCTTTGCTAAGATTTCCTCAATGGTTCACGTTTATCTTTGAATTTCTACTCTCATGGATCGTTGTGCACTTCTCAATTAAGTTTGTCCTTAATATGAACATAGTCAATGTCTCCATTTGGGAGCACGGCACACTCATTTTATCTTTCTTTGTCAGCTTCTTATTTATTGGAATTGATCTCATATACTCAAGTATTGAACAACGAAAACAGCCGCTGGATGAACAAGCAAAAAGCTCCTAGAGATGATTCTAGGAGCTTTTGCTTGCCCAATTTGTGATCAGCTGCTCTGTTGTCAGGACAGTCGCAAATTCATCATGCAGTGTTGCAAGTGAGAGGCGATGGATCGTTTCTGCGTCATAATATGTACCGGTTTGATCTGCGAGTCCAAAGGCGGCTGTCGCATCCGAAATGAGGTATGTCTCAAAGCCTAGGTTTCCACTCATTCTTGTTGTGGTAGATACGCAGTGTGGTGTTGTGAGTCCAGCGATCACAATAGTGTCGATCTCGTTCGATCTTAGTTGTTCCTCTAAGTTTGTACCTATAAAGCTACTGTTGACTTTCTTTTGTATGACCGTTTCTTCATCTAGCGGTTTGGCGACCTCTTTGAAGGAGTGCCCTTCATTTGCTGGATGAAATAAGGAGTGCGGCTGATCCGATGTATGCTGAATATGAATGACTGTCCAGCCTTTTTCTCTCCAAAACGTCAATAGACGACTGATGTTCTTCTCTGCATCTAGATTATTCCGTTCTCCCCATTGTTCGTGCTCGAATGCTTTCTGTACATCGACCATAATCAAAGCCTTTTGATGATGTTGCACAAATCCCCACCTCCAAAGAATCTCGTTCATTATATGTAGTGTAAGGAATGGTGGTTGATTTGTACATGTTTTTATTTGGCTATGTACGATGTTTTGTCTGTTTTTGCACTAAAAAGAGAAACCACACACTGGCTATTAAGTAATAGATGCCAATGATGGATGTACAATTAGATATGACTTCCGTCCATTGCACTGATTTGACGATTGCCATCCAGATCATATAGATAATCAGAAATGAACATGGGAAATAGAGAAAGTAGCCTAAGAAAACATATTTGAGTTTTTGCGTCATCTTTTATCCTCCTAAAAACCTTCTGCAACACCTAGCAGATCCTATATAACCATGACATCAAAAAAGACAGCACAAATCGCTGTCTTTTTCATTTTTTAATTCGTATTCTGTCCTCCGCCATTCAATCCTTCTTTCACATAGCCTTTGACTTGGCTTGAGGTTAATAGACCGATATGTCCAACGCCGTGGATGAGGACGTTTCTCGCGCCAATTAAGCGTGAGAGGCTGTTGACGACAATGAGATCGGCTGAGCTATAGACAGATGTGTAAAGAATTTTTTGATTTGGATCGGTGCCTGGTAATGCTCTGAGTGATACGAGTCCATTCGCTCCACCAAGTGTGACGACGTTTTCAATTTTATCTCCGCCGTCTAGGTTTTTAATATAGTATAACGTGTTCGCACCACCCATACTATGAGCCACAATATCTACTTTTTTGGCGCCCGTTTTGGCTAGTACATCTTTCACGAATCTAGAGAGCCTCGGGCCATTGTTCAGGTTATTGCCTGTTTTGTCTATGAAATCGATTGCAAAAAGTTGGTTTTGATCCCAACCCTGTGTCACTAAGTATCGTTTGATCGAAGCAAAGTTATAAGACGCACCGCCCATACCATGCACCATCACAACCGGATTATGCGCAGCCGCTTTGACTTCTTTCGGCTGGATGAAGGCCATTGAACCTAGCACTAAGGCAAGGGCAACAAGAATTTGCAAACTCTTTTTCTTAAATCGAATCACTTTCATTCCCCCTTATTCATCTTATTCGACTCTATTTTATACAAGAAAAATATGTCAGAAAAGTGAACAAGGTAATGTTTTATGAGATGATTTTACAGCACAATACCTAATGAAAAAGCACCATGGTCTTTTTGAAATTAAAACAAAAAGACTACGAGCCTCTCTATCTTTCATATATAATGTGAATAGACAAAAGGAGGTTCTACTAGATGCTATTTACTCAAACACCTGCACCACCTTACTATGCAGTCATTTTCACATCAAAACGAACGAATGTCGAGCAGAAAGAATACGGTGCTGCTGCTCAAAAAATGGAAGAATTAGCGAAAGAACTAGACGGGTTTCTTGGAATAGAAAGTGCACGAGATGAACATGGTGTTGGAATCACTGTCTCTTACTGGGATTCATTAGCAGCCATCAAAGAATGGAAAGCACATACAGCACATCAGCGTGTTCAAAAAAAAGGAAAAAAAGATTGGTATGAGTCCTATACAACCCGAATTTGTAAGGTAGAACATGCTTATACAAACGAAGATTCACTTCTTGAATAAGAAACAGACAAATGAGAGAAAACTGCTCTGTAAAAGCTTAATTCCTCCTTCTGAATAAAAAAGAAAAGCACCTCAATGTATATGAACATTTGAGGTGCTTTTCATGATACTTACTGTTTCATAAGGATTTATTTATACGTTACAAGGAAGTATTTCTTTTTCCCTCTTCTTAAGACTGTAAATTGGTTTTCAATTCGGTCTTCAGCTGAAAGGACATAGTCTTTGTCGGTTTGTCTCTCTCCGTTGATGTAGACGGCACCGTTTGTGATATCTTCACGTGCTTGACGTTTTGATGGAGACAGTTTTGATTCGACAAGAACATCAACAAGTGTTAATTCTTCTCCACTGTCTTTCTCCATTGATGGCACATCTTTAAAGCCTACTTTCACTTCTTCTGCTGTAAGAGATTTGATCTCGCCTTTAAATAGCGCATTTGAGATGTTGACAGCCTGTTCTAGTGATTCACGGCCATGCACAAGTGTTGTGACTTCTTCTGCCAAACGGCGCTGTGCTTCACGTTTTTCAGGGGCTGTTTGCACTTTTTCTTCGTACGATGCGATCTCTTCTTTTGATAGGAACGTAAAGTATTTTAAGTATTTCACGACATCACGGTCATCTGTGTTAATCCAGAATTGGTAGAATTCATATGGTGATGTTTTTTCTTTATCTAACCAGATGGCACCGCCTTCTGTTTTCCCAAACTTCGTGCCGTCTGCTTTTGTCACAAGCGGCATGGTGAGACCGAATGCTTTTGCGCCTTCTGCTTCAGACTTACGGATCAACTCAAGTCCAGATGTGATATTTCCCCACTGGTCACTTCCGCCGATTTGCAGCTTACAGTTTTCATTTCTGTAAAGGTTCAAGAAGTCTAACGATTGCAGAATCACGTAGCTGAATTCTGTGTACGAAATCCCTGTTTCAATACGGGAGCTGACGATATCTTTTGCGAGCATGAAGTTGACACCGAAGTTCTTTCCAATATCACGAAGGAACGTGATGACATTCATTTGACTGATCCAGTCATAGTTATTGACGATGACAGCTGGGTTGTCACCTGCTTCAAAATCAAGGAATTGAGAGAGCTGGCCCTTGATTTTCTCTGACCACTGTTCGACGATTTCTGCTGGGTTTAGTGAACGTTCTGCTTTTTTAAAACTTGGGTCACCAATCAGTCCAGTTGCGCCACCAACAAGTGCAATCGGATGATGACCTGCTTCTTGGAATCTGCGCAATGTTAAAATTGGGAGTAAGTGACCAATGTGCAAGCTGTCAGCTGTTGGATCAAAGCCGGAGTATAGCTTGATTTTTTCTTCTGCTAATAATTTTGTTAAACCTTCTTCATCTGTTTGCTGCTGAATTAATCCTCTGAACGATAAATCTTCCATCAATTGACTCATATCCAAATCTCCTTTTTTTACAATTCAACATAAAAAACGCCCCTTCGAATGAACGAAGGGACGATATATATCGCGGTACCACCCTGCTTAAAAGACAAAACAACACGTCTTTTCACTTACACTGATAACGGACAGATCCGTTCTTTCACTAATCAGATAGCATATGCTCCTTTTCGTAAAAGCGGTTCGTGAGGGTAATTCGAATATCTCTTTGTACTGACTCGCACCAGCCGTCAGCTCTCTTGGACAGGGAAAGATGATTCTACTGAATCTCAGTCAAAACCTTTTCATATTCAACTAAAGTCATTTTTAACATACTTTTGATATCAAGTCAACTGACGGAAGTGATTAATCTTCCATTGTCGAGAGATCGCCAGCAGGTAAATTCAATTCCCACGCTTTTAGCACACGTCTCATAATTTTACCGCTGCGTGTTTTTGGCAGTTTGTCTTTAAACTCAATTTCTCTCGGTGCTGCATGTGCAGCGAGTCCTTTTTTCACAAACGTACGAATCTCTTCTTTCAGCTCATCTGTCGGTTCGTATCCGCTTCTAAGCGCTATAAATGCTTTAATAATTTCACCGCGCACAGGATCTGGTTTTCCGATGACACCAGCCTCTGCAATGGCCGGATGTTCCACCAGTTTACTTTCTACCTCAAATGGACCGACCCGCTCTCCTGACGTCATAATGACATCGTCGACACGTCCCTGGAACCAGAAGTATCCGTCTTCATCCATATAAGCTGAATCTCCTGAAACATACCAATCTCCCGGCATAAAGTAAGATTCATATTTTTCAGGATTGTTCCAGATCGTATGCATCATAGACGGCCAGCCTTTTTTGATGGCAAGGTTCCCCATCCGGTATGGCGGAAGTTCATTTCCGGCATTATCTACAATCGCAGCTTCAACGCCTGGAATTGGTTTCCCCATTGACCCTGGTTTGATATCCATGCATGGATAGTTACAAATCAGCTGTGCACCTGTTTCTGTCATCCACCAAGTGTCATGAATTCGTTTACCGAATACAGCGTCTCCCCAGCGGATCACTTCTGGATTAAGTGGCTCTCCTACACTTAACACATGACGGAGTGAGCTGAGATCATATTTTTGAATGAGATCGTCTCCTGCTCCCATCAACATTCTGAAGGCTGTCGGTGCACTGTACCAAACGGTCACACCAAGCGATTCAATGGTTTCGTACCACGTATCAGGGTTGAACCGGCCGCCTAAAATGACATTCGTCGCTCCATTCAGCCACGGAGAAAAAATACCGTACACCGTTCCTGTTACCCAGCCTGGATCAGCTGTACACCAGTAGACATCTTCTTCTTTCAAATCAAGTACCCATTTACCCGTCTGGCCTTGCTGCACCATTGCGCCATGAACATGGAGCACACCTTTTGGCGTACCAGTGGACCCTGACGTGTAATGAAGCAGGTATCCATCTTTTTCATCCATCCACTCGATTTCAAGCTCCTTCGCTGCCTGCTCAAATGCTTCTTCAAAGTGAATTGTCCGCACACCATCTGCATCCTCTTTTTCACCACCGACAATGATGACGGATTCAAGCTTTGGAAGTTCTGCAAACGGAATCCGCTCAAGCAGATCAGGCGTTGTCACAATCACTTTTGCCTCACTATTTTCTAAACGATCTTTGACGGCACCTTCCATAAATGCCTCAAATAACGGACCGACGATTGCACCAATTTTGACAGCACCAAGCAGTAGAAAATAGAGCTCAGGTGATCTTGGCATAAAGATAAACACGCGATCCCCTTTTTGCACATGTGCCTGTTCTCTTAATAGATTTCCTGCTTTGTTTGTCTTGATTTTCATATCCCTGAACGTATACTTTTCATCCCGCTGTGAATCTTTGTAGTGAAGCGCCACCTTGTTTTTACGAAACGAGTCCGCATGTCTGTCAATCGCTTCATAAGCTGCATTTACTTTTCCTGTTTCATACCAAGAGAAATTTTTTCTCGCTTCCTCCCATGAAAATTCCTTGTATGCTTGCTCATAATCATTTAAATGATAGTCCCCTTTTACTGATGGTAGCGTTTCCACTTTCATCAAACAGTCCCCCTTTGCATACGTTTACAATGACCATTATAGTATAGATGACTTTTTTTCTCAATTTTTAAAAAACTTCTGATGAAACCGTTTTAATTATTGTCAGATTTAAGATAAAATAGAGACGACTCACTAGAATTTGAGGCGGTGGATACGTGGAGCATCCTAAAACTTATTATTCAAAAACAATTACGAGAGAAACAGGCACCATCCTGATTGAAGGACCGGTACCTGCATCAGAGCTGGCGAACTATACGTTTCATGAAGGACTAACGGCATTTCGCACGCCTGAGGAACAGAAACAAGCACTTGTTGAAATAGCAGATCTTCCTGAAGGACGTATTATCATTGCTAGGGTGGATGAGCTTGTCGTAGGCTATGTCACGTATTTGTACCCTGATCCGCTTGAACGCTGGTCAGAAGGCAACATGGACAATTTAATTGAGCTCGGTGCCATTGAAGTCGCTCCTCCATTCAGAGGCTGTTCACTTGGCAAGCATTTACTGGATGTGAGCATGATGGATGAGCAAATGGAGAATTACATTATCATTACAACTGAATATTACTGGCATTGGGATTTAAAGGGGACGAAGAAAAACGTGTGGGAGTACCGCAAAATGATGGAGAAAATGATGAACGCCGGCGGTCTTGTCTGGTTTGCAACAGACGAGCCAGAGATTAGCTCACATCCAGCCAATTGTTTAATGGCACGGATCGGAAAAAATGTAAGTCCTGATTCGATCGAGCGTTTCGATCGTCTTCGCTTCCATCAGCGCTTTATGTATTAACGTTCAATTCGTTTTTTTGGCAAAGGGGATTGGTAAACATGATGATTGAACAAATTATGGAGCGTGATGTGATCACGCTGCAAAAAACCGATACGATTGAAGAAGCCATTCAAAAAATGAGTGCACATCACATTCGGCATATTCCCATCGTATCTGAGCAGGGATCTGTCATTGGGATGGTGACAGATCGGGATATTAAAAATGCCAGTCCAAGTATTTTTGAAACAGAGAAAAGGCAGCTTTTTATTCAGCGGCCGGTTGAAGACATCATGGTGCTAGAGACGATTACCGCTCATCCGCTTGATTTCGTTGAGGAGATTTCAAGTGTCTTTTTTGAACACGGAATTGGCTGTCTTCCCGTTGTGAGACGCGGCAAGCTTGTAGGGATCATCACAAAAACAGATTTACTTCGTACGTTTGTAAGACTAACAGGTGCAGATCAGCCTGGATCACATTTAGAGGTTGAAGTAGCGCAAGTGACAGAGGGTCTTGCAGACATTACGTCCATTTTAAAAGAGCAGCATATTCAAATGCTGAGTGTACTCGTGTACCCACATGCCAATGAATCCTCTAAAGTGCTCGTCTTCCGCCTTCAAACGATGCATGCTGATCATGTGACGAAGCTAATTCGTGCAAAAGGCTATAAGGTGCTATGGCCTATGGAGCAGACGATCAAATGAAGGAAGCGACCTTTGTTTTTTCACCATCTTTTCAAACGTACCAGTTTCACCAAGATCATCCCTTCAATCAGCTTCGCGTCTACTTAACTTATGATCTTCTTCAAAAAATGAAAGCGTTAACGGATGATGAGATTGTCGCACCTCGTATGGCGACGCTGGAGGAATTAAAGCTCGTCCATACAGCAGACTATATTCAAGCAGTACAGCGAGCAAGTGAAGGAAAACTGTCCACCGCAGAGGGGGAACGTTATGGTCTTGGCACTGAGGACACCCCGATGTTTGCAGGGATGCATGAGGCAGCTTCTCTCCTAGTTGGCGGGACATTAACAGCGGTTGATCAAGTGATGCTTGGGCATTCGCAGCATGCGCTCAATCTTGGCGGCGGGCTTCACCATGGATTTAAAGGGCGTGCTTCTGGCTTTTGTATTTATAATGACAGCTCTGTGGCCATTCAGTATATTCAAAAGACATATGGCGCTAGAATTTTATATATTGATACCGATGCTCATCATGGCGATGGTGTACAGTTTAGCTTCTATGATGATCCAGAGGTATGTACTGTTTCCATTCATGAAACAGGGCGCTATTTGTTCCCTGGAACTGGACAAGTACAGGAAAGGGGTCATGATAAAGGCTATGGCTATGCATATAATATCCCGCTTGACGCATTTACAGAAGATGAATCATTTTTAGAAGCCTATCGAACAGCAGTGACAGAGATTGCTGCTTTTTTTAAACCAGATGTCATTTTGACGCAAAATGGAGCAGATGCCCACTATTATGACCCTTTGACGCATTTATCTGCTACCATGAAAATATATGAGGAAATTCCTAGAATTGCCCATGAGCTGGCGCATCAATATTGTGATGGAAAATGGATCGCTGTGGGCGGAGGCGGCTATGATATTTGGCGTGTCGTTCCAAGAGCATGGAGCCGTATTTGGCTTGAGATGAAAGGCATTACACCACCAGATGCGCTTCCTCAGGAATGGATTCGGGCATGGGAAAAACAATCGCCTGTTCCGCTTCCATCCACATGGCTAGATCCTGACGATTTATATCCACCGATTCCAAGAAGAGCAGAAATTACAGAAAAAAATGCACAAACGGTAGAAAAAGCACTCATGCCTGTTCGACGAGAAAAGAAAAAGGCATAAAAAAAAGCAGGCGTCCACTGATCAAGTGAGCCTGCTTTCTTTTTTATTTCGTCGATTGTCTTTCTTCGATTCTATGTGGCAATTCAACAATTTGATCTTCTACTTGTTCTTTGTTCATGAGCTTTGTCAAAAGTCTCATCGCAACAGCGCCAATATCGTAAGTCGGCTGAACAACTGTTGTCAATTGAGGGCGCACCATGAGGGATAGTCTTGTGTTATCAAAGCCAATCACTTCTAAATCTTCAGGAATTGATACGCCTCTGTCCTGCGCTCCATGAATGACACCTAGCGCCATTTCGTCAGTCGCTGCAATCACAGCCGTCGGCTTGTCAGATTGCTCAAGCAAATTAGCGAGCGCTTCAATACCAGAGTCATATGAGTAGTCTCCTTCAGCAACAAGCGCTTCGTCAAACGCGATACCAGCTTCTTCAAGCGCACGCTTATAACCAGCAAGCTTTCTCATAGAGTTAATTGGTTCTGACATTGGTCCAGATACAAACGCAATTCGTTTATGTCCTTTTTCAACTAATAGCTGAACTGAATCATAAATGGCTTGTTCATAGTTAATGTTGACTGATGGTGTTTGTGCCTGCTCTTCAACAGATGCAGCAAGTACAATGGGTACAGGAGAGCGCTTAAATTCTTCCACATGCACATCTGTAATGTTTCCGCCCATAAAAACGATTCCATCTACTTGTTTGCCAAGCATTGTGTTTAACAAATGCAGTTCTTTATCAGTATTTTGGTCTGAGTTGCTCAAAATAATGTTGTACTTGTACATCGTCGCAATATCTTCAATTCCTCGTGCAAGCTCTGAATAGAAGATACTTGAAATATCAGGGATGATGACCCCAACTGTTGTGGTCTTTTTACTTGCAAGGCCTCGTGCGACTGCGTTCGGACGGTAGCCGAGACGATCAATTGCTTCAAGCACCTTTTTTCTTGTTGTTGGTTTTACGTTTGGATTACCATTAACAACGCGTGATACCGTTGCCATACTTACGTTTGCTTCTCTTGCTACATCATATATTGTAACATTATTCACATAAATCACTCCTTCAAATACACTTCATATCTATAGCATTCACCAATTGGATAGAGACATGTCAGATACGAGGAAAATAATATCCTATTTGTCATTAAAACGATGAAAAGAGACACATAATTTTTCAATCTACATCAAAATGACATTCTTTTATGAAATTATACACGTTTTTTCTTCATATGAAAACGTTCCCTTTCTTTTTATAACTAAATTAAACAAACTTTAATGAGCTTGTTACCTGTAAATTGAATCATATTTCACCAAAAATCGTCGTGAACGTCAGCTATGACAATGATCTTAGCAGATTCTATCGAATTTTAAAAATGAAAACATTGTGAACAAGCATATTTTTAGCTTGCAATGTGCTCTCTTCCTTTCATTGCCAATCTCGATCGTATTTTTTCATGAAAAAACCGCCGGGCTGTCATCCGGCGGCTTTTCTATTTATGATTATGCGTGAATGTTGACAAGTGGTCTTAACGCATCTAACCATTTTTCGAATTGTGGAATGTCCATTTGCTGCGCTGAATCAGATAGGGCAACAGATGGATCTGGATGCACTTCTGCCATCACACCGTCTGCTCCAATCGCAAGAGCTGCTTTAGCTGTTGGAAGAAGTAGATCTCTTCGTCCAGTTGAGTGTGTCACGTCAACAAAGACTGGTAAATGTGTCTCTTGTTTCAAGATTGGCACAGCCGAGATATCTAGTGTATTTCTTGTGGCTGTTTCGTATGTGCGGATGCCTCGCTCGCAAAGGATGATTTGGTCATTTCCTTGTGCGATGATGTATTCAGCTGCATTGATGAATTCTGAAATCGTTGCTGCTAAACCGCGTTTTAAAAGAACTGGTTTGTTCACTGATCCAGCTTCTTTTAAAAGCTCGAAGTTCTGCATGTTACGTGCTCCAATTTGGATGACATCGATATGCTCAATCGCTTCTTCAATATGAGCAGGATTCACGATTTCACTAATAACTGCAAGACCGTATTCATCTGCTACACGTTTTAGAATTTTTAGACCGTCTACGCCAAGTCCTTGGAAGTCGTATGGACTTGTGCGAGGCTTAAATGCGCCGCCACGAAGAAGTTTTAGTCCCTGCTGTTTCGCTGCTGCCGCTACTTCTGCAACTTGCTCGTAGCTTTCAACGGCACATGGTCCAACGATGAAACGTTGTTTTCCGTCACCGATCGCTTCTCCATTGATATTTACAATTGTATTTTCAGGTTTTTTCTTACGAGAAACAAGAAGTGCTTTGCTGTGGTCATCTTCTTGAAGCTCTAAACCTGCTTTGAAAATTTCTTTGAAAATATGTTGAATCGTTGAATTTTCAAATGGGCCATCATTTTCTTCAAGAATTTGATTAAGCATTGTGCGCTCTCTGACAGGGTCATAACGGTTGACACCTTGCGCTTCTTTTGCCTTTCCAATTTCTTTTACAATGTTTCCTCTTTCATTGATCAGTTTTAAGATTTGAAGATTTAGTTCATCTGCTTGCTGTCTCAATTGTTCCAATTCATTGTTGCTCATTTTTGTCATCCTTTCCTCTGCCCGCTCTCGCTTTTTATTTTTGATCTCTTATAATAGGGTTTATTATAAACAAAGATTTCGGAATTGTCACGAAAAAATTCTTTATTACCCAAACGCTTTTAAGCGATAAAGTATTATGTGTAAGATTATAGCATACTTTTGATGCAAGTAAACCTTTTTTATAAAAAAACGTCAGCAATCGCTGACGTTTCAGCGGGTAGACAAACCCTCGCATTCTTTGTCGGTCCTGCGCGCTGGTACTCACGAATGACAAATTCGCTCCGTGCCAGTGCTCGTCCTTCCTAGACTGCAAAGGTTTTCTATCACGCTGAAAAGAAGACAAAGGGCTAAAATAAAGTTCATTTTAGCCCTTTGTCAACAATCTTGAACGTCAGCAATCGCTGACGTTTTTCTACATGTTATGTTCAAGCGCTTCTTTTGTAATGCTTGAGTGAGAAGCATGCCACTTTACTTTGCCACCACTAAAGATGAGTGCCTGCGGGCTTTCGTGCTTGATCCCTGACTTTTCAGTCACATAGGATGAAAGCTCTCTTGTGTTTTGAATTTGCAAGAAATAAGCAGGAACATCCTCATGTTCTGACGCAAACGCTTCAAACTCTTGAAAAGCAGCTTGGCTGATTGGACATGTCAAACTGTGCTTAAAAAAGACAAAGGTTCCGTCTTGATTTGTTAGTTGATCAAACTGTTCTTCTGTTTCTATGAGTTGTTTAGACATGATGTGCTCCTTCCTAACTTAAGCAGCGAGTTAGCCTTTCGTAGATTGTTCTACTTTTTCTTTGACATCTTTGATGCCGTCTTCAATGTCTGCTTTTGCTTCTTGTGCTCTTACTTTTGCTTCATCTGCTACATCTGAAGCTTCATTTGCAATATTTGCTGCAGCATCTTCTGCTTCGCTTTTTACTTGTTTAGCTTTTCCAGCTGTACGATCTTTTATGTCTTTTACTTTGTCTAAAATCTGGTTTGACTGCTCTGCTACGAGCTGAGACAATTCAGATGTTTTGTCTTTCGCAATCGTCACATATTCAGTGCCTTTTTCCTTTGCATCTGTTGTAAGACGATCTGTTTTTTCTTTTAGGGCATTCGCTTGGGTGTTCAAATCATCGCGAAGCTCTTTCCCTGACTTTGGTGCTAAAAATAATGCCGTTGTTGCACCGATAATGCCACCGATAAGTGTTCCGATCAAAAAGTCTTTGCTATTGATTCCGTCTTTGCTCATGATTATTCCTCCTATGCGAAAATGGTTGATTATTGTTGTTTAAGCTGTTTCCATTTTTTATAGATTTCAAGTGCTGCGTTACTCCAGCTTACCACATCCGTGACTTTCTCCTGATTTCGTTCAACGGATGAAGAAACCGCACCAGCTGCCTGCTTTATGCTTGTATTAAATTGGTTGATCGAGCCACCAATTCCCTGCACCGCATCCACAACTGTGTTAAGTTTTGCCGATTTGTCTTGAATGTCTTCAGCAAGCTGATTGGTCTTATGTAGCAACTGTGCTGTCTCTGTGGTGATGCCTTGCATCTGTCCTTCAAGACCTTCTAAAGTTGATGCGACATTCTTTAATGTCAGCTGTAAGGATTTCAATGTTTTGGACAAGTAGATGACAAGAATGAGGAAAGCAATTGCGATGAGTGCAACGCTTAAATAGAGAATAATAATCATCTGATACCTCCTTTGCTGCGGGCATATTCAATTCAATACCCTCTCGTTGTATCATTCAAACATCGCCTAGAATGACCGATTGAATAATAATTCTACACTTATTCGCCAATTCCTGTCCACAGCGAACGAAAAAAAGCGGCACATCTTGTCACATTTAGCCCCTTTGTCACATTTTATTCAAAATAAAAAAGCGCCGATTGAATCGGCACTTTTTGACAGGCAATTATACTGCGACTTTCTCATAAGCACGAAGATACTTTTGAATATCTCCTGCTCCCATAAAGACCAAGATCGCATTTTCATGTGCTTTTAGCACAGATGTCTCTTCTTCTTCAATCAATTGGGCTTGCGGAATTTTTTCCCGCAAGTCTTCAATGCTTAGTTTCCCAATGTTTTCACGAGCTGAACCGAAAATATCACAGAGGTACACATAGTCCGCTTTTTTCAGACTGTCCGCAAATTCACTTAAAAATTGCTGTGTACGAGTGAAAGTGTGCGGCTGGAAGACTGCTACAATATCACGGTCTGGATACTTCTGGCGAGCTGCTTCGATCGTGACTTCAATTTCAGTCGGATGGTGCGCATAATCGTCAATTAAGACTTGTTCACCGACTACTTTTTCATTAAAGCGTCGTTTCACACCGCCAAATGTCGTTAAAGCACCTTTGATGAGCTCTACATCAATGGCCTCATAGTGGCATAATGCAATGACCGCTAATGAGTTAAGGACATTGTGGTTTCCGTAAGCAGGAATGTAGAATGTATCATAAAACGTATTACGTACAAATACATCAAATGTGGTGCCTTCTGTGTTTTTCACAACATTTCGTGCTTGGAAATCATTTTCTTCATTGAATCCGTAGTACACAACAGGTACTTTTGCTTGGATCTTGAGAAGATGCTCATCATCACCGCAGGCGATAATGGCTTTTTTCACTTGAAGTGCCATGTTTTGAAACGCATCAAACACGTCATCAATATCCGTGAAATAATCAGGGTGATCAAAATCAATATTGGTCATGATCGCATAGTCTGGATGGTAGCTGAGGAAATGTCTGCGGTATTCGCACGCTTCAAATACAAAATACTCGCTGTTTTCTTTCCCCATTCCAGATCCATCACCGATTAAGTAGGAAGTTGGTTTTGCCGCTTGCATCACATGTGCAAGCAGACCTGTTGTCGATGTTTTACCATGAGCACCCGTAATTGCAACGTTTGTGAATGAATCCATGTATTCTCCAAGAAATTTATGATAACGAATAACAGGAATCCCTTCAGAAAGAGCACGCTCAATCTCAGGGTGTGTATCTGGGAATGCATTTCCTGCAATCACCGTCATCCCTGGCTGAATATTATCTGGGTCAAATGGAAGAATTTTAATATTTCGTTCTTCTAATGCTTTTTGTGTAAAGATATGTTTTTCGATATCCGATCCTTGGACAGTATACCCAGTATCATGAAGAATTTGGGCCAGTGGACTCATACCTGTCCCTTTTATTCCAACAAAATGATAAACAGTCATAATTGTACCTCCAACAAACGTCTATCTGACTTACAGTATATGACGCTCATTTCAATTTGCAACTTGTGATTTTTGTCTCTAGCTGATCACAAATCGCAGCTCCAAATAAAGATTTTTTTCCGATCTTCCTATTCTAATCAATATTAACTATGATTAGTATCCGACAACTTTCCCATTTCTAACACTTGCTTTCGCTCATTTTCGTTAAAAAGCGTTCAAACAGGCATGCGAAAAGCGTCCAATTCAAAAATTGCACCTATGTGCTATCATACCATGTTTATCAAAAAAATGAAGTGGTTTGTTTAGATCAATTGTTCTAAGTCACTCAGTGTCATGAGGACCTCTCTTGGCTTACTGCCTTTTGCCCCAGAGATCATTCCTTCACGTTCCATCATATCAATTAATCTTGCTGCTCGATTGTAGCCAATTCTAAATCTTCTTTGCAAACTGGATGTACTTGCACTATTTTGCTCGATGGCGAATCTGCATGCGTCCATAAACAATTCATCTTCGTCTGTAATGGCAGAGCCTTGGAGCATCAATTCTTCCTGTTCAAAAAGGAACACAGGTTTGCGCTGTTTTCTCACATGCGCTACCACTTCATCAATCTCTCGATCTGATACAAAGTTCCCTTGCAGCCTTGTCGGTTTGCCAGAGCCATTTTCTAAGAACAGCATGTCTCCTTTTCCGAGAAGCTTTTCAGCACCTGCCATATCAATGATCGTTCTTGAATCCACTTGGCTTGAAACAGAGAATGCAATTCTTGTTGGGATGTTTGCTTTAATGAGGCCTGTAATGACATCAACAGAAGGTCTTTGCGTCGCAATGAGTAAGTGAATCCCGCATGCTCTTGCTTTTTGGGCAATTCGGCAAATGCTTTCTTCGACTTCATTTGGTGCGACCATCATTAAATCAGCCAGCTCATCAATGACAACGACGAGATATGGCAGTTTTTCACCCATTTGTTTTTCTTTCACCAGTTCGTTAAATCGTTTGATTTCTCTCACACCAGAGTGTGCAAACAGTTCGTAGCGTCTTTCCATTTCATCTACTACCCATTTCAGGGCAGCTGTGGCTGTCTTGGCATCAGTAATAACCGGGCTCACAAGATGCGGAATGTGATTATACGGCGCGAGTTCGACCATTTTAGGGTCGATTAACAGCATTTTCACTTCATCAGGTGAGGCTTTAAACATCAGGCTCACGAGAATGGTATTAATACAGACACTTTTCCCTGAACCTGTTGCTCCGGCAATTAAGCCGTGCGGCATTTTTTGTAAATCAACCACAACGGGCTGACCGGAAATATCCAATCCGAGCGCCGCCGTTAATGGAGATGGATTGTCTCTGAAGGCACTGCTTCTGATCATTTCTCTTAAGAAAACCATTTTACTGTGAAGGTTGGGCACTTCGATTCCAATCGTGTTCTTCCCAGGAATCGGTGCTTCGATCCGAATATCTTTTGCAGACAAACTGAGTTTGATATCATCTGACAGGTTTGTAATTTTGTTCACTTTCACGCCTGGTTCAGGATGCACTTCAAATCTTGTAACAGAAGGACCTTGCGTCACATGAACAACACTTGCTCTGACATTGAAGTTTTTCAGAGTGGCATTGAGCAGTTCTGCCCGTTCTTTCACCCATGTTCCGTCCTCTTCTTTTTGTGCTGGCGGAACGTCTAGAAGGGCTAAACTCGGAAATACATATCCTTGTGCATCTGCCGTTTTCTTCTGTCCTTGCACGCGCTGATCACTTTTTAACATCATGACGTTAAAAGGAACGGTGGAGGTTTGACCGCTTGAGTGCTTTGGCTGTGGAGAAGACGGTTTTGGTTCTTCACGTTTTATTTCAGGCGTTTCTTCAGGTGTTTCCTCAAGCTCTTCTGCCATATCCGCAGCGATCTCTGCTTGTCCAGAGTCAGCAAATTCATCTGATGCTTCTTCAACTGACATGACTTCATCATCTGTTAATTTTTCTTCCGGTAGGGAATCATCATCTTGCAAATCTTGTATGATCACCGGTTCTTCTTGTTCAAATGCTGCCGCTGACACGTCTACTTGACTTTCTTCTATCCGTGCAGCCTCTGCTCTTTCCTCCATAGCCTCTATGTTCTTCTCTTCCAGCATCGCAGTTTCTTCTACTGGGCTTTCTATCTCCATGTCGAGTGCTGGTGATGGGCTTTCAGCTGTTTCAAATGTAAAGCTCTCTTTTTTCTGAGCATCATCTTCAAGCGGAATCATCAGCTCTTCTTGTTCAATGGTGACTGCCTGTTCTTCCTCCATCTCTAGAGGCTCGTTAGATGCTTCAGCTTGCTCCATATGTAAGAATGCTTCCCGATCGTCTTTGGTCTGTGACAAAGCTTGATCTTGATCCTCTGTCTCACTGAAAGGCCCGTCATATAAACGTTCCATCGTTGATTGAACGTGATCTTGATAAGCGAGTTCCTCTTGCAAAGTAAGCGGCGTCGTGACAGGTTGCTTCTCTACTTGTTCTGCTGTTTGGGCTGACATCATGTCTTCCATACGTTGTTCTTTTCGTATAGACGGGATGTTCATTTGCTGTCTTACATTCCGTTCACGCTCTGCTTCTTCTGATAACAGTGTGACACGCTGTGACGTTTCTTCTGCCGATTTCATTTTGACAGAAGATGTGTCTTCTTTGGCTGCTGCATGTTTTGGACGCATATCCTGGTGGTAGCCATAGATCGGTGAAGGGATTTGCTCTGGTTTAAAAGGCTTTTTATTGAGATCAGGCTGCACCGTTTGTTTTGGCTGATAGGTCGTCTGCTTTGCCTTTGGCTGACTTGGCCGCGTGCGCCTTCTTTCTTGCTGCTTTGCTGCCTCACGTGCAGGATCATCTGGAACGAGAGGAAAGCGGAAATTGCCTTTTGGATATTCATAATACACTTTCGTATCTTCAACTTTTTTATATTCTTTATGCTGTTCAACAGCTGGCTGCTTTGGTGCAATCGGACCTGTTTCAGGCCTCTCAGCTTTTTCTTCTTTTTTTTCTTCTCCTAAAAATACACTAAAAAATTTATCTAACCAACTCATCATTTATCACTCACTTTAACTCCCCTTACGTTTTCTTGGGCGATTTTTAGTATACCATTGCTTTTTCATGCAGAAAAGCGAGAAAAGTGCTACGCTTTGCTGTTCATGCTGTCTGTAGATGAAAAAAAGTCACTAAGTACGTACTTAGTGACTTTTGGTATAACACATTCTTCGCTCATTTGTACCCGTTTATGGGAGGTTACGCTTCAAATGGTTCGCCAGCTTGGTGGCTTCCTTCTAGAACAAGGATTCCTTTTTCAGCAGGCGCATTCGGAAGATCTAATTCTTTTGCAGAACAAATCATTCCGCTTGAAGGAACACCTCTTAGTTCAGCATCTTTGATCACCAAACCGCTCGGCATCACAGCACCGACCTTTGCAACCACAACATATTGACCTTGATCAACGTTTGGTGCACCGCACACGATTTGTAAGGTTTCATCGCCAACATCTACTTGGCAAATGTTCAGTTTATCTGCATTCGGATGTTTTTCTTTTTCCTTCACATAACCGACCACAAACTTAGGTGATAGATCAACTGTTAATGTTTCACTGACACCGTTGCGGTTCAAAATTTCATTGATATCTTGAACAAGCGTTTCAGAAAGCGGTACAGATCCGTTTTCTTCAATTTTCATGTAAGTAGATGCATTGAAAATATTAAAACCTGTTGTTTCTTTTGTGTCTTGATTGAAGATTCTTACGACATCTCCAAACGTTTCATGACCTACTTCTTCTCTTGTTACATCTTTCAATGAAATAAGGAGTGTGTCGCCGACACCTTCTGCATTATAAAAAACGTTCATTCTTCAAAATTCCCTTCTACTGCTGTTTTGGTCTGCTTTTTGCAAGAATAAAGATCGGTTCAAGCTTGCCTTCGTCATATAAAAATGACAAGGCCGTAATCGGAACCGTGCCGCTGGCGAAGAAGCTCATCGACATTTGCCCTAAAATATCATAGCCTGATTCATTGCGTACATCTGCAATGATGAACACATCTTGATGGGGAACGGAAATGGCCATTTGCCCCTCTACTTTTTGCGCGTATTCTTGTAAAATCGATTCATTTAATATTCTGCTTGCATCGTACCCGTCGTTTGCACGGAAGAAATAAAAACGGTTGCCCGCCACTTCATCCATTTTCACGACAGTCTTTAGTGACCGGACGTTAAAACTTGCGGTTTCTCTGATTCGTTCTTTTGTCCAGTTTTCCTTTTGCAGCATCTTCTCGTCAATCAATCTGTAGGTGCTTCCAAGGTCAAGTGCATAGTAGATTCTTGTCTCTGCTGTATGCTCATCAAAAACGAGCGGAATCTCATCACTCGATGTTTCTGGAAAGGACGTTGAACGAATGACCGGATAAATGTGCTTCTCTTTACCTGAGATGTGCTGCGCTTCACCTTTCATAGCGCTGAGCGCTTCTTTCACATAATAAACGATCTCATCCAGTGTTTCATCAGGCTTTACTTCCCACTTTGCAATAATCGGTGGGAGCTCAAGCGTGATGCCCTTTCCTGTATGTTTATCTTCCACACGAAGCGTATCTTTTTCCCTGTCAAACTGGTGGGTCCAGCTGTCGTTCGTCAGACGGCTTTTCAATTGATTGGCAAGCTGTCTTGATGTCATTTTCGCCATAATAAGACTCTCCTTTCGTTATTTAGAAAGAGAATCTGTTAAAAATGCTTCAATCTCTTCCTTTGTCTTACGATCTTTGCTGACAAAACGGTTGATCTCTTGTCCGTTTTTAAAGACTAAAAAGCTTGGAATTCCGTAAATTTCCCACTCTGCACAAGTGTCGATGAACTGATCTCTATCCACATAGAAGTATTCAAATTCTGGATAGTTTGCTTCAAGCTCTGGCAAAAACGGCTCAATAAATGTGCAGTCCGGGCACCAGTCAGCTGAAAATAGTAATACGGTTAAGTCTTCTTGAATCACTTTTTGTAATTCTTCGTTTGATTCAATTTTTTTCATGTTTGATTCCTCCAGTTTGTATACTTAAATCTCCGAATTGTATATAGCCTTTCTTTCTCATCCATTCTGATACTACCAAACTAATCACTGCCGGGCCAACGATATGCAAGAGAGCAATAGCGAGGAAAACGGAAGGATGAAATCCCATGACTGTGAGAGTCATGAGCTGGCCGACAAGTCCGCTCGTTCCCATACCCGCTCCTGCCGCATTATTGACCATCCCAAAGCCAATGATACCAATTGGCGCAAGAATCAGTCCTGCAATCGTCGGCGGAATGAGAATGAGTGGATTTTTCACAATGTTCGGCAGCTGTAGTTTTGATGTTCCAATGCCTACCGCAGCAAGACCGCCAAAACGATTTTCTCTAAATCCTGCAGCAGCAAAGCCGACCATCTGCGCACAGCAGCCAATCGTTGCCGCACCAGCAGCAAGACCGCTTAAATCAAGCATCAGCGCAAGCGCAGCGCTTGAAATCGGTGAGCTAAGAGCAAGTCCAACAATGGTTGCAACCAGCATGCCCATGATGAGTGGACTTTGATCAGTCCCCCATACGATCAGCCTGCCGAGCCCTGTCATCACCGCCTGAATCCCAGGGCCGATGAAAGCAGCAGTGAGAAAACCTGTGATAATGGTCACAAGCGGCGTTAAAATAATATCAATTCTTGTCTCACCACTGATCAGTTTGCCTAATTCCACACCAATGAGAGCAGCCACGAAGCTTCCAGCAGGTCCCCCAAGCTCTGCTCCAGCGGCACCTGACACAACACTTGCGAAAATAATTAAAGGAGAAGCGTTTAAGCGATAAGCAACCGCTACGCCAATTGCTGGTCCCATCAGCCCCATAGCGAGCGTTCCCATTTCCACGATGAGAGGAAATGATAACAGGCCGCCTGCTGTTTTTAAAATCAGCCCTACCACTAATGTAGCAAATAGACCTAAAGCCATATAAGAGAGTGCATCAATAAAATACACCTTTGGCGAAAGGGAAATACCCTTTCTTTTTAAATAAGTCATCAACGTCGTCTTCCTGCTTTCTCATAGGAAAGACGAAGAGGCCTGTCCTTCCCATTATATGTAGTCTTCTTACGATGAAAAATAGTCTCTACCATGAATATCATAATCATATTTTTTTTGCTTTATCAAGCACTTCTTGTGTAACATGAAAAGAAACAGGGCAAACCTTTACTAAGTTTGTGCACAAGGAGGAGATTGTTATGCAATTAACGGTTTATTTAGCTGGAGAAATTCATAGCCAGTGGCGCGATGAAATTAAGGAAAAAAGCCAGTCGTTGAAACTACCAGTAACGTTTGTTGGTCCAATGGAGAATCATGACCGATCAGATAACATCGGAGAAGATATTTTAGGCGGGCAGCCAAATGCCATCTTGAAAGACGATGCGGCTTCTGATTTGAACAATTTCCGCACCGAACTATTATTAAATAAGGCAGACGTTGTCATCGCCCGCTTTGGTGAGAAATATAAACAGTGGAACACGGCAATGGATGCTTCTTCTGCCATCGCCAAAGGGAAACCCCTTATTTTGATTCGTCCTAAAGAATTACATCATCCCCTAAAGGAATTATCAAACAAAGCAAATATCACTGTCGAAACAGTGAATCAAGCGATTAAGGCGTTGTCATACGTGTTTGAACAGGAATAAGAAAAAGGCTGTGCTCTTAATGAGGCAGCCTTTTTCTGATCGTTTACACTTGTTGATAAATCGAATCCACCGTGCTTTGATCACAATTTTTCACAAGACGAACAATTAATTCTTTTGCCGCTGCATAATCATCCACATGCAAGACAGAGTGACTTGTATGAATGTAACGCGCACATACACCAATAACAGCAGATGGTACACCTTGATTTGAGATATGAACACGTCCAGCATCCGTACCGCCTGGCGATACGAAATATTGATATGGAATATTGTTTGTTTCGGCTGTATCGAGGACAAATTCTCTCATGCCTCGGTGCGTAATCATCGTGCGATCATAAATACGAAGAAGTGCACCTTTTCCAAGCTGGCCAAATTGTGATTTGTCTCCCGTCACATCATTTGCAGGACTCGCATCTAGAGCAAAGAACAGATCCGGTTTAATCATATTCGCAGCTACCTCAGCCCCTCTGAGCCCTACTTCCTCTTGGACGGTTGCGCCTGAATATAGCTGACATGAAAGAGCTTCGTCTTTTAATTCTTTCAATAATTCAATGGCAAGTCCGCACCCATAGCGGTTATCCCAAGCTTTGGCTAAAATCTTTTTCGGATTGGCCATTGGGGTAAAGACCGTTGCAGGAACGATTTGCTGCCCTGGGCGAACGCCAAGCTCTTTCGCTTCTTCTTCACTGTCTGCACCAATATCAATCAGCATATCTGACGGTTTTACTGGTTTGCTTTTTTGTTCTGGTGTCAGAAGATGAGGAGGTGTGCTCGATACAACGCCCGGAATTGGCCCGTGATCCGTATGAACATCCACA
>NZ_JBPAFI010000001.1:889788-977913 GCF_050864245.1 Bacillus sp. XT-4
GGCCTTTGCGGACACCAAACACTCCGCCAAGACGATCCTGTATGAGTTCATCGGAATATTTCTCAAGTTCCTTTTTCATAAAAGCACGCACATGGTGCTCATTACCTGGAGTCCCTTGTAATTCTGTTAAATTTCGGAAAAGCGACATTGTTTCTTCGTTCATTTGACAGTTACCCTCATTTCTATGTAATGACCATATAAATTCCTATAAAAATAACACTCACTTTATACTATAAGAATTCTTTCGGTTTTCCAAGTATCTCTCCAGAAATTTTGAATATGCTTTCAAGTATTCGGATTTCTTAACATCGCTGGACAAGTTTTGTATAATGGAAAAAACAGCAATACGGAGGTGCAGCACGTTGAAGTTAAAACATGTTCTGATTGGTGCGAGTATTGGCGTAGCCGCTGCAATTGTTGCAAAGAAAGTCTTTTTCCCGACGTATATCTCGTCTGAAAAAGCGTTAAAAATTGTGAAATCCGCTTTTAAACAGCGCGGCCCGATTGATGGCTCTTGGATTTATACTGTACCAGAACCGTATACCGTAAATGGTGAAACGATTGATGTGTACAAATCTGGCATTACACGCTCCGCCTTTGGCGAGCTGGAACAGTATGAAGTCATGATTGATGCAAAAACAGGCATGATCGTTGATGTCATTGATTCTGTTGCTTAATAAGAAAGCTTCGCAAAGACAAGTCCTTGCGAAGCTTTTTTTAGATGGCTTTGATTTTTTTGTATACAGGGTGCCACATGGCGTCTTGCACAGCCTGAATGAGATCATGAGGGGTTTCTTCCGCAATTCCTTCGTCAATCGCTGCTTGTGCCACACGGACAGCCACTGTCGCTGAAACTGTTCTGAGCTGATCAACACTTGGGAGCATCGCAGCACCCGGTTTTCCGACATTGACCATGCTCGCAATCGCTTCAGCACTCGCAACAAACATGCTGTCTGTCATGAGGCGGGCTTTACACACAATCGTTCCAAGACCAAGCCCTGGAAACACAAGGGCATTATTTGCCTGCCCAATTTCATATGTCACACCACCATATTCAACCGGATCAAACGGGCTTCCCGTTGTGACAAGCGCACGTCCTTCTGTCCATTCAATGAGATCTTCCGGCTTTGCCTCTGAAAGAGGTGTCGGGTTAGACATCGGTAAAATCGCTGGCCGCTCTACATGTGACGCCATTTCTTTCACTATTTCCTCTGTAAATGCCCCACCTACAGTTGAGGTACCAATTAAGATCGTAGGTTTCGCCTGCTTCACGACCTCTAACAAATCAATGGAATGCTTTGGACCATTACGTGCATAATCCTTCACTTCATCAGAACGTCTTGCATACGGCTTTTGGAATGGCTGAATGTCGGGTGAATCATCTGTGAGCAATCCCGTTTTATCAATACACCAGAAATGATCATATGATTCCTCTTCTTTGACACCATCTCGCACGATGGCATCACGAATTTGCTCGGCTATACCAATCCCTGCTGTACCTGCTCCAAAGATCACGATACGGTGATCTTTCAGCGGAACCTTCGATGCTTTTGCACAAGCCAGAACGGCAGCAAGTGAGACGGCTCCAGTTCCTTGAATATCATCATTAAATGTACAAATACGGTCCTTATATTTTTCCAAAATGGCGCGCGCATTTTTTGTACCGAAGTCTTCCCAGTGAAGAAGTGCATTTGGAAAAGTCGCACGGGCAAGCTCAACATATTGATCAATAAACTGATCATAGCGCTCTCCTCGAACGCGGGAGTGCTGATTTCCCACATAAAGCGGATCATTTAAAAGGCTTTCCTGGTTGGTCCCAGCATCAAGCACCACTGCCAGCACACGGCTAGGATCAATACCTGCTGCGGCTGTATAAACAGCCAGCTTCCCGACTGAAATGGCGATTCCGCCAACACCCCAGTCACCGATGCCTAAAATTCCTTCTGCATCTGTTGCGACAATGAGATCAATTGATTCATCCACTCCGTAAGATGCAAAAATTTCTTCCATTCCTTCTAGGTCATCAATGGATAAATAAATTCCTCTTGGCTTTCTATACTCGTGGCTGTAGCGCTGAATCGCTGTTCCTACGGTCGGTGTGTAAACAATCGGCAGCATTTCTGCCAAATGCTCATTTAATAATTTATAAAAGAGCACTTCATTTCTGTCATGAAGCGCAGTTAAATAGACATTTTTCCCAAGTGCGTCTGGCTGTGCTTTGAACTGTTCATATGCACGCTTTGCTTGATCTTCTAGGGTTAACACCTTCGGCGGCAGAAATCCTTTTAACCCAAGCTCTTCCCGCTCTTCCTTTGTAAATGCGACTCCTTTGTTTAAATAAGGGACAGACATGACTTCGATCCCTCTTAACGGTGTCTCGATGACATCACCATGTACACGATAAAATTGATTCACCTGCACTCTTCCTTTCACAAGTTCATTTTGTCGTTATTTTGTGTGAAAGGCGAAAAAACATACAGATGATCTTTTATCTTCCGGTTTCTCTTTTGACCTCATGGGTCATTGCCCCGTCTTCATCCCACTTTACAGCACGGTAGATGGCATCATGATAAAACAAGTACCATGCATTGTTTTCTTCGGCAAATGCCTGCCATTTTTGCTTCGCTTGGATCGAGGTCATTGGATAATCATCGTATGCCAAGACCCATAGCGGGTTTTTATGAGCGTGTGTCGGCATGATATCCGCTAAATGAATAGCCGTTTCTCCCTGACTTGTGAGCGTTAAGATGCTATGCCCATCGCTATGTCCACCTGTATGATGCAGGCGAATGCCTTCTGTTACTTCAATGCTATCTTCAAATGTCATGACTTGATCGGCAACAGGCTCCCAGTTTTCTTTCCAATATGTATTTCTTGAGCGGATGTTCGGTGCTCTCATTTCGTCCCATTCAATTTTGGACGTGATGATTTTTGCCTGTTGAAAAACAGACACGAGCTCATCGCCTTCACGTTTTGTCAGCCCGCTTGCATGATCAAAATGCAAATGAGTCATTAAGACGTAATCTATATCAGATGGGCGCAAACCGAGAGCCGCAAGTGATTCTTCTATTTTCGTTTCCTCTGTGACGCCATAATTGCGTTTTTGTTTCTCTGTCAGCTTCCCTGACCCGATGCCGGAATCTACTAACAGATGAAGACCGTTCCACCGTATGAGCATTGGATCACACCGTAATTCAATTTGATTTCGATCATTCACAGGGTATTTTTTTGACCATAATGGCTTTGGCACCACGCCAAACATGGCACCGCCATCCATGTGTGTATCTCCCCCATTTAACCAGAACAGTTCCATTTCGCCTATTTTCATTGTCTCCATTGCTGTCATCCCTCCTTTTTCTATCGTAGCAAATACAAAGAAAAATCGCATGTACTAATCTTTTCATCAAAAAAGCTGACTGCAATCGTTCGTTGCAGCCAGCTTTGTTCGCTTGTTATTCAGGGAATTTTACTTCTGATCGATAGATCGGTTGTCCCATGGAAGAGAATTTCTCTTCATATTCTGTCATGACATTTCCTTCGAGACCATCCTCATGTAAATCAAGGCTCACATACGTTAAAAGGAGTCCGTAAGACGAAAAGCTTTTCAAGGAATATTCAAATAGTCCGCGGTTATCGGTTTTGAAATGTAATTCACCGCCTGGACGTAGGATCTGTTCATATCGCTTTAAAAAGGCTTTAAACGTCAACCTACGTTTTTCATGCCTTGATTTTGGCCACGGATCAGAGAAGTTCAAATACACCCGATCAATCTCATTTTCCGCAAAGACATCTGTTAGTGTCTCTGCGTTGATGTTTAGAAGCTTTACGTTTTCTACATCTGTTTCTTTGATTTTATCGACTGCCGTCACAATGACACTTTTAAATAATTCAATGCCGATATAGTTTATCTCAGGATGAAGCTTGCCCATTCCGGCAATAAAGCTCCCTTTTCCTGTACCGACTTCGATATGGATAGGATGATCATTTCCAAACAGCTCATGCCATTTCCCTTTGTATTGTTCAGGGTTGGCTAAAGCAATATGAGCATTTTCAGCTAAATAATCATCCGCCCACGGTTTATGTCGCATTCTCAATTTGATACACCTCTATTTTCTTTACATTTTATCAAGATACCATGAAACATAAAGAGCCGCAAGACAGCATCTTATCCGCACATATGAAAAAGACCAGCTGCTAATTGGGCTGGTCTGCTTCATGTATAAAATCAAAGCTGAATGCACAGTTTAACCACATAAATGACACGCTTGAAAGGAGCATACGTATGGGATTAAACCGCCAACATCAGCTTCAATTAATCAAAGATATTTTAACTGATCACCAGCTGGATTGCTGCGGGACTGTTGCAGAATATGAACAGGTGGGACGCGTGATTCAATTAATGCTGGCAAAAGAAGATTTGGATGCTGACGTTCGTCAGCTACTAACCGATATTTATGATTACAGCCAAAAAGGCACTTCTGTCAGTTCAATTGATGCACATATCGAAGCGCATCAATCTCATCTATCTAACTGGGTCGAGAACATTCCATTGTCTTAATGGATGTTTAACCGTTTTAAGAGTGCATGTAGCTCGGCTTGCACTTCTTTTTGCGCCTTTTCATTTCCTTTTCTTTTATGCCAAACGACAAACGAGACGGTTTCAGCCAGCACATACCATGCCATGCGTTTTCGCAAGTTGTCGGTCAGCGGAGCACCATACATAGAGAGCCAGCTTTCCCAGTTCTCTTCTTCAACATAATGGTATAAGAGCGGTCCAAGATCAATCGCTGGATCCGCAATCATTGCCCCGTCCCAATCAATTAAATAGAGCTGGTTTTCATCTGTCAGCAGCCAATTATTATGGTTGAGGTCACAATGGCATACGACCTTATCCTCGTAATGAACTGCCTCCACATGTTTCTCTAAATACTGGATGGCACGCGTGATATCATGTGAGTCAATCTGCTCTTTTAAGATCGATGCCTTGAGATGCATCAAGATCGATGCCGGGTCAAGCGAGTGCTTTTCTAATCGTTTCAGCATATCGAGCAGCTCTTTTGATGTATGAATTTTTCTTAGCTGCTCTGCTACAGGACGGTCATTCATGTCCTTTGGCTTCAGCTCTCTCCCGCTCAGCCAGTGCTGTGCAGTGATGACATCCCCATTTTCCATCCGTTTTGTCCAGACAAGCTTCGGCACAATGCCTTCAGCTGACAAAACCGCAAGAAACGGTGACGTATTGCGTTTTAAAAATAGCTTTTGGTCATTGTGTGTTGCGAAGTACGCATCTCCCGTAGCGCCTCCAGCAGGAGAGATGTGCCATTCGCTACCTAATATTTGTCCCAACCAGTTCATATCAATTTTCAACCCATCATTTCTTAAAATATTTTAAATCATGCTTTTTTAGTCGACAAAATTCAGCCGATTGAGATCAATTGGCTGTTTATTTTTTATTTATATGATCATAAAAACAAAAAGGACAGCTATTGAGAATGAGATGCTAAACAATAGCCGTCCTATAGATTTTATCGCTACCTTCTTATACTCGTCAAGCAAAACTAGAAAAACAGGACAAGAACCTTATGAAAAGGGAAGTCTTTTTTCATGTTTCTTTTGCTCGTGCGCACACTGGCTGCTTCTTAGCCACGTAATTTTAACGATCGCTCACTAGCCTTAACAAACACTGGAGTGGCGCCAATCACTTCTCCATCGGCATGAAATAGGATTTTTTCATCTGCCTCCAAGTAGGCTTCTTCATGCTGAAAAAGGGTGACTCCCTCCATTACAAGGTGCTTTTTAAAAACCATTGCACTTAAAAATAAGAGGACTTTCAATGGATTCAAATCAGTGACAACGATTGTTTGAAATCCTGATTGCCTCGCACTTGCTTCCGGCGCTGCTTCCAGCCCGCCTCCATAATATGGGTGATTACATACGATCACAAACCACACTTGGCGAAAAACTTTTCTCTCATTTTCAATAAAAAGAGCAAGGTCAAACGGTTTGAATGACCATAAAGAATGTAGAAAAGACAGCGGGTAGATGATAAACCCGAGTTTGAGTCGATTGAGCCACTTTTTCCCTCTAAAATGGACCGTTCTCTTCAAGACATGTGCATCAAACCCTACACCAATATGATTGAGAAAAAGAACAGATTGCGGACTTTCTGCATGATCTTGAAAGGAGCCGAGAGAAAATGTTTTCGTCAACATCCTCTTTTGTTTTTTCACTTCTTTGATCACATCATGACGCTGGATGCCCAGCCCCTTCGCTGCATCATTCCAATGACCTGCTGGGACAAAGCTTAGCTGCACATGATCGATTTCTTTTAAACCATTTAGCACTTCATGAAATGTGCCGTCACCGCCAATGACGATCAGCCGTTTCAATCTGTCGTCTTGCATAGCGCTAATCTGTCTCGCCAAAACTTCGGCATGTCCTTCATGCTGGGTAAGAAACGATCTGTAGGAGATCTCTACCTTTTGTAATTCTTTCTCTATGCTTCTCCAAGTGCGGAGTCCTTTTCCTTGTCCTGCTGCTGGATTGACGATAAAGTACCATTCATTCATATATTAGCTCCACTCAGGTCTCATTTTTTTGGTGACCTTGATATGCCTTTAATCGAGCCATTCCTGCCTTCTTTTGCTGTCTGATTCACCATAAGCGAGCAATGCCTTTGTCGCTTTGAATTGCTGGTGCTTTGTCGGCGCGGTGTTTTTCCGCTGCTTTTCAAACCAATCCTCCGCTTTCTTCTTATCGACAACCTCCATCCCGAATGGAACTTCGGGCAAATCAATATACGAGGTGCGGCTGATGAGGATTTTTTTCACAGGAAGCTCTACACCACTTTGCTGTAAAATTTTTGACACAACAGTTCCAGAGCGCAGAAGACTTGCGCAAGGGTTCAAGACGGATTGAACAGCTTTTCCCGTCGCCCGTTTTTCCCAAAAACGTTCCTTCGATCCAATATATACGCTGTCTGGCTCTGCTTCTAAGAAAGATAAACAGATGACTTCAAGCGGCGTAATGAGCACTGGACACAATTCCATCTCAGCTTTTTGAATGAGCAGCACCGGCTTGTACATCACATAATAAGAATCTGGCAGCTGCCTTGCAAGCATCCGCAGCTTTTCATCATATCGAATGTGGTGAGAGACAGTTGAAATATGAGAAATCGTCGAGCTGGCCCATTTTAACTGAACATCGTAAAGATGATCTTTAAAAAAGTGAATCAGCTTCGTTTCATCGGTAGGAACGTTTGTAAAAACACCTTGTTCTATATCTGTTGGCTCGTTAAAAAGACTCAGGTCCCGTTCCTTTTTCATATCGGCTTCTTTTTGCTTTCTTTTTAAGGAGAATTTCTTTCTCTTTTCTTCCTCTTGTTCAGGTGCTTGCTCGATGGCTTGGTCAGCCTGCTTTTGCACCTGCTCTTTTGAAGCCTTTTTTAACTCGTCCCACCTTTGTTTTTTCAACCGAATAAATTGATTGATGTAATGATGCGGGTCTTGTTCATATCGTGATATATAATCTTGGATTTTAATAATTTGCGCCATCTGCTGCTCACTCCAACCTCTAGAATCATTTATGTAGTGTAAATTGTTTGATCGCGTGATAACGTGGGGTTTCTTTTAGACGAATTTCAAATAAAGCGATACTAGAAACCTCCATCGAATATGGTTCTTTCCGTAAGGGCGCTTGTTCTATATAGGACTGTTCTCTATTCCATTTGCGCGCAATCGTCATATGTGGATGAAAGGGTCTCTTTTCGACAGGATGACCTGCTGTCAAAACGGCTGCTTTCACCTTTTCTCTTAAATCCATCAAAGGCTTACTTTCACTAGGCTTTGCAAAAAAGACTCTCGGGCGCTCCTTTTGACCAAATACCCCTATCTCCTTCAGCTTCAGCGGGAAAGCAGACACCTCATGAGACAGCTGTGCAAGTAGCTCAGATATCTTATTTAAACGGTCTTCTGGAATCGCGCCTAAAAACACAAGGGTGACATGATAATCAATGGGTGCTGTCCATTTTTGAAAGGAAAGTCCGCTCCTCTTGTCTATATCCGCTTTCATTTGATACGCGAGTTGTTCAGGGATTGGAATCCCGATAAAATAATGACGGCTTTCAGTCATATCTTCACCTGTCCTTTTTAACAAACTTTACGAATCCCCATTGATGATAGTATAACTAAAGTAATGCGGAATGAGAAGAAAGGGTGTCACATGATGAAGGTTGCACAAAATATAGCTGAATTAATAGGTCATACACCACTTGTAAAATTACAGCGCCTTCAGCCAGAACATGGCGCTGCTATTTATTTAAAATTGGAATCATTTAATCCTAGCGGAAGTGTAAAAGATCGGGCTGCTTACAATATGATCCTTGAGGCAGAAAAACAAGGAAAACTCACAAAAGGGGCAACGATTATTGAACCAACAAGCGGGAATACAGGAATTGGCTTAGCGATGAACGCTGCAGCAAGAGGCTACAAAGCCATTCTGATCATGCCTGATACAATGACCCAAGAAAGAATCAATATTTTAAAGGCATACGGCGCACAGGTCGTCTTAACCCCAGGAGAGGAAAAAATGCCAGGCTGTATTCGCAAGGCAGAAGAATTAGCTGCTCAAATTCCTAATAGCTTTATTCCCATGCAATTTGACAATGGTGCGAACCCTGATGCTCATAGAGGGACAACGGCTGTAGAAATTATGGATGCAGTGCAACAGATTGGGCAGCCGCTTGCCGCTTTTGTCGCAACTGCTGGAACGGGCGGAACCATTACAGGCACTGGAGAGGAACTCAAAAAAGCATTCCCGGAATTGACGATACATGTGGCAGAGCCAAAGGGGTCTCCTGTTTTATCAGGCGGGAAACCTGGCAAACATAAGCTTGTTGGCACAAGTCCAGGATTTATCCCACATATTTTAAACGAACAGGTGTATGATGAGATTGTGCAAGTGAGTGATGAAGATGCTTACGACATCACACGAAAGCTCGCCCGTCTTGAAGGTATTTTAGTCGGTCCATCATCTGGCGCGGCATGCTATGCAGCCATTGAAGCAGCCAAGCAAATGCCAAAGGATCACATTGTCATTTGTATGACAGCAGACACGGGTGAACGTTATTTATCAAGTGATGTGTTTCAAGATTAAAAAAGGAACAGGGCGTATGCTCCTGTTCCTTTTTCATCGTCATATGAACAACTCAGACCGTCTTGACCTCAGTCTGTTCGCCTGTCACAAGTAAAACTTGTTCATCAGTGAGCGGACATAAAGAGAGCGTATTTTGATCTTTCTCTATGATATGCTGCGCGGCTTCACCTAAATAAGGATTATTTATATGCGGTACCGGATAGCTGCTAATCTCATCGAATCCTTCAAAGGAAGATAATTCTAGCGCTTTCTCCAGATCATCCATCAGTGAGATGTATTCAATGCTTGGCGCCATGATAATACTCCCCGCAGATTCTCCGATATACAGCTTGCCTTTGCCGATCTCTTCTTTCAATACACGATCGAGCCCATGCTTTCTTAATTCTTGTAGCAAATAAAAGGTATTGCCGCCAGATACATACATGACATCATTCTTTCCAATGATCTGTGTGATCTCCTGAACCGTTTGCTCGGTCAGCTGAACAGTCTCTACACGCATTTCTAATTGATGAAAGGCTTCTTTTGCTGCATCGACATAGTGCGTGACTTCTTCCACTTCACTGGCTGCCGGAATGAATGTCACACTTTTTCCTTTTAAGGTGTCACCTGCAAAGTCAGATAAGAGAGAATAGCTGTCTTTGAATGAAGAGCATAAGAACATTTTTTTCACGGTGAATCCCCTCTTCTCTTTTCTTTCTTATTTCGCCAATTCATACATGGCTTGTGCATATAGCGCAGTTGCTCGTAGTAAATCATCGATTTCGATATATTCATCCTTTTGGTGTGCGCAATCAGGTCTTCCAGGGAATAGAGGGCCAAAAGCAACACCTGCTTCTAATGACCTTGCATACGTTCCTCCCCCAATTGCAATAAGGTGAGCAGGATCTCCCGTTTGTTCTTCGTATACCTTCTGTAATGTTTTCACAAGTGGATGGTCTTTTGAGACGTGATGAGGCGGACTGTCATCAAATTTCTCAATCGCTGCCCCTTTTATTCGTTCAATCCCTTTTTTGACTCCCTCACCGTCCGCAGTTACGGGATAGCGGACATTCAGCCCAAGCTTCGCTTCTTCGTTTTGCGAATAGCGGATTGTGCCAACATTCAAGGTCAAGTCACCACTAATATCATCCTTACAAGCGATGCCGAGTTTTTGTCCTCTTGTGTCTTGATCAAATAAAGCATTAATTTGTGATGTAAAAGCGAGCCCTCTTTCATCTAATTCATGCGCACATAAGAAATTCGCCATATGAATGCCCGCATTTGTGCCATTCGCCGGCTCCATTGCATGAACTGATACACCTTTTAATGTGAATGTAAGTCCATCTGCTGTATGGTTTGTCTCACCGGTTAACTGATTTTCCGCAAGATAGGCTGCAAAAGCCGTTTTTAAGGCTTCAGCATCGTGATCGTTTGCTGCTGCCACAATTGCGCGAGCCTCATCTGGGACCATATTGAGACGCATGCCTGATGTGAATTGCTTGAGGATGTAACGCTTGTTTTCTTCTGATTGTTCGTATGTAAAGGATACGATGGCATCTATGATCCCTTTTTCAGCATGAATAATTGGAAAATCAGCATCTGGTGCAAAGCCAATTTGCGGCATCGCCTCATGCTTGAAATAGTGATCGACGCATCTCCAATCGCTTTCTTCATCTGTGCCAATGATGATTCGAATCTTTTTCGACAGCGGTAGACCGGCATCTTTTAACATTTTCAATGCGTAAAACGCCGCCATGGTCGGCCCTTTATCATCAATGGCTCCTCTTGCAAAGATTTTATTTTCTCTTATGTCCGCTGAAAATGGCGGGGTTGTCCAGTCGTCTCCCGCAGGCACGACATCCACATGGCATAGCACACCGACGATATCTTCGCCTTCTCCATATTCAATATGACCAGCATAACCATCAACATTTTTCACTTTGAAGCCCTCGTCCTGCCCTTTTTTGAGCATATACTGAAGAGCCTCATCCACTTTTTCACCGAACGGTTTTCCTGCTGTGCCGCCTTCTTCATCTAAGACACTTTCAATTTGTAAAAAAGATTGTGTATCCTGAATCAAATTGTCTTTTTTTCGTATGACTTCTGCTTCCCAATTCATTTTTCCATTCCTCCTTGAAAAAAGGTTGCAATCCACCCTTAAAACGAATATTATATTAAGTGTTTTGTAATAATGTTCGTAAATGGAGGATTTTATGTTTCAGTTAAAAGAGAACCAAACCAATATAAAGAAAGAATTACTCGCTGGTATGACGACATTCTTTACGATGGTATATATTGTAGCCGTCAATCCAGGAATCCTTTCAGATGCAGGCATTCCTTTTGACCAAGTCTTTACTGCAACCATTATCGCTGCTGTTGTCGGTACCCTCTGGATGGCACTCTTTGCAAACTATCCGATTGCCATTGCACCAGGTATGGGGCTGAATGTCTATTTCACCGTCACTGTTGTCGGTGGTGGGGGTCTCAGCTATCAAACAGCATTTAGTGCGGTATTTGTTGCTGGAATACTCTTTATCATTTTATCGTTAACATCCCTTAGAAAACAACTCATTGAGGCGATTCCAGATAATTTAAAGTACGGAATTACAGCAGGTATCGGACTATTTATTGCATTCATTGGGCTAAGACAGTCTGGGATCATCACTGCTGATCCACAAAATCTTGTGAAACTTGGTAATTTAAGCTCACCTGTTGTCATTTTGACACTCGTTGGTTTAATGATTTCTGTCATATTAATGGTTCTTCAAGTGAATGGAGCGCTGTTTATCGGCATGTTAGCAACCACGTTAATTGCACTAGCAACAGGTCAGCTTCATTTTCCTAAAGTGCTAGTGGATACCCCAGCACTGCCTGAAGGAATGCTGATTACAAATCCATTCGCTGCGTTTGGCGATGTATTTTCCCATCACTTGTATGCTGTTGTCTTCTCCTTTTTACTTGTAACGATTTTTGATACAACAGGAACAATGATCGGGGTTGCGGAACAAGCAGGTTTAATGAAAAATGGTCAGCTCCCAAAAGTACGCAGAGCCTTACTCGCTGACTCTGCTGCGACGACAATTGGCTCAATGTTTGGAACAAGTCCAACCACAGCTTACATTGAATCCTCATCAGGAGTTGCTGCTGGCGGAAGAACTGGGCTGACCTCTTTAACCGTTGCTGCATTGTTTATTGTGGCCTTGTTTTTTGGTCCACTCGTTCAAGCCATTTCGTCTTTGCCGTCCATCACTTCACCTGTCTTAATCATTGTCGGCTGTTTGATGATGAATTCAGTGTCACGTATTCGCTGGAATGAGCTTGACGAAGCATTTCCTGCTTTTCTTGTGATTCTTTCCATGCCGCTGACATCTAGTATCTCTACAGGAATTTCACTTGGATTTATTTCATATCCACTTGTGAAGCTGGCAAAAGGAAAATGGAAAGAAGTGCATATTCTTGTGCTCATTTTTGCCGTCTTATTTTTCGTGCAGCTCTTTTTCTTAGAAGGATAACCAAAATAAAAAGACACATTTCTCATTTGAATGTGTCTTTTTTGTATGAATGATTTTTTATTTTGTAAATTTTCTGTGTTTATTTTTTGATCTTTCTTAAGTGGTAAACTTCTTTATACGCCTTGTGTTTATTGGGTTGTAACCGGATTCAATTCATGATATATAACATATTTCAATTCATGAAGACAAGTTTAAAAACACGTAAAGTTGACTTTTTGGTGGAACTAGATGCATAATAACGTGTATAATAGAATAAAACATTAAGAAACACGAACATTTACCATTGTTGCATGTCCTTATGTCGCAGTTTTAGTGTAGTAAGTTGTGGTTAGTCAAGTCCATCCGATCTTATTGATAGGGAGTGGTTTTTTGAAACCTTCAACAAACCGTATGATGACTCGAATAAAATCAGTTTATATGTTCATTCAAGAGAAAGGTCTTGTGACGACACAAGAGCTGGTTGATGAATTCGGGATCACACCTAGAACCATCCAAAGAGACTTAAACGTGCTTGCCTATAACGATCTTGTTCATAGTCCAAGCAGAGGCAAATGGGAAACAACGAGAAAAAAAGTAAAAATATCATCATAAGCGAATAATGAACTTCCATATAACAAAAAGAACCGGCGGTCGCCGGTTCTTTTCATTTTCTCTATATTAATCACGATTGATTAAGCTGTCTAACTCTTCCTCCGTCAATTCACGGTATTCTCCGGGCGCCAAATCTTCGTCTAATGAAACAGCCCCCATCGAGAGCCGTTTTAAAAAGATCACTTCATTGCCCACTGCTTGTGCCATCAGCTTCACTTGATGGTACTTCCCTTCTGTAATCGTTAAACGGATTCTTGTATCTGCCTCTTGGTTGGCATCTACTTCAACCTTCGCCGGCTTCGTTCGGTAGTCGTCTAAAATCACAACTCCCTCTTCAAGACGAGTGATGTCTTGATCTCCAAGCGGGTATTTCAGATGAACTTCATACGTTTTCGGGACATGCTTTTTCGGAGATAACAATTGATGAGCAAGCTGACCGTCATTTGTAAGGAGGAGGAGACCAACTGTATCCTTATCCAGTCTCCCTACAGGGAATGGCTCCCTTGCAATATCCTCTGGCTCTAGTAGATCGACAACCGTCTCATCTCGCAGATCCTCCGTTGCTGAAATGACACCGTCTGGCTTGTTCATCATGAGATAAATGAATTCTTTATACTCTACACGCTCTCCATGCACGAGCACTTCATCATTTGTTGGATCGACATGATCTTTCACCTGCTTCGCCACTTCTCCATTCACTGTGACGGCCCGGGCCTTGACCAGCTTCTTTACATCTTTCCTTGAACCAAAGCCGGTATTGGCCAGCAATTTATCAAGCCTCATGCTTCTCCACCTCTTCTTAACTCTTTTTTCTTAAAAATGATGGCATCCGGCTGCCAAGTACACGCTCTAACAATCCAACTTTATAAGATAAGAACATATACACACCGCCGCCAGTAATCATTGAAATCAAAATAACAATACCAGCTTGTACGATTCCACCTTCATATGAAATGACTTGACTCACAAGCTGACATGTCACATAAGCCACTACAGCCATGATTGCCGTTAAAATACCAATTAAAATAAACCGTTTGAAAATCCTGCGGAACGAATAGCCTGCATGGCGCTTGATCATGATGAACATATACAAAATCGAGGCACTGTAGCCTAATGCCGTTGCAAGCACAGAACCGTTTCCTTGCAGCCAGCTAATCAGTGGGATATTGAGAACCGTTTTAATGATGATCCCTAACAAAAGACTGACGATCGCAAATTTTTGTTTGTTAATCCCTTGTAAAATCGCTGCGTTAATGGTGAATAAAGAAAACAGTAACGCAACAGGTGCATACCAAAACAAAATAGAAGTCCCAATCTCAGGGTGCACAGACGGATAGAAAAACCAATAAACTGGTCCAGCCAATGCCGAAATACCAAATGAAGCAGGCAACACGAAGAATAAAATGACCTGCATCGTTTGATCAATTTGCCGATTCAACAGCTTGTAATTACGTGCTGTAAAGGATTCCGTAATGGTTGGAATCAATGTTAAACCAAATGCAGTTGCAAGTGACACAGGAATCATGACAAGCTTCGGTAAATATAACGTCACAATAGACAGAACCGCTGTACTAATATCCTGATGTCCTGATGCAATCATCGCTCTGTTAATTGTATTTGTATCAATATAAGAATAAATCGGAATGGCAAGTCCAACAAACACATAGGGTGCTGCATAACTGAACAGCTCTGTAAACATTTGCTTATAAGATAATCCAGAATAGTCCCCTGTATTCGGCTGCATTGCCAAAAGCCGATCTTTCCGCTTCAGCCAATATAAATAAAGCGTAAATAGACCGCCAAACGCACCAATAAGTGCGGCAAATGTGGCATAACCAACCGCAATAACAAGACCGCCGTCAAGCACTTTTAAAATGATAAACGTCGCTGTTAATAGGAAGATGATTCTGACAAGTTGTTCGATGACTTGGGAAACAGCTGTCGGGCCCATCATCGAGTGGCCTTGGAAAAACCCTCGCACAAGACTCATAATGGGTACAACCAATAGACCCAAACTGACCATCCGAATCACATAAACCACTTGATCAACCGTCAAACCGCCCGTTTCATTCGATCCTCCAAGCTGAATCTTGGCAAAGATCGGTGCGGTCAAATATAAAATAGAAAAGGCGATAATACCGGTGACAAGCATGACCGACATACCCGCCCTGAACATTTTTCTTGTTGTCTCATAATCGCCGATTGCATTATATTTAGAGACGAATTTCGATACCGCTGTTGGAAAACCGAGCGTAGCAATACTTAAAAAGATCGTATACTGATTGTATCCATATTGGAATAGCGCACCACCAGTCGCTCCGACCATTGCGCTAAATGGAATTAAGTAAATCATACCAAGAATACGAGAGAGATAAGTCCCTATCGTTAAAACCAACGTACCACGAAGCAGTTTATTAGACATGCGCTTAACCACCATTTTTCTAATGAATATTCAACTTAACTATTTTAACACATCATTTCATCGCACAGGTAACAAATCCAATACAGAAGTCACAAAACCAATCAATTCATATTTCAGCCTTCCCCAATCTTCGTTATAATAGAGAAATGACTGAAAGTAGAAAGAGGAATGTAACATGAAACATTATGATGTCATTGTCATTGGCGGTGGACCTTCTGGACTGATGGCCGCGATTGCATCGGCAGAACACGGTGCATCGGTTCTGTTAATTGACAAAGGAAACAAACTTGGCAGAAAGCTCGCCATTTCTGGCGGTGGACGCTGCAATGTGACCAATCGCCTTCCAGTAGAAGAAATTATCAAGCATATTCCCGGAAACGGACGTTTTCTATATAGTGCATTTTCTGAGTTCAATAACGAGGATATTATTTCGTTCTTTGAAAATCTAGGTATTGAACTAAAAGAAGAAGACCATGGACGTATGTTCCCTGTCTCAAACAAAGCACAATCTGTTGTGGATGCCCTATTAGATAGGCTCCGCGTGCTCAATGTGACCATTCGAACGAATGAAAAGATTAAAACCGTTCTGTATCAAGACGGACAAGCAGCTGGAATTGTTACAAATAATGATGAAAAAATTTCAAGTCATGCCGTTGTCATTGCTGTTGGCGGGAAAAGTGTGCCTCATACAGGCTCTACTGGCGATGGCTATGCATGGGCAGAAGCCGCTGGCCATACCATTACAGAGCTCTTCCCAACAGAAGTACCCGTCACGTCAGACGAGCGTTTTATTAAGGACAAAGTGCTTCAAGGTCTTTCATTAAGAAGTGTGGCCGTGAGTGTTTTAAATAAAAAAGGAAAACCCGTCGTCACTCA
Organism: Bacillus sp. XT-4; assembly: GCF_050864245.1. Lineage (NCBI taxonomy): Bacteria > Bacillati > Bacillota > Bacilli > Caryophanales > Bacillaceae > Bacillus > Bacillus sp. XT-4. The sequence goes on from NZ_JBPAFI010000001.1 coordinate 906,322, forward strand.
TGTCATGGATATGATCTTTACACACTTTGGCTTATCAGGTCCTGCCGTTCTGAGATGCAGCGGATTTGTTGTGAAGGAACTGAAAAAGCAACTGGCCGTCCGTCTTCAAATTGATTTATACCCAAAGCTCAATGACGAGGAGCTATTCCAAAAGCTTCATCGTGATTTAAAAGATGAACCAAAAAAAGCCATTAAAAATGTCCTGAAATCTTGGATGCAAGAGCGCTATTTATTGTTCCTTTTAGAACGAAATGGCATTGATCCGCAGGAGACATTTTCTGGTCTCGCTAAAGAGAAACTCCGCGCTTTTGCGCATGATTGTAAACATTTCATCGTCCATGCAAATGGGACGCTTTCTTTAGATAAAGCCTTTGTTACAGGGGGCGGCGTTTCTGTCAAAGAAATTGAACCGAAGAAAATGGCATCTAAAAAAATGGCCGGTCTTTATTTCTGCGGAGAAATTTTAGATATTCACGGTTACACAGGCGGTTACAATATTACGTCAGCACTTGTGACAGGCAGGTTAGCTGGCATGAATGCCGCACTAGAAGTAAAGGAGAGATCTCAATGATTAGACGTGCACTTCCGATTGTCCTTGCAGTTGTCATTAGTTTGACAGCCGCTTTCTTTATGAAGCTGTCCATTACCCCGTTAAAAATCGCCATTATTTTAGCGTTTACGATTTTCGCTGTTTGTTTAAAAGAATATGTCTACCGTCTGCGCAAACGAATTGAAGAAAAGTCATCTTCACATATCGATGGTTGATAAATGGAAGCATAACATGTTACGGTAAAATAGAGGTCGAGTGAGAAACTCGCCTCTTTTTGTTTGAAAATAGTTGAGACAGGGGATATTAAACAAAATCCTCTGCTTAAACGTGTAGAACAACAGGAGAGTGAGATGGTGTGAAAAACGTATCAAGTGTATTTTGGATTGTGATTGCTATCACATTTATTGCCGTTCTATGGGGAGCCCTTTCTCCAGAATCACTGCAAAATGTGACAGATCAAATTCAAACATACATTACAAATGACTTTGGCTGGTATTATTTATTAGTCGTATCGCTTCTAGTCGGCTTTTGTCTATTCTTTATCTTTAGCCCTATCGGAAAAATTACGTTAGGAAAGCCAGGTGAAGAGCCTGAATTTGGTCTTTTTTCTTGGTTTGCCATGCTATTTAGTGCTGGAATGGGTATTGGGCTTGTTTTTTACGGAGCAGCTGAACCGATCAGTCATTATGCGATTCAATCACCAACGGGTGACACTGAAACTGCACAAGCCTTCCGTGATTCCCTTCGCTATACTTTTTTCCACTGGGGACTTCATGCATGGGCGATCTATGCCATTGTTGCGCTTTGCATTGCATACTTTAAATTTAGAAAAGATGCGCCTGGCTTAATCAGTGCAACACTGCAGCCAGTTTTAGGAGATAAAACGCACGGATGGATCGGAAAAACCATCGATTGTATTGCTGTGTTTGCGACAGTTGTTGGTGTTGCAACGAGCTTAGGATTAGGCGCAGCACAAATCAATGGCGGATTGGATTATCTATTTAACATTCCAAATGCCTTTAGCACACAATTGATTATTATCATCATTGTGACGGTGCTCTTCCTTGCATCTGCTCTTAGCGGTATTGGTAAAGGGATTAAATATTTAAGTAATATCAACATGGTATTAGCAGCTGTTCTGATGTTTTTCTTACTTTTGGTAGGTCCAACAGTTTATATTTTAAATTCATTTACTGACTCTATTGGACAATACTTATCCAACATCGTTCAAATGAGCTTTCGCTTATCTCCAAATGACCCTGAAAAGAGAGAATGGATTAACGGATGGACGATCTTTTATTGGGCATGGTGGATCTCTTGGGCACCATTTGTCGGGATCTTTATTGCACGTGTATCACGTGGACGAACCATTCGAGAGTTTTTAGTTGGTGTGTTAGTTGCTCCATCTATCCTTGTATTTCTTTGGTTCTCTATTTTCGGTGTTTCTGCGATGGACTTACAGCAAAAGAATATTGTCGATGTTGCAGGCCTTTCTACGGAAACCATGCTTTTTGGTGTACTAAATGAATATCCGCTGGCAATGATCACATCGATTCTAGCTCTTATTTTAATTGCGGTATTCTTTATCACATCAGCAGACTCAGCTACATTCGTTCTCGGAATGCAGACAACCTATGGATCATTAAATCCAGCGAATAGTGTAAAGATCAGCTGGGGTATTATCCAGTCAGCAGTAGCGGCAGTGCTCTTATTTTCAGGCGGTCTTCAGGCCTTGCAAAACACAGCCAAACTTGCTGCTTTACCGTTCTCTGTTGTCATCATTTTAATGATTGTATCCCTGTACAAATCATTAAATGAAGAACGAAGAGCGATTAAACAAGCAAATAAGTACAATAAACCAAGAAGTCCAAGAGTAAAAAAAGCATAATCATCACAAGAGAAAAGTCGTTCCTCATCCGAACGGCTTTTTTTTCTCGTTGAAATAATTGAAGATTGTCATGACATCGCGTATTCCGATAAAATAGTGTTGAATCATCACTTTTCTACATAATGGAGGTTTATATGACGTTACCTACGTTCAAGTACAACCCAGACCCAGTTTCATTACATGTGATTAAAAAAGAGCAGACGATATGCCCCGTTTGTGAGAAAGAACGAGATTATGTATATCATGGTCCCTTTTATTCTGTTGAAGACGTTTCTGGCATTTGTCCTTGGTGCATTAAAGATGGATCAGCTGCTCAAACATATAATGGAATGTTTCAAGACGATGTGAGTTGTGATGACGTCGATCATGAAGAATATATAGATGAACTGATCTACAGAACGCCGGGTTACCGCGGATGGCAGCAGGAATATTGGTTAAGCCATTGCGGGGATTTTTGCGCGATTGTGCAGTATGTTGGATGGAAAGAGATTGAGCATTTAGAGGAAGAACTCTCAGAGGATATTGAAGAGATTTGCAGCGGTGGACATTTCACAAAAGAGAACCTGAAACAATGGCTCGTGAACGGAGGAGACTTGCAAGGCTATCTCTTTCAATGCGTTCACTGCAAAAAGCATCGTTTACATATTGACGCTAGTTGATCATGGCAAAAGGACCTTTATTTTAGCCCTTTTTCTTTTCAGCGTGATAGAAAACCTTTGCAGACTAGGAAGGACGAGTACTGGCGCGGAGCGAATTTCACATTCGTGAGCACCAGCACGCAGGACTGCGGGCGAATGCGAGGGTTTGTCTACACGCTGAAAGGACCCTTCAGCAGGTCCTTTTATTTTTTATATAAAATGAGCGCTGAAAAACAGTAGAGCTGCTCTCCTCCTTGCTCACAGATCACCGCCACATTGTATTTAATGTCAATAATTTGGTCGTCGTCCATTCCTTTTAAAAAAAGATTGATTTCGCTTTGCAAATCTTTCTCGTGTTCTTCATCAAATACAGCTACCTTCAGCACACATGCCACTCTCCCTTCTCTTGCTACTCTATTTTTATGCAAATAGAGACGGACATATGAACAAAAAAAGCCTTCCATCTTGTCGATGAAAGGACTTCTTTTTACTGCTTCGGTTTTGTTTCTCCTGTCCATGCAAGCATGCCGCCAACGACATTGGTTGCTTGATAGCCTTGGTCTTCTAAGAAATAGCAGACATTCTCACTGCGTTTACCAGAACGGCAAATAATATAATACTCTTGCGTCTTATCAAACGCATCCAGCTTCTCAGGAATATCGCCCATTCGAATATGGACTGCCTCTGGAATCATGCCTTCTGCTACCTCTTCATCCTCACGCACATCGACGAGTTGAATGGCTTTTTCTTGCTCTATCTTTTGCTTTAATTCTTCTATTGAAATTTCTTTTACTGACACGACTCTCATCTCTCCTTTTAATCACGGTGACACCATTATAGCAAATCATACACATCACTGCGTATTCACCCGCTTGGATTGAAGGAAAGACGGGAATCGTTTCTTCACATCAACTGCCGGCTGTTCACTTTCAAACTCTATCTTTTTAAACACTTGATAGGCTAGCCACATGTGGCCATATGCGAGAATGCTGATGCTAAAAAACGGCACGATCCCTGGCAAATAAGCAAATAGGATAAAGAGAACCGCCGAGAAAACGAGCATAGAGAGCGTATATTGCAAATACGAGATGCCAAGCAGAAGGGAAAATTTCAAATAAAGACGCTTTTTCCAATCATAATGAGCCAGCAGCGGAAAGATATAAAACAAGCTGACAATAAACAGGAAACCAAAGATATAGATCGCAAAGCGAAGCACGTGTAAAAACCAGCTCGTTGGATAAATATAAGCAAGGTCTACATAAATAATTGTCCCGATGATGACCAGCACCACTCCAATGACATTAGAGCGTACAAATTCTTCGCGGTATACTTTCCAAAAGGTTTGAAAGACGCTGACTTGCTCATGCCCTTGTATCCACTTTCTCATCACAGAAAATAACGCTGTTGTTGCAGGCATGAAGCCAAAGATTCCAAGCCCAAGTAAAGTGAACAAAAGCCATAACAAATTCGTATAGGCAAGTCTCATCACCCACTCACACATGCGCAGCATTCTGCTCATTGATCCATCATGATCCATCTCTCGTCCCTCCTCTCTTTCTCGTTACACCATCTCTTTTTGAAACAATTCTTCTATTTCAATCGGGCGTTTTTCTGCAACTGATCGCCACATGCCTTCGCCAAGTGCAATGGAATAAGCACCCGCCTCTGCTCCTGCCGAAATGTCATAAGGAATGAGCGGATCTTTTCCTAAAAATAAATCTGCTAATAATAGCGGATCTCCGCCTCCATGACCACCTGATTGCTTCACAACTTCAATCGTTTCTTTTCCACCAAACATCGGGTAGTATGCAATTGTCTGTTCAGGGAATTGAAATGGGATTCTCGATGGCACATGAAACTCATTTGTTTCAATCCGTCCCTTCGTCCCGTTAATTGCAAGCCGGTAGCCTTCATATGGCGCTGAAAATTGAATCGAGTAACTTAACAAAGCCCCCTGATCATAAGCCACTGACGCCACGTATGTATCCTCAATATCAATTTCTTGATCAAAAATACAGGCATCCGGGCGATAATTTGAGTATTGCTTTGACTGCTGCTCACCTGATTCAATATGGTCATCCTCCACCTTTGTGCGCTCTACCCGCGGATTCCACCTTGCTTCATAATGACAGGTATCTCTTACATGACACGTTCCACAATATCGATTCTCTTCACCCTGCAAAGGATTCCAAGGACTTTCATCCCCATAATAATTCAGTGCGCCATAGGCAAATACTTGCTTCGGCTTTTGATCAATCCACCAGTTGACCAAGTCAAAGTGATGGGTCGATTTATGAATAGACAGACCGCCTGAATATTGACGCGAGCGGTTCCACCTTTTAAAATAACTGGCTCCGTGATACGTATCAATGAGCCAGCTTAACTCAACAGACGTGACCCTTCCAATCTTTCCATCTAAAATAAGCTCTTTTATCTTTCGGTGGAATGGATTGTAGCGATAATTAAAGGTGACGGTGACCTTCCCTTTGCTTTCTGCCTCTTTTTCCATCACCTGTTTGGCGTCTTTTACTGTTGTGACCATCGGCTTTTCCGTTATGACATCCAGATCATGATCCAGTGCCTGCAGGATATATGTGACATGTGTATCATCTCGCCCCGCCACAATGACGATATCTGGTCTTGCTTCCTTCACCATCTGACCAAATTCATCCTCATAAAAAAATGAGACGCCCCTTAGTGATGGAAAACGCTCCTGACAAAGTGTATACCGCTTCTCATCTACATCTAGGAGCCCTGTAATCCTGTAATGCTCGTTGAAATCCTCGGTGAGCGGTTTGATAAACATATTGAAAGCGCGGTGACTGAGCCCGCAAACGGCGACCCTTTTCACATTCCCCCACCCCTTTTTCTATTGGTTTTCACGAAGCTGCTTCATGAGAGACAGTGCCTCTTTAGATTTCTCCGCATACACAGGTATGAAGGCGACCATATCTCGGTGTAACCGAAAGGTATAGCCATTTAGCTGCTTTGTTCCTTTCTTGATTTGGACCGCATAATCGACTGTATTTCCCGTCTTTGCATCTTCTACCGTATATGGTCCTACCCCTTCGCCATCTACCCGCATCTCTTCAAGCAGCTGAAAGCTTTCAGGATCATCATATGTTCTAAACATTTCTTCCGGGACAAACATCACGTCCCCCTCTTTTGCAGTAATTTCAACAAGAAGTTTTTCAGGAATTGCAGGGAAGATGTGAACATCGTATGTCTCCTGATTTGGTTGAAAAGCTTTCTCCACTAATTGGTCTTTCACTGCTTTTGACATGTCAGAAAAAATAAGGACATCAATCCCCTCTGTTTTCCCCTGACAGGCGGACAAATAAAAGGCAGCGATGAAGCTGAGGAGCCATGCCGCAGCCCTTTGATGCCGCCTCATACCTTTTGAAACACAGACAGCTTTTCTAGTTCAGTTAACGCCATAATAAAAGCGCCTGCTCCATGCAAATCATTCGTGCTCCGCTCTCGGCCAACGTAATAGTCATAAAATCCCGCAGATGTTCCAATACAAATATCGTTCACTGTAAAATCGCCGTTGTCTTTTTCCTCCGTTTTATACTGAATCAACCCTTGATACGCTTTGACCACATGATCAACATATCGAAGACTGACATATCCTTCATTCATGGCTTTTGCCATCGCATATATGAATAGACATGACCCTGAGCTTTCAAGCCAGTTGTCGCTATGACTTCCTTTATCAATGATTTGATGCCATAGACCCGTTTCGTCGTCCTGATATTTTGCCACACTTTCCAGCATATCTGTCAGTGTGTCCTTCCACACTTTTCGTCCTTCATGTCCTTCTGGTAAATCTTCGATCATATCGGCTAACGCAAGGACATACCAGCCAAAGGATCTTGCCCAAAATTCTGGGGAACAGCCCGTCTGTTGATCAGCCCATGGCATCACTTTCCGCTCATCCCATGCGTGATAGTAAAGGCCCGTTTTTTCATCTTTGGTATGCTTTCTCATGAGATGCTCTTGATGGATGACCATGTCCACCAGCTCCGATTCTCCTGTCAACTGGGCATACTTTAAAGCAAAAGGCCCACCCATATAAAGACCATCTAGCCACATTTGATAAGCATAATTGTCTTTATGCCAGAAACCGCCCTCAGACGTGCGATTCAGCGTCCGGTAAAGCCCCCGAAGCTTTTCCGCTGCCTTCACATACCGCTTCTCTCCCGTTCTTTCAATCAGCGGGAATAAAATGAGCCCTGCTTGAATGGCATCAAGCTCGTCTCTGCGGAATAACAGATTCCCATGGTCATCAATGAGTGAGTCAGCATAATTTTTCACATAATCAAAGTACGCCTCGTTTTCTGTTGCTTCGTAAAGCTTCATCACTCCGCAAAGGAAAACCCCTTGATGATAGTGCCACCTTCCAGCTGGCGGAAGTTCAATCGGTGTATACGCTTTCATTATTGTTTGTGCTAATTTCTCTGCATGCTCAAGCGGTGATCCCTTTTCAATCGATAATGTCATTGGTCTTCATCTCCCCTTTTAATAAATCCCTTCTTCTCCAAACTTCTTCGCTAAACGGTTTGCCATCATGACCAAAATAAGTCCAACGGCTGCTTTAAATAAACCAACAGCAGTACTATAGCTGAATTGCCCTTGCTTCAGACCAGCTGTATACACATACGTATCAAAAATCTCTGCAACTTCCCTGTTGGTCGCATTGAGTAATAAATAGACATGTTCAAATCCAAGCTCTAATGTATCACCGATTTTTAAAATGAGCAGTACAACAATGACACTTTTAATCGCAGGAAGGGTGATGTGCCACATTTGTCTGAGTCTGCCGGCTCCATCCATTTTTGCTGCTTCATATAACTGCGGATCTACTGCTGTAATCGCTGCAAGATAAATAATGGTTGACCAACCCGCTTCTCTCCAGATTACCTGCAAAATGTACATGGGCCTAAACCATTCTTGACTAAGAAGGAAGTTAATCTTTTCTCCTCCGAAGAAAGCAATCAATTCATTGATTAACCCGCCATCTACCGTTAACAAAACAAAAGATAAGGACACGACAATCACCCATGACATGAAGTGAGGAATATAAATCATTGTCTGAACAAATTTCTTAAACAGTGCCAATCTGACCTCGTTTAAAAGAAGGGCTAATAAGATTGGAATCGGAAAGAAAATCACGACATTCATGGCAAATAAAATGAGCGTATTTTTTAATAAGATGAAAAATGTTGGTTCTGTAAATAAGCGAATAAAGTGTTTGAAGCCAACCCACTCACTGCCAAGAATTCCGAGAAACGGCTGGTAATCTTGAAAGGCAATGATCAGCCCCCACATAGGGACATATTTAAAGACAAGAAAATAAAGGAGCCCTGGCAAAATCATTAAATACAGAAATTTTTGACTAAGTAATTGGTTAAGTAAGCGCTTTCTCTTTTCTTTTTTCAAAGCTGCCGCAGGCACACCCTTGGCAGTGACATCCTGTGTTTTCACAGATAAAGCCTCCCCTCATGCTGATGCATGTGTTAACTGTATCTTAAGGATGAAAAATCCGTCTACAATCATATCATCAGATCATATTTACTCAGGGGAAGCTACTCAAAACGTTACATAAAACATAAGAAAATGATCCTAATCTCAGAAAATGATTATTGACAAACCTACCAGATTTTTGGATTAATAAACTAAGGGGAAAAGATTGTTTCGTTTGAAATGGGGGGTTTTATGAAAAGAAAGCAGTATAAATTTTATTACAAGCTGGTGACGTTTTTTTTCGTGCTTAGTACAATTCCTGTTATTATTGTCGGTATTTTTTCTTATCAGCATTCGCAAAAAACTGCACTCGAAAATATTTCAAATGAAAAGCTGGACAGCGTCAAACAAACGCAATCCAATATTGAGCATATTCTAAAGACAGTAGATCATTCTCTCACTCACTATGTCAGTTCGCCGCCTCTCCTTCAAACACTGGCAGAACCTTTAAATCCAGATCAATTCCAACTTTATAATCAAGTCCAGCAAGAACTGAATTACCTGCAAACCTTCGACACCGATCTCTCCAATATTACACTTGTTAGTAAAATGGAAGATTGGTATATGAACAATTCTGGTCTTTATCATGTCTCAAACGGGGATCAAGAGAAAGCGTTAACCTCTTACCTCAATATTCCGAGTCATTCCAGCTGGGCACTTGAAGAAAATAATCCACTTGTCTCAACAAAAGAAGGAAAGACATCCTTTTGCAAATACAATGTGAATTTAATCAAGCAGCTTCCGATGAATAGTGTCCAAAAAAAGGGGATCGCCGTCGCCAGCATTCCAAGCTGCGTGATTGCTGACAACATGCCTGACTTCTCTCAATCTGATAGTATGTTTGTCATTGATACAAACGGAAAAGTGCTGCTACATAATCGAAAAGAACAAATTGGTGACTCGTTAAAAAATCAAGATTTCGTCAAACATGTCCTGTCACTTGAAGAACGATCCGGACAATTTGATATGAAAATCGATGAACTAAACTATCAAATTACGTTTCAAAAATCAGATTATAACGAATGGACATACTTATCCTTTGTCTCCATTCCAGAACTAAAGCAGCAAACGAAATCAATCGGGTGGATCACCTTTATTATTTGCTTTATTTTGTTAGCGCTTTCATTATTATTTTCATGGTTTGGCTCTAGACACTTTTATAAACCGATTCGCTTATTATACGAATCCTTTGCACGTAATGAGTCTTTTTTGCATAAACAGCCTTTCCAAAATGAATTTGAGCTCATCGAATCGAGCATTAAACAAATGAAAGATCAAAACAATGATCTAGAGGAACGGATTGAACAGCAAGTAACACACTTACAGCAATACTTTATGGTGCGGCTGCTGCTTGGCAAGCTGACGGAAGAAGAGATTCACAACCGATTTCAAAGTCTAGGCTTTCCTCGTGACTGGTCCCATTTATCCATGCTTGTGACCCAAATCGATACACTAAAAGGAACGCCGTATGAAAAAAAGGATGCAGACTTGCTTTTATTTGCGATAAATGGACTGATTGAGCAGATTATTCCGCTAGAGGAGCACCTTCAGCCGACCGTTGTCAATCAGCATCAAACGACGATTGTTCTCAATCAATCGAAGTCAGAAGAGGAATTTACTGAATATTTAAATCAATTAGCCGAAACAATTCAGCAGCGAATTGAGGAAGAGCTGGGCTTGTCGATCAGCATTGGGATCAGTCGCTCATTTAAAGAGCTCTCTATGGCCAAACATGCTTATATTGAAGGAAAAGAAGCCCTAAAATACAGACTCAAAGCAGAGAAAAAATCCATTCTTTTATACGAGCACATTCAGCAAGGAAAGACGTTTAAGACTCATTTCCCAAAACAGCTGCAGCATGATTTATTTGATGCCATTAAAGCAGGCGATCAAGGTAAGGCAGATCACTATTTACATGTGCTTCTGCAATCCATTTTTTCTAAAAATGCTGGACCACATGAGTACCAGATTGCTCTCGCTCGTTTTTTAAACAATCTCATCGAGCTGATGCATTTGCTAGGCATTGAATTGTTTGAAGTCGAAGATAATAAAATGCTCTATGATACGATCTTTGAGTTTAAAACGTTTGAAGATACAGAAGCGTGGCTGAAACATGAGATCATTCGACCCATCATTGATCAGCTCGGCGCGCGTGAAGACTCTCAATATAAAAATATCTCAGAGAAAATCATTCATATCATTCATCAAGAATTTGACTCAGATTTGACATTGGACGAAATCGCTACACGCCTGCACTACAATCCAAATTATTTAAGTAGTATTTTTAGAAAGGAAATGGATATCTCCTTTAGTGAATATCTCTCGTCTTACAGACATCATGTCGCCAAAAACTGGTTGGTGGAGACGGATATGTCGGTGAAAGAAATTTCGGAAAAGCTAAAATACAAAAATCCGCAAAATTTCATCCGTTCCTTTAAAAAGCTGGAAGGCACGACACCTGGGAAATACCGTGATCAGAAAAAAGGCACATAAAGCAAAGTCCCGCTCTCACAAGAAGCGGGACTTTTTTATTTAAACTGTTCATTTAGAATACTGTCTTCCAGCACTGAAAGCGGCTCGCCATACACTCGTTCAATATGGGCTGCCCCCCAATCACATAACGCATTCAAAATTCGCTCAAGTGACTGTCCGTATTCACTTAATTCATACTCCACTTTAGGCGGCACTTGTTCATATACAATGCGGTTAATCACACCGTCATTTTCAAGCTCTCGCAGCTGCTGTGTGAGCATTTTTTGCGTGATATTTGGCATGAGGCGCTTCAGTTCACTCGTCCGCTTTTTCCCATGTGTTAAATGACATAAAATGACACACTTCCATTTCCCGCCGATCACCTCAAGCGTTGCTTCCACAGAGATATTATATTTCTTCTTTTCCAACGTCGCTTCACTCCTTTTGATGCTGTACAGGCACTTTTTAGTACCTATATTACAAAAAAGTACGTACTTTTTTTTCTGTCATCTATGTTAGATAATAACTCTTGCCGATCGGCTTCGTCTATCAAAATGTTATGAAAGAAGGATGTGAATCACGATGCAAAACAAACAAAATCACTTTGCCCTTCTCGCACTAGCGATTAGTGCATTTGCTATAGGTACAACTGAATTTATCTCTGTAGGTCTTCTGCCGATGATCTCAGAAGACTTTGGCGTGAGTGTCAGTCAGGCCGGATGGACCGTTTCTTTATATGCGCTCGGTGTTACCTTTGGCGCACCAATTCTAACCTCACTTACGTCAACGATGAAAAAAAAGACATTGCTTCTGCTCATTATGCTCGTCTTTTTGATCGGAAATACACTCGCCACGATTGCCCCGACTTTTTCTGTACTCTTAATCGGACGAGTGATTTCAGCCCTATCACATGGCGTATTTATGTCGATAGGCTCGACCATTGCCGCAAGCCTTGTGGTGAAAGAAAAGCGGGCAAGCGCTATTGCCTTTATGTTCACTGGTTTAACAGTCGCTACTGTGACAGGTGTGCCATTCGGTACGTTTCTTGGTAATGAGCTCGGCTGGCGGACGTCATTTGGTGTGATTGTCATGATTGGCCTAATCGCACTGATTTCTAACTATTTCCTTGTTCCGTCTCAATTGAAACAGGGCGTGAAAACAACGTTTAAGGATCAAGCAGCCTTATTAAAGTCGAAAAGAATGTTGCTTTTATTTGTCATTACTGCTACAGGGTATGGAGGAACTTTTGTCGTCTTCACCTATTTATCCCCTCTCTTGCAGCATGTGACAGGTCTTGCGCCTGGAACAGTTGCATTGATCCTGCTGTTATACGGAATGACCATCGCCGCTGGGAATGTCATTGGCGGAAAAGCAGCGAATAAACAGCCAATGAAGGCACTGATTTATATGTTTATCATTCAAAGTCTCATCTTGTTTATCCTTAGCTTTACTGCTGGATTTATGACACTCGGGATTGGAACTGTGATGCTGATGGGACTGTTTGCTTTCATGAATGTCCCCGGCCTTCAAGTTGCCGTCGTTGATTTTGCAGAAAGGTATACACCTGGAGCTGTCGACGTTGCTTCCGCTCTGAATATCGCTGCCTTTAATGCAGGTATCGCCATTGGTTCATTTTTAGGCGGCATCGTGACAGATACCCTTGGGCTTGTGCATACCGGCTGGGTTGGCGGCATCATGGTGCTCATGGCTGCCTTACTCACAATGGTGAGTCATCAAATCGAACAAAAAGAATACAAACAAACCATGTAAAGGAGTCTTTCATATGAACAATTTACAAAGTACAAAAACATTAAACAACGGGGTCCGCATGCCAGGATTTGGTCTTGGGGTCTTTCAGGTTGAAGAGGGAACGGAATTAATTGAAGCTGTTAAAACAGCCATTCAATTAGGATATCGCAGTATTGATACAGCTTCTATTTACGGCAATGAAGAAGGTGTTGGACGAGGCATACAACTTGGTCTAGCAGAAACAGGCCTTCGCCGCGAAGACATCTTTGTGACATCCAAAGTGTGGAATGCCGATTTAGGATATGAAGCGACACTAAAAGCATACGAAGACAGCCTGAAAAAACTTCAGCTTGATTACCTTGATCTGTATTTAATTCACTGGCCAGTTGAAGGGAAATACAAGGAAGCATGGCGCGCACTTGAAACGCTATACCGTGAAGGAAAAGTCAGAGCCATCGGTGTGAGTAACTTTCAGCCGCATCATCTAGACGAATTATTGAAAGATGCGGACATCATTCCAGCAATTAATCAAGTCGAGTTTCATCCAAAACTCACGCAAGAAACGCTGTTTACGTATTTGAAAACACATGGCATCCAAATGGAAGCCTGGTCACCACTTATGCAGGGAGAGCTGCTGCACCACCCGCTGATCATGGAGCTTGCAGGCACATACAGCAAAACACCTGCTCAAATTATTTTGCGCTGGGATGTGCAAAAAGGCGTCATTACGATTCCTAAATCAACGAAAGCCCATCGTTTAAAAGAAAATGCCGATATTTTTGATTTTGTCCTATCTGATGAGGATATGAAGCGCCTGTCTGACTTAAATGAAAATAAACGAATTGGTCCTGATCCAGACAACTTCGATTTTTAATGAAAACACCCCGCTTTTTACTAAGCGGGGGTCTTCATGTTCATCATTTTGATTTTTTAAAGGAAGCTTCATATTCTTCTATGATTTTATTTCCACCATTTGATTTCCACTTCTCTACATCTTTCTTAAATTGTTCTTCGTTGATATCACCAAGAATGAACTTATAGGTCGCATCATCGATGATTTTCTTCAATTCATTTCCTCGCTCTGATGCTGTTTCTGAATACAGGCTTTCAGCAGGGTTAGCGACAATGATGTTTTTATTGTCTTCTTCCAGCTCTTCATATTTTGTACGAACTGCATCGCCTTTATTTTTCAAGTAACGTTTATCAATCCCTACGAGGCTGACAAGCGGCTGTACATCTGTCTGCCAGCTTTTCACTTGGCTTTCTTCCCTCACAAATGTATTTCCATCTTGTTTGTTATAATGCTTTCCATCAATCCCGTATGTCATGAGACCATACACGTCTTCTTCTGCAATTCGGTCAAAGAAAGCCAAAATTCTCTTTAACTCTGCTTCTGATTTGACGCTTGTTTTTGGGAAGGCGAAGATGCCATTATGGCCGCCTGATGCCCATACACGTTCTTTTCCATCTGGGCCTTTGATTCGGTTGATAATATCCACTTCCATGTTTTTATCTGTTGCATCATCTCTTAAGTTCACTGCATCTACCATATTTCCTACATAGATACCCGCTTTTCCTTGTGAGAACAATTCTTGCTGCTGCGTTTTGCTTGTGACTGGGAAGTCTTTGTTTATATAGCCATTGTCACGCAGCTTTTTCATATATTTCATTGTATTCATATACTCATCTGTCATAAAGTCTGGCGTAAATTTGCCGTTTTCCTCTTTCCAATCTGTTGGCATGCCTTCATAAGAACCAAGCGTTTTAAATGCACCGTAAATCAAATCGTTACGGTCTGTAAAACCAATTGTATCGTCCTTGCCATTTTTGTTCGGATCTTTTTCAGTAAATGCCTTGGCTACTTCATAAAGGTCATCCAGCGTTTTTGGTGTATCCAAATTTAAATTTTCAAGCCAATCCTTTCGAATGACAATCCCTTGTCTTGAAAGTGGTCTCTCTCTATAAATGCCATAAAGCTTCCCATCGATAGAGGCATTTTTATTTATCAGTTCGTTCATCTTACTTAAATTTGGATAATCCTTTAAGTATGGACCGATTTCCCAGAACATGCCTGATCTAAACGCATTGATAGCAGATGAATTCTTAATGTCTTGAATCGTCACAATTTGCGGGAGGTTCCCTGCGGCAAGTGCTGAATTTAAACGGTCTTCTTTCACCGCATCAGGCACCCACGTAATATCAAGCTCTGTATTTGTGAGCTTCTCAATCTCTTCTAACACTGAATCTTTTGGCGGCTGCTGATGATACAAAATCGCCATCCATGACAGCTTCACCTTTTTGTCTAAATCAACCTTTTCATCTGATGAGCTTGCCCCTTTACTTGAACAAGCTGACAGAATACCGCTTGCGGCAAATAACAAAACAAAGGCAATCAGCCATAATTTCTTTCTCCCCATAAGATCCCTCCGTTATTCCATCTTTTTAACCCTTTACAGAACCTAGTAATGCCCCTTTGTTGAAATGCTTTTGAATAAATGGATAGACAAGCAGAACGGGAATGGTCGCCACGACGATGACCGCCATTTTAATGGTTTGGTCTGGCGGCGGTGTGGATGAGCCCATATCTGACATATCTCCCTGCATACCGCTTGATACAATGACGATTTGTCTTAACAGGACCTGAATTGGCCATTTCACCGAATCGTTTAAATATAAAATGGCTGTCATGTACGTATTCCAATACGTCACGGCATAAAAAAGTGAAATCGTCGCAATAGCTGGCAAAGAAAGTGGCAGCACGATTTTAAAGAAGATCCCTAAATCGTTACAGCCGTCCATCTTCGCTGATTCTTCAAGGCTTGCCGGAATGTTTTGAAAGAAGTTTTTCAAAATGATCAAATTGAATGCATTGATGGCCACTGGCAGAATGAGTGACCAGTAAGTATCAAGCAGCCCAAGTGTTTTCACGACAATAAACGTCGGAATCATCCCTCCGCTAAACAGCATCGTGAAGACAACGAGAAACATGAGGGTTCTTCGGCCCTTTAGCTCCTGACGAGACAGCCCATACGCCATAAGTGAGGACAAAAACATGCTGACCGCTGTTCCAACGAGTGTCACAAGAATGGATACAATCAGGCTGCGATACACAATATCTGTAGAAAAGATATAGCGATAGGCCTCTAGAGAAAACGTCGTTGGAAACAAAATAAACTTCTTTGAGATGACCTCTTCTACTGTCGCAAAAGAGGCGGCAATGACATGGATGAACGGGAGCACACATATTAATGCGAACATGAGTAGAAAAGAGTAATTAAATACATTGAACAATCGGCCTTTAATAGAACGATCTATGTTCATCACGCCCTTTCTTTGTAAGCGTTATCATTTCGTCTGAACATAAGCTGCAGCCTTTGACGATATCGTGATTAAAATGTAACAAACGGGGGAAGAAAGCGTCTATAATCATCATGACAGACCACAGAGATGATCATGCCATTCGTGCTTTTAGCCTCATCAATGAAAAGAAAAAGATCATGAGCTAATGTCATGATTATGCCCTATGCCTGATCGTTTTCTTTCAGAATGTCTGCCGTATTGACATCAGGCCTGTAGCCTAACTCCTGCTTCGTTGCCTCAGTAGACCAAGGTTTTCCCTCGTTTTCTGATACGGCATAATAAGTCCCAAATGGAACGTCCGTTTCGATGGCGGCCTTGATCATGCTGAAAAGATCTTCATGTGAAAGAAGCGTTCGTTTCGTTCTTTTTTTGGTGTGCAATCCTTCCATCTCATCTGTCACGACGGTTCCAATTCTCAAATTGATGACAGACATACCTGTTTGATCGTGAAACAAACGCCCAAGCTGTTCGGAAGCAAATTTTAAAATGCCATACACATTTTTCGTTGCTGGTACATCATCAGTCGTAATTTCTCGCCCTAGTAAGGAGTGACCATCTTTTTCATAGCGATCTGTCACATGATTACTGCTTGCAAAAATGACTTTTGGAATGCTTAACCGGGCCGCTGAACGAAACATATCATACGTGCTTTTCCAAAACACCTCATTCATTTTTGCAAACTCCTTTTCATTCATCACATCATGCGTCATGTCCATGTTTAAAAGATGAATGATCACATCTGTATCTCTGGGGATGGCTTGAAACAAATTCTCTTCAATTGCCGCATCTGCCATGATGACTTCTTCTACACACCTTGTTTGATCAATGATGGTCACGTCATACTCCGAAGAGAGCTCTTTAGTTAATAAACGTCCGATGACACCACATCCGCCAATCATGGTGATTTTTTTCATCTGTTTCCTCCTTCATCTTCTATCGGAGTAGTATGTCCATGCCGTCTATTGATTACAGCCACTTTTTCAAAAAACGTGTAGCCTCGTGGCGCATAGCAGCCGTTTCAAAATGACCTGCATGTAGACCTATAAGCTGATAACGTTCCTTTAAGGAAGCAGCTTGATAGGCTTGACTTAATGTCTGTTGAATTCGTCCAACACCTTCAGCAGGTGTAAGCTGATCATGCTTTCCAACTAAGCTTAAATGCGGTCTTGGGAAAATCATTTCTTGGATGTCAGCTGCTGTAAAGTGCTTAGCTAAGCTCGGTACATAATAGTAAAAACCGTGTCTATCTAAATGATTTGTTTCAATCAATGTGTGATGATCAACCTGTGCGCAAAGATCCACACACACACTGACCCTCTCATCAAGTGCTGCCGTCCACCATGAAAGAAGGCCGCCCATTGACATCCCAAAAACAGCTAAACGCTCTGGAAGCACATCAGAGCGGGACAGCAAATAATCAATTGCACACATGCTCTCATACAGCATCATGCCCCACATCACTTTTCCTGTTAACAGCATTTCTTTGAAAATTTCACTTTCTGTTCTCCCCCTTCTTTCACCAAATCCCGCATGATCAATCGCCAACACACTATAGCCTTTTGAAGTGAATTCTTTTGCGTATGAAGGCGCTTGCAAATAATGAGCCCCCTTCAATAACTCTTCTTTCCCATCCACATAATTCCCACCATGAGAATGCTGGAACAAGACAACAGGCCTTTTTTTCACTGTATCTTTCGGCTTCACAAAATAAGCCGGAACTTCCTCCACCCCATGAATAGAGAGAATGAGTGTTTCTACTAAGTACGATTCACGTTCCTCAATCTTTAACGTATACGCCTCTACACGATGGCGCTCCGGCATTTCCCCTAATAAACTGAGCAGTTGTTCACGTTTGCTTTCCTTTTCCATTGACGTCACTCCTCATTTTCTTGATCAACTTGTTAAATACGAGATTGATGGAGGAATTACCTTGTTTTCGACAAAATTATGTCCCGGGAAATAAACAACACCCATCGGCTGATACCGATGGGTGCGTTCATTAGTTTGCGACAATATTGACAAGTTTTCCAGGAACCGCAATCACTTTACGGATTGTTTTCCCTTCAAGCTGTTCTTTTATCCGTGCATCATTTTTCGCAAGCTCTTCTAGCTGCTCTTTTGTTGCATCAGCAGGAACCGTTAATTTTGCTTTCACTTTTCCATTTAGCTGTACGACAATTTCCACTTCATCATCGACAAGTTTTGACTCATCATATTGCGGCCATGCTTCATAAGAAATAGACCCTTCATGACCAAGTTTATTCCAAAGCTCTTCCGCTACATGCGGTGCAATTGGAGAAAGAAGTTTCACAAAGCCTTCTGCATATTCTTTCGGCAGTGTGTCAGCCTTGTATGCATCGTTGATGAACACCATTAATTGTGAAATCCCAGTATTGAAACGTAAGCCTTCATAATGATCTGTTACCTTCATGACGGTTTCATGGTAGCTGCGCTCTAATGGCCCGCCAGATTGCTCTGTCACTTTATCACTGATGGAGCCATCTTCATTTGTAAACAGACGCCATACACGATCTAGGAAACGACGAGCACCATCAAGACCTGTTTCAGACCAAGCAATTGACGCATCTAAAGGCCCCATGAACATTTCATACAGTCTTAATGTATCTGCACCGTGAGATTCTACAATATCATCTGGGTTGACAACATTCCCTTTTGATTTACTCATTTTTTCATTATTTTCACCAAGAATCATTCCTTGGTTGAACAATTTCATGAACGGTTCTTTTGTTGGAACAACACCAATATCATACAAGAATTTATGCCAGAATCGTGCATATAGCAGATGAAGCACAGCATGTTCTGCTCCACCAATATACACATCAACCGGAAGCCATTTCTTTAGCTTTTCAGGAGATGCAAGTTCTTCTGTGTTATGTGGATCAATATAACGTAAGAAGTACCAGCAGCTACCTGCCCATTGTGGCATCGTATTCGTTTCACGGCGTCCTTTTTTACCTGTCACTGGATCGACGACCTCTACCCAATCTTTAATATTCGCTAAAGGTGATTCACCTGTTCCACTTGGCTTAATCTCCGTCGTCTTAGGCAAAATCAGTGGAAGCTCTTCCTCTGAAACAGCTGAAGATGTTCCGTCCTCCCAATGAATAATTGGAATTGGCTCTCCCCAGTAACGCTGACGGCTGAACAGCCAGTCTCTTAAACGATAAGTGACTTTCTTTTCACCTTTTTGATGTTCTTCCAGCCATGCAATCGCTTTTTCAATTGCTTCTTCTTTCCCTAAGCCGTTTAAGAAATCAGAATTGATGTGCTTTCCATCACCTGTGTAGGCTTCTTTGTCAATGTCTCCACCTTCGACAACCTCTTTGATTGGAAGATCGAATGTTTTGGCGAATTCATAATCACGCTCATCATGAGCAGGAACTGCCATAATCGCTCCAGTGCCATATGTGGCTAACACATAATCTGCAATCCAGATCGGCATCTTTTCCCCATTCAATGGATTGATGGCATAAGCACCTGTGAAAATGCCCGTTTTCGTTTTAGCAAGATCTGTTCGTTCTAAGTCACTCTTAGATTGAATTTCTTTGATATATGCTTCAACTGCTTCTTTTTGAGCAGCTGTTGTAATTTTTTCAACTAGTGCATGCTCTGGTGCAAGAACGGCATATGTTGCACCAAATAGTGTATCAGGACGTGTTGTAAACACCGTAAACTGTTCGTCATGTCCTTCTACTTCGAAGTGAACATGTGCACCTTCAGAACGTCCAATCCAGTTGCGCTGCATGTCTTTGATGCTTTCAGGCCAATCAATGTCTTCTAAATCTTCTAATAGCCTGTCCGCATATGCTGTAATTTTTAGCATCCATTGCTTCATTGGACGTCTTTCAACAGGATGTCCTCCGCGCTCACTTTTCCCATCAATGACTTCTTCATTTGCAAGGACTGTACCAAGTGCTGGGCACCAGTTTACAGGTACTTCATCAATATACGCCAATCCTTTTTCGTACAATTTCAAGAAAATCCACTGCGTCCATTTATAATAATTCGGATCTGTCGTGTTAATTTCTCGATCCCAATCATACGAGAAGCCCAATGATTGAATTTGGCGGCGGAAATTATTAATGTTCTCTTCTGTAAATGCAGCTGGATCATTTCCTGTATCCAGCGCATATTGTTCCGCTGGAAGACCAAATGCGTCCCATCCCATTGGATGAAGAACATCGTATCCCTGCATACGTTTCATACGTGATAAAATATCCGTTGCTGTGTATCCTTCAGGATGCCCTACATGAAGCCCTGCTCCTGATGGATAAGGAAACATATCTAGCGCATAAAACTTTGGCTTATCTTCCGAGTCAGATGTGGCGAATGTTTTATGTGTCAGCCAATAATCCTGCCACTTTTTTTCAATTTCCCGATGCTGAAAACTCAATGTGAAAACCTCCTTTAATATGTACGGCTTTATCTGCTCAGATGACCACTGCAAGAATTCAGATTTTTCTAAAATCAACAAAAAACCCTCATCCCTGGAAAGGGACGAGAGATTTTTTGGTTCCCGCGGTACCACCCTTGTTAGCGTCATGAACTGTTCATACGCTCACTTAATATCTTTAACGCAGACATGCGACAGAAGCTTTAACGCAACTGCAACTCTGAGGCGAGTTCAGAAGCAGATTTGATTGACTTTCACCAGCCGTCAATTCTCTAAAGACAAATACTGCTTTCCTACTACTCCTCTTCACTGTTCTTATCGTAACCGTCATCTAAGTAGTATTTTATAGAATTATGATCATAAGTGCAAGCAGGTTTGTATACAATGGGAATGTACCCTAGACTAGGGTAAAGTGAGGATATTATTCGTGTGGAGATCGGTTATGACGGTTGGAGCCTGCATCCTGTGAACGTTCTTCTCTCACAAAATCGAAGCTTCGCAGAACTGCTTCTCCTCCGTAACCTGAAATAATGGATAAGATGATCAAGTGCAGACTAGATTCGGGATTTGAGGATAAGACAAGCAGTGTAGCAGCAATCATCCCAACGAGCCAATCTTCAATAAACCCTAGATAAATAAACTTCTTTGTCATTCTGGGCTTCTCTAGCCTGCCTTTTTTCTTTACGTGACCGAGAATGCCCATGACCCCTCCAATGGCGCAAGCAATAATGACTTGTTGCAGCATTTTCATCACCTTCCTAAAGCCCTTAGAATAGTAAAGCGACTTCAGGCTGTCCAGCCCCCTGTAATGCCATTCTGCTGTTCCGTCATAATCCATGTAAAAGGTCTATTCTCTCTAACGAAGAAAAAAAGCTTGTTTCTTCCATTATATGTGAATGACCCAAAAACAATCTTGATGCATTGGAATCATTTTTACCTAATCCATATTAACTATTTTTGTCATTTTATGAATTTTCCTCAAATGACCCCTTCTTTTTCTAATGAAAAGTCTCCTTACTTACTCTATTCTAATGGAGGACAAACTATGATGACAAATTTAACAAAGCGATTGCAATCATTGAAACAGAACATATGTTATGTTACGTTTAAAAAGAATTCATTTGGTTTCAAAAAAACCATCTTAAATGTCTAATAGTAGCAGCAAAGGAGGGTAATATGGTCAGCTCGAACATCTTCGGATTGCAAAAACAGCTTGAACTCATAAAAAAAGCGCTGGATCATGCGCGGATTGGTGTTGTCATTACAGACCCTTCTTTAGAGGATAACCCTATTGTTTATGTGAATCATGGCTTTACACAAATGACTGGATACAAACCAGATGAGATTCTTGGACGTAATTGTCGATTCCTCCAAGGAAAAGACACAAATCAAGAGCAACTTGACTTAATACGTCACGGAATTCAACACAAAACACCTATTACCACACAGCTCAAAAATTATAAAAAAGACGGTACTTTTTTTTGGAATGAACTCAATATAGATCCTCTATACATTGAACAAGATGACAAAACATTTTTTATTGGCTTTCAAAAGGACATTACAAAGCAGAAAGAATATGAACAACTCCTAGAAGATTCCTTACAGGAAGTCACCTCTCTGTCGACGCCAATTGTCCCAATCAAAAATGGTGTTTCCGCTCTTCCACTCATCGGAAAATTATCAGAAGAACGCTTTGATGCCATCGTCGCGAAGTTAACTTGTATATTAGAAGATTCAAAGGATGATTATTTAATTGTCGATCTTTCTGGTTTAATTGATGTCGATGATTCCGTTGCAGCGCGAATTTTCAAACTGCATCACCTGCTGAACTTAACTGGAACTGAACTCATCATCACTGGGATCAAACCACAGCTTGCGATGAAAATGAAAGACTTAGATACAGACTTCCAGAATACGATCACTTACTTAACAGTAAAAGAAGCAATCAAAGGATTGCCATTAGCTGAAAACCCTGTATAAATAGGGTTTCAGATTGTTGACAAAGGGCTAAAATGATCTTTATTTTAGCCCTTTGTCTTCTTTTCAGTGTGATAGAAAACCTTTGCAGTCTAGGAAGGACGAGTACCGGAGCGGAGCGAATTTCACATTCGTGAGCACCGGCACACAGGACTGACACCGAATGCGAGGGTTTGTCTACACGCTGAAAACCCTGTTTAAACAGGGTTTTTTTAATTGAACCGCTCCCCAAAATGGAAAAATGAGGTATGATAGGTATAAATAGCGATATAGGGGGGCTGCCAGATGATGATGTTACTCATCATAGGTCTTTTATGTATTTGTTTCGCCATAGGATATGCCGTCAATTTCTTATTACTTAAACACCAAAATCAACCAATCTTTTCAAAAAAACTCTTCTATCCTTTTTTGACCATTGGTCTTGTTTTTTCTATTATGTCATTACCGTTTGCCGGCACAGGTGCTCCGAAAGCACAAGCAGATCCATCTTCTGAACAGCTGCTGAAAGAGCAAAAACAATTAGCATCTGACATTTCTCGTCTAAAGGAAGACAAAGAAACGCTGACGGCCTCTTTAGAAGACGTGACCAAAGAAAAAGAAAAGCTATCCAAGAAATTAGAAAACATCACCTCCGAAAAGAAGACAGTCAAACAGCAAGAAAAAACCATCCATGAGCTTGAAGAGAAAATAGACAAGCTAACCTCTACAAACGAAACACTCAAAAAAGAACACCAGAAAGTAAACAAAGACACCACGTCATCGGCCCAGCGATCTGCTCCTAAAGATGATGGGGCCAATACTGGCGGTCATGAGTCACAAAAAGAAACAAAAAAAGAATCTGCCGCCTGTAATATTAAAGGAAGTGTCAACGGCATATATCACACACCAAGTAGCAGATACTACTCACGGACAAAAAACGTGACCAAAATGTTCTGCTCCGTAGAAGAAGCTGAGCGTGCAGGGTACCGGGCACCAAAACAATAGACATCTTTTGACGATAAAAAAACCTCCTGTCAGCCCAATATAGGTACAGGAGGTTCTTCTTTAAATTTCTCTTCTTAATGCTGTTAATACATTCGTTTTTGTCGCCTTACGTGCTGGATTGAGTCCAGAAATAATGGCAACTCCTGCACTAATCACTGTTGCTGTGACCACAAGGCTTAGCGGTATATAGGAGAAGGTGATCGAGAATTGATCGCTTGATGCTCCCTCAGACATGGAAGACAAAATCGCTGGAATGATTAAATTCACTGCAAAACTAACGATGTACGAGATGATGATCCCGATGATCGATCCAATCACTCCAATATAAGCACTTTCCATGAGGAACATTCGCTTAATAATGGAAGGATTCGCACCAATGGCTTTCATGATCCCAATCTCTTGTGTCCGCTCTGTTACGGCCATTGTCATCGTATTGAAAATGCCGATCGCCGAAATAATGACCGCAATACATCCAACAAAGATGAGTCCAATTTTAAAGACTGTAAAGAACATATCCATTCCTTCAAGCTGATTCGTCACAGAGATGACTTGATAGCCGTCATCTGTCAGCTTATCTGTGAGCCCACCGACATTGTCGAACTTATCAGCATAGACAGACGTCATTTTTTCGACATTTCCAGCATCAGGAGACAGATCGAGCACTTGACTAAATTCTTTTTCATAAGCATTCGGAATAAGAATTTTATGATCCTGCTGCCACTCCAAATTCGGTTTCTTCAATACACCGACGACACGGAAATCGAACGTCTTTTCTTTCACCACTTCATTTTCTTCATTCAGTTTTGGCACCTTGATTTGAATGACTTTGTTTAAAATTTCCTTCGTATAGCCTTTTGGCTCTTCCGGTGTCTCTTCACCATTTGATGTCTGATTCATTTCTTTTTCATAGTCTTTTCGTTCTTTTTCCGTCCAAAGTTGTTCTGCCATTTGATACCCAACTACAATTTCATTCGCCGATGTTGGGACTTTTCCACGGTCTAGTTCAAGGCCTGCCTCTTTTTCTTCTTTCATATCTGTCAGTACAGCCTGCGTATCACTTGAGCGATTATCGAGCTCGACGTGAACCGATGGAATGATTGACGTTCTTGCAACGACAGATTTCGCATGATCATATTTCTTTAAATCGTCAACCTTGACGTCACCTTTTTCTTTGCCTAACACTTTAATTTCTGTGATAATTTGTTGTTTCATGATTTCATCTTGAGCCGATTTTTGCAGACCAAAACCAACTGACGCTAGAACGATTAAGAAAGAGCATGCCATTGTCGTTGCAAGTATGGTCATAAACACACGCAATCTATTTTTCTTCATATTTCTTCTGATGAATTTGACCTGATCTCTAAATTTCAATGGACTGTTCCCCTTTCTTTAATACACCATCATGAAGCTGGAACGTTGTGTCTGCGATTGAAGCGACTTCATCGTCATGTGTAATGATGACAAATGTAATTCCTTTTTCACGATTAAGCTGCTGGATAAAGGCTAGAATTTCGCCTTCAGTTTCTGAATCCAGACTGCCTGTTGGCTCATCCGCTAAAATAATAGACGGATTAAGGATCAAGGCTCTTGCAATACTCACACGCTGCTGCTGTCCACCTGACAGTTCATTAGGATAATGTCCTGCGTGATGTTCCAGTCCAACTCGTTTCAGCATTTCCTTTACTTTCACTTTTCGCTCAGACGGCTTCACACCTTTTAAAGTGAGCGGAAGTTCAACGTTCTCATATGTTGTTAAACTCCCGATCAATTGAAAGCTTTGAAAGATAAAGCCAAAATGATCTAACCGAAAGTCTGCCCATTCCTTCTCATTAAAGCCGGTCACATTGGTGCCATCAACCATAATTTGTCCGCTTGTTGGCGTAATATATCCCGATATTAAATTCAGTAAAGTTGATTTCCCCGAACCGCTTCGTCCGACGATACATGCAATTTCGCCTCTTTTAATAGACAAGTCAATGTCTTTGAGCACAGGAATCTCGTTCTCCCTGCCCTTTTTCCCAATTTTAAACACATGATCTAACGATTGAATTTGAATCATCTCTACTCCCCTGCTCTCTGTTTATCTTTTTCGATAGATTAAGAAATAACTCGTCAGCGCGCCTACAGCTCCACCGATTAACATGCCAGCGATATAACCAAAAATGGAATTGTCTGAAGAAAATCCAACCCAGCCAAATCCTAGAACACCGAAGGCAATGACCAATATCTGAATGGGCCTATCCATTTTAGGGTAAACAAAGAATCGTCCATTTCGTTCAACTGGATGTTTAATAAAACTAAACAAACCAATGAGATAAAATACGATTAGCATCACAATTGGCACGATGAATTCTACACCTGTAAACCAAATTGGATTTTCAACTAAATTTCGAAATTGAAAACGGTCTGTTATATAAGTAATTGGAGCTATGGGCATAATAAAGTAGTCATAACTGATATCAACCCAACTTCTATCCGTTTTTAATAAATAGTCTAAATGAAACATCGGTAGCCAAATTAATAAATAAGGTAAAATTGATGTACTGAATGTAACAATGGCTTGACTAATTGCGCTTCCTGTTAAAGCACCTGCTGCAAGACACAAACTATAAAACATTAAGGTGGACACAAGTGCAATCAAATAACCACTGTTAAACGCAATCGTATATTGTGGTTGAATGCATAAAATGAGTATATAAGTAAAGACATATGACAATACATGAACAAGCGTGATAATTCCGGCACCTAGGAAAAACTTTGTGTGATAAATGGTCGTTCTGCTAAACGGCAAAGATAAAGTAAAATCAATTTGCCCTTTATTTCTTTCAAAACCCAACTGGGTAATTGCAAAAATTAAACTCATCGTCCATGAAAAGGTGATAAACATATCAGAACCGAAATCATAATAAAAGTAATTATCGAGTGGTGTACAAGTCGGATCGTTTAAACAAGTTTGAAAGGATGAGTATCCCATTAAAAAGGATAATGGCGTCGCAAAGACCGCAACAAGCATCACTAAAATGAATGTCAGCTCAGACTGCTTCCATTCCTTATATAACAATTGCCGCTTTACCATCTGCGTTTCCCTCCAAACTTTGCAATGAATACTTCTTCTAAATTTACAGGCAGTTCATGCCAGACTTTTGGTTCAAGCGATTTCAAATACTCTTTTGCTTCTTCATCTGTTTTGAGTACAAGTGCTGTATAGAACACACCCGCTTGATCTAAGATGGCAACGCCTTTTTTTCTAATACTTAAGTTCATATCCTCTTCAAATGCCATCTGGATTTTGACGTAGTCATTCTTTAATTCATCTAAATCCATAACACTTGTGAGCTGATTTCCTTCCAAAAACCCGATTCGGTTACACATACGCTCAATATCCTCTAAACGGTGCGATGTAATTAAAATCGTTGTTTGTCGTTCTGCCACCTCGTCAATCATCAGCTGAAGAACGTCATTTCTTGTGACTGCATCAATCCCGTCTGTCGGCTCATCTAACAAAATGACTGCTGGTTTGATGGCAAAACTTAAAATGAGAGACAGCTGTTTCTTTAAACCTGTCGACAATTCACGGTATTTCACTTTTTCCGGAATCTCATACCGGTTCACAAGCTCATTGGCATATGTCACGTCAAACTTTGGATACAGTTGTTTTAACAGCTTCACAAGCTGTCCATAATTGTACCGGTCAAAGTAGGGATTTACGACTGGCATATACACAATATTTTGCTTCACTAACGGGTGGTCTTTTACGAGTACATCTTTAAAATAAATCTCTCCTTCATCTGGAAGAAGAATTTGCTGAATCAAGCGAAGAAGTGTTGTTTTACCAGAGCCATTCCGGCCAAGCAGGCCAAAGATCTCTCCTTCGCCTATCTTGAAGGAAACGTTGCTGAGTACTTCACGTCCATTTAATTTCTTTGATACATTTCTGACCTCAATCAACTTGGTTTCCTCCTTTTAGACTTGAGCCGATCTCCTCCAACCACTCTTTGAGTTGATGAATATCAATACCGGCATAATGAGCTTCAATAATAAGCTGCCTTAATTGCTCCTTCATCTCTAACACCTTCCCTTCATTCAGCTTTAACTGTGCACCTTCTGTCACATACGTTCCACGGCCTCTTAATGTTTCAATAATTCCTTCTCGTTCAAGCTCTTTATACGCTTTGCTGACGGTGTTTGGATTCGCAATAATAATGGTGGCAAGCTCTCTCACAGAGGGCAGTTTGTCACCTGGTTTCATCACGCCTTTTAAGCACAAAATTTTTAACTGCTCAATGATTTGTTCATATATTGGTGCAGCGCTTCTTGGATCTATTTGAATCATGATGGCTCCCTCTTTTCTCATTCATGCTTTTGCAGTCCTATCGCTTGATCATGTCCTTGCATTAAAGGGACCGAATTTGGAATAAAATCTTTTTGAACTTCAAAACCAATGAAAACGAGAACGAAAAAAAATGTACATGCTAACGCAACAGCCAGCACCATCCACTTTAAATTGATTGGTTTTTTTTCTTTTTTCATGGTTAAACACCTTTCTTCACGTTTAAGTGTCTGTAGTGTATTAGTTGATATAGTACACTTAATACAATATAGACACTTGATTGAAAAGTCAAGAGACTTTAGAAAAAAATTGGCAGACGAACCAGATAAAATGACGAAGCTACTTAAAAGCTTTCGGAAGCCAGGTTTGCTTCTGGTTTAGGGTGTTCATCACTTTCATAATCGCCTGAAAAAGTGCATAATAAAAGACCCCGAATATTGAGGTCTCTACAATGTTTTAATTAGATACTATTACTTTGTTTTTGGACTTGCTTTTTGGACTTGCTTTTGAACAGGATTAGCACCCACCATACTAATAAAAATATATAGCCTATAACTGTAAAGATAGACCAAACTGCACCCTGTCGCAATTGACTAAATAAGTGTTCAAATTCATTCATTCCTTCTACTCTACCAATGCTATTTATCAGGCTAATCATCGGAATTGTAACAGTAATTCCAATGGTTAGAATGGACAATCCCCTATGTTTATTTTTCACAACACTGAATATTGCGGTTCCTAATGTTGCTAAGAAAAACAAGTAATATAATGCCCAAAACCAATCAGGAAGAGTCTCCAACATTTCTTCTACCCCCTTGAAGATATTTTCAATTTCTATATATAACATACTTTAACAGAATAAAAACCTATTTATCCAAAAACAACTTTGCGAAAACAGCCAAAAAATAAAAACAGACCCTTAAAAGAAGGATCTGTTCATCATTCGTTCTCGTATGAAATACCTAAAATCATTTGGTTTTGCAGACTTTGAATTTGTACACGCGTTCTGTCTAAACGTTCTCTTTGCTGATCATTGGCGACATCTTTTAACTTTTCTAATTCATTCACCGCATCCTCTAGCATGAGCTGCGCTTTTGAAAATTCTTCCTCGTTATAATGTTCTTGGCGAGAGCTCAAATCAAACTGTTCGCTTGCAAACTCAAGAGTCTCAGTGCTTTTTTGGACAAATTCATCGATTGATTTTCTTGTTGCCATCTTGCCATTCCTCCATTTCATCATTGCTCTCGCCTATTTTGCCCACGTAAAGCTTTTTCACTAAAGAAAATGTTGGACAGATTCAATTGTCCTCTTTCGTGATTTTTGTTAAACTTTAAGGATGCCTATTATTATGCAAGGAGGTTACTGACTTGGATCAGCATAACCCTTTTTTATATTCAAACAGCGAAAAACGTTATCACACATGGAATTATCATTTGCGTGAGCACTTTGGTCATAAAGTATTTAAAGTCGCATTAGACGGCGGCTTTGATTGTCCAAACCGTGATGGTACTGTCGCACATGGAGGCTGCACATTTTGCAGCGCAGCAGGATCTGGTGATTTTGCAGGGAACCGGGCGGATGATCTCATCACTCAATTTAATGAAATCAAGGACCGGATGCATACAAAATGGAAAGATGGAAAATACATGGCGTATTTCCAAGCTTACACAAACACACATGCGCCGCTGCCTGTTTTAAAAGAAAAATACGAAACCGTTATGAATCTGGATGGAGTGGTTGGTTTATCGATTGCCACAAGACCTGATTGTCTGCCAGATGACGTCGTGGAATATTTAGCTGAGTTAAATGAGCGGACGTATCTATGGGTTGAACTTGGTCTACAAACTGTACATGAGCGGACAGCGATGCTCATCAACCGTGCTCATGATTATGAATGCTACGTAGAAGGTGTAGAAAAACTGCGAAAACATGGCATTCGGGTCTGTTCACATATCATCAACG
Organism: Bacillus sp. XT-4; assembly: GCF_050864245.1. Classification (NCBI taxonomy): domain Bacteria; kingdom Bacillati; phylum Bacillota; class Bacilli; order Caryophanales; family Bacillaceae; genus Bacillus; species Bacillus sp. XT-4. Next base: position 936,172 of record NZ_JBPAFI010000001.1, read on the forward strand.
GTCTTCCTCTTGAAAACCGAGATATGATGATGGAAACAGCAAAAGCTGTCGCTGATTTAGATGTGCAAGGAATTAAAATTCATCTACTTCACCTGTTAAAAGGAACACCGATGGTAAAGCAATATGAGAAAGGCAAACTAGAGTTTCTCAGCCAAGAGGAATATGTCCAGCTTGTCTGTGATCAGCTGGAGATCCTGCCCCCAGAAATGATTATTCATCGTATTACAGGCGATGGTCCCATTGAATTAATGGTAGGTCCAATGTGGAGCGTGAATAAATGGGAAGTGCTCAATGCCATTAATGCTGAGCTTGAAAGACGTAACAGCTATCAGGGCAAACGCTTCGTCAGATTGGAAGAAGCGGCAAAATGATTTTAAAGCGGATGCTCCCTTTTAGTAAAGAACTGTTAGAACGTGCTTGTCAAAAAGGCGATATTGTCATTGATGCAACGATGGGGAATGGCCATGATACACTCTACTTAGCTGACCTTGTCGGAAAAGATGGACAAGTTTTCGCATTCGATGTACAAAAGGAAGCCATTGAGCAAACAAGCAAAAGACTTGGTGAGCACTATCCAAACGTTCACCTGATCCATGACGGACATGAACAACTTGCTGAGCATCTGCCAGCGGATGCTTATGGCCACATATCTGGTGCAGTGTTCAATCTTGGGTACTTACCAGGAGGCGATAAAACCGTCACGACTCAGGCCCATACGACCATTGAAGCGATCAAACAGCTCATGGATTGGCTTAAGCCTGGAGGTCTGATCGTTCTTGTGATTTACCACGGTCATCCCGAAGGAAAAAAAGAGAAGGACATCCTTCTTGATTATTGCAAAACACTCCATCACGAAGAAGTACAGGTGATCTCTTATCAATACATGAATATTCAAAACGATCCGCCCTTTGTGGTAGCCATCGAAAAAAAACTCAAATCCTCTTAATGGATTTGAGTTTTTTTGTTTAATAAGCGTATTGGTCAATGATTTCTTCAAGCACTACTTCCAGCTCTTCTGCATCTGCAAGCTCTGATTGAGTAAAGCGGACACGTACAAGCTGTTCTCCGTCATTATACATTTCTTCCAGCCAGCCACGCAGCCCTCTTGCTCTACGGTCGACTTCAAAAATGAGATCTAGCCCCTCTTCATCAATGAAGAAAATCACCTCTAACTCATCAAGCATTTGACGATAATAGTCGGAAGTCGGTATGAACTCAAACTCTTGAACAAAGGGAAGGCGGCGCCTGAAATAAGGTGCTTCTTCACAGTCTGCTTCATGAAGGTGAAAACCTAAGTTTCCAACAGCTTCAAGCACACGTTTCACCCAAGGGTGCGCGTTTACAAAAATGCGGTCATGATCAGATTTATCAATCCCGCCTTGAATATCAAGGTCTGTCACAACAGCCACCTCTACTTTACCTACAGTCATTGGTGTATCAAGAGGAAGGTAAAAAGAGAAAGTAAACTGATGAGCTTCCCCAGGCTGAATCGTGAATGATTCAGTCACTCGGACAGAATGGATCGTTGTGTATTTTCGCTGCTCTTCATCATCTTTTACAATGGTGTACCATGTATTCAACTTTAAATCAATATAGCGAATATCTTGAGGCACTTTTCCGCCCTTCACATGGACTGTTCCCTTTACTTCTTCTCCCGGTTCATACGCATCTTTCTCCAAAATTGTATCCACTTTTGCTGCACCGATTCCTACACTTGCTGCAAACTTTTTAAAAAATGACATATTCGACCTTCCCCTTTTTTAAAATTTCCAACAAATATACGCCATAAGAAGGAGATACAATTCGCTTGATTCATACCTTTCTCCTACTTTTCGTACACTAAGAATAATATCGGCAGCAAATAAGAGGATTGTAATGAAAAAAGAGGATACAAGCAAAACAGTTCAATACAAAAAAGCTTGCAGAAAAACATTTTCTACAAGCTGATGAGCTTACTTTATCCTTTATGAAGATTTCATCCAAGGCATTTTCTGATAGGTGCGATAGGCTCTGCCATTGATATAGAAAAAGAACGATGTTTTCCCGCTTGATTTGATCAACCGCTTTGCCAGCTTGTTCATCTCTTTTTGGGCTGTCACTTTTTCATCAGACAAATAGACCGCAAGTAACCCTCTATTGATTAGTTTGTGAAAATTCTCGTGTGGAATGCCTTTCAGCTGTTCATCCGCTTTTTCAATAAAATGCTGTAGTCTATCCATCATCTCATGATGAGAGTTGTAGTACGAGCAAAAATTCAAATCGCCTTCCAGCCTGTCCTCTTCTTGGTCGATTAAATAGTCCAGTAAGATGTGCAGACCTTGAATATAAGGAAAATAGCTTTCGTAAATTTGCTTCGCCTGCTTCTCTGTAAAATCAGGCTGCAGTGCATAAGCCACAAGACAGAAAATGCCCAGCGTTGATCCTGCACATGCGGAAAACTCATACCACTCCATCTTCGGTAAATCCTTTTCATACTGGCGGAACCATGACTCTAATCGAGGTTCACGCTCATGAGGAACCACATGCTTATGTACTTGTAAATCACTATAATAATCACACAGCGTATGTAAATAGGGCTGAATGATCGGATAATGCGCTAGACGTGATAACACATTTTGGCATGTCCTAACAAGCGCATGCAGATATCCATGATCCTCTTGATCATCACGGAATTGATAGTACGGCTTAAGCTCCGCATGAATATCGAGTGCATCTCTCATCGCTTGATGCAGCATATGAAAATCCTTTGGATCAAGTGATGTACTGCGGTCACACAAGTTATCTAAGTAATCGCTAATCGTTTGGTACGCCACAATGAATTCAATACACGTTTCCTTCGCTTCACCTGCAAGAAGAGATAAAATTCCCCCGCCTTCACAGTGAAAGGTTTTACTGGATATGCTCGCTAGTGCCTGCGTTCTCAGTTCTTCATTTTCAATCATTTCTGCATAAGCCCGCCACTTTTTTAGCTCCTGATGAACTAGCGGAAAAATATCTTTATACACCTTCGTCATCAGTGCAAAAGGACGTTCTGGTACTGACAAATCAATCCACCCCCAACTTAAGCTCACAATCAAATATATTGATCAGTAAAGGCTCTTGCCGCCTTAAACACATCTTCTCGCTCGGGCTCATTAAAAATTTCATGATAAAGCCCTTCCCATTCACGGTATGATTTATTGGTTGATTCAATGCCATTGAACCATTTCATCACTCTTGTTTTATCTACAATCTTGTCATCACCTGCCTGCATGAGCAGGAGCGGAATCGACCGAAAGACATTCGTAGGCTGCATCGCCGCATCGATATTTTTGACCAGTTCTCGATACCAGCGAACCGACACCTTCGTCACATAAAGCGAATCATTCGAATCCGCCTCAATCACATCTTGATTCCGTGTGGCAAGTTCGATCGACAGCCCAGATTCGACTTTAAAAGACGGCGCCAGCACATTTAGCCCTTTTGACGCAAAATCCATCAGCTTCTTCGGTTTAAATTGCAGACCTAAACAAGGTGATGATAAAATAAGGCCATCAATCTTCGTATGGGTATACTGCTTGAACCATTCAATCGAAATCAGTCCCCCCATACTATGTCCAAGTAAAAATGTCGGAAGTCTGAACGACTTCGCATGTTCAATCCATTCATCGACTGTATCAATGTATTCTTGAAAAGAACGAATGTGGCCTCTCGCACGTGTCGATGTCCCTTGCCCAGGCAGGTCACCCATGACGACGTGATAGCCTGCATTTCGCCACATTTCGATCAGCCATTTATATCGGCCATGATATTCACTAGCACCATGTACAATTACAATTGTACCAACCGGTCTTTCAGCATGCCAAGTCCACAAAGTAAACACCTCACAAATGTTGTATTAAGAAAGGAAGTCGAAAAAGTGATTTATCCATATCATCAGTTTACACCTGAGATTCATGAATCGGTCTTTGTTGCAGAAAACGCCACCATTACAGGTGATGTCACAATTGGAGAATATTCAAGCGTTTGGTTCCAAACGGTCATTAGAGGCGATGTAGCTCCTGTAAGAATTGGAAAAAACGTCAACATTCAAGACTTATCCTGTCTGCATCAAAGTCCTAGAAAAACACTTCTTATTGAAGATGGTGCTACCATTGGACACCAAGTCACATTACATAGCTCTATCATTCGAAAAAATGCCCTCATTGGCATGGGATCCATCATTCTCGATGGTGCGGAAATTGGCGAAGGAGCCTTTATTGGTGCAGGTAGCCTTGTCCCGCAAGGAAAAGTCATCCCAAAAGGTTCACTCGCTTTTGGCCGTCCAGCCAAAGTCGTTCGCCAGTTAACAGATGAAGATATCCAAGACATGGATCGTATCCGCAGAGAATATGTAGAAAAAGGACAATACTATCGTTCCCTTTTATCGCGTTAACATCATACATGTATCTTCACTTTATCATGTTTTTTTCAGGATATTAAGCAATAACTGTGTACCGCTTGTTATTTTACCCTTTTCCACCACTTTCTATCATGACAAAAAAGGTTTTCAGCACAAAGCTGAAAACCTTTTTCATTAGCTAAAAATAACTTCTTTCGGCTGGTGATTCAACTGCTCTGGATCAATGCTGCGCTCTACATAGATGCTATGCCAGATCATAAAGATCAGGACAGTCCAAATCTTACGACTATGATCTGCTTTTCCAGCACAATGATCATTTAATAAATCAAGAACATATGCCTTGTTAATGTATTCATCTGTCTGACTGTTTTTAATGATATCTTTCGCCCAAGCGTTCATCTCATTTTTCAGCCAATGACGAATTGGCACAGGGAAACCTAGTTTTTTACGGTTTAACACATGGTCTGGTACAATGCCTTCTGCTGCTTTACGCAATAAATATTTCGTTGTACCGTCTTTCGTTTTCAACTCTTCTGGAATTTTAGAAGCTGCTTCAAATACGACCTTATCAAGGAATGGAACACGAAGCTCAAGAGAATTCGCCATTGTCATCTTATCTGCTTTCAGCAGGATATCCCCGCGCATCCACGTATGGATATCAACATATTGCATTTTGTTAATATCACTGTAGCCTGCACTTTCCTCGAAGTATGTTCTCGTCACGTCACGATACGTGATGTTCGGATCATACTGCTTTAAGAGGTTTTTCTTCACTGGCTCTTCAAAGATTTTCGCATTGCCGATATAACGTTCCTCTAATGGCGTACAGCCGCGAACGATAAAGCTTTTCCCTTTCATTCCTTCTGGCATTAAACGAGCCAGACGAAGAAGAAGCTTTTTCAGCATGGATGGTACAGATTCAAAAGGCTTTAGAGATAGCGGCTCACGGTAAATATTATATCCACCGAACAGCTCGTCTGCTCCCTCACCTGAAAGAACAACTGTGACTTGTTTTTTCGCTTCTTTTGCCACGAAATACAATGGAATCGCCGCTGGATCAGCCAAAGGATCATCTAAATGCCAGACGATCTTTGGAAGCTCATTCATATATTCCTCAGGAGAAATCACAGCACTAAAGTTTTGCAATCCCAGCTTATCAGCTGTTTCTTTTGCTACATCCACCTCACTGAATCCATCCTGCTGGAAACCAACAGAGAATGTCTTCAGTTCAGGGTGAAATTCCTTTGCGACCGACACGATGAAAGAAGAATCGATCCCGCCTGATAGGAATGAACCAACAGGCACATCACTTCTCATGTGGACTTTTACAGAATCATAGATAGCATCACGTACTTCTTCTACTAATTTCTGCTCTTGTGTTTGCTCAGGTTTGAATTGAACTTTCCAGTAAGTCTTAAATGCAATGTCTTGGCCTGGACGCAGTGTAAACTGATGACCTGGCTCGACTTTGTGCACTTTTTGATCAAGTGTATTTGGCTCAGGAACGAACTGAAAAGACATGTACTGCTGCAAAGCAGTCTCATCAAATAAAATGTTCTCATTCACAGCCATTAAGCTTTTGCGTTCAGAAGCAAAGTACACTTGGTCATCCATTTGTGTAAAATAGAGCGGTTTAATGCCGAAAGGATCTCTTGCGCCATATAATAACTGCGCTTCTTTATCCCAAATTAAAAATGCAAACATCCCGCGAAGCTTCGATGCCGCTTCTTCTTTATAGTGGCGATATGTGGCAAGAAGGACTTCCGTATCAGAATCTGTGCTGAACGTATAGCCTTTTTTCACAAGCTCTTCTTTCAGCTCCACATAGTTATAAATTTCTCCGTTGAAAATAATCCAATATTTTTCATCTTCATAAGAAAGCGGCTGCTTTCCGTGTTCAACATCTATAATACTTAAACGTCTAAATCCAAATCCTACATGCTCATCATGAAAGTACCCCTCATCATCCGGACCTCGATGAACGATGAGACGATTCATTTGCTTAATTAACTCTTCCTGCTCAGTAGTTTCGGACAATGGACGGTGATTAAATACACCAACAAACCCACACATATTATTGCCTCCACGTTATGTTATTTCTTAAAAGTAGACCTATAATTAGACAGTTTTTTGTCCAATTTTGTTTCACATTTTTACGCTTTTTGTAGAATTTTTTTTAATCAAAAGGAAAACCGCTTAAAATAAGCGGTTTTGTATGTTGTTATTCTCCTAATGCTTCCTTGCGAAGCGTGTCGGCTTTATCCGTTTTTTCCCATGGAAGATCCAAGTCATGACGGCCAAAATGTCCGTATGCAGCGGTTTGTTTATAGATCGGACGACGTAAGTCAAGCATTTTAATAATGCCAGCTGGACGAAGATCAAAGTTTGCACGTACCACTTCAATTAATTTCTCTTCAGAGGCTTTTCCTGTTCCAAATGTATCAATTGAAATGGAGACAGGCTGTGCAACACCAATTGCATAAGCAAGCTGCACTTCACATGAATCTGCAAGACCAGCTGCTACGATGTTTTTCGCTACATAGCGAGCCGCATATGCTGCAGAACGGTCAACCTTCGTTGCATCCTTACCAGAGAAAGCACCGCCACCGTGACGAGCATACCCGCCATAAGTGTCAACGATGATTTTACGTCCAGTTAAACCAGCATCCCCTTGAGGTCCACCGATAACAAAGCGGCCTGTTGGGTTGATGAAGTATTTTGTTTCTTCATCGATCAGTTCACTTGGAACGACAGGGCGGATGACATGCTCTTTTAAGTCGCTTTGAATTTGTTCAAGCGTCACTTCTGGTGCATGCTGTGTAGAAATAACCACCGTATCAATACGAACTGGTTTGTTTTGTTCATCATATTCAACTGTTACTTGAGTTTTTCCGTCTGGACGAAGGTATGCAAGTGTTTCATTCTTGCGTACTTCTGTTAAACGGCGAGATAATTTATGTGCAAGAGAAATCGGCAGTGGCATAAGCTCTTCAGTTTCGTTATTTGCAAAACCAAACATCAGACCTTGGTCACCTGCACCGATCGCATCAATTTCTTCTTCAGTCATTGTTCCTTCACGTGCTTCAAGCGCTTTGTCTACACCTTGCGCAATATCAGCAGACTGTTCATCAATTGATGTAAGAACCGCACATGTTTCCGCATCAAAACCATATTTCGCACGTGTGTAGCCAATTTCCTTAATCGTGTCACGCACCGTCTTTGGAATGTCAACATAAGTAGACGTTGTAATCTCACCGCTTACTAATACGAGACCGGTTGTTACAGAAGTTTCACAGGCAACACGTGCATTTGGATCTTTCTTTAAAATTTCATCCAAAATGCTGTCTGAAATTTGATCACAGATTTTATCTGGATGTCCTTCGGTCACTGATTCTGAAGTAAATAAACGACGATTTTGACTCATAATGGCTATTTCCTCCTGTACAAGACCACATCATCCCAAGATGAGGCCTCCAATATGATACGGAACTCGTTCCCTCTTATATTTCAACATGTTTATATTAGAGATGTTATTGGCAATTTGTTCATATGATATCCCAAAAATAAAAAAACCATTTCCTTCATTGCGAGGAAAGGGTCTGAGATCGCATGCCTTTCACTCTTATCGCTCAAGGTGTTCTTGTACCTTGCATCAGGTTAGCACCTTGGTTTCTCAGCATGTTCATGCCTTTTCATAAGAAACCGGTTGCTGGGCTTCATCGGGCCTGTCCCTCCACCAACTCGGGATAAGAGTATCCGTTCAATAAGATATCTTATCTTAAACCCTTGCGTCATGTCAATGGTTCATAGGAATTATCCCCCCTCTTTTTTCACCTCATCATTAGCATCACCAAAAAGCATATTTTCATAGCAGAAATGAAAAAACACACACAAAAATGTTTAAATAGTATAGACTATTATTATCAATGTGTTATACTAATCAAAACAAACAAATTCAACGGTAAAGGAAGGGTTTTTTTATGAACTCAGTGGATTTAAAAGAAGATTTGCAGTCATTGCTCTCATTAGAAAATACGCACCAAAATTTATCTGTTCCGAAACTTGTTGAAAAGATTTTGGCACGTAATGAAGGCGTTTTAACTTCAACTGGTGCTGTCCGCGCCACAACGGGTGCCTACACTGGACGTTCGCCTAAAGATAAATTCATCGTAAAAGAAGAAAACTCTGAACATAAAATTGATTGGGGTCAAGTCAATCAGCCGATCTCGAAAGAGGCATTTGATCGTTTATATACAAAGGTTGTGTCATACTTAAAAGAACGTGATGAACTATTTGTCTTTGATGGTTTTGCCGGTGCTGACGAAAAATACCGTATGCCAATTACAGTTGTAAATGAATTCGCTTGGCACAATCTCTTTGCAAAGCAGCTATTCATCAGACCTGATGGATCAACACCTTCATCAAACGAAAAACCTTTCACCATCTTATCTGCACCTCACTTTAAAGCAGATCCTGAAACAGATGGCACAAACTCTGAAACGTTTATTATCGTTTCTTTTGAAAAACGGACGATTCTGATCGGTGGAACAGAATATGCAGGAGAGATGAAAAAATCCATTTTCTCTGTTATGAACTACCTGCTTCCTGAACAAGATATTTTATCAATGCACTGCTCTGCTAACGTCGGTCAAGAAGGCGATGTTGCTTTATTTTTCGGCCTTTCAGGTACTGGAAAAACGACGCTTTCTGCAAGTGCAAGCCGCAAGCTGATTGGAGACGATGAGCACGGCTGGTCTAACACAGGTGTGTTCAATATTGAAGGCGGATGCTATGCAAAATGCGTGAACTTAAGTGAAGAAAAAGAACCCCAAATTTACAAAGCCATCAGCTTCGGATCAGTGCTTGAAAATGTAGTACTTGATGAAGAAACACGTGAAGCAGATTATGATGACACATTCTTTACTGAAAATACACGTGCGGCTTACCCAATCGAAATGATTGATAACATCGTGAAACCAAGTATTGCAGGTCACCCATCTGCTATCGTCTTTTTAACAGCTGATGCATTCGGCGTTTTACCTCCAATCAGCCGTTTAACGAAAGAACAAGCGATGTACCACTTCTTGAGCGGTTACACAAGTAAATTAGCGGGAACTGAGCGTGGCGTGACGTCACCAGAAACAACGTTCTCTACTTGCTTTGGTTCACCATTCTTGCCACTTCCTGCTCATGTCTATGCTGAAATGCTTGGTAAAAAAATCGATGAGCACGGCGCAAAAGTATTCCTTGTGAATACAGGCTGGACTGGCGGCGGCTACGGTACGGGCAAACGAATGAATCTTGCTCATACAAGAGCAATGGTGCAGGCAGCGATCGAAGGTGATCTTGATAACGCTGAAATGATCACTGACGACATCTTCGGATTACACATCCCGCTTCATATTCCAGGAGTGCCAGATGAAGTGCTTCAGCCTGCTAAAACATGGGACGATCAAGAGGCTTACAAAGAAAAAGCACACTTCCTTGCAAATGAATTTAAAAAGAACTTCAAAAAATTCAGCCATGCAGCAAGTGATATTGAAGCAAAAGGCGGACCACTCGTCTAATCAAAAGGAAAAAGCTGAGGGAATGAATCCCTCAGCTTTTTTAGTTCGTTGAATGCAATGACACAAGACGGTACGTTACCTTCGTGATATTGTCTGTGAGCTCCAGCTTTTCAACATGTGCTGTTCCTGTTTTTTCTCCGTCTTTCGTTTTACGCACCTCAAGCGGAATATTTAATGGATAAATGCGGTACCCTTCCTTCATGAGCTCAAACACATTTTCTTCAATTCTTGTCTCTTTTCCTTTTGTGACAATCATTGTATTAAATTCAACAGGCATTCCCATAATGAAAATCCCCCTACTTTCTATATTTCTTTCTACCGTTTATTTTACCACATTTCCGCCTTTTCGGCTGTGCATCCATGTCGTCAGCCGTCTGACAATCTCCCGGTTATGCTGTGGCGGGAAATAATGATGATATCCGTGAAAATACCATGTTTCCACAGACTTGCCATGCTGACGCAGTGCATCTTCTAATAAATACGCATGCTCAATGGATACATTCTCATCCAGCTCCCCATGAATGATTAAGACAGGTGCTTCAATTTGGTGCACATCATTCAAAGGCGTTCTAGCCTCATATGCCTCTGGTACCTTATGCGGAGGACCTCCTATCACACGCTTCATCATTCTTCTCATATCCACACGTTCTTCATAGGTGAGCTTCATATCACTTACGCCTCCCCATGTCACAAAGGAAGCGGCCTCATGCTTCATTTCAACAGCGGTCCATATGCCCATAATTCCGCCACGGGAAAAACCAAAGATATGAATTCGCTCCTGCTTCACCTTTTGATGATGTTTCAACAGCTGAAATGCAGCAAATGCATCTTTCCGATCTTCTCCGGCAAAATCCTCGTTCCCTTCGCCTCCTTGATTCCCTCGGTAGAAGGGCGCAAAGACGACAAACCCTTGCGCAGCAAATTGCACAATTCGGCCAGGTCTAACCATTCCCACATTTTTAATGCCGCCGCGTAAATATAAAAAACCGTCATAGAGACCTTCTCCGGCCGGTTCAGCGAGCAGCCCCTTCATTCGAAGTCCATCGGCCTCATATGTCACTGTATATAAGTGAATATGCGGATGTGGCGACGGGAACCTTCTCTTTTCCACAATCACTTGAATTCTCTCCTTTTCATTCGGTGTTACGTCAAATGCTTGATGATGGCTTCTGCGACGAGCTGTCCTGATTTTGTCACCATCGGAGTGCCGCCGCCTGGATGACTTGTGCCGCCAACAAACCAAAGTCCTTCAATATCCTTTGATTGATTATTGATGCGAAAAAATGCCTGCTTGAATGAGTTTGACGACATGCCATAAATGGCCCCATGATACGCTCCCGTTTTTTGCTGTAAATCAAGCGGGGTTTGTACCGCTTCAAATTCTACAAGCTGGTCAAGATCAAAGAGACCCTTTTCCTTTAGTTTTGTTTTCATATGCTGGCCATATGTCTCCTTTAGCATGTCCCAATTTTGCTCTTTTGTCACATATGGCGCATTGGCCAATACAAACAAGTTACTTCTTCCTGGCCCTCCGCTTAAAGCTGGCTCTGAATGACCTGAATAACAGATGTAAAGCGTCGGATCATGAGGAAGCTGTTTTTTCTGAAAAATATCCTTAAATTCTTGTTCATAATTCTCTGGAAAAAACACGTTGTGATGAGACAGTTGTTCATAGACTTTAGGGACGCCCAACAAAAGAACAAAACCTGATAACGATGGCTCAATGTTTGCCAGTTTTTGATTTCCAAAGCTCGGACGGTCTTCTTCATCAATTAATTGGCGATAAACAGTCAGTGCATCTGCCCCCGCAATGACTTGATCTGCCTCATATAACTGCTGATCCGTTTCAACTCCTTGGATTCGCTTATTCTTTACATGAATCTTTTTAACTGATTCATTGAGATGAATTTGGACACCCAATTCCTTTGCCAGTGTCTCAAATGCCTCAACTAAACGATATGTACCGCCCTTAATACCATAAATGCCTTTTTCTCCTTCTAAATAAGCCATCATATTAAAAATAGCAGGTGCCTCGTATGGAGAAGAGCCAATGTAAGTCGCATACCGGCCAAACATCGCCAATGTATGAGGATGACGAAAATATTGACGCAGCAATCGCTGAACGGATGTAAAAGGTTTGACAGCAAGAAGGGCTTTCATTAGCTTGACATCCGCTTTATCCTTCCAGGTCAATAATAAACGATTTAAAAACTGATCCTCTGCCATTTGAAAAAGCTTCTTCGATTCCTGTAAAAATGCCCGGTATCGCTTTGCATCCTCTGGACTAAAAACTGCAATTTGTGATTCCATTTGCTCAATATCTGGCGTAAACTCGACCGTATGTCCATCTGAAAAAACGTTTTTAGTAAGCGGGAAAATCGGATAAAACGTCACATAATCCTCCATTCGTCTATGACAGGAGGTAAATACTTCCTCAAAATACGCCTTCATTGTAATGGTACTCGGTCCTAAATCAAAAGAGTAGCCAGACGCTTGATGGCGTTGTAATTTCCCGCCTAAAGAAGCTTCTTTTTCTAAAATGGTGACCTGGAAACCGCGTGACTGTAAGCGAATCGCAGCCGATAACCCGCCAAGTCCGCCGCCAATAATGATCACTTTTTTCATTCGTACCTTCTTCCTTTCCATTCATAGCCTTCTTTTTTCAGCCCAATTTTCATAGAAGCAAAACCAATGGCCATCAGGCTTATGATACTGACAGGCAATAAAAAGGCCATCGTAGACGTTCTTCCATTTTCGATATCAATGACCGCTTTAATGGATACACCCAGCCCGTAGCAAAGAAGGGCTAAACAGAGATTGACCACATCAAAATGAATCAGTGCGATCATAAAGCAAAGAACAGGAACTACATAAAGGACGGAGTATAAACAAAAGACACTGCTTAACAAAGCAATGTTTCGATTCACTCCCGGGAACAAATTTTTCCGATATCCTTCCCATACTTCCTGTCCACTCTCATACATTCTCATGTAGACAAAAGAATGAATACTTGCGAGTGTGAACGGAAAGCCCTTCGTTTTCACACGTTTAGCCAAAGCCATATCATCCACAAGAGAATCCTTGATCGCTTCATGACCACCTATTTCGTGATAACAGTTCTTTTCAATGGCAATAAAGCCGCCATGTGCTGCGGCAAAAGCAGGATGTTGAGATGTTCTGACCCACTTCACTGGCAGATGACAGCCAATCGTAAACATCATCATAGGAACGACAAGATGCTCAAAAGGCGTTCCCGTTTTTTGCTCTGGGAAACCTGAAAGCATGCCCGTTTTTTGTATGCATAACTGCTTGTACACCGCTTCAATAGCTCCTTGTTTTAAGCGGACATCTGCATCTAAAAATAACAGCCAATCAGAAGATGCTGCCTCAGCAAGCTGGGAACAAGCATATGATTTTCCAAGCCAGCCGCGCTTCAATACTTGACCTGACTGCACACGAATCCATGGATATGTCTCTGCAAAGCCCTCTGCAATCATTCTCGTCTGATCTGTCGAGTGATCATCCAGCACGATCAACTCTTTCGGATGGAGACGCTGATCAACAATCGACTGAAGGCAGGCTTCCAGCCTTTTTTCTTCATTTCTCGCTGGAATGAGGATCGATAATGAAATGCGTTCATCAGGTGAAAGAGATGCCGGCTTGAGTACAGGAAATTGCTTCATATTCCAAATCGTAAACATCAATTGGCAGAGCAGCAAAACACTGATGACAATTAAGAAGACCGCCATGTTTTCACCCACTTTTTAAAGGAATCAAACGCATCAATAGTTGACCGGCTTGTCCTTGTTACCTGCCTAAATTGTTCGTTTGTTGAAAAATCTGGATCAGCAATAACCTGTGCTTGATGTGCGTTTAACTGTGTTTCAAGCAGGTCTCCGAGTAAACTTGTTACTTCCTTACTGCGAAGTGATCCGCCAGCTACTAGGACATCTTCTCCAAACTCAACCGATACCGTTGGTTTTTGAAATTGATTAAATGTATAATGCAGCGTTACAGGTTTTATGACGACCTGCTCAAATTGCCTGACTAAAAAAGAAGCTCCGCCTTCCAGTTCAATCGGCCTTATGTCTTGGTGCATAATTTTCCCCTGCGGGAAGAGCCACACACCCCCGCCAGCCTCCATCTTCTCCTTTGCGGTCATTAATGCCTGCTTGACACTTTTCAGCTTCTCTTTATGGACTGGAAATGCACCAAGTTTTTGAAAAAAAGCATATTGCTTCAACTGCTTCTCTTCCATCATCATGGCATGATCCAGCTCAGACATTTGTTCTATTAAAAGAAAAATGATCAGTCCATCCCACCATGAACTGTGATTAGCGAGATAAAGAACAGGATGCTTCTCCTTTGGGTCAACCGTACCTTTCATCATGACACAGCGAAAATGTTTGTTCAGTAAATATCGTTCAAGATAAAAATAAAAGAGTCGTCTAAACGATCGGTTTTTGTCGCTTTCTTTCAAATCGAACCCTTCCTTCACACAAGATGACAATGATCAGTGCTAAATAAAAAATGACATCCAGCCCGCCCTTTAATGCTAAAAGACCAAAGAAGAACACCATGGCCTGATAAATACGTCCATTCCAGCGCAATGCCTGCTGATCAATGGATACGAGCGGGAACAGAAATGAAAGTCCTGCTCCAATGATACCCCAGCTGACAAAATTCTCAAAAGGGATACCAAAGAAACCTCCGCCGTCATACCACACCCAAAACTTTCGTTCAGCCGCTACCGGATCTAATATGAGATCAAGCAGTACAATCCATATACCCGTTTCGACGGCTCGCTTCCACTTCGATTGTTGTCTTGATAAAAAAAGACTATTTAAAAACACACCAACCCATGCAAAAGCGATCGTCAAAGGCACTCCCGCCACAAGAAATCCAAGCGTCGGATAATAATCATAGGCCCCAAATGGAAAATCAGTTGTGATCCCCACCCATTCAACTGTAAATGTCAACACACCCACAATGGCTGCTCTTACGATTACAAAGCTCCATGCCCCGTAGATATTTCGGCCAATCTCAATGACGCAGCAGGCGTAAAGCACAAGAAAGATACCATTCGCAAACTGAAGCCATGCCGGCACTTCAAAAAAGACCATTAAAATAAGACCTACTACATACCAACCAACAAATACCCAACTCAATCTATACACGAAACCGCTCCTTTATTTCTTCCAAATACAAGAAAACATTCATGCTTCTAGTATAGAAAAAAAGACACGTTCTATAAATAAACAATGCGCTTCTTATTTCATCTAGGCACTCACCAAAAATCCCTTTTAACATACTTTAATTAGTGACCTAGAACAAAGGAGGCGAATTACTCTTGAATCGTTCCATTAAAGTCAGACTGGCATTCATATTCGTTGTCCTGCTCTTTATTCCATTTGTCGCCTGTAAAAAAGACCAAGAGCAGACCGTACAAGTAGCCGAGGTGACCCATTCGGTCTTTTATGCACCGCTTTATGTCGCCCTATCCGAAGGATTTTTCAAAGATGAAGGCTTAGAGGTTGAATTAAAAACCACTTGGGGCGGCGATAAAACAATGACAGCTCTCTTATCCGGCGGTGCTGATATCGCTCTGACCGGATCTGAATCTTCTATTTATGTGGAAGCACAAGACACGAAAGACTCTGTCATGAACTTTGCACAGCTGACACAAACAGACGGTACATTTCTTGTTTCAAGGGAAAAAATCAATCAATTCTCTTGGGATCAATTGAAAGGAAAGGACTTTCTCGGTCAACGAAAAGGCGGCATGCCGCAAATGGTCGGTGAATATGTCCTGAAAAAAGAAGGCATTGATTTGAAACAGGATCTTCGCATGATTCAAAATATTGATTTTGCCAACATTTCAGGTGCTTTTTCCTCTGGAACTGGCGATTTTGTGCAGTTATTCGAACCGACAGCTTCCTTAATTGAAAAAGAAGGCAAAGGGTACATTACCGCCTCCTTTGGTGAGGCTTCCGGCAAGGTGCCTTATACCACCTTTATGGCAAAGAAGAGTTACTTAGAGGAAAACAAAGAGACAGCTGAAGCCTTTACTCGTGCCATTTACAAAGCGCAAAAATGGGTCAAAGCAAAGAGCCCAGAGGAAATTGCCGAGACAATCCAATCTCAATTTCCTGATACAGACCTTGATGTCTTATCAACAGCCATTAAACGCTACAAGCAGCAGAACTCCTACGCAACAGATCCCCTTCTAAATGAAGAGGAATGGAACAAATTACAGGAAATCATGAAGGCAAGTGGTGAACTACCGGAATTTATCCCGTACAAACAACTTGTCGATTCATCCATTGCAAGGAAGGTCACAGATCACAAATAGAACAGGAGGTAGCACATGTCTTTCCTTCAAATTGACCATGTGACCCACACGTACTTCTCTTTAAAAGAAAAAACCACGGCCATCAAACACATCAATATGGAGATCACTCAAGGTGAATTCATCTCATTTATTGGTCCCAGCGGCTGCGGGAAAACAACCTTGCTGTCCATCATCGCAGGCATTACGCCACCCTCTGAAGGTCGAATTTTAATCGAAGGAAAAGAACCGAATCAACAGGAGCATCAAATCGGTTATATGCTCCAGCAAGATTATTTGTTCCCATGGAAAACGATCAAGGAAAATGTCATTCTCGGGTTAAAAATTGCAAAACAAGATTCACATGAAGCCACCTCAGCTGCCCTTAGCTTACTGCCAAAGCTTGGACTGCATGATGTCGAAGAAAAATACCCGAAGGAGCTGTCAGGCGGGATGAGGCAGCGTGCGGCTCTCGCCCGAACGCTTGCAGTTGATCCCGGCCTGCTTCTGCTTGATGAGCCATTTTCAGCACTAGATTACCAGACGAAACTGACATTAGAAGACCTCGTCTTTCACACATTAAAAAACTATCAAAAAACGGCTGTTCTTGTCACGCATGACATCGGCGAAGCCATTGCGATGAGTGATCGCATTTTCTTATTCTCAAAGCATCCCGGCTCTATCCAGCGAATGTTTACCGTTCCAGATGATCTGAGGACGCTCTCTCCTTTTGAAGCGAGACAGACAGCAAGTTTCCAAGAGCTCTTTCAAACGATTTGGAAGGAGCTGAAGACAGTTGAAACACAGTGATCTTTTACATGAAGCCTATCGAAAAAAAATTCGAATGGAAAAACGCATGACGCGAGTCTACCAGTTGATCATTTTCGCCAGTTTCTTTTCGCTTTGGGAGCTTGCGAGCCATTTCAGACTGATTGACCCGCTCATTTTCAGTTCACCATCTGCTGTCTGCCAATTGTTTTTACAAAAATTATCAGATGGTTCATTAATCAATCATATGAGCATTACGCTATTTGAAACAGTGCTCGGCTTTCTACTTGGTACTTTTTGCGGCATTTTATTAGCCGCCGCCTTATGGTGGTCCACCCGTCTTGCAAATGTCCTTGATCCTTATTTGGTTATTTTAAATGCGATGCCGAAAGTCGCTCTCGCCCCCATTTTAATTGTTGCCCTTGGACCAGGCATGATCAGCATTGTCGCGATGGGTGCCATTATCAGTGTGATCATTACCACAATCGTCATTTATACAGCCTTTCAAGAAGTCGATGAGAATTATTTAAAAGTCATGAAAACCTTTGGCGCAAAAAAAAGAACGGTCTTCCGTGAGGTCATTTTGCCAGCAAGTATTCCAACGATGATCTCTGCCATTAAGGTCAATGTTGGTCTTTCTTGGGTTGGGGTCATTGTGGGAGAATTCCTTGTATCCTCAAAAGGACTCGGCTATATGATCATCTATGGCTTTCAAGTCTTCAACTTTACACTCGTGTTCTTAAGTCTTTTCATTATCGCCGTCTTCGCCACCATCATGTATCAGCTTGTTGAATGGCTGGAGCGCCGTTTTCTGCAAAAATAAAAAGCACAGGGTCATTTCCCTGCGCTTTTTTTAACGAATCAAACCGTTCTTTTCTAAATAAGCAAGACTTTGTCTCAAGACATCATCTTTCATAATAAAACTGAAATTTTTATTTTTTGCGATGGATCTTGGTAAGTCTGCGAAAAGAACGGGTCCTTTCGTTTCAAAATACGTGTCCTGCTTGACGAGCCTTTCAATATCGGCGAAATAAATATTTTTGACAATGACTTTCTCTCTGCCAAGCACCTGATATTGACCAATATACGTTAATTCACGAACAACAGCACCCGTCTCTTCGTGAATCTCTCGTATAGCGGCTTGATCTGCTTCTTCATTTGGCTCTACTTTCCCTCCTGGAAACTCGTAGCCTCGATCCTCATGTTCAGTAAGTAGCCATTTTCCTTGATAGCGGCAAATAGCCCAAACATGCTTAGGATGACTTGAAAAAGGCTGCTCTTCAAAAGAGAGCTTGACCGTATTATGATAATAATCTTTAAATACATGCATGTGAAATCCCTCATATCCTGTCCTTGCTTCTTGTAAAACATCATACCACAGATCACATTTCTCTGAAGAATTTTTATGAAAAGTGAAACAAACGAGTGCTTCTATCTCGTCTGTATGTAAAATAAGTATTCTTGCTAAAACCTTTTTATCATCTCCATCCTCATCCCATTTTAATCATGAAACCTTTTGCCCATGATGACGTAAATCAATAAGTGTTTGTCCTACACAGACGAGGAGGAAACCAGCATGAGCATCACAAATGGATCAAAACAAGAAAATAACAAAGCATGGCCAATGAGGCAACATGAGAAAGAAGACGCTTCTCTTGAGGCAGTGAAGAAACACCTCATGAAAGGACAAAAGTTAGATTTAACAAAAGACAATCCAAATGTAGATCAAATTCAAATCGGACTTGGCTGGGACTTATCTGGTCAGCCAATTGATTTAGATACGCAAGTGTTTCTCTTAAATGAAGAGGACAAGCTTCTGTCTCCAAAACACCTCATCTATTATCATCAGCAGCAAAGCTTAGATGGAGCTGTTCGCCATCTAGGTGATCATCAGGTCGGCGGAGGCTATCGGGATAATGAGATCATCATTATGCAGCTGAGCAGAGTCTCACCCGATATTCAGAAAATCGTCGTAACAGCCACGATACATGATGCACACGAGCGGGCACATCATTTTGGACAGGTGACCAATGCCTACTTGCGCCTTTCCGATCAAATCACACAACAGGAGATTTGTACCTTTCAGTTAACAGAAGATTATTCATTTTGTACATCCATCATTTGTGCTGAACTAACGAGAGTTGAGAACGAATGGAAAATTACCGCAACAGGACAAGGTACGACCCTTGATTTAAACGACCTATGCCGCATCTACGGATTCACATCTTGACAAAGGAAAGGAGCTGGCACAAATGGGATTTCATTTCAACACGATCGAAGAACTGACTTTACAAGCAGAAGGCAACGGGATCTTTTTGCCAAAAAAGGCGCTATGATTGCCGATCAAGGTACATTTCAATACCGTAAACGATTACTTGGGACGAATAAAGGAAATATGGTCAGCCAAGTATTTAATCATATTAGCAGAAAATTAACAGGTGAAAACCTTGAGATGATGGAAGTGAGTGGACAAGGCACTTGCTACTTGGCTGATTCTAGCGAGCATGTGACCGTCATCAATCTTGAGCCGAACGGTCCTTGGCAACATGTTAGCGTGGAAAGTGAAGATTTACTTGCCTTTACTGAAGAATGTCACTATGGCGTGACACCAGTAGGCGTTGGGATTTTATCACAGAAAGGGCTGTTTACTTCAAAGCTCTCGTATCAAGGTCACGGGGCGCAGGTTGCCATCAAAACAAATGGAAACCCGCTGATTTTAAAAGCACCTTGCCGTGTAGATCCTGACGCCATTGTCGCTTGGACGGGCAAAGCACCGAAAGTCAAATTAGATGTGAACTGGAAAACGTTCATTGGACAAACATCAGGCGAATCCTACTTGTTTGAATTTCATGAACAGGACCAAATTGTGATTATCCAGCCATCTGAACGAACATCTGGAATGCGGGTCGGGATAGATGATAACCGGTACAAACCCCAGAGTCAGAGTACCTCACACGAAATCACCAACTCACAGCAGGAAAATAGAGGCGGAATCAGTGATCTGATCGGCGGCATCTTACAGCCTCGAAAATAAAAGCATGTAGAATGTCTCTACATGCTTTCAGATCGTTGACAAAAGGCTAAAATGAACTTTCTTTTAGCCTTTTGTCTTCTTTTCAGCGTGATAGAAAACCTTTGCAGTCTAGGAAAAACGAGTACTAGCGTGGAGCGAATTTCACATTCGTGAGCACTAGCACGCAGGACTGACAAAGAATGCGAGGGTTTGTCTACATGCTTTTTCAATTCATCAGTCCATTGGTCTCAATAAAGTTCTTTGTCTCTTCGTTACCGAGATCATGAATCATCGAGTAAATTTCTTTTCTTTTCCTATCCATTTCGTCGTTTGGACTATCATAATGATATTCAAGAAATGGAACATGCGCCCGAAAGAAACCTTTCCAATCTGTCATATACTGTTCATCAAAATACTCTCTTAACTGCAAGATTTGGTCATCATCTGCTTCTATCTGAAATTGCCAAGCAGCCGCGTCTCTGTGCTGTGAGATTGATCCGTCTTGAACGGATACATAGTATGTGTGTGTCGCCATCTGATTCATCCTTTTTGCTTTAGTATGACCAGATATGAAGAAATTACGGCTTTTTGCGCAATTTATTTTTAATCATGTCTAACACATCAATAAACAACTGTGGAATGGGAATTCCGAGAGCTCTGGCTGTTGAGACAATCTGGTACGATTCATAAATAATATAAAAGATGAGCGCTAAATCCTTAATTGTCCCCCCAGTCTTCAGCATGACATCGAAGAAATGTGCCATGGATATTAAAGAGATCGTCACAACCTTTCGAACAAGCCTGGTCAAAAAACGCTTCATCGTAAGTTGTCCAGTCACAGATTCTCTTAGGCTTGAACAAATTAATTCTATAGCCATGAGTGTCACTAATATCATGAGTAAATATCCTGCTCCACCAAACAGAAAGCCCATTGCCGACAAACTGACTGTAAACAACGAAAAGATGCCTAAATCCTTGCTCACTTGGCATCAACATCCTTTCATAGTGGAACTTCTTACCTCAATAGTATATGCCGCATTTGATGAATAGCTTGGACGACAAAAAATAAAGGCATGGTTAGCTGTTCAAAAAATTCGTGAAGCGCATAAAAAGAGCCGCCTGTGACGGCGGCTTTCTTGGTTAAACTCTGACATCAATAAACGTAGCATCTGAATCTTTGGGCTGAACAGCTTGAGGCTGCTGCTGCACTTGATCGAGCATCACCATGGCTTGGGCTGTGTTCGTGGCAAGCTGTGAATTCAATAAACTGATATTAAGTGTTTTTTGAATACTCGCCACTTGCTGGCTC
This sequence comes from Bacillus sp. XT-4, assembly GCF_050864245.1. Classification (NCBI taxonomy): domain Bacteria; kingdom Bacillati; phylum Bacillota; class Bacilli; order Caryophanales; family Bacillaceae; genus Bacillus; species Bacillus sp. XT-4. Next base: position 957,538 of record NZ_JBPAFI010000001.1, read on the forward strand.
ATCATTCCTGCAATTGAGGACATCTTCTCCCCTCCCTTCCCTTTTCTCTTCGGCTGAAAGCCCCATCAATTCAATGGGCTGTCTGTCACAAATCCACAAAAAAAGAATGCCGATCTGTTTGATGATCGACATTCCTTTCACATTCGCTTATCCTAAGTATGCTTTTAGCATCCAGTTGTGTTTTTCAATGGACTGATGAATCGCAAGCAGCATATCACCTGTTGTTTCATCGCCTACTTCTGCAGCCAGCTCCATGCCTTTCTTAAGTTCTTCTGCAATATTAGAGAAATCATCATACAGATTTTTCACCATTTGCTCGGCTGATTCATTGCCTTCCGCTTCTTGAATGCTAGAAATTTCTAAGCACTCTTTCATTGTCGCAACAGGTTGTCCATTTAATGCGAGCATACGCTCAGCCAAATCATCGATGTAAGTGGCTGTTTCTGTATATAATTCCTCGAATTTTTCATGGAGTGTAAAGAAATCTTTTCCCTTTACATACCAGTGATAGTTATGTAATTTTACGTAAAGCACAGTCCAATCTGCTACTTGTTTATTGACGACGTTTAATAATTTTTCAGACATGTTGATTCCTCCTTATGTAGTTGCGGTTAGTATGGGATTACCCTTTTTTTATTATACTGAAACCTGCCATCATTTTCTTCTATTTTGACCGCATGAAATATATGTTAATATGGAAATAAGGAGGGAGTTAGATGCTGTTACTTGGGATTATCAGCTTTATCATTATCTCAATCGTTGTCTTTTTATCACTGTGGACGACATCAAAGGCTTATGATTACAAGCATAAAGTCGATTCACCACAGGATGCTGAACCAAACCAACGTCCTAACCCAAAATAAAACCGCTTTCAATGATGTGAGGTATCTTCTTCTTCAGTAGATGAACTCTCTTTTTTCACATCACCTACATGGATGTTTGTCTTCGGCATATTATGCTGCTGTTTAGCTGTCACATGGACTTGTATGATATAAAGGCCATCTTGTTTGAAAGCTGTATGCAATTCATATACACCTTTCTCCTTTTTCTTTGGCTGAATCATCTTGCTGTTATCCTTGTCGCCATCTTTCCACACTTCAAATTGAACATCATCTGCATCATCAACAGGCGTATCACCATATGTGACAGCTGCTTTTACGATAACGTTTTCATTTTTCTCCACTTGCTCCGGCCCTGTTAGTTTGACTTCTAATAGCTCAGGCACTTCTCCCTTGTCATTGCTCGCTGCCGAGTTTCCACATGCACTAAGTAATGCGAGCATCAAAATGATTCCTACCATTTTCCGCATTCGTGTATCCCCCTTTTTTACTGACATGTCCATTTTAACAAATATCCCCTATTTTAACAGCTCTCGTTTCATTTCATATAAAAAACCGGACATTCAATATGTCCGGTTCATCATCTTACTGATTATCCAAATACTTTTAATAGCTCTTCTTGATCCTGAGACAGCCAGAAACGCATTAAACGTTTTGCTCCTTCAAGATCATGAAGCTTCGCTTGACCGCACTGCTCTTCATTTGCAGCAGGAATTTCTGTTACTTCCACTGCATCTTTGAATGTTGCATCAAGCAGTTCAACGATCTCTCTTGGTGTCGGTGCACCGCTGACAACTAAATAGTAGCCAGTCTGGCAGCCCATCGGAGAAATATCAATGATATCAAAATGATCGTATTTCTCTGAGTGTGTTCTAATATTAAACGCAAGTAAATGCTCTAATGTATGAATCGTATCAGGTTTCATTGCCTGCTTGTTTGGCTGACAAAAACGGATATCAAATTTGTTCACTTCCCCATCTGATCCCACTTTATGAACGCCGCAATGACGAACGTAAGGTGCTTTTACAGCATTATGGTCAAGTTCAAAGCTTTCGACTGAAGGCATTAATCACCACTCCTATAATTGCAATTTCCTATATTATAACATATTGTTCCGACCAGTTTAGTTTATAAAACTTCCCTTCCTTGTCCTTTTTTCTTATACTGTGAAAAGACAGACAAGGAGGAACCTCTATGAAACAAATTTTTATCGGCATCATTCGCTTTTATCAAAAATGCATTTCCCCTCTAACACCACCGAGCTGCAGGTTTTACCCCACTTGCTCAAACTACGGGCTAGAGGCGATCAAAACGCATGGCGCTTTAAAAGGCGGCTGGCTCACGATTAAACGAATTTTAAAATGTCACCCGCTGCATCCTGGAGGCATGGATCCGGTCCCGCCTAAAAAGGAAAAATAACTTACTTTTCTTCATAACCATTGACAACTAAGTCAAGCTTACCTGTTCCAGGATCAATGACAAGACCATGTACAGGCACATCAGATGGAAGAAGCGGATGATTTTTAACGACAGATACACTGTCTTTCACACTTTCTTCAACTGAGCTAAAGCTTTTGAGCCACTGTTGAAAATCGATTCCTGAGTATTCCAGTACTTCAATCCGTTTTTCTGGAATACCACGCTCAATGGCTTTATTTAAGAGTGTTTCGCTGTCTATTTTACTCATACCACAATCGTGATGCCCAATGACGTACACCTCGTCAGCATTCAATTCATAAACAGCCACTAAAATGCTTCGCATAATACTTCCAAATGGGTGAGAAACAAGAGCGCCAGCACTTTTGACAATTTTAATATCGCCATTTTTCATGTTCATGGCGCGTGGAAGCAGTTCAACAAGTCTTGTATCCATACATGATAGAATGACAGCTTTTTTCTGTGGAAACTTCGTTGTTGTAAACTCTTCATATCGCTTCTCTTCAATAAATTGTTGGTTATATTCGATGATTTCGTCTAAAAGTTTCATAAGTTTGTCCATTCCTTTTTCTTTTTTTAAAAATAAATATAGCACAATGTTTTAAATTTCGTCACGTTTTGACGTCTATTTTTTTAGAGGAAACATCTTCTGATGAAAATTTTTTATTTTCCTCTTTTCAAATCGTAATTATTACGATACAATAACTCAGGACATTAAATCGTAATCATTTCTATCTAATAGGTTGAGAGGAGACATTCTTAGATGAAAAAAATCTTTTTTATTTTAACAGCTGCTTTATTAGCGGTCGGTCTTGCCGCTTGCTCAAGCAGTGCGGGGACAAATGCTTCAAAAGGAAAAGCAGACGGGAAATTAACCATTTACACGACGATCTTCCCTATTCAAGATTTCACTGAAGAAATTGGCGGCTCTCACGTGAACGCTCAAAGTGTGTATCCTGCCAATGCAGATGCACACAGCTTTGAACCAAGTTCAAAAACGATGGTTGAAATGGCTGAAGGAGATGCCTTTATTTACAGCGGAACAGGTGCTGAAGCATTTGCTGATAAAACGGCTTCTACGTTAAAAGACCAAGGCGTGAAAACAGTGAAAGCAGCCGAAGGCATCAAGCTATTATCAACACAAGAAGAACATGCTCATGAAGAAGGTGAGGACCATGATCACGATCATGAAGGTGAAGATCATGACCATGATGGACACGACCACGGAGATAAAGATCCCCATGCATGGCTAGACCCTGTTTATGCACAGCAAATGGCAAAAAACATTAAAGACACACTCGTTTCACTAGATCCAGATCATAAAGACGAATACACAAAAAACTATGAATCACTAAAAAAAGAATTACAATCGTTAGATCAGGAATTCAAAACAACGTTATCTAAAGCAAAACATAAAGAAATTCTTGTTTCTCACGCAGCATACGGCTACTGGGAAAAACGCTATGGCATTGAGCAAATCAGTGTACTAGGACTCTCTGCTTCTGAAGAGCCTTCCCAAAAACAGCTTGAAAATATCGTACAACAGGCAGAAAAGCATCACATCAAGTATGTCATTTTTGAAAATAACGTCAGCAGTAAAGTATCAGATACGATTCGCAGTGAAATTGGGGCAAAGAGCCTTACACTGAAAAATCTAGAATCCATTACAGAAGATGATGCTAAAAATGGCGAAAGCTATGTCAGCTTAATGAAACAAAATTTAAACACATTAAAAACAGCTTTAAATGTTGAATGAATTCTTGAACCCCGTGCGATCAGCCGGGGTTTTTTAATGCACAAAAAAACACACCATGATCAGGTGTGTTTCTTTGTCTACATTTGGTATTTTTTCTTAAACTGCTCCGCTCTGCCGCCTTTTTCTCCGAATTTCTGGCGTCCTGTATAAAATGGATGCGTATCAGAGCTTGTCTCTACTTTAATGACAGGATAAGTCTTCCCATCTTCCCACTCTACGGTCTCATGTGATGTCTTTGTTGATCTACTTAAGAAGCGGTAACCGCTGTTTACGTCCATAAATACAACTTCATGTGAGGTTGGATGAATATCTCTTTTCAATGTCAAAACTCCCTTCATCATTAAAACGTAACGATTACGTTTTATAATTATATTCTACTCCCTCTTTTACAACTTGTCAAAAAACAAGCTTTCTTAGTCAGGAAGAATAATCTAAAAATGGTGGAGAATAATAAACACCATCAAAAGAGATGCGATAAGAAAGGCGGAGAAAAAATTGACTGATCTCGTTTTAGCTAGAAGTCTGTTCGGCACAACAATGGGCTTCCATATTATTTATGCCTCGCTTGGCGTAGGCATCCCGCTAATGATTTTGTTAGCTGAACTCATCTTTCAAAAAACGAAGGACCCGCATTATGCCATCATGGCCAAACGATGGACAAAAGCGCAGGCTGTTCTGTTAGGTGTTGCCATTCCAACCGGTACCATTGCTGGTACGCAGCTTGCCCTTCTATGGCCTGGTTTTATGGAGGTCATCGGAAAAGTCATGTCACTGCCATTTCAAATAGAAATTTATGCTTTCTTTATTGAAGCATTATTTATGTCTATTTATGTGTACGCAGCAGATCGTTTATCACCAGCCATGCGCATCATTACCGTTATTTTCGTTGTCATTGGTGCAGCAGCTTCAGCGATTCTCATTACAAACGTACATGCTTTTGAAGGAACACCCGCTGGCTTTCAAATGGTCAATGGAGAAATAACGAATATCGAACCTTGGAAGGCATTTTTCAATCCTAGTTTTGTTGTAACTGCTACTCACGTCGTACTGTCTGCTTTTACAACAGGCGCTTTTGTCATTGCTTCTGTCGCTGCATTTAAAATGTTGAAAACAAGAAAAAACGAAAAGCTCTATACCTTTCATCGAAAAGCCCTTTTTCTTGGACTGATTGTAGGCGGACTTTTCTCTTTTCTCACAGCCTTAAACGGTCACGAATCAGCTCAGCTTCTATATGAATATCAGCCTGAAAAATTAGCGGGTGCTGAAGGTTTATTTGAAACGCAATCACATGCGCCTCTGGCCATTGGCGGTTTTACTGATGCCAATACGCAAGAAATCAAAGGAGCTATCGAAATCCCTTGGGCACTTAGTTTTCTTGCAGGAAATAGCTTTGATACTGTGGTTAAAGGGTTAAATGATTTTCCTAGGGACGAGTGGCCGCCTTTATTTATTCACACATTATTTAACGGAATGGTCATTATCGGCTCATTGCTCATTTTCTTTGCTGTGTTAGCACTGTTTTACCGCAAAATTTTAAAACGCGACCATTATCCAAAATGGCTGCTTGTCCTTTATTTATTTGGCGGGCCTCTTAGTCTTTTGGCGATTGAATTTGGCTGGATCTTTGCCTGTACAGGCCGTCAGCCATGGGTGATTTATCGAATGCTCAAAACCTCTGAAGTCGTCACATCATCAGGATCTATCGGTACACTTTTCATCCTTTTTGCCATTGTCTATCTCATTTTAGGCATCGCAACTGTGATTGTACTGACGTACTACTTTAGAAAACATTCAATTGAAGAAGACTTACGGTTAACAGAATCTTAAAAAGGGAGCGATCTTGATGCAAATGGATGTAACAACTGATGCACTCATTGCAATCACCATCTTATGGGGATTCGTGTTTATCTATGCAGTGATGGCATCAATGGATTTCGGTGCAGGATTTTGGTCAATGATTTACATGAACAAAGAGCAGACAAAGGCCGCAAATATCGCAAATAAGTATCTTTCTCCAACTTGGGAAGTAACTAACGTGTTCATTGTAGCCATCGTCGTTGCCTTGTTTAGCCTGTTTCCAGGTGCAACATTTGTGCTAGGCACTGTTCTATTAATACCCGGCAGCATTATTTTATTGCTTCTTGCACTGCGAAGCGGATTTCTCGTCTTCTCTCATTCACTGCCTAAAAAATATAGAAAAGCCGTTACATATATTTCAGGAATTAGCGGCTTTATTATTCCGTCCATTCTCATCATGGTTCTCCCCATTACACATGGTGGATTCATCTTTCAGGAGAATAATGTCTACTCATTAGATTTAGGATTGGTCTTTACAAGCGCAAATGTCTATTCTTTCGTAGGTTTTGCGATTTTCAGTACCCTTTTCCTCTCATCTTTGCTTTTAGCTGATTTTTCTAATGTTGCAAACGAAGATGAGGCTTATAACATTTATAGAAGAGGAGCACTGATTACGGGTCCACTTTCTCTCATGATGGCTTTCTTTATCATGCTCACACTGAGAAGTGAGGCCAATTGGCTGTTCACAAAAATGATGCAGAACATCCCGATCCTTCTTGTTTCTCTACTCATGTTTTTGCTTGCAGGTTTGGCTCTATTTTTACCAAACAGTCGCTTTAAACATCGGAAAGGGAGACCACGTTTAGCGGTTATCGCCATTACAATTCAATATTTCTTAGCAAGCTATGTGTATGGACATGCGCATTTGCCCTATATGGCCTATCCTGATATTACCATCATGTCTGGGTTTACAGATCCCGTCACATTTAGGGCATTATTTATTACGTATATTGTAGGGTTTATCATCCTATTCCCTGGGTTCTACTTCTTCTGGAAATTGTTTATGAAAGATAAGCGTTATATTCGTCAGGAAGATTAACATGAATGAACGCCCCTTACTTCGGTTACATTATAGATGAAAGACATACTCAAAAGGAGGTCATCTGTATGAGTCAAAAAATCCTTTGTGAAGTAAACAACTGTTCCTACTGGAATGCTGGAAATCGTTGTGGTGCAGATGCAATTTATGTCGTCAGCCATACAGGAAATACGGCTGAGAAAAGTGAAGAAACTGACTGTAAAACGTTTAAACCTCAAGACCTTTAAGTCTCATTAAAGGAGGCGCTTCGCTTTGAAAAACGATCGGCTTGCTCAAACGTTTCTTGAAGAAATTCAGGACGCGGACGAGGCTGCATTTTATCAAGCAGCTCACTCCTTTTTAAATCTTTGGGATTATGAATACGGACATGTTTCCGACATGCCCAATGACATGCATCAGTATATTGGACAGCTTGCTTACGACAGCGGGCTTGTAGAAGAGTAAGAAAGAGCGGATGACCGCTCTTTCTTTTTGTTCAGACAGGAAGGAAAAACTTTCCTCAACTATACAGTGGTTCTATGGATGGTGCAAATGGCTATTCATTCGTTTTCATTTCACAAAATCATGTTTTGTAAACACATCAATTTTATCTGAGAAAGAACGAAGCGCTTGATAATCAACTTCTACGCCCATACCTGGAGAACGAGGCACCTCAATAAACCCATTTTCAACTTTGATTTCAGGAAAAATGATATCCTGCTCCCAATATTTCGACGATGCTGAAATATCCCCAGGAATCGTAAATTGCGGAAGTGATGCAAGTGCCACGTTTTGCGCGCGAGAAATGCCTGTTTCAATCATCCCCCCGCACCATAACGGAATCTGCTGCTCCTTGCAGAACGCATGAATCTTAAGAGCTTCAGTCAGCCCTCCAACTCGTGAAGGCTTCACATTAATAATCTGACAGCTTCCAAGTTCTACAGCTTTTCTCGCATCATCTAAAGAACAAATACTTTCATCCAAACAGATTGGTGTTTTTAAATGCTTTTGCAAATGCCGATGATCGACAATGTCATCTGCGGCTAATGGCTGTTCAATCATTAATAAACGAATATCGTCGAGCTGCTTCAGTTTGCTAATATCTTTTAATTCATAAGCAGAGTTTGCATCCGCCATTAACGGAAGGTGAGGGAAAGACTCTCTTATCTTTTGTAGAAGTCCAATATCTTGTCCCGGCTTAATCTTCACTTTCACACGCTGATAGCCTTGATCAACAAACTGCTCGATTTGCTGAATCATATCATCTACTGGTCCTAACCCCGCAACGACACCAGATGGAATTCTATCTCTAGTACCGCCTAAGACGTCACGTAAGGACTTATTTTCTCGCTTCGCATAAATATCCCACACAGCTGCCTCAATTCCCGCTTTGGCCATTCTATTGCCTTTAAAATGGTACAAGCTGTCTGGTATGTCCGAAGGATGTGTAAAAGATCGGGTCAGCACGTTCGGGATAAAGAAAGCCCTCAGCATGTGATAGCAGGTCTCGATGGTTTCTTCTGTATACCACGGAGAAGAGAAGGCAGATACCTCTCCCCATCCAGTTAATCCTGTTTGATCTTTGACCTCGACAATAATAAACTCACGCTCTGAAATGGTCCCAAGGCTCGTTGTAAACGGCTGTTTGAGTTTCATCGTGACATGATATAAGATCACACGTTCAATTTGAATCATCTAAAAACCCCTTTGATTTGAGTCTGTGCCTCTGCAATTTATTCGACGCATTCCTTGGCAGCTCATCCACAAAGTGAAAAGCGGCGGGCCATTTATACTTGGCTAATTGCGACTGACATAAAGCATAGAGCTCATTCTCCGGAATCTGCTCATGTGTCACAAGGAAGGCAGCAGGTACCTCTCCCCATTTTTTATCATACATACCCGTCACTCCGGCTTCCTTTACATTTGGATGTGTTAAAAGAACTGCTTCAATTTCTGCTGGATAAATATTTTCTCCGCCAGAAATAATTAAGTCTGACCGCCGATCAAGCACAAATAAGAATCCGTCCTCATCTACATAGCCAATATCACCCGTTTTCAGCCAGCCCTGCTCAAATGCAGCAGCTGTTGCCTCTTGACGATAAAGGTAGCCTTTCATGACATTTGCACCTTTTACCATGATTTCACCATGCTCAAAAGGACGACACGGACGGTTCTCATCTTGAATCTTTAATTCACACCCAAAAAGGGGCTTTCCCGCTGATCCAAGCTTTTCCACACTAAATTCGGGCGCAAGTGTCACAATTTGTGAGCAGGTCTCCGTCATACCGTACGATTGAAACACAGGAAATCCTTTCTCCTTACTCTCTTGAAGCATCGCATAAGGCGCAGGGCCTCCGCCTAACAGCAGGCAGCGCAAAGAAGACGGACATTCTTCAAGTCCACTTAATAAACGGGACAGCATGGTTTGTACAACTGACAACATCGTCACTCGATGCTGTTCAATAGCATCCTTGACTTCATCGACATCAAACTTTTGATGAAGCACGACAGTCATACCGTATATGACAGATTTAAATATAGCGGATAAACCGCTTATATGAAAAAGAGGCAAGGCAATGAGCCAGCGGTCGTCCTCCCTGATCCCTAAATTCAATGCCGAGGAAACAGCACTATGAAAATGATTGCCAAACGTTTGCTCCACCCCTTTAGGGCGTCCTGTCGTTCCAGATGTATACATAATAGTCGCCGTCTCATTTAAATCAATATCATGTACGACCTTCTTTTCCATATCATGATCTGCATCAGGTAAAGTCTCTATTGTATAAACAGGTAAATCACCATTATGCTCATTTGCATATGCAGGCTCTGTTAATAAAGCCATGACTTTCGCATCTTTCAGCTGAAAACGTCTCTCTGCTTTTGTTAACTTATTGTTCAATAACACAATCTTGAAGCCTAATAAAAAACAAGCGTGAACAAGCATGACCATGTGAGGATGGTTGTTCATTAAAATCGCAACCGTATCCCCTTTTTTAAAAGATGCACGTGTCAGTCGATTTGCAAGTTGGTCTACATCATTCGCTAAATCACGAAATGTCCACTCGTTGTCTTGATAAATGAGTGCGACCCGGTCTGGCGTTAAATACGCACGGTGCAGCAGCCAATTCGGTTGCTTCATCATGACACCTCCTTTTCATAAAAGAAAACAGCTCAGTCTGATGCACTAAGCTGTTTTCATCCATATCATTGAATCAAGGGAAACGAGGGAACTGACCGAAGTCTGGCTTCCGTTTTTCCTTAAAGGAATCGCGTCCTTCTTTTGCTTCATCTGTTGTGTAATAAAGAAGGGTCGCATCTCCTGCAAATTGCTGAATACCAGCTAATCCATCTGTGTCAGCATTAAATGCAGCTTTCAAGAATCGTAAAGCAGTCGGGCTCTTTTCTAGCATGTCCTCACACCACTTCACTGTTTCTTCTTCCAGCTGCTCTAATGGTACAACTGTGTTGACAAGTCCCATATCAAGCGCTTCTTGTGCATTGTATTGACGGCATAAGTACCAGATTTCTCTTGCTTTCTTATGACCCACAATACGTGCAAGATAGCCAGATCCATAACCAGCATCAAAGCTGCCCACTTTTGGTCCTGTTTGTCCAAAAATCGCATTGTCTGCTGCAATGGTAAGGTCACACACGACATGAAGCACATGCCCGCCGCCAATCGCATAGCCCGCAACCATCGCAATAACTGGTTTTGGAATGACACGAATTAAACGCTGTAAGTCTAGGACGTTTAGACGTGGAATTTGATCGTCTCCTACATAGCCGCCATGACCGCGTACTTTTTGGTCTCCACCTGAACAGAATGCTTTTCCTCCAGCACCTGCAAGGACAATGACACCAACATCTGAATTGTCGCGAGCACGTGAGAATGCATCAATTAATTCACTTACAGTCTTTGGTGTAAATGCATTATGTACATGCGGACGGTTAATGGTGATTTTTGCAATCCCATTATATGTTTCATATAAAATTTCGTCATACTGACGCTCAGTTTGCCATTCAATAGCCATCAATATTTCCTCCTCTAATCTTGCGATAAAATAAACTCACTTACTATTTTACCAAAAAAATGTGGTTGTTCCACATGAACTGTATGCCCGGCATGCTCTACTACTGTGAATTGACTGTATTCAAGCTCCTGCTGCATACGTTTGGCGATGTCACAGAACTTTTTATCAAGTGTTCCGCAAATGAGTAAAACAGGCTGTTTTATCTGCTTTAATGCTTCCCACATAGACGGCTGTGAACCGGTTCCTATACCTTCTAAGCTGCGAGCCAGCCCGTTAGGATCGGCTTTTAGCCTTCCCTCTCTCAGTTGCGTTAGCCTGTCCGCTGGCAAGGATTTCTGCGAAGCAAACAGCGGAATGTTCTCCCAAAAATCCACAAACTGCGCTAATCCTTCATGTCTGATCTTTTGAGCTAGCTGATGATCATGATTCAGCCTCGCCATCCGCTCTTTAAAAGAGTTCAGCCCTGGAGATGTACTCTCAAGAATCAACTTGTTTACACGTTCTGGATAACGGGAGGCAAATGATAAAGCAATACGCCCTCCCATAGAATATCCGAGAATATTCACTTTGTGAAGCTTTAATTGATCTAAAATCTCAACAAGATCTGCCAGCTGCTGGGACATTGCATATCTTCTTATACTCTTTGGTGAGTCTGTGCGGCCATGTCCAAGCAAGCTGACCTGAATCAATCTCGTATGTTTTTCTGTATAAGTATTCAAAAAAGCCCAAGAAGCTGCACTCCCTGTAAAGCCATGTAAACATAACGTGGCATTTTCAGCAGATGGGTTATGGTCTATCACCTCATACGCCACACCATCGTGCATTCGTATTATGAGTGAAGGCATTCTTTTTTCACTTCCCTCAATATCTCGTCCATCATTTGGCGATGTTTGCCCACGCGAGAATGCCGGTCAGTTTCAATCTCAATTAAATGAAGCCCTGGTTCTTGGATATGCGCCAAGTACACATCTTTTAACTCTTCTTTCGTTGTCGGCTTCGAATAGGTTCCCCCATATAGCTTTGATGCATACTCAAAATTCAACCCAGTCGGCGTACCAAAGAGCTTTTCATAATACGGTTCATCGGATGCCTGCGGAAGGAAAGAAAAGATTCCTCCTCCATCATTGTTTAACAACACAACCGTGAGCGGAATGTCCATTAGCTTAGCTGCAAGAAGACCGTTCATATCATGGTAAAAAGACAAATCGCCGATGACTAAAGTGATGGGTTGTTTCAAGGCTGCATATGTTCCAAGAGCTGTGGACACAACACCATCAATACCATTTGCTCCGCGATTCGCCATCATCCGAAACGGTTTTGACTGCGTTTCAAAAAAGGTATCGACATCTCGAATAGGCATACTATTTCCGATAAAGAGCACGCTCTCTTTTGGCAAAAGGTGCTGCAGCTGCCGATACACATTTCCCTCAAATGTCAGGTCCTCATCATTGTATTGATTTACATTCATTCTAAAAGAAGAATTGACACTCTGCCAGCGTCGTAAATAAGATGTATCCTGACGCTTTTCCGCTCTCATCAAGACTTCTTCTACAAAAGAGGCTACATGACTTTCAATCATGTATGATGCGCTTAAACCAGGATCTCGATAACCACCCGCAGCATCGACGACAATCTGCTTCACTTCCGCATGCTTTTCTAGCCACTTAAATAAAGGCTTAGAAACAGGCATCGGTCCAAAACGAATGACCATTTCAGGCAAGAGGTGCTGCTGCAATGCCTCATCTTTTAACAAAGAATCGTATGCATCTATGATGTATTCTTCACTTTCATGTCCATTTCGCAAAAGAGAAAGCGGGTCAGCTAAAATTGGCAGATGCAAAGCTTTTGCAAGACGTAACACTGACGCCTGCTCTTCCGGCGAGTGAAGTTCACCAGCAACAATGATTCCTTTTGCCGCTTTGTTCATGATAGACACTAATTCTGACATAACCCGATCATCCGGACGAGCTTGACCTGCTGCTAAAACTTTGTTCGCAACTCCTTCTTCTCTATCAAAAGGATCAATAGACAAGTCAGGTAGCAATGGTTCTCTCAGCGGCACATTCACCTGAACTGGTCCCTTTGGCTCCTGCGTTGACACATGACTTGCCCTAGCAGCAGCAGTTTGGACATACCGCAGCATCGTTTGGCTTTCTTCTGGCAAGGCTAAGTCTGTGAACCATTTAACAAACTTACCGAATAAGAATTGCTGATCAATCGCTTGAGGTGCCCCAACCTCCCTCAATTCGTGCGGCCGATCAGCAGTTAAAACAATCAATGGTACCCGAGAATAATGTGCCTCGACAACAGCTGGGTAAAAGTTAGCTGCTGCCGTACCTGATGTACAAATGAGTAGCACTGGTGTTTGGCTCGCTTTCGCAAGACCCAGTGCATAAAAAGCAGCAGACCGTTCATCCACTAACACATGGACATTGATTTCTTGATGAGCAAGAGCGAGCATCGCAAGCGGTGTTGAACGGGAGCCAGGACAAACAACTGCCTCCTTCACACCACTTTGCACAAATTCATCCATTAATCTGCCAATATATCTTGTCATGATTTGATTATTCAATAGGACGACCTCCAAGAGCAGACAGCATTGGTCTTAATTTCACTTGCGTTTCTTCATACTCTTGTTTTGCAAGGGAATCCTCTACAATTCCACATCCAGCAAACAAACGAACTTGGTCTTCCTCAATAAGACCTGATCGAATGGCGACAGCAAATTCTCCATTGTCCTTAGAATCAATCCATCCCACTGGCGCCGCATACCAACCGCGTTTCAACGGTTCGATTTCACGAATCACCTCTACCGCTTTTTCCTTAGGATATCCTCCAAGCGCTGGTGTTGGATGAAGCTGTTCAATTAATGAAAAGAGTGAACAGCTGCTTTTAATTTCTCCCACAATGGGTGTAAATAAATGCTGAATGTTTTTCGTTTTATAAAGACTTGGTTGATTTGGCTTATGCACATGATGGCAGTTTGCTTCAAATGCCTGCTCAATCATATTCACGACAATTTGATGTTCAATCAAATTTTTCTCATCATGAAGTAGTTCCTCACCTAGTGCCTGATCTTCTACTTCATCTTGACCACGTACAATGGAACCTGCCAAACACGATGAAAACACTTCACCACCGCTTTTTTTCACTAAACGTTCAGGCGTCGCCCCGACAAATGCTTGTCTTCCCTGCTCTATAGCAAATACATAACTCGTTGTTTGATGTTTTAGTAATTCTGCTAATAGTGGAGCGAGTTCTATTTGATTTTTATAGTGAAGCAAGACTTCTCTTGCTAAAACAACCTTTTCATATTCGTTCACACGAATGTGTTCTGTCGCTTCATGGATTGCTTTCATCCATTCCTGGACATCTAACTCTTCCATATGAACAAGCTCAGCTTGTCCATGATTTCTGACAGGCAATGCATCAAAATTAGAAGCTTTCTGTTCTAACTCTTGAATGAGCTGATGAACATTCCCGTCCACCTCGTTCCATTCATTGATCGTTAGAAACGTGCCTTCTTTTGAAACAGTCAGCATCATCGATGGCACAAAAAAATGAGCCTCGCCAAATGCTTCCCAGTGACGCGCCTTCTCTTCATATGGATCAAATGAAAATCCTCCAAATAAAAGCGGACCAACTGCCGCTTGCTTTAACTCCTTCTCATCATGAAAATGGAACATATGCTGTTTCAGCTGCTCCCATTCTTGATGGACGATATTGAATCGTTCTTTGCCTTGCTCTGATGATTTAATCACGGCCGCTCTGCCAAGTCCAGAAAATATCATTTGGCTTTCTGGATCAGACCAAAAAAACCGCTCGCCTAAAAAATCCGCTTCGCCGCTTTGGAAAAAGGCAAGAGGATCCAGATCGTCAACTCTTCTGGAGTAGCTTATCAAAACAGCATGGTTGACGTTATTCGCTTCTTCTAATGTCGCAAGCGCTTCCTGCCGGAAAGTACTTTGCACTGTTGTCACCATGATACATTCCTCCAAAATCCATGAAATAACATATAAAAATAAAACCATCATGTAAAAAATACATGAACATTCGAGTATGTCGAATGACCTGCTTTTCTATTATAAACCTTAACAGATGAACTTAGTAAAGAAAACAGCTTTTAAAACCTCGAATCCTTATTATATCACGCTTTCAAGATTTTTTCGCTCCCGCTTATTGAAATGAGAACATCCCTTAAAAAATGGTAAGACCTGTTCGAAGATCAAGCTTTCTCTCTAGATGGGAACGATTAGCAAACATCTTTTTCTTGTTTCATCGCATCAATATATTGACACCTTTTTGAACTTTGCTAAACTGGAATTTGGACGTGTACGTATTTTTTTATTTAAAGGAGTATATTTTATGCAGCATCAATCGATATCAGATCAGCTTTCACCAATAAAGCCTGATAAGAACTGGCGGATTTGGTGGAATTTACTACGACCGCATACATTAACAGCGGCATTTATTCCCGTTACTTTAGGAACTGTCCTAGCACTTCCGAGTGGTCAAATACATGTTGGGCTATTTTTAGCTATGCTATTTGCATCGATGTTTATCCAAATTGCAACGAACATGTTTAATGAGTACTTTGATTATGTTCGCGGATTGGACAATGAGAAATCTGTCGGTATCGGCGGAGCGATCGTGAGAAACGGTGTAAAACCAAAAACAGTTTTAGGCCTCGCTTATGCCTTATTCGCGCTTTCTTTATTACTTGGGATCTATATTTGCATGATGTCTAGCTGGTGGATTGCACTCATAGGACTAATTTGTATGGCAGCAGGCTATTTTTATACCGGCGGTCCTGTACCAATTGCTTATACACCATTTGGAGAACTTGTATCAGGTGCTTTTATGGGACTAGGCATCATTTTAATTAGTTTCTATATCCAAACAGGAACATTGACATCAAAAGCTGTGCTCATTTCATTACCCATCTCTATTTTAGTTGGTGCCATCTTACTGTCGAACAATATCCGTGATTTAGACGGTGATAAAGAGAATGGACGAAAGACACTTGCTATCCTAGCTGGACGTAAAGCGGCAGTCAACATCCTACTTTCCATGTTTGTGATCTCATATGTACTCATTTTTGTTTATATCTTTATGGATATCGTGGGTCTTTGGAGTCTTCTTGTCTTACTCAGTGTGCCAAAAGCTTATACAGCCATTAAAGAATTTAAGCAAAAAGAAAAACCAATTGAATTAATGAATGCCATGAAGTCGACAGCACAAACCAATACGTTTTTTGGTTTCCTGTTAACGATCGCATTGATCTTACAATACTATCTCGCATAACACGAAACGCCTGCAGCCGCAGGCGTTTTTTATTGAAGAATTGCTTCAAATTGGCACAAGTCTTACATAAAAATTTGCTCATACTAACAATATGTTTGATATGAAAGGGTGATCGCTTTGTTATCTAAAAACGAATTACATCAGTTGAAGCAGCGACTTCTCGATGAAAAACAAGAAATTGAAGCCAAAAGCCATGACGATGAACAGAAAGTATCATTTCCTTATGATTCAGTGGGCGAACTGTCAGCCTATGATAACCACCCTGGCGACCAAGGAACAGAACTATTCGAACGCGGAAAAGACATTGCCTTAAACAGTTTGGAACATGAGCATCTGTCCGATATCAATGAAGCACTCCAAGCAATGGCAGACGGCTCTTATGGTTTGTGTAAAGTGTGTAAAGCCCCTATTCCTAAAGAACGCTTAGAAGCCCTTCCCACCGCCGTCACATGCACAGAGCATTCAAAAGAACAGACCGTTTCACAAAACCGTCCCATTGAAGAGGACTTATTAAGTCCGCCCTCAGGGCAATTTGAAAATGAAGAAAGTGCTGCATATGATGGAGAAGATGCCTACCAAGACGTAGAACGCTATGGGAACTCTGATACCCCATCCGATATGGAATTTCCTCCATTGACATACGATGATGTGTATACTCAATCAGAAGATGAAGATGATGTGGAAGACTATGAAGGGTTTGCAGCTGCTGATATTGAAGGAAAAGCAAGCAAGGTCTATCCAAATAAAGCACACGAAGCTTATGAAGAAGCATTAGATGAAGAAGGCGTCATGACAGTGTTTGGTGACTTGAAGCCTTACGAAGAAGATCCTTATACTAAAAAAAATCATTAGTCCCCACATATTGGGGGCTTGATGTTTATATCATGTAATAATTGGGAAATAAGTTGAAGAGTGAATTGATTGGGAGGAGATTTCTGGATGGCTAAAAAAAGTATCATTTGGGCGGTTATCGTCTTCTTTATTACATACGCATTATTTTCTATTGCAGGGTTCCTGTTCCCTATCGACAGAGAATGGTATGACGCACTAAATAAACCTGAATGGACACCTAGTGGTGGTGTCATCGGTGCGGTCTGGGCTGTCTTATTCGCCCTCATTTCGTTATCTGCCGCCATCATTTATGCAAAGTACGGTTTTCAAAAAATCACATTACCATTTTGGATTCTGTTTCTTTTAAATTATGTATTCAATCAAGCCTTTAGCTTTTTTCAATTTACACAAAAAGATTTATTTGCAGCTACGATCGACTGCCTGCTTGTAGCACTGACAGCACTCGCGCTTGTCATCGTCTCACGTAAACTAAGCAATGTTGTCCCAATTTTATTGATTCCTTATGTTTTATGGGGATTCTTTGCGACATACTTGTCTTATACGATCTATTCCATGAATATGTAAGAAAAGACCGCTATGATAGCGGTCTTTCGTTTTGTGGAAAATAAAAAAGAGGTCTTTAATTAGACCTCTTTAAAAAATGACCCGTACGGGATTCGAACCCGTGTTACCGCCGTGAAAGGGCGGTGTCTTAACCGCTTGACCAACGGGCCAGAAAAATGGCGGAGAAGGAGGGATTTGAACCCTCGCGCCGCTTGCGCGACCTACACCCTTAGCAGGGGCGCCTCTTCAGCCACTTGAGTACTTCTCCATTTGGCTCCGCAGGTAGGATTCGAACCTACGACCGATCGGTTAACAGCCGATAGCTCTACCACTGAGCTACTGCGGAAAGTCATGGTGGGCCTGAGTGGACTCGAACCACCGACCTCACGCTTATCAGGCGTGCGCTCTAACCAGCTGAGCTACAGGCCCATGAACGATATGCAAATGGAGCGGGTGATGGGAATCGAACCCACGACATCAGCTTGGAAGGCTGAGGTTTTACCACTAAACTACACCCGCAAAAATATGTATGGGGCGATTGATGGGAATCGAACCCACGAGTGCCAGAGCCACAATCTGGTGCGTTAACCACTTCGCCACAACCGCCATACTGATATTTATTTATAAAAGTGGCTCGGGACGGAATCGAACCGCCGACACACGGATTTTCAGTCCGTTGCTCTACCAACTGAGCTACCGAGCCAAGTATTCATTTGAAAATGGCGGTCCGGACGGGACTCGAACCCGCGACCTCCTGCGTGACAGGCAGGCATTCTAACCAACTGAACTACCGGACCATTAGAGGAAAAATTTGGTTGCGGGGGCAGGATTTGAACCTGCGACCTTCGGGTTATGAGCCCGACGAGCTACCGAACTGCTCCACCCCGCGATGATATCATTTTTTAAAAATATGGCGGAGGAAGAGGGATTCGAACCCCCGCGGGCTTTGACACCCCTGTCGGTTTTCAAGACCGATCCCTTCAGCCGGACTTGGGTATTCCTCCGTATAGATGGTGGACCTTGTAGGACTCGAACCTACGACCGGACGGTTATGAGCCGTCTGCTCTAACCAACTGAGCTAAAGGTCCTTTATAGCGGCGGAGGGGATCGAACCCCCGACCTCACGGGTATGAACCGTACGCTCTAGCCAGCTGAGCTACACCGCCATGATATAAAATAATCTTTTAAAAAGTGGAGCCTAGCGGGATCGAACCGCTGACCTCCTGCGTGCAAGGCAGGCGCTCTCCCAGCTGAGCTAAGGCCCCATAAAAGATGGTCGGGAAGACAGGATTCGAACCTGCGACCCCTTGGTCCCAAACCAAGTGCTCTACCAAGCTGAGCTACTTCCCGATCTTAATGGCGCGCCCGAGAGGAGTCGAACCCCTAACCTTTTGATCCGTAGTCAAACGCTCTATCCAATTGAGCTACGGGCGCTTATTTTATAATGCCGAGGGCCGGACTTGAACCGGCACGGTAGTCACCTACCGCAGGATTTTAAGTCCTGTGTGTCTGCCAATTCCACCACCCCGGCGTGTATGGTATAAGCGGAAGACGGGATTCGAACCCGCGACCCCCACCTTGGCAAGGTGGTGTTCTACCACTGAACTACTTCCGCATTACAGGATTTCTTTATGTTGTTTGGCAATGCGGGTGAAGGGACTTGAACCCCCACGTCATAAAGACACTAGATCCTAAGTCTAGCGCGTCTGCCAATTCCGCCACACCCGCATGAAAATGGTGAGCCATGAAGGACTCGAACCTTCGACCCTCTGATTAAAAGTCAGATGCTCTACCAACTGAGCTAATGGCTCGCTTTTAAAGCGACTTGTCTATCTTACCATATGAAAGTGGTGCCGGCAAGAGGACTTGAACCCCCAACCTACTGATTACAAGTCAGTTGCTCTACCAGTTGAGCTACACCGGCTTTATCTATCCTAACATTATGTAAGAATAAATATGGTGGAGGATGACGGGCTCGAACCGCCGACCCTCTGCTTGTAAGGCAGATGCTCTCCCAGCTGAGCTAATCCTCCACTATGTAGGAATCTCTCGATCCGACAAAGATTATTATATACAGGTTTTACTCATTTGTAAAGGCTATATTAAAAAAATTTTATTTCATTTTTCATGACGTATTTCTTTTAACAGATGATGTTTATGTTACCAGTCAAAATAGCTTCAATTCAGCGATTAACAGCTGTATTTCTCTTCTCTATATTCTCTTTAAAAACGAGTAAATCCTTTAAAAATATCAGAAGCCTTTCAATTTTTATACTTTAATGATATAGATATTTCTTCATTTTAACTGTTAAACGCAATGAATGTTTTGACTATACACCTGCTATTCTTTCTCTCTATTATTTTTCTCTACATTTAAAAGTGAACATGCTTCACAGACTTTCTCGTTGTTTGAGAGCATCTGCACACTTGTCGTCAATTAAATCAATCTGGTTCATACAACATATCAATTAGGTTCATCTTCTTTCAAAAAACACAAAAAAGACCAGTTCCGACTGGAACTGATCCTTTGAAAAGCTTGGCGGCGTCCTACTCTCACAGGGGGAAACCCCCAACTACCATCGGCGCTGAAGAGCTTAACTTCCGTGTTCGGTATGGGAACGGGTGTGACCTCTTCGCTATCGCCACCAAACCTGATGGAGAGAATGTTCTCTCAAAACTAGATAACAATGTTCATTTTTCACATTAGAATATAGGTTAAGTCCTCGATCTATTAGTATC
>NZ_JBPAFI010000010.1:0-23561 GCF_050864245.1 Bacillus sp. XT-4
CTCCCTTCTGTCCGCTCGACTTGCATGTATTAGGCACGCCGCCAGCGTTCGTCCTGAGCCAGGATCAAACTCTCCGAAAAAGTACAAAACCGAAGTTTTGTTTTTCGTCAGCGTTTGACTGACTACCTATGATGTATCATAGGATTTTTTTATAAAAACTCGAATTAACAGGTACGTTTTGTCTTGTTTAGTTTTCAAAGATCATCTTCGCCGTTCTTAGCGGCTTTAATAATATAACATTTCGCTTCATCTTATGTCAACAACTTTTTTTAAGTTTATTTCCCGAAGCGTTTGTGTTTGTCACTGTGTGTCAGCGACGATTAATAATATATCACGAAAACATTCTGTTGGTCAACGCCTTTTCAGAACTTTTTTTAAAATAGTTTTATTGTGCATGTTAAACCCTTGTCCTGCATACAATCAAGTAACAATCTTGGACAAGGCAGGAGTGTTTGAATTGAGTCGATTATATGTGTTGCCTATTAAACGGCTGAAGCAAGTAGTCATTATTCTTGTAGCAGCCCTTGCAGCTGCAACCTTTTTTTATGTACAAAAGGCACCGCCGCTGTCGGTATTTAAAACAGAACAAGGACCCCGAGCGATTTATAAAGGAGAGACCTCATCAAAACATGCATCCCTTACGTTTAATATTGGCTGGGGAGACGAGAAGGCTGTTCCTATTTTAAATGTCCTCCGAGAGTACGATATAAAGAACGCCACTTTCTTTCTGTCTGCTTCTTGGGCTGAGCGTCACCCGGATATTGTGAAAAGGATTAAAGAGGACGGCCATCAAATTGGCAGCCTTGGCTATGCATATAAAAATTATAGCCAGCTGGAAGAAAACGAAATTAAGCGTGATCTTGTCCGTGCACAAAATACATTCCAAAAGCTTGGACTGGAAGACATTCAATTATTAAGACCCCCAACTGGGCAATTTAATGAAACGGTATTGAAAATTGCAACACAGTATGGCTATACCGTTGTCCATTACAGCATCAATTCTCAAGATTGGCTGAACCCAGGCGTCGACCAGATTGTTCATAATGTAAATGATCGAATGAAAAGCGGAGACATCATTCTCCTTCACGCCTCAGATTCAGCCACCCAAACCGCTCAAGCCTTACCAGCCATTTTAAAACACTTAAAAGACAAGAATTTAAGAAACGTCACGGTTGGCGAGCTTATCTCTAATACAAAAACAAAGTCAACTGAGGTTAAGTAGCTTTTGCTTTTGAAAACCGCGGCATAGCTAACAACTGAAACGCATTACAACCTAATAGCGGGAATAGCATTAAATACAGCCAGTCCTCTTCATTGACTCTAAGCGCCGGAAACCATTCTAACGACGTGATCACGACCATGAGAAACATTGCAGAAACAAATGTTTTCTTAGAGGACTGCTGCTGTTTAAAATAAGACACGATCAATGCAAACACACCGATAAAAACAGGCAGCCACAAGTATGGAAGAAATGATTCATTCTCCCCGAAAAACAAAAACCGCAAATAAGCTAAATCAAACAGCACGAAAATCACAAGGAATAACTGAATGGTATTCCATAAAGAATGCGACCTGAAAATCTCCAGCGCAAACCGGTGCACTGTCAAAAAGACAACAAACCCCATCTGACTGATTACACTAAAGATCATCCCCACACCAATAAACCAAAATAACACAGACGCAATCTCTAAAATCTCAAACGATACAAACAGCTTCTGATATTTCCCCCACTCCAGCGCAAAACCTACCACGCTTGTAATGACCGCTCCAACAGCCAGCACAGAGAAGAAAAAACGAACTAAATCCCGACTTTTCATTGAATTGACCCAACCCCTATTTTTGTTATGTATAAATTCACGTGAAACATTCATATTAAAAGTAAGACATGTAACGAAAGGAGCCACAGTATGTCAAAAGGCATCTTGCGTATAATGAGCTGTTTTCTTCTTTTATCTCTAACAGCTTGTGCTCCCAAAACCCAATCCTCATCTAATATGGACTATGACGAAACGAAAAAAATGGTCGTCGATATTTTGAAAACAGATGACGGTAAAAAGGCCATTCAACAGTTATTAAATGACGAGGCAATGAATGAAGCTTTGGTAATGGATGAACAAACTGTGAAAAAAACAATAGAGAAAACACTGACTTCTGATAAAGGCAAAGAGTTCTGGAAGAAGGTCTTTGAGGATTCTAAATTTGCCGAGACTTTCGCAAAATCCATGCAGCAACAGCATGAAAAGATGTTAAAACAATTGATGAAGGACCCTGACTATCAACAGATGATGATGGATATTCTCAAGGATCCTGAAATGGAAAAGAAATACGGTGAACTGGTCAAAAGCAAAGAGTTCAGAAAGCACTTAGAGAAAGTTATTACAGAAACATTAAGCAGCCCTCTCTATAAGAAGAAATTCGAAGATGAGCTAAAAAAAGCAGTCTCTGAAAGCAGCAATGATTCCGGTTCACAAGGAAACGGCAGTTAAACATCACCCGAGTGGCACAAGGTCCACTCGGGCTTTCATTATGCTTTCACTGTTAATTGTTCAATGACTTTATTGGCAATGTGTTGATACACTTCCCCTGTCGGATGACTCGCATCATAGACGGAAGGTGCAAAATCGTCCTCATTCCAATCAGGCTGTCTTAAAGGGATTTGACCAAGGACTGATACTCGCAGCTCCTCCGCCAGCTTGTCCCCGCCGCCCTTTCCAAAGACATATTCCTTCTCACCTGTTTTTTTGCTTTCATAGTAACTCATATTCTCAACGACCCCTAGCACCTCGTGATCTGTTTGCAGTGCCATTGCGCCTGCTCTAGCAGCAACGAAAGCCGCTGTTGGATGCGGTGTTGTCACAATGATTTCTTTACAGCTCGGAAGCATCGTATGAATATCAAGTGCCACATCACCTGTTCCAGGCGGAAGGTCTAATAGTAAGTAATCTAATTCTCCCCACTCTACTTCGTGGAAGAAATTATTTAGCATTTTACCAAGCATCGGTCCTCTCCAAATGACCGGTGCGTTTTCTTCAACAAAAAAGCCCATTGAAATCACTTTGACGCCAAAGCGTTCCACAGGAATAATCTTTTCCCCTTTAACTGTCGGTCTGACGGTGATTCCCATCATATCCGGTACGCTAAAGCCGTAAATATCAGCATCGATCAGTCCCACTTTTTTCCCTAGACGAGCCAGTGCCACAGCCAGGTTAACGGAAACAGTTGATTTCCCAACTCCGCCTTTTCCACTCGCAATCGCTAAGAACACAGGCGGATTTTTAGAGTTGAGCAAATTTTCTTCCTCATCCTGTGACGGCATAAATTTTTCAAGCGTTTCTTGAGGCAGTTCTTCAAAACGAAGTCCTACAGTGTTCGCGCCCGCTGCTTTTAAAGCTTGTACGATGTCTTGCTGCAGCTTCATCTGCTCAGCAGTGCCTGTCTTGGCAATCGCCACTTTTAAGCTCACATGTTCTTTTTCAGGCTTTAGGCTGATTTCCTTGATGGCATCCAGCTCACCAAGCGGTATATGAAGGAAAGGTTCGTCCATCTTCCCAACTAGTTTTCTCACATCATCTTGTCCGATCATAGCAGAACCTCACCCTTTATTGAATTCGTTTACAATCCAAGTATATCATACATATCCTTACAATGTCTGTCCTCTTTGCCTGCGATAAACAGGAAAAAGCCCCTTATTCAGGCGGCTCTTTTTGCTCTGTTAAATATCTGAGAATGCCTTTATAAATTGAAGCAGCAATTTGATCCTGATATTTAGGAGTCGCCAGCTGACCAGCCTCTTTTGGATTCGATAAAAATCCTATTTCGACAAGCGCTCCTGGCTTCGTGACATTTTGCATTAAATAAATCCCATTGATTCGCTTCGCCTTGCGATCTGTGTTTTCAAGGTTGTTGCGCAATTCATCTTGAATGAACTTCGCTGCTTTTTCATTCTCTTCATACTTTCCGTAAAAAAACGTCTGGGCCCCGCTCCATTTGTTCGATGGGATCGCATTTAAATGTATGCTTAAATAGAGATCCGCTTCAGACTCATTGATGACTTTCACACGGTTTCTCAAATCCTCCGCTTTCTTTCGGGCATAACCCTTTGTATTCTTTGATGATAAATCAGAGTCATCCTCCCGGGTCATGAGAACAAGCGCTCCCTGCTCCTGCAAATAGTCTCTTATCTTCATGGACACATCCAGTGCAATCTCTTTTTCGAGCAGCTCGCCGCCAACAGCACCGCCATCTGGACCGCCGTGACCCGGATCTAAATAGATGATCTTGCCGCTCAAAGGCAAGTTCCACGATTTCCACGAATCATCATTTAGAAACTGAAATCTGAATAAGAATAAGAGGACAATAAACCCGATTAAAAACCCTGTCCATTTCAGCTTTCTTTTCATCCCTGTCCCTCCCATACACCATTATTTTATAGATATGGGACAAGGGCTGGAAATATGCTTAGTGCAGGCGAAGCTTATGCCTTTTTTCTGATTCCCGAAAGCCTTCCTGCCACCACTTACTTAAAAATTCCTTCGCAAATGGATACAGACACGACATCTTACGCTCCATTTGGAACATATTCCCCCACGATTGCAAACACCCTGCTAGCTCCTCAACCAGTTCATCTTCTTCATGAACTGACCGCTTTTTTATATCATCGAATGATTCACCATACTTACTAGACTCACCATATCTCCCACCTGCTAAAAAAGCCTCAATGGCGAAATCAATACAGCCATCACTCATAATCCCAGCTGGATCATCTGCAAATGGGAACAGCTTCTTCGTGAATTTCTCTGAAGCGACCGTCACCTGTTGAAGAGACAATGTACGCAACAGCTTCTTTTCAAGCGTGACATCTCGTTTTGTTTTCAATTGATAAAATGAAAGAACTTCTGCCATGGACTGAACTCCTTTTTTTCTTTGTATTGTTCGTTGGTTTGAACAAAACATGCAGTTCAGTAAATGGAAATCATGAAATAAGTGGTGGAAATGGGACCTTATGATATAATGAATTTTTATATAGAAAAAAGATAAAGGGGCAAAGTAAATGAAAAAGTGGATGTATATCCTACTACTAATGACAGTCATTCTATCCGCTTGCAGTAGTCAAGCCAGTGAGAAAGAAAGCGACATGAAAGGAATAGAAGACATTTCCTTAAAACAGCTTTCTAAGCACAAAAATTCTTATATTGGAGACAATGGAGCAGTCGGCGCTATTTTATCAGATCTTCCAGGTAACGTGATTCGCGAGTATGAAATCGTAGATGAAAAAGCGCTAAAAGTGACATACGGCGTGAAAGAAAATACCAATGATACAGAAGAACAGTTTGATTCATTTTGGTTTGATAAGAAGGATACCATTGAAAAAAACTACTTATATAATGCATTGGCACTTTTTATTCTTATCGATAACGTGGAGCAAGTGACACTCCAGATGAACGCTAAAGACGAGCCATCCGTCACGTTTAAAAGAAAACAGCTAGAAAAAAAGCTGCCTCACTCTTTTAAAGTGTACAAAGACGATACAGCGCTTTGGCAAAAGGAACTGGTTGATGGAGTTGTGAAGTCAAAAGATAAACGTCAAGATGTATACAAAGCGTTTCCGGTGAAACAATCATAAAAAGCAGAGGGATGCCACCTTCTGCTTTTTATTTGAAATCAAGCTGCAGCTTCATCCCATCATGCGTGGCTTCAAACCCTAATTTTTCATAAAAACAGCGTGCTTCTGGCCTCTGTTTGTCAGTTGTCAGCTGAATCATATGACACCCGCGGTCACTTGCGCGTTGAATAGCCCGTTTGATCAACAATGTGCCAATTCCTCTTCCTCTATGAGTCGAGGCTGTACGAACTCCTTCTATTGAAGCTCTCCATCCTCCTTGATACGTTAGAAATGGAGTCATTGTTAATTGGAGAACACCGACTACCTCTTCCCGATCACAAGCGACGATTAATTCAATATTGGGATCCGCTTCGATCGAATGAAAGGCATTGAGGTAGCTTTCTAATAATGGACGAGAGTAGCGTTCTCTCTTTTGGCCTAATTTGTCATCTGAAAGCATCAAAACGATGTTGTCGAGGTCTCCTTGGACGGCTTCTCTAAATGTCAATTGATTCAGATTCAATGAACACCCCTCCTATCACGGAATGGAAGCCTTTATTCATTTGCCAAAATACCAATTGATAGCGTTCTTATATAAAATTTTATCCGCTGCTTCCTCATCAAACATCTGTTGAATCAATTCAATATCACCGTATTCAAATGGCCGTTTCGCCCTTGTAGAGGGCAGGTCTGTACCAAACATCAGTGCATCAGGATTCGTTTGATAAATAGACGTCAATGCCTGTTCGACCTTTAAATCAACACGCCCAAAGCCAGTCGCTTTCACACGAACCCCTTTATCAACCAGCTTGAGCAAATGCGGCAAACCTTCTTCCGATAAGCCTAAATGATCAATCGAAACGGCCGGCAGCTGTTCAAGCGTTGATGAGATGTCAGGGAGATGCTTAGCGTCTATGTAAATCTCACTATGCCACCCAGCCAGCTCATACACCCTTCTCGCAAAACAGTCGAGCTTTGAAATATCCTCCGAACCGCCCCGCTTCACATTAAAACGTAAAGCCTTGACCCCATGTTGATCCAAATGAACAATCTCATCGTCAGTTGCTGTAAAAGGTAATTGTGTCACACCGCAAAAAGCCGGTCCCATTTCATCTAGTGCTTTCAACAAATAGCCTTGATCAAAGCCCTGAAATGACCCTGATACTATCGCTCCACCAATAACCCCCAGATCAGCCGTCTCTCTCCTATAATCATTCACCACATAACTCGGCGGTGTATATCCTTGGTTTTCTTGAATAGGAAAATCAAAATCAATGATATGAAAATGTGCATCAAAGATCCTCATGCCCACGCCCCTCTTCTGCTTATTTGACCTGATTATATCAATAGCGAAAGCCAAGGAATAATTGGAATGACGAATTACTTCATATCATGAAAACTTATCATTCCTTCTTTACAAACCATTCCTCTTGTAAGATGGCATAGTAAAACTCATCCCACCACTCATTTTCTTGTGGGATACACTGTTTAAAATATCCCTCTCTTCTCATCCCCATTTTCTCCATCACTCTCCATGACGGCACATTTTCAGGCTGACAAGTGGCAATGATTCGATGTAAATTCATTGTGTGAAAACCATGATGTAGGACAGCAAATGCAGCTTCTGATGCATAGCCTTTGTTTTGATATGCAGAGTTGAAGACCCAGCCAATTTCATATGTGTGCTCACCAAAGTAAGGATGAAACACGATATGCCCGATGCATGTATGATCTTCTTTTAATAGAACAGCAAAATTCTTGCCCGTCTCAAGACGATTATTTTTGACAAATTGCTGCGCCTCTTCTCTAGAAAAAACACCTTCTGGCATATACCTCATCACCACCGGATCAGATGTATATGCATAGACATCCTGCCAATCATCCTCAATAAACGGTCGAATGAGACATCTTTCTGTTGTTAGATTCATAAATGCCATCCCCCTTTAACATCATTTTTTAAACAGAAACCTGACTATGACCCTATTTTATATGTTTCCAGACAGAAAAAAACACAAATAAAAAAGCACCAGCAAGATGCTGATGCTTTTTTATATAGGGTTTGTCTGTACAAACCTTTGTAAAACGTCCATACAATATAATATTGATTAACGTTTTGAGAAATATACAAATAAATTTCATATATACTCAATCAAGCTCAATCCACCTATATCAATGCTTTGCTATTTTACTAATAGATAAAGACTGATAAAAAATGACTGAGATTGATAATAATTGAACCAATTTGAACCAAGATGCTAGTTGGATACATTAATATTTTCATTCCATTGCACTTACATTTTTTTCAATAAACTGTATTTCTTCATTACTGAGCCCGTATTTTTCATATAGTTGCTGATCAATTTCCTGAATAGTTCTTGACCAGTCAATATCAGAGCTATCAGTAAAGTTTTGACAAGGTACCTTAGCCCATTTATCTCTTGTATTGGCCTGAGTAATTTTTAAAATACTTAATATAGCTCTTGTAAATTTACATTTAATATATTTTAATGCTGATTCTGCTTCATTTCTATTCGAAAATCCACCAATTGATAGAAATGTCTCTGTCGCACCTACATTAGGTTCTAATACCAGTGGCGAACTAATTGGCTCGCCAAAAGTCCCGTTTCCATTTGCTTGCGGCATTATTACTTTAAATTCCGAAAAACTAGCCGGTGCATTTAAATATTTTTCATTCATCCAGTAATAAGTTCGCTTGCTATTTTCAAGCCCCAGTATTTTAACAAATCCATCTTGGTTCTTAGGAACTTCTTTATAAAAAATAATATCCTTTAAAATTTTGAACGCTCCAGAACCTATATCGTTTTTATGTCCCTGTGATTGCAATGTTTCTATTTCAGGATAGTCTTCATGAGCTAAAGGGGATAACTTATACACACCCCTACCCGATATATAACTATCTAATGTTTCTTTAGTTTTAACTGAAACTTTCTCAAGAATACCATTGAGCTCTTCGTATACTGAGAAGGTTCCAATTTCACCAAATTCTTTGTTAGTATCCCTATAGGTAATGACAATTCCACCTTTTATATCAGTATTAGGGAATACAATAGCACTGTCATTGAAATACTTTATAACTTTTAAATTTCTATCTGATAACATCTTCTTATTCCACGCTTTAGGTGTACTTCCTGCATTAAATAAAAATCTTGCTGGATGAATCATTTCTACCTTATCCGCTAATTTATAAGATTCCTCTAAAAATTTATGGTAAATCGGAGGAGCGTACGTCTTGTTTTCACCTATTGTTTCATCTTGATAGGGTGGATTTCCTATAACTACATCAAATTTCAAATTATCATCCCCAAAACTTTTATAGATCTCAGTGCTTAACTTTTCGTCACTAGCTAATTTCATTGTATCGAGTTCTAGAAGGTTTCTCGGCGAAACACCAATCATATTACTAAATATGAAATTTTTAACGATATTATAAATAATGTTACTAGGTGCACACGCGTATACTTGATTTTCAAGTATCCATTTAATCCGTTCTTGTTGATTTGGGATTTGTTCTTTCAAACCTACATCTAATTTCTTTACAATTTCTGTAATATACAAACCGCTTTTCACATATAAATCAGCAAACTTTTTAGTTTTGTCCTTGAATATGTTTGGATTCTCTTTTTCTAAGGCATCGACCATTAACTTCACAACTCGTCTAGGTGTAAATATTTGGTTCGTTTTTTGCGGCGGGATGTAATCAAAAATATCCTCTTCTAAACTTTCGTTGAAATAATTGGCTAAGCGTTTTCTTGTGTCTAAAAACTCTCGAATACTTGCATTAAACACAACTTCATTAAATAATCCTGGAATCGTTTTTTCTTCGCCATTATTATCTACATATTTAAAACCATCACGCAACTTTTTAAATTCTTCAATTGTAATACTTGTTAAATCCTTAAATGTTTCTTTATCAATATTTTCATCAAAGTTGGCTAATGTTGTATCATCATCGCCATATGCCATTAAAAATGCTGGAATTGTACGTGCAAATCCACGTAAATGATCTCGCACATCGTCTTCTGTCGTTTTCTTTTTCTTTTCTTCTACTTTTTCTATTTGTTCCTTTACAACCGTATGAATCGTTTCTTCAACTTTTTTATTTATTTCTTCCGTAAAGGTCTTTTCTATTTCCTTCTTCTTCTCTTCATATTGCTGTGTGACGACCTGTAACGCTTCCTCATTATTCGCCTGTTCAGCATCTTCTTTTTTCTGCTCATACTCACTTACTAATTCTTTGACTTGATTCTTCATTGTTAAATGTTTATCAGCTATCATTTCTTCTAAAGTCGTATGAATGGTTTTCTTTACGTCTTCCGTCTGGCCTTTATTTAATTTAAAGTCATCTTTCATTTTATCAAAGCCATCTGCAAATGATTTTGTGATATCTTCTGCCAAAGTCTTAATTGATTCTCTCTGTTTTTCTTCAGATTCGTCGATTGACTTAGCCACCTCTTCTATAACTTCAATCGGCG
Organism: Bacillus sp. XT-4; assembly: GCF_050864245.1. Taxonomy (NCBI): domain Bacteria; kingdom Bacillati; phylum Bacillota; class Bacilli; order Caryophanales; family Bacillaceae; genus Bacillus; species Bacillus sp. XT-4. Next base: position 10,096 of record NZ_JBPAFI010000010.1, read on the forward strand.
CATATATCTTTTCACCAAATATATCTTTCGATTTACCTACTACAACTTCTTTAGGTACTTCTACTTCTCCCTCCCCATTTAAATGCGGGTCTGTCACTTCAAGTTCACGAGGCTTCTCTAATCTTTTATTTTTCTCTGGCGGTATTTTATCAAGTATCTCTTTAAAAGGTGAATCTCCTGAAAAAATGCCTGCTATGTTAGCGAAAAGTAGGTTACTCATGAAACCTCTTTTAACTACTTCTCTTGAAGTAATACGCGTTGGAATTGTAAGTACTTCGGAAGCATTAATTTCATGCATTGTTCCGTCTTCATCTTCAGCAATTACAGGAAAAAAATTTAATAACTTTCTTATTTTATCTTTTCTTTCGCTGCTTGTTTTTGAACTACCACTAGTCAAATTATTCGCAAATTCATCATATAAGCGTAACGTTCTGTCAGGGGAGAAATCAAATATATATGCATTTTCCTTACGATATAATTTGCCGTCCTGTTCAAATTCATATGGATTTTGCGATCTAAATGCTGCTTGAAAGTACAAACTAGGCGATTCAATATTATTTAACATGAATACAGCTGTCCATTCGGGTATTGTCACACCTGTCGTCAATTGACCTACAGAAAGTGTAATTGTTTTATCATGTTTTTGTATTGCTTCACGGACTTTATCAAAACTTTTTGTGTTACCTTTCACATCCAGTGCTTCAGCTTCTAAATCCTCCTGAATACTAACCCCATCTCCTGCTGCAAGTACCACAGCGTATTCTTTAAATGTCGGATGGTTTTTTAAAAGTTTCTCTAATGCCTTAGCAGCTTTTACACGTGGAAGCAGCCAAAATGTATGATTTAGTTCACTTCGATATTGACTTTCAGAAAAAGGGAATTTCCCTGAAGACAAATTATCTAAGAACCTTCTGACACTGTCCTCATATTCAAATTGTCCATTGTCTTTCACGCGGAAAAATTCATTCAAGTCAAATGCATAATCTACATTTGTTTCATTTTCGATTTGTAAACCCGCTGTTAGTTCATCCTCTATCATTTTACTCATTTGATACGTAAATAAATTTAATGTTGGTAAGTTTTCATATGGATTACTTCCAACAGTCGGGTCCCAATTATCTTTAGCCTCCTGTTCATCTACATACGACCAATTAAAAATTTGTTCTTCATGAAATTTATTATTTGCTAATGCTTTAAATGGGGTTCCAGATAAATGCAATGTAAACTTCCTTTTAATCTGACTAAATGCCCTATCTGTCTTTTTAGTATCAATTCCCTCATGTGCTTCGTCTATCACCAAGACATCCCAGTTTAAACCAGCAACCCATTCTAATTTATCGTAGGGCCCACCCGCAAACTTTGCTCCTTTCAAATCTTGTAGAGATATAAATGCTATTTGCGATGGATTTGGATAAGTTGTCGTATCAATATGGTCAATGTACTGTTGTCTCGACATTGCTTTACCGCTTAATGCTTCCGTTTCAGAAACAAATTTCATTTGTGGTTCTTGCCATGCAATAAACTTTTGAAAATCATCGAACCATGAGTTGGCAATCGCTGGTCGATTCGTTACGATTAATACATTTGTAGTTTTTAAATTACGGATAAAATCATATGTAGTTAATGTTTTTCCAAAACGCGGCTTCGCGTTCCATAAAAACTCTTTCTCTTCATAATCCCTATGATAATATTCGAGTGTCTTTTCAACTGCTTGTTGTTGTTCGTTCCGTAATATATAATCAAATTTGTCATCCGAAATTTGTATTTCTTCGTAGTCGCGATTAATAAATTTGTCTGTCAATTCTTCAGCTTTTCCTAACGTCCCATTAAAATAGAACCATTCGTCCGCCCGACCGTTGAAATCCTTTCTCTTAATGCCATTCAATAGTAAAAAGCGATGTAATTCTTTGTCACGGAACCATTTACCATCTGACTTCCTAGCTAATTTTTCAAACAATATATCCGGTTTTAATCCTGCTGTTCCTACCTGTTCAAAAACTCTAGTGATGGCATCTCTCGTTGTATCTCCAATCTTCACATAGCCATTATGATTAGGAACTTCAGGCAAAGTGTAACCGTAAATTTTATATTCGATTTCTCCAAAAGGCTTAATGATCGTCTTATCCATCAAACTTCCTCCATTTCCTCTTTATAAACATCAGTTATTTTAACAGGTATATATTGCATTTCGTTTCGTTTATCTTCTATTTCTATATCTTCATCTAGAAAGTCAAAAATATCTATTTGCTCTGGTTCACTTTTTGGTTGCCGTAAAGCTTTACCATTTTCTTTTTGTATATTTTCATATATTTCATCAAGTGTGTATTCTGTTCTTTGAACTTTTATATTTTTAGTCGTTTTCCTTAAATTAATGGGTTTCCAATCACTGAATACCAATGGAGTACCGTCTACTGCCTTACGTGTTAAAAAGTTACCATTCCCAATATTTAGTGAGATAATCTTTTTAGCGCTATCCAATACTTTTTGATTCATTTTTCCATCATGATATTGAATTTGTTCTTTATAGCAGTCATAGTATTTTTGAAACATATTCATTACACATGTCTGCGCATTGTCCTCTAACAATTCAATTCCATAAAGCGTTGACAGAGCGAGTAATGAATAATTTTCATACTGAATTAAATCATTATTATATTCATCCGTTACCATATTTAATTTTCTATCGAGAATCTCTATTAAAAAGGCTCCCTCTCCCGCCGCGGGCTCCAAAAACGTTGCTGTGAGGTTTTCACAGGCTTCTTTAATCTCTGGTATATCTAGCATTTGAGTCACAATTCTTTTCGGAGTAAATACTTCACCGTGTTTTTGAACACGCACTTTGCTTTTTATTATTTTTTCCGTCAAAAAAACACCTCATATTGCACTCTATTTTAAACCACTCATAGTTCTCTGATTCCATTTTACCATAAAGTAAGAACTAAGAATTTTGTACTTCTTGCTAATTCATGGTCATTAATTTTTTCTTCAAAGGTTCTTATCGTTCTTGCATCTTTAAGCCATTAACCATACTATGCCTTTAAAAAACTCTCAGTTTTCTTCCGTTCTTTACTGTTGTGTATATGAATAATTTCCCCGTCACTGTCGTATTCCGGTGTGCCATATCCATGATCAAGTATATCAAAAGCCTCTTCTTCCACTTTTCTAATATCAATGAAGTCCTCTATAATTTTGCTTCTATTAATATATTTTCGCACATCGACTTTTTCATCATTAAAACTAACACTAAAATGATGGCCAAGTACTTCATCTATTATGAAATTCATCATTTCTTTTATTGATAAAGCCAATGATTCACCATTACTTTCTCCGCGTTGCTTATTTTGTTCACTTTTATATTTCTTTGAAACTCTTTGATTCGATAGAAGTCCCATACTTTCCCACTCTTCAAATAGAGGAACTGTATTCCTTAAATAGGCATGTTTGAGCTTTTTTTGTACAGTTTTGTCTTGAATCAGTTTCTCTATGTCACTTCTAAACCATTCATTATTGTACTGGTCAATAATCCTGCTTTTTATCTTTCTAGAATGCGTAGCGTTATATGCTCTGACCCAGTTGTTAAAAGATTGGCGGGTTATTACGTCATCTCTTTCATCTGTAATTTTACCGGTATTGTCCAATCCCTTATAACCTACCTCAGAATTAAACATATCAAGGATTTCATTTATTTGCACCTTCTCTTGCATCTCCATCACTCCCTTTCATAAAACTATACCATGTTATTAAAATTTGTACAGAGAACTGTGAATCTGCAATTCAGAGTAAAAGACTAATAAATCTTTATAAAACGGTTATCAGTAGCAATACTCGTGTTATGATGTAGTCACAAGGAAGGTCTCTCCATCCCTACCTTGATAAAATTTGTACAGAGAGGGCGATATACTCATATGAAGAAACTACGACAATTCAATAAGTTTGACTGTGAGGCTTTTTTCAAGGACAAGGACGTTCGAGTAATGGCTAAAGAAGCTTGGAACGAATACGAGGACGGAAAAATCATTAAGCAATTAGGGACAAGCTACAAATGTGTCATCGCATCAGATAACACAAAATACGCTGGCAATGACGTAGAACCAGACCTAAACGCCGGTGAGCAAATCAATGTTAAAGTTCCACAGCCTCCAAAAGACTTCAAAAAATTCAGCCGGATAACATTTGTGAATCCAACCGCTAGTGTGTATGGGTCATTCCAATCTGAATTAAGCGTCAAAGCTGATGACGTGGAAATTGTTCCAAAATAAGCTTGAACAGACAATGAACTTCGCTTTTTACGACAAATGATGGATGTGACCGCCCCCTTCTAAGGGGGCGGAATAATGGGATTAGGAACGTGTCTACATGAAGAAAACATATAGAATGCAACGAGGTATAATTTCATTTTCTCTCATTGGTTTTTCACTGCTTCTATGGTTGCTGTTTCACAAGTATTACCCGTTGATCACTGAAATGGTAACATTCGCAAAATTGCCTAACATTGATTCTAGGATCTTCCTGATACTCGCCAGCTCAATAATTACAAGTTTATTCATCTTTTGGTCATATCGCAATAAACTCTGGCGAGGCTTACCCTTTGCTCTTAGCTATTATTCGATTGTAAAACGACTCCGAAGGCAAATAAAAGACGCGCGCTTCGAAGGCGAACATGAATTTAACAATCAGTTAGTTAAACTTCCCAAGATAAAGATTGAATTCGAAAATAGCCACAGCCGAATGACCGGAAAAGTCTTTATACAAAATTCAATTAGATTCGATAGGAAGCTCGAAGACATTCGAATTGATTCCGCCCTAAAAGGATATGTAAGCGAACGCCAGTATTTATCACAAGACCGCAAATGGTATGTCTATGAGTTCTATGCAGTAAAAGCACAGAAACAGGTCGAGATTAAATCAGAAAACGAGTTAATTGAATGGACAAGCAAAACAGCAGATGACTATGAGTTACGTTTAGACGAGCGAGCAACTTTGCCGCTCCATCACTTAGCATTAGTAGGGCAAACCGGCTCCGGTAAATCCTTCTTTATACAAATGTTGATTAAACAAGTATTAGCAAAGAAGGTCAACCATGAATTTTATGTCGTTGATCCTAAACGAACTGATGTTTATTTCATGTCAAAACGCCTCATTGGAGCAAAACGCACAGCCGACAAGGGAAACGCAATTCAAATCATTGAAGCTTTCTACGAAAGGTATAAAGAAAGAAAAAATGAATTGGAAACCTTTTTCGAATCAACGAGCAATAAAACCTATAAGGATGCTGGTTTTCCTTCCTTAATTCTGCTCATTGATGAATTTGGTTCTTTAAAAGAATCCTGGAAAACCCTTCCCAAAAAAGAACGTGAGGAAGTTGAAAGTATGCTATCAGAAGTAACCTTTGAAGGAAGACAGTTAGGATGTCTTGTTTGGCTTGCAACCCAGCAGATGAATGCGCAAACAGTGCCATCAGCCATCAGAGAGCAACTAGTGATGAAGATTGCATTAGGAAGCAGCGGTGAGCAGACATACCGTACACTATTCGACTCTGGAGTGGATATACCACCCGTCCAATTTGGACCAGGGCAAGGTGTGTACAGCTATCCGGGCATAGTGGATGACGACAAACCACGATTGCTGATGGTTCCGTTCTGTAGTTTCATGATTGGATAACCATAGCTTTGCTTAAGGGACAGCTGCACGGGGAGCGGAAGGGGACCCGTCTTCCCAAGACGGGGTAAGGTTCCGCTCCGTGCCTCTCTCCTTTAGCAGAGCTGGCGTATTGGTAATCACGCCAGCTCCAGTCAGGAGCATAAAACAATGTAAAGCTTGTTTTTATAGGCTTTCACCAAGAAAAAACTTTACTTAAAGTTTTACAGAAAGGACGGTGGACAGCATGATTCAACCGGATATTGATCAATTTACGCTCGTATTACAGTCAAGAGACATTTTTGATTTTGATGAATGGCGTGAATGGGTTGCGAAAAATATGATTAATACATTTCTGATCAACTCAAAAATGCTTTCTCTATTTGATCGCTTCGATGAGTCTGATGTAAAACTTCCAGAAGGCTATAACGTTGGTTATTCATTTAATAATTCTCCGTTTTACTTCTGTATTGCCTATCACGAAGCTTTCTCCAAGATGGGTGTAATTGTAAAATTCAGCGCATACGCTTGGCATGAATATAGAAAGCGGTATGAAAAAGAATTCAATGAACCAATTCATTTACACACCTTTTTCAAGCTAATCGATTCCGATGACTATAGTTTTAGGCTTTCTCGGATTGACATATGCTGTGACTTCATCAATGAAAATATTGATATCGCCAAGTTAAAACGCTCGATTGAAGAAGGAAGGACGGAATTACGCTATGGCAAATACTAATCCAAGCTACTTGCAGAAGGTCATTGACGAAAACAAAGTAAAGCCTTACAGAAAAAACAACTCGAAAATTTCCGATGTCTCTAAGGACTTTCAAGCGCAAACACTATATATCGGAGCCAAAAGCCGCAATACTAAGGTTCATCTACGAATTTACGACAAAAAAGCGGAACAGTTATCATGAAATACCTTCGACATATCGCTAAAGAAGTTAATGATTGGACACGTGTCGAAGCAGAGTTCTCAGGAGAGTATGCACACCAGCTTACTGACGCAATTAAAGAATGCGGTACGGATGGACAGCTAAAAAACGTAATTGTTAGTTCTTTGATTGACCGCTATATGCTCTTTTACGTGAATTCGAATCGACCTCATAAGATGACTCGGTTAATGCTGGAATTACTAGATGATAAAGAATTTCATTTTGAATCACCATCTCCTCGCAATAACTTGTTGGAGCAATCTATAGACCACTTAATCAAAGGTTCTGGTCTCCTACCAACACTCTGGAAAGCACAACAAATCTGGGGAGATAACACATCACGCGAATTAATGGATTATTTGTATGGACGATTCGAAGAAGAATTCATACCAAACGATGATCACGTTTCTTGGATAAACAAATACAAAAATCTTTATTTAATTGAGGGAAAGCCTTGGGAGGAGAATGATTAATATGAGACTTGAAAGCATGATCCATGACTTGCAGCAGCTCAACAGCCAAATGAAAACAATTCAAGCATACGTTTACGCTAATCTCGGTAAAGTAAACAATTTCACAATGACTGACGAGGAATGTTTCAAAAAGTGCTACATCGAGTTCGCGTTATTTGAACAGCGACTACAAGATATGCTGCTTGAATTGAAAACGAAAAGTAAGTCTTAAGAAAGGGTTGAAGTAACTATGACCGACAATGCAACTTCAAGTGAATATCCATATCTTCTAACTAGAGAACAAGCTTCACGCTTTCTAGGGCTTCATCCGAATTCATTCGATAAATATATAAGGCAGCATGACTCCCTAAAACGATTTATGATCGGTCGACATGAACGCTACACTATTCAATCGCTAATTAACTTTATCGAAAACCAGTCTGTATAATTTAGCTGTAGTTGATAATATGCTAGTTTCAGAATACAATACATTTGTATTCAACTAGCATCTATCAACTATTCGCATGAAAGGAATTGATAGCATGGCTAGTATTGTAAAAAGAAGGAAATCCTACAGAGCGCAAGTATCTCTTTATAAGCACGGGAAGCACAGTAAAATCTCTAAGACGTTTCCAACAAAGAAAGAAGCCCAACTCTGGAGTTTAGAAATGGAATTGGCAAAGGGCGGTGGTAAAGAGCTTGCTCATAGAAACACTACTTTTGCTGACTTCTTCGAGAACTGGATTTATGTGGTGAAGATCAAAGATGTTAAAGAAACGACGTTCCAGAACTATACTCGTGCTCTAGGAGTAATCAGAAACCTGTTTAAAGACATTCAGTTAAAAGACTTGAATGATATTGTGGTTCAAAGCAAGATTGACGAATACGCAGAAACACACTCTCGAAAAACTACGCATGAAGTTCTTTTAAAAATTAGAACAGCATTACGTGATGCCTATGCACGTGGCTATATTACAAACGATTTTGCCGGCTTGTTAAAAACACGTGGAGTGAACCCACCAAAACGAAATAAGGCTCTATCTATTACTGACTTTAAGAAGCTCCGTAAATACGTTCTAGAGCATCCAGAGGACGGAATTCAACTTACTTGTACTCTTAGCCCTTGAAACAGGTATGAGACGCGGAGAACTGCTTGGTATGCGCCCAGAACACATCTACGAACATGGAATAAAAGTGAGACAATCAATCAGCCCGACATCTGACGATACCTCCCTTAAATCACCTAATGCTAAAAGGGATGTCTCAATAAATAAAGATGTATATGAGCTTATTCGTAAAATACCTATAAAAGAAAACGGCTATATATTTGGATTTGGTGGCTTCAAGCAGTCTGAACAATTAGCAGAACTTTTAGAGTCGCTAGGCATCGAGAGAACTACTTTCCATGGTTTAAGGGATACACATGCATCGTTTTTATTTGCACAGAACATTGATCTTGTATATGTCTCCAAACGATTAGGACACATCAACATTCAAACTACACAGAATTATTATCTGGAATTAATGCCAGAAAAAAAGCATCAGCAAGATGCCGATGCTTTAAATCTGTTAAGTTCTTTATGAGGTTCAAGCTGATTTGCGCCAACTTGAACCAAAAAACCTTTGTAAACGTTGATGCAATAAGGAATTGATTAACGTTTTGAGAACTGAGGTGCGCGACGTGCGCCTTTAAGACCGTATTTCTTACGCTCTTTCATACGAGAGTCACGAGTAAGAAGTCCAGCACGTTTAAGTGGTGTACGGTACTCAGGATCTACTTCTAGAAGAGCACGAGAGATACCGTGACGAATTGCTCCAGCTTGACCAGAGAATCCACCACCGTGAACATTTACAAGAACATCGTAGCTGTTAGCTGTTTCTGTGATGTTCAAAGGCTGTTTCACGTCTTCGATTAAAGCAGCGAATGGAATGTATTCAGTAATTTCACGATTATTAACGACGATACGGCCTTCACCTGGAACTAAGCGAACGCGCGCTACAGAACTTTTACGACGACCTGTACCGTAATATTGAACCTGTGCCAAATTGTTAACCTCCCTTATAATTAACCGCGAAGTTCGTAAACTTCAGGTTGTTGTGCTTGATGTGGATGCTCAGAACCACGGTACACATTTAATTTTTTGAACATTTGACGACCTAGTGGACCCTTTGGAAGCATACCTTTGATAGCAAGCTCCAACATTTTTTCAGGGTAGTTTGTACGCATCTCAAGAGCAGTTCTTTGTTTCAAACCACCTGGGTGCATCGTATGACGGTAGTAAATTTTGTCCGTCAATTTCTTACCTGTTAATTCAATTTTCTCAGCATTGATGATGATCACGTGATCACCTGTGTCAACGTGTGGTGTATAAGTTGGTTTGTGCTTACCGCGCAAAAGTGATGCTACTTCAGTAGAAAGACGACCTAGAGTCTTACCTGCCGCATCAACCACTAGCCATTTGCGCTCAATTGTGCTTGCGTTCGCCATTGGTGTTGTACGCATGAGTTTCCCTCCTAAATAAATCAATGAATTTTCCTGAATCAAATGCTACGTTCTATTTCAAAACACAGATAAGTCTTCCGGGGCTTATTTGTGGGGTTGAAATACATACCATATGATATCTTATAACTTTCTGCTTCCTGTGTCAAGAACATGTTACACCTGGTTTAGTTGTCATAGAAAACTTCCCATAAATACAGTCCGTGACTGGGCGCAGTCTTGCCTGCCGCTTCGCGATTTCGGGCGGCAAGCATGGCTTTTATCTCCTCAGGGTGAAATTTACCAGAACCAATTTCAAGTAACGTGCCGGCTATAATTCGCACCATGTTGTATAAAAAGCCATTCCCTCTCACACGCATTTCAAGCCCGTCTGAGACGTTTTTCCACTCAAGGGCGTAAATCTCCCTCACCTTGTCTTGAACCTCTGTATTGGCCGCACAAAAGCTTGTGAAATCGTGTGTGCCAATGAGGTGCCCAGCAGCTTCTCTCATTTTGTCGACATCCAGCGGATAAGGATAGTGACAGGCATACTGTCTCGTAAACACATTTTGGTGCGTTTCCGTTGAGACCCTATAACGGTACTCCTTCGACACAACACCAAATCTGGCATGAAACGACTCATCCACTTCTTCAGCCTTTAGAACACGAATGTCATCTGGCAGCAAGCTGTTGAGGGCAAACGGCCATCTCTCCATCGGGATGGCAAGCGGGGTGTCAAAATGGATGACCTGCCCCTTTGCGTGAACGCCACTGTCTGTCCGGCCAGAAGCCACAATCGGAATCAGTTCGTCTTGTTTATGCATTCTAGCAAGGGCAGATTCAATCTCCGTCTGAATGGTTCGCTGTCCTGGTTGCACTTGATACCCTTTAAAATGTGTCCCATCGTATGATACGGTACATTTTACTTTCATCTAGGCATCACCTAATTTCTAAGCAGCACAAGGAGTGCTGTTAACAGGATGAATAAAAGCAACGTGAACGTGTCTTTCATGCCCCAGACAAGCTGACGGTATTTCGTACGCCCTTCTCCCCCGCGGTAGCCTCTCGCTTCCATAGCGGTCGCCAATTCCTCCGCACGCTTAAACGCACTGACGAAAAGCGGGACAAGCAACGGAACAATCGCTTTTAAACGATCTTTCACGGGTCCGCTTGTAAAATCAACACCTCTTGCCATTTGTGCTTTCATGATTTTGTCTGTTTCTTCGAGTAAAGTCGGAATAAATCGAAGAGAGATAGACATCATAAGAGCAAGTTCATGAACAGGTAGCTTGATTTTACGGAAAGGATGCAGCAGCTTCTCCATACCGTCTGTCACTTCAATAGGCGTTGTGGTCAACGTCAGAAGTGTTGTCATCATGATGAGATAGACAAAACGGAGTGAAATGAAAATCCCCTGTTTTAGACCTTCTTCATAAATATTCAGAAAACCAAAGTGAAGGAGCAAAGCGCCATCCTTTGTCATGAAGATATGCAGAATAAAGGTAAACAGAACAATCCAAAGGATGGGTTTCATTCCTTTGAGAATAAAGTACAGCGGCACCTGAGACACCATCACCACAAGGATCGTAAAGACCCCTAAAAGCCCGTAAGTGATGTAGTTATTCGCAAAAAAGACAATAAAGACAAAAAAGAAAATTGATAACAGCTTTGTCCTTGGATCAAGACGATGGACAAAGGATGTACCTGGCACATATTTGCCGATAATCATACTATCCATCATGATGTCGTGTCCTCCTGATATAAAGCTGTTAAGGCTTCTGCCATTTCATCCATGGTCAGAAGCGGTCTTGGAAACGTCATCCCCAGCTTTTCTTCGACAGCCTGCTGGAATTTGATCGTTTCCGGGAGGTCCAGTCCGAAAGAAGACATGTCGGTACGATTGGCAAATAGCTCCCTCGGCGTACCTGTCGCTTTTACTGTTCCTTTGTGCATCACAATCATTTGATCCGCATAATGAGCGGCATCTTCCATACTGTGTGTCACAAGGATCGTCGTCAGGTTGGCTTTTTGATGAAGTTCATAGATCATGTCCATGATTTCTTTACGTCCGCGTGGATCTAATCCCGCAGTCGGCTCATCAAGCACAAGCACTTCTGGCTCCATCGCTAGAACACCTGCAATCGCCACACGTCTCATTTGACCACCACTTAGTTCAAAGGGAGATCGAGATAATAGGGATTCAGGAAGACCCACCAGTTTCAGCATCTCCTTCGCCTTCGCTTCTGCTTTCTCTTGAGGAACACCGAAGTTCATCGGGCCGAAGCAGATATCCTTGAGGATGGTTTCCTCAAAGAGCTGATGCTCAGGAAACTGAAACACGATGCCTACCTTTTTCCGGAGGGGTTTCATATCCTTCTGCTTTTTATTGGCTTGTAAAACTGTCTCTCCAAGCGCAATGCTCCCCTTTGTTGGTTTGAGCAGTCCATTTAAATGTTGCAGCAATGTCGACTTGCCGGAACCCGTATGACCGATGACAGCAACATAGCTGCCTTCTTTGATGGAAGCATTGACATCATACAAAGCGAGACGCTCAAACGGCGTTTTCATTTGATAACGATGCTCTAATTCTTTGATCGTAATGTCCATAGCTCTTTCACCAATCCTTCTTGTGTCAAATGGGCATTTGCAAGCGGCACACCTTGCTGCTTCAATTGCTTACTCAACCGGTAGGAAAATGGCAGATCAAGTCCAATCTGAACCAGCTGTTCATCTAGTTCAAATACTTCCTCTGGTGTTCCCTCGGCAAATTTCTTCCCGCCATTCATCACAATAACGCGGTCTGCCTTCGCAGCCTCGTCTAAATCATGTGTGATGGAAATGACCGTGACCGTTCCTTGTTCCTTCAGCAGTCTGACGGTTTCTAGCACTTCTTCACGGCCAATCGGATCAAGCATTGATGTTGCTTCATCCAAGATCATGATGTCAGGGCTTGCGGCAAGTACACCTGCGATTGCTACTCTCTGCTTTTGCCCGCCTGATAGATGGTGCGGCTCTTGATCAAGAAACTCCTGCATATTGACCTGTTTGACAGCCCAATCTACACGCTCTATCATCAATTCCCGCTCAACCCCGTTATTTTCTAAACCAAAAGCCACATCATCACGAACCGTTGAGCCAACGAATTGGTTGTCTGGGTTTTGAAAGACCATACCGACCTTTTTGCGAATATCCCAAACACTTTCTTCTTTCAGCTCAATCTCACCAACCTTGACCGTTCCTGCATCCGGTAAAATGAGCCCATTCAGTACACGGGCAAGTGTGGATTTACCTGAACCGTTGTGGCCAACAATGGCAAGCCATTCATTTTGATTCACATGCAATGACACTTGGTCTAAAGCGGGCTTGTCCGCATCTTTGTGATAACGAAATACAATGTCTTTTACGTCAATTAATGTCTTCTCCATCTCTACCGGACCTCCTCTCAGCTCAACCTCTACTTTGCCTATTGCTAAAAAGCCGTAGTATCTAAAAAAGGGCATAGATCCAGTTATGAACTGTCCCGCCCTTTCTTAGATACACGATATGTGATTAAACTAATTCAATGACAGCCATTGGTGCGCCATCGCCGCGACGAGGTCCAAGCTTCATGATACGAGTGTATCCACCTTGGCGATCTTCGTAGCGAGTTGCAACGTCAGCGAATAATTTTTGAAGTGCATCTTGGTTTGTTTCAGCGTTAGCTACTTCGTTACGAATGTAAGCTGCAGCTTGACGGCGAGCATGAAGATCTCCGCGTTTGCCAAGAGTGATCATTTTTTCAACTACAGAGCGAAGTTCTTTCGCACGTGTTTCAGTTGTTTCGATGCGTTCGTTGATGATCAAATCAGTCGTTAGGTCACGAAGCATTGCTTTACGTTGTGCACTAGTGCGTCCTAGCTTTCTGTATGCCATGTGATGTCCCCTCCTTAATTAGAGATGCTGTATGAATAAAAAACACAC
>NZ_JBPAFI010000010.1:24563-26195 GCF_050864245.1 Bacillus sp. XT-4
CCTCGAATAGAATCATATGAGATTCCATCCGAAATTCCTCATTGTTTAGTCCCGTATGTGCTCAGGCAACGAGTCGTGTATTCGTCTCATAAATAACTGTATCATAACCCATTATTGACAGGGACACAAAATCTATACAAACAAATTACACGCGGCGACGTTTTGGTGGACGGCATCCGTTATGAGGAACTGGAGTTACGTCTCTGATTGCAGTAACTTCAAGACCTGCAGCTTGAAGCGCACGAATTGCAGCTTCACGACCAGAACCAGGACCTTTAACAGTTACTTCAAGTGTTTTAAGACCATGTTCGATAGAACCTTTAGCAGCAGTTTCAGCAGCCATTTGTGCAGCGAAAGGAGTAGATTTACGAGAACCTCTGAATCCTAATGCACCAGCACTTGACCAAGAAATTGCGTTTCCATGAACATCAGTAATCGTTACAATCGTGTTGTTGAAAGTGGAACGGATATGAGCGATTCCAGCTTCAATATTCTTTTTCACGCGACGTTTACGCGTATTTTGTTTACGAGCAGCAGCCATTCTTTAACTACCTCCTTTACTTATTTTTTCTTGTTAGCTACAGTACGACGCGGACCTTTACGAGTGCGCGCGTTGTTTTTTGTGTTTTGTCCACGAACAGGAAGTCCTCTACGATGACGGATTCCGCGGTAGCTTCCGATTTCAATTAGACGCTTAATGTTAAGTGAAACTTCACGACGAAGGTCACCTTCTACTTTAAGTTTGTCAATGATATCACGGATTTTACCTAGTTCGTCTTCAGTTAGATCGCGAACGCGAGTGTCTTCAGAAACACCTGCTTCTTTAAGGACTTGTTGAGCCGTCGTACGACCAATTCCAAAAACATATGTTAAAGAAATGACAACACGCTTATCACGTGGAATATCTACACCAGCAATACGAGCCATGATTTGGGCACCTCCTTGTTATTAGCCTTGTTTTTGTTTATGTTTTGGGTTTTCACAGATCACCATTACTTTTCCTTTTCTGCGAATCACTTTACATTTTTCACAGATAGGTTTAACAGATGGTCTCACTTTCATGTGTTTCCAACCTCCTTCTTCCGGAGTTGCTTTATTTGTAACGGTACGTAATTCTACCACGAGTTAAGTCATATGGAGATAATTCTACCGTAACTTTGTCTCCAGGTAAAATGCGAATGAAGTGCATACGGATTTTTCCTGATACATGAGCCAAAACTGTATGACCATTCTCTAGTTCAACTTTGAACATTGCATTTGGCAAAGTTTCTGCTACAGTACCTTCCACTTCAATTACATCGTCTTTCGCCATTCAAGTGTTCTCCCTTCTTCAAATCAGTAACTTGCTCTCTGATAAATGTCCAAATGAGATGTTCTCAATTGTCCATCTATCACCCGACCTGTTTTGAATATACTGTTCTGAACTTCCGGAGATACGCAATCATAAAAGGTTAAATGATTGATATTTTTTCTTAGGAGAATGAATTTACGCTTTTCTCCGTCTGCGATTAGTACTTGGCAGCCATCGAACACGCCGATGACAACTGTATACTGATCTTGTTCTTTCCTTGGACTATACAGACAACCTGCCCGATTTGGGCCTGAAAGGCTTCAGTGAAGACCTAAATCTTA
>NZ_JBPAFI010000010.1:26958-43482 GCF_050864245.1 Bacillus sp. XT-4
GATATCAGCGTAAACATCGTTAATGTGCTTCGCACCATCAATGTTTGCAAGATATCCTTTTTCTGAATAGAAGTTCAGTAAAGGTTCAGTCTGCTTTAAGTTCACTTCAAGTCTTGTCGAAACGGTTTCTGCATTATCATCTGCACGTTGATAAAGCTCGCCTCCACACTTGTCACAAACATTTTCTTTCGCAGGTGGATTGAATACTAAATGATATGTTGCTCCGCAATCTTTGCAAATTCTTCGGCCAGTCAGACGCTCCATCAAAGCATCTTTATCGACTTTAATATTAATGACATAATCAATCGTTCTGCCAAGGTCCTTTAGAATGTCTTCTAAAGCTTCAGCCTGAGCGACTGTTCGCGGAAATCCGTCCAGAAGAAAACCTTGTTCACAATCATTCTTGCCAAGTCTTTCTCTAACAATACCGATTGTGACCTCATCAGGAACAAGCTCTCCTTTATCGATAAAGGATTTTGCTTCGAGTCCAAGTTGTGTCTCCTCTTTCATAGCAGCACGGAACATATCTCCTGTTGAGATATGAGGGATCCCATAATCATCAACAATTCGTTCTGCCTGAGTGCCTTTACCAGCACCCGGAAGCCCCATTAAGACTAAGTTCATTTCGGATTTCCCCTTCCTTACTTAGAGAGGTTGGGCAGGAGCCCAGCCCTCTGTTTTATTTCATAAATCCACGGTAATTTCGTTTCACTAATTGGCTTTCAAGCTGTTTCATTGTTTCAAGTGCAACACCTACAACAATGAGAAGACTTGTGCCGCCAATTTGTGCAGCGGAAGGTAATCCAGCGAATTGAATGAAAAAGATAGGAAGTATTGAAATCACGGCTAAGAAAATGGCGCCCACAAACGTGAGTCGGTACAAAATGCTCGTAATTCTATCTTGAGTCATTTTCCCTGGACGAACTCCCGGGATATAGCCACCCTGCTTTTGCAGATTTTCAGCCATTTGTTCAGGGTTTACTTGGACAAAGGCATAAAAATATGTGAAAGCAACAATCAGTGCTACATAAATCGTCATACCGATTGGCTTAGTATAGTCAAAGTTGTTAGTTATCCAGGTTGTCACATTATTTGTTCCGAAGAACGATGCGATCGTCTGCGGAGTAATAATGAACGAAACGGCAAAGATGACTGGAATCACCCCTGCTGGATTCACTTTCAATGGAAGGTGCGTTGCTTGACTAGCAGACATTTGTGCACGGCCAGTTCCTTTTGAATATTGAATCGCAATCTTTCTCACTGCCATTTGAATGTAAATAACACCGATAACAATGACAAGAATAGCAATCACAATAAGGGCAATTTTCAGGATTTGCATGAACAGCTGTCCATCTCCACCTACAAATTGCTGAGCGTACACTTGCTTTAATGTTTGAGGGATACCTGCGATGATACCGGCAAAGATAATAATCGAAATACCGTTACCAACACCGTGAGCAGTAATCTGCTCTCCCAGCCACATTAAAAATGCTGTTCCCGCAGTGAGTACGACCGCAATTAAGAGATACGTTGAAACACCTGGGTTTTCAATCAGCATGCCTCCTGCCATATTGTTAAATCCATATGACATTCCTAACGCCTGGATAAATCCTAGAACAATTGTAAAATACCTTGTGAATTGTGCTAATTTTCGGCGGCCAACCTCTCCTTGCTTTGACCACTCAGTAAACTTCGGTACAACATCCATCTGCAAGAGCTGGATGATGATCGAAGCAGTGATATACGGCATAATCCCCATTGCAAGAATGGAGAATTGGAAAAGTGCCCCGCCCCCAAACGTGTTGAGGATTCCGAAAACACTCATTTGATCCTGTGCCTGGAGAACTTCGGCGTTCACATTAGGCACAGGGATGAAAGCACCTATACGAAAGACGACTAACATTAAAAGTGTAAATATAATCTTATTCCGTATATCTTTCACGCGCATAAAATTGGAGATTGTCTTAAACAAGTTAGATCACCTCGGCTGTACCGCCAGCAGCTTCAATCGCTTCTTTAGCAGAAGCAGAGAATTTATTGGCTTTTACAGTTAATTTTTTTTCTAATTTACCGTTGCCAAGAATTTTTACTCCTGCTTTTAACTTGCTTATTGCACCAGTCTCTAGAAGAAGTTCAGGAGTGACTTCCGTTCCTTCGTCAAAACTGTTTAATCTGTCTAAGTTGATTACCGCGTAATCTTTACGGTTGATGTTTGTAAAACCACGTTTTGGAAGGCGTTGGAATAAAGGCATTTGACCACCTTCGAATCCAGGGCGTACACCGCCGCCAGAACGAGCGTTTTGACCTTTATGACCTTTACCAGAAGTTTTACCGTTACCTGATCCAATACCACGACCAACACGGTTGCGTACTTTACGTGAACCTTCTGAAGGCTTCAATTCATGAAGTTTCATTTGGGCACCTCCTTATCGATTAAAAATGTTTTATTGTTCTTTAACAGAAACTAAATGAGACACCTTGTTAATCATGCCGCGGATCGCTGCATTGTCTTCATGTACGACTGTTTGGTTTGTTTTCTTTAGACCAAGAGTACGAACAGTGACACGCTGATCTTCCGGGCGACCGATTACACTGCGTTTGAGGGTAATTTCTAATTTATTTGCCATTATTGTTCCCTCCTTATCCTAACAGGTCTTCTACAGATTTTCCACGAAGCTTCGCTACATCTTCAGCACGTTTAAGTTCACTTAAACCTTGAAGTGTTGCGCGGATCATGTTGATCGGTGTATTAGAACCTAGAGATTTAGAAAGGATATCAGCTAGACCAGCAAGCTCAAGTACCGCACGCACTGGGCCTCCAGCGATAACTCCTGTACCTTCTGAAGCAGGCTTCAATAGAACGTTTCCTGCACCGAATCGACCGATGATTTCATGTGGAATTGTAGTTCCAACCATTGGTACTTCAATTAAATTCTTTTTCGCGTCTTCAACAGCTTTGCGGATCGCTTCTGGTACTTCTTGTGCTTTACCAGTACCGAATCCTACATGACCGTTTTTGTCACCGACAACAACTAAAGCTGCAAAACGGAAACGACGTCCACCTTTAACAACTTTCGCTACCCGGTTAACCGTAACTAAGCGTTCTTCTAACTCTAATTTGCTTGGGTCAATACGACTCATTCGGATGTGTCCCTCCTTCTTTTATTAAAATTTAAGTCCAGCCTCACGAGCAGCTTCAGCTAGAGCTTTTACACGTCCATGATATAAGTATCCTCCGCGGTCAAATACCACGTTAGAGATGCCTTTTTCAACAGCACGTTTTGCAACAAGTTCGCCAACTTTAGTAGCAGCTGCAGCGTCAGAACTATTCTCGATCTTTAACTCTTTATCAAGAGTAGAAGCACTTACAAGTGTTACACCGTTAACATCATCAATTACTTGAGCGTAGATGTTCTTGTTAGAACGGAAAACGTTAAGGCGAGGTCTTTCAGCAGTACCTGAAAGTTTCGCACGAACACGAGCGTGTCTTTTAAGACGAGTAGCGTTTTTGCTAGTTTTCGTAATCATCCGAGTCACTCCTTTCTTCACATTAAGCGATCTTACTTACCAGTTTTTCCTTCTTTACGGCGAACGAATTCACCTTCGTAACGAATTCCTTTACCTTTGTAAGGCTCTGGAGCACGGACAGCGCGGATGTTAGAAGCTAGAGCTCCTACACGCTCTTTATCGATACCTTTAACGATTACTTTCGTTTGAGATGGAACTTCTACTTCAACTCCAGCCTCAGGAACGATTTCAACTGGGTGAGAGTATCCAACGTTAAGAACAAGTTTGTTTCCAGATTTAGCTGCACGGTAACCGACACCGATTAGTTCTAAACCTCTTTCGAAACCTTTAGATACACCTTCAACCATGTTTGCAATTAAGCTACGTGTTGTACCATGTAATGCACGGTGTTCTTTATTTTCAGACGGACGGCTTACAGTTAAGACGTTGTCCTCAATTTTAATTTCCATATCAGGGTGAAATGCACGAGTTAGTTCACCTTTTGGTCCCTTTACTGTCACTGTGTTATCGTTGTTTGTCACAGTTACTCCTGAAGGGATCTCGATTAGCTTTTTACCTATACGAGACATACCAAGCACCTCCATTCATCTTAAACTTTTTTTACCATACGTAAGCAAGTACTTCTCCACCAGCTTGTTTAGCACGGGCTTCTTTGTCCGATAAAACACCTTGTGATGTAGAAATAATTGCGATTCCAAGTCCGTTAAGTACACGTGGTACTTCATTTGATTTCGCATATACGCGTAAACCAGGTTTACTGATTCTTTTAAGACCAGTGATAACACGTTCGTTGTTTTGGCCGTATTTAAGGAACAAACGGATAATTCCTTGTTTGCTGTCTTCGACGTACTCAACGTCACGGATAAAACCTTCACGCTTTAAGATTTCAGCAATTTCTCTTTTGATTTTTGAAGCCGGTACTTCTAGCTTCTCATGACGTACCATGTTCGCATTGCGAATACGAGTCAGCAAATCTGCAATCGGATCTGTCATAACCATTATTTAATAACCTCCTTCCCATTTATGGGGATTACCAGCTGGCTTTTTTAACGCCAGGAATTTGTCCTTTATATGCAAGTTCGCGGAAACAAATACGGCAAAGTTTAAACTTGCGAATTACTGAATGTGGACGTCCACAACGTTCGCAGCGCGTATACTCTTGAACTTTAAACTTTTGTTTGCGTTGTTGTTTCGCAATCATAGACTTTTTAGCCACGATTTCGCCTCCCTTTCATTGATTATTTCTGGAACGGCATACCTACTTGAGTTAATAACTCACGTGCTTCTTCATCCGTGTTGGCAGTCGTAACGATAACGATATCCATACCGCGGACTTTTGTTACTTTATCGTAATCAATTTCTGGGAAGATTAACTGTTCTTTAATACCAAGCGTGTAGTTTCCACGACCGTCGAAAGATTTCTTAGAAATCCCGCGGAAGTCACGTACACGTGGTAAAGATACAGAAATAAGTTTATCAAGGAAATCGTACATGCGCTCTCCGCGAAGTGTTACTTTCGCACCGATTGGCATTCCTTCACGTAGACGGAATCCAGCAATAGACTTCTTCGCACGAGTAACGACAGGTTTTTGACCAGCGATAAACGTTAATTCTTCAACAGCAGTATCGATTGCTTTAGCGTTTTGAACGGCGTCACCAACACCCATGTTGATCACGATTTTTTCGATTTTTGGCACTTGCATTACTGATTTGTATTCAAACTTAGAAACTAATGCAGGTGTAATTTCTTTTACATACTTTTCTTTAAGGCGGTTCATGAGAAAGACCTCCCTTCCTTATTTACTATTTATCTAGAACTTGCCCAGATTTTTTCGCTACACGGACTTTCTTTCCGTCCTCAACTTTATATCCAATACGTGTCACTTCACCCGTTTTAGGATCAAGCGGCATTACGTTTGATACGTGGATCGGCGCTTCTTGTTCAGAAATTCCGCCTTGAGGGTTAGCTTGGGTTGGTTTAGAGTGTTTTTTCACAAGGTTAATACCTTCTACTAAAACACGGTCCTTTTTAGGGAAAGCAGCAAGGATGACACCTTGTTTACCTTTATCTTTACCAGAGATAACCACTACTTTATCGCCCTTTTTAACATGCATTTAATCGCACCTCCTTGAGTCGCGGATTGTATTCATTAAAGTACTTCTGGTGCTAAAGAAACAATTTTCATATAGTTGTTTTCACGAAGTTCACGTGCTACTGGTCCGAAGATACGAGTTCCACGTGGGCTCTTGTCGTCACGGATGATGACACATGCATTTTCATCAAAACTGATGTAAGATCCATCGTTTCTGCGAGCTCCGCTCTTAGTACGAACGATAACTGCTTTCACAACTTCACCTTTTTTGACAACGCCTCCTGGTGTTGCTTGTTTAACCGTACAAACAATGACATCACCGATGTTAGCCGTTTTACGTCCAGAGCCACCAAGAACTTTAATCGTTAGTACTTCGCGTGCGCCAGAGTTGTCAGCTACTTTTAAACGAGTCTCCTGTTGAATCATTAATGTTACCTCCCTTCGGAAAAAGAAATCCGAACTTTATTAGATAATAACAGCTTCTTCGACAACTTCAACTAGACGAAAGCGTTTAGTCGCAGATAATGGACGAGTTTCCATGACCTTTACGATGTCTCCGATTTTTGCTTGGTTGTTTTCATCATGTGCTTTGAACTTTTTAGAGTATCTTACACGTTTGCCATAAAGTGAATGCTTTTTGTATGTTTCAACTACAACAGTGATGGTTTTATCCATTTTGTCAGAAACAACACGACCTTGATACACTTTACGTTGGTTACGTTCGCTCATGTTTGCGGGGCCTCCCCTCTAATTATTATTTATTAGCAGCGATTTCTCTTTGACGAATCACAGTTTTCATGCGTGCGATTGATTTACGCACTTCACGAATGCGAGCAGTGTTTTCAAGCTGCCCAGTCGCTAATTGGAAACGAAGATTGAAAAGTTCTTCTTTAAGAGACTTTACTTTTTGTTCAATTTCAGCAGTGGTAAGGTCACGAATTTCATTAGCTTTCATTTGATTCACCACCAATTTCTTCACGTTTTACGAACTTCGTTTTAATTGGCAATTTGTGAGATGCAAGACGAAGAGCTTCACGTGCAACTTCTTCAGACACACCAGAAATTTCAAATAAAACTTTGCCCGGTTTTACTACAGCTACCCAGCCTTCTGGAGCACCTTTACCGGAACCCATGCGGACCTCTAGAGGTTTAGCTGTGTATGGCTTAGAAGGGAAAATTTTGATCCAAACTTTACCGCCACGTTTCATGTAACGAGTCATAGCAATACGAGCAGCTTCGATTTGACGGTTAGTGATCCAAGAAGCTTCAAGAGCTTGGATACCGAACTCACCGAAATGTACTTCAGTGCCGCCTTTTGCACGACCACGCATTTTTCCACGATGTTCTCTGCGATACTTCACGCGTTTTGGCAATAACATATTATTTTCCTCCTTCCGCAGTATTCTTCTTAGTTGGAAGGACTTCTCCACGATAGATCCATACTTTTACGCCAAGCTTACCATAAGTAGTATCAGCTTCAGCAGTAGCATAGTCGATGTCAGCACGAAGTGTGTGCAATGGAACAGTACCTTCACTGTAATATTCAGAACGAGCAATATCTGCACCGCCAAGACGACCAGAAACCATTGTTTTGATTCCTTGTGCTCCAGCACGCATTGTGCGTTGGATTGTTTGTTTTTGTGCACGACGGAATGAAATACGATTTTCAAGTTGACGAGCGATGTTTTCAGCAACTAGCTGAGCATCAAGATCTGCTCTCTTGATTTCAAGAATGTTGATGTGTACACGTTTGCCAGTTAGGCTGTTAAGAGCTTTACGAAGTGCTTCAACTTCAGATCCGCCTTTACCAATTACCATACCTGGTTTAGCCGTGTGGATTGTGATATTTACGCGGTTTGCAGCACGTTCGATTTCTACTTTAGAAACAGACGCGTCAGACAAACGCTTGCTGATGAATTCACGGATTTTCAAGTCTTCATGTAAGAAGTCAGCGTAATCTTTTCCTGCGAACCATTTAGATTCCCAATCACGAATGACGCCAATACGAAGACCTACTGGATTTACCTTTTGACCCACGGATTATCCCTCCTTCTTTTCTGATACAACGATTGTAATGTGGCTAGTACGTTTGTTAATTGCGCTCGCACGACCCATAGCACGTGGACGGAATCTCTTAAGTGTTGGACCTTCGTCAACGAATGCTTGAGTAATCACTAGGCTGTTAGCGTCCAACTCGTAGTTGTGCTCAGCATTTGCGATAGCAGATTTTAATACTTTTTCAATAATTGGTGAAGCAGCCTTAGGTGTAAGGTTTAAGATAGAAACTGCTTCTCCTACTTGCTTACCTCGGATCAGGTCCATTACTAGACGTGCTTTACGAGGAGCAATACGGACTGTTCTTGCGACAGCTTTAGCTTGCATTTAAAAGCCTCCTCTCATTAGCGTCTTGTTTTTTTATCGTCACTAGCATGACCTTTGTAAGTACGGCTTGGTGCGAATTCGCCCAATTTGTGACCTACCATATCTTCAGAAATGAAAACAGGTACATGTTTGCGTCCGTCATAGACAGCGATTGTGTGACCGATGAATTGTGGGAAAATTGTAGAACGACGAGACCAAGTTTTTACGACTTGCTTTTTGTCAGTTTCATTCAATTTCTCGACTTTAGCCATCAAATGATCATCAACAAATGGTCCTTTTTTTAAGCTGCGAGCCATTGTGGAACCTCCCTTCGTGATTGAACTACGGTCCTAAATGAACCGTAGACAACCCCGTTACTTGTTTTTACGACGACGTACAATGAATTTATCAGACTTGTTGGTTTTCTTACGAGTCTTGAATCCAAGAGTCGGTTTACCCCATGGAGACATTGGTGATTTACGTCCGATTGGAGCGCGTCCTTCACCACCGCCGTGTGGGTGATCGTTAGGGTTCATTACAGAACCACGAACTGTTGGGCGTACGCCTTTCCAGCGAGAACGTCCAGCTTTACCGATGTTGATTAGTTCGTGTTGTTCGTTTCCAACTTGACCGATAGTCGCACGGCAAGCAGAAAGGATCATGCGTACTTCACCAGAGTTCAAACGTACAAGAACGTATTTACCTTCTTTACCTAGAACTTGAGCAGAAGTACCAGCAGAACGAACTAATTGTCCACCTTTACCTGGTTTTAATTCAATGTTATGCACAACTGTACCAACTGGGATGTTGATAAGTGGAAGAGCATTACCTGGTTTGATGTCAGCTTCTGGTCCAGAAGTAACTTCAGTACCAACTTGGATTCCTTTCGGAGCAAGAATGTAACGTTTCTCACCATCTGCATAGTTTACAAGAGCGATGTTCGCTGAACGGTTTGGATCATACTCGATTGTAGCAACGCGTCCAGGTATACCGTCTTTATCACGCTTAAAGTCGATGATACGGTATTGACGTTTGTGACCGCCACCTTGATGACGAACAGTCAATCTACCTTGGTTGTTACGTCCGCCTTTTCTGTGAAGCGGTGCAAGCAACGATTTTTCTGGTTTGTCAGTCGTGATTTCAGCAAAATCTGAAGTAGTCATGCCACGACGACCATTACTGGTTGGTTTATACTTTTTAATCGCCATTTTGAATTTCCCTCCTTCTTTTTAAGATTTACGCTTCAAAAATTTCGATTTCTTTGCTGTCAGCAGTTAATTTCACGATCGCTTTTCTGCGACGGCTAGTCATACCAGTGTAGCGTCCAACGCGTTTTGATTTACCTTTGTAGTTTTGAACGTTGACTTTCTCAACTTTCACTCCAAAGATTTCTTCAACAGCGTCTTTCACTTCTGTCTTGTTAGCTCTGACATCAACTTCGAACGTATACTTCTTCTCTGTCATTAGATCAGCAGAACGTTCAGTAATGATAGGGCGCTTTAGAACATCACGAGGATCTTTCATTATGCAAGTCCCTCCTCTACTTTTTCAACCGCTGCTTTAGTGATCAGAAGTTTGTCGTGGTTGACAACGTCAAGAACGTTGATACCGTTAGCTTCAACAACTGTTACTCCAGGGATGTTACGAGCAGATAAAGCAACTGTTTCGTTTGCATCCGCAGTGACGATCAACGCTTTCTTCTCAACAGATAACCCTTTAAGGATGCCTGCGAATTCTTTCGTTTTCACTGCATCAAGAGTAAGATCTTCAAGAACGATGATGTTGTTGTCGATTACTTTAGAAGACAATACTGACTTGATAGCCAAGCGGCGAACTTTTTTAGGTAATTTATAAGAATAGCTGCGTGGTGTTGGACCGAATACGATACCGCCTCCGCGCCATTGTGGTGAACGGATAGAACCTTGACGAGCACGACCTGTACCCTTCTGTCTCCAAGGTTTACGACCTCCGCCACGTACTTCAGAACGAGTTTTTACTTTGTGAGTTCCTTGACGTAAGGAAGCTCTTTGCATAAGAATAGCATCGAATACTACGCTTTCGTTTGGCTCAATTCCAAACACAGAAGCGTTTAATTCGATTTCACCGTTAGTAGAACCGTTTTGGTTAAATAATGCTACTTTTGGCATGACTTGTTTCCTCCTTTCCTAAGAGAGTTATTTAGTTTTAACTGCACTCTTTACAGTTACTAGAGATTTTTTAGCTCCTGGTACGTTACCTTTGATCAAAAGAAGATTGCGTTCTGCATCAACTTTAACGATCTCAAGATTTTGGACAGTGATTTGCTCTCCGCCCATACGTCCTGGAAGAAGTTTACCTTTGAATACTCGGTTTGGATCAACAGGTCCCATTGAACCAGGACGACGGTGGTAACGTGAACCGTGAGTCATTGGTCCGCGTGATTGTCCGTGGCGTTTGATAGCCCCTTGGAATCCTTTACCTTTTGATGTTCCTGTTACATCTACGATATCTCCATTTGCGAAAATATCAACTTTGACTTCCTGACCAACTTCATACGCATCTAACTCCACACCGCGTAATTCTTTTACGAAGCGCTTAGGAGCAGTTTCCGCTTTAGCAACGTGGCCTTTCTCTGGTTTGTTAGAAAGCTTCTCACGTTTGTCGTCAAAACCGATTTGGATTGCCTCATAGCCATCCGTGTCAGTAGTCTTCTTCTGAAGAACAACGTTAGCAGCAGCCTCAACAACAGTTACAGGGATAAGATCACCGTTTTCTGCGAATACTTGCGTCATACCAATTTTTCTACCTAAGATTCCTTTGGTCATTCGTCACACCTCCTATAATATGTGTTTTCTATTTGAATTAAAGTTTGATTTCGATATCTACACCGGATGGTAAATCTAAACGCATAAGTGCATCAACTGTTTGCGGAGTTGGATTCACGATGTCGATTAGACGTTTGTGAGTACGCATCTCGAATTGCTCACGAGAATCTTTGTACTTATGCACCGCACGAAGGATTGTGTAAACTGATTTTTCAGTTGGAAGCGGAATTGGACCAGATACACTAGCACCAGAACGCTTAGCCGTTTCAACAATCTTCTCAGCAGATTGATCAAGAATTCTATGATCATATGCTTTTAAACGAATACGAATTTTTTGTTTTGCCATTATTTTCCCTCCTTTTCGCCTACTTACGTTAGACAGTTCTCCGTGAGAAAAACCTGATCACCTTGCCATGGCAAAGCGGCCGGGTGTGTCAGCAACCTCTCACTTCATCGCAGTCAAAGACCAACATGCACTATTGTACCAAATTGGCCTGCGTGTTGCAATAATAAATCGGATAAATTTATGATTTGCACACTTTTCATATTATACAGGGGTTCAGCCTATAAATCAAGCTTTCCCTGAAGATGATGTGTAGCTGTCTTCCTGACGATACGAATAAATTCTTCTGGTTCTTCAATATGCGGAGAATGTGCAGATTCATTAAAAGTAAACCATTCTTTTATTGGTGCTGTAAGTTGATCAACATATGGTTTTGATACAGCAGCTGGTGTAATCATGTCATGTTCCCCAATGATAAAGTAGCAAGGTATTAATATAGAAGAAACTCGGTATTGAATGCTTTCGTTCATCAGCTCATCCCACAGCATATCTTGGCTATACTTCTGTCCCATAAGGAATTTCCACTTATCTTTTAGCTGATAATGCTTACTAACGAGAAATGCATACAGCATTTGAAAAATGGGCTTCCACCTATGCGTGAGCCCTACTTTTGCGAACTCTTTATATAGTGAGAATAAAGCATGAGCAGAGGTGCGTTTCCAAGGGGGTGGTGTCAGCAATCTTAGACATCTAGTGAAGAAGTGCTTGCCTTGATATTTTTTTAGAAGAAGTTCGTACGATACAATATCCTCTTTTAATACATCAACCACCTGACTAATTCCATAATAGGCATGATACAAATCTGGGCGTTTATGTACAGCTTGTATGGCGATTAATGATCCCCATGAATAACCTGCAATGTATATTTTCGCTTGATCAGTATAGGAAAGTAGTTTTTCTGTAAGCTCAATCGTATCCTCTACGAATTGCCCAATGGTCATAGAAGACTCAGGAATGTTTTTTTGATAAGACAGTCCTGCACCGCGCTGGTCCCAATGGACAACAGTGAAGTCTTGATCAAGTTCCTTATGAAAGGAATCGATATAACTCATTTGAGCTGAGCCTGGGCCACCGTGTAAAAATAATAAAACAGGTTTTGTTTTTTTCGCTTGATCTTCTTTTATCATAATCCATTGATCAAGCCCGCCAATCAGCCACTTTTTCAACATTGTCTTCGCCATTCCAGTGATCCTCTCGGTTCCATTTAGATTCTATAGCTTATAGTAGTCGTTATGCACTGGAAAAGCAAAAAAAGAGACCCTTTTGCAAGGAGTCTCTTTTAACAGTTATTACTTAATGATAGTAGAAACGACACCAGAACCTACAGTACGTCCACCCTCACGGATAGAGAAACGAGTTCCTTCTTCGATAGCGATAGTAGAGATAAGTTCAACTTCCATCTCAGTGTTATCGCCAGGCATTACCATTTCAGTACCTTCTGGAAGATGTACGATACCAGTTACGTCAGTTGTACGGAAGTAGAACTGCGGACGGTAGTTAGTGAAGAATGGAGTATGACGTCCACCCTCTTCTTTAGAAAGTACATAAACTTCAGCTTTGAAACGGCTATGTGGAGTGATTGTACCTGGTTTAGCAAGTACTTGACCACGTTGGATATCTTCACGAGATACACCACGAAGTAGTGCACCGATGTTGTCACCAGCTTCAGCATAGTCAAGAAGTTTACGGAACATTTCAACACCTGTAACAGTTGTTTTACCGTTTTCTTCTTGAAGACCGATGATTTCAACTTCGTCACCGACTTTAACTTGTCCACGCTCAACACGACCAGTAGCAACTGTTCCACGACCAGTGATTGAGAATACGTCCTCAACTGGCATCATGAATGGCTTCTCAGTGTCACGCTCTGGAGTTGGGATGTACTCATCAACCGCATCCATAAGTTCGAAGATTTTTGCTTCGTAATCAGCATCACCTTCAAGAGCTTTAAGAGCAGAACCTTTGATAACTGGTACATCGTCACCAGGGAAGTCATAGTCAGAAAGAAGGTCACGAACTTCCATTTCAACAAGTTCAAGTAACTCTTCATCGTCAACCATGTCACATTTGTTAAGGAATACTACGATGTAAGGAACACCTACGTTACGAGAAAGTAGGATGTGCTCACGTGTTTGTGGCATTGGACCATCAGCAGCAGATACTACTAAGATCGCGCCGTCCATTTGAGCAGCACCAGTGATCATGTTTTTAACATAGTCAGCGTGTCCTGGGCAGTCTACGTGTGCATAGTGACGAGTTTCAGTTTCATACTCAACGTGTGCAGTTGAGATTGTGATTCCACGCTCGCGCTCTTCTGGAGCACCATCGATTTGGTCATAAGCCATAGCTGTACCTTTACCAGATTTCTTATGAAGAACTGTTGAGATAGCAGCAGTTAGAGTTGTTTTACCATGGTCAACGTGTCCAATTGTACCAATGTTAGCATGCGATTTGGAACGGTCGAATTTTTCTTTAGCCATTCTAAAAATCCTCCTTAAAGGTTCATTGTATTTGGTATGAGTGATAGAAAGTGAAGAGTTACCTCTCACTTTCTGATCTTCAATAGTAGTTATACTTTAGTTTAAAGGCAAAATCAATTATTCACCTTTATTTTTTTTGATGATTTCTTCACTGATGCTCTTAGGCACTTCTTCGTAGTGATCCATGTGCATAGTGAAAGTACCGCGTCCTTGTGTGTTAGAACGGAGTGCAGTTGCATATCCGAACATTTCAGAAAGTGGAACCATAGCGCGAACAACTTGAGCGTTACCGCGAGCTTCCATACCTTCTACACGTCCACGACGAGATGTGATATCACCCATGATGTCTCCCATGTATTCTTCTGGGATAACGACTTCTACTTTCATCATTGGCTCAAGTAGAACTGGGTTACATTTGCTGACAGCATTTTTCAATGCCATAGATGCAGCAATTTTAAACGCCATTTCGTTAGAGTCAACATCATGGTAAGATCCATCGAATAATTTTGCTTTGATGTCGATTAATGGGAATCCAGCTAATACACCATTTTCTAATGAATCTTCAAGACCTGCTTGAATTGCTGGAATGTATTCACGTGGAACAACCCCACCGACGATTGCATTTGTGAATTCGAAGCCTGCGCCTTCTTCGTTTGGTTCGAATTCGATCCAAACGTGTCCGAACTGACCGCGTCCACCAGACTGACGTACGAATTTACCTTCAACTTTTGCACTAGAACGGAATGTTTCACGGTACGCAACTTGAGGAGCTCCTACGTTAGCTTCAACCTTGAACTCACGCTTCATACGGTCAACAATGATATCAAGGTGAAGTTCACCCATACCAGAGATGATCGTTTGACCAGTTTCAGTGTTTGTTTGTGTACGGAATGTTGGATCCTCTTCAGCTAGTTTAGCTAAAGCGATACCCATTTTATCTTGGTCAGCCTTAGATTTAGGCTCGATAGCTACATCGATAACTGGCTCTGGGAATTCCATAGACTCAAGGATAACAAGATTTTTCTCGTCACAAAGAGTATCACCAGTAGATGTATCTTTAAGACCAACAGCTGCTGCGATATCCCCTGCATATACAGTAGAGATTTCTTCACGGCTGTTTGCGTGCATTTGAAGGATACGTCCAACACGCTCACGCTTGTTCTTAGAAGAGTTCTTCACGTAAGAACCAGAATCAAGTGTTCCAGAGTATACGCGGAAGAAAGTTAGTTTCCCAACATAAGGGTCAGTCATAACTTTAAATGCAAGAGCTGCGAATGGTGCGTCATCAGTAGACTCACGTACAACCTCTTCATTTGTATCTGGCAATGTACCTTTGATTGCAGCAACATCAGTTGGTGCAGGAAGGTAGTCAAGCACAGCGTCAAGTACAAGCTGAACACCTTTGTTTTTGAAAGCAGATCCAACAAGAACTGGGTAGAATTCAACATTCAAAGTTCCTTTACGGATTGCAGCTTTCAATTCAGGAATTGTGATTTCTTCACCCTCAAGGTATTTTTCCATAAGCTCTTCATCAAGCTCAGCGACAGCTTCAATCAAGCTGCTGCGAAGCTCTTCAGCTTTGTCTTTATACTCAGCAGGGATTTCTTGTGCATCAGAGCGAGTTCCAAGGTCATCTTCGTAGAAGTATGCTACGTTTTCTACAAGGTCGATGATTCCTTCGAATTGATCTTCAGCGCCGATCGGCAATTGAATTGCATGAGCGTTCGCTTGAAGACGATCTCTTAATGTGCTTACAGAGTAAAGGAAGTCTGCACCGGTTTTATCCATTTTGTTAACGAATACGATACGAGGTACTCCGTAAGTTGTTGCTTGGCGCCAAACTGTTTCAGTTTGAGGCTCTACACCTGATTGTGCATCAAGAACAGCAACCGCACCATCAAGTACACGTAAAGAACGTTCAACTTCAACAGTGAAGTCTACGTGTCCTGGTGTATCAATGATGTTTACACGGTAACCTTTCCATTGTGCTGTAGTAGCAGCAGAAGTGATTGTAATACCACGTTCTTGCTCCTGCTCCATCCAGTCCATTTGTGAAGCTCCTTCGTGAGTTTCACCAATTTTATGGATACGACCAGTGTAGTACAAGATACGCTCAGTCGTTGTCGTTTTACCGGCATCGATGTGAGCCATGATACCAATATTACGAGTTTTGTCTAAGGAGAACTCTCTTGCCATTGGGTAATTTCTCCTTCCTTATTAGGGAATAGTTTTTTTAGTTTGGTATAAATCCTACCAGCGGTAGTGAGCGAATGCTTTGTTCGCTTCTGCCATTTTGTGTGTATCTTCACGTTTCTTAACAGCAGCACCAGTGTTGTTAGCTGCGTCAAGGATTTCGTTAGCAAGACGCTCTTCCATCGTTTTTTCTCCACGAAGACGAGCGTAGTTTACTAACCAGCGAAGACCTAAAGTCGTACGACGGTCTGGGCGAACTTCTACAGGAACTTGGTAGTTAGCTCCACCTACACGACGTGCTTTAACTTCAAGAACTGGCATGATGTTTTTCAAGGCTTGTTCGAAAACCTCCATCGCTTCATTACCAGTACGTTCTTTGATGATATCAAATGACTTGTAGAGAATAGTTTGTGACTTTCCTCTTTTACCGTCGATCATCATTTTGTTGATCAAACGAGATACAAGTTTAGAATTGTAAATTGGATCTGGCAAAACGTCTCTTTTTGCTACAGGACCTTTACGTGGCATCTGAATAGCCTCCCTTCTCTTTTAAAAGGATTTCTATCTGTCTTTCATCTCAATTTCATTGTCAGCTACCTGACTCCACTGATCTGAACTCAACTTCTAAAAACCCTTATGTTTGTTTATATTATTTGCTTTGTTTAGGGCGTTTTGTTCCGTATTTAGAACGTCCTTGCATACG
Organism: Bacillus sp. XT-4; assembly: GCF_050864245.1. Taxonomy (NCBI): domain Bacteria; kingdom Bacillati; phylum Bacillota; class Bacilli; order Caryophanales; family Bacillaceae; genus Bacillus; species Bacillus sp. XT-4. Next base: position 43,464 of record NZ_JBPAFI010000010.1, read on the forward strand.
ACCGTCAACTCCGGCAGTA
>NZ_JBPAFI010000010.1:43547-72314 GCF_050864245.1 Bacillus sp. XT-4
AAGTACTACACTGTGCTCTTGTAGGTTATGTCCGATACCAGGAATGTAAGCTGTTACCTCAATCAGGTTAGACAAACGTACACGAGCATATTTACGTAGTGCTGAGTTTGGTTTTTTCGGTGTCATTGTACCGACACGAGTACAAACCCCGCGCTTCTGTGGAGATGTTACGTTAGTGTGCTCTTTTTTGAAACTGTTGTATCCTTTGTTAAGTGCAGGAGACTTTGAGTTTTCAACTTTACTCACGCGTCCTTTGCGTATTAGCTGATTAATTGTAGGCATGTTGTTATTCCTCCCTTCATTACTTTTTTTATAACCCACATACCCAGGTGGTTCATCAAAAGGCAAAAAACAATGCTTTTGCATTTTAAGCATGCAAAAACAAAACAAGTACGCTATAACATAATGGCAACAGCTGCTGCCCCAACTTCAATTCCGCAGGCCTTGCCGAGCTTTTTCATGGAATCTACCACTAAAATGTCTACACCCTTCTCTTGCGCTAGTTTCATTACACTAGCGGTTAAAGCAGGATCAGCATCTTTCGCTACGACGATTTCCTTCACTGAATCTCGTTTCAGAGCTTTTACTGTTTGCTTCGTACCAATAATAATGGATTGAGCCTGTGATACTTTATCATAAGACATCGAATATCCTCCAAAGTAACAGGTTTTATTTTGAGCACCTTGGTTATATTATCATCATGGCAGAAGGATGTCAATATCGTTTGACAGATTATCTTGACATCCTTCACCATTTTTTGATGATTTTTATAGAAATCTTAAGAGAAAGATTACTCTACAGGAACCATGTCGTCAGACGGCTGCACTTGTGAAACCGGCTTAACTTTACGGTAGTTTGGCATTCCAGTTCCAGCAGGAACAAGTTTACCGATGATGACATTCTCTTTCAAGCCAAGCAGTTCATCACGTTTTCCTTTGATCGCCGCATCTGTTAGGACACGAGTCGTTTCTTGGAAGGATGCTGCAGACAAGAATGAGTCTGTTTCAAGCGATGCTTTTGTAATACCAAGAAGAACTGGACGGCCCGTTGCAGGACGTTTGCCTTCGAATAGTACTTTTTTGTTCGCTTCTGTGAATTGGTGTACATCAAGAAGTGTGCCTGGTAATACATCTGTATCCCCTGCATCAGCGACACGCACTTTACGAAGCATTTGGCGAACCATTACTTCTACGTGCTTATCTCCGATTTCTACCCCTTGCATACGGTATACTTTTTGTACTTCATGAAGCAGATATTCTTGAACAGCTGTCATATCAGTCACTTTAAGAAGTTCTTTCGGATCGATTGAACCTTCTGTCAGTACTTGACCTCGAGTGACTTTGTCACCTTCAACAACTTTCAGACGTGCATTGTAAGGAGCTGTGTAAGAGCGAGTTTCAACTTCGCCTTGAACCACAATTTCCTGCTGCTTGTCACGAACATCGTTAATTTCAGCAACGACACCATCAATTTCAGAAATGGTTGCCTGCCCTTTCGGATTACGCGCTTCAAATAACTCTTGGATACGAGGTAAACCTTGAGTGATATCGTCTCCTGCTACACCACCGGTGTGGAACGTACGCATTGTAAGCTGTGTTCCTGGCTCACCGATCGATTGTGCAGCGATGATTCCAACTGCTTCACCGACTTCAACGTCTGTACCAGTTGCAAGGTTACGGCCGTAGCATCGTTTACATACACCATGAGGCGTGTTACATGTAAATGCAGAACGGATCCATACTTCCTCGATTCCTGCTTCAACCACTTCAAGTGCTTTATCTTCATCAATTAGTTCGTTTTCGCCAACAATGACTTCGCCCGTTTCAGGATGAATAATTGGTTTTCTTGCAAAACGTCCGATCAGACGTTCTTCAAGTTTCTCAATAATTTCATTTCCTTCTTTAATGGACTTCGCCAAGATTCCACGGTCTGTACCGCAATCTGTTTCACGGATGATAACATCCTGTGCAACGTCAACGAGACGACGCGTGAGGTAACCTGAGTCAGCTGTTTTAAGAGCTGTATCGGCAAGACCTTTACGCGCTCCGTGAGTGGAAATAAAGTATTCCAATACTGTTAAACCTTCACGGAAACTAGATTTAATCGGAAGTTCAATGATACGTCCAGCCGGGTTGGCCATCAGACCACGCATACCAGCCAGCTGAGTGAAGTTAGATGCGTTACCACGCGCTCCAGAGTCACTCATCATGTAGATTGGGTTGACTTCATCAAGGGACTTCATCAGTTTACCTTGGATGACATCTTTAGAAGAACTCCAGATTGAAATGACTCTCTCATAACGCTCTTCTTCTGTAATCAAACCACGTCTGAATTGCTTCATGACGTTATCTACTTTTGCTTGTGCTTCTTCAAGGATTTTTTGTTTATCGTCTAGTACCACGATATCAGATACACCAACCGTAATACCGGCTTTAGTAGAATATCTGAAACCAAGATTTTTCATGCGGTCAAGCATTTTAGATGTTTCAGTGATATGGAATCTCTTAAAGATTTCAGCAATGATTTTACCTAAAATACCTTTTTTGAACGGCGCATTGATTTCTTGTTTCTCGATCGCAGCTTTGACATCCTCACCTTTTTCAAGGAAGAAACGATCAGGCGTTTTTTCTTCAATATTGCTCTTAGTCGGTTCATTCATGTATGGGAATGATTCCGGTAAGATTTCGTTAAAGATCAATTTTCCAACTGTTGTAATCAACAATTTAGAACGCTGTTCATCAGTGAATGTAACGTTCTTCAACGAGCTAGCTGCAACAGCTACACGTGTATGAAGATGTACATACCCATTTTGATAAGCAAGAAGGGCTTCATCCGTATCTTTGAAGACCATACCTTCTCCGATAGCACCTTTACGCTCAAGTGTAAGGTAATAGTTACCAAGCACCATATCCTGAGATGGCGTAACAACAGGTTTTCCATCTTTCGGGTTCAAAATGTTTTGAGCAGCAAGCATTAAGATACGAGCTTCAGCTTGAGCTTCAGCAGATAATGGTACGTGAACCGCCATTTGGTCACCATCAAAGTCAGCGTTGTAGGCAGTACATACAAGTGGATGCAGACGAATTGCGCGTCCTTCCACAAGTGTAGGTTCAAACGCTTGAATACCAAGTCTGTGAAGAGTTGGTGCACGGTTTAGTAAAACTGGATGCTCACGAATTACTGATTCTAAAACATCCCAAACTTCCGGCTGCACGCGCTCAATCTTACGTTTCGCGCTCTTAATGTTGTGAGCTAATCCTTTTTCAACAAGCTCCTTCATCACGAATGGTTTGAATAGTTCAAGAGCCATTTCTTTCGGAAGTCCACACTGATACATTTTCAAATGTGGTCCAACGACGATAACGGAACGTCCAGAATAGTCAACACGTTTACCAAGCAAGTTTTGACGGAAACGTCCTTGTTTCCCTTTCAGCATGTGAGAAAGAGATTTCAATGGTCTATTTCCTGGTCCTGTTACTGGTCGGCCTCTACGTCCATTATCAATCAAGGCATCGACAGCTTCTTGAAGCATACGCTTCTCGTTCTGTACGATGATGCTTGGCGCGCCAAGATCTAATAAACGTTTCAGACGATTGTTACGGTTGATGACACGACGATAAAGGTCGTTCAAGTCAGAAGTAGCAAAACGTCCGCCATCAAGCTGAACCATTGGACGTAATTCTGGTGGAATAACCGGAAGCACATCAAGGATCATCCAAGACGGTTTGTTTCCTGAGTTACGGAAAGCTTCCAACACTTCAAGGCGTTTGATCGCACGTGTACGACGCTGTCCTTGAGCTGTTTTTAGCTCTTCTTTGAGTGTATCTACTTCTTTCACAAGATCGATATCTTGAAGAAGTTTGTTAATTGCTTCTGCACCCATAGCTGCTTGGAAGGTGTTACCGTATTTATCTAAATAAGCACGGAATTCTTTCTCAGAAAGAAGTTGTTTCTTCTCAAGCGGTGTGTTGCCCGGATCAGTCACGACGTAAGAAGCGAAGTAAATCACTTCTTCTAACGCACGTGGTGACATATCTAGAACAAGACCCATACGGCTTGGGATACCTTTGAAATACCAAATGTGGGAAACTGGGGCAGCCAGTTCGATATGCCCCATTCTCTCACGACGGACTTTTGCCCGTGTTACTTCTACACCACAACGGTCACATACAACACCCTTATAACGAACGCGTTTATACTTTCCACAATGACATTCCCAGTCTTTTTGCGGTCCGAAGATACGTTCACAAAAGAGACCATCTTTTTCCGGTTTCAGTGTACGATAGTTAATCGTTTCAGGCTTTTTCACTTCACCAAAAGACCAAGAACGGATTTTATCAGGTGATGCGAGACCGATGTTCATATACTCAAAATTGTTCACATCTAGCAAGGGGCCTACCTCCCTTTTAATCTTCGGGTTATACCCTAGTCACTTGCTCTAATCGTTTCTGCTATTCTTTTGTGACTGCGTCACGTTCAAGATCGACAGGCGCGAGGTCTGCAGCATCTTCGTCATTAGATAACGCTAATCCGTCTGCTTTCTTCGTTTCCTCATCGTCTTCTAAATCTCTCATTTCTATCTCTTCTTCATCGCCAGATAGAATTTTCACATCCATACCTAAACTTTGAAGTTCTTTAATTAATACTTTGAATGATTCAGGGACACCTGGTTCAGGTACGTTATCCCCTTTGACGATCGCTTCGTATGTTTTCACACGACCCACAACGTCATCCGATTTTACAGTTAAGATTTCTTGAAGTGTATATGCTGCACCGTAAGCTTCAAGTGCCCATACTTCCATCTCTCCGAAACGCTGTCCACCAAACTGTGCTTTACCGCCCAGTGGCTGTTGCGTAACAAGTGAGTATGGTCCAGTTGAACGTGCGTGAAGTTTATCGTCAACCATGTGAGCCAGTTTGATCATATACATGATTCCAACAGATACACGGTTGTCGAATGGTTCACCAGTTCGACCGTCATAAAGGACTGTTTTCGCATCACGGGACATACCTGCTTCTTCAAGCGTTTCCCAAACATCTTCCTCACGAGCACCATCAAATACTGGTGACGCAATGTGGATGCCTAGGTAACGTGCAGCCATACCCATATGAAGCTCAAGTACCTGACCGATATTCATACGAGATGGTACCCCTAGAGGGTTTAACATGATATCAATCGGTGTTCCATCTGGAAGATACGGCATATCTTCTTCTGGAAGGATCTTGGAGATAACCCCTTTGTTACCATGTCGTCCGGCCATTTTGTCACCTTCAGAAATTTTACGCTTCTGAACGATGTATACACGGACTAACTGGTTAACACCTGGTGGTAATTCATCTCCATCTTCACGGTTAAAGACTTTGACATCGTGGATGATTCCGCCGCCGCCGTGTGGTACACGTAGAGACGTATCACGTACTTCACGAGCCTTTTCACCGAAGATTGCATGTAATAGACGTTCTTCAGCTGTTAGTTCTGTTACACCTTTAGGCGTTACTTTCCCGACAAGAAGGTCTCCGTCTTTTACTTCTGCACCAATACGGATGATTCCACGCTCGTCAAGGTTGCGTAAAGCATCTTCCCCAACGTTTGGAATATCACGCGTAATTTCTTCTGGTCCAAGCTTTGTATCACGAGCTTCTGATTCATATTCTTCAATATGAATAGAAGTGTAGACGTCATCTTTTACAAGGCGCTCACTCATAATGATCGCATCCTCATAGTTGTAACCGTCCCAAGTCATGAAGCCGACCATGACGTTACGTCCTAGAGCCAATTCACCTTTTTCCATAGAAGGACCGTCTGCAAGGATTTCTCCTTTGACGACTTCATCTCCAACACTTACAATTGGGCGCTGGTTGTAGCAAGTCCCTTGGTTAGAGCGGACAAATTTCAGCAAGCTGTATTTGTCTAGGTTTCCTTTGACTTGTTGTCCGTCAACGTCTTCATAACGGCGAACCCAAATATTTTTCGCTTCAACACGTTCTACAACACCTGGGTAACGGCAGATCACAGCAGCACCAGAGTCTTTACCTGATACATACTCCATACCTGTACCAACAATCGGTGATTCCGGCTGCATCAAAGGCACAGCCTGACGTTGCATGTTTGCTCCCATTAGAGCACGGTTAGAGTCATCGTTTTCTAAGAATGGGATACATGCTGTCGCTGCAGAAACAACCTGCTTCGGCGAAACGTCCATGTAGTCAACGCGGTTTCGAGGAACAACGGTGTTTTCCCCTCTGAAACGAGCAATGATATTATCATCAATAAACGAACCATCTTCACCTAATATAGCGTTCGCTTGTGCTACTACGTAATTATCCTCTTCATCAGCCGTTAAGTAATCGATTCTCGGCGTCACTTTACCTGTTTCAGGATCAACCCGACGGTAAGGTGTTTCGATAAATCCGAAGCGATTCACTTTCGCAAATGAAGATAGAGAGTTGATCAAACCAATGTTTGGACCCTCTGGTGTTTCAATCGGACACATACGACCATAGTGAGAATAGTGAACGTCACGAACTTCCATTCCTGCACGCTCACGTGTCAAACCACCCGGTCCAAGCGCTGATAGACGACGTTTGTGTGTCAATTCAGCAAGCGGGTTTGTTTGATCCATGAACTGAGAAAGCTGAGAGCTACCAAAGAACTCTTTGATAGAAGCGATCACAGGACGGATGTTGATCAGCTGCTGAGGTGTGATCGTGTTCGTGTCTTGAATCGACATTCTTTCACGAACAACACGCTCCATTCTGCTTAAACCAATACGGAATTGATTTTGCAGAAGTTCACCTACAGAACGCAGACGACGGTTACCAAGGTGATCGATATCATCTGTGTCGCCTACTCCATGAAGTAGGTTAAAGAAGTAACTGATTGAAGCAATGATGTCAGAAGGCGTGATGTTCTTCACAGCTTCCTCTACATATGCATTACCAATCACGTTGATCACTTGCTCGCCTTCTTGATCAGTTGGTGCATAAATCTTGATAGATTGAAGTTCTACTTCATCCTCTACTACGCCACCGTTTGGATAAAGCTTTCTAAATCCGATGCCGTTTTCTAAGTATGGAAGAACTTTATCAAGCACTCTTCTATCTAAAATTTGACCTTTTTCTGCTAGGATTTCACCTGTTTCAGGATCAACTAGCGTTTCAGCCAATTTTTGATTGAATAGTCTATTTTTAATATGAAGCTTCTTATTAATCTTGTAGCGTCCAACATTTGCTAAGTCATATCTCTTCGGATCAAAGAAGCGAGAGTCTAGCAAGCTTTTCGCATTTTCAACAGTTGGCGGCTCTCCAGGACGAAGACGCTCGTAGATTTCGAGAAGTGCTTTATCAGCATTCTCTGTATTGTCTTTTTCCAACGTGTTGCGTAAGTATTCATTCTCGCCAATGAGGTCAAGAATCTCTTGATCAGAGCTGAAGCCGAGAGCACGCAAAAGAACCGTAACCGGCAACTTACGTGTGCGATCGATGCGTACATAGACTACATCCTTCGCATCAGTTTCGTATTCTAACCATGCGCCACGGTTTGGAATGACAGTCGCAGTAAAACCTTTTTTACCGTTTTTGTCTACTTTACCACTGAAATATACACTTGGAGAACGTACTAACTGAGAAACGATTACACGTTCCGCACCATTAATGATAAAAGTACCTGTGTCTGTCATGATTGGGAAATCACCCATAAACACATCTTGGTCTTTTACTTCTCCAGTTTCTTTGTTAATTAAACGAACTTTTACTCTTAGTGGAGCAGAGTAAGTTACATCACGTTCTTTTGATTCTGCTACAGGATACTTAGGATCCCCTAGGCTGTAATCAATGAATTCAAGAGAAAGGTTACCAGTAAAATCCTCAATTGGGGATATATCTTGAAACATCTCTCTAAGACCCTCATCAAGAAACCACTGATAAGAAGAGGTTTGAATTTCAATGAGATTTGGTAATTCTAACACTTCGCTTATGCGTGCGTAGCTTCTGCGCTGGCGGTGTCGTCCATACTGAACTAGTTGACCTGTCAACTGATTCACCCCTCAAATCATGCGTATTATATGTGTAAAAAGTATTTCTGTCTTTCAAATGTCAGTAAAGAAATACTTTTACAAGACAAAAGAAAAAAGGGTTTCTAAAATAAGAAAACCACATCCAAAAACAAATACCGATTTTATTAGTTTTCCCAAGTATGCATAATTTATACAAAATAGTTGTTTTTTAAGCCTATCAAGCAAAATATACACATTGGCATTTTATAATGTTAACACAGCTAGGAAACTGCGTCAAACTTTTTTAGCTTTGATAATATAGTAGCCCTTTTTTTTCATAACGACCGTCACTTCTCCAAAAAGTTGCTCTAATTTCTCAATCGCAGATGGTCCACCTTGTTTTTTCTGAATAACCACCCACAACTCACCTTCCGGCAATAAATGATCAGCACTTTTTTCAAAGATCGCATGTACTACTTTCTTCCCTGCCCGTATTGGGGGATTGGTCAGTATAGAGGCAAAAGCAGCTGATGAATGAACATTCGAGAACAAATCACTTTGATAGATGCGGACATTATCAATGCGATTATGCTTAGCGTTTTCCTTTGAAAGTTCGACTGCTCTTTCGTTCACATCAATCATATGAATGGTGCGGCCTGTCATTTCGTTTGCTAACGATAAGCCGATCGGTCCATAACCGCAACCGACATCTAAGACGTCGCCATCCAAGTCAGGTTCTTCAAAAGCTTCAATTAAAAGCCTCGAACCATAGTCGACTTCTTTCTTAGAAAACACTCCACTGTCACTTGTAAAAGTAAAGCTACGGTTTCTCAAGGTGAAGTCCCATGTCTGTTTATTGCTTTTCACTGATGGCTTTTCCGTATAATAGTGGTCACTCATGGTGAATGGACCTCCTCTGGATTCAATCGTTTCAGGAGATAAGAAAAGAAAAAGCCCGCCAGTAAAAGCGAGCTTTCCCAAAAGATTAGGCGAAGATTACTTAACTTCTACAGAAGCGCCAACTTCTTCAAGCTTAGCTTTAAGTTCTTCAGCTTCTTCTTTAGCAATACCTTCTTTAAGTGGTTTTGGAGTGTTGTCAACAAGTTCTTTAGCTTCTTTCAAGCCAAGACCAGTGATTTCACGAACCACTTTGATAACTTTGATTTTTTGGTCTCCAGCACCAGCAAGTACTAGATCAAAATCAGTTTTTTCTTCAGCAGCAGCACCGCCACCAGCAGCTACAGCTACAGGAGCAGCAGCAGTTACGCCAAATTCTTCTTCGATTGCTTTTACTAAGTCGTTTAACTCAAGTACAGTTGCTTCTTTAACTGAAGCAATGATTTCTTCGATATTTAAAGCCATTTGTAATTCCTCCATTTTTAAGTTTTTTACGTCAAGTACGCATTAAGCGCCTTGTTCTTCTTTTTGATCTGCAACTGCTTTAGTAGCAAGAGCAAGGTTACGAACTGGAGCTTGAAGAACGCTAAGCAACATAGATAGTAAGCCTTCGCGAGACGGAAGTTCCGCAAGAGCCTTCACTTCTTCTACAGTCGCTACGTTTCCTTCGATAACACCAGCTTTGATTTCTAAAGCTTCGTGGCTTTTCGCAAATTCGTTGATGATTTTCGCAGGTGCGATAACATCTTCGTTACTGAATGCGATAGCGTTTGGACCTGTTAAGAAATCGTTTAAACCCGTTAGTTCAACTTGTTCAACTGCACGGCGAGTCAAAGTGTTTTTGTAAACTTTGAATTCTACGCCAGCATCACGAAGCTGTTTACGAAGTTCAGTCACTTCAGAAACTGAAAGACCGCGGTAATCTACGATTACAGTAGACAAACTGTCTTTAAATTTAGAAGTAATTTCATCAACGACAACTTTTTTAGTATCGATTGCATTGCTCATGGTTACACCTCCTGTACATTCTTTGTGTAACACTTATACCGATCAGGCCATCACGTTCCTAACGAACGGTTCTCCATATAAAAAGCCTCCATTAAGACATGGAGGCTGCATATACAAGCATACGTTAACGTAAGACTGTGACATATACACCTCGGCGGGTTAATTAAGCCATAAGGCCCCTGCTGTCTACGGTATAAATGATTATTCTATTTTACAACATTTTGATATTATCAAAACGGTTGTGATAAGTCAAGAATTATTTTGCAGAGAAAGAAGATGGATCCACTTTCACGCCAGGGCCCATAGTAGATGTAACAGAAACGTTTTTCACGTATACACCTTTAGCCGCTGCAGGTTTTGCTTTAAGGATTGTGTCATAGATTGTTGCAAAGTTCTCAACAAGCTTTTCGTCCTCGAAAGAAACCTTTCCGATTGGCGCGTGGATGTTACCAGCTTTATCAACGCGGTATTCTACTTTACCAGCTTTGATTTCATTGATTGCTTTTTCTACTTCGAAAGTTACAGTTCCTGTTTTAGGGTTTGGCATAAGACCTTTTGGTCCAAGTACACGACCGATCTTACCAACTTCACCCATCATGTCAGGTGTCGCAACGATTACATCGAATTCGAACCAGCCTTGTTGGATTTTAGTGATGTAATCAGAATCTCCAACGTAGTCTGCTCCAGCAGCTTCTGCTTCTTTTGCTTTTTCGCCTTTAGCGAACACAAGAACGCGTTGAGTTTTACCAGTTCCGTTAGGAAGTACAACTGCACCGCGGATTTGTTGATCGTTTTTACGAGGGTCTACGCCCAAACGAAAAGCAACTTCTACAGTCGCATCAAATTTCGCTGTATTTGCTTTTTTTGTAAGAGAAACAGCTTCAGCTACATCATACGCTTTAGTACGTTCGATTAGCTTAGCAGCTTCTACATACTTTTTACCTTTTTTAGCCATTATAAAAATCCTCCTTATGTGGTTTTAGCGGAATAACCTCCCACGAATAAGGGTTGCGAACTTGTCAAAACCAAACTCGCAACCCAACAAGACAAAAAATTAATCTTCGATGACAATACCCATACTGCGTGCAGTACCTTCAACCATGCGCATAGCTGATTCAACGCTAGCAGCGTTTAAGTCAGGCATTTTTGTTTCCGCGATTTCGCGTACTTTATCACGCTTAACAGTTGCCACTTTATTACGGTTAGGTTCACCAGAACCAGACTCAATACCAGCTGCTTTTTTAAGTAAAACTGCAGCAGGTGGAGTTTTAGTAATAAATGTAAATGAACGGTCTTCAAAAACCGAAATTTCAACAGGAATGATAAGACCAGCTTGGTCAGCTGTACGAGCGTTAAACTCCTTACAGAATCCCATGATATTAACACCGGCTTGACCTAGTGCAGGTCCAACTGGTGGAGCTGGGTTAGCTTTTCCAGCAGGAATTTGCAATTTAACAACTTTAACTACTTTTTTAGCCACGAGACACACCTCCTTAAAGTCCGTGATGTGGTAATAGGGGAATCCCCCTCCCACTCAACAACTTCATTCTTTATATGAATGACGAAATAACTAGCTAGCGATCTTGAGCGAACTCAAGACGTACCTTTGCTATATTACCACTTCTATACACTCATTTCAAGCTCTTTTAAATTACAATTTATCGATCTGTGTGAACTCAAGTTCCACAGGAGTTTCTCTACCAAACATATTAACGAATACTTTGACTTTGCTTTTATCATAATCAATCTCTTCGATAGAGCCTGTGAAGTTAGCAAATGGTCCATCGATGACCTTGACTGTTTCTTTAAGTTCAAAGTCGATTTCTGTCTTGCGCTCTTCAAGCCCCATTCTCTTCAGAATGGTTTCTGCTTCGCCAGGTAATAACGCTGTCGGCTTAGAGCCTGATCCAGCTGATCCAACGAATCCTGTCACACCTGGTGTATTACGAACGACATACCAAGAATCGTCAGTCATGACGATTTCTACTAACACATATCCAGGGAATACTTTCTTTTTCACTACTTTTTTCTTACCGTTTTTAATGTCCGTTTCTTCTTCTTCTGGTACAACAACGCGGAAAATTTTATCCTGCATGCCCATTGATTCAACACGCTTTTCCAAGTTCGCTTTCACTTTGTTCTCATAGCCAGAGTACGTATGCACAACATACCAATTCTTTTCCATTTTCGTTCAGGACTATTTAGTCCTTCCCTCCCCACATTTCGTAATGTCTATTTGACGAATCTCGAGTACCGGTAAATATTTTCAAGCAATTGAAAAAACCCGTAAAACGGGTTTTTTGGCAAGTCATATTATGATCTATTATAGCACGTTCAGCAGACCATTATTCAAGTATTAATGAATTAATTCGATTAATTGTGAGATTCCTATATCAAGAAAAGAGAAAAAGATGGCAAAAAATACGACTGTTAAAATAACAGTGATCGTGTAGCGGACCATTTCGTTTTTCTTTGGCCAGCTGACCTTTTTCATTTCTTTCCCGACACTTTTTAAGAAACTGATAATACGCATGTAAAAGACCTCCACAGATTAAAGAACGCAAATCCTACTTCGTTTCTAAATGTGTTTTATGTGAATTACAAGTCTTGCAATATTTCTTAACTTCTAATCTTTCAGCTGCTGAAGCAACACTTTTCATTGTCGTATAATTGCGGCTTCCGCAGTCTTTACAGGCTAGAGTAATCTTTTTCCTCATATTTACACCTATTTTCTCGACATCATTTCCTTAGTACCTTATCACAGTGTCGAAAAAGCTGTCAATATAGGTTTGATTAGAGACTGATCTCGCGCAGCTCTAAATATTTCTCTAATTTTCTCTTTACTCTTTGGAGTGCGTTATCAATTGATTTCACATGACGGTTTAAATCTTCAGAAATCTCCTGATAGGACCTACCATCAAGATAAAGCACAAGTACCTTTCTTTCCAGCTCGCTTAGTAATTCACCCATTTTCATTTCAATATCATCAAATTCTTCTTTGCTAATGATTAAATCTTCTGGGTTAAGCGCTTTAGCACCGGAAATGACGTCCAATAATGTTCTGTCCGATTCTTCATCGTATATCGGCTTGTCTAATGATACATAGGAATTTAACGGGATATGTTTTTGGCGAGTAGCTGTTTTAATTGCGGTGATAATTTGGCGGGTAATACATAATTCTGCAAAAGCCTTAAATGAAGTAAGCTTGTCCTCTCTGAAATCGCGGATAGACTTATAAAGTCCGATCATCCCCTCTTGGACAATGTCCTCTCGATCCGCTCCAATCAAGAAATAAGATCTTGCTTTCGCACGTACAAAATTGCGGTATTTCGTTATTAAATAATCTAGCGCATCACTATCTCCGACATGAACCCTTTCAATGACTTGTTCATCTTCCAACTGGCAAAATTGCTCTCTGATGGACTTACCCTTGCTGTTGTTTAGATTCACTTCGATCCCCCCGACCGCACCTAGATAGAAATATTATACAATAATGGTTGAAATATCGTCAAGCTATTCCAAGTTTCCCCGCCGCCATTTTTCAAACGTTTTCAATACATCTTCTGACAATTCAATTTTGGATGCTGGTTTATCAGAAGTAATCTTTTTGACACGTGTTTCAATCTTTCGTTCAATCACTTCTATCTCTCTTAAGAGCTCTCGTGCTGACTTACGAAGTGCACCCTGTCCAAAAATTGCCCATTGTTCTGTATAATCAGAGGTCGCCACATGAATTTGCGTCCGAATGTTATTCAAGTCTTGTGCCAGTTTTTCAATCCGCTCATCAGCCGTTTCATTTTCTCTTGTAAAGATGACCTCTACTCGGTGGTTTGTCCGCTTCTTTTCGATTCCTTTGACCATATGGGCATCGAATACGACAATGACTCGATACCCTGTATATGCTTGATATTCTGCTAAATGTTGAATCAGCACGTCTCTGGCTTCTTCAAAGCTGTTTTCTTTTAAGTGCTGCAAACGAGGCCATGCACCTATCATGTTGTATCCATCGACTAAGAGGATGTCCATCTCTATTCTCCTAACGGATAACGTTTTCGATACACTTCATACATCAATAGACTAGCGGCAACTGATGCATTTAATGAAGTGACCTGCCCGGCCATTGGCAATTTAATCAAGAAATCACATTTTTCCTTAATCAATCGGCCAATTCCTTTTCCTTCACTGCCGATGACAAGAGCGAGAGGCATCGTGCCGTCAAATTGTCTGTAGTCCTGCTTCGCAGATGCATCTGTTCCTGCGACCCAGATTCCTCTTTCTTTCATTTCATCAAGAGCTCTGGAAAGATTGGTTACTTTTGCGACCGGGATATGTTCAATGGCTCCAGTAGATGCTTTCGCAACAGTTGTCGTCAAGCCTACCGCTCGTCGTTTTGGAATGACGATTCCATGTGCACCAACAGCATCGGCCGTACGCATGATCGACCCTAAATTGTGCGGATCTTCAATTTCATCTAAGATGATGAAAAATGGTTGTTCATTCCGCTTTTCAGCAATTTGATACAGATCGTCCAATTCTGCATATTCATATGCTGCTACTTGTGCAACGATTCCCTGGTGCTGACCTGTTACCATCTGATCAAGCTTTTTCCTCGGAACATACTGAATGGTGATATTTTGCTTTTTCGCGAGTTCAATGACCTGCTGGGCTTGTCCTTTTACAGTGTTTTCTGCCATCCAGAGCTTGTATAACTCCCGATCTGACTTCAGTGTTTCAATCACTGCATTTTTCCCAATCACATAATCATGTTGCTGACTCATTTGTCTTCCTCCCTGACGTTCCGATTTCAATCGCCTGACTAATCAATTCTTCTAAGCGTTCGTCCTGCTTCTCAATAAATAAATAACCCATGAGCGCTTCAAACGCTGTACTATAACGATACGTTTGAACGTCTGTGTTTTTAGGCACTGTGCCTGATTTTGCATTTCTTCCTCTTTTCAGCACCGCTTCTTCCGCTTCTGTGAAAAAGCCCTTCTGCTGAAGCTCAAATAAAATAGCGGCCTGAGATTTAGCTGAAACGATCTTACTTGCACGTTTATGAAGCTCATTTGGTTTGGTCGCCCCCGTTTGGAGGAGGTGATGCCTCACGTATACTTCAAAAATGGCATCACCCATATAAGCAAGTGCAAGTCCGTTCAACTGTTTTCCGTCTTTCAACTTTTCAAAATTCAACATGACCTATTCTCCTCTTTTCCAGCGCGTACCTTGAGGAGTGTCCTCCAATACAATATTCATGCTCTTTAGCTGGTCACGAATTTGATCAGACAATGCGAAGTCACGATTCCTTCTAGCTTCATTCCGCTTCTCAATTAATGCTTCTACCTCTTCGTCAAGCGTGTGCTTTTCTTCTAGTGAGAAGCCGAGGACGGATGTGATTTCTTGGAACAAGCCAATAAATGCCTTGATCACTTCCTCGGATGTATGATCATTTTCCATATAGTAATTCGCTTGTTTCGCTAGTTCAAATAAAACAGAGATGGCATTTGCCGTATTGAAATCATCATTCATTTCAGAAATAAATGTCGCTCGCTGCTCTTCAATCTTTGTCAGCCATTCAGTGTTATCCTCTGTTAAATTGGTACTGCTCTCAAGGCGATGATGTAGATTTGAATAAGATGTTTTGAGTCTGTTAAATGCACTCTTTGTACTTTCCAATAAGTCAATGGAGTAATTGATTGGATGACGATAGTGAACCGACAGCATAAAGAAACGAAGCACATCTGGATCTTGTTCTTTAATAATGTCATGTACGAGCACAAAGTTCCCAAGTGATTTTGACATTTTTTCATTCTCAATATTAATATACCCGTTATGCATCCAATACTTCGCAAAAGGTTTTCCTGTCAAAGCCTCAGATTGAGCAATCTCATTCTCGTGATGAGGGAACGTTAAATCCTGTCCGCCAGCATGAATGTCAATCGTATCGCCTAAATATTTTTTGACCATCGCAGAGCACTCGATGTGCCAGCCTGGCCGCCCTTCTCCCCACGGGCTATCCCAAGAAATCTCCTGATCCTTTGCGGCCTTCCATAATGCAAAGTCGAGTGCATCCCTTTTCTTTTCACCTACACGAATACGGGCACCTGTCTTTAATTCATCAATCGATTGGTGAGACAGTTTTCCGTAGCCTTCAAATGAGCGTGTGCTGTAATACACGTCACCATCTGCTTCATAGGCGTAGCCTTTTTCAATCAATGTGGCGATAAACGCAATGATATCATCCATATTTTCTGTCACTCGCGGGTGAAGGTCTGCTTTTTTGCAGCCTAATGCACTGACGTCCTCAAAGTATGCTTGGATAAATCGATCAGCAATCGTTGGGACATCTTCGCCTAATTCATTTGCTGCTTTGATGAGTTTATCATCCACATCAGTAAAGTTGGATACGAAATTCACATCATAGCCGCTATATTCTAAATACTTACGTACCGTGTCATATACAATGGCCGGTCTTGCATTCCCGATATGAATGTAGTTATACACGGTTGGTCCGCATACATACATTTTCACCTTTCCTGGTTCAAGTGGGACAAACTCTTCTTTCTTACGTGTCAATGTATTATAAATATTGATTGTCATGATTGTTCTTCCTTTCTGCTCAATGAAGCCAGCTCACGTTTTAGCTTTTCCATTTCTCGCTCCAATTCTTTGAAACGATCAGAAACGGGATCTGGCAAATCTTGATGATTGAGATCACGATTGATTTTCTTTCCATTTTGAACGACCACTCGCCCAGGTATACCTACAACAGTAGAATGGTCTGGTACGTCTTTTAACACAACAGACCCCGCACCAATCTTGGACCCTTTTCCTACGGTAATGGAACCGAGCACCTTAGCACCAGTCGCAATCAGCGCATCGTCCAAAATAGTTGGATGCCGCTTTCCCTTTTCTTTCCCTGTTCCCCCTAATGTCACGCCTTGGAAAACAGTGACGTTATCGCCAATTTCACATGTTTCCCCAATCACGACGCCCATGCCGTGATCAATAAAGAACCGCCGGCCGATGGTTGCTGCTGGGTGAATCTCAACCCCTGTGAAAAACCGGCTGACCTGAGAAATGATCCGCGCAAGAAAATACAGCTTACGCTTGTAAAATGCATGCGCAACACGATGAGCCCAAATCGCATGAAGCCCTGAATAGGTTAGCACTACTTCAAGATAGCTTCTAGCAGCAGGATCTTGATCAAACACAGTATCAATATCTTCTTTCAGCATTTTGAAAAACACATGCTCCCCCCGTTCTTCCCCATCAATCTCTCTTAGGACTTACTCTCTTTTTTGGACAAATAAAAAACGCCTCTGCCATATGACAGAGACGTTTTGAAAACGCGGTTCCACTCTGTTTAGAAAGCCCTCATTTCGCAGCCTTCTCAACTTCATCCCATAACGGAGGGTACCGCCCTTGCATACTAACATACGTGTTCCTCAAGGGTCTTGAGGGTGCATTTCCAACGTCTGCCCATAAGTCTCTTTCAGCCGGTGAAGACTCTTTCTGTGATAGGCGAAAACATTGTACTTCTCCCTCGCAACGATTTTCCTTATATTTGTTTAATGCGGTTTAATACCGTCTCTTTACCTAGTAGTTCAATACTTTGCGGAAGCTCTGGGCCATGCGTTTGTCCTGTGACAGCCACACGAATTGGCATGAATAGTTTCTTGCCTTTATGCCCTGTTTCTTTTTGCACAGCTTTAATGGCAGCCTTGATTTCATCAGGTGTGAAAGACTCTAGACGTTCAAGCTGACCTGCAAACGAAGCCATCACTTCTGGTACTTGCTCTTCTGCAAGAACTTCCTTTGCCTCTTGATTATACTCAATTTGCTCCTTAAAGAACAACTCTGTTAACTCAACAATTTCTGCTCCGTAGCTCAATTGCTCGTGGTATAGAGAAATGAGTTTGCGCACCCACGTGTTTTCTTCTTCTGTCAGCTGCTCGCTTACCTTGCCTGCCTTTTGAAGATGTGGAAGTGTAAGTGCCACAACTTGATCAAGATCAAGTGCTTTTACGTATTGGTTATTCACCCATTTTAGTTTATGCATATCAAATAGAGCTGGTGACTTAGAAAGTCGATTGACATCGAAAATATCGATGAACTGCTCTTTTGTAAATAGTTCCTCTTCGCCAACTGGAGACCACCCAAGTAGTGCAATGAAGTTAAACAAAGCTTCTGGTAAATAGCCCAAGTTCTTATACTGTTCGATGAACTGGATAATTGATTCATCACGCTTGCTTAATTTCTTGCGGTTCTCGTTTACAATCAGCGTCATATGTCCGAACAGCGGAACATCCCAGCCAAATGCATTGAAGACCATAATTTGTTTAGGTGTATTCGAGATGTGATCCTCACCACGAAGAATGTGAGTCATTTTCATCAAATGATCATCCACCGCTACAGCGAAGTTATACGTTGGCGTACCATCTTTCTTCACAATAACAAAGTCACCGATGCCGTCTGTTTCAAATGAAATCTCGCCTTTGACCATATCGTCAAATTTTATGATTTCTCCTTTAGGCACTCGGAAGCGGATGCTTGGCTCTCTTCCTTCAGCAATCAGCTTGTCCTCTTCTTCTTTTGATAAATGACTGCATTTACCAGAGTATCGCGGCATTTCACTGCGGGCAATTTGTGCTTCACGCTCTTCTTCTAGTTCTTCAGCCGTACAATAGCACTTATACGCCAAGTCTTTCTCTAGCAGCTCGTCATAATATTTTTTGTAAATATCATTACGCTCTGATTGTCTGTAAGGACCGTAGCCCCCATCTTTATCAATGCTCTCATCCCAATCAATTCCGAGCCACTGCAAATGACGAAGCTGACTTTCTTCTCCGCCTTCTACATTACGCTTTTGATCCGTATCCTCGATTCGAATAATAAATTTGCCGCCTTGGCTGCGTGCGAACAAATAGTTGAAAAGAGCCGTTCTAGCATTCCCAATATGTAAATGACCAGTTGGACTCGGTGCATAACGAACACGCACTTCATTTCCCATGAGTTTAACTTCCTTTCATCTGCATCATGTTGTCTGACACCAATTTTTTATAAACGTATTTTATCATCAAAACCCATTCTCATCAAAACGGATTTTACTTTTTCTGAAGAAGTACGGTTGCTTGAGAGGCAATTCCTTCGCCTCTTCCTGTAAATCCAAGTTTCTCTGTCGTTGTTGCTTTGACATTCACCTGTGTGACATCTGCCTCAAGGGCTTCTGCGATTTTCTCACACATTGGCTGAATGTATGGTGCCATCTTTGGTTTTTGCGCCATGATCGTGCAATCGATATTCACCAGTGTATAGCCTTTTTCTTTTACAAGCGCCCACACGTGCTGAAGTAATTTAAAAGAGTCTGCATCTTTAAACTCCGGATCCGTGTCTGGGAAATGTCTGCCGATATCTCCTTCTGCAATCGCACCTAGGCAGGCATCCGCCACAGTATGAAGCAGTACATCCGCATCTGAATGCCCAAGTAGACCCTTTTCATAAGGGATCGTCACACCGCCAATAATAAGAGGTCTTCCCTCTGTTAATTGATGTACATCAAAACCTTGTCCTATTCTAAACATGTTCTAGTACCCTCTTTCCGCATCCATAATTGCCTTGGCAACCAATAAATCATCCGGTGTTGTCAGTTTAATATTGGTATAGTCTCCTTGGACAATATACACACTCTCACCGTGTAATTGTTCCACAAGACTGGCGTCATCTGTTCCAAGAAAGCCTGTCCGCTCCGCATGTTCATGCGCTTCTTTTAAAATAGAATGACGAAAAGCTTGTGGGGTCTGGACTGCCCACAAGCTCTGACGTTCAATGGTTTGTTCCACTTTGCCTTCTTGAACGCGTTTGATTGTGTCTTTCACTGGTACCGCTACGACTGCGGAGCCTTTTTCAATCGCTGCTTTAACGAGCAAGTCAATCTGTGTATGCTTAATAAAAGGCCTTGCGCCATCATGAACAAGCACGATGTCCGCATCTTGCACAGCCTTCAATCCTTCGTATACACTTTGCTGCCGTTCTTCACCGCCAGTGACAAGTGAAACAGGCGTTTGAAAAGCGTGTACCTTCAGTAGCCTTTCAAAGTCACGACGCTCTTCCTCATTGATCGCTAAGATCATGCGTCTGCATTGTGAATGAGCGTCAAACACCTTCAGTGTGTGGATGATGACCGGCATTCTTTTCAATTCAATAAAAAGTTTATTGCGGCCGGCCTTCATTCGCTTCCCCTGCCCCGCAGCCGGAATAACTACTTCATAATACATGTTCGTTCTCCCTTTAGAGCGCCTTCTCCAGAAGTTTTGGCTTCGCAAAAATCATTCTTCCAGCAGCAGTTTGCAGCACACTCGTGACGAGCACATCAATGTCTTTTCCAATATAATTGCGTCCTTCTTCGACCACAATCATCGTACCGTCATCTAAGTAAGCAACACCTTGGTTATGCTCTTTCCCATCTTTGATGACCTGTACCTTCATTTCTTCCCCAGGCAGTACAACCGGTTTGACTGCATTGGCTAGATCATTGATGTTTAACACTGCTACTTTTTGAAGTTCGCATACTTTATTTAAATTAAAATCATTTGTCACAACAACACCTGAAGTTAACTTAGCGAGTTTCACAAGCTTGCTGTCAACCTCTTGAATATCTTCAAAGTCACCTTCATAAATTTCAACTTTAATATCCAGTTCTTTTTGGATACGATTTAAAATATCAAGACCTCTTCGGCCTCTATTTCTCTTTAATACATCAGAAGAGTCGGCAATATGCTGTAATTCCTCAAGTACAAATTGAGGAATGACCATCACACCTTCTAGGAATCCAGTTTGACAAATATCTGCGATTCTTCCATCAATGATAACACTTGTGTCTAAAATTTTCAGCTTTTTATCTTCTATTTCAGGTTCATCATCAGCTGCTCCTTTTTTCTTTGTGACCTTTGCAGATCGAGAGAACAGCCCCATCATTTCATCCTTCTTCTTAAACCCTACCTGAAATCCAAGGTATCCTAAAAAGAAAGCCAGGAAAATCGGAATAATGGTACCAAAAATATGATATGGGATATTGTTTAGCGGGATCACGTTTACAATAAGATATGCTAGAATAAGTCCAAATACTAAACCGAAACTTCCAGATATAAGATCAGGAAGAGGCGCCTTCAATAGAGAATCCTCGATCCATTTCACCCAATTAACCACATAGCCTGTGCACCATTTACCAATGATAAAGAACACAGCGGCTCCTATTAGTGCTGAAGAGTAAGCATTTGTTATGAAAGGTATGTCCTTCACATTTAACAGCAGAAATAACTCTGGAATGATAAAAATCCCTACAACTGCACCGAAAATGATAAAAAACGCCTGAACGATTCTTTTTAACATACCTTCACCTCCTTTATTTTTCATCTGTCAATCCACCTTCATCTGACATTTATATATGCTTAAGTTTCCTATCATCATGAACAGAAAACAAAACCATCATTAATATACCCATATTCATCCATTTTTAACCGTATTTAAGAAAAATTTCTCTTTTTATAGCTGACGGTCGATATAATGTTTTTCTTGCAGTCTTTTTAATCCTTTTTTTATCTTTTTCGCTCTTACTTCTCCAATTCCTTCTACTTCATCCAAATCTTGTACATCCGCTTCCATAATTCGATCTAGCACACCAAATGCTTCGACCACGTTTTCAACGATTGGCATAGGTAGTCTAGGGATTTTATGAAGTAATCTGTAACCTCTAGTGTACACATATTCGTCAATATTTGTAGATGCTGGATAGCCGAGTAACTTGTACAAAATAGAGTCATCTAAAAGTTCAAAGCTCGACATATCTTGGAGCTGTTTCAGCAGCACATATGGATCTTTGATCTTTTCTTTCACGTAATCTTTAATAAATAAAGCCGCTTCCTGCTCCATATCTGTAATCAGCTCATTGACTTGCAGACGGATCAAGTGTCCTTCTGTCCCAAGCTCTTTGATATACATATTGATTTCATTTTTGATTCTAAGTACCATTTCATAACGATGCAGCACGGATAATACATCACCAAAGGTCACAAGCTCTTCAAATTCTAAGGCGCTTAACGCAGAAATGGCATGATCTAAAATGGTTTTATATTTCTCCAGTGTTTGTATCGCTTGGTTGGCCTTCGTCAAAATAAAACCAATATCTTTCAACGTATATCGTCGATTCCCTTGGTATAAGGTAATCACGTTCCGACGTTCAGAAATGGCAATGATTAAGCAGCCTGTCTGCTTTGCTACACGTTCAGCCGTTCGGTGTCTCATGCCTGTTTCTGATGAATGAATGGTTGCATCCGGCATGAGCTGTGTATTCGCATACAAGATTTTTTGACCAGAGTCACTTAAAATAATCGCCCCATCCATCTTCGCCAATTCATATAAATGTGCTGGGGAGAATGCAGAATTAATATGAAATCCTCCATCTACCACACTTTTCACTTTATCGTTATAACCAACAACAATGAGCCCTCCAGTATTGGCTCTTAGGACGTTTTCAATCCCTGCCCGCAGGGGTGTCCCCGGTGCCACAAACTGGACAATATCTAAGAGATCGACTTCTCTCGCTCCTTTTTTCTCTTTTTCCATTTCTATGATCCCCCTAGTGAAATACGAAGTGCCTCTGCTACATTTTCTACACCGACTAACTCAATCCCTCTCGGTTTTTTCCATCCATCTATATTCGCCTGAGGAATAAACATTCGCTTAAATCCTAGTTTAGCAGCTTCCTGCACACGCTGTTCAATTCTTGATACTCTTCTGACTTCTCCCGTCAGACCCACTTCTCCTATAAAGCAATCTGCTTGATGCGGCGCTGCATCTTTAAAGCTTGATGCAATACTAACGGCAATAGCCAAGTCAATCGCTGGTTCATCAAGTTTCACACCACCCGCGACCTTTAAATAGGCATCTTGGTTTTGCAGTAGCAGCCCTACCCGTTTTTCTAAAACGGCCATAAGCAATGACACTCGGTTATGATCAAGGCCAGTAGCCATTCTTCGTGGATTCCCAAAACTCGTCGGTGAAATAAGTGCTTGTATCTCCACTAGAACAGGTCTTGTTCCTTCCATTGAGGCAACAACACACGATCCAGATACACCTGCTGACCGCTCTTCTAAGAAGATTTCTGATGGGTTTAATACCTCTGTGAGCCCTTCCTCTCTCATTTCAAAAATTCCTAATTCATTCGTTGAACCAAAACGGTTTTTCACTGCCCGTAAAATACGAAACGTATGATGGCGCTCCCCTTCAAAATAAAGAACTGTATCCACCATATGCTCTAAAAGGCGCGGCCCAGCAATCGAGCCTTCCTTCGTCACGTGACCAACGATAAAAATAGGAATACCATTCGTCTTGGCAATTTTCATCAGCTGGGCAGTGCATTCCCTCACCTGAGAAACAGATCCAGGAGCTGACGTGATATCGCTTTGATAAACGGTTTGAATTGAATCGACCACAACAAAAGCGGGTTTCATCTCTTGTATAGCAGACGTTATATACTCCATATCGGTTTCAGCCAAAACATGTAAAGAGGCACTTTCAATACCGAGACGGTCCGCCCTAAGCTTCGTTTGTTTGATTGATTCCTCACCAGATATGTATAACACATTCTGATTTTGATCTGATAGCTGTGCTGAAACTTGTAATAATAGTGTGGACTTCCCAATCCCAGGATCACCGCCAATAAGAACGAGTGAACCTTTGACAATTCCACTTCCTAATACTCGGTTAAATTCTTCTAAATTCGTTTTAATTCGGGGTTCTTCGGATGTTTCAATTGCAGATATAGGTGAAGGTTTTTGAATGGTTTGAACAGAATGATTAAACGCACTTCGACGATTTGCCGGCTCTTTACGAACGACCTCTTCTGTCATACTGTTCCAAGTGCCGCAGCCGGGACATTTCCCCATCCATTTGGCTGACTCATAACCGCACGATTGGCATATAAATTTTGATTTTGACTTAGCCATAGATTGAAGAATACAACTCCTTATACTGGTCAGAAAATAAGTAAAGGGAGGCATCCAACTTACTGGTATGCCTCACACTTTTTTCTTACTATATTAGTTCGTAGCAGCCGTTGCTTTTACGACAATTTCTCCATCTTCTACATCTAATACGATATGTTGGCCCTTTTCAATATTGCCTTTCAGCAATTCCTCAGAAAGTCGATCCTCGACGTGCTTTTGAATCGCTCTTCTTAACGGACGAGCACCATACTCAAGATCTACGCCTTCGTCGGCAATCTTGGCTTTTGCTGCTTCCGTCAATTCAATTGAAAGGTCCTGCTCTTTTAGTCGTTTTGTCAATTGATCAGACATGAGAGACACAATCTCTTTTAGATGTTTCTTTTCGAGTGAGTGGAAGACAATGATTTCATCAATACGGTTGATGAACTCCGGTCTAAACGCACGTTTCAGCTCACCCATTACTTTACCTTTCATATCTTTGTAATTTTGACTTTCATCCTGCACGTTAAAGCCAACATATTTATTGCGCTTCAGCTCACTAGCTCCAACGTTTGAAGTCATAATCAAAATCGTATTTCTAAAGTCAACAGTACGACCTTTAGAATCAGTGAGACGACCATCTTCTAACACCTGAAGTAAGATGTTAAACACATCAGGGTGCGCCTTTTCAATCTCATCTAGAAGCACGACAGAATACGGCTTTCTTCTCACTTTTTCAGTCAGCTGGCCGCCCTCATCATAGCCCACATAGCCTGGAGGTGATCCAACAAGCCTTGAAGTCGAGTGTTTTTCCATGTACTCAGACATATCAATACGAATCATCGCTTCTTCATCACCGAAGATAGACTCAGCGAGTGCTCTTGCAAGCTCAGTCTTACCAACACCTGTTGGCCCTAAGAAAATAAAGGAGCCTATCGGACGTTTCGGATCTTTTAATCCTGCACGGGCACGTCTTACAGCTTTTGCAACAGCAACAACTGCTTCATCCTGTCCAATGACGCGAGAGTGGAGCAATTGTTCCATGTTTAGAAGCTTATCTGTTTCTGTTTGAGCAATTTTTGAAACAGGTACTCCCGTCCAGCTAGAAACAACCATTGCGATATCATCAACAGAAACCTCTGAATTCTCTTGCCCCTGCTTTTCTTTCCAAGATTTCTTCGTCACTTCTACCTTTTCACGCAAACGTTGCTCCGTATCACGAAGAGAAGCGGCTTTTTCAAATTCCTGACTTTGAACAGCTGCATCCTTTTCCTTGCGTACTTCATCCAGCTTTTGCTCAAGTTCCTTTAGATTAGGCGGTGTTGTGAAAGAACGTAAACGAACTTTTGAACCCGCCTCATCAATTAAGTCAATCGCCTTATCTGGAAGGAAACGATCAGAGATATAACGATCAGAAAGCTTTACCGCCGCCTCAATGGCTTCATCTGTAATAGACACACGGTGATGTGCTTCATAACGGTCTCTAAGCCCTCTTAAGATTTGAATACTTTCATCAACAGATGGCTGGTCCACTTGAATTGGCTGGAATCGACGTTCAAGTGCAGCATCTTTTTCAATATATTTACGGTACTCATCTAACGTTGTTGCCCCGATACATTGAAGCTCACCACGTGCTAAAGATGGTTTTAGAATATTAGAGGCATCAATCGCACCCTCTGCTCCTCCTGCACCAATCAGTGTATGAAGCTCATCAATGAAGAGAATGATATTTCCAGCCTGACGGATTTCGTCCATGACTTTTTTCAAACGATCCTCGAATTCACCACGATATTTCGTTCCCGCTACAACGGTTCCCATATCAAGTGTCATGACTCGTTTATCACGCAGAATTTCAGGCACTTCGTTGTGAATAATTTGCTGTGCGAGGCCTTCTGCGATCGCTGTTTTACCAACACCAGGCTCCCCAATCAAGACAGGGTTATTCTTTGTTCTTCTACTTAGGACCTCAATGACACGCTGAATTTCTTTGCTGCGGCCAATCACAGGGTCCAAGCTGTCCTCTTTCGCAATAGCCGTTAAGTCTCTTGCCAAGCTATCTAAAGTTGGTGTATTGGCATTGCTATTAGATCCTGCCGCAGATGCACCCGTTTCATTGCTGCCTAGAAGCTGCAATACTTGCTGGCGTGCTTTATTTAAGCTCACTCCGAGGTTATTTAAGACACGGGCAGCTACACCCTCTCCCTCACGAATAAGACCTAAAAGAATATGTTCTGTCCCTACATAGGAATGACCAAGCTTTCTCGCTTCATCCATAGAAAGCTCCGTAACCTTCTTCGCTCTAGGTGTGTAATGAGGAATAGCTTGAGACACCTCTTGCCCTCTTCCAATCAAGCTCTCGACTTCTTTTTGGATTTTATCTGAAACAAGGCCCAGTGCTTCTAATGCTTTTGCGGCGATACCCTCACCTTCACGTACAAGACCAAGTAAAATATGCTCTGTTCCGATGTTCTTATGGCCTAGGCGAATGGCTTCTTCTTGTGCAAGTGCTAATACCTTTTGAGCTCTTTCAGTGAATCTTCCAAACATCATATCGTTTCATCCTCCTGTCCATTCCTATGCATTTCTAAGCGCAGCCTTTCTCTGATAATTGCTGCTCGTTTTATATCTCTTTCATTTGGTTCCAAGGCTCCTCCTGAATATTGCTGAAGGAAGCCAGGCTGTGTCAAAATCATGAGTTCATTCAGTATATTACTTGAAAGCCCCTTAATGATACCTAAATCAATTCCAAGTCGCACATCTGACAAACACTTAGCCGTTTCCTTAGATTCAATCATGCGGCAATTAGCCAAAATCCCCAAGGAACGGTACACTCTGTCTTCAAGTTCAATTTTAGACGTCTGATATAATGCCTTACGTGCAGATCGCTCTTGTTCAATGAGCTGCGCCGTCACACTATTCAAGTCATCTACAATATCTTCTTCTGATTGACCCAGTGTCATTTGATTTGAAATTTGAAAGATGTTTCCTATTGCTTCGCTACCCTCACCATAAATTCCTCTGACCACAAGACCTAATTGATTAATTGCAGGAATAATGCGATTCATTTGTCTTGTCAGGGCTAATGCTGGTAAGTGCATCATGACTGAAGCCCTAATACCTGTACCTACATTGGTTGGACAGCTCGTTAAGTATCCTCGCTTTTCAGAAAACGCATAATCCACTTGCTCTTCAATCCAGTCATCTATTTGGTTAGCTGCTTTTAGTGCATTGGCCAGCTGAAATCCTGGGAACAAGCATTGAATACGAATATGGTCTTCCTCATTCAGCATGACACTGATTTCTTCATTTTCTGAAAGCAAACAGCCGCCAAATCTTGATTCTGCTAAATTGGGGCTAATCAAATGCTTTTCAACAAGTACCCTTTTAGCCAAAGGCTGCGTTTCATTCATTCGAATCAGAACAAAGTTTCCAATGTCCTTCACTTCCTGGCTCACAAACTTTTGCTCGAATTGCTGAAGAACAGCTTCAGCCTCCTCTTGAGAAAACTGAGTTGGGAAACGAACATGCTCTAGGTTGCGTGCCAACCGAATACGACTGCTTAGAACAATGTCACTTTCTGGTCCTTTCTGTTTCATCCATTGACTTAATGCGTCTTGAATAAAATGCTGGAGCGACATGTCGTTAATCTCCCTCCCTCTGCTGAGATTGCTCATGCTCTAATGCACGAATTTGATCTCGAACTTCCGCTGCTTTTTCAAACTCTTCCTGTTCAATTAGCTGCTTTAGTTCTTGCTGCATTAACTCAAGTTTCCGGCGAACATGCAGACTGCCGGCAATCCGTTTAGGGACTTTTCCATTATGGACTGTATTTCCACTATGGACTTTCCTTAAAACAGGATTTAAATACTGATCAAAGGTTCGATAACATTCTGCACAGCCAAAACGGCCTGTTTTCCTGAATTGCTGAAAAGTTAAGCCACACTTAGGACATTGATCCACTTCTCTTGCCTCTTGAAAAATAGATGATCCTTTATTCGCACTTGTGGTAAAGCTAGGATCAATATTCAATAAGCCTGATAATAAGTTGTGAATCGAGAAACCTTGGTTTCCACTCATAGCATATGAATCACTGTTTTCTTTTGCACATTGTTCACATATGTGCATTTCTTGTTTTTCTCCATTTATTACTTTCGTAAAGTGAAAAGTGGCTGGTCTCTCATTGCATTCTTGACAAATCAATCTTTTCACCCGCTTTACTTTAATTTCAAAGCATTTAACATCGCTTTCATCATCCGAGCCCGCAGTTCATCTCGTTCAGGTAAATCAATGTGTAAAACAGAACGGTCCATGACACTAATCATCATCTTTGCTTCTCTTTCAGATAAAATGTTGTTCTCAACAAGACGCATGATGATATGATCAGATGCAGCCTGTGATAAACGATGATATATTTGGGAAATAATGTTGTTCAATAAATCGACTTCATCATTCATTTTGACTTTAATGATACGGATATAGCCACCGCCGCCACGCTTACTTTCGACGATATAACCTCTTTCGCTCGTAAAGCGTGTATTGATAACATAGTTAATTTGTGAAGGTACGCATTGAAACTTATCTGCAATTTCATTGCGTTTAATTTCTAATATTTCTCGACCATTCTGATCCAAGACTTCCTTCAAATACTGCTCGATGATATCAGAAATATTTTGTGCCACTCCGCCTCCTCCTCCATTGACTTTGACTATATTTGACTTTAATCTTACTATAAATTTTTTCGATCGATTTTTCAAGATAATCGCTCAACTAACAATATTATTTCCACATTTATCTGGTGCCAAACGTCCCAAAAACACAAAAAAGACCAGTTCCGACTGGAACTGATCCTTTGAAAAGCTTGGCGGCGTCCTACTCTCACAGGGGGA
>NZ_JBPAFI010000011.1:0-64809 GCF_050864245.1 Bacillus sp. XT-4
CTTCAATTGTAAATTTAGCCAAAAGAAAAGCACCTCCAAATGTTAGACTGTGTCTAATATATGGGGTGCACTTCACTGATGAAAAGGCGGTTTTTTGACATTAGATACTCTTTGAATATGCCACCAGACGCTGAGACATATGATTCACTTCATCAACGGAAGCGTTCACTTGCTCTGTTAAAGCAGCCTGTGTTTGCGTAAGAGCTGTCATATTGGAGATATTTTCAAGAATTTGATCGATTTGTGTTTTCATTTCAGTTAAACTAGATTCGATATTTTCTGTCGCATTGGCACTATGAAGCGCTAGCTTACGCACTTCATCGGCAACGACTGAGAAACCGCGGCCCTGCTCGCCTGCTCTTGCTGCTTCAATTGCGGCATTCAAACCAAGCAGATTCGTTTGGTTTGCCACTTCTTTGATTAAGTCTGAAATGTTCTTCGTCTCATCTGCACTGTTTTTCGCCAGATTAGCAGCAGACGTTGACTGCTCTTGGGCGACAGCAAGCTCTTGTGCTTGGTTTGTTACAGAACTGATGCCAGATACCATTTCACTAATAGAACTTGAAAGCTGCTCTACTTGGGAAGCCATTTCATTGGCTGTTTTTTCTTTATTTTTTTCTAACGTAATATCACGAATCGTTCCTGCAACACGTAAAGGGACACCCTTCTCATCACGAATGGTTTCACCGCCCGCATGATACCAGCGGTACTCGCCATTTTTACTCTGCAATCTATAATCAATGTCAAATGGCGTGCGCCCAGAGTGGTCATTTAAGTGATCCGAAAAGGCTTGGAGAGCCGATTCTTTATCTTCAGGATGCAAACGATCACTCCAGCTACTCAATACGTTCGGGAAATCCTTTTCATCTGTAAAACCAAGCGTTTTTCTAAACTGCGGAGACCACCAGAATTCATTGTTTGGATTGACAGAATCACCAGCCTCTACAACCATATCCCAAGGAGCTTCCACAAGCGCACGGTTGATCAAGTCATATCTTGTCACGAATGCTTGCAGCTCTTCTTCTTTCAATTTCTGATCATGAATATCAAAAAGAGCCCCTGCCACACGAAGAGGTACCCCATTTCGATCTCGAATCGTCGTTCCAGTTGCTTTGAACCAGCGATACTCGCCATTTTTCAACTTCAGACGATACTCGATATCATACGGTGTACGGCCAGAATGATCCAATAAATGCGTAGAGAATGCATTCAAAGTGTATTCCTGCTCATCTGGATGAATTCGAGATGCCCAGCTGTCTAAGACATTCGGAAAATCGTTTTCATTTTGAAAACCTAGCATTTTGCGGAAATCATCTGTCCATGTGAATTCGTTTTTTGGATTCACAGGATCTCCTGCTACAACCGTCATATCCCATAGACCCACTTGAATCGCTTTTGTCACTAAATTCATACGCATATGAATATCTTCTTGCGCTTCTTGCATCTTTTGCAACGCTTCATTTATTTGAGCCACTGCTTCTATTGTTTGACTAGAAGAGAATGCAGCAGTATCAATTCTGGCTGAAAAATCTCCCTTCTCAATTCGTTCAACTAATTGACTGCTTTCACTTAGAAGGGCTCCCGACGATGAATCACTTGCTTTTCTCATAAACATCTTTAATAACTCCTTTCATTCTTTAGTACGTTTTTGAAATATTTTACAGTTATAAACAATTCTTTATTAGGACTTTAGTAATACAAAAGATATATCGACAAAAACTGAAAATTGTTTATGTCAGAATGAAGGCAAATGTTCATTTTTTCACGAAGTTTCAGATTTTGGGGATGGGTCATGGAAAGGATTTATGGAAGAAAACGGCTCATTTGATAGAATCAACCGCCTATTTTGTCTGAAAAATCTCTTTTTTTATATTGACACTGACCGCTCGAAAAAAGAAAATGGAACATAAGCATTTTAAAAAAGGAGAACGTCATGAGCGCGAATCAGGAACAACACGAATTAAAAAAGCTTTTATCGCCGCGTCATATTCGCATGATTGCGATGGGCGGGGTCATTGGTACAGGAATCTTTAAAGGAAGTGCCGATACAATCGGCTTAGCAGGTCCTGGAGTTATCTTTTCCTATGTATTTGCTGGATTGCTTCTTCTCATTGTCATGGCGGCTTTAGCTGAAATGGCCATCGTCTACCCGGGGAATAACCTTCGCGACCTCATACAGATTGCGCTTGGTCAACGTTTTTCATTTGTTGTCGGATGGGTTTACTGTTTTATGTGGCTCACTGTATGTGTCATTGAAATCATTGCAGCGGGGAGTTTACTTCAATATTGGATGCCAAACGTACCTTTATGGTCTTTATGTTTACTTTGCTCGCTCTTAGTCATCGGAATTAATTTAAATAATGTAAAATACTTTGGTGAAATTGAGTTTTGGTTCGCTGGAATGAAGATTTTCGTTATTATTGTGTTTATTCTTCTCGGTGCTGCATTATTATTTGGAATCATTCCGAGCGAACAAAGCACGCTTGTTCTCACCAATTACCAAAACTTTGTCCCGAACGGATGGGGTGCTGTCTTTGCCTCATTATTAGTGGTGATCTTCTCGTATGGAGGCTCTGAATTGATCGGGCTGACCATTACAGAAACAAAGGATGCAGAAAAGGTACTACCTGGTGTTGTCAAAAGTATGATGTGGCGCATCATCTTGTTTTACACACTGCCAATTTTGATTATTTGTGGACTCATTCCTTGGAATCAAATTGATCCGAATAACAGTCCTTTTGTCCAAGTCTTTTCAGCAGCTGGCATGCAAGGTGCCTCTCACTTCATTAATTTCGTCTTAATTACAGCCGTTCTATCTGCCGCCAACTCTGGTATTTACGGCACGACGAGAATGATTCATTCTCTATCTAAATCAGACGGCGGTCCAAAAAAGCTGGCACAGGTCAACAAAAGAGGTGTACCTATTTTAAGTTTATGGGTGACCGTTCTGTTTCTTTTAATCGGAACATTCTTTGCTTACTTGTACCCAGATCAAATTTTCAGCTATATGCTGGCTATCCCTGGTTTTGCGGTTTCTCTTATTTGGATTAGCATCTGTCTGGCTCATTTGAAACTGCGTCCAAAATATCCGCAAGAGCCGTATTTCAAAGTTTGGTTATTCCCGTATTTCACTTTATTTGCTGGTCTTGTACTCAGTGTCAGTTTTGTTCTGTTCCTATTCAGACCAGAGAACTTACCTAGCTCGATTATCAGCATCGGTTTCTTAGCAGCCGCCATCATTGCTTCATTCTTAATGAAAAAGAAAGCTTAGAAACGCAAGTAAAACCCGCCTCAGTGGCGGGTTTTTTCATGAGCAGCTGCTGTGACTTCGAAATCGACAGACGCTTTTGGGTTGCCGTTGATGATGATGGTTAATGTATGAATGCCCTCATAGTGCTTTCTCGTTGTCATATTTTGAAACGACTGTGACCGGACAAATTCTCTATACAGCGCCGATCCTGTTTCAAATTCTGTGATTTTAAATACCTTTTGATTGCGTGTACCACGAGCTTTCACGTAATCAACGGCATACTCTACGCGCAGCTTTAATGGCTTATCTGCCTGAAGAATAAAATGAAAGGTCAGCTTCTCTCCAATACGAACGGGGTCTTGCGTCACCTTCAAATCCGTTACTTGGATAGACGGATCATCTCCATAGCCAAATAAAGCCATGATATCTGGATCGCCTTTTTTCAATAACGTACGGGATGCATGTTTGACAATCCAGTTTGTATGTTCATTGGTTCCATACCAGCTTTTGACCATTTGCTTCATGAGGTCTGGCTGCATTACAGAAATATCATTTAAATGATTCGCTACACTTTTTTGCACATACTTGGCCGAATCTGACTTCAAATTTTCTAGAATGGGCAGCGTGACAGAAGGGTCCTTTTTCAGCGCAGGGACGGATAATCCCCACGGCAAACGAGGCCTGCACCCTTCACTAGCGAGACGGCGAATATGTTCATTTTGATCCTGTGACCACACAAGCATCTGCGCCAGCATTTTCTCTTGATCTTGAATGAGAAAAGGTCGAACGGCAAATTCAGCAGTGGAAAACGGTGTAAAGAATTCAAGTGCTTTGATCGAGATATCCCAATGGTCAACACCATATGTCTCGACGTAGTCTGGAAATACAAGCGCACTGAGCCCTGTAAAATGCGGTGCTGTCTGACGCAGTACATCGATTGCCTTCTCATAATCTTCAGGCAGACAGGCGTGCATCGATTCAGTCACTCTTCTCATTCGTCCTTTTAACTCCAGCTCCTCCCAATCCTCTTGAAACACGAGCTGCTGAAAGTGATCAGCATCAAATACAGTTGACGCTTGCGCCAGTTTTTCTGCTAAATGTTGAATAAATGGTTCATTATATACATGTTTTAATGGTTCGATCATGTCCGCCTCCCATAGCTCAATATCATTATTTTATCCTAAATTGTCAAAAGCGGCATAACAACAAGCCAAAAACAGCCCAATCCCGAAGAATTGAGCTGTTGTCCCGTTATATAAACATATTTATGATCATAATAAATGCAATGGCGCTAACGGAAATGATGGTCTCCATAGCCGTCCAAGTCAAGAACGTCTCTTTAATGGTCATACCAAAATACTCTTTGATCAGCCAAAAACCAGAGTCATTGACATGAGACAAAATCAGTGAACCCGCTCCTGTTGCTAAAACAAGCAGCTCTCTGCTCACATCCGGCATGGATGCAGCGATTGGGGCTACAATTCCGGCCGCTGTCATCATGGATACTGTAGCTGATCCTGTTGCCACACGAATAACCGCAGCAATCAGCCAGCTAAGTAAAATCGGTGAGATTGGGGAGTGTTTGGCTAAATCAGCAATATAATCCCCAACGCCTGAATCGATCAGTACATTATTGAACGCTCCGCCTGCACCAATCACAAGCAGAATGGAAGCGATCGGTCCCAAACAATCGTTACTGAATGACAGCACTCGGTCACGGCTCATCCCTTGTATAAAGCCAAGACTAAAGAAAGAATACACTGTCGCAATCAATAAAGCTGTTATGGGATCTCCAATGTACTTGAACATCTGATACCACATACTATCCTCTGGCAAAATAATATCCGCCAACGTGGCAAGCAGCATAAGAATGACCGGCACCAAAATGGTAAACATCGTATTTGCAAAACCAGGAAGCTTCCGATCAGCATGTCGTTCCGTGAATTGCTTTCTGAGCATTTCTGGAACTGGTTTATGTATTCGTTTTCCAATCCACTTACCATACAACGGTCCAGCGATAATAGCTGTTGGCAAACCGACGATGATTGAAAAGAAAATCGTTTTCCCCACGTTGGCATGATAGATGCCTACTGCTGCCATGGCAGCTGGGTGAGGCGGAACTAGCCCATGCACAACAGACAAGCCTGCGATTAATGAAATCCCAATCGTCACGAGCGAAATGCCCGTTTCAATCGCAATGGTAAAGAGTAAGGGAATGAGAAGAACGAATCCGACCTGGAAAAAGACAGGTATCCCCACGATAAAGGCTACAAACATCATCGCCCAATGCACATTCTTCGTCCCAAAACGACTGATGAGTGTTTGAGCGATCCGCTCAGCACCCCCTGACTCAGCCATCATTTTCCCAAGCATGGTCCCAAGCGCTAGTACAATCGCCAGTAACGATAACGTGTTCCCTAATCCCGTTTTAATCGATTGAATGATTTCCTGTAAATCCATTCCTGTAGCAAAGCCTACTAGCATAGAGGTAATGATCAAACTCACAAACGGATTCAACTTAGCGACTGTAATGAGAATAAGTAAAAGGACAATCGCCGCAATCACAATGAATAAAAGCATGTTCTCCCACCTTTTCCCCGATGTTTAACGATTTTGTTTTAATTGCAACGCACTAATGACATCAAATTCATCCTTCAGTTTGTCATAGAGACGCTCATATAAATAAAATAGCTCTATGTATGTTTCGTTGTTCTTCATATTTGGTTCATGGCGGGCAGAAATACGAATCCATTCCTGCACCTCTTCTATCTCTTCCATATGACCTAAACTATGAAGTGCAAGGACAGCCGCCCCAAGTGCGGAAGCCTCGTAGCTCTCTGGAACAAGCACTTCTCTGCCCATTGTATCCGCCAAAATCTGCCGCCATAGCGGGGATCTCGCAAATCCACCAGAAGCCCTGACATCCTTCGCTGGACCTGTTAAATCTCTTAGTGCCACACCGATCGAGAAAACACTCATAATGACGCCTTCTAACACGGCTCTAATAAAGTGCTCGCGCTTATGCTGAAGACCGATCCCGAAGAACGTGCCTCTTGCGTTTGGATTCCAATAAGGTGCACGCTCACCTGTTAAAAATGGAAGAAACAGCAGTCCTTCTGAGCCAGCTGGAACCTTCTCTGCAATATCAATCATTAGATCGTAAGGGTCTACACCTAGACGCTTCGCTACCTCCACCTCTGACGACCCAAGTTCATCCTTCAGCCATCTCAGCATAATCCCGCCGTTATTGGTCGGTCCTCCGACCACCCAATGCTTGTCCGTCAATGCATAGCAAAATGTTCTTGATTGCTCATCTGTAATTGGCTGATCTACGACTGTACGTACTGCACCACTTGTCCCAATCGTGACTGCTACCTCACCTTTGCCAATCGCACCAACACCAAGATTCGCTAGTACACCGTCATTTGCACCCACAACAAATGGTGTATCTTCTTCAATGCCCATTCGCAGCGCAATTTCTGGCTGAAGACCACGCAGCTGATGCGTCGTTGGAACAAGTTCAGACAGCTGATTCACCTGAATTCCTGCAATACGTAGTGCCTCCTCGTCCCATTGAAGCGTTTCCAATCGGAACAGTCCTGTTGCCGATGCGATTGAATAATCAACCACATACTGACCGAAGAAATGATAAAGAACATACTCTTTGATGGAAATGAATTTTGCTGCCTGATTGAAGACGTCAGGTGTCATTTCCTTGATCCATCGTATTTTTGAAAGCGGTGACATTGGATGGATCGGTGTTCCGGTTCTTTTATAAATTTGAAAGCCATCTAAGTCCGTTATGATTCGTTTCGCTTGTTCTGCACTTCTGTTATCAGCCCAAATGATACTGTTTGTTAATGCTTTTCCATTCTCATCCATGACTATTAAGGAATGCATCGCCGTACTAATTCCCACACCTATGAGGTTTTTTGCATCAAATGCTGCTTTCGTCAATGCGCCTCTTACACTCGCAATCACAGCATCTAAAATATGTTCAGGGTTCTGCTCAACCCATGCTGGCTGGGGGTGAATGAGGTCATAAGGAACAGAATGCTTTGATATGACTTTCCCCTGTGGTCCAAATAGAACCGCCTTTGTACTTGTTGTTCCAATATCCAAACCAATTACCGCCTGGTTTCCCTTCATCTGTATCACGCCCAATCATTGATTTGAAATAAAATGTCGTGGTGTCGGTGTACCTGATAAATCCCATTATAGGAATATTTTTTTCGACATTCAACGATCAAAAAGAAAATAATTTTCACTAAAAACCTCAGAATCGTTACCACAACAGCATTTTTCACTAATAGAAAAATTTATTTTTGAAACCATTACACTCTTTTTTGAGAAATAGTTTCTCTCATTTGCTTTAAGTTTGTTAATGTTTCCTGCTGTCTTAAATGTGCAAGCGCAAAATATAGCACATCAATCACAGTAAGCTGGGCAAGTCTAGCAGACATCGCTTCCGTTCGGAAAGCCGTTTCTTGCGTTGATGTATACAGCGTGACATCTGCAAGCTGACTCAATGGAGAACGCTGATAGCTTGTAATGCCAATGGTTTTCGCTCCTTTTTCCTTGGCTGTTTTCATCGCATCCAGTAAATCCTTATTTCGACCAGAATGAGATATACCAAGCACTGTGCTCTTTTGATCAAGCAGACCTGCCGACATCGCTTGAAAGTGAGAATCTGTATGAACAATACAGTTGATGCCTGTTCTCATAAATTTGTGAAAAGCATCTGTGGCGATGAGGCCAGACCCACCGCTGCCATAAAACTCTAAGCGCTCTGCTTCATGGATTAATTGTACGGCTTTTTCTACATCTTCTGGATTCAACAATTGAAAACTATCCTTTAATGCAGTGATGTTAGCCTGAAATACCTTTTGCATAAAAACGGCAGTATCATCGTCAAGACTCATCTCTTCATCTACATAATCAGGCTTCGTTTGGTCTATTTCCTGGGCAATAGCAATCTTCAAATCTTGATACCCCTCAAATCCAAGCCTTTTACAAAGACGAAAAATCGTTGCCTCTGAGCTCGCTGTCTTTTTGGCAAGCTCGACAATCGACAAATGGATGATGTCGCGGGGCTCACTCGTAATGTGCTCAGCAATTGCTTTCAGTTTTGGCGGCAATCCTCTGCTTGCTGCCCTTATCTTATCCATACTACTTAAACTGACAGAAGCCAATTGACTTCACTCCTTCCTCATTCATGTGAGCGCATACATTTCCTCATGTTCCCATCTTATAAAAAAGAAGCCTGTTTGCACAGACTTCTTTTTTAAGAATTCAAGACTTTGCTCATTAAATCAAAAAACCCTTCAGCATCTACATCCATACACACTTGAAGATTGCGATCTTTTCCCCATTGATGCTGAAAATCACATATCATTTGACCATCACAGAACTCACTCTTCGTCTCCACTTCTACATGAAAAGCCTGTGTATTCACAAGTTGTTTATCAATTGCAAGACTTACAGCAAGCGGATCATGCATGGCACATGCCCACACCCCATTCCGCTCAAAATAGCGCTGGCGGTAAATGCTTGTGCTCTCTCTGATATAACTGGCTAACGTTTCATTTTGAATGGCATCAATTCTCTCATCCGTTAACAAGACCTGTCTTGTGACATCCAGCCCTACTTGAGTCAGTGAAGGGAAACCAGCCTCCAGCACCAATTTCGCCGCTTCTGGATCTGCATATGTATTAAATTCCGCAACCGGTGTGACATTCCCCTGTCCCTGCACGACACCCCCCATAAAAATGACTTCTTTCACATGATGAATCAGCTCAGGGCATTTTTTTACCGCAAGGGCTAAATTCGTTAACGGCCCTGTCAACACGAGCGTAACCTGCTTCGAATACTTCAGCACTTGGTCAATGATAAAATCAGGCGCAAAACCTTCATCTGCGGTCTTTTTAGGCCGGGCGTCCTTTAAAGCGCCGCCAATTCCATCCTCCCCATGCACCCGATGTTCATAATGAGGGGCTCTCAAAAGAGGCGTTACTGCACCTTTGATGACAGGGATTTCCTCTGCCTCAACCAGCTCAAGCACTTTACACGTATTCAACGTCGCCGCTTCAACAGACACATTCCCGCACACCGTTGTGATCCCCAACATATCAAACCGCTTACTTTTCACTGCAAGCAAAATACCAATCGCATCATCAATTCCAGTGTCTACATCCAAGATCAATTTCTTTTTATTTGCCATGTTTGAAAGCTCTCCCTTGTTTGTAAGTGTTGTTAGGGGAATGATAGCATATTACTTTGGTCATCGTTTTTTAAAGA
This sequence comes from Bacillus sp. XT-4, assembly GCF_050864245.1. Taxonomy (NCBI): domain Bacteria; kingdom Bacillati; phylum Bacillota; class Bacilli; order Caryophanales; family Bacillaceae; genus Bacillus; species Bacillus sp. XT-4. The sequence continues at coordinate 9,548 of NZ_JBPAFI010000011.1, forward strand.
ACATACGGCTAACGGATATTTTTCACTCTTTTTCTCCAATGTCTCTCAGATACTGTTCAAGTTCCTCCTTAGTAAAACTTTTAAGGTAATTTTCTTTCACTTCCGGCTCATCTTTATATTCTTCCCAATCTATAAAGCGGTCTGATAAATCAGGGTCATAACTCATTGAACCGATTTTTTTAGCTCTATATTGTAAAGAAGCTGAGAAACCGTACTTTTCTGGCTCACCATTTATATATCCTCTAATTACAATGTAGCCCATCGGATCAATAGTTACTCTTTTCTTAAACGTTATGGTCTTAATAAAGTGATGGATGTCTTCTTTGCGTAAACATTCTTCTATTTTAGGCTTCATTTTTTCTGCAAGCTCTTCTGCTTTTTCTTGATCGCTCTTTTCTTTTACCACATCATTTGTTTTACTTTGCTTATTGTGCTGAGTGATTAACGAAGTCACTGAGACAATGATGATAACGACCAAAACAGATACAAGTTTTAAAGTATTTTTCATACAACGCAACACTCCTTACAATCAAAACTTCTCAATTAATGATAATAAAAAAATAAAACAGGTGGGTAGACACCTGCTTCACTCTTTTTCTCCAATGTCCTTTAGATATTGCTCTCGTTCTTTTTCAGAGAGTCGTTTAAGATAGTTTTCCTTTAATTCTGGTTCATCTTTAAATTTGTCCCAATCTTTAAAACGATATGACAACTCAGGATCATAACTCATTGAACCTATTTTTTTAGCACTATATTGTAAAGAAGCTGAAAATCCGAACTTCTCCGGTTCATTATTTATATAGCCATCGATTATAATATCCCCCATAGGATTGATGGTCACATCTTTTTCAAACGTTATGGTTTTAATAAAGTGATGAATGTCTCTTTTATGTAAATGCTCTTCTATCTTAGGCTTCATCTTCTTTGCAAGTTCTTCTGCTTTTTCTTCATCGCTCTTCTCTTCCACTACATCATCCGACAGACTCTGATTAATGTACTCTACAATGAAAGCAGTTACTGAGATGATGACGACCACAAATAATATAGAAAATTTCATTGTATTTCTCATAAAAAATAAAAACTCCTTTATGAACCTTTAATCAATCTACAAATGAAATTGACACAAATAAAAACAGGTAGGTGAGTACCTGCTTTACTCTTTTTCTCCAATGTCCTTTAGATATTGCTCTCGTTCTTTTTTAGAGAGTCTGTTAAGGTAGTTTTCTTTTATCTCAGGCTCATCTTTATATTTATTCCAGTCTTTAAAACGATATGACAACTCTGGGGAAAAGCTCATAGAACCAATTTCGTTAGACTTATGCATTAAAGATGCTGAGAAATAAAATTTTTCAGGATCATCATTTATATAACCATCAACTGTTACATATCCCATTGGACTAATGGATACCTTTTTTTTGAATGTTATTTTTTCTATAAAATGATAGATATCCTTTTTATGTAATCTTTCTTCTATTTTTGGTTTCATTTTCTCTGCGAACTCTTCTGCTTTTTCTTGATCACTTTTCTCTTTCACAACAGTTTCCCCTCCTGAATCATTCGATTTTTCTTTCTTATCTTGTTGGATAATAAGAGAAACTATTAGAATAATAACGATAGTAAATAATATAATCACAACTTTGATTGTGTTTTTCATTAGATAAATCCACCTTTGTTAATCTAGAGGATTTTAATCCTCTTTTTATAGATATCTATCATACAATATCATATAATATATAAGATAAATATTACAGGAGTGACAATTTTGTCTAAAACCGTAGCCCAAAACGAACTTTCTGATAAAGACTATAATCTTATTTCCAATGCATCTTATAAAATAGATTACTATAGAATTTCTAGTGAAATAGAAATTAGTAAAAATAAGACCATGTATGTCATTGATTATAAAGAAACAACTAAAGGTCTTAATGCACTAACTATCGTTTCCGAAGAAGATTTTGATCGCTCCGATGGAGGAAAAGACCTCACAAAAATCAAAAACGCCGTCATCGCCTACCGCGGCTCAGAACCGATTGGGGCAGGCCAATATAAAGATACCATTAAAAAACATGGAAAAAAAGAGTCAGATGATCTTCTTTCTACCATTTTGACAAAGCTGCCTCCTTTTAGCCAGTCACAGACGTCAAAGGAAGTCACGACGAAGGTGACGACAGGGACAACGACCTATACAAATGAGATTGTACAAGATTGGTTGATTTCAGATACGAAGTATTTGATTAAAAATATCCCTTTTGAACACGGCGCAGAGAATCAAATGGTGCAGGCGGACCGGTATGCGAAAGAGATCCATAAGAAAATGCCGAATGCGAAGATGTATGTGACAGGGCATTCACTTGGCGGGTCAAATGCTTCTTATGTTCTTGTCAAAAATGATTTTATTAAAGGCGGGGTCACCTTTGAGAATCCGAATATTTACCCAAATCTATCGGATGGTCTGCAAGCCAAAGCATTAAAAGGTGATTACCGTAGTAGATTAACAGAATATATCAATCTCAATGACGGGCTATCTCTCTTAAATCGTCATACGACAGAAATCGGTCGTGTGAAAGTGATGTATGATGCCGCTTTACCTGAAGGCGTCGATTACACTGAGGACTCCTCAAAAGCCGTCCAATTTATGAAAAATCTCCTCAATCGGGCAATGAGTGTGAATCCTTCACTTGATGCGAATTTATTTCTTGAAGCCCTCGCCGGCAGCCATGGCTTAGACCGGTATTCCTTTTCGTCAGATGGCTCCGTTCAAACCATTGATGATATGTTGAGAAAAAACCCTTCTCTCACTGCCGCCATGTTACATCAATTGAGCCAATCAAATGTTCACCCGCAAAGTGTGGTAGCGATTTTAATCAAGTCGCATGTTCTTATGAACACAGGTCGTACATTCTCCACATATGCCGAGCACCATATGCAGCAAATCATTCGCAAAATTGAGAAACTCGATGACAAAGTGGATCAATCAGTGGAACGCGTTCGTTCAAGATACAAACAAATTGTCGGTTTTGGCTCGTATGATCAGCTGACGGCTTCAGATGTGGATGCTGTCATTCGCCACTTAAAAACAGAGGGTCTTGACAATGAGTTCTATTCAGTTAAAAAGTATGATGCAGCGATTGATCATGCGATGGATATGAAAAGGTGGATGGACTCAATATCAGATGATATGAGCCAGCTAGGAAAACAATACCACGATGCAGATACGGCCCTCGCCAAGAACATGGGTATTTCTTAAGGAGAACGATAAATGGAATTTTCAAAGAAACAACCAACAGATGCAGATCGTTTTTTGCAAAGAATGACAGATACGCATACATCAAGCTCCATCTTCTCTCAAGCAAACTTTAACACGGAAGACATGACACCAGCAGAGCTGGCTGCTTTGAAGGCAAAGATCAAAGAAGAACAGAAAACAGCGCTGATCAGAGCCATCCGGCATCAACTTCAAAATGAATTTGCAGAGGATCGCCAAGAAGCCAAAAAAATAGTAGATCTGATTGATGACCTTCTGATTAACGTGTACAAACATCAAAGGAACATCCAAACCCATATGTCAGGTGAAGCCATTGACGCCTTAATCGAAAAAATCGAACAAAGACTCACATTTTTTGAGCTGAAAGAAGATGTTCAATCCGCCATCGACTCGATCGGCATTTAAATGAACCTGCCATCCGGTGAATCTTTTCCCCGTCTCACTCGTATATACTAAAAGAGTGATTGATTTGAAAGGAGATCTGTTTGTGGGATATATGTTGTTATTTTCGGTTGTGATCGGTCTTGTCCTGACCCTTTTGCTCACACCACTCAGGTTAATCGTTAGAAAAAAAGGGACTGAACAACAGGTGCCGCTTATGTGGATTGCGGGACTTGCCCTGCTGTTTATCATCGGGATTTTCGGCTTCTACTACATCACCAATTTAGACCGCAACCCATCATCACTGTGGCTCATTGGACTTGTTGTGACAGCAGCAGGTGCCTTTTTATCAGTGGGATTGGAGCGGAAGATCAAGGGCGTTTTATTTCTCATATTATTGTTGCTCGGTGTTTATATGGCAACCGCTTTTCTATTCAATGCAAATGAGAAATTCGACGTGTCTAAGATGGATCAAAAAGTCGAAATCAAAGCGTTTGATGAGACAGAAACACCTGCGAGTGTACCACCGCAATTTGCTCGCAATAAGATGAAGAAATCGTTCGGACAGGTGCCAAACACGAGCTACTACGAGCTGGGTAGCTTGCAAATTCAGAAGGTCAATGGTGAGTATGTGTATATCGCTCCCGTCGAGTTCTCCGATTTCTTTAAATGGATTCGTTCTGGTAGCACACCGGGTTACTTTACATTAAGTGCGACCGACTCATCTGCCAATCCAAAGTTTGTGAAAACCGAGATGGTCTATACGCCTTCTTCCTATTTCAATAAGGAAATTGAGCGGCATATCCGTCTTCAGTACCCAGATTTGATTTTCTATGGAGACACGCAGCTAGAGATCAATGATGATGGCAAGCCTTATTACATCCAAACATTTGGGGATTTCATCACTGCACGAAACGGGTTTAAAGCTTCAGGTGTGGTTGTTGTGGATGCCAAAACAGGTGAAACGAAGAAATACGCCTTAGACAAAGTACCAGCCTTTATTGATGGCGCTGTTTCGCCAGAGGCTGTCAGTCTGCAGAATAGTTACTTCGGCAACTATGTACATGGTTTCTGGAACAGCCTCTTTGGAAAATCAGATGTGAAGCTGCCTTCTGATGAGGGGACTGAAGCCAATGTAAGTCCGGTGTTTGATTCAAAAGGGGATATGTATTACTTCACAGATTTCACGAGTCCAAAAGAGGGCGTTGATTCCATGCTCGGGTATGCACTAACAAATGCCCGAACAGGAAAAGCCACGTATTATACGGGTAATCTTGAAGAATCCTACATGGATTCACAAGGAGCTTTGCAAATTATTGAGAAACGATTTATCGAGAAGAAATGGAAGGGCCGCATGCCGATTCTTTATAATTTCTACGGGGAAGCCAGCTGGCTTACACCTGTTCTCGATTCAAACGGGTTCCTGCAAAACTACTTTATTGTTTCGGCAGCCAATCCTGAGATCGCCGCATACGCTTCTACACCAAATGAAGCACTAAGAGCCTATAAAACAGCTCTTCAAAAAGGCGGTGGTACCGTCAATAGTTCATCAAAGCAAGAAAAGAAAGAGTCAACAGGTAAAGTGAAAAGGGTGTATAAGGAAAAGACCGGTGATTATACAACCGTCACCTTCTTACTAGACGATGGGAAAAACTACACGATGTCTTCTGAAAAAGAGCCTCTTATTATTTATTTAAAAGAAGGGGATCAAGTCATCATGAAGTACACAGATACAGGTGAGATTTTCCTACCAGTCGATGAAATCAACATCAAAGGATTATAAAAAAAGACGTTTCTCCTACTGCGGAGAAGCGTCTTTTCTCTCTTTTCTCAACAACTCAACAAGCAATTCCTTATTCTTATTCCCACCTGTCATCGGGGATTCAACATAGGAAAATGTCCGTTTAAAGTCCATTCCCCTCACAGAAATGACAGCCAATTCCCCTCCAATGCTGCCCCGCTGGAGGACATATTTAGATAAAACAGACAGCCCCATTCCATGAATGACAGCTTCTTTAATCGCTTGATTGCTGCTAAATGTCACAAAGGTCCGCGCTTTCAGTCCATTTGATTTCAGGACGTGCTGTAAGTATTCTCCTGTCCCAGATCCTTCTTCTCTTGTGATCCATGTTTCATTTTGCAATTGATCAATGGTGACATCCTTTTTCTTTGCAAACGGATGGTCTAATGGGGCAACGATATACAGTTCATCCTCTAGAAACGTTTCTACAGAGAGTTCTTTGTCATTGGTTTGTCCTTCAATCAGTCCGATGTCGACATGGAATAAGCGAACATGTCTGGCAATCGCCTCTGTATTATCAATGACTACCTCAATATCAACATGCGGATAAAGCTGATGAAATTGTGCCAAGATTTGCGGCAGCACATACTCCCCAATGGTAAAACTCGCTCCAATCGTGAGCTTCCCTCGTGCCAGATGATGATGCTCATAAATATCCTGCTTCGCCTGTTCATATAAACGAATGATTTGTTTTGATCGATGGTACAGCATATCCCCAGTTGGCGTCACCGTTAATTGCTTTGGCGAACGATTGAGCAGAACCGTCTGAAATTCCTGCTCCAAGTTCTTAATGTGAAGACTGACACTCGGTTGAGAAATCCGCAGCTTCTGGGCTGCTTTTGTAAAGTTCTTCTCTTCCACAACTGTCACAAATGTCTTCAGTGCATCATAATACATCTGTCCCTCTCCTATCAGAAATCTTAATCCTACATCTTCAATACATATATTTTACTAATTCCTTTCCAACTCGTAAAGAACAGTCTAAACCAATCAATTTAATAAAAATATTTACTAATTTTTTTAAAGACTCTATACTGAAAGGAGATATTTTCTATAGGAGGTGCTGACTTGGCAGCTAAAATAAAGGACATTGCGGAAAAAGCCGGATTATCCATCGCCACCGTGTCTCGCGTATTGAATCAAGATCCCAACCTATCGGTTACGGATCAAACACGTGAGAGAGTATACGCGGCAGCAGAAGCTTTGTCCTATCAAAAAAAGACATTCAAACATTCACTAAAAAAAATTGCCTTTCTCTATTGGATGACCGAAAAAGAAGAGCTTGAAGATATTTATTTTAAATCCATTCGTCTAGGCATTGAGGAACTCACCAATACCAGAAGCTTAAATGTTACCGCTTACAACCCGTCTGATGGTCTTCAATCGATTGATCCTTCTACAGAAGGCATCATCGCCATCGGTCGATTTAAAAAAACTGAGCTGGATCAATTATATGCGATCACAAAACACATCGTCTTTATTGATACATCACCAGATGAAGACCGCTTTGATTCTGTGAAACCAAACCTGAAACGAATTGTAGAAAAGATTATTGATTCTTTTATCGAAAAACAGCACACATCCATCGGATTTATTGGCGGGACAGATCTTGATCTCAATACAAATAGACGTATTCCAGATATTCGTGAAACGACCTTCCGCCAGTACATGACAGCACACAACAAACTGGATGAACAATTGGTCTATATCGGTCACCACTTCTCTGTAGATGAAGGCTATTCATTGATGATGAAGGCGATCGACGAGCTCGGCGATCACCTGCCAACCGCTTTTTGTGTCGCAAGTGATCCTCTTGCGATAGGCTGTTTACAAGCATTAAATGAACGCGGTTTTTCTTTACCAAATCGAGTGAGTGTCTTTAGTATCAACGATATTCACGTCTCTCAATATGTGTCACCACCGCTCACAACTTATCACATCCATACCTCTTTACTTTGCGAAACAGCTGTCGATTTACTTTTAGAAAGACTTGTTGATGGCAGAACATTACCAAAAACCGTGCTGATTGCCTCAGAACCTGTCTTTCGGAAAAGCACGATATAAACAGCTGGAAGGCCTGCCGTATATGGTGGGCTTCTTTTCTCTTTATTTCAGTAAAAATTTTTACTTAATAAATTTAATAAAATGTGTTTACTTTTTTTACTCAAGTTGATATTCTCACATTAAGAAAGCGTTTTCTTATCATCTGTGAAAAAAGAACGAGAGGGGATTACGAATGAAAAAGGGAAAATGGGCGACATTATCGGCAGTCGTTGGTACTGCTGTGCTTCTGCTGTCAGCATGCGGACCAGGAGATGACAATTCAAGCGGTACACAGCCGGCATCTACAGGTACAAAGACCTTGCTAGTGTGGGAGGATGTCAAAAAGTCTGATGGGATTCAAGACGCTGTCAAAGAATTTGAAAAACAAAACGACGTGAAAGTCAAAGTAGTCGAAAAAGCATATGCCGACCAAATTGAAGCGCTTCGTCTTGATGGCGCAGCCGGCACTGGTCCAGATGTCATCACCATGCCTCACGACCAAATTGGATCAGCTGTCACAGAGGGATTGTTACAAGAAATCAAACCAGATCAAAAAGTAATCAATTCCTTCACAGACGAATCGATTCAATCACAAACGGTAGATGGTAAGCTGTATGGCCTGCCAAAATCCGTTGAAACCACTGTGCTTTTCTATAACAAAGACCTTGTGAAAAAGGCACCAACGACACTCGATGGCTGGTATGACCTTTCGAAAAAGCTGACAAAGGACGGGAAATACGGTTTTGTTGCGAAGTGGGATGAAATTTATTACGCACAAAGTGTATTAGGCGGTTCAGGCGGCTATATTTTCAAACAGAAAAACGATGGGTCTTATGACGTCAATGATATTGGTCTTAATAACGATGGTGCCATCGAAGGCGGAAAATACATTCAGACATTCTTTAGCGAAGGTCTTTTCCCGAAAGGCATCATTGGTGAGCAAGGAATCAATGTCCTCAATTCCTTATTCACTGAGAAAAAGGCAGCGGCTGTGATTTCTGGTCCATGGTCATTTGGTCCTTATAAAGAAGGGGGTATCGACTATGGCGTGACGGAACTGCCAACACTCCCTAACGGAAAACATATGAGCTCGTTCTTAGGTGTAAAGAGCTACAACGTCTCCTCTTATTCTAAAAATAAAGAACTTGCCGAGAAATTTGTTGAGTTTATCACGAACGAAAAAAATTCGAAAAAGCGCTTTGAAGTCACAGAGGAAATTCCACCAGTGAAAAAGCTGATGAAAGACCCAGTCATTACTGAAAACGCAAATGCGGATGCTGTTTCAAAGCAAACGAAATATGCCACGCTGACACCGAACAATCCAGAGATGGCAGAGGTGTGGAAACCGATTGACAGCGCATTAGGGCTGATTGCGACTGGCCGTACCGATGTGAAAAAGGCATTTGATGATGCGGTTAAACAAATCGACTCGCAAATTAAAGCGAATCACTCCAAATAAACATCAAGCGCAGGTAGCTGTTCATCTATCATGCTGCCTGCACTTGATCTAATTTCATATGAAGTAGGTGTTAGACGTGACGGGTAACCTTGAACTAGACCGCACACACATAGTGGAATCAAAGACACACCGGAGACGGGCGCTAATGTTCTCTCTTATACCCGGGATGGGGCAAATATACAACAAACAGTATGGCAAAGGGGCACTCTTTTTCCTGTTTGGCGTTTCTTTTCTAGTAGTGTTTTATGATTTATTCAATATTGGCTTCTGGGGGCTGTTCACACTTGGTACGATGCTGCCTCGTGACAACTCTGTTTTCCTTTTAGCAAAAGGAATTATTGCACTTTTAACAGCTGGATTTGGCATCGGTTTTTATGTACTCATGATACGAGATGCATTTATGAACGGAAAGAAACGTGATCAAGGGGTTCCGCTTCATTCCATCCGTGCTCAATACCATCAGCTCATTGATCAAGGCTTTCCTTACTTAATGAGCACTCCTGCTTTCTTTTTACTTCTATTCTCTGTTGTCTTTCCTATTATGTTCAGCTTTGCGCTGGCCTTTACAAACTATGATTTATACCACTCGCCTCCTGCCAATCTCATCGATTGGGTAGGCATCAAAAACTTTCAAAATATCTTTTCAATCGATATTTGGAGAGACACATTCATTGATGTACTAGGCTGGACGGTCGTATGGACGTTGGCTGCATCGACCCTTCAATGTGCTGTCGGCATTTTCCTAGCGGTTCTGCTCAATCAAAAAGATTTAAAAGGAAAACGGTTTTTCAGAACGATTTTGATTCTGCCGTGGGCTGTTCCAGGATTTGTGACCATTTTGGTGTTTGCTGGATTGTTTAATGACACGTTTGGTGCGATCAACAATACCCTTTTTGCATCGATTGGAATTGATCCAAAACCATGGCTGACAGATCCATTTTGGAGCAAAATCGCTCTTATTGCGATGCAGACTTGGCTTGGTTTTCCTTTTGTGTTCATTATGACAACTGGCGTTTTGCAGGCCATTCCTGAAGATTTATACGAGGCTGCAACCATTGATGGGGCAAATTTCTTTCAGAAATTCCGTTCCATCACATTACCGCTTGTCCTCTATTCAATTGCACCTATATTAATCACGCAATATACGTTTAACTTTAACAACTTTAATATCATCTACTTATTTAATGGCGGAGGACCGCCTGTGGCTGGCTCAACTGCTGGGGGCACAGACATCTTGGTGTCTTGGATTTACAAACTGACGATGCAGTCTTCTCAATATGCACTCGCTGCCGCTGTTACGATCTTACTATCAATCTTCGTCATTGCCATTGCACTTTGGCAGTTTAAGAGAACGAATTCATTCAAAGAGGAGGACATGATGTGATATGGGATCAAAACAAAATAAGCTCATTCGCCTGAGTATCACCTATTTCATCCTTTTCATTGCCTCCGTTTGTATTCTATATCCACTCCTTTGGACGATCGGCGCTTCCTTTAATCCTGGGAACAGCCTGATGAGCACAAGCATGTTTCCGAAGAATCCAACGTTCAGCCACTTTACAGAACTCTTCTTCGGTCAGGGAGCACTTTATGCAAAATGGTATTGGAACTCAATGAAAATCAGTATTGCAACTATGCTCTTAACGTTGATCCTTGTCAGCTTTACAGGCTATGCCTTTTCTAGGTTCCGATTCAAAGGACGCAAGAATGGACTGATGCTATTTTTGCTGCTGCAAATGATTCCTCAATTTTCAGCGCTGATTGCCATATTTGTATTGGCTCAAATGCTTGGACTCATTAACAGCCACCTCGCATTGATTTTGATTTATGCAGGCGGACAAATTCCGATGAATACGTATTTAATGAAAGGCTATCTTGATGCGATTCCAAAGGATCTCGATGAATCAGCCAGAATGGATGGCGCAGGGCATTTCCGGATTTTCATCCAAATTATTATGCCACTTGCCAAGCCGATTTTAGCCGTTGTTGCCATCAACTCATTTACAGGACCGCTCGGTGATTTCATTATCTCCAGTGTCATTGTCCGCTCACCCGAAATGTATACGCTCCCAATCGGTCTATACAATCTTGTATCAGACAAAATGGGTGCTAGCTACACGACCTTTGCAGCAGGGGCTTTACTCATTGCGATTCCAGTTGCTTTATTGTTTCTTGTTTTACAAAAACAATTTGTATCCGGCCTCACACAAGGCGGGACAAAAGGATAAGGGGAGATTTGATGAAGAAATGGTTGCTTGTCACTGTTGTCGTTTTCTTTCTGATGGGGTTAGGTATTCTGCCTGAAGCAAAGGCTGATACGATTTCGGTGAAACCGATCAATGGATTGCAAGGTGATTTCATCAAAGGAGCCGATATCTCCATGCTCGCAGAAGTGGAGCGAAGCGGCGGCAAATACTACAACCAAAACTGGCAGCAGGTTGATCCGCTCAAGCTATTAAAAGAGAAAGGTGTCAACTATGTGCGCATCAGACTCTGGAACCATCCATACGACAACCAAGGCCGTGCCTATAACGGGGGGACAAACGATTTAAATACCGCCATTGCTCTCTCGAAACGTGCAAAAGCACAAAACATGAAAGTGCTGCTTGATTTTCACTACAGTGATTTCTGGACCGATCCCGGTAAACAGTTCAAACCGAAAGCTTGGACCAATCTCTCCCAAAGCGATTTAGAAAAAGCTGTTGGCACTTACACAAGCGATGTACTTAAAGCGATGAAAGCACAAAATGCCCTACCAAATATGGTACAGGTCGGGAATGAATTAAATTCAGGTATGCTTTGGCCGAACGGAAAGAGCTGGGGTGAAGACGGCGGTGAATTTGACCGACTCGCTGCTTTGCTAAAAGCGGGAACAAATGCTGTCCGCTCTGTCGATTCAAACATCAAAGTCATGCTTCATCTTGCACATGGAGGGGACAATGGTGCATCTCGCTGGTGGTTTGATGAAATCACCAAACGAGGCGTTTCGTTCGATACGATCGGTTTATCTTACTACCCGTATTGGGACGGGGGATTTAGCGGTCTTACTAACAACATGAATGATATTAGCGCCCGCTATAACAAAGATGTCATCGTGGTAGAAACCGCCTACGGCTTTACAACAGCAAATGGTGATAACCTCGATAACTCATTTAACCAAGATTCAGTCAATACGGCCGGTTATCCAGCATCACCACAAGGGCAGGCATCTTTTATACGAGATCTATCAGAAAAAATTTCACAAGTGAAAAACAATCGTGGGAAAGGGTTCTTTTATTGGGAGCCGCTTTGGATTCCAGCAAAAGGTGCGCCGTGGTCTAGTCAATACGGGCTCGCTTATATTCAAACAACCGGCACAGTCGGGAATGCTTGGGAAAATCAGGCCATGTTTGATTTCAACGGAAAAGCCCTGCCTTCTCTTGATGTATTTAAACAAATGACACCGTAATTAAACAGATAGGACGTGACAAAATGGGAAAGCGTTACCCACTCGTCCACCCAAATGTGAAAGGCTTTTTGCATGGTGGCGACTATAATCCTGATCAATGGCTTCATATGCCGGAGATCATTGACGAAGATTTTCGATTAATGAAGCTTGCACACTGTCAAACATTCTCCATCAACATTTTCGCTTGGAGCAAGCTCGAGCCAAAAGAAGGGGAATATGATTTTGCCTGGCTGGATGATATCATGGATCGCTTGGCAGCGCAGGGAGCTCACGCCATTCTCGCCACGCCAAGCGGAGCAAGACCTGCTTGGCTCTCGCAAACATATCCAGAAGTCTTACGCGTTGAAGCAAACCGCCAGCGCAACTTACACGGACTTCGCCATAATCATTGCTTCACCTCACCGGTTTATCGAGAAAAAACGAATACACTCAATCGTTTGCTTGCTGAACGCTACAAGGACCATCCAGCGCTGATCATGTGGCACATTTCAAATGAATACGGCGGCGAATGTCATTGTGATCTTTGCCAAGAAGCATTTAGAGACTATTTGAAAGACAAATACAACCATGACCTTGAAGCTTTGAATCAAGCATGGTGGACGGGATTTTGGAGCCACACCTTTACCGATTGGTCGCAAATCGAGTCACCTGCACCGCACGGGGAGCACATGATTCATGGCATGAACCTAGACTGGAAGCGTTTTGTCACAGCACAAACGATCAATTTTTATCAAAATGAGATTGAACCGCTGAGAGAATTAACACCTCATGTGCCAGTAACCACCAATTTTATGGGCGACTATCCGCATATGCGTCCATTCCTTGGACTGGATTATCATCAATTTGCAAAAGAAGTCGACGTGATCTCATGGGATAGCTATCCAGCATGGCATAGCGGCAGAGAATCCACTGCAGAATTAGCGTCAAACGTCGCCTTCGTTCATGATTTGTATCGTTCATTAAAGGGCGGTCAGCCGTTTCTTGTGATGGAAAGCACACCAAGCCTCGTGAACTGGCATGAAGTGAATAAGGTGAAGCATAAAGGAATGGCACACCTCTCTGCCATGCAGGCGATTGCCCACGGGTCCGACTCCGTCCTTTATTTCCAGTGGAGACAAGGCCGAGGCGCCTCTGAAAAATTCCATGGAGCCGTTGTGGATCATTCAGGACATGAACACACGCGTGTGTTTCAAGAAGTCGCTGATTTAGGAAAACAGCTGGAGCAGCTTCAGCCGATTGCAGGTACATCCGTTCAACCAGAAGTCGCCATCATATATGATTGGGAAAACCATTGGGCAATTGATGATGCGCAAGGCTTAAATAATACCAACAAACGCTATGTAGAGGCTTGCCAAACTCACTATCGCAGTTTCTGGAAAAAGGGCATCCCTATTGATATTGTCGGGATGGAAAAGGATTTCTCATCCTATCGAGTGCTTGTGGGGCCAATGCTCTACATGATCAAACCAGGCGTGGCAGAAAAGATCGAAGCATTTGTCAAAGAGGGCGGCATTTTTGTAGCAACGTACTGGAGCGGCATGGTCGATGAAAACGACCTCTGTTTCCTCGGTGGTTTCCCCGGTCCTCTCCGTCATGTACTTGGTATTTGGGCGGAAGAGATCAACACATTGATGCCAGATGAACACGTCTTAATGACCACAGGAAATGGACGCACTTATCATGTCGGCCAATATTGCGAATCCATTCACCCAGAATCAGCCTCTGTGTTAGGGCATTTTGAGAATGGCTGCTATGAAGGACAGCCCGCCCTTACTGTCCGTCCATTTGGCAAAGGGAAAGCATACTATATGGCTTCTGAAAATGAGCAGGCGTTTTATGATGATTTTTACGAAGACCTTATCACAGGAATAGGTATACAACCGATCCTAACCTCTTCGATTCCAGAGGGCGTCAGCGTCCAGAAACGAACAGATGGATCGCAGGACTTTGTGTTTATGATGAATTTTACAGAACAGCAACAGAACATTTCACTAGATTCAGCGGAAAGCTATGAAAATATGCTGACTGGACAGCATACATCTCAACAGTTACAACTGAATCCTTACGAATACGTTATTTTGAAAAAATAGCGTGAAAGAAGCGTCCATCCAAAGGGCGCTTTTTACTTTTAAGTGAATCTAAATACCTATAAAATCTCTTCCGGTAGTAGATTACCAATAGAATCATTATTTTTTATCTAAATTTTTTGACATATTGAACACCGCGCCACGATTGGATTCACCATCCTTTTTTACCATTGTATAGGTATGAAAGCGGTTGCCTAATACTCATATTTTTGATACTCTTTTTTTCAATGCAGATGTGGGACTGCATTGGTATAAAAACAAACAAATGTAAACGGTTTATTGTAGGGGGAGGGGCTTATGTTAACGTTTGTTGGATTGTTGATTATTTTAACGATTGTTGTTTTGCTGATTTGGGGGAAAGCGAGTCCAATTGTCGCCATGGTCATGGTGCCTTTAATAGGGGCGCTCATCGCGGGATTTGGTATCAATGACATTCAAACTTTCTTTGAACAAGGGATTATCAAAGTATTGCCAGTGGCGACCATGTTTATCTTCGCCATTTTATTTTTTGGCATTTTACAAGATACAGGGTTCTTTGAACCTGTAATTAAAGCATTAATCAAGCTGACAAAAGGAAATGTTGTCACAGTTGCGATGGGAACTGCCTTGATTGGGGTCATCGCACACTTAGACGGAGCAGGAGCTACCACCTTTTTATTAACTGTACCTGCACTGCTTCCGCTTTATAAAAAATTACATATGAGTCCTTATTTATTGCTTTTGTTAATCGGGACAAGTGCTGGATTAACCAATATGATTCCATGGGCTGGCCCCACAGGACGGGCAGCAAGTGTTCTAAATATGGACCCATCTGAACTGTGGGTACCGCTTATTCCCATTCAGCTGATCGGGGTCGTGCTCGTATTAGGAATGGCATTCATTTTAGGAAAAAGAGAAGAAAAACGAATTCGGGTGAAAATCGCCGCAAATGAAGTAGCCGCTGTCCAATTAGAAGGCGCCGATTGGGATCGTGCCATTCAATCGATCAGCGAAACAGGCGATGCGTCTTTAAAGCGTTATCACTTAATGTGGGTCAACCTCATTCTATTTTTAGCTGTTGTTGTCCTTCTTGTGCTTAACGTGATTCCTGCTAGCTATATGTTTATGATTGGTCTTTCACTAGCACTTCTGATTAACTTTCCAAATGTGAATTTACAAATGGAGCGAATAAAGGCACATGCCCCAAGTGCACTAATGATGGCAGCTGTAATTTTCTCCGCAGGTTCTTTTTTAGGAATTCTTGAAGGAACGGGCATGCTAAAGGCGATTGCAGTGGACAGTATTCACATTTTGCCAGCTTTCTTACTGCCATTTTTACATATCATTGTGGGGATATTTGGGGTTCCTCTTGATATGCTGACAAGTACAGATGCCTATTATTATGCACTCTTGCCGATTGTCGAATCGATTACATCAGAGGTTGGTGTGTCAGGAACATCTGCGGCATACGCCATGATGATTGGAAATATCATCGGCACCTTTGTCAGCCCCCTTGCACCTGCTGTATGGCTTGCCATCGGTCTTGCAGGGGTCGATATGGGGAAACATATCCGCTACTCCTTCTTTTGGATGTGGGGGTTCAGTATCGTTTTACTCATCATCGCCAAACTGATTGGCATCATATAAAAAGAAAGACATGCGCAAACCAGCGCATGTCTTTTTCATTGAATTATGAAGGATATTCACTCGTGTGAATGTCTGTTTTCGGTTTTCTAATCAGTGACATCAATCCAACGATTAGCAACAAGATCATCGGAACGAAAGCAAGACCAACAGTTCCAATTAAAAGAGTCACAGCTGAAACCAAGAAAAGAATACCAGAAAGCACGGCACGGCGGTCTGTTTTCAAGACAATCACACCAACAAGGGCTAAGACAGCCGCAATTGCGGAAACAACCATAAACTGAACGCCAAAGGCATGAACCGAAGCTTCAAGTGTTTCAACTGGCAAGGCGCTGCCTTCCTCTTGTAAAATTTCATTCATTTCTTCATAAAATGCTGGGTCCACAGAGAGCATCAATGCCCCAAAACCAACACCAATTACGTTGAGGACAATACTGATAATCCCCATAATTTTTTCACCTTTACGCTTAATCATTGATAGAAACCTCCTAAAAAGTTAAATTAACCTGTTTTTACTTCTCGCTTTTGGAAGACGATTAAAGCAACCGCCAAGAAGATGGCCCAATAAATGACTAGGACCGTTAGTGAGAAACCTAGGGACATGCCTTCGATATAAGTAGGTGTTTCTGCGAAATACTGTACAGGATCGTTGGCAAACAATAAGTATTTCGCCCAATCAAAGAAGAACATCAAAATGCTTGTGATGGATGCTCCGACAACATAGGCTAATACACTAATCGCTATGGAAATGGCCTCACTTCTAAACACCGTTGAGATGGCAAAAGAAAGTGTCCCTAATACAACAAACATAGCACAATGCGCCAAATAATAAGAGACCATATTTGCAAACTGAGACCGTTCAATGACTTCACCATTTTGATAAGCCAAATACACATAATCATTGTTTAGTCCAAAGAATATCGCGCCTAAGATAAAGGATAAGATAAATAGGACAGCGATCAGGAAAAGTGAATATAGTTGGACGGTAAAGTATTTAGACAAAAGAACCTTCAACCTGGATGGCGGACGAATCAGTAATAATTTAATTGTACCATGCTTATATTCAGCCGAGACAATTGTGGCTGCAATAATAATCACAAATACACCGACCAGCTGAAGCAAATTAGCATTTGTTTTCACATAAGTCCATGCATTTTTACCGAATTGATCGGCTGGAGGTAAATCATGTTTGATTCGATACTCATTAATCGCTATATCGGTTTCAAGGGATCTCTTATAAAATCCTATATTATCCTCTTTCAATTCTTGCTTATTTGCTTTATTGATTTCTTGCAACTCAGTTTTCCAATCACCGGATGCTTGATCTCCGTCATTTGTCTTAACAGCAAAAATCAACGTCGCAATCATACCTAAAACAAGAAGCCCAACCATAATCCAAGTACCCACACGATAACTGATTTTCATCCACTCGTTTTGAATGAGGCGAATCATACGTCTGCCTCCTTTTTACCTGTTAAGCTTAAGAACTTATCTTCTAAGGTTTGTTTTTCTATTTTGATTTCGTACAAATGAATAGAAGCTTCACTCAAATGACGAATCAATTGTGGCATTTTCTCTTCTAGGATGGAGAAGAATAAGTACTGCTCCTCTTCTCTAACTGTGATGCCTTCCTCAAATGCTTCAATGAGCTTTTGAGCTTCTTCAAGCTCACTTGATGCTACTTTCATTCGATAATTGACCAAATCATCCTGCTTCGTCTCTGCACGCTGATCCTCAATCGCAATCAGCTTTCCTTTTTGGATAATAGCAAAACGATCACACATCAATTCCATTTCTGACATGAGGTGACTTGAAACAATGACAGCAAGCCCTTCTTCCTTTGCCAGCCTTCTCAAGTAATCTCGTATCATACGAATTCCCTCTGGATCTAGTCCATTGGTCGGCTCATCTAAGATTAGCAGTTTCGGTTTATGTATCAATGCCTGAGCAATCCCCAAACGCTGCTTCATTCCTAATGAAAACGTACGGACACGCTTATGTTTCACATGCTGCAAACTAACTAGTTCTAGCAGTTCATCAATTCGACCCTCATCCACTTTTCCATTCATTCTGGCAAAATGAACAAGGTTTTGCCTTGCCGTTAAATGATTATACATTTCTGGATTTTCAATAATTGCACCGACATCTTGGATGGCATGCTGATATGAGGTTTGAATACTATGACCATTAATCAGAATGTCACCGGATGTAATGGGAGAAAGACCGACCATCATGCGAATGGTTGTCGTTTTTCCTGCGCCATTCGGCCCTAAGAAGCCAAAGACTTCGCCCGCTTGAACAGAGAAACTCAAGTCTTGAACAATCTTTTTCCCGCGAATATGCCTAGATACATTTTGCAGTTCTAAAACGTTCGTCACGTTACCTCTCCTTCTTTGTCTAAGTATCATCTATCATCTATTTCCTGATAAACACCATGATCCGTCAAAAATAGAAGAACACTTCCATATGGTACAGCAATGCCCAAAAGTTGTGAAGGGGATTAGGCAAAATTTAGAGAATCATCTGCCTTTTTTAAGGTAGAGTTAAGAAAAGCGTGAATTTTTATAAGAAAAGAGGCTTGATTTTTTTAAAAAAAGAATGATTTTCAATAGGTACATATGTATGAAATGATGTTTAAGATTATACCTTTCACCTATAAATATCGAAATAAAAAAGAGGCTGATGATCGACAGCCTCTTTTCATATATTATACTTTCTTCACAAACTCCGATTTTAACTTCATCGCGCCAAAGCTAGGAATTTTACAATCAATATTATGATCACCTTCGACTAAACGAATCCCTTTGACCTTCGTTCCTATTTTTAAAACCGAAGAAGAACCTTTGACTTTTAAATCTTTAATCACTGTGACCGTGTCACCATCACTTAATAGATTTCCATTCGCATCTTTGACAACAAGCTGTTCCTCTGCCGCTTGTTCTTGTTCTAGCGACCATTCATGCGCACACTCTGGACAAATAAGCATGCTGCCATCCTCGTATGTATAGGTTGAACTGCACGATGGACAATTCGGTAGATTAGACATTTGTGTTTCCTCCAACTTTCTTTTTCATTTAGAACCATTTTACCACATTTCTATAGAAAGAAATGTGATAGAAAAGGAAACATTTTTCATCATTTACTTATCTCTTCCAAATGTCATGACGGCCGCAATATTCCTTGCTGTTCTCTCTACATGCACACTAGCATCATGCATGGCTTCAGCCAGAGTCGTGACGCCAGGAACAATACTAAAAAGTGCATCAATGCCATGATCATGTACGACTGCACTGTCTTTTGAGAGGGACCCAGCGATGCCAATGACAGGGAGTCCATATTGTTTCGCAGCTTTGGCTACACCGATCGGCGTTTTGCCGTAAATGGTCTGCTGATCAATCCGGCCTTCCCCTGTAATGACTAGGTCAGCGTCCTTTAGTACGTCAGCAAAATGGACGGCTTTCAGTACAATATCGATTCCCTTTTGCAGATCAGCCTGTAAAAATCCTAATAAACTCGCGCCCAGTCCTCCTGCCGCTCCTGCACCTGCTGCATCACCAAAGGAGACATGAAGATGCTGCTTAGCCACTTGTGCAAAATGAGATAAATTCTTGTCCAACAGTTGAACCATTTCTGCATCTGCTCCCTTTTGAGGACCGAACACAGCAGACGCTCCTCTTTCACCCGTTAAAGGATTGTCCACATCACACGCCACTTCCAGACGGACGGATCGCAATCTTGGATCCAGTCGAGATAGATCAATAGAAGCTAATTGATTCAGTGATCCACCGCCCGGCGTGAGGTCTTGGCCTGCTTTATCGAGAAAAGAAGCACCTAAACCTTGCATCATGCCAACGCCACCATCATTTGTTGCGCTTCCGCCAAGCCCAATGATTAAATGCTTCGCTCCTTTATCCAGCGCTGCAAGCATTAATTCTCCTGTCCCTCTAGACGTCGTGAATAAGGGGTTCCGTTTTTCTGGCGGGACAAGATGTAATCCTGATGCTGCTGCCATCTCTATGACAGCTGTCTGCCCATCTCCCAACATACCAAAAAAGGCATCTACAGGTTTGCCAAGCGGGCCTGTGACCACTTGCTGCACAATGGTTCCGCCTGTCGCATCCACTAACGATTGAACTGTGCCTTCTCCTCCATCTGCCATTGGGATTTTCATATATTCTGCATATGGCAAAATAGAGCGAAATCCTCGTTCGATGGCACATG
This sequence comes from Bacillus sp. XT-4, assembly GCF_050864245.1. Classification (NCBI taxonomy): domain Bacteria; kingdom Bacillati; phylum Bacillota; class Bacilli; order Caryophanales; family Bacillaceae; genus Bacillus; species Bacillus sp. XT-4. The sequence goes on from NZ_JBPAFI010000011.1 coordinate 29,876, forward strand.
CTGTCTCATAAGCAGATAAACTTTCTTTAAATGAATCTGGTGCGATCACAATTTTCATCCAAAAACCCCTCGTTTCTCATTAAGTCCTCAGCCGAACAGCTGGAAAATACCAAAGATAATGGTCGATACCACAGTTAATGTCAAACCAATTAACGATTCAAAGGGCATTAATTTCAACCGTTCTTTTATATCCATTTGAACACTTCCCGCCGTTGCATGGAAAAAGCTTCCGTGCGGCATATGATCGAGAACAGTTGCGCCAGCGTGAATCATAGCTGCGCCTGAAAGGGCAGATACACCAAGACCAATAAGAGTTCCGCTAAATACACCACTTGCAACTGCCGTCCCTGCAGTTGTCGAAGCTGTGGCTGCCGACATAAAAATTCCAGACGTTGGTGCAAGCAAGTAAGGAGGTAATCCCGAAGCGTCAAGCGCCTGAATAAATACCTCTTTCATGGAAGAATTCGATACAATTCCAGCTAATGTGCCTGTCCCTAGTAACATGATCGCTACACCTGACATTTTATGCAGCCCTGACATCGCATAATCATTGAGAAACTTCCCTTTTTTCATGAAAAGAGCGCCAACAATTCCTCCTATTGGTAAGGCAATCATTGGATCAATATTTATTTGAAACAACGGTCTTAAGGCTAACAAGAGAATGGTCACAAGCGGGCCTATAAGCGCTTGTAGAAAACCAGGTACTTGAACCTCGCCTTGGTCAGCTCCCTCTTCCAAAACAGGTGTCCCTTTATTCGCAAGCTTTTTGGCTAATACATACGTGACGGCTATCCCGAAAATAGCCGGTATGACACCTGCCGCCATCAGGGAAGTAAGCGGTACACCAAAGGCATCAGAGGCTGCAATGGCATTCGGATTCGGTGACATGATATTCCCCGCCTTCCCTCCTCCAATCATCGCAAGTAAAATCCCCGTTTTAGAAAGTTTTGCACGCTTGGCAATGGCAAGTGCGATTGGTGCTACTGTAATGACTGCTACATCTACAAAAACACCCACCGTTGTTAAAATCATTGTTGCAAGTGCGAGTGCTAAAAGTGCCCTCGCCTCTCCAAGTTTTTTCACGATGGCCTCCGCAATAGATAACGCTGCACCCGACTCAATTAAAACCCCTGCCAGTACACCTGCCGCCATGATTCGAAGAACAGCCGGAATCATGTCCTTTGCGCCTTCCATCATGACGTTCACGGTCTGCACAACATCTACACCGCCAACCAAACCGCCAATAAATGCACCTGCCAGCATGCCATAAGCAGGTGATACTTTTTTTAGAATAAGAACAATAGCGATCACAAGCGCAGTCAATGCGCCCAATGTACTTACTGTCACATCTCCACCCATACTCCATCCCTCCTGATTGTCTTTTCTTAATTGTAAGCGTTTACCCATTGGGATCGAGTTGTGAATCCAGATGAACTTCTTTTATTTATTTCTTCTTCCAGTTGTGCAAATGCACAATTAAGACAATTGATTGTCCAATTGTGCTATGTACAGCTCCATCAACTGTTTCACATGACGAGGGTCTTTTCCGGTCAATGCCTGGATTTTATCTAAACGATATCGCAGTGTATTACGGTGAATAAATAGACGATCAACGATTCTTTGTAAATCCCCGCCCTCTTCAATGTAAACCTTTAACGTTTGAACGAGCTCCATTTCTTGTATCAGCGGATGATAAAAATCACTCCACCGTTTGCCCTCTTTGGCGGCTCTCGCTTTTATAAACAAGCTTTCAAGCTGATAAGATTCAAAGACATATATGTTTTCCTCTGGATGGAGCACCTTTCCTAACCGCAGGGCCTCTCTCGCATGCTGAAAGGACAACGGTAATTGACTCATGTCCTCAGCGACAGTTCCTACACCCACTAGCACTTGTCCATCAACTGCACCTGCCATTGTTTGTTGCAGCTGTTCGATCACATGCTTGAATTGATGGTCACATATCGGCTGTCTTAACAGGATCAATTCATGACGGAAGGTCATGCCTAGTAAATCATCCGCATTCTTATCGTATTGAATGGCATGCATCATTTTGTGTACAGTATCCTCGGACGATGGAATCGGCTGAAAAACAATAGCCATTCGCCGCTTGTCTAGATCCATTCCAAGCCAGTCAGCACGGTGCTTCAACTGATGATCACCCATGTCAGACTCGGAGATGAGCTGATTCACAATTTCACTCTCTATTCGCTGCCGCCACTGGAAGCGTTCAAGTAGAAAAGACTGCTCTAATACGAGTTCAGCTGCCATTTTCACCAGCTCGGCATGATGACGAATGTCCCCTGGCTCACCCGTAATCCCAATGACACCAACGACTTGTTCGTGAAAGCAAATAGGCAGATTGATTCCAGGTCTCACGCCTTTTAAGCGGCGGGACGTCTCCTGATCAATCTCCACACTATCTCCGCTTGACAGCACTAGACGTGCTCCATCATGTTTTTGTCCAATCCTTTTTCGTTCACCAGACCCAATAATGACACCATCTGCATTCATGACATTGATGTTTTGATGTAAAATATGCATCGTACGTTCAACCATCTCTTGCGCCAATTCACTGGTTAAAAATTGCATTCTGCATCTCTCCTGAAGGGGTTTTCATTCAATGTATCATAGTGTCATTGCACAATAAATGCAAAGCTGAAAAAAACAGCCATTGACAAGGATACGCCAAAAAGTGTTTAATCAAATCAAGGGACCGACCGACAGTCTAGTCAAAAGAAAGGATGGCTTTATGAGAACCGTTAAACATCCTGAGGAACGCAAAAATGACATCTTAAATGCAGCAGAGAAGCTTTTTTCAACCAAAGGCTATCAGCAAACCACAATTATTGACATCCTCAAAGCCGTTGGCATTGCAAAAGGCACATTCTATTATTACTTTACTTCCAAAGAAGAAGTGATGGATGCAATCATTGACCGGATCATAAAAGCAGATATCATCGAGGCAAAGCGTATTGCCGCTGATCCAGATATCTCAGTGGTCGATAAATTATTTCGCATCATCATGGCACAATCTCCTAAACAGGGCAGCCATAAAGAAGGCATGATCGAACAATTTCATCAGCCTGCTAATGCAGAGATGCATCAAAAAAGCTTGATCAAAGCCATTACAGAGCTATCACCCGTTTTAGCAGAAGTCATTCAGCAAGGTGTAGAAGAAGGGATATTTCAAACGGATTACCCACAAGAAACTGTCGAATTTCTCCTCGCTTCTGCACAGGTTATCTTTGATGAGGGACTTTTCCAATGGACCACAGCGGAAAGTATACAACGAGCTCTAGCATTTATCGCAATCCTTGAAGCCTCATTACATGCAGAAAAAGGAAGTTTCTCCTTCCTTCTCCAACGTTTAACTGGAGAACCGGAAGACAATAATCAGTGATTGGTCACTTCAATACCAATCCTGCATACATTATAGACTGACGGTCGGTCTAAAAGGAGAGTGATTTTCATGTCGTTATCAGCCAAAAATGGCTCCACCCATTTTATCTATCTCGTTCTCGGGCAAATTATTTCCGTTTTCGGGTCTTCCTTGATTCGTTTTGTTCTATCTTTACACGTCTTGGATATGACACATCGCGTTGATTTATATGCTCTGCTTTTCGCTTTATCCAATATCCCGCTCCTCCTTTCGCCATTAGCAGGAGCAATGGCTGACCGGTTTAACAGAAGAAATTTGATGATTTTATTTGATGTTCTTACTGGCATTATGATTCTGGCTTTTTATTTCTGGTTATTTTCAGGTCATGATTCGCTTTATATGATTGGAGCCGTCATGATTCTCCTTGGTGTCATGAGTACATTTTATGCTCCTGCTGTGATGTCGAGTATTCCTCAGCTAGTGAAAGAAGAAAAATTAGAACAAGCAAATGGCATCGTGAATGGCGTGCAGGCCCTTTCAGGTGTTGTCGCTCCTATCATTGGCGGCGTTTTATACGGACTCATTGGGAGCCAGGTCATCATAGGTGCTAGTAGCATTGTATTTTTTCTATCAGCATGCATGCTTTTACGGTTAAATATCTCTTTCTCACCTAGCCCACTCGCAGAACCGATGACCAAAGTACTCTTGAAAGATATGAAACAAGGATTTTCCTATATCGGAAGCCAGCCATTTTTAAAAAGAGCCATGCTGCTTGCAGCGCTGCTAAATTTCACCCTCACACCATTTTTTATCGTTGGAGGTCCCATTATTTTAAGAGTCACAATGAAAAGCAGTGACATCATGTATGGAATAGGGATGGGCATCATTGAGTTTGCCGTCATCGCAGGCGCCCTGCTAGTTGGGCTTGTAGCGAAACATTGGCGCATTCCTACTTTGTATCGCTGGCTGCTCGTCATCGCAGTCATTTTGCTGCCTGTTGCTTTTTCAACATCCAAGATGGCTCTTCAATTTGGTACATTTCCAGCCTATTTTCTCTTTTTAGCAGGGTGTCTCCCAATTGCCATGCTGCTCACCATGATTTCGATCGTTGTCATCTCACATGTGCAAAAGAAAACACCCAATGCTCAATTAGGAAAAGTCATGGCCAATCTAACAATGGTCTCTCAATGTGCTGCACCGCTCGGTCAAATGATGTACGGGTTCTTGTTCAACACTTTTTCCGCCAGCATGTATGTGACCGTGTTAATCGTCAGTGCCTTGATGTTTGCACTTGCCTTCCTTACAAAAAATATGCTTCGACATGAAGGAGAATCAGCCTCATGAGATTGACGTTTATCAAGAAAGACCTAACCCGCCACCGTCTCATTTCAATCGGCTTAACCCTTTGCATCATGATGACATCATTTTTAGCAACAAGCGCTGCGCAAATGACGGTCCAGCTGAATGGTTCCATTTCTGATCTACTCCAATCAGCCAAAGCACCAGACTTTGTCCAAATGCACGATGGCAGCTTAGATGAAAAAGCGGTCGATATATTTTCAAGTAAACAGTCGATGGTAAAGGCACATCAAATTGTTCCAATGATTCCGATCGAACACGTCAGCATCAAGTTCGGGCAGGAGCCTGCTCAAGCGGGTGTGATGGATCATTTATTTGTAAAACAAAATCGCTATTTTGATTTTCTTTTAAACGAACGAAATGAAAAGCTCACTGTAAATAAAGGAGAAGTAGCAGTCCCTATTTATTTTCAACAAAAATACCACTTAAAGATTGGCGAAAGGTTACTCATTACAAAAGGCTCTCATCAATTCTCTTTTCAAATCAAAACGTTCTTACGAGATGCCCAAATGAATCCAAGTCTTGTCAGTTCAAAGAGATTTCTTCTGCATGATGCGGACTGGGCGGCACTGAATCAAGTGTTTCAAAAAAAGGAGTACTTAATTGAATTTTTATTGCATGATGCTGGTCAAGCAGATGCTTTTCAATCACTCTATCAATCATCTGAGCTGCCACAACAGGGGCCTGCTGTCACATTACCCCTGCTTCGCATGCTGAATGCCCTAACAGATGGTATGGTGATTGCCATTCTCCTTCTTGTCTGCTTTCTGCTCATTAGCATTTCCCTCCTCTCTCTTCGTCTGGCTATGACCGCCGCTATAGAAGAGGATGAACGTGAAATTGGAATCTTAAAAGTACTAGGAATCCCTTTATCAAAAATCAAACAATTATACGTTGGGAAGTATGCCGTGCTTGCCTGTATAGGGTGTATAGCAGGATATTTAATGACGCTCATGTTTGGCGATTTGTTTACAGCCAATATTCAGCAATATATGGGAAATCGCCTCTCTTTTATTCATCAGGTGATCCCGCTTTTGGTGTCAATTTTGACAGCAATGATCGTCATCTCATTCAGCTATACTGTCCTAAGGAGATTTGGTCAAATATCAGCAGCTCAAGCCATTCAAGGCGGCATAAGCTCACCAAGCCATAAAAAACAAATTCCTATGTACCTCCAGAAAAACAGATTCCTCCCAGTCAATTTTTGGTTTGGTTTGAAAGATCTGTTCTCGCGAATAAAGATGTATTCAACAATTACCTGTATTATTGCGCTTTGTACATTTTTAATGTTAATGCCGATTCCGCTATGGTACACATTACAATCACCAGATTTCGTCACATATCTTGGCTCAGGAAAAAGTGACCTTCGAATTGATATTCGGCAGGGAAATCATTTAGAGAAAAGTACAAATAAAATAGAGTCTATGATTAGCGTAGACCAAGACATTCAAACATCTGCCGTCTATGAAACAACTTCTCTACAAGCCAAAACAATGGAGAATACACTAGAAACGCTCTATTTAGAAACAGGTGATCTATCAGCATTCCCTCTCACCTATTTACAAGGAAGGGAACCGTTGAAGGAGGAAGAGATTGCTTTATCGGTGTTGAGTGCTGACTCACTTCAGAAAAAGATAGGCGGAAAAGTCACTCTCGCCACAAATGGGCAGCAAGTTCAAAAAATGGTTACCGGCATTTATCAAGACGTCACCAACGGAGGGAAAACTGCTAAAGCATTATCTCAGCCTTTTCCTCAATCATCCCTTTGGAAAACCATTCAAATACAATTAAAACAAGGAATAGATATGGCAGGAAAAAAAGCAGCACTTGAAACAAATATGTCTCCTGCAAAAGTGACAGATATGAAAGAATATGTGCATCAAACAATAGGAAGCACCGCATCTCTAGTAAAAGTGATTGCATTATTTTCAACCATCGCAGCTTTTGGAACAGCCAGCCTCATGTTAATGATGTTTCTACACATGTTAAGGGCGAAAGATTTAAATCGTACTCACTTGTTAAGGACGATTGGTTTTTCTCAAAAAGATTTAACCTATCAATACTTAACAAGTTTTATCGTCGTTCTCTCTATTGGTGCCTTCATTGGAGCAATCGCTGTTCATACTATTGGTCCGGCGTTAATGAGTGCAGGCGGAGCATCATTAGGAGCATCCAGCCTTCAGTGGTTAGCCCCGAAATGGGTTTGGATCGTGTATCCTCTCCTGCTGTTTATGGTGAATTTAACTGTCATCTCGTGGTTATTGAAGTCCTTTTTTTCTAGTAAAATCAGCCGTCATACACTTTCATAAGGAGATGTTTCACATGGAACAATTAATTGAAGCGAAACAATTGTCTTTACAAATTGATTCATTAAAAGGACAAAAACAGACCATTCTTAGAAATATTCACTTATCAATTAAACGTGGAGAATTTGTCACCATTATGGGACCTTCAGGATGTGGAAAAACCTCTTTGCTTTATCAACTTAGCGGTATAGAGACATCCTCCAGAGGGGAAATCAAATATAAAGGTCAACTGCTATCAGAAATGACAGACAAACAGTTAACAGCTTTGCGCTTATCAGAGATGGGATTCGTCTTTCAACACAGCCACTTACTAAAAAACCTCAATCTATTTGATAACATCATTGCTGCAGCTTACTTAGCGAAGAAAATGCCGAGAAAAGAAGTCAATGAACGAGCAAAATATCTAATGGAGAAACTTGATATTGATCATTTAGCTGATAGATATTTATCAGAAGTATCAGGAGGACAGCTCCAAAGAGCCTCTATCTGTCGAGCTCTTATGAATGAACCAAACATTCTTTTTGCAGATGAGCCCACAGGTGCTCTTAATTCAAGAACCACAAAGGAAGTCATGGATATTTTTTCACAAATCAATTCTGAAGGAACAACTCTGCTTCTCGTCACCCATGATCCAAAAGTGGCCCTTTGCTCTGAAAGAATTTTGTTTATGAATGACGGTGAAATTTCAGCTCATTTAAATTTAGGAAAATACGACCGCTTCACCGCTGAGAAACGAGAGGCCTTGTTAAACAAGTGGTTACAAAACTTAGGGTTTTAATTGGTGTCAAACAGGCAGCTTTCTGCCTGTTTTATTTTTTCTTACACTCAAAGGAGTAATCCATAGTCAAACTATTTGTTTCTAGTATGATTTTGCCGTCTTCTTGTTGACAAGATTCTGTCAGCAACTCAATTTCTTTGCTATAAAAGTATCTCTTTGAGATATAAAGAGTGACTAAAACAAGTAAAAGCGTAGTAATCACAATTGTCATTTGCCAGTTTAACATTTGAAATCTTTTTTTCATTTCAACATCCTTTCTGAAAGGTCAACACTTGTCTCGGATTTTCACCTTTCTCAGTAACTACCAGTTTCTTTCCCAAAATCATCTAGCAACATCATAACTGAATTTCCCTTCTAGATCGACCTTTCATTGTTCTTCTCTCATAGCTAAAATAGCTTTATTTCATATATTCAGATGGTATTTTCGACCATAAACTTAAAACTAATAGTATCTATCACGTTTTTAGACTTCCAAAAAAAGATTTTACTCATTTGAATAAACAATTAATGATCATTACAATAACGTACATCTCATGACATAAGGTCCTTTTTATTACCTCCTGTCAATCACCTCTCTGAAACGATTATATTTTACCAAAAATTGTGATATCGTTTTTTATTGAAACAGGCGAAAGGATGTTAAAGAGGTGAAATTTCCATGACGATCATTTCAGCTGAACAGGTGGGGAACCGTTTAAATGATTGGCGAATTGCCATTCGTAAGCATGATGTACACAATGCAAAGACAATCTACACAGAATTAAAGGAATTACTTCAAGAGATGGAAGAGAATCAGGAGGTCTTGACCTACTATTCATTGCTAGAAGGCAAGTTTAAGCTCATGTTATATGAACGAAGGGGTAAAAAACTGAATGAACCGACAGTGCTAGAATACCCTTCTAAAACAAACGACTTAATTGAATACTATTTTTACCTATATAAAGCCCTTTACGCTTCATATAACAGAGACTATGCATCAGCCATCGGACTGTTTAAAATTGCTGAGAAAAAACTGCAAAACATTCCTGATGAAATAGAAGTAGCAGAATTCCATACGAAGGTCGCAAACCTATATATGATGCTTCGCCAAAGCCTGATTTCACTTCATTATATTCAGAATGCCATCGATATTTTCAAAGGTCATGATGGCTATGAAAGAAGACTGGCAGCAGCTTTTGTGATCGCAGCCACCAACTTCATGGATATTGGCGATTTCAAAAGAGCTGAGAATTACTACACAAAAGCATTACACATCTCAAATCAATTAAACGATCATTTTCTAGCATCACAGCTTTATCACAATATCAGTATTCTATATGCCGAAGCTGGAGAATCAAAAAAATGTATTGATGCCCTAGAAAAGGCTCTTAGTGATGATGACTACCTTTCATCTTGTTATTTCGAACACTCCATGTTTATGTTACTAAAAGAGCTGCTCTCCATTGATGAAAAGTCGCAAGCTCTCTATTATTTTGAATTAGTCAAACAAAAACAAGAAATAGACAGAAACCCCATCTATACAGCAAAAATGAATTTTCTCTATCACCTATATTTCACTGAAGACATATCCAAAAAAGCTCAAACCTGTTTCGATGACATCAGTATTCTGAAAGAATTAAAGGATGTTGAAGGTGCCCGTGAATTAAGTGCACTAGCTGCCAAACACTTTGAAGAGCTGGGTTCAATTCACCAAGCATATCTCTTTTTGAAGGATGCCTATCAATTGGAACACACTACACTTAATTGGAGGAATTATGATGAAAAAAGTGAGTTTACTCATTTTCGCTTTAGCCATCGTTGTTTTCGGACAAACGGTGTCTTACAATTCGTTAAATGATACAAATCTTAACCCAACAGAACGACCTATTGGAACATAAACCGTACAATACAAATAACCACTTGCCTCATTACAAGGCAAGTGGTCCACATTTATTTTAGTTCTTGATAAGAAATGAGGCGGTGAATATGTACCGCCAGATACGTAAGTTCGTCATTTGGAATAACAATACTGTGCACCTGTTTAATATAATCTTTGATTTTGAAAGCCACATCCATCGCTTGAGGATACAAGTGTGCAATTTGTTCAAACAACTCATTTTCTTGATCTGATAATAATTTATTTGCGTAAAATCTTTCAACAAAGAATTTCACATGTGTAATAAATCGGCTGTAATGAATATTCTCTTGATCCATTTTCATATTCAACGTATAGCGGACGAGATTCACAATACTTCCGATCATCTTGGCATACTTCATGCCATCTTTGGAATCGGACTCTTCACCTAACGCATTAATTAAATGGAAGGCGATATTGGCCGCTTCTTCCTTTGGTAATTGTATGCCCAATGTATTGTTGACTAACTCAAGCGCATAATTACCTACTTCAAATTCTTCGGTATAGTAGTTTTTGATTTCCCAGTATACTCGATTTGTAATATTAATATTCTTCTTGTGCCGTTCTACTGCAAAATTCAAGTGGTCCATCAAGGTAAAATAGACACCAGAATTCAGACTCGAGTTTAAGCGTTTTTCAGCATATTGAACAATATGCTGAGTTAAATCGATAAACTCTTGTGGCATTGAATCTAATAGTTGGAGAAACTCCTTCGCTCTCATGTTATCGACAGACATAAACACTTGATCTGCCTTCTTTTCTTCAATCATTTGACCTGGTTTTTGTCCATAACCAATCCCCCGGCCGAATAGAACCATCTCCTGTTGGTTCTGATCTTCAGCCAGAACCACACTCGAGTTTAAAACTTTTTTGATTTTAAACATCGTCATCACCTGTTTTCATGATTGTGGTTTTTCAATCAAGCGATTCACCATTTGTTTCAATGACCTTTTTGTACCAATAAAATGAGTCTTTACGAGAACGTTTTAATGTACCGTTTCCATCGTCATCTTGATCTACATGAATAAACCCGTATCGTTTTGACATCTGTGATGTACCTGCACTAATAATATCAATTGAGCCCCAGCTCGTATATCCGAAGAGGTCAACGCCTTCTTCCACCGCTTCTCTCATTTGGCGGAAATGCTCTTTGAAATAGTTAATACGATAATCATCGTGAATTGATCCATCACTTTCAACAACATCTTTTGCACCCATGCCGTTTTCTACAATGATCAGTGGTTTTTGATAACGATCATATAATTCTATTAAAGAAATTTTCAGACCAACCGGATCAATTTGCCATCCCCAATCAGTAGATGGAAGGTAAGGATTTTTGACCCCACGGATGGTATTTCCATCCGTTTTTTCTAATCCTTCATCAGCTGATTCAGTTAAAGACATATAGTAGCTGAACGAGATAAAATCTACTGTATTTTCTTTTAAAATAGAAAGATCATCTGATTCCATTTGGATATGAATGTTTTTTCTCTCAAGCATGCGCTTGATAAGCGGAGGGTATTCACCAAATACCTGAACATCTGCATAGAAATAGTTTTCTAAGTTTTGTTTCAATGCCCGCTCCACATCATTCGGATGACAAGTGTGCGGATACGTTGTTAATTTTGTCAGCATACACCCTACTTGACTGCCTGGTATGATGCGATGACAATCTGCTGTTACGAGTGCAGAGGCAATGAATTGATGATGGAGTGCTTGATAAACCGTCTCTTCCTCTTTCCCTTCTGGGCAGCGATCAGGAATAATTCCTGCTGTAATAAAAGAGTGGCGGTGAATACTATCTATTTCATTAAAGGTCAGCCAATATTTCACATCATGTTTATAGCGTTCAAAACATACATTGGCGAACTTAACAAAGAGATCAACGACTTTTCTTTCAACCCAGCCATTATATTTCACGCTCAGTGCTAACGGCATTTCATAATGTGACAGCGTCACAATCGGTTCTATGTTGTGTTTTTTCATTTCTGCAAATAAACGATCGTAAAATTGGAGTCCTTTTTCATTTGGTTCTTTCTCTTCTCCAGTTGGGAAGATACGGCTCCATGCAATAGAAATGCGAAGAGTTTTAAAACCCATTTCAGCAAATAGAGCCAAATCCTCTTTATAGTGATGATAGAAATCAACACCTCTGCGTTTTGGATACTTTTTATCATCTGGGTCTTTCATCGCTCGATCTATATTTTCAGAAGTAACAGCTAGATGCCCTTCATAATCTTCTACACTCAAATTAGACCGGTACATCGCAATATCAGCAACAGATGGGCCCTTTCCATCTACATTCCAAGCGCCTTCCGCTTGGTTGGCGGCAATGGCGCCGCCCCATAAAAATCCTTTTGGAAAACCTTTTATTGTCGTCATATGTTTAGCCTCCTAATTGGGTGATAACCATCAATGTATCTTGGCGATTGACCTCTTGTAATGGCTGTACCTTAATATCATATTGATCTGTATTCGTGATGACAGCAAGCGTAACTGGATCGTATCCTGCTTCCATGATTTTTTCTACATCAAATTCAATGAGTAAATCCCCTGCTTGTACACGATCTCCTGCCTGCACTTTTGGATAAAAATACTGTCCTTCCAACTGTACAGTATCAATGCCAATGTGGAATAATACTTCCACCCCTTTGTCCGTTTTCATACCAAGTGCATGGTTTGTTTCGAACAGCAAGGTGACCTCACCTTCTACTGGTGCATATAGCGCTCCTTCTGAAGGAATAATGGCAATTCCGTCTCCCATGACCTTTGAAGAGAATATATCATCTTTTACTTCAGATAGAGAGATCATTTGACCAATCACAGGGCTTTTGAAAGTTTCCCCTGCTCCAATTTGTTCAGCAAATGCTTCTTGATCATTTGTCTTTTCTTCTACTTTTTTATCCTTACCTAATACAAAAGCAGCGATAAAAGCAACAACGAAGGAAATGACAGCTCCAATGACAGCAAACATTAGATTTCGTGGAAGCTCATCTGATATAAACATCGACATACTGGCTAATCCAGGGCCAACAAGTACAAATGCTTGTATACCAACTAATCCAATGAATATCCCACCAACAAATGAACCAATCATGACACTTCCAAGTACGCGTTTATTTTGAAGTGTCACACCATACAAAGCAGGCTCTGTGATGCCAAAAAATGCTGAAATTCCTGCCGAAATGGCTGTTGATCTGAGTACCTTGTCTTTCGTGCGTAGTGCCACTGCGAAACATGCTCCACTTTCCGCAATATTATGCGCAAGTGATGCTGGTAAATAAAGTGCTTCTTTCCCGAGGTTCCCCATCGTTGTCACTGCATAAGGGACCATTGCTTTGTGCATGCCTGATGCAACCATAAACGGGAGTACCGCTGCTAAAATTGCAACAGCTACCCAGCCTACTGTATTAAACATCGCAAGAATAACGGATGAAAACCCTTGTCCTGCTGTAAAACCAAGTGGTCCTAATAACAGTAACGTAACGGGTACAGTAATGACTAATGACATCATTGGGACAAAGAAAATCCGAATTGGTTTTGGTGAAAATCGTGTGAAGAATTTTTCCATTTGAGCGTAAAGCAATACAGAAAGGATTGCTGGAAACACTTGATACGCATAAGCTATATTTTTTACGTCGAATGACATTAATTGCGCACCTTCAGTAAGCATGGCTGTCATGTTCGGAAGAAGGAGTGCACCGACTGCTGATAATGCGACCAGTGGGTTTACCTTTAGTTTATTTGCCGTTGTGACAGCGACTAGTAATGGCAGGAAGTATAGTGGTGCGTCACCCACCATGTTCAGTATTTGATAGGTTTGGCCTTTTGCATCCACCCAGCCTAATAAAGAGAAAAGGAGAAGAAATGATTTTAAAATCCCTCCGCCTGCGATAGCCGGAACTAGCGGCTGGAAGACACCCACAATGAAATCTAATAGAACTGTGCCTGCTTTTCTTTTTTCTTTTGGCTGATTGGATGGCATGCTTTGCCCAGACGAGCTGCCGCCCATTAAATTTGTTACCTGTTGATACACTTCAATCACGTCATTCCCAATGACCACTTGGCATTGTCCTGACATTCTGACAGCTATGACACCTGGTGTTTTTTCTAATGCTGGTACATCTGCTTTTTTCTGATCAATTAGTGTGAAGCGAAGTCTTGTTGAGCAGTGTTCAAGGTGCGCAATGTTTTCTTTACCACCTACATTCTGTAAAACATCTTTGGCGACTTGTGTGTAATCCATTTTTTCTCCTCCTTTTCTCATACATGAGACCTATATTTTGGCAATAAAAAAAGGATCTAAAACGACAAATTAAAGAAATTCATCGTTTTTAGATCCTGCCTGCATGACCAGTCACATGTCTAATTTATTTATATTGGATTTGTTTTTAGTATATATTGATTATATGAAAGCGTCAACATTTATTTTTCTAAAAATTATTAAGGTCTATATACCTAAATTAATTTTATTTAATTTAGTTAAAGCAACCTTTCTCACTTTTTTTATACACCAATATTTTTTATCATCAATAAGAACTCTTTATTAATAAAAAACCAGATAAGTTCACTCATCTGGTTTCTTATCATCTATTTTTTTCTTTCTTCCGCCTGCTTTTTGAATGCTTTCGCTTGTTTTTGGTATTCCTGTTTCGTAACTGCTTTTAACTCTACAGTACCGCCTGTCATTTTAAATGGAAGTTTGATTGATTTTACATCTCGATCAGTGGAACCTATAATGATTCCATCTTCAATTGAAGGCTCATAGCCCATAAAAAAAGTTCTTCCATCCGTTTCACCCGAGACTTCTAATCTCATTTCTTTATAAGACTTACAATCTTCTTCAGGAACAGTTGTGATTAGAAGGGAGCCGGTCCATCCAATCTCAATATGCATGGTTTTCACCTGTAAAAATAATTGTTTGTCCTTTGCCGTATAGAGAAAGCCATATACCTTTGCCACTTTCTCCTTGAAGTTTCTCATACTATCATAAAACCTATCTTCAGCGGTATCGAATAGATAATCATATCGTTTTTGAATCTCTTTATGATATTTATCTAGCTTTTTTTGATTGATTGCCTTATATATCATACTTTTCTTTTCGCCTTGTTTTTTTACTGAAAGGTCTTTTCCTGAAAAGTGAACTTCGTATACGATCGTTTCTTTACCTTGTGTGACTTTGAATTCATACCCATTTTCTTTTGAACTGCCAGATACGACAAATTGTTTTTTATAGATTTGCGGATCCCACCTTACTTCTTCTATATACTTTTCATTCAAATGCCCCGTTACTTTGCCTTTATTCTCCGATATCTCAAACCAGCTCATTTTATCCTTCGTTTTATACGCAAATGCATAGGTATGATTCAATGAATTCTTTTTTGCGATTGCTTGATATGCTGTCCAGCCGCCTCCACCTAAGACGAGTACTGCCAGGATAGACACGACCCACATTTTCAATTTACTCATAGGTACCTCCACTAATATATGATTTAAAAAATCTTCATTATCCCTATTTATTCAACTAAATTCTGATCGTCCTGAAATGCCATTCACAACAATCATCTGTTCCAACACGATCTACTTTTGCCATTCTTTCGCCTTCTTTTTGAATGCTTCCGTTTGTTCTTGATATTCCTCTTTCGTGACCGCTTTAAATTCTATAATCCCGCCTGCCATTTTAAAAGGAAATTTAATGTATGTGGCGTCTCGGTCAGTTTCCCCTAAAATAAAACCCTTTTCAATTGCAGGATAAGTACTCAAATCAAACATCATCCCATCTGAAACTCCACCGGCTGTATGTTTCGTTTCTTTATATGGTTCACCACCATCTCCTGGAACCTTTCTCATTAGAAAAGAACCTGCCCATTCAGACTGCATATACATTCGTTTTACTTTTAAAAATAGTTGGTATGAACCATCCTCCGCTGTATACAGATAACCATAAGCGCCTGTTACTTTCTTAATGAAGTTTCGTACATAATCATGAAATCTATTTTCCGTGTCATCCATCAGTTTCTCATATCGAGTATGAATGTCCTGTTGAACAGCACGTAGGTTTTTTTGATCAACTGCTTTGTATGTGATGCTGTGCTTTTCACCTTGTTTTTTCACAGAAAGATCTTTTGCGGCAAGGTGAACTTCATATGTGACCGTTTCTTTCCCTTGCTTCACATAAAATTCGTAACCGTTTTCAATTGATTTTCCGGTTAATTGATATTTGTTGATAAATAGATTGGGATCATAATGCCTTTGCGGATTTTCCTCTAAAATGGTTTCGTTCAGCTGGCCTGTTACTTTTCCGTTTCTCTCCGTTACCTTGAACCAGTTCACACGATCATGAGTCTTATATGCAAAGGCGTAGGGATGATTCAAACCACTCTTTTGTGCGATTGCTTGATAGGCTATCCAGCCGCCTCCACCAATCAGTAGGACCGCCAGAATAGTCATGATCCAGATTTTCGATTTACTCATATGCCCCCTCCAAACTATAATCGTTCACTCTATATGAAGGATTCATCTCATTGATTAACAAATCAGTGATCTCTTCACCTCCTTTCTAGCATTTATTTTTTTCTCATACCTCTTGTATCTGCAGTTATACATCGTTTATCATATATCTAAATGATATATCTTTTAGATAGGTGTGTTGATCAATGAAAAAA
The DNA here is from genome assembly GCF_050864245.1 of Bacillus sp. XT-4. Taxonomy (NCBI): domain Bacteria; kingdom Bacillati; phylum Bacillota; class Bacilli; order Caryophanales; family Bacillaceae; genus Bacillus; species Bacillus sp. XT-4. The sequence goes on from NZ_JBPAFI010000011.1 coordinate 46,257, forward strand.
TACAATGATACGACATATGCGATTTTGGGGATTTTAACGACAGATTGTAAGTCTGGGTATGAAGTGAAGCAATTAATTGATAGGAGCTTGCATCACTTTTGGAAAATTAGTTATGGACAAATTTATCCAGCTTTAAAGTTAATAGTCGAGGAAGGGCTTGCGAAGGTTTCACCCACTTCTACAACTGGCCGCTCAGACAAGCGGGAATATCATCTAACTGAAAAAGGGCTGGACACGTTGAGGCAATGGCTGGCGCAGCCGCTCGATCAAGTACCATCAGAACGAAATGAGGTGTTATTAAAGTTATTTTTTGGTCAATATCTTTCGTTTGAGAAAAAATTGGTGCTTTTACAGGATTATGAGAGGCAGCTCCGTATCCGTTATGAGACATATGTTGCGATTGAACAAAACATTCAAGAGCTGTATCCAGATGAAGCTGATGCGAAGTATTGGCTGTATACGTTAGATTACGGAAAGAAAGTGGCGCAGGCTGGAATTGATTGGTGCGTGGAGACCTGTGAATCGATGAAGGAAGAAGGGTGAACAAATGAAAAAAAATATACGTGCTGGCAGGTATACAACAGACAATTCTGAGCCGATTGTTGTGTTCATTATCGGAATGAGAATCAATAAACGCTGGGCTGTTCATCAATGGCTGCCAGTATTTAAGGCGATGCCGGGGATGATCAAAGAACTATATACACATCAAGAAGAACTTGGTTTTCTCGGGACAGAAAATTACTTCGGTTTACGCACCACCACCATGATCCAATATTGGAAATCAACAGAGGACCTCCTTGCCTACGCCAAGATGGAGAAGCATTTGACTGCTTGGAAAGGATTCAACCAAAGAGCACGACATAATGACGCGGTCGGAATTTATCATGAAACGTATCAAATTCAAGCCGGCTCATATGAATCTATCTACGTGAACATGCCTTCATATGGATTGAGCCAAGCGAAAGCGCCCATCCTAATTGGAAAAGGGAAAGGAAAAGAAACTGCAAAAGAACGCCTTTCTACAACAAATTCCTAGAGCTGATTCTCTAGGAATTTCTTTTTGCAACCATCACAAAATGTTTTAATATGCGGGCAGTTAATCCCCAAATGGTGTAACGATCGTAATCATAAAACCACTCCTCAATCGAACGACTCCCCCAGCTGTATTTTTCACCATTCATGATTTTTTCATAAGGAAAGTCCTCTCCTGGTGTTGGCTGCACCGATACATGGTGTAAGTACGGTTCGTATTGGCTGAGCCATGATAGAGGCACAGTAAAGGTCTCCTCTACTTCTTCTTGATTAAAGGAATGTTTGACCTGCTGTTCATCAATAATCCCGACAAATGGATATACCACAAAGGATGGTGAGGCAATATAAGGGCTGAGCTGCCCTAAAACCTTGACGGATTCGGGCGGAATTCCTAGTTCTTCATATGTTTCCCGCAGTGCAGCTTCTTGTGCGGTTTCCCCACCGTCGAGTTTGCCTCCTGGGAAGCTAATATCGCCAGGCTGTTTTCTCATCGTCAGTGATCGCACTTCAAATAAAACATGCCATTCCCCGTCTACTTGCACCAAAGGGACAAGGACTGCCGCTTTGAACGCTGTCTCTTCTCCAATAAATAGCGGCTGTGATTGATGTAAATCACTTTTTAATTGATCAATGAACATGGGCATCACCTATTTTCTGTTTCTCTTTTCTTTAGCGTATCATTGATTCCCTTTTGAATAAAGGCGATCTTTTGACAATTATTTTTATCATTTTGACAACTATACTTGTCAAAATGAATATAATACTTTACAATCAAGATAACATTTTGATCAGAGTTGAGGTGACAGAATGAAAAATCGGCTAAAAGAGCTGCGGGCGCGTGATGGTTTAAACCAAACGGAGCTTGCGAAACGGGCAAAGGTTTCCCGCCAGACGATCAGCTTAATGGAACGAGATGAATTAATGCCGTCTCTCTTACTTGCTATGAGGCTTTCACGTATTTTTCAAGAACCCATTGAACAAATTTTTCTATTCGAGGAGGATGAACTCACATGAAAACTGTATACAAAATGCTCTTAGGTGCTCTCCTTGGTTTTCTCGGTGCTTACTGTTTGCTGGCTGCCGAATTTGAGCTGACACTTCTGCAAGCTGCATTTGAAGCGACTCTTGTCATCACTGGCTTGACAGTTCTATTCATCATTTATTGTTTTTCAGGCATTTCACGCATGAAGAAAAGAGTCTCTCTTTCAGTATCTGGTGATGAGGAAGATGAACTAGAGGTAAAACAGTACCGAACCTTTACTGATGTAACGTTAGCTAATACGGTGAGTACCATTTTATCGATTATTGCAATTGGAATTTCCATCGTAACCGAGCAGCCACTCTGGCTGATTCTCGCAAATGCTGCCTTATTTTTGATCACCGTCATTCTTTCTTATGTGTCGACCTCTGTCCTAAAGCTCGTCTATCCTAATCGTCACCTACCTAGTCCAACCGATAAAGATTATGGCAAAAAACTGCTCGCCATTTCTGATGAAGGCGAAAAGCATGTGATGCTCGATGGGCTTTTTCACACTTTTCAAATGATGAATATTTTATTGACCGGTGCCATGTTTATTTTGATTGTCTATTCTCTTGGCGCCAATCACTCTCAGCTCTTCTCCATCATCGTCGTTGGACTTGTTCTGATCATTCTTAATGCATACTATATGTTGAAGATTCGAAATCGTTAAATAAGCAAAAGCACAGCCATTTAAAAAGGCTGTGCTTTTTTCGTTCATTATGCTGAACGGCGTTTCTTTCGTGCATAAATCAAAAATAGGAACCCAAACCATACAGGTGTCAATAACAGGGCTGGACGTGTAGCATCAGCGAAAAGCATGATGACAAGAATAGCAGCAAAGAGCACAAGAACCGCTATATTCACAAAAGGTGTAAATGGCGCTTTAAAGGTAGACGCCTTATGCAGTTCAGGACGTGTTTTCTTATATTTCAGATGGCATATTAAAATAATACTCCATACCCAAATGAAACAAATGGCACTAATCGTAGTCACAATACCAAAGGCTTGTTCAGGAATCAGCTTGCTTAAAAGAGCCCCTACTGACACCACAATCGTCGACACAAACAGGGCATTACTTGGAACAGCATGCTTATTTAGACGGCCAAAAGATGCCGGTCCTTGTTTTTGATGACTGAGATTATACAAAATTCGGCTCGTTGAGAACATACCGCTATTACAAGCAGACGCCGCAGATGTCAGGACGACAAAGTTGATGAGTCCCGCCGCTACTGGTATCCCAATGAGTCCAAAGGTTTTCACAAAAGGACTTTCTGATGCACTGAGTTCTGTCCATGGGTTGATGCATAGTAATACAAAAATCGCACCTACATAGAAAAAGAGAATTCTTAATGGAATTTTATTAATCGCAGACGGGATATTTTTTTGCGGATTCGCTGTTTCTGCTGCTGACACACCGACAAGTTCCACGCCCACATACGCAAAAATCACCATCTGGAATGACAATAAGAAGCCTGTCACACCATTTGGAAATAATCCTCCGTGTGACCACAGATTCGTTACCGTCACGGGTCCTGCATCTGTTTGAAAACCAATGATTAACAGGACAATTCCAACGCCAATCAACAGTAATATCGTAATCACTTTAATCAGTGCAAACCAAAATTCCATTTCTCCAAAAAGCTTCACCGTTAATAAATTAAATCCTAGTAAAATCAATAAACAAATAATAGCAGGAATCCACTGCGGTATATCAAACCAATACTGCACATACACCCCGACCGCAATAACATCCGCCATCGCTGTCATAATCCAGCAAAACCAATACGTCCATCCTGTCACAAAGGAAGCCCATGGTCCAAGATAATCCTCTGCTATATCCGTTAAAGATTGATAGCCCGCCTTAGATAAGAGCAATTCTCCAAGTGCCCTCATGACAAAAAAGATGGCCATTCCGACAATTAAGTACGCAAAAATGATCGATGGTCCTGCCAATTGAATAGCCTTTCCAGACCCTAAAAATAGCCCAGTTCCAATCGTTCCGCCAATGGCAATTAATTGAACATGACGGTTTGATAAATCTCGCTTTAACTCTTGTTGTGCCAATTTCAACACCCTCCTACGACACGATCCTATACTGAAATAATGAACTCTCAAAAAGTCCATAAAAAAAGAGATTGGATGCGCTCCAATCTCACGGTCATAAAAGAATAGCAAAATAGAGAAAAGCAATACACAGTATGATCCATGCATCACAAATACAATATTTCGTACTCTTCTGTCCTTTTGCCTGAGATTGTGAACCCTTCGGCGCCGCACATACATGCGGTCTCTCCAGAAGCTGCTCCTGCCATAGTGTGACCCACAGCAATCATAGCCTTCGATATTTACTTTAAATGTTGCTATTTCTGAATAATTTTATATTTTACGCCTCTAAAAGAAAGCTGTCAATGGTAATCTTTTAAGATGTTGTTTCCTCCTTATCTGAAGCCGATATGACATCACTTCATCAACACCCCTTGATTAAGGTATAATGAAACAAAGAATGTTCGGCTAGTTTGGTGGAGACATCCATCTTGATGATGAACCATAGTTAGGCAATCCAATGAAGTTGGTGAAGACAAATGAAAAAAATGAACAAACAGCGTGTGACATTACAAGAAGTCGCTCGGCATGCCGGTGTATCGACTTCAACGGCCTCACTCGTTGTTCGCAACAACCCTAGGATCTCTGAAGCCACCCGGAAAAAAGTGCTGCAATCCATGGAGGATTTGGGATACGTGTACGATCGCGTCGCTGCCAACATGCGGTCGAAAAGTTCAAATATTGTGGGTGTGATCGTCACGGATATTTCAAACACCTTTATTTCTGAATTTTTAATTGGTGTGCAAACCACACTTGAATCACTTGGCTATACCGTTTTACTTGGGACAACCTTTGATAGTGTAGATAAGCAGGAGCGTCTCATCTCCACAATGGTAGAGCACCGAGTGGGTGGAATCATCTTAAATCCAGCATCGAAGAGCTCGACACGAACGGTGAAACAATTAAACAACATTCGCACACCAAAAGTATTGGCAAATCGTGAATTAGCAGATGTCCATTGTGATTATGTCGGCGTTGATTATGAACAAGGTACTTGGATGGCGGTGCGTCATCTTCTTCAAAAAGGGCATCGCCGCATCGCTTTCTTAGGCGGAGTCAAATCCTCCTCGACTTGGATTGAACGGATGAAAGGGTTCAAAAGAGCCCATGATGATGAAGACCTGACGATGGATGAATCTCTTATTATCGATATGGTACCTACCCGTGAAGGCGGGAAAGAAGCCCTTGCCCAAGTGATTGACCTTCCCGAACCACCTACTGCTATTTTTTGCTTCAGTGATTTAGTGGCGTTTGGGGTGATTCAAGAATTGGCAGCGCGTGACATCAAGCCTGGTGAAGACATTGATGTAGTTGGATTCGATAACATCCCTGAAGCGGAGATGTATCACCCGCCGCTCACCACAGTCTCATCATTTCCACGATCCATTGGAGTCAAAGCAGCCAACCTTTTGTATCATAAAATGAACGAGCAGGATGAAGAACTGCAGCGATTGATATTAAAGCCTCAACTTCATATTCGAGAAACCTCGACATGATCATGAAAAGGAGAATTGCAAAGCGATTCTCCCTTTCAGATTGTTGACAAAGGGCTAAAATGAACTTGATTTTAGCCCTTTGTCTTCTTTTCAGCGTGATAGAAAACCTTTGCAGTCTAGGAAGGACGAGCACCGGAGCAGAGCGAATTTGACATTCGTGAGCACCGGAGCGCAGGACTGACAAAGAATGCGAGGGTTTGTCTACACGCTGAAAGGAGAATTGCAAAGCGATTCTCCTTTTTTTATTGAGCAAGTCAACTATTTCTTTATTACATTTTTCTTTTTTTAAATCGCAAAGTCATAAACTTGACACATTTTAAACGCAGGAGTATATTTATCTCGTTGCTTCTTTTAGTATATCGTTATACCTTTTGTGAACATATCGTTATTTATGATATCAACTACAGTTAAAGATGGATCTTTTGATTCTGATCAAATCGAGGAAGTCCATCAACTTATGATAACTGTTATTATTTTTAATTATTTAGTAGAACGATGTACTTATTTGAAGAACAGATGAATATTCATTATTTTTTCATCAATCACACAAGGGGTGTTGTGATGGACTTAATATTATTTACGTTTAAGGAAATAACAAAGGGTAACAAGAATTTGGCCCGAACAGGGTTTCAAATATAGGAGTGGGAACATGAAAAATCCATACATTAAATCATCACTTGGCATGTACTTAAACTATTTCATGCTAGGCATGATCAATATTATTGTGGCATCAAACATGGAAAGCTTATCTGAACGCTACCATGTAGATATTCCAAAAATCAGCTTGCTTGTATCAGCAATCGGTATCGGTAAATTAATTGCTCTCTTTTTCTCTGGTAGGCTGGCAGACAGCTGGGGGCGAAAACCTGTCATTATTACAGGTAACTTTCTTTACTTATTATTCTTAATTGGGATTCCAACGACGACCAATTATACATTGGCTTTCATTTTTGCCATTTCCGCAGGGATTGCAAACTCATTGCTTGATTCAGGGACATATCCTGCTTTGACAGAGTCATTTCCTAAAAAAGCAAGTTCAGCTTCTGTATTAGTGAAGGCGTCTGTATCAATTGGTGCGACTGTTCTTCCATTTATCTTGGCATTCCTTATTGCACATGACATCTTCTGGGGCTGGGCATTCTTTGGTCTAGGACTTCTTTATTTACTTGTAGGCATTTACTTGATCTTTATGCCGTTCCCAAATCATAAGCAAACGGCTTCTCAAAACGATCTTCCCGTTCAAGAGCAAATGAAGGAAGAACCGAAAATGTTTGGTGAAGGTTTAGCTGTTGTACTTATGGGATTCACGTCTACTGCATTATTTGTCGTATGGCAAACTTGGCTTCCACAGCTCGGGTTGAAATTGATTGGGCTTGGCTCAGGACAAGCGACGCAGCTTCTTTCTTATTTTAGTATTGGTGCACTCGTATCTGTTCTATTGCTTTCAATCGTATTAGATAAATTCATTTCACCAATTATGGTCGCTATTATTTACCCAATCGGGGCATTCCTTGCCATGCTTTCACTATTTCAAATCGAAACATACGGCATTGTCATTGTTAGTACCTTTTTCTTAGGATTATTTACAGCCGGCATTTTCCAGTTGGCTATGAGTATTATGATGAAATTATTCCCTACAAACAAAGCAACGGCTTCATCATATGTCAACATTGCGGCAAGCTCAGCGTTTATCCTTGTTCCGCTGATTACAAGCGGACTCGTTAGCACGTACGATATTAAAATGACTTTATTCTTCGATATGATCATTGCGGTCATCAGCGTATTGTTAGCAGTCTTTGTTTTACGACGCATGAAAAAATTGTTTAGATAATTAAAGGAGATGTCAATCATGACAAACATACATGAACGTAATATTGATGGAAAAACAAAATTAGTCGGTCTTCTTGCAACACCAATCGGGCACAGCCTGTCACCACGGATGCACAACCTTGGCTATACACTAACAGGAATCAACTATGCTTACCTTGCTTTTGAGGTAGGAAATGATGAACTAGAAGCAGCAGTAAACGGGATGAAAGCAATGGGTGCAGCTGGATTTAACGTATCCATGCCGAACAAAATGAAAGTGCTCGATTACTTAGATGAACTAGATGATTCTGCAAAATATACTCGTGCAAGCAACACAGTTGTGAACAAAGATGGCAAGCTGGTTGGCTACAACACAGATGGTCTTGGTTACGTTAGAAACTTAATTGAACATGGCGTTGAATTAGCTGGACAAAAGGTCACACTCGTTGGATCTGGCGGCGCTGCAACTCCGATTGCCATTCAGCTTGCACAATCAGGTATTCGTGAAATTAGTATTTTTGCTCGTAATGACCAATACTTTGTTCAAGCAGAAGAAAATGTAAATTACATCAACAACGAAATGAAATCATTCGGTGTCAAAGCGAATATTTTCCCACTTGAAGACAAAGACGCTTTCCGTCGTGAAGTAGCTGAAAGTGCGATCTTAGCAAACGGGACAAGCCTTGGCATGAAACCATTAGATGAGCTCAGCATTATTGACGATACACTTGATGTATTACGCAAAGACTTAATCGTGACAGATGTCGTCTACAACCCGCAAAAAACAAAACTTCTTGCTCAAGCACAAGAAGCGGGTGCCAAAACGATTAACGGTCTTGGCATGATGCTATGGCAAGGTGCCCTTGCGTACAAACTCTTTACTGGCGAGGATATGCCGGTTGAACAAGTGAAACAAATTCTATTTGAAAATGACCGTTTCTAAACGAAACACATAAAAAAGACGACCTCCGCTTTGGAAGTCGTCTTTTTTATTCGTGTATCATCACACGGCGATATCGATAAAGGATATACATCGCCCCGATGATCGCCACAACAGCCACACCCGCATCAAATATAAAGATTTGCAAAATCGTCGAGTGGGTTTCGATCAAACCAGTGACGACCGGAATCACAATGGCGGACACTCCGCCTGCTGTTGAGATAATTCCTGTCATCGTCCCTTTGTTTTTCCAGAAGAACTCAGCCATTACGGTTAACGTCAGCTGAAAGACACCCGCTGTTGAAAAGCCCAATACAAATGCATTGACGGTCCCAATGACTGGAGACTTCACGACCAATAGCACACAGATAGAGGCTAATGTAATAATCGGATAGAGTAGCAGCACGGTGACCGGACGAACAATGCGGCGCAAAAGAAATGCGAGCAATAAGACAGACAGCAAACCGCCCATGCTATAGTAACTAAGCAGCTTCACAGCACTGCCAGAAGCCATTCCCAATATTTCCTCACCGTACGTAGGCAGCCAAATTTGTGGCAAGGCGTACAGACCATTTGATGTAAAACTGATCACAATCAGTGCGACCCCTTCTCTCCAAAACGTAGGCTCTGATGAGAAGCGCGGAAGTCCATCATGCTCCGTCACCTGAACTTGCTCCACCTTGCGATGATTCGGAAATGGCAATGTCCACAACATTATCACATTCACTAAATAGATAAAAGCAGGTACAAAAAACGCAAATGCATAAAACAGATCATGCTCTGCTAAAAAGAAAATAGCGAGCGGCAGAATGGTCGCCCCAATCGAAATAAACGCCTTCACCATCACATTTGCAGATCCCGAGTTTTGAGGAAAAGCTTCCATTAAAGCCGGATACGTCCCTGCATCCATCGCCGAATTCGCCACCCCTGCCAAAATCGCAAACGCAAACGCGATTTGATAATTCGGAGACAATGGGATTCCAATGAGGAACACCGCCATCAGCACCCCCGAAACCAAAATGACCGGCTTTCGTCCAAAACGATCTGACAGTACGCCCGATAAACCATACGTGAGCACCCTGCCAATACCGAGTGCAGATATCATATAACTAATCCCTGCACTATTTGTATCTAATTGTTTGATCAAAAATGGCATATTTGAAGCCAAAATAATATTGACCATACCTAATAAAAAATAATTGATATAAAGACTAGAAGCCGTTCTCAAATACGGATTCCTCATGCTGACACACCCCTCAACACATTGCAATGAAGTGACAAATAATGGTTACGCTTACAAGATTCATGCGTGAAGAGAAACAGCTTTGCAACCTTCACGTACTTGAAACATCTCATCATTTCATACAGCTTACATGCCCTTCATTTATCAAGCATCTCTTCAAATTTTCACTAGCTCTTATTTTATATGAATGTGAAAGGTAATGATAGTGAATTGCTTAAATTTGAGGGAAATGCATATCCATATGCATATCTTTTCTTTTACGAGCTGAAACATTCATCAATAAAAAATAGGAGTGGGTATACACCACTCCTTAAAAGATTTCTGACACATCTATTCGTTCATTTCCAGTCCATTTTGACGAATCACATTCTGGTACCAGTAAAAACTTTTCTTAGGTGTGCGATTTAATGTTCCATTTCCATCGTTATCTTGATCAACATGGATAAACCCATAACGTTTTTCCATTTCTGACGATGAATAGCTGATTAAATCAAGAATCCCCCAGCTCGTGTACCCCATCAATTCGACTCCATCCTCAATCGCTTCTAACATCTGCTGGAAATGCTGTTCATGATAACTAATACGATAATCATCATTGATCGTTCCATCCTGCTCCACCTGATCGTTTGCTCCTAATCCGTTTTCAACAATAAATAGCGGTAATTGATAGCGGTCGTATAGATCATTTAAAGAAATACGAATACCAATAGGATCGATCTGCCATCCCCACTCACTCACTTCTAAATAAGGATTCTTTACGCCACCTATCGTATTTCCGCTGACCGTTTCCATCCCTTCACTGTTTTCAGTAGCAACAAGTGAATTGTAATAACTAAAAGAAATAAAATCGACGGTATGAACCTTTAATAACTCGTCATCTCCTAGCTGTTTCTCAATGTGAATGTTTTTTTCTTTGAACAGTCGATGGATAAAACGTGGATACTCCCCGCGCACCTGTACATCTGTGAAGAACATATTAAATTGATTGTTCTTCGATGCCTTTAAAACATCTTTTGGATTACAAGAATAAGGATACGTTGTTAATTTCGTCAGCATACAGCCAATTTTTGAACCCGGGATCATTTCATGGCAATACTTCACTGCCAGAGCACTTGCAACAAATTGATGATGTAGCGCTTGATAAACAGCCTGCTCTACATTATCAAAACGCTCTGACACGATTCCTCCACTTGTAAACGGATGGCGAACAATGCTATCAATTTCATTGAAAGTCAGCCAATACTTGACTTTATCTTTGTATCGATCAAATACCACTCGACTAAATTTCACAAAGAAATCAACAACAATGCGGTGAGACCATCCACCATATTGATTGACTAAGTATAGCGGCATTTCATAATGAGATAGCGTAACGAGTGGTTCAATATCATGTTTCTTCATTTCATCGAATAAGCGGTCGTAAAACAATAATCCCGCTTCATTCGGCTCTTCTTCATCTCCCTTTGGAAAAATACGTGTCCAGGCAATCGAGACACGCAACGTCTTTAATCCCATCTCTTTGAAGAGCGCCATGTCTTCTGGATAACGATGATAAAAATCGACACCTCTTCGTTTCGGATAACCTTCAGCGGTATCTGCACGCATCGCTTGTTGAATTTGTTCTTCATCCACTTTATTGTGCTTTTTATAGTCAGACTTGCTGAGGCCTTTTTTAAAAATCGCCACATCAGCAGTCGATAGCCCTTTTCCGTCTACATTCCATGCACCTTCTGCTTGATTAGCCGCAATAGCGCCACCCCATAAAAAACCTTCTGGAAACTTTCTAACTTGATTAGACATCTCTCTTCCTCCCTTAAGACGATCCATTATTTCTTAAAACCACTCGATTGACATGAATAATTAAATACATTTTTTCGTCATTGGATATGGTGTAATCCACATTTGTTTTAATATATTTCTCGATTTTCTCCACACATTTCACTTCTTCAGGGTATTTCCTCATGATTTGATCGATTAAATCATGGTCATCTGTTTCAAGCATTTTGTTCTCCAGCAACCGCTGAACAAAGAACTGTAAATGTGTTAAAAACCTGGAGTAATTAATCGTATCTGTTGGAATATCGATCTTATAATGCATTTTAATGATGTTTAGAATATCTTTGACCATATTGGTCATCATCACGATTTGATTCAAATTGTCTTCTGTCTGCTGCGCATTTACTAGATGAAAAGCAATATTCGCTGCTTCTTCTTCCGGTAATTGAATACCTAGTTGTTTTTTTATTAGATCGAGTGCGTGCATACCAATGCTAAATTCCTCGGGGTAAAATTTCTTCACTTCCCAAAGCAGGCGATTTTGTATCGTGAGATGTTCCTTAAAGCGCTTTGTAGCCATAAAAAGGTGATCTGTTAGAGAAATATAAAGATGCTCATTTAAGTGTGTGGATAATCGATGCTTCGCATAGGAAATAATCTCATCCGTTATGATTAAAAATTCCTCTGGAGTCTCTCTCATGAGCTCAGCTAAATCATTTGACGTGCTTTGATCTTCTAGCACATAAATCTTTTGTATATCTTCCTCTTGAATAAGACTGCCAGGCTTATTTTTAAACCCGATCGCCTTCCCCATTACGATGATTTCCTTTCCATCATCTCGTTTAGCGAGAACCACACTGGTATTCAGCACTTTTATAATTTCCATACCATATCACCTTCCTGGTTACATTCAAAATCTATTTATAAGACAGTTAAAAGTGGCTGCTGATGACCAGAAGGATTGGTTTTTCCCTCTTGGGTTAAAATTTCTAAATAATCAGCCGAATTTGTAATGATCACTGGTGTTGTTGTGTCATAACCAGCCTTTTGTATACTCTGATCATCAAATTCAATTAAAAGCTGGCCTTGCTTTACTGTATCACCTTTTTGAACATGTGAAGTAAAATGTTGTCCATTTAAGTTAACGGTATCAATCCCAATATGAATAAGAACTTCAACACCTAAGTCTGACTTTAGACCAATCGCATGATTTGTATGGAAAATCATTTCTACTTGCCCATCAAATGGAGCTACTACTTTTCCATCGCTAGGTTGGATCGCTGCCCCCTTACCCATCACTTCTTCAGAAAATACTTTATCATTTACTTTCGCTAATGGGATGACAGCTCCTTTGATCGGTGCATAAATGACCTCACGATTTCTTGTGTTTTCTGTTGTAGAGATAGGCTCATTGCTCTTCTGGACGACTTCATTTTCTGCATCTTTAAAGCCAATGATGTAAACAGCAATAAATGCGACTACCGCTGAAATGACTGCACCAATAATGGCAAACGTAAAGTTTGAAGTCCCTTTTTCAATGAAAATCGGCATAGTGGCAATTCCAGGTGAAACCATGACAAACGCTTTCAGTTTAATTAATCCAACAAATATACCTGAAACCCCTGCTCCAATCATACATGCGAGTAATGTTTTCTTAAGCTTTAAATGGACACCATATAATGCAGGTTCTGTGATGCCAAATAAAGCAGAAATGCCTCCGGACATCGCAATTTGTTTTAACTTAGGATCTTTTGTTTTAAATGAAACTGCCAAAGCACCTCCACCTTGTGCAAAATTCGCCGCTAACATGGCTACTCCAATGAGAGCATCATATCCAGGCGAAGCAAGGGAAGCGATAACAACTGGATAGAACACCTTCTGCATGCCAAACATCACGATAAAAGGTAAGAAAACAGCTAAAATTGCAACAGCCGCCCATCCCGCAGTTTGTTGTATCCATAGCACTCCCGCTGCTAACCCTGCGCCCAGATACATACCGAGCGGCCCTAGAAACAGTAAACCAATCGGCGCGACAATGATCATTGTGATTAAAGGAACCATAAAAATTTTGACGGGTCCCGGTGATAATTTATCCGCAAGCCTTTCAACATAGGACATAAGCCAAACAATCAATATAATTGGAATAACCGATGCGCCATAAGATACAGCTTTCAAGGGTATTCCAGCAAAAGCAACTGGATCGCCACTGCTAAACAAAGCTGTTAAGTTAGGATGTAATAAAACCCCAGCCAAAGCCATGGATACCATAGGGTTTGTGCCAAATTTTTGCGAGCTTGTATAGGCTAACAAAATCGGCAAGAAGAAGAACGCCGCATCTGAAATGATTTTCAACACCAAATAGGTCTGGCTATCTTCTTTCATCAAATTCAGCATCGGCAACAAAATCAACAAAGCCTTCAACATACCAGCACCGGCAATTGCAGGGATAATTGGTGCAAAAATACCAGTGATTAAATTGGCAAAACGATTGAAGTATCCTTTGAAGCTATGATCTTTATTCTGGACAATTTGCCCGCTTGCTTCTGGGTTGTGATCAATAAGCTTTGCAAATTCTTTATAGACATAACCTACATCATTTCCAATAATAATTTGATACTGACCTGCTGTATCCGCTACTTGAATAACGCCATCAAGACGACTAATTTCTTCAGAGTTTGCACGTGAAGAGTCTTTTAAAGTCAGCCTTAATCTCGTCATACAGTGGATCGCATTTTGAACATTTTCACTTCCACCAATATGCTTTAGAATGTCTTGAGCTAAGTCTTTATGGTTCATCAAAGTCACCGCTTTCATTTTTAATTATAGGAGCTCAGGCAACAAAAAAAGACCTGGATTGGGTGGGAATATACAAATACAGATATCCCATCCAATCTAGGTCTTGCCTGCCGAACAGTAACACGCCTTATTGAATGTACGCATTATTCTATTTTCAACTTTTCATCGTTTCATGAAACCGCTTTTAACATGTTAATATCACTATAGTAAGTAATTTTTTAAACAAAAGCAACATTTTTCTTAAAAATCAAATAAAAAATGAATAAATATAGATCAAAGAGTCTGTTTTTACCAACCAAATGTACCTTTTCAGATGACTGATAGAGTGAGAAAGAATAAAACAAACTAAAAACGATGTCAACCTGATACCATTGAGAAACCCTGACTATCAAGAAAACCTTATCTCTTCGTCTCTACATCCCACTTTTAATCTCACAGCCCCAAATACTAAACTCATAAAAATATTCTGTACGCTCTATGCATAATCCAAAATGAAAATCCTCTGCTATTAAAATGAAATCTCCGCATCCACTTAAAAACTTGGTTTGCTCAAGAAGTTGATTTAAATGATGAAACACTTCATCCACATTCACTAAAAGCGCTTCAATTTCATGATCTCGGAAAAAAAGCAATCTCCCTTGTTTAGGAGTCTCTTTTATCCTCCCGACCATTTCATTTAACATTTGTGTAGACTTTTCAATATGCTCTAGATAGTTGTCTCCATGTATTTGACTTTTATGTTCTCTCGATTGCAGGAAAATAAATACCTTCTGACAAAAAAATTGATTCTCTTCGACCTCCAAAAAAGGGGGTTCTGGAAGTGTCATATAGCTTAATTCGTTTATTAAGTGCTTTCTTCTGCTTTTTCTTTTTAAGGTTTCGATTTTAGTTTTTCCTTTATTATTCATAGGAGCACCTCCACAATGCGTAAACATTGCTCTCTAGACATCTCCCCTTTGAAAATTCCACCAGGCTACACGGTGGAATGAACTGATTTCTAGATAACTATGCTTTTTTTCAAAATTTCCGGATATAAATCTAGGAAATCAATATAAATGGGGACTTTGTATAATTAAATGTACGTAATAACGAATCTTATGTTGTTTAAAATCCGAATAAAAGTGTAAATTAAATAATCTTGATCAGTATAAAACCAATCAAAGTACTATTTTTGTACCCTCTTCAATAGGATAACTTCTTAATGTATCAATACAAATCTCAAATAATTCAACATCATTAGTATTCAGCAAATCCAATAAAATATGAAACTCATATTCATTGCACTCATTATCGAGACAGTACGCAATTTTTCGCTGCCACTCTATCGGTTTATTGAGTACCTGTTTTGATAGTTCTCCCCAATCGTTTAGGCTAAAATACGAGAGTATCTCACTTACTAGTATATACCCTTCATCGTACCAAGAATCTACCGTTGTATCAGCGGATAAAAGTTTATCCAGTTCTATATACATTTTTAATGCTCCAATGATGGTTCCACATATTTTTCTTTTTAAGCATTGTTTGGTTTTTATTCATTATAAGACCACCACCATCAAGCATGTACTGCTCTTAGAAACGGCAAAACAGAGAAGCACTAGCCTTATTAACCTCGTAGAAATACATACAGTTTTATTTCCACCAGTTAGATGTAATTTCTTTTAAATGAAATTCTATAAAATCTATCACTTTGCTATAGTCATTAGAGCTAAACTCCTGAATAGGATTGTCCCAATCTGTATTTTTAACTATTAGAACAAGATAGTTGCCATCTGAAGATAAATCGGGATACCAACCTAAGTCCAATGTTATTGATGATTTCTCATGATAAAGCTGTAACAAACTTTCAGTGAACATAAACCATCTTTCATCTTCTGTTTCTAATTTTCTAGGGTCAATTTCCCAAAAATGATTATAACGGACATTCCAACCTTCAGTTATCCTCAAGGGATGAATGTTTACTTCCGGAATATCAAGTTTCACATGCTTTCTCATTCTTTATCCGACCTCTTTGTTAATTTTATAGTTATTTTATTCCTAATTTGTTTAAATACTTAGTTAATCTATCACCAGCTATTGGATGACCGTGATACACATTACCACTCGTTAGTTCTCCTCTAATCCAACTAGTAGATTTTCCATTATCATAACCAACAACTTTACCAGTATCATAAATGAAGTAAAAATTATTATTGCCATTATCAATGATATGCCCTCTTTGAAGAGCTTCTTTTTCTATCACTTTATTATTTATTTCAGGTAGGTATTGAGCATTTCGTCTTCCGGTTTCACTAAAACGTTTCGCTTCTTCAGCAGTTCTAGCCTTTAAATGCTTATTATCATGATGAGAATACACTGCGCTATTTATCTTTATTCTAAAATCTTTTCTACCATAATAACTTTTATGAGCAATTTCATCATGCCTTTTTGAAATATTAGGTATACCTGAACTCTTTACACCCATCTTCCCATGAAACCCTTTCGCCCCAAATGGCAAAAGCATCCCCAAAGCCGCATTCATACTCGCTTCCTGCTGTTCTTTCGAGACTTTATTTCCAAACATATCTCGACCCGTAATCGCTTCGCTGAATCCGTTTGTGGCGTTGAGTCCATTAATCCTTTTTGAGATGTTTTCAGGGCGTCAAAAGACTTCTGTGATGTCTTGTAAATGTCTACCGCTCTTACTGCGGCTGAGGTGGCTTGAGTCGTTTTATAAACGGCTTTTCCGCCTTTGAAAATACGGCCCGCCCAGCCGACAATCGGGATGTAGCCTGCTGCTGCCATGCCTCCTGCGGCGACTCGCTGTCCTGCGGTGAGTTCTTCTCCTGTGATCGGATCGACACCTGTTGCGGCACGTTTTGCATCGTTTACGCCTGTCAGTTCATTGACGATATTTCCTCCGTAATCAAGAGCTTTTTCATACCACGGACGGTTGGCGAGCGCTTCTTGTTCCTTTGCAATCTTGCGGGCTTCTTCTTGATCTTTTTTGATTTTTAGATATTCAGAAGTTTGCTTCTCAATAGTGCTCAATGCGTTCGTTTTGCTTGTCTCTATCATACGATGATCCACTCAGGAAAAAAAATCACCATTTTATCGGTTTTTTCTCGGTATGAAGGCCAATAAACACAAAAACCTTGAAAGGCATATAGCCAGTCAAGGTATGATAACAATAACATTAAACAACTACTTCACCTACTGATTTATCTGAGAGAATATCATAATTGTTTTATATTTCTTTCTAATACAATAAGGCTATTTTAAAGTAACTCCACTCCAACTTGTTTATAAAATTTAACTTTTAACCTCTCTTCTTCGTCCACGTTCATTACCATAGCTTTTTCATCTTTTTTTATACTTGTTACATTATTAAAATCACCTGTAAATACTATAGAATCATTAAATGTAATACTTAGACTACTCGTTTGCTTATATACATCTAAAGTTAAAATCACCTTGAAATTTTGGTCATCTTTGTAAGTATAAATTAATTCTCCATCATCTATATTGCCTGTTATACTCACCGGCTCACTTTGAAAAAGTTCTAATAGATCATATTCATCATACTTAATAAACATTCGTATTCATCCTTTTATTAATTATTTCGGTATAACTGTGATAACATCGCCTGCTTCATTTATAATAACTTTAACATCCAGTGTTTCATGAACAAACGTTCCACTTCTATTACCAGGTATCTTTTTCGTATTCATTATAGCGTCTTCAATAACTGAAGGTGGAATATTTCTTGGATCAACATATTTTTTGATGAAATCACTAAATTCTTTTGTTTGTGGTTTAAACCCTAATTCTTCAGCTTTTTTAATTGCTCTACTTGTTAAAGTAGCTTTTACTTCAGGACTATCAGGTGCCATTCTTTCCAAAGCATGCTGAGAATAACTTCTTCCATTTATTTCTCCTCCGCCTTTTGACATATTCCAACCAATTTCACCCGTACCCTTAATCCCCATTTTACCATGAAACCCTTTCGCCCCAAATGGCAAAAGCATCCCCAAAGCCGCATTCATACTCGCTTCCTGCTGTTCTTTCGAGACTTTATTTCCAAACATGTCTCGACCCGTAATCGCTTCGCTGAATCCGTTTGTGGCGATGAGGCCATATAAGCCTTTTTGAGACGTTTTCAGGGCGTCAAAAGACTTCTGTGATGTCTTGTAAATGTCGACTGCTCTGACTGCGGCGGACGTGGCTTGAGTCGTTTTATAAACGGCTTTTCCGCCTTTGAAAATACGTCCTGCCCAGCCGACAATCGGGATGTAGCCTGCTGCTGCCATGCCGCCTGCGGCGACTCGCTGGCCTGCGGTGAGTTCTTCACCTGTGATCGG
>NZ_JBPAFI010000012.1:0-55395 GCF_050864245.1 Bacillus sp. XT-4
CTTCAGCGCCGATGGTAGTTGGGGGTTTCCCCCTGTGAGAGTAGGACGCCGCCAAGCTTTTCAAAGGATCAGTTCCAATCGGAACTGGTCTTTTTTGTGTTTTAAAAAAGGAACAAACACTCGATCTGGCATGGATACATATACTAAACTATCATCTAAAACATTCTTAATTTTGTATACAATTGAAAGCGCTAGGGCATACTGAAGCTATAAGTGGAGGTGTCACAATGAGCAAAAAAGAGCGAGAAGCAATTTGTTTGATTTGTGAAGAGAAAAAAACAAAGGGAATTTATTTATATCATCAGTTTTTATGCCGAGATTGTGAACGGAAGTTAATTTCTACATCAACCTCGGATCCTAGTTATGCTGATTATGTAAGAAAGCTTAAAAATCTTCATACGCCGCCTTTGTATTCATAGACCATTAGATGGTCTTTTTTTATGGGCAATCGGGGATTGGGCCTGTTTTTTGGAACTTAGTTTGGACATCAACCGTAATAAATAATAAGATAAACAGAGAGCCTGATTATTCATAGGAGTCGATGAACATGAAATCAATTTTTTACACATTTGTATGGGCCGTTCTCTCTACTCTTTTTTCGCTGGTGATTTTAACTGTCAGTATTGGTGTTTTCCATCATCATGTTGGATTGTCGATACTGTATGCGATGATTGGGTGGGGTGTGATGTTTGCAGGAAGCCGATGGGCTGCCTTCCAGTTGTTTTTGAAGAAACACGGACTGTCTCGCAGTGATTATGTATATATTAAACAGCACTTAAAAGAAGCTGGGCAAAAGCTGGTTCGTTTGAAAAAAGCTTTATTTGCTGTGAAGAACGTACAGACGATCAAGCATAATTATGAAATTCTTCGGCTTGCACGACGCATCTATACGATAACAAAAAAGGAACCGAACCGGTTTTATGATGCACAGCGGTTTTATTTTGAGAGTTTGGATTCTGTTGTTGAATTAACTGAGAAATATGCACTGCTGTATAATCAGCCGAATCGTAGCCATGAGCTTGAAATGACATTAAGCCAAACTCGAGTTACGCTGACTGAACTGCAAAAGCAATTGACGAATGATTTACAGCAAGTTTTAGGAAGAGATATAGAAGCACTTCATATTGAACTTGAAGTGGCCGATAAAATGATTAAAAAATAGATATGAAAGGAGTCAAACTCGATGAAACCAGAAGATCCAGTCATACCACCAGCCCCATCTACTACAGATCTTCCGTTTCGGGTGTTTGATACCTTATCTGATGAGGAAAAGCAGGAGGCGCTACAGCGAGCTGAGAAGATCCCTGACCATCCACAAAAACTGCTTTTCTATGGCACACGTGTGCAGGAACGATTGTTAGAACAATCAAAACAAATGATGCAATATGTGGAGAAAAAAGATATTGACCAAATCGGAGACGTTCTAGAAGCTTTTTTACAGCAACTGCATTTAGTGGAGCCAGAGGATTTGTTGCCAAAGAAGCGAGGCTTTTTTTTAAGGTTGTTTCAGCGAGAAAAGCGTTCAACTCAGGAGATCATATCTCGTTTTAAACAAGCAGAAGCACAGATAGAAAGATTGTCAGCAAGGCTTCGTTACGCAAGAGGCGTGCTAATTTCGGACCATAAGTTATTGGAGCGTTTATTTGAAGAAAATCAATCATACTTTCAAGAGATGACGTTACAGGTTGCAGCAGTTGAAGCAAAATTGACGCTGTTAGAGCAACATGCCCTAACAGAATCAATACAATCACATGATCGGACATTAGAGGAACAATTGATGAATCGGGAAGTCGATGAAGAAGAATATATGGAGAGATTAAAAGAACGGAAGTATGATTTGTTGTTGAGCCGTCAAATCGCACTGCAATGTAATGCCCAAATTCGAATGATTCAGCATACAAACCATACATTAGCCAATCATATTCAATCAACTGTTTCCGCATCAATTCCTTTATGGATCAACCAAATGTCGATTGCGTTCAATCATATTCAGCAGCGAGCCAATACAGCGCTTGAACAGCGTATCCAGCAAACATATGAACAGGTATCGAAGCAGCAAGGACAGTTTCTTGAAGATGCATCCTTAACGCCTATAGATACGTTGAAAAAGGTTCAGCGCCAATTGGCCGAAACATTGCAGGAAACGTTGCAGGTAAAAGAACATGGGAGCCAAGAACGAGCTCAATTAAAAAGCAGGATGCATGAGGCAGAGCAGAAGCTGGTGAATCATAAACCAATAAAGGAATGAGAATCCATCTTTCAGTTCACTTGTTTGAACGTTATAATAGATATGAGATATCGTTTAAGTGAAAAGGGTCGATTTGTTTGAAAACACCTTTATATACAGCATTATCACAACATGCGGAAAAGAAGCCCTATTCTTTTCACGTTCCGGGACATCACAATGGAGATGTCTTTTTTGATGAGGCACGGTCCTATTATGAATCCATTCTTCAGCTGGATGTGACAGAACTTGAAGGTCTAGATGATCTTCACCATCCGACTGGGGTGATTCAAGAGGCAGAGGATTTATTGGCAAAGCTATATGGAGCTAAACAAAGTTTTTTCCTTGTGAATGGCACAACCGTTGGCAATTTGGCAATGGTGATGTCTGCGTGTCAGGCTGGGGAGGGCATTTTCGTTCAGCGAAATTGTCATAAGTCTGTGTTCCATGCGATTGAGCTTGCGGGAGCGACGCCTATTATGCTAGAAACCGAGAGTGATCCGCACTTGCACGTCCCAACCCATGTGACGGAGGAAACAGTCAAACAAGTTATGGCGACACATCCTAACTGCCGGGCAATCGTTTTGACATATCCGAACTACTACGGACATGCAGCTGATTTATCAAGACTCATTCAAATGTGTCATGAAGCTGGCATCATAGTATTAGTTGATGAGGCACATGGTGCTCATTTTGTATTAGGCGGTGCCTTTCCTCCATCTGCCCTTTCCTATGGAGCAGACGTGGTGGTACAATCAGCACATAAAACCCTTCCGGCAATGACGATGGGGTCTTATCTCCATCTGCAAGGAGAACGAATTGATGTGAAGCGGATAAAGACGTTATTAACGATGCTTCAAAGCAGTTCACCTTCCTATCCAATTATGGCTTCGTTAGATGTGGCGAGAGCTTATGTGGAGGAGTTGAAGGGAAAAGGGTTAATGGACGAAATCATGAGAGACTTGGCAAAGCTGAAAGCACAGTTCAATATGATCTCCAATCTCGAAGTGGTTGAGTCTGACTCTTTACCTATGGATCCATTAAAATGTGTCATTCGTTCAACAAAAGGGCTGACAGGCTATGAACTCAAAAAGGTGCTTGAGTCGGTGGAGGTTCACCCAGAACTTGCGGATGAACATCAAGTCTTACTCGTTTTTGGTCTAAGGCAGACAAAGGACATTCCTTTTACAGCTATAGAGCAGGCTCTTCAGCAAAGTGATTCATTGCTTGTAAAAAAAGAGCCTCAAACGGGATCGCTCTTCTTAGAGGACGATCAGCAAAAGCGAGATGTAGAAGCTGTTCCATTCGAAAAAGCAGCTGGCCGGATTAGTGCAGAATCGGTCATTCCCTATCCGCCTGGCATTCCTTTGATGATTAAAGGAGAACCGATTGAATCAGATCAAATTGCGACGTTAAGCCGTTTACTTGGGCATCAAGTTCATGTGCAAGCAAGTCAGGTGATTCACCAGAGAAAATTATATGTTTATATAGAAGAGGAGACACTATGAGCGGTATGTTTATTACGTTTGAAGGGCCTGAGGGTGCTGGAAAAACGACAGTGATTCGAAAAGTGTACGAAGAAATGGAACGTCAAGGCTATGCAGTGATGGCGACACGTGAGCCCGGAGGCATTGACATTGCAGAGCAAATTCGTGAAGTGATTTTAAATGAAAAAAATACAAAAATGGACGCAAAAACAGAGGCACTGCTTTATGCAGCAGCTAGAAGGCAGCATTTGGCTGAAAAAGTAGAACCGGCATTGAAGCGGGGGGAAACTGTTTTATGTGATCGTTTTGTCGACAGCTCCCTTGCTTATCAGGGCTATGCGAGAGGGCTTGGGATTGAAGAAGTCAAATCCATTAATGATTTTGCCATTGATGGCACGATGCCACAAATGACCATTTACTTTTCCATTACACCAGAGGAAGGTCTAAAGCGAATTGATGCCAATCAAGGAAGAGAAAAAAATCGATTAGACATGGAAACACTGAATTTTCATCAAATGGTCAGAGAAGGATATGAGCTTCTGATTGCGCAATCACCAGAACGATTCCGTGTAGTAGATGCGTCTCAGCCTGTTCAGGATGTCTTTAATGAAGTGTTTCAGCTGATTCAGGACACATTAAAGAAAAATCAAATATGACCTCATTCCCAATCGTTGTTATAATATAGAGGAAGACATCGGCATGTCACCTGTGCCTAAAATGAAGGAGGCCAATCAAATGAAATTAATTGTTGCCGTTGTACAGGATCAAGATAGCAGCAAGTTATTGAAAATATTGACCGAACATCAATTCGGCGTGACAAAATTAGCTTCGACTGGTGGATTTCTAAAGTCTGGGAATACGACTTTTATCATTGGTTGCGATGATGTCCGAGTGGATAAAGCGTTACAGCTAATCAAGGAAAATTGCCGTAAACGTGATCAAATGATCGCGCCTGTATCACCAATGGGTGGAAATGCAGATTCATATGTACCATACCCTGTTGAGGTTGAAGTTGGTGGAGCTACCGTCTTTATTCTGCCAGTTGAACAATTTCATCAATTTTAAGGATGGGTTGCTGTGAAAATTAATCAAGATATGCGGCTGCTTTTAGAAAAGCGTGAACTTCAAGCGATGAAAGGAAGCCAAACTTCATCATCGTTTAAATCATCGATGGAGACACAAAGCGGTAAAATGCGTTTAGAGCAGCTGACAGTCATGCTGAGCGATATCGAAGTCTTCGGCAAGAAACTGACAAAGTCACGAAACCTTAAAGATTTGGCTAGGTTTAAAGGACTTGTGAAACGCTTTGTAAAAGAAACAGTCGATAATGGATTAAATATAGAGACATCAAGGAGCTTTGACATTTATGGCAACACGCGAACACTCGCTTTAGTCAAAGCATTAGATGAAAAGCTGATTGAGTTAACAGAGGATATGATGAATCAAGAGAAACCCTCGATTGATTTGCTTGAACGTATTGGAGAAATAAAAGGTTTATTGATTAACCTTTACACATAGAGAGTGATAACATGGCAATTAGCTGGGATGACATGAATGAGTTACAGCCGCGCGTCATGCGGCTGATTTTTAATAGTATTGATAAAGACCGACTGGCTCATGCTTATTTATTTGAAGGAAAAAAAGGGACAGGAAAGCTAGATGCTGCGATGCTTTTAGCGAAGAGCTTTTTTTGTTTGGAAGCAGGAGTGAAACCATGTGAGTCCTGTCAAAACTGCAAAAGAATTCAGTCTGGCAACCATCCAGATTTACATCTAGTGCAGCCTGACGGTCAATCAATTAAGAAGGCACAAGTGCAGGCTTTGCAGGAGGAATTTACAAAAGCAGGCGTAGAATCGCATCGGAAAATGTATATCATTCTCCATGCGGACAAAATGACGGTCAATGCTGCGAACAGTTTATTAAAGTTCCTAGAGGAGCCCAACCGGGAAACGATGGCAGTTTTAATCACTGAACAATCGCATAAAATGCTGGATACGATTATTTCAAGATGTCAGATGCTTAGCTTTCAGCCGCTACAGCCGCAATCTTTGGAGCAGCAGCTGTTACAAGAAGACGTGTCTCAGGATCTCGCAAGGCTTTTGTCGAATTTAACCAATAATTTAGCAGAAGCACTCGAATTAAGTCGAAATGATCAGTTTGCAGAGTCTAGAGCGAAAGTGATAAAATTGTATGAAGTCTTACACCAGCGAAAAGAACATGCATTTTTTTATATACAAGATCAATGGATGCCTTTTTTCAAAGAGAAAGACCTTCAAGAAACTGGTCTTGATATGCTTTTATTTATATATCGTGATGTATTGTCGATTCAAATAGGAAATGAAGATAAAGTCATTTATCAAGACTTATTCCAGACAATGAAGCAGCACGCGCTGCATTCCACACAGCAGATGGTGACGAATCAGATCCTTGCTGTATTAGAAGCGAAAAAGAGACTTCAATCCAACGTGAATGCCCAAGGGCTAATGGAGCAATTGGTGTTGATGTTGCAGGAGGGATAAGCTTGTACAACGTAATTGGTGTTCGCTTTAAAAAAGCGGGCAAAATCTATTATTTCGATCCTAATGGATTTCATATAGAAAATGATAGTTGTGTCATTGTAGAAACAGTCAGAGGTGTTGAGTACGGGCAAGTGGTCATCGCCAATAAAAAAGTAGATGAACACGATGTGGTTCTCCCTTTGCGTAAGGTGATTCGCGTCGCAGACGAACGAGACCGGCTCATCGTTGAGGAGAACAAAGAAGCAGCGATGGCAGCCTTTGACACATGTCTTCAGAAAGTAAGTGAACACGGCCTGGAAATGAAGCTGGTCGATGTCGAATTTACATTCGACCGCAACAAGGTCATCTTCTATTTTACAGCGGATGGCAGAGTAGATTTCCGTGAGCTGGTCAAGGATCTTGCATCTATTTTTAAGACGAGAATTGAACTTCGTCAAATCGGTGTAAGAGACGAGGCAAAAATGCTAGGCGGCATTGGTCCGTGTGGACGTATGCTTTGCTGTTCAACTTTCTTAGGAGATTTTGAACCTGTGTCCATTAAAATGGCAAAAGATCAAAACCTCTCGTTAAACCCTACCAAAATTTCAGGGCTTTGCGGCCGTTTAATGTGCTGCTTGAAATATGAGAATGATGAGTACGAAACAGC
The DNA here is from genome assembly GCF_050864245.1 of Bacillus sp. XT-4. Taxonomy (NCBI): domain Bacteria; kingdom Bacillati; phylum Bacillota; class Bacilli; order Caryophanales; family Bacillaceae; genus Bacillus; species Bacillus sp. XT-4. The sequence goes on from NZ_JBPAFI010000012.1 coordinate 6,877, forward strand.
AAAAGAACAATTACCGGACATCGGTGAAACGATTCAGACGTCTAATGGCTCTGCAAAGGTAGTAGGGCTTAATATTTTAGAACGAATTTTGCAAGTTGAATTAACCGGGCAAGAAAAAGTGATAGAATATACTTGGGAAGAATTATTACAAGAAGGCGTTGTATCTGCACAAACAACTGAGTAACGAGGTGTGCCACCTTGGATAAAAAGGAACTATTTGATACGGTGATTAATTTAGAAGAACAAATCGGTTCTCTTTATCGCCAGCTAGGTGATTTGAAAAATCATATCGGTGAAGTGATTGAAGAAAATCATCAGCTGCAGATGGAGAATCAGCACTTGCGTGAACGTCTGGATCAATCCGGTCGAGATAAATCGTCTGAGGCAGAGCATGATTCTGCCCAGAAGCCAAGTCATTCTGATATAGGAGAAGGTCATGATAACCTCGCTCGTTTATATCAGGAGGGCTTCCATATTTGTAATGTACATTATGGGAGCATTCGGAAAGAGGGAGACTGTTTGTTCTGTCTGTCATTTTTAAATAAAAAATGAGAAAAGGCTTCCGCTGAATCGGGAGCCTTTTTCACAGGAAAAGAAAGGATACATCATGGTTTCGTTAAGAGAAGATGAACGTTTAGACTACTTGCTCGCAGAAGATATGAAAATTATTCAAAGTAAAACGGTGTTCGCCTTTTCATTGGATGCAGTGTTATTAGCAAAATTTGCGTATGTGCCGATTCAAAAAGGGGAGATTATTGATCTTTGTACGGGAAATGGCATCGTTCCATTGCTGCTTTCGACGAGATCTAAAGCCTCTATTACAGGGGTTGAAATTCAAGAACGCCTGTTTGATATGGCAAAGAGAAGTGTGGCGCATAATCAACTGGAGCAGCAGATTGAGTTGATCCATGGTGATTTAAATGATATGCCTAAACGGTACGGAAACCACAAAGTAGACGTGATTACTTGTAATCCGCCATATTTTAAGACTCCTTCTAAAGATGAAATCAATGAAAATGAGTATTTGGCGATTGCACGTCATGAGATTCATTGTACATTAGAAGATGTCATTCGTGTTTCTTCCACTTTGCTAAAGCAAGGAGGCAAACTGGCAATGGTTCACCGCCCTGGGCGTTTGCTTGAGATAATTGAAATGATGAAGAAATACCGAATTGAGCCAAAACGAATTCAATTTGTATATCCGAAACAAGGAAAAGAAGCGAATACCATTTTAGTGGAAGGGATGAAAGATGGAAAGCCGGATTTGAAAATCCTCCCGCCGCTTTTTGTTTATGGAGAAGACCAAGAGTATACAAAAGAAATCAGGACGATACTGTATGGAGAAGCATAGTCATTATTTCTATGTATTGAAATGTGCAGATGGCAGTTTGTACGCTGGGTATACAAATGACTTACAAAAAAGGCTGACTGCCCATAATAGTGGGAAGGGTGCAAAGTATACGAGAGCTAGACGGCCGGTGGAACTCTATTACCATGAATGCTTTTTAACCAAAAGAGAAGCCATGCAACAGGAATATCGTTTCAAAACATGGACACGTCGAAAAAAGGACATGTATATAGAAGAAAAGCGAATCAAAAAGGAGGCGGCACATGAAAAAGACACAGAAAAGCTTTGATGGTCAATCAGAAATGGGTATTCTTTATCTCGTACCAACCCCGATTGGAAACTTAGAAGATATGACATTTCGAGCGATACAAACGTTAAAAGATGTAGACTATATTGCCGCAGAAGATACGAGACAAACGAAAAAGCTTTGTCATGTCTATGAAATTGATACCCCATTAACGAGTTATCATGAACATAACAAAGATAGCAGTGGTCACAAGTTAATCGAATGGTTAAAAGAAGGAAAGAATATTGCACTCGTGAGCGATGCCGGTTTACCGACGATCTCTGATCCAGGAGCCGAAGTGGTTCGAGACTTTACGAACATCGGAGGCTATGTCATTCCGTTACCTGGTGCAAACGCAGCACTTACGGCGCTTATTGCGTCAGGAATCGCACCACAGCCATTTTTCTTTTACGGTTTTCTTGATCGTCAAAAAAAGGAAAAGAAAAAACAGTTGGAAGCATTGAAGAAACGCCAAGAAACAATTATTTTCTATGAAGCGCCCCATCGGTTAAAAGAAACGCTGACTGTGATGAAAGAAGTGTGGGGGAACCGGAATATTGCCATTACGAGAGAACTGACAAAGAAATTTGAAGAGTTTATTCGTGGAGATTTAGAATACGCGCTGACTTGGGTGACAGAACAACAAATCCGTGGTGAGTTCTGTCTCGTCGTACAAGGAAATGATCAGGATGAAGAAGAACTGAATGAAGAAGCTTGGTGGAATTCTTTATCTGAAAAAGAGCACGTCATCCATTACATAGAGGAAGGGTTAACGTCAAAAGAGGCTATTAAACGTACTGCGGTCGAACGTGGTGTGCCAAAGCGGACGATCTATGATGCGTATCATATTGAACAATAAAGAAAGGTTCTTGCAAACGGTGCAAGAACCTTTTTATATAAAACTTATTTTTGTGATTGAAGTTGGTTTTGGATTTCGTTAATGATTTGCTCTGCACCTTCACGGCTAAGAACTAATTTACCATTAGCAAGTTTAAGGTTATCGTCTGATACTTCACCTGTTACTTGGCAAGTCATGTTTGGTTTATATTTTTTTAGGATAATTTTTTCATCATCAACATAAATTTCCAAAGCGTCTTTTTCTGCGATTCCTAACGTACGGCGAAGCTCGATTGGAATCACCACGCGTCCTAATTCGTCAACTTTACGTACAATACCTGTAGATTTCATCTTCATTCTCCTCCCAAAAAGTTCTTATTCTTAATATAATATTATCTTCGTCATTATTCGACAAATTCCTTACATTCCTAGCATAACAAGGTTTCCATAAATCGTCAATCATTTTGTTTACTATTGTTTGTAAAATATGACTCTTAAAGTCAAAGGACCTTGAAACTACCGGTTTATAAGGATTTTTCAGAATTTATCTATAAAAATATGAAAAATGACGATAACAGATTAACAAGACTTTTGCCCTAATTTAGCCAATTGTAAATCTGGAAATAGATTTAATACGACAATATTCGACAAAATGTCGAGCGGTTTGTCGTTTTTTTCGAAAAACTCATCTTTTTCGTTCATTTCAATCTGTTCTATGTATATATGCTTGATCTTAAAGGCTAAGATGGTATCATAGAGAAAGCACAAGTGCAAAACATAATGAAATGATCTGACACATTTTAATGAAGTATGATGACCGCTCTCGTCCATTGGGCGGGAGTTTTTGACATTTACACACAAGCAGGAGGTTCCGACATGCCGGAAAAGAAAAAAACGTTTTATCTGACTACACCAATTTACTATCCGAGCGGAAAATTACATATTGGACATGCTTATACGACAGTGGCAGGGGATGCCATGGCTCGTTATAAACGTCTGCAAGGCTATGATGTGATGTATTTAACGGGTACTGATGAGCACGGACAAAAAATTCAGCAAAAAGCTGAAGAACAAAATATTACACCGATTGAGTATTTAGATCCGGTCGTTGCTGACATTAAATCATTATGGAAGAAACTCGACATTTCCAACGATGATTTCATTCGTACAACGGAAAAAAGACATACGAAAATCATTGAACAAGTCTTTCAAAAGCTGCTTGATCAAGGAGATATTTATTTAGATCAATATGAGGGCTGGTACAGTATTCCTGATGAAACATTCTATACGGAAACACAGCTTGTTGATGTTGAGCGAAATGAGAAAGGGGAAGTCATTGGAGGGAAAAGCCCAGACAGTGGACACCCTGTTGAATTGATTAAAGAGGAATCATATTTCTTCCGTATGAGTAAGTATGCTGATCGCTTACTAGACTATTACGAAAAGAACCCGTCGTTCATTCAGCCTGAATCAAGAAAGAATGAAATGATTAATAACTTCATTAAACCGGGGTTAGAGGATTTAGCTGTATCAAGAACAACCTTTGATTGGGGCATTAAAGTACCTAATAATCCGAAGCACGTCATCTATGTATGGATTGATGCGTTATTCAACTACTTAACAGCGATTGGCTACGGAACCGATCAAGATGAAAAATATAAAAAATATTGGCCTGCCAACGTACACCTAGTCGGGAAAGAAATTGTACGATTCCATACAATTTACTGGCCAATTATGCTGATGGCACTTGATCTGCCGTTGCCAAAACAAATTTTTGCACATGGCTGGCTACTCATGAAAGATGGCAAAATGTCTAAATCAAAAGGGAACGTAGTAGATCCTGTTACATTAATTGATCGCTATGGTCTTGATGCTCTTCGTTATTACCTGCTACGCGAAGTACCATTTGGTGCAGACGGTGTGTTTACACCAGAAGGATTCGTGGAACGTGTAAACTATGACCTTGCCAATGATTTAGGAAACTTGCTTAATCGTACAGTGGCGATGGTGCAAAAATACTTCGACGGTACATTAAGCAGCTATAAGGGACCAGTCAATGAGTTTGATGAGGAACTAAAAGCTGTAGCTGAACAAACGGTGAAAGCCTATGAAGAAGCGATGGAAAACCTCGAATTCTCAGTGGCTCTTTCAAATGTTTGGACATTAATCAGCAGAACGAATAAATATATTGATCAAACAGCTCCTTGGGTATTAGCGAAGGATGAAACAAAACGAAAAGAACTGCATTCTGTGATGTACCATTTAGCAGAATCACTTCGAATCACAGCTGTATTGTTAACACCATTCTTAACAAAAACACCTGAGAAAATCTTCTTCCAGCTTGGAATTGAAGAAGAGAAACTCAAAAGCTGGGAAAGCATTCTTTCTTTCGGTGCGATTCAAAAAGCGACGGTACAAAAAGGTGAGCCATTGTTCCCTCGTTTAGAAGTTGAAGAAGAAGTGGCATACATTAAAGAGAAGATGCAGGGAAGTGCGCCTAAGGTAGAAGAAGAGACAGTTGAAATAGAAGAAACTGAATTACCTGAGCTGGGTGCCGAAATCGCCTTCGATGATTTTTCGAAAGTTGACCTTCGTGTAGCACAAGTATTGGAAGCAGCACCAGTGAAAAAAGCTGATCGTCTCTTAAAGCTTCAGCTTGATTTTGGATTTGAAAAGAGACAAATTGTCTCAGGGATTGCCAAGCATTATCAACCAGAAGAATTGGTAGGGAAGAAGCTCGTCTGCGTAGCGAATCTCACACCAGTTAAACTAAGAGGGGAAATTTCCCAGGGAATGATTTTAACTGGAGAAACTGGTGGTAAATTGCAGGTTCTTGAAGTAGATCAATCTCTAGCAAATGGAACAAAAATTTTATAATTCAACAAAGGTGTTCCACGTGTAACATTTCGTCGAACACCTTTTGTTTTTCAGAAGAATTGTCGAAAGGAGCAATCAACCATGTTATTTGATACACATGCCCACTTAAATGCTGAACAATATAATGAAGACTTAGAGCAGGTGATTGAAAGAGCCAAAAGTGAAAAGGTAGAGAAGATTGTGGTGGTCGGGTTTGATCGTCCAACCATTACGAGAGCGATGGAGCTAATTGAAGCATATGATTTTATGTATGCAGCCATCGGCTGGCATCCTGTTGATGCCATTGATATGACAGATGAAGATTTGGCTTGGATCAAAGAATTATCTCAGCATGAAAAGGTTGTTGCCATTGGAGAAATGGGTCTAGATTACTATTGGGATAAGTCGCCAAAAGATGTGCAAAAAGAAGTCTTTAGACGTCAAATTGCTCTTGCAAAAGAAGTGAATCTGCCAATTATCATTCATAACCGTGACGCTACGGAAGATGTAGTGACGATCTTAAAAGAAGAAGGAGCGGCAGAAGTCGGAGGAATTATGCACTGCTTTACTGGCAGCCTCGAAATTGCAAAAGCGTGTATGGAAATGAACTTTTATATCTCATTCGGTGGACCTGTGACATTTAAAAATGCGAAAAAACCGAAAGAAGTTGTCAAGGATATTCCAAGTGATCGTCTTCTGATTGAGACAGACTGCCCGTATTTAACTCCAGCGCCATTTAGAGGGAAACGAAATGAGCCGAGCTATGTGAAATATATCGCAGAACAAATTGCTGAATTGCGAGAAATAAGCTTTGAAGAGCTTGCTGCATTGACAACAGAAAATGCGAAAAAAGTTTTCCGTATAAACTGACAGTATATGATGTCAATCCTTGTTTAAGCTTGTCCAATTGTGAAACATAACGAAAAAGTTCTACACGTTTGCGCCTCCTCATAGGATAAGTTGTCGATAAGTCTTTCTTCCCTTCCTTCCAAAAATCTCCCATAATAGGTTTACAATCGAGCATTTTTGTACAGTGGGTGGAAGGGTTGACAGGTTTTGAGATACTCTATATAATCTCTCCGAGGAGAAGGAGGCGTTTTTCATCGTACAAAAAATGAAAAATCTGTTTTCTGTCAAGCTAGGAAAAGGCAAGGTTTTATTTCTAGTCGCTTGCTTGCTTTTAGCTGGAACTGGGACGGCTTACGGTGCGCATGAGCTCACTAAGCAGTCTATTACCATTTCAATCAATGGCAAAGAGAAGACAATTCGTACACATGAAGAGACAGTAGCACAGCTGCTTTCAGATCTTGGAATAAGGACCAGGGCGGAGGATCATATCTCTCCAAGTCTAAATACAAAGATTCAAGACAACATGAACATTGTGTATGATGCGGCTATACCGGTTCATCTCACCCTAGATGGGAAAGAGAAAACGATATGGACAACAGATCAGACGGTTGGAGCATTATTGAAGAATGAGAAGATAGATATTGGGAAGCACGATCAAGTAACTCCAGGAAAGAATGACAAGATTAAAAAGAATATGGATCTTGTGGTTCAGCAGGCCTTCCAGGTCAGCTTAAACGATGGAGGAAAGGATAAGAAAGTGTGGACCACTTCGACTACGGTCGCTGACTTTTTAAAGCAACAAGAGCTGAAGCTCAAGAAGCACGATAAGATCAAACCTGCGTTACATAGTCACCTTTCTAAAAAAAGCGCAGATGTGAAGATCACTCGGGTGGAAAAAGTCACCGATGTAGTGGAAGAGAAAATTGCTTTTGATACCAAACATAAAAAGGATCGATCTCTTGAAAAAGGAAAAGAGAAGGTGCTTGAAAAAGGTGAAGAAGGTAAATTAAAGAAGCACTATGCCATTGTGAAAGAAAACGGCAAAGTGGTGTCTAAAGAATTAATTAAAGAGGTTACTGCAAAAGACAGTAAGGATCGTTTAGTGGCCGTTGGTACACAAGTGTCCAAGAAAGAACCTAAAGCGTCACCTGCGGTTTCAAGAAGTAATGAATCGTCAGGAAAAGAGTTCTATGTGACGTCTACAGCCTATACAGCGAGCTGTGCTGGATGTACAGGTAGAACGTCTACAGGCTTTAATTTAAAAGCAAATCCGGGTGCAAAGGTCATAGCAGTAGATCCGAGTGTCATTCCGCTGGGCTCTAAAGTGTATGTGGAAGGCTATGGGTATGCCGTTGCATCAGACACTGGATCTGCTATAAAAGGGAATAAAATTGATGTGTTCGTCCCAAGTAAGTCGGCAGCTTATCAATGGGGAAATAAACGAGTGAAAATTAGAGTGCTCAAATAAACACATCAAATCATTTATATGAACAGAGGGCTTTGCGCACCCTCTGTTTTTTTGGTTATAATAGAAGCACTGTTTTCTAATTAATTAGACGCAAAAACAGCATGGAAGGTTTCATTTTTTGACAAAAAAATGTAGATTGTTTTTGCAAGCGGAGGAATACATGAAAATCAAAGAAATCATTGTGGTGGAGGGTCGTGACGACACTGCTAGAGTAAAGATGGCCGTTGATGCAGATACGATTGAAACGAATGGATCTGCCATTGGCGATACAGTCATTCAACAAGTGCGTCTTGCTCAGGAGACGAGGGGGGTTATCATTTTAACTGATCCTGACTTCCCTGGGGAAAAGATCCGTAAAACCATCGCAGAGGCTGTCCCTGGCTGTAAGCACGCCTTTTTACCAAAACACCTTGCGAAAGCGAAGCGGGACAAAGGAATTGGTGTCGAGCATGCTTCCTTGGACAGTATTCGAGAATGCCTTGCACATGTCCATGAGGAAATGGAAGAATCAGAAAGCGAGATTACGTTAGACGATTTATTTGACGCAGGCCTTATCGGAGGCGAAGCATCAAAACGCCGCCGTGAACGATTAGGTGTGCTTTTAAATATAGGATATACAAATGCGAAGCAGCTGCAAAAGCGTCTTCACATGTTCCAAATAACGAAAGAGGATTTTATTGCGGCCTTAAAGACCGTCATGCAGGAGGAAGCCGATGAATAAAGATATTGCGACGCCCATCAGAACGAAGGAAATACTGAAGAAGTACGGTTTCTCTTTTAAAAAGAGCTTAGGTCAAAACTTTTTAATTGATACGAATATTTTAGATCGCATTGTCGATCATGCAGAGATTACGGATGAGACAGGTGTGATTGAAATTGGCCCTGGTATCGGTGCGTTGACTGAACAGCTCGCCAAACGGGCAAAGAAAGTCACGGCTTTTGAAATCGACCAGCGCCTATTGCCGATTTTAAACGATACGCTTTCTCCATATGATAATGTCACCATTATTCATCAAGACGTATTGAAGGCAGATGTAAGAAAGGTGATTGAAGAACAATTTGCTGACTGTAAAGAAGTAATGGTCGTAGCAAACCTTCCTTATTATGTGACGACACCAATTATTATGAAATTGCTTGAAGAAAACCTTCCATTGAAAGGAATCGTTGTCATGCTTCAAAAAGAAGTAGCAGATCGCATGGCTGCTGTTCCTTCATCAAAAGAATACAACTCTTTGTCGATTGCAGTGCAATTTTATACAGAAGCGAAGACGGTCATGGTTGTGCCGAAAACGGTTTTCGTCCCACAACCAAATGTGGATTCAGCGGTAATCAAACTAACTGTTCGTGAAACACCTGCGGTCTCAGTAGACAATGATACGTTTTTCTTTCAACTGATTCGTGCGAGTTTTGGCCAGCGCCGGAAGACATTGATGAATAACTTGATGAACAATCTGCCAGATGGCAAGAAACATAAAGCCATCATTGAAGAAGCCCTTGTAACAGCTGAGGTTGATGGGAAACGCCGTGGTGAATCATTATCAATCGATGAATTTGCCCGTTTGTCCAATGTTTTACACAAAGCCCTTTCATAAGGGCTTTTTTCTTTTGGTTTTCACCACTTCACCTGTTCAGGCATAGGCTAGAAAGAACAACACACCTGAAAGAAGAACAAGTGTAGCGTAAGACGATACCAACAGGATAAGAGCCTGATTGTGGAGTGAAAAGCATGCAATTTCAAATAGGAGATATGGTGACGAGGGCATCCTATCAGATGGATATTATGTTTCGTATCATTCGAATTGATGAGACAGACCAGCACGAAGCCACCGCCATTTTGCATGGGAATGAAGTGAGGCTGATTGCCGATGCGAAGATGTCAGATTTGGTCTTGATTCAAAAAGAGGAGCAGCTGACAAGAGAGAAGGACGATGAACGGAAAATTAACGAATCGCTCGACTTACTCAGGCAAGATTATCAGCTGCTTCGTGAAAAACAAGAGTATTATACGTCTGGACAATATCAGCATCAGGAGCAGTATTTTCATATGCCCGGAAAGGTTCTGCATTTAGATGGAGATGCTTCATACTTAAAGAAATGCTTAGATGTATATGAAAGAATCGGTGTACCTGTGTATGGTGTGCATTGCCACGAGAAGAAAATGCCAAGCATGATTGATTCATTAATTGATCAATACCGGCCTGATATTTTGGTCATCACAGGACATGATGCGTATTCTAAACAAAAGGGCGGTGTACACGATATCGGTGCATATCGTCATTCTCGTCATTTCGTTGAAACGGTTCAAAAGGCAAGAAGGAAGGTTCCGCATTTAGATCAGCTCGTGATCTTTGCAGGTGCCTGCCAATCTCATTTTGAATCATTAATTCAAGCAGGTGCTAATTTTGCAAGCTCACCCTCACGTGTCAACATTCATGCACTTGACCCCGTCTATATTGTTGCCAAGATCAGCTTCACTCCATTTGTAGATCGAATCAACGTGTGGGATGTGCTCCGAAATACGCTGACGAGAGAAAAAGGTCTCGGAGGGATTGAAACAAGGGGCGTTTTAAGGGTAGGTATGCCATATAAAAGAGACCATGAATCGACATAACCCGACTGATTTCAGTCTGGTTTTTTTTATGCTCAAAAAGAAATTTCATATGAATACATAATTCACCGGAATTTGAGAAAAATAGGGAGGAGAAAAGGTAGAAGTTTGTCAAAATTATTTTGTTGACAATGGCTCGTGTTGGTTGATATAATTTAATTTTTATTTGACAAAAATGGGCCGTTGTTGTATAATTATCTCAGTGAGGTGGATGCAATGGCGAAGACTTTGTCCGACATCAAAAGATCGCTTGATGGTAACTTAGGTAAACGTTTGACGTTAAAGGCTAACGGAGGCCGCCGAAAAACAATTGAGCGTTCGGGCATTTTAGCTGAAACGTACCCTTCTGTTTTTGTGATTCAATTAGATCAAGATGAGAATTCGTTTGAAAGAGTTTCTTACAGTTATGCAGATATACTGACTGAGACGGTCGAATTAACGTTCGATGATACCGCTAGCTCAGTCGCCTATTAATGGGCAGTGAACTTTTTGTTTACTGCTTTTTGTTTTGCCTTTTTTTCTGTATGGGAGGCTGTCCATTATTTGAAAGGGGTAAAAGGCAGGAATCGATGCAAAATAAGAAAGCCACAAATGAGTGGCGATGATTCGAATTCTCGACCAAAGGGGCTGTTTCGTTTGGGTAGACGCCGAGGCATTATGTCAGATGAGTTCAAATACGAGCTGGCGAAGGATCTTGGATTTTATGATACCGTCAAAAATGGAGGCTGGGGAGAGATTCGTGCGCGTGACGCAGGAAATATGGTCAAGCGTGCCATTGAATTAGCTCAACAGCACATGGCTCAAGAAGAGAATCAACGATAAAGAAATGATCAGGGATACCTCGGGTGTCTCTGGTCTTTTTTGCTTGAAAAAGTGAGTGTGCTGGGGGCAAAAGCCAATATTCATCAGATCCATCAAATGTGATACAATATTGATACTTATGTTTAGATGGAGAAGTAGGTGAAATGTTTGCGTATTTTAGAAAAAGCACCGGCAAAAATTAATCTCTCACTTGATGTTCATGGAAAAAGACCGGATGGATATCACGAAGTGGAGATGGTGATGACAACAATAGATCTTGCAGATCGACTAGAGCTGACGGAGCTGGACAAAGACGAAATCCGTGTATCATCTCATAATCGTTTTGTGCCAGATGATCAACGGAATTTGGCTTATCAGGCAGCTAAATTATTAAAAACAAGATTCGGTATTCAAAAAGGTGTATCGATTGTCATCACAAAAGCAATTCCCGTCGCAGCAGGTTTAGCTGGAGGCAGCAGTGATGCCGCAGCAGCGCTTCGCGGCTTAAACCGTTTGTGGAAGTTAAATCTCACGTTAGATGAACTAGCTGAGCTTGGAGCGGAGATCGGCTCAGATGTCTCTTTTTGTGTACACGGAGGGACAGCGCTAGCGACAGGACGTGGAGAGAAACTAAAGCATATTGCGACACCGCCGCATTGCTGGGTGATTTTAGCGAAGCCGGTGATTGGGGTATCTACAGCTGAGGTCTACAGACAATATGACGCAAGCAAAGTAGAACACCCAAATGTACAGCGTATGATTGAAGCAATTGAAGCGAAAGATTATAAAGAGATGTGCGGCTCACTCGGTAACGTGTTGGAATCTGTGACATTAAAAATGTATCCGGAAGTCGATATGATTAAGAGACAGATGAAGCGTTTCGGAGCAGATGCTGTATTAATGAGCGGCAGCGGGCCAACTGTATTTGGCTTGATTCAATATGAATCGAAGGTACAAAGAATATATAACGGACTGAGAGGATTTTGTGATCAGGTTTACGCTGTCCGCATGATCGGCGAACAAAATACCCTTGATTAAATCCGTATATTAAGTTATATTATTCATAAATTATTCGGGTTCTGGGGGTAAGTTCATGAAGTTTCGTCGAAGCGGCAGATTGGTGGACTTAACAAATTATTTGTTAACCCACCCGCACGTACTAGTACCTTTAACTTTTTTTGCAGAGCGATATCAATCTGCAAAGTCCTCTATTAGTGAAGACTTAACGATTATCAAACAGACCTTCGAACAGCAGGGAATAGGGACTTTACTTACTGTACCTGGCGCTGCTGGCGGAGTGAAATATATTCCAAAGATTCATTTAAAAGAAGCAGACGAAGTGGTCAACGATATCGGAGAGGCATTATCAACTCCTGAACGTGTGCTTCCTGGCGGCTATTTATATTTAACTGATGTTTTAGGCAATCCATCGATTCTTGCGAAAATCGGTAAGCTTTTTGCGACCATTTTTTCGGATCGACCGATTGATGTTGTCATGACTGTTGCGACGAAAGGTATTCCGATTGCCTATTCTGTTGCAGGGTATTTAAATGTGCCTGTTGTGATCGTTAGAAAAGATAATAAGGTAACTGAAGGATCAACTGTGAGTATTAATTATGCATCAGGTTCTTCTAACCGAATTCAAACCATGTCACTTGCAAAGCGGAGCTTAGATAAAGGATCCAATGTGTTGATTATTGATGACTTTATGAAAGCAGGCGGAACCATTAATGGCATGATGAATCTTCTAGAGGAATTTAATGCAAATGTTGCAGGGATCGGTGTTTTATTAGAAGATGAAGGCGTAGATGAACGTCTTGTCGATGAATATGTATCACTTTTAAAGCTTTCAACCATTGATATGAAGCAGAAAATCATTGAGATTAATGAAGGTAATTTCCACGAGTTTTTTCATTCGAAAGCTTAAGCTTTGATCAAACATGTATTTGAATGGGAGAGATTGATATGACAAAAGTTGTTCAAACCAAAAACGCGCCAGCAGCCATTGGACCTTACTCTCAAGGGATTATCGTCAATAACATGTTTTACAGCTCAGGGCAGATTCCATTAACGCCAGCTGGAGATTTTGTGAATGGAGATATTAAAGAACAAACACATCAAGTGTTTCATAATCTTAAAGCCGTTCTTGAAGCAGCGGGTGCTTCCTTTGAAACAGTCGTGAAAGCAACGGTTTTCATTAAAGATATGGAACAATTCGCTGAAGTGAATGAAGTGTACGGTGAATACTTCCATACACATAAGCCAGCTCGTTCGTGTGTAGAAGTAGCCAGACTTCCAAAAGATGCACTTGTAGAAATTGAAGTTGTGGCATTAGTGAAATAAACAGGCCATCTCTTTGGAGGCCGTTTGGTTTCATTATATGTATGAAAAGGCATCGTCATGATGTCTTTTTTCACGTAACGGATGTAAGCGCCGTCATTAAAATGACAAAAAATGTATAAATATCCCGATATTTCAAAAAAAGTTTAAAAAAAGAGCAGGAGAATCACCACAATCGTTGAATACCTAATTAATGCTTTTATATTGGGAAAAGGTGGTGAACTACTGTGGAAGTTACTGACGTAAGATTACGCCGCGTGAATACCGATGGTCGCATGAGGGCGATTGCATCCATCACGCTGGACCACGAATTTGTTGTTCATGATATTCGTGTGATTGATGGAAACAATGGCTTGTTTGTTGCAATGCCTAGCAAACGTACGCCTGATGGAGAGTTTCGCGACATTGCACATCCAATTAATTCAAGCACTCGGGGTAAAATCCAAGATGCTGTTTTAAATGAGTATCATCGCTTAGGCGAAGAGGAAGAGACAATTGAATATGAAGAAGCTGGAGCTTCTTAAAGATATGTGAACCTAAAAAGACAGCTTTAAGAGAAAATGAATGTTTTCTTTTAAATGCTGTCTTTTTTGCGTTTTTCCTCATGATTCTTCTAGGTTTCAACCATTAGAAAATTAATGTACTTCCTCTTGTATCCTTGAAATCAGTCCTTATTTAGGATATATTTTTCTATGGATAATAGGGATATTGGAGGCCAATCAATGGATAAGCGGTTCGCAGTGATTTTAGCAGCGGGAAAAGGAACAAGAATGAAGTCAAAGTTATACAAAGTACTTCATCCAGTTTGCGGAAAGCCAATGGTCGAGCATGTGGCAGATCAAGCGTTAAAGCTATCTTTAGCCAAGCTTGTGACGATTGTCGGTCATGGAGCAGAGGACGTCAAGAAGCAGCTTGGGGACAGAAGTGAATATGCACTTCAAGAAGAACAGCTGGGAACAGCACATGCCGTCAAACAAGCTAAATCGTTCCTCGCGCAGGAAAAGGGAACAACCATTGTCATTTGTGGAGATACACCATTATTGACAGCGGAAACAATGGAAGCCATGTTAAGCGAGCATCAAAAACAACAAGCGAAAGTGACGATTTTGACAGCACACGCGGATGATCCAACAGGTTATGGACGTATTCTTCGTGATGAAACAGGTGCTGTAGTAAAAATCGTCGAGCATAAAGATGCAAGTGATGCTGAACGTCAAGTGAATGAAATTAATACTGGAACCTATTGCTTTTCAAATGAAGATCTCTTCCGTGTGATTGAGCAAGTGTCAAATGAAAATGCACAAGGTGAATACTATTTGCCGGATGTCATTGAAATTCTAAAGAATGAAGGACAGACGGTTGCAGCGTATCAAACACCGCATTTTGAAGAAACACTTGGAGTTAATGATCGTATCGCTCTATCACAAGCAGAGCAATTCATGAAGCGACGTATTAATCATCAGCATATGAAGAATGGTGTAACCTTGATTGATCCTGAGAACACGTATATCTCGCCAGATGCAGTCATTGGTGAAGATACAATGATTTATCCTGGGACGGTCATCAAAGGGAATGTAAAGATTGGTGCAGATGCCACAATCGGTCCGAACACTGAAATTGTTGATAGCGTAATTGGAGATCGGACAGTCATTAAGCAGTCTGTTGTCTGCGATAGTGAAGTTGGGGTAGATGTGACAATTGGACCGTTTGCTCATATTCGCCCGTTGTCGAAAATTGGCGATGAAGTGAAGATCGGAAATTTTGTCGAAATCAAGAAAACAGTTTTCGGTGACCGAAGCAAAGCGTCTCATCTAAGTTATATTGGAGATGCAGAGGTCGGAACGGATGTAAACCTTGGTTGTGGATCCATTACAGTTAATTATGATGGGAAGAACAAATTCTTAACGAAGATTGAAGATGGCGCATTTATTGGCTGCAATTCAAATCTCGTTGCACCAGTCACTGTCGGAAAAGGGGCATATGTTGCAGCCGGTTCAACGGTTACAGAAGATGTACCGCAGGATGCATTGTCTATTGCTAGAGCAAGACAAGTCAATAAAGAAGATTATGTGAAAAATATTCATAAAAAATAATCCAAATACCCGGAGGTTTACCATGTCTAATCGTTATGCTGATGCGAATTTAAAGATATTCTCTTTGAATTCAAACCCTGAACTTGCCAAAGAAATTGCCGATCGTATCGGAGTTGATGTAGGAAAGAGCTCTGTTAAACGTTTTAGTGACGGTGAAGTCCAAATCAATATTGAAGAAAGTATCCGCGGCTGTGATTGTTATGTCATTCAATCTACTAGTGCGCCAGTCAATGAGCACATTATGGAGCTACTCATTATGGTAGATGCACTAAAACGCGCTTCTGCGAAAACGGTCAATATTGTCATCCCTTATTACGGATATGCACGTCAAGATCGTAAGGCGAAACCTCGTGAGCCAATCACAGCGAAGCTGTTTGCGAACTTACTTGAAACAGCAGGTGCTACACGTGTCATTGCACTTGATCTTCATGCGCCGCAAATCCAAGGTTTCTTTGATATTCCAATCGATAACTTAATGGCTGTGCCAATCTTAACAAACTATTTCGAACAGAAAAACTTGAATGATATCGTTGTTGTGTCTCCTGACCACGGTGGTGTTACGCGTGCGCGCAAAATGGCGGACCGCCTGAAAGCACCAATCGCAATTATCGACAAACGTCGTCCGAAGCCGAACGTGGCTGAAGTGATGAACATCATTGGGAACATTGAAGGCAAAACGGCGATTCTCATCGATGATATCATTGATACAGCTGGTACGATTACACTTGCTGCAAATGCACTTGTGGAAAATGGGGCGGCTGAAGTCTATGCTTGTTGTACTCACCCAGTATTGTCTGGACCAGCAGTAGAACGTATTACAAACTCTAAAATTAAAGAATTAGTTGTGACAAACAGTATTCACTTAACAGATGACAAGAAAGTTGGAAAATTCATTCCGCTTTCAGTTGGGCCTTTGCTTGCAGAAGCCATCATCCGTGTACATGAAGAAGAATCTGTGAGCTACCTTTTCAGCTAATTTTCTGATTGGAAAAGGCCCTAGGCATCAGCTTGGGGTCTTTTTGCTGTGATAAATGAAAGGCAAACATGTTTAAAATGATTCAGTTATGGGTATTTATGAAAGTAGTGACAAAAAAGAAATAGGATGGTGCTGAATATGGCAACTTTAAAAGCAAATAAAAGAACTGATTTCAAACGTTCCACACTGCAAAAAATCCGTCATTCAGGACACGTTCCTGGTGTCATATACGGAAAAAATACAGACAACCTTGCTGTTTCATTAGACAGTATTGATTTATTAAAGACATTACGTGATGAAGGAAAAAACACAATCATCACATTAGACGTTGGCGGTGAAACAAAATCTGTGATGGTAACAGAACTGCAAACAGATCCGTTGAAAAATGAGCTAGTCCACGCTGATTTCCAAGTGGTCGACTTACAGCGAGAAATTGACGCAGATGTACCTGTACAACTCATTGGCGAATCCAAAGGTGTAAAGGATGGCGGTGTGCTTCAGCAGCCACTATTTGAGCTATCCATTACAGCGAAACCAAAGGATATCCCGCAAAATATTGAAGCTGATATTACAAACTTAGAAGTAAATGACGTACTAACAGTTGGTGATCTGTCTGTTCAGTCTACGTATCAAATTAATAATGATCCAGAAGAAGTTGTTGCTTCGATCTTACCGCCTCAGCAATCAGAGGTTCCAGAGCCAGATAGTGAAGAGGAAACGCAAGAGCCTGAGGCCATTAAAGAAAAAGATGACAGCGAAGAATAACTGGTCAATTAGAGACGTAACCCTCCCGCGGTTACGTCTTTTGTGCTAGAATGAAAAGAATTCATACGTTTTGCATGAGGCAATCACATTGGCTCATTTTTTAGGCGTGTGCATGTGCGACAAAGGAGGTTATTGGTTTCATGATTGCGTTCGTTGGATTGGGTAATCCAGGAAAAGAATATGAAAAAACAAGACATAACGTCGGGTTTATGACAATAGATGAACTATCAAAAAAATGGGACATCCCATTAAATCAATCAAAATTCCATGGACAATATGGAACTGGGTTTGTTTCGGGGCAAAAGGTTCTACTTGTGAAGCCTCTTACATATATGAACTTATCAGGGGAATGTGTGCGTCCGCTGATGGATTACTATGATATTCCCCTTGAACATTTGAAGGTCATTTATGATGATCTTGATTTGCCAACGGGCCGGATTCGTTTGCGTACTAAAGGAAGTGCAGGCGGACATAACGGAATCAAATCGTTGATTCAGCATTTAGGTTCACCTGAGTTTGACCGATTCCGTATCGGCATCGGCCGTCCACAAAACGGCATGAAGGTCGTCGATTACGTACTAGGACGCTTCTCAGAGGAAGAACAGCCTGATATCTCATCTGCTATTCAAGCATCTGTTGAAGCTTGTGAAGCGGCTTTAACAAAGCCATTTTTAGAAGTGATGAATGATTTTAACAAGAAGGTATAAGAATGATAAGCAAAGCACATACTGATCATAAAATCTCAGCATGGGAGGATCACGTATGGCTTTGCACTATTACTGCCGGCACTGTGGTGTAAAGGTTGGCAGTCTAGATGAATCCGCTGTCCAAAGTGAAGCACTTGGATTTCATCACTTAACAAATGAGGAAAGAAACGATATGATTTCTTATAGGGAAAATGGTGATTTACATGTACAAACCATTTGTGAGGATTGCCAAGAGGCGCTCGAAAGAAATCCTGATTACCATCAGTATCATACCTTTATTCAATAAAAAGCTTTGGTGTAGATAATAGACCAAAGCGTTTTTCTGTTTTAAACAAGCAGGGAGGAGGAGCCAAATGAAAAATATACAATCATTTATCAAACAAAGTGATGATTTTCAGTCCATTTTTAATGGGCTAAAGGAAGGTTTAAAAGAACAACTGCTCGCCGGACTATCAGGCTCCGTCAGATCTTTATTTACAGCCGCCATATCAGACGAATTAAAGCGGCCGATGTTTATTGTGACACACAACTTATATCAAGCGCAGAAGGTCACAGATGATCTAGCAAGTGTGATGCCAGATCGCTCGGTTCTTCTTTATCCTGTCAATGAACTCATTGCATCTGAAATTGCTGTGGCAAGCCCGGAGCTTAGAGCGCAGCGTCTTGATGTATTGAATCGTCTCGCGAATGGAGAAAATCCGATTGTCGTGACCCCAGCAGCTGCAGTGCGTAGAATGCTTCCTCCTGTTGAGCTCTGGAAGGAGAGTCAGATCCATTTAAAGGTTGGTGAAGAAATTGATTTGGAGGCGTTTTCAAAACAACTCGTGCAAATCGGTTATGACCGGACGTCCATGGTCGCTGCGCCCGGAGACTTTAGTGTGCGCGGAGGCATCATTGACATTTATGCGTTAACGGAAGACCACCCGATCCGTATTGAGCTGTTTGATACAGAAGTGGATTCTATTCGGTCCTTCCACTCTGACACGCAGCGTTCATTGGAAACACTTCAAGAAATCAAGATTGGCCCGGCGAAAGAGCTGATTGTAAGAGGGCCTGAACGAGTGAGAGCGATTGAACAGCTTGACGAAGGTCTTGCCAGCAGCTTAAAGAAATTCAACTCGGATAAACAAAAAGAACTGCTCCATCAGAATATTTCTGCTGATCGTGAGAAGCTGCTAGAAGGTATTGTGACACAAGAAATGACGAAGTATCTGTCCTATTTCTATGAAAAGCCTGCTAGTTTGCTAGATTATACATCGCAGGATACGATTATCATTCTAGATGAAATCAGCAGAATTCAGGAGATGGAAGAACAGCTTGAACAGGAAGAAGCAGATTGGACAATTAGTCTGCTGGAAGAAGGGAATATCCTGCATGATCTAGCCCTTTCCTTCCCATTTCAAGAGCTATTCAATCAGCAATCGAGATTGATTCTGTACTATTCCTTATTTTTAAGACATGTTCAGCAGACCAATCCGCAAAATATCGTCAATGTATCTAGTAAGCAAATGCAGAATTTCCATGGGCAGATGAATGTGCTTGCAAGTGAAATTGAACGCTACAAAAAGCAGAATTATACGGTTGTCTTTTTAGGTGCGGATGAAGAGCGGACAGAGAAGCTGTCATCTGTCTTGCATGATTATGACATTGAAGCAGCTCTTGCTAAACCTGATGCTGAGCTTGTCAGTGGGCAAGTATATATTTTACAAGGTGAGCTGCAAACCGGTTTTGAACTGCCTTTATCCAAAATTGCTGTCATTACAGAGGGTGAACTTTTCAAGAAACGTGTGAAGAAGCAGGCACGTAAGCAAAAGCTGACGAACGCAGAGCGAATCAAAAGCTATTCAGAGCTGCAAGTGGGCGATTATGTGGTGCACATTAACCACGGGATCGGTAAGTATTTAGGAATTGAAACGCTTGAAATTGGCGGCATTCATAAAGATTATTTAAATATTCATTATCAAGGAAGCGATAAGCTTTATGTCCCTGTTGAACAAATTGATCAGGTGCAGAAGTATGTTGGGTCAGAAGGAAAAGAACCAAAGCTATACAAACTAGGCGGTAGCGACTGGAAGCGCGTGAAGAAAAAAGTAGAATCATCTGTGCAGGACATTGCAGATGATCTAATTAAGCTGTACGCAGAACGTGAAGCAAGCAAAGGGTATGCCTTCTCGCCTGACCATGAGATGCAGCGCCAGTTTGAATCTGCATTCCCTTACCAAGAAACAGACGATCAAATTCGCTCGATTCATGAAATCAAGCAAGACATGGAGCGGGAGCGCCCGATGGATCGTCTGCTTTGTGGAGATGTGGGCTATGGAAAAACAGAGGTGGCGATTCGAGCGGCCTTCAAAGCCATTGCTGACGGGAAACAGGTGGCACTGCTTGTACCAACAACGATCTTAGCGCAGCAGCATTTTGACACGATTATGGACAGATTCCAAGACTATCCTGTTAAAATTGCTCAGCTTAGCCGCTTCCGTACACGAAAAGAAACAACAGAAACATTAAAAGGGCTGAAAAACGGAACGATTGATATGGTCATCGGGACGCATCGTCTTCTTTCAAAAGACATTGTGTACAAGGATTTAGGACTGTTAATTATCGATGAAGAGCAGCGCTTCGGTGTGACGCATAAAGAGAAAATTAAACAAATGAAAGCCAATATTGATGTGCTGACGTTAACGGCAACGCCAATTCCTCGTACGCTTCATATGTCGATGCTTGGCGTACGTGACTTATCTGTTATTGAAACGCCACCTGAGAACCGTTTCCCAGTTCAAACCTATGTTGTCGAGTACAATGGTGCGTTAGTTAGAGAAGCCATTGAGCGAGAACTGGCAAGAGGCGGTCAAGTGTACTTCCTTTATAACCGAGTGGAGGATATTGAACGAAAAGCAGATGAAATCTCGATGCTTGTTCCAGACGCAAAAGTAAGCTACGCACATGGGAAAATGAGTGAGAACGAGCTGGAATCCGTGATGATTAATTTCCTAGAAGGTGAATCGGATGTACTCGTCAGTACAACCATTATCGAAACGGGCGTAGACATTCCAAATGTGAACACGCTCATTGTTCACGATGCTGATAAAATGGGGCTTTCGCAACTGTACCAGTTAAGAGGACGAGTTGGGCGCTCGAATCGTGTGGCCTATGCTTATTTCACTTATCGAAAAGATAAAGTGCTTTCTGAAGTAGCTGAGAAAAGACTTCAAGCTATTAAAGAATTCACTGAGCTCGGATCAGGCTTTAAGATTGCGATGCGTGACTTAACGATTCGAGGAGCAGGAAATTTACTTGGTGCACAGCAACATGGATTTATTGATTCTGTTGGATTCGACCTTTACTCTCAAATGCTGAAAGAAGCCATTGAAGAAAGAAGAGGCGATACGACTGCTCAAGAAAAATTTGAGCCGGAAATTGATCTCCAAATTGATGCCTACATTCCAGATAGCTATATTTCTGATGGCAAACAAAAGATCGAGATGTATAAACAGTTTAGAGCGATTGGATCTATAGAAGAGCGGAAAGAGCTTCAAGATGAAATGATTGACCGATTCGGAGAATATCCGCAAGAAGTGGCTGATTTGTTCACGATTGCGACGATGAAGGTGTACGCTGTGCAGGAACGTGTCGAGTTGATCAAGATGGAGAAAGGCATTGTCAGACTCACTCTCGATGAAAAAGCTAGCAGCGACATCGATGGTCAAAAATTATTTGAGCTTGGCAGTCAATATGGCCGTGATATCGGTCTTGGCATGGAAGGTAGCAAGCTGATTATTTCTGTCCAAACAAAAGGCAAGAAAACGGAGGAGTGGCTTGAAGTCGTTCTTCGTATGCTTCGAGGTCTTCAAGATGTGAAAAAAGAAACCATTCCATCTTCATAAAATTTTGTTGGTCTCTCGTGTATATTACGTTTGATGTGACGGATACTAATCTCAGGGTCAAGTGGTGAATGTTGCATAAAGTGGACGCTTTTGTTCCATTCACCCAACACATCATCAAACGAAAGAGAGGCAGCAGTGAATGAAAGCAACTGGAATTGTACGCCGCATCGATGATCTAGGTAGAGTGGTTATACCGAAGGAGATTCGCAGAACATTGCGCATCCGAGAAGGAGATCCACTTGAGATTTTTGTCGACCGCGATGGAGAAGTCATTTTGAAGAAGTATTCACCGATTAGTGAGCTAGGAGACTTTGCGAAGGAATATGCTGATGCTTTATTCGACAGTTTGGGTCATTCTATCCTCATCTGTGATCGTGATACGTATATTGCTGTATCCGGCAGTTCAAAAAAAGAGTACTTAAACAAATCCATTAGTGATTTACTTGAACGAACAATGGATCAGCGTAATTCTGTATTAGAGGACAGCAAGAAAGAAATTCAGCTTGTGGATGGTATTGATGATGATGTATCAGCTTATACCATTGCACCTATTGTTGCAAACGGAGATCCAATTGGCGCCGTCGTCTTATTTTCTAAAGAGCGTTCAATGGGAGAAGTGGAGCATAAAGCGGCAGAAACGGCAGCTGGCTTCTTAGCCCGTCAAATGGAACATTAGGTCTAATAAATCTATATCATTTTGATAAAACGAAAGAATGCCGATGAAATCATCTGATTTTGTCGGCGTTTTTTATATGGAATGAAACAAAATAATGAATGTATCGTCTACTCCTTAGAAAGAAAGGGCTCGCCAGTCACGTATGATATAATGAGTGCGTTTGAATGCAGGTATATTTTTTGATTGAACATAAAGGAGTCATCCATGAAAAATGCTGTGAATCAGCCGCATTGGCTTTTCCAAGGTGCGGTGATTTTAACCATCGCAGGCTTGTTATCAAAGGTACTGAGTGCCGTATATCGTGTCCCTTTTCAAAATATCGTAGGAGACACAGGTTTTTATATTTATCAGCAGGTCTATCCCTTTCTTGGCATTGCGATCATGCTCGGCACCACTGGTTTCCCTGTGATGGTGTCCAAGCTCCTGAGCGAGCATGGTGAGGAGAATCGCCGAATCATTACAAAGGTATCCTTGGTGTATATCACTTTGCTGAGCTTGGTCTTATTTCTTTGTTTATATATAGGAGCAGGCACAATTGCGAATCTCATGGCAGACAGTCAATTAATGCTGCTCATCCAGATGAGTTCGTTTGTGTTTCTATTTCTGCCGCTTACCGTGATGCTGAGGGGTGTTTTTCAGAGTGATGGGCTGATGCTCCCCACCGCGGTCTCTCAATTGGCTGAGCAGCTCATCAGAGTAGGCGTCCTGCTTGTTTTATCTTTCTATTTTGTGAGACATGGCTATTCGCTTTATGAAACAGGAGCGGGTGCGGTGTTCTCTTCTATAGCTGGAAGTGCGGCTTCACTCATATTGCTTCTTTTCCTTTGGCTGAACTATCGGAAGCGGTCGTCAGCGAGCAAGACATTAAAACAGGCTACACTGCGGAAAAAAGATGTGCTGAAGAGTTTGGTGCTGTATACATTGACGATTTGTGTGAGTGGATTGCTGATCCTATGGATGCAAATGATCGATGCTTTTCACTTGTATGCGCTACTGCGCAGTGAGGGACTGAGTGAAGCAGCTGCAAAGGCGGCGAAAGGCGTATATGACCGAGGTCAGCCGTTCCTGCAGCTCGGGACGGTGTTTGCAATTAGTATCGGGACGTCTCTTGTTCCGTTTTTGTCGTCGGCCTTAAGAAAAGGGCAGCATGGAGCAATTCGTGAAAAAGTACGTACATCGTTTAAGGCAACATCGGTGCTGGGGATTGGTTCAGCTGTCGGTCTTATATGTATTTTATCGTCTGTGAACATTATGCTTTTTCGTAATGACTTAGGGACAGATGCGCTGCAAATATTTTGCATATCCATTGCCTTTACATCAATGGCGATTACGCAAACCGCTTTACTTCAGGGTCTGGGACATACCGTGTATCCGGCTGTCGTAGTCCTGATTAGTGTACTGGTGAAATGGGGTCTGACGCTGGCTCTTGTCCCGTTATTCGGCATTTATGGAGCCGCATGGTCGACTGTTTGTGGGTTTCTCGCCGCCGCTGCGCTCAATGCGGTGTATTTGAAGCATAAAGGGTGGATTTCAATAAGAGAGCTATTCCCAGTGAAAATTCTTTTATCAGCAGCATTCATGGCTGTCGTTTTAATTGGATATCAGGCATTGTTTTCTTGGGTCATTCCCTTTGAGAAACGTCCGTTTTCTGTTTTAGAGAGCCTGACTTCAGTTTTTATTGGTGGTTTCGCCTTTTTATATAGTATTCTTAAGCTAGACGTATTTACGGAAGAGGAATGGAGACTCATTCCATTAGGAGAAAAGATTTTATATTTTAAACAGATGAGAGGGAATCGAAATGGCAGGTAAGATTACAGTCGTTGGTCTTGGGGCAGGCGACATGGATCAGCTGACGCTCGGTGTATATAAGCAGCTGAAGCAGGCGAAAGAAGTATACATGAGAACGCAGGATCATCCACTCACCGCAGAATTGATGCAGGAGGTCCCGTCTCTGACCTTTTTTGATGAGATTTATGAAAAGCATGATCAGTTTGATGCAGTGTATGAGGAAATCACAGACATTCTCTTCCGAGAGGCTGAGGAGAAAGATATTGTGTATGCAGTACCAGGTCACCCGTTTGTGGCGGAAAAGACAGTGCAGCTTCTTGTTTCACAACAGAAGAAGCGCGGGGTTGAGGTGTACGTGGCTGGTGGACAAAGCTTTTTGGATGCGACGTTTAATTCCTTACAGATTGACCCAATCGAAGGGCTTCAATTCGTTGACGCAGGGGATATGAGAGCGGATGATCTGAAGTTGACCCAGCATGTGCTGATCTGTCAGGTATATGATCAGATGACAGCCTCGAATGTGAAGCTGACCCTCATGGAAAAGCTACCTGACGATTATGAAGTCTTTATCGTAACGGCAGCTGGAAGCAGTCAGGAGCAGATTACAGGTGTTCCTTTATTTGAACTTGATCGAGATGTGTCGATAAATAACTTAACGAGTGTTTATGTACCTCCCATTCAAGATGAAAAGCTGCTCTATCAGCAATTTGACACTTTCCGCGAAGTCATTCGTACATTAAGAGGTCCTGGCGGCTGTCCTTGGGATCAAAAACAAACGAATGAGTCGCTCAAACCATATTTAATTGAAGAATGTTATGAGCTGCTGGAAGCCATAGATGAAGACGATCCAGATCATATGGTTGAAGAACTCGGAGATGTACTGCTGCAAGTTTTACTCCATGCCCAAATTGGTGAAGATGATGGTTATTTCTCAATGGATGACGTCATCCAGCATGTCACAGAAAAAATGATTCGACGACATCCGCATGTGTTTGGTGATACGGATGTGTCTGAAGCATCAGATGTCGTCGCCAACTGGGAAAAAATCAAGCAGCAGGAAAAACCGGAGCGTGCAGCTTCTATTTTGCAATCCATTCCAACGACTCTTCCAGCTTTAACAAAAGCCTATAAGCTCCAAAAGAAAGCAGCAAAAGTGGGCTTCGACTGGACAGAAGTAGAGGATATTTGGAACAAATACGAAGAAGAAAAGCAGGAATTCCTTGTGGAAGTGGCAGATAAGACGGATGAAGGTGCAACAAAGCAGATGAAGGATGAATTTGGGGATCTTTTGTTTGTTCTCGTCAACATTGGTAGATTTTATCATCTAGAGCCTGAAACCGCCCTCTCTTCTGCAAACACAAAATTCATGCGGCGCTTTCAGCATATTGAACAAAAAGCAAAGGACATAGGGCGTTCACTAGAGGACTTGACCCTAGAAGAAATGGACGATCTGTGGAACGATGCCAAACGCATAGAAAGAGGTGAACTTACATGAGACTAGATAAATTCTTAAAAGTGTCTCGTTTAATAAAAAGAAGAACATTGGCAAAAGAAGTAGCTGATCAAGGGAGAATTTCCATTAATGGCACGCAGGCGAAAGCCAGCTCTGACGTGAAAGAAGGGGACGAGCTTCAAATTCGCTTTGGCCAAAAGCTTGTGACTGTTCAAGTCAACGAGTTAAAAGACACAACGAAAAAAGAAGAAGCTGCTGGCATGTATACCGTGCTAAAAGAAGAGAAAACAGCAGAATAGGGCTTGTTCTAAATGTCCCGCCTGTCACATACAATGCAGTAACAATGCAAGTATGAGATATGGGGGATGTATAAATGAATCAATATTATAATCAACCTCAAGGCACGAAGTTGTCATCAGAAGCCGAGCATCATGTCACAATGCGCAACAGAAAGCATTTAGATATTACCGGGGTCAAACAGGTCGAGAGCTTTGATAATGAAGAATTTCTGCTTGAGACTGTCATGGGAGTCCTCGCCATTCGCGGAGAAAATCTGCAAATGAAAAACTTAGATGTAGAAAAGGGCGTTGTGTCCATTAAAGGGCGTGTCTTTGACTTAATCTATGTAGATGAGCAGCACGGGGAGAAAGCTAAAGGATTTTTTAGCAAGCTGTTTAAATGACACTGACGGTCCAGTTTTATACGATGCTTTCGATGGCGGCGATGGGCATCTGGCTGGGCGCATCGCTGGATACGTACAAGCTGTTTGTGAACCGGGAAAAAACAGCAAAATGGCTGCTGGTCATTCACGACCTCCTTTTTTGGGTGGTGCAGGGTCTGTTGTTCTTTTATGTCCTGCTGCTAACCAATGAGGGAGAATTCAGACTTTATATTTTTCTAGCTGTTGCTCTAGGTTTCTCGATGTACCAGGCATTGATGAAACAGCTGTATTTGAACATCCTCAAGTTTGTGATGAGGTGTATTTATCAGACTGTTCTCTTCCTGAAAAGGCTGATCATGTCGATGGTTTTCCAGCCCATTCGCTGGATCGTCGGTTTGATCATAAGTGCTCTTCTGTTCTTGTTCCACTCGCTCTTACGCCTTGTTCGTTTTGCGTTTCGACTCGTGTGGAAGGTGCTGTATATTGTTTGTTATCCGCTTATTTGGTTACTCAATGTGACCATTATTCATCGAATTCCCGAAAAATGGCGAACATCAATGAGGTTGTTTTTCTCAAAAGGAGCAGGAATTTTACAAGGGATCAAGAAATTATCTCGTACCATGAAAACGAAATGGAAACAATTCTGGACAAAGTAAGAGAGGAGGCCTTCATCCTTGAACGAGAGAAAAAGAAATATCGCACAAATTCAAAATGATTATCAAAAACAAATGGAACAGCAAGCGCAGCGCCTAAAACGCAAACGCCGGGGACTCCTTAGAAGGCTTACCGTGTTTGGAGTCATTGTGCTCATGTTT
Source organism: Bacillus sp. XT-4 (assembly GCF_050864245.1). Classification (NCBI taxonomy): domain Bacteria; kingdom Bacillati; phylum Bacillota; class Bacilli; order Caryophanales; family Bacillaceae; genus Bacillus; species Bacillus sp. XT-4. Next base: position 34,091 of record NZ_JBPAFI010000012.1, read on the forward strand.
GCTGTTTTGGTAACAAGTGCCCTATGGTCGCAATCGTCTGCATTGAAAGAAAAAGAAGAGAAGAAGGTTGCGCTTGAAAAAGAATTGAAGCAATTACAAACAAAGCAGGAAGATATTTCTGATGAAATCAAAAAGCTGAAAAGCAAAGAATACGTACTCGAACTGGCACGACGGGACTATTATATGTCTAAAAAAGGCGAAAAAATCTTTGATGTGGGCAATAAGAGCGATTAGCCTTGTTGACACTTAAAATTCAGTTTATGTATAATTGAACAAATGAGATTTTTTTATAAGTCTAAGGAGGAGCACTTTTTTTATGTCGATTGAAGTTGGCAGCAAGTTACAAGGGAAAGTTACGGGCATTACAAATTTTGGAGCTTTTGTGGAGTTGCCAGGCGGTTCAACTGGTCTCGTTCATATCAGTGAGGTAGCCGATAACTATGTAAAAGATATTAATGAGCATTTAAAAGTCGGTGAACAAGTTGAAGTGAAAGTGATTAACGTTGAAAAAGACGGTAAAATCGGCTTGTCCATTAAAAAAGCAAAAGATCGTCCTCAACAACAACAATCAAGACCGAGCAGAAATGATTTCCGTCCGAAGGAATCGTTTGAGCAAAAAATGAACAAATTCTTAAAAGATAGCGAAGATCGCTTAACATCTTTAAAACGTAACACGGAATCAAAACGTGGGGGGCGCGGAGCAAGAAGAGGTTAACTTGTTGCTGCTTTCTATATATTTTTCACAACAAAGCATCTGCTGTTTAGCGGGTGCTTTTTTTAATACAAATTCAACGTTTTTTGTGCATTTGCCATTTAATTTAAAACTTTCTATTGACGGACAAGCGAATCCTTTGTATTATAGTTCTTGTGCTTCTTAGCGCATTTTACATTATGGCGGTGTAGCTCAGCTGGCTAGAGCGTACGGTTCATACCCGTGAGGTCGGGGGTTCGATCCCCTCCGCCGCTATCCTTTTAAAAAGAACAATAAGCAAGGCCCGTTGGTCAAGCGGTTAAGACACCGCCCTTTCACGGCGGTAACACGGGTTCGAATCCCGTACGGGTCATCTTCAAAACAGCTTTCTATAGGAAAGCTGTTTTTTTGTGCTTTCGTAAAATTCTGATGAAAGACATCGACTTTCAAGAAAGTATGCCTTTTTGGCAAATAAAGCGTCGAACGTTTTATGGAAACGACAACTTCTTTTGACAAAATTTCTTTTTCACCTTCGCTATAATGACAAGCAACGAATATCAGGTGGGGGATGAAAAGATGGAAAAACTAGAAAGAAGAACTGATTTAACGGGAGCCGGGTTTGAAAGAATCAGTGCAGGGTTAAAAAAGATGAAAAACCTGTTTCTTCATCATACGCATTCTCTTTTTTTCTATAAAGGGTTTATTTATGTTGTTCTGGGCTTTTTATTGGGACGAGCCTTTATCTTATCTGAAATTATGCCGTTTGCATTGCCTTTCTTTGGGTCCATGCTGCTCATTAAAAGGGATAAAGCGATGCTTGCTTGTCTTGCTTTACTCGCTGGAGCGATGACGATATCACCTCAAAATGCATTATTCGTGTTTGCGTCATTGATCGTGTTCCTCCTCATGTCAAAGGTCGTTTCATTTATCATCAAAGACCCAGTGAAAACATTACCGGTTGTGATTGTGCTCTCAATGCTGATGACCAGGGGAGCTTTTGTATACCTCGAGCAGGGTGCGGTTCAAAGCTATGACTATGTGATGGCAGGGGTTGAAGCTGGACTTGCCTTCATTTTGACACTGATTTTTCTTCAAAGTTTGCCGATTTTTACAGTCAGGAAAATCAAACACTCCTTAAAGGTTGAAGAAATTATTTGCTTTATGATATTAATCGCTTCAGTTTTAACAGGTCTGGCTGGGATCACATTTCAAGGAATGCAGGCAGAGCATATTTTGTCACGATATGTAGTGCTGAGCTTTGCCTTTATTGGAGGAGCGAGTATTGGTTGTACAGTGGGTGTTGTAACTGGATTAATTCTTGGTCTCGCCAACATCGGCAACCTTTATCAGATGAGTCTGCTTGCCTTTTCGGGCTTATTAGGCGGATTACTAAAAGAGGGGAAAAAAGCAGGAGCCGCCATAGGCTTGATTGTGGGTTCTTTACTAATCTCCCTCTACGGTGAAGGGTCAGCAGGGCTAATGACAACGCTATATGAATCACTCATCGCAGTTGCACTGTTTTTGCTCACGCCACAGTCAGTAACGTCCAAGGTGGCAAAATATATTCCTGGTACGGTAGAGCATGTACAGGAACAGCAGCAATATGCCAGAAAAGTACGAGACGTGACAGCAAAAAAGGTAGATCAATTCTCTAATGTATTTCATGCGCTGTCTGAGAGTTTTGCGACATTTTACGAATCCATTCCTGAGGAGAAGAAGCAGGAAGAGGATGTAGATCTTTTTTTAAGTACGATCACAGAACGTTCCTGTCAAACGTGCTATAAGAAAAATAAATGCTGGGTGCAGAACTTTGATACAACCTATGAACTCATGAAACAAGTTATGCATGAATCTGATGAAAAAACGTACGAGCATAACCGGAAGTTGAAAAAGAAATTCAGTCAGCACTGCTCAAAATCAAAGCATGTAGAAGAATTGATTGAAGAGGAGATAGCTTACTATAAAGCAAATCAGACCTTAAAGAAAAAGGTCCAAGACAGCAGGCGCCTTGTGGCCGAACAACTTATGGGTGTCTCACAAGTCATGGAGGATTTTTCCCGGGAAATAAAACGAGAAAGAGAGCAGCATTTTATTCAGGAAGAGCAGTTGATAGAAGCACTTCAGAACTTTGGAATTGAAATTCAGCAAGTTGAAATTTATAGCTTAGAACAGGGAAATGTTGATATAGAGATGAGAATTCCCTATTGCCAAGGTCATGGGGAATGCGAAAAAATCATCGCTCCAATGCTCTCGGATATTTTAGAAGAACAAGTTTTAGTCAAAGCAGAGCAGTGTGCGGAGCATCCAACAGGTTATTGTCATGTTGTATTCGGTTCTGCAAAATCGTATCGAGTGTCTACAGGTGTAGCACATGCAGCGAAAGGTGGAGGATTAGTATCTGGAGACAGCTACAGCATGATGGAGCTGGGTGCAGGTAAATATGCCGCAGCTATTAGTGATGGGATGGGAAATGGAGCAAGAGCCCATTTTGAAAGCAATGAAACGATCAAGCTGTTAGAAAAAATCTTGGCATCTGGTATTGATGAAAAAGTAGCGATTAAAACGATTAATAGCATTTTATCTCTACGGACAACGGATGAAGTCTACTCTACATTAGACTTATCCATTATTGATTTACAGGATGCGAGCTGTAAATTCCTCAAGATTGGCTCCACCCCAAGTTTTATTAAACGTGGTGATCAAGTGATGAAGGTACAGGCCAGCAACTTGCCTATTGGCATTATTGATGAATTTGAAGTAGAAGTGGTGAGTGAACAGATGAAGGCAGGAGATCTCCTTATCATGATGAGCGACGGTATCTTTGAAGGACCAAAGCATATCGAAAATCATGATTTGTGGGTCAAACGAAAAATGAAGAGCTTTAAAACAGAAGATCCGCAAGAGATTGCTGATTTATTAATGGAGGAGGTCATTCGCACAAGAGCAGGTCAAATCGATGACGATATGACGGTTGTCGTCATTAGGCTCGACCACAATACACCAAAATGGGCATCCATTCCGACCGGTACATTCTATCTTCAGAAACAAGAGATTTCTTGAAATATCGTATAATATGAATTTCTTCTGGCGATGATGGGGATATAAGCATTCAGTTACAATCCCAGGAGGAATGAAGATGCGAAAAGGTCACGTAAACCAAATCTTACTGATTACAGATGGCTGCTCAAATCATGGGGAAGACCCACTTGCGATTGCCGCATTGGCAAAGGAGCAAGGGATCACAGTCAATGTCATTGGCATTATGGAAGAGAACAGACACGATCATGAAGCGATGAAAGAAGTAGAGGGGATTGCTCTAGCAGGCGGAGGCATTCATCAGGTTGTCTACGTTCAGCAATTGTCTCAAACCGTACAAATGGTGACAAAAAAGGCGATGACGCAAACGTTACAAGGTGTTGTGAATAAAGAATTGCAGCAAATTCTTGGCAAAGATACTGAAATTGAAGAACTTCCCCCAGATAAGCGTGGAGAAGTGATGGAGGTTGTGGACGAGCTCGGTGAGACGGTTCATCTTCAAGTGCTTGTGCTTGTGGATACGAGTGCAAGTATGAAACCGAAGCTGCCAACGGTCAAAGAAGCACTCATCGATCTCTCTATTAGTCTAAATTCGAGAATTGGTGAAAATCAGTTTGGGATGTGTGTATTTCCCGGGAAAAACTCAGATGCAGAAATTGTGTTGAACTGGACGCCACGGTTCGATTCGTTATCATCGATTTTCCCGAAGCTGACAACAGGAGGAATTACACCGACAGGACCAGCAATTCGAGAAGCACTCCAGCATTTCAAATCAGTTCGTTCACGAAAAGGGCTGCTTGAAGCGAAGGAAGAACATGATGAATTCGGCTTCTAACATCCCATTAGGTACAATGATAAAAGGAAAGTGGCATCACCAACATTACCGCATTGTAAAAGAGCTGGGAAAAGGGGCGAACGGTGTGGTCTATCTGGCCGAATCGCCAAAGGGGCAAGTGGCCCTTAAAGTGAGTGATGACAGTATGCTCATTGCATCTGAAGTCAATGTATTAAAATCCTTTTCAAAGGCTCCTGTGAAAACCATGGGGCCTTCTTTTTATGATATGGATGATGCTCTTTATCCTGGTATGTCAGAGAAACGGTCGTTTTATGTCATGGAGTATGTCAGAGGACCATTGCTGCTTGAATTTGTGAAACAAAAAGGCGATGAATGGATCGTCGTTCTCATGATTCAACTGTTGTCTAACCTTGCTCACTTACATAAGGAAGGCTGGATCTTCGGTGACTTGAAGCCTGATAATCTCATCGTTTCAGGCCCCCCAGCTACGATTCGATGTATTGATGTTGGAGGAACAACGAAGGCGGGAAGGGCGATTAAGGAATACACCGAGTTTTTTGACCGCGGCTACTGGGGCTTCGGTACAAGAAAAGCAGAACCTTCTTATGATCTATTTGCTTTAAGTATGGTCATGGTGAACTGTGCCTATAAAAAAGAATTTAAAAAAGGGGCAGAACCAGAAAAGCAGCTTTATCGGGCGATTGAAGGACATCCTTTATTAAAGCGATATGAGAGGGTGTTAAAAGCGGCTCTCCAAGGCAAATATCAATCAGCGGCAGACATGAAAAGCGCGATGCTGAAAGAAGGACAATTGCTTGCTTCAAGAAAATCACAACAAAAGAAGCCATCACAGCAAAATAGGCAAAAGCCAGCTGTTCCCCAACATCAACAGGCCGCACCTTCACGATCAAGAGTTGCTGCTGCGAAAAGAACATCAGTACGCAAAAAATCAGGCGGTCTTTTTGAAACCATTCTCATCTTATGCAGTGTGCTCGCTCTTTACTGTGCTTATGTGGTTTTATTCCTATTATAGAGCTGTAAAAAAGCAGGCTTCTTCTTTGCTTGGAGCTAATGAAAGTGATAGGATATGTATATCTTTAAATTACCTGCTCTTTGTGAGGAGGAAGTTGTGAATAGAATTGAATCTTTTTTGAAAAAACATGATGTTTTCCTTGAAAATACGACAGTCATTGTCGGGGTTTCTGGCGGACCAGATTCTATGCTCTTGCTGCATGAACTAAACAAACGTCGAAAAGGTTCCTTTCAGCTGATTGCAGCCCATGTAGATCACATGTTCAGAGGAGAAGAATCCTTTGCTGATTTGGCATTTGTTGAAGCGTACTGTAAAGAGCATGAGATCCTTTTTGAATCGGCTCGTATACAGGTCACCCAATATGCAAAAGAAAACCGCTTAAACAAACAGGCAGCTGCAAGAGAGTGCAGATATGCTTTCTTTCGTCAATTGATGGAACAGTACAACGCTCAATTTATAGCGCTTGCACATCATGGAGACGATCAAGTAGAAACAATGGTGATGAGGCTGACAAGAGGGACTGTTGGAATAGGACTCGCAGGTATGCAAGCAAAGCGCCCTTTTCAAGAAGGGTGGCTGATTCGTCCGCTGATTGGATATTCTAAGGATGATGTACTCACTTCTTGCGAAAAAGAACAAGTTCCTTATGTCATTGATCAAAGCAATCACACCGATGACTACTTGAGAAACCGGATCAGAAGACACGTTCTTCCCGTGTTAAAAGAAGAGGCACCTCATGTGCATGAAAGCTTTCAGTTTGTAAGTGACATGCTGACTGAGGATGAGCAGTACTTGCAGGCATTAACAAAGGATCAAATGCATCAAGTCATTACGAATCAAACGCCTAAGCAAATTGAGATCAAAACGAAGCCTTTGCTTGACCTGCCTTTGCCTTTACAAAGAAGAGGCATTCAACTAATATTAAACTATCTTTATGAAAACACTCAATCAGCGTTTTCAAACCAGCATATTCTAGGGACTTTGGACTGGTTATCTCATACTGATCAACCGTCTGGATCATTAGATTTGCCAAAAGGTTTACAAGCTGTCAAATCTTATGATCACTGTATGTTTACCTTTGAACGATCGCTTGTCATAGATCAGTCATATACTCATCATTTAAAAGGTGAGCTTGGCGAGGAACTTTTTCTCCCGAATGGACAGTCTATCTTGGTATCAAATCATGTTCCGAAGGATGCACGGAACGGAAACCATTTTTTCTTGCTTCAAAAAGATCATGTTCGTCTTCCTTTGATCATTCGCTCACGAAAAAACGGTGATCGAATCAAACTAAAAGGGATGAATGGATCAAAAAAGGTGAAAGATATATTTATTGATAAAAAAGTGCCTCTTGCAGAAAGAGACAGCTGGCCGATCGTCACTGACTCGGATCATCAAATCATCTGGATCCCAGGTCTGAAAAAATCCGTTTTTGAAGAAATTGATATGACAAACAGCGATCTCATTGTATTACAATATAGACAGCACGAAAATTTGTAGGGGGCAAGCAAAAGCATGAAACAAGATATTGAAAAGATTTTGATCTCAGAAGAAGAGATCCAGCTAAAAGTGAAGGAACTGGGTGCAACATTAACCAGCGATTATGATGGTAAATTTCCCCTGGCTATTGGTGTTTTGAAAGGGGCTCTTCCATTCATGGCAGACCTGATCAAACACATTGATACATATTTAGAGCTTGATTTTATGGATGTATCTAGCTACGGAAAGTCTACCGTATCTTCTGGAGAAGTGAAGATCATCAAAGATCTAGATACTTCTGTTGAAGGAAGAGATATTCTAATTATGGAAGATATCATCGACAGTGGGTTAACTTTGAGTTATCTGGTAGAGCTTTTCCGATACCGTAAAGCAAACTCCATTAAAATTGTGACATTGCTTGATAAACCAAGCGGCCGCAAAGCAGACATCAAAGCAGATTATGTTGGGTTTGAAGTACCAGATGCATTTGTTGTTGGCTATGGATTGGATTTTGCCGAACGTTACCGAAACCTCCCGTATATTGGAGTGTTAAAACCATCTGTTTACGAAGGCTAATGAGCACACGTTTACATGAGGTTATTGGTTGTGTTGGAATGATTTTCTATGATACTATTGAACATAGTTGTGCTTACTGTGGGAGGAGGTAAGGAATGAATCGGGTTTTTCGTAATACGATTTTTTATATACTTATTTTATTACTTGTGATAGGGGTTGTCAGTTGGTTAGGATCCCCTAATCAAAAGCCTGAGAACATGTCTTACAGCAAATTTTCGCAAAATTTAAGTGCGGGAAAAGTGGAGAGTATCTCCATCCAGCCTGTAAGAGGGGTTTATGAAATTCGTGGTCAATTAGATGGCGCGAAGAAAGATGAATACTTCATTACCCACGTTCCAGACGGTCAAGGAGTTGACCAAATTTACAGTGCACTGAAGAATACAGATGTAAAAGTAGAACCAGCACCTGAAACAAATGGATGGCTGCAAGTTCTGACAACCATCATTCCATTCATCATCATCTTTATCCTGTTCTTCTTCTTATTGAACCAAGCTCAAGGCGGTGGAAGCCGTGTCATGAACTTTGGTAAGAGTAAGGCGAAGCTTTACACAGAAGAGAAGAAACGTGTGAAATTTAAAGATGTTGCCGGTGCGGATGAAGAAAAACAAGAGCTCGTAGAAGTGGTTGAATTCTTAAAAGATCCACGTAAATTTGCGGAGCTTGGCGCAAGAATCCCTAAAGGGGTTTTACTAGTAGGACCTCCAGGTACAGGTAAAACATTGCTTGCGAGAGCATCTGCAGGAGAAGCAGGCGTTCCTTTCTTCAGCATCAGTGGTTCTGACTTCGTCGAGATGTTCGTCGGTGTCGGTGCATCACGTGTACGTGATTTGTTTGAAAATGCGAAAAAGAATGCACCTTGCTTAATCTTTATTGATGAGATTGATGCAGTGGGTCGTCAGCGTGGAGCAGGTCTTGGCGGTGGTCATGATGAGCGTGAACAAACGCTTAACCAGCTTCTTGTTGAAATGGATGGTTTTAGTGCCAACGAAGGGATTATTATCATTGCTGCAACGAACCGTGCAGATATCCTAGATCCTGCATTGCTGCGTCCGGGACGTTTTGACCGTCAAATTACGGTTGACCGCCCAGATGTCATTGGCCGTGAAGAAGTACTGAAGGTTCATGCGAAAAACAAACCGCTTGATGATACAGTCAACCTGAAAGCCATTGCAAGCAGAACACCAGGTTTCTCAGGGGCAGATCTTGAGAACTTACTAAACGAAGCAGCACTTGTTGCTGCCCGTCAAAACAAAAAGAAAATTGATATGCGTGATATCGACGAAGCAACTGACCGTGTCATTGCTGGACCGGCTAAGAAAAGCCGTGTCATTTCTAAGAAAGAACGCAATATCGTGGCGTACCACGAAGCAGGTCATACCGTCATTGGACTTGTCCTTGACGAAGCTGACATGGTGCATAAAGTAACGATCGTTCCTCGTGGTCAGGCAGGCGGATATGCGGTCATGCTTCCAAGAGAAGACCGTTATTTCCAAACGAAGCCAGAGCTTCTTGATAAAATCGTCGGCTTGCTCGGCGGTCGTGTTGCAGAGGAAATTACGTTTGGTGAAGTAAGTACAGGCGCTCACAACGACTTCCAGCGTGCAACAGGCATTGCAAGAAGAATGGTCACAGAGTTCGGTATGTCTGATAAACTTGGTCCTCTACAATTCGGTCAAGCACAAGGAGGTCAAGTATTCCTTGGCCGTGATTTCAACAACGAGCCGAATTATAGTGAAGCGATCGCTTATGAAATTGACCAAGAAGTTCAGCGCTTCATCAAAGAAAGCTACGAACGTGCGAAACAAATTCTCACTGAGAATAAAGATAAGCTAGAAATCATCGCACAAGCTCTTCTAGAAGTGGAAACATTAGATGCTGAACAAATTAAATCTCTTTACGATACTGGAAAGCTTCCAGAGCGTGTATACGCAGATGACGAAGAGAAAAACGATGATGTGAAAGTGAACATCAAGAAAAAAGAAGAAGACGAGGAGATTTAATCTCCTTCTATAAAAAGCTGTCGGGCTCACCGGCAGCTTTTTTTATTTCGATTCATGAATGGATCGGTTTCGAATTGTTTACAAATGGAACTCAATTCGTGTATGGTATGATAGAAAGTCGAAAAATGCTCTTTTTGAGACACTATTCAAAGTGGTGATGAAGTTGTTACTCGTGATAGATGTAGGAAACACAAATACCGTTTTAGGTGTTTATCATAATGGCGATTTGAACTACCATTGGCGGATTGAAACAAGCCGTCATAAAACAGAAGATGAATTTGGTATGGCAATCCGATCCTTATTTGACTATGTAGGGCTGATGTTTGACCAGATAGAAGGGATTATCATTTCTTCTGTTGTCCCGCCAATGATGTTTGCTCTGGAAAGAATGTGCGAAAAGTATTTTCACATTACTCCTCAAATCGTTGGGCCTGGCATGAAGACTGGATTAAACATTATGTGTGACAATCCAAAGGAAGTCGGCGCTGATCGAATTGTGAACGCAGTGGCGGCCATTCACCTGTATGGGGCACCTCTCATTGTGGTAGACTTTGGAACAGCCACAACCTACTGCTATATCAATGAACAAAAACAATACATGGGTGGCGCAATTGCACCGGGTATTACCATCTCAACAGAGGCTTTATATACAAGAGCGGCTAAGCTGCCAAGGATTGAAATTGTTCGTCCAGATCATATCGTAGGGAAAAACACGATCAGTGCGATGCAATCAGGTATCCTGTATGGATATGTTGGTCAAGTCGAGGGAATAGTGAAACGGATGAAGCAGCAAGCCAAACAAACACCGAAAGTCATTGCAACAGGCGGTTTGTCTACATTGATTGGAAATGAATCAGACTGTATTGATATTGTCGATCCGTTCCTCACATTAAAAGGACTCCAATTAATTTATGAACGCAATCGTGTCGGTGTATTATAGGAGGGTTTAATCAAAATGGATTATTTAGTTAAAGCGTTAGCATATGACGGGAAAGTCCGTGCGTATGCTGCGAACACAACAGATACAATCAACGAAGCGCAGAGAAGACACCATACGTGGCCAACTGCTTCAGCTGCAATCGGCAGAACCATGACAGCGACTGTCATGATGGGAGCCATGCTGAAAGGCGAGAATAAATTAACTGTCAAAATTGAAGGCGGTGGGCCGATTGGAGCCATCATTGCAGATGGAAACGCAAAAGGTCAGGTGCGCGGATATGTCTCAAACCCACAAGTTCACTTTGATTTAAATGAACATGGGAAGCTGGACGTTAGACGTGCTGTTGGCACATCTGGAACGTTAAGTGTTGTCAAAGATATCGGACTGAAAGACCACTTTACAGGGCAAACGGAAATTGTCTCAGGTGAAATTGGAGATGACTTTACTTATTACCTGGTCTCCTCTGAACAAGTGCCATCCTCTGTAGGTGTGGGTGTTCTTGTCAATCCAGATAACTCGATCCTTGCAGCAGGCGGTTTCATCATTCAATTGCTGCCTGGAACAGAAGATGCAGTCATCGAAAGACTCGAAAAGAGATTATCAACCATTGAACCGATCTCTAAACTGATTGAAAAAGGGATGACTCCTGAAGAAATTTTAGAAGAAGTGCTCGGTGAAAAACCTCAAATTTTAGAAACTGTACCTGTCGAATTTTCTTGTAACTGCTCAAAAGAACGGTTTGCCAACGGTATTATCAGCCTAGGGAAAGCCGAAATTGAGGATATGATTGAACAAGACGGACAAGCAGAAGCTCAATGCCATTTTTGTAACGAAACGTATGTATTTACAAAAGAAGAGCTAGAAGAGCTACGTGAAGAAATAACCCGCTAAGCTCTAAGCAGCGGGTTTTCTTTTTAGAATGGAAAGGAGACGAAAGATGAGACTGAAAGCAAGAGTGGTATGGACATTTATCCTCGTTCTGCTCATGATTAATGCCGTTGTCATTGCATATGTATTAACAAAGTCACAAATGTCGCAAGCTTCTTCAAATGGGAAGAGCGGTGAAGAAATTGCTTCTATTGGGAAAGAGAAAGTCACACGTCAAGAATGGTTAAAGAAAATGGAAGACCGCTACGGAAAGGCAACACTTGAACAAATGATCAATCAGAAGGTAGTCAATCAGCTTGCGAAAGAAAACAAGCTGGAGGTATCTTCAAAAGAGATCAATCGTGAGCTGCTGATGCTGAAAGCGGTATCTAATAATTTCTACGAAGACGGTCATACAAGTGAAAAGGAATGGAAAGAGCAGATTCGTTATCAAATTTTATTGGAACAGCTTCTAACGAGAGATGCGGTCGTTTCTGAAAAAGAAGCCAAATCCTTTTATGAAAAAAACAAAGACTTGTATCAATATGATGACTCATACCGAATTCGACACATTGTTGTGAAAACAAAAGACGAGGCACAAAGTGTATTAAAAGATTTAAAGGGCGGATCTAGTTTCGAAGCTGTAGCAGCTGAACGATCCACCGATCGATATACCTCTCCTTACGGCGGAGATCTTGGATTTGTCACAGAAGAACAAGAAAGCATCCCAGCCCTATACATACAAGAAGCCCAAAAGCTTCAGCCAGATGAATGGACGAAAGAGCCGATCGAGATCAAAAATGGTTATGCCATCATACAATTAAAAGAAAAATTAAATGGCCGCTCCTTCTCTTATGAAGAAGTCAAAGATCAGATCAAAAGGCAGATCGCCATGGAAGATCTGGGTGAAAAGGCGAATGTCAAAACCCTGTGGAAAGAAGCAAAAGTCACATGGTTTTACGATGGAGAGCAGGACTAAAAGCATTGACAAAATTTTTCGAAATTGATAATTTAATATTAATACAATAAAATTACTCGGAGATAGAGGTGTTAGTGATGGCTCGTATTGCAAATTCAGTTTTTGAACTAATAGGAAATACACCAGTCGTTAAATTAAACCGTTTAGTAGATGAAGACAGTGCGGATGTCTACTTGAAACTTGAATATATGAACCCAGGCAGCAGTGTAAAAGATCGTATTGCGTTAGCGATGATCGAAGATGCTGAAGCAAAAGGTACATTAAAAGCTGGTGACACACTCATTGAGCCAACAAGTGGAAACACAGGAATCGGTCTTGCGATGGTCGCGGCTGCAAAAGGAATCAATGCGATTTTAGTTATGCCGGATACAATGAGTCAGGAGCGCCGCAACCTTTTACGCGCTTACGGTGCAGAGCTTGTATTAACACCGGGTGCAGAAGGAATGAAAGGTGCCATCAAAAAAGCAGAAGAATTAGCAGAAGAGCACGGATACTTCATGCCTCAGCAGTTCAGCAATGAAGCCAATGCTGAGATTCACCGCCGCACAACAGGGAAAGAGATTCTTGAACAGTTTGACGGCGACCTTGATGCATTTATTGCAGGAGTTGGTACGGGCGGTACGATTACAGGTGCTGGTGAAGTCCTGAAAGAAGCCATCCCATCTATTCAGCTTTATGCGGTAGAACCAACAGATTCTCCTGTACTATCAGGCGGGAAACCAGGTCCGCATAAAATTCAAGGCATCGGAGCAGGGTTTGTTCCATCTATCTTGAACACAGAAGTATATGACGGCATTATCCAAGTGAAAAACGAAGATGCATTTGAACTTGCAAGAAAGGCAGCGAAAGAAGAAGGAATCCTTGGTGGTATATCTTCAGGAGCAGCCATTTATGCAGCGCTACAAACAGCGAAGAAGCTTGGTAAAGGGAAAAAGGTTCTAGCGATTATTCCAAGTAACGGTGAACGATACCTTAGTACGCCGCTTTATCAATTTGATTAAACAATACACCCCAGCATTTGCTGGGGTTTTTTCATGAATTCTGAAGATGGAAAGCAAATACTATTTTCTAAATAAATTGGATTGCATTACAATAAGATTAATGAAAATGAAAAAGGATGATAACATGACACAACGTAGGCCGATGGGCATCAAAATTCCTTTTACGAAAGATGCATTCTTGAAACGATACGAACAATTAACGGCTCATGAATCACATCACGTCCTTCTTGAAAGTGCACGTGGCGGAGAATACAGTATTGCCGGCATTCATCCGATCGCTAAAGCGAAAGGGAAGGACGGGATGACCACCATCCATTATCAGGGTGAGGTGTTTTTCAAAGAGGGAGATCCTTTCAGGGCATTTGCTGATTGGTTTCAAACCCTTCAAACCGAAACGAGCGACGAATATCCTGACTTTCAAGGTGGAGCGATTGGATTTTTAAGCTATGATTATGCGAGATATATCGAGCATTTTAAAATGCTTTCCATTGATGATTTGAAGACGCCCGACTTGTATTTCCTCGTATTCAATGATGTCGCTGTCTTTGATCATAAAGAAGACGTCCTCTGGCTGATGACTCATACAGAAGGAGACGAACCTGTCAGTGAAGTTCATCAAAGACTCGAAGAATTAAAGCAAAGCTGGACAAGCAAATCAGAAGAATCAGCACATTCACCTGTCAATGTGTCTTCTTCGGAATGTGTACCTGCTGCACCTTTTACTGAAGAAGCTTTCGGGGAAGCTGTAGAAACGATTAAACAATATATCGCCAGCGGTGACGTGTTCCAAGTGAACCTATCCATTAGACAAGATGAACAGCTTCATACCCACCCATATCATTTATACAAAACATTACGTCACGTGAATCCATCTCCATATATGTCATATCTGCACACGCCAGATTTCCAAATTGTCTGTGGATCTCCAGAGCTGCTTATTAAGAAAAAAGGCATTCAGCTCGAAACAAGACCGATCGCTGGCACAAGATCAAGAGGCAAGGATGATGCGGAAGATCAAGCGCTGGCAAAAGAACTCATTGAAGATGAAAAAGAACGCGCAGAACATGTGATGCTCGTTGATCTTGAGCGGAATGATCTTGGACGAGTGTCTACTTATGGCTCAGTCAAGGTGAACGAGTTTATGGCCATTGAGAAATATTCACACGTGATGCACATTGTATCAAATGTCCAAGGGGAGCTGCGTGATGATTGTGATGCAGTAGATGTCATGAGAGCTGTATTCCCAGGCGGCACAATTACAGGTGCGCCAAAAGTGAGAACAATGGAAATCATAGAAGAGCTTGAGCCGACAAGGCGTGGGCTTTATACTGGATCTATAGGCTGGTTTGGATTCAATCAAGATATGCATTTTAATATCGTCATTCGTACGGCTTATTGTACAGGAGGGAGAGCCTTCATGCAGTCAGGTGCAGGCATTGTCATCGATTCTGTACCAAAGCACGAATACAAAGAATCAATTAAAAAAGCCTATGCAGTGAAAAAAGCATTACAGTTGAGCAAAGAAGAGACTATTTTGAGTTAGAGGTGAGCAGAGTATGATATTAATGATTGATAATTACGATTCATTTACGTACAACCTGGTCCAGTATTTAGGTGAGCTTGGGGAAGAACTGATTGTAAAACGAAACGATCAAGTCACTATTCAAGAAATCGAAGAGCTCAAGCCAGACTTTCTGATGATTTCTCCAGGACCTTGCAGTCCGGATGAAGCAGGAATTAGTATGGAAGCGATCAAACATTTTGCTGGGAAGATTCCGATCTTCGGTGTCTGTTTAGGTCATCAATCCATTGCACAAGTATTTGGTGGAGATGTCATTCGTGCGGAGCGGTTAATGCATGGGAAAACATCAGAGATTGAACATGACGGCAAAGGTGTCTTCACGGGACTCCAAAATCCGCTCGTCGCAACGAGATATCATTCATTAATTGTTAAAGACGAGACGCTGCCGGAGTGCTTTGTCAGAACAGCGAGCACAAAAGAAGGCGAACTCATGGCCATTCGCCATAAAGAACTTCCGATTGAAAGTGTTCAATTCCATCCAGAATCGATTATGACATCCTTCGGTAAAGAAATGCTCAGAAATTTCATTGAAACCTATCGTAAAAAGGGGAATGAAGTAAACGCATGATCATTTACCTGAACGGTCAGTATATAGAGGAGAAAGACGCGACTCTTTCTCCTTTTGATCATGGTTTTCTATATGGCATCGGTGTATTCGAAACATTTACCTCTCTAGCAGGACAAGTCTTCTTGTTAGACTGGCATCTTGAAAGGCTCAATCAATCATTGCGTGACCTTTGCATCGAATCCACAATAGAGAAACCATTTGTACTCGACATCATTCATACATTATTCAATCAAAACCAAATAACGGACGGTTATGCGAGGATCCGCTTCAATGTTTCTGCGGGCAGAGGTAATGGATTTTCTGCAGACCCTTATGAGGAGCCTGTTGTTTTTGTGATGATCTCCCCATTCCGGCCAGAATCAATAGTAGATGAAAAACAGGGAATCATTCTTGATACAAGAAGAAACACACCGGAAGGTCCAAGACGGCTCAAGTCGCATCATTACATGAACAACCTGCTGGCGAAAAGAGAAGTAGGGAACGATCCGTCTGTAGAAGGGATCTTTTTAACAAAAGAAGACGATGTGGCAGAAGGAATTACGTCAAATCTATTTTGGCGAAAAAAAGATGTGATCTATACACCTTCACTTGATACCGGCATTTTAAACGGGGTTACCCGTCGATATTGTATTGAAACGCTGCAAGCTTCGGGGATCCCACTAATAGAAGGAAGATATCCACTCTCGCACTTGCTCTCAGCTGATGAGGCGTGGATGACCAATTCGGTTCAGGGAATTGTGCCTTTTAAAAATATCGGAGACACCGTCCTGCAAAACCACAACCGAACGATTTCGACCAAGTTGAGAACAGAATATACAAAAGAACGTCTAGAACATAAAGAGTAGGTGGACACAATGACACAACAATTGATAAAACAGCCTAAAATCATACAAGCCAAGCACCATACCCTTAGTTATGAAGAAAAGACATTGGTCATGGGCATTTTAAATGTCACACCGGACTCTTTTTCAGATGGAGGAAAATTCAATCAAATTGATAAAGCGTTGGCTCATGCAACGCAGCTCATAGAAGATGGGGCGCATATTATTGATATTGGCGGTGAATCGACTCGGCCGGGGGCGGCACTTGTCTCAGAGCAAGAGGAGCTTTCAAGGGTCATTCCTGTCATTGAGAAGATCACAAAAGAGTTGGACATACCTATTTCTATTGATACGTATAAAGCCCATGTCGCAGATGAGGCAGTGAAAGCGGGAGCCTCAATCATTAATGATGTATGGGGGGCGAAAGCTGATCCTCAAATGGCGCATGTGGCAGCGAAGCACAACGTGCCAATTATCTTAATGCACAATCGACCAGAGCGGAAGTACACCCATCTGATTTCAGATATGATTGCAGATCTGAAAGAAAGTGTTCAAATTGTAAAACAAGCGGGTGTCCGTGATGACATGATTATATTAGACCCTGGTGTAGGATTTGCGAAAAATAAAACTGACAACCTCATGGTCATGAATGAACTTGAACATTTTTGCCACCTTGGATATCCGCTGCTTCTAGCAACATCCCGCAAACGATTCATCGGTGCAGTTTTAGACCTGCCGCCTGAAGAACGTACTGAAGGAACGGGTGCGACGGTCTGTCTTGGGATTCAAAAGGGCAGCGCGATGGTCCGAGTGCACGATGTAAAAGAAATCGCAAGAATGGCAAAAATGATGGATGCCATGCTGAATAAAGGAGGCGCTTATCATCGATAAAGTATATGTAAACGGAATGGAATTTTACGGCTATCACGGTGTATTTGCAGAAGAGAATAAACTAGGCCAGCGCTTTCGTGTGGACCTAACAGCTTCACTTGATTTAAGTAAGGCAGGACAAACGGATGACCTAAATGAGACCATCAACTATGCTGAGCTCTACAACATCTGCAAAAATATTGTAGAAGGGAACCCAGTGAACCTCGTTGAAACGCTGACAGAAAGAATTGCAAACCAAGTGTTAAAGGACTTTCCGACAGTTCAAGAATGTACAGTAAAAGTAATCAAACCAGATCCGCCAATTCCAGGACACTATCAGTCCGTTGCCATTGAAATGACGAGATCACGCGCATGAACAATACAGCATATATCGCTTTAGGTTCAAACATAGGAAAAAAGGAAACCTACTTAAAAGAAGCTGTCAAAAAACTTCACGAACATCCAGGTGTTCAAGTTGAATCCATTTCATCTATATATGAGACAACACCTGTAGGCTACGAGAATCAGGATGACTTCTTGAACATGGCTGTGAAGATTTCCACCTCGCTTCGTCCTGAAGAACTTCTATCACTGACTCAGAACATTGAGCAGGAGTTAGGCAGAACAAGAGAAGTCAGGTGGGGTCCACGGACAGCTGACCTTGACATTTTACTTTATAATCGTGAAAATATTGAAACAGAACAACTTGTAGTGCCGCATCCTAGAATGTACGAACGTTTATTCGTTCTTGTTCCGATGAGTGAGATTTGCCCAGAAATCGGCGAAGCCCAGATAAATGCCGTAACAGACCAAGAAGGTGTAAGCATATGGAAAAAGACATGTGGGGTAGAAGAATTCGTGCATACCGAAAGCTAAAAGGGTATACTCAGGAAGGGTTCGCCAAAAGACTGGGCATCTCTGTCTCTGTCTTAGGGGAAATTGAGCGAGGCAATCGATTACCAACAAACCAAATGGTTGGTCAAATAGCAGATGCTTTAAATATAACGGTGGAAGAACTTTCACCAATTCTTGAAGAAGAAAGGAGGGGACATGATGTTTAAAATCGGAGATATCGAAATTAAAAACAAAGTAGTGCTCGCACCAATGGCTGGTGTGTGTAACTCTGCTTTCAGACTCACGGTGAAAGAGTTTGGAGCAGGCTTAGTCTGCGCTGAAATGGTCAGTGACAAAGCGATCTTGATTAATAATGCCAGAACGATGGGCATGCTGTACATTGATGAACGTGAAAAACCGTTGAGCCTTCAGATATTTGGGGGAGAAAAGGATACGCTCGTAGAAGCGGCCAAGTTTGTAGACCAGAATACAACGGCGGACATTATTGATATTAATATGGGATGTCCTGTACCAAAGATCACGAAATGTGACGCAGGAGCGAAATGGCTGCTGGATCCAAACAAGATTTACGAAATGGTATCCGCAGTCGTAGAAGCTGTAGATAAACCTGTTACGGTGAAAATGAGAATGGGTTGGGACGAAGACCATATTTTCGCTATCGAAAATGCCCGTGCTGTTGAACGAGCAGGTGGCCAAGCGGTTGCGCTTCACGGACGGACACGAGTGCAGATGTACGAAGGAACAGCGAATTGGGATATTATAAAAGAGGTCAAACAATCTGTTTCCATTCCAGTCATCGGCAATGGAGATGTCAAAACCCCTCAGGATGCAAAACGTATGCTTGATGAAACAGGTGCAGATGCTGTCATGATCGGAAGAGCCGCACTAGGAAACCCGTGGATGATTTACCGGACGGTTCATTATTTAGAAACGGGTGAACTAAAAGAAGAGCCTAATGTGCGTGAGAAAATGTCTGTGTGCAAACTTCACTTAGACAGACTCATAGACCTGAAAGGCGAGCATGTGGCTGTCAGAGAGATGAGAAAACATGCAGCATGGTACTTAAAAGGTGTCCGAGGCAATGCAGATGTAAGGAACCAAATCAATCAAAGTGAAACGAGAGCGGAGCTTGTAAAAGTTCTAGATGACTTTACGATCGAAGCCGAGGCAAAAGAGCTTCAAAGAATAAAAGTAGGATAAGACTATCTTTCTTTTTGTAGCTCACTGCTAGTGCACGTACTGGCAGTTTTTCTGCTTTTCTCTGCAAAATACATTATTGGAGTGATATAAATGAGTAATGAAGGGCTTAATAACGAAGAATTAAATGATCAATTCCAAGTAAGACGTGACAAAATGAATAAAATGAGAGAAGAGGGTATCGATCCATTCGGTGAACGATATGACCGTTCTCATCAATCCGCACAAATTATTGCTGAATATGACGAGTTTTCAAAAGAAGACTTAGAAGAAAAAGCAGCTCAAGTAACAATTGCTGGCCGCATGATGACAAAACGCGGAAAAGGGAAAGCTGGCTTTGCACACATTCAAGACTTAGAAGGACAAATTCAAATCTATGTACGTAAAGATAGTGTAGGAGAAGAAGCTTACGAATTATTCAAAAGCTCGGACCTAGGCGATATTATCGGTGTGACGGGAACCGTATTTAAAACGAATGTAGGAGAACTTTCAATTAAAGCGACTAGCTTTGAGGTTCTTACAAAAGCACTTCGCCCGCTCCCTGATAAATATCACGGACTAAAAGATGTAGAACAACGCTATCGTCAGCGTTACCTTGACCTGATTGTCAATCCAGAAAGTAAGCAGACGTTCATCATGCGAAGCAAAATCATTCAATCAATGAGAAGATACTTAGATTCAAAAGGATACCTAGAAGTTGAAACACCAACAATGCATAGCATCCCTGGTGGTGCATCAGCTCGTCCTTTCATTACTCATCACAATGCACTTGATATGCCGCTTTATATGCGTATTGCGATCGAGCTGCATTTAAAACGTCTAATTGTCGGTGGTCTAGAGAAAGTATACGAGATTGGTCGCGTATTCCGTAATGAAGGAGTCTCAACTCGTCATAACCCGGAATTTACTATGATTGAGCTGTATGAAGCATATGCAGACTATAAAGACATCATGAACCTAACGGAAAACTTGATTGCTCATATTGCCCAAGAGGTGCTGGGAACAACAACAATTCAATATGGAGAAGATGAAATTGATCTAAAACCTGAATGGAAGAGACTCCATATGGTTGAAGCAGTCAAAGAAGCAACAGGTGTAGACTTCTGGCAGGAGATGTCTGTAGAAGAAGCAAAACAGCATGCTGCTGATCACGATGTTGAAATCACAAAAAACATGACAGTAGGTCATATTATCAATGAGTTCTTCGAGCAAAAAGTAGAAGAAACACTGGTTCAGCCTACTTTTATTTACGGGCACCCAGTTGAGATTTCTCCATTAGCTAAGAAAAATCCTGAAGACCCGCGCTTCACGGACCGCTTTGAGCTATTCATCGTGCGCCGCGAGCATGCAAATGCATTCACCGAGCTGAATGATCCAATCGACCAAAGAGAACGTTTTGAAGCTCAATTAAAAGAACGTGAAGAAGGAAATGACGAAGCGCATCTCATGGATGACGATTTTGTTGAAGCTTTAGAATATGGCATGCCGCCAACAGGTGGACTAGGAATCGGTATCGACCGATTAATCATGCTGCTAACAAATTCTCCATCAATCAGAGATGTACTGCTTTTCCCGCAAATGAGAAACCGTTAATACATCAACAAAAGCGCCATTTGATCTGTGGCGCTTTTTATTTTTCATAAAATGAAACTTTTTTCAAAAAAACTATTGCAAGAAAAGAATCCAGATGGTATATTATTATTCGTTGCCGCAAAACAGCAACGAGGTTGAAAAAAGAAAATGAAAAAAGTTCTTGACTTCAACCAAAGCAAAATGTTAAGATGTTAAAGTCGCTTACGAGCGATAACGAAGATGATCTTTGAAAACTAAACAAGACAAAACGTACCTGTTAATTCGAGTTTTTATAAAAAATCCTATGATACATCATAGGTAGTCAGTCAAACTGGCGAAAAGCAAAACTTCGGTTTTGTACTTTTTCGGAGAGTTTGATCCTGGCTCAGGACGAACGCTGGCGGCGTGCCTAATACATGCAAGTCGAGCGGACAGAAGGGAG
>NZ_JBPAFI010000013.1:0-18426 GCF_050864245.1 Bacillus sp. XT-4
TTCCCCCTGTGAGAGTAGGACGCCGCCAAGCTTTTCAAAGGATCAGTTCCAGTCGGAACTGGTCTTTTTTGTGTTTTCTTCTAGCAGCATCATGATATAAGCCGGAAACTTGTCCTCTGCAATCTCCATATAACGTTCAATCATGACATAATCATCACTAATGTATTGAGATAAAAGCTCGTACCACCATTCTGTTTCGTAGCGGGCAATCATACTGAGGTTATACATTAACAAGTAATGGCTGATAATCTCAGGAATCCCTAAAAAGGCATCTCGTGTTGCTGGAATGAACCATTGATTCATTTCTAAATCATAATGAAGATGAGTAGCAAGAGCAGGGTTTTCTTCTGAAAATACATCAAATGTTAGTTTTTTAGCCTCTCGTTGCTTAAGCTTCCAAGTTGTATGGAACTCAAAATATTCAATAAAACGTTCGGCAGACATATTATAGAGCAAGGGAATATGATCTTGAATCAATATGCCATTGGCTTGCTCTACTTTAACTAAAGTCGCGGGCTGTTTTTGAAACTCAAGAATATGACCCATTTCAGGTATTTTTGAAAGGAGTTTGATCATCGTAAATCGCTCATCTTCAAGACCATTTAAATGAAATAAGTGCTTTAATACATGCATACATAATCCGTTTCGCTGAATCTTGACTTCATCCTCACTAAAGCGATAATGTTGCTTCTTTCTTTTTCTTGAGGTGACACCATGAGCTAAGACAGAGGTTTGAGAAGGATAGTCGGGATCCACTGTCAGCAAACATGCCTTTAACAGCTGTGCCATTCCATAAAACAATAAAATCGGTTTTAGTTCAAGTGGAGCTGATGCAGCTTGGTCATAAAATGTATGACCGTGCTTTAAAAAGTAAATAAATCGTTCACAGTTTTTATAGGCCTGCTGGTTTGCCTCCTGAATGTTCCGTTTCTCGTACTGTTGAAATAGAAACTTTTGGGAAGTTTCAAGTGAGTAAAAACGTTTTAAATCCTTCCATCCTGAACTTTTCATCTTCTTCCTCAACTCTCTTTATATTTTCTAAAAATTGCAACTGTTTGTTGCTTCCTTGACATGCTGTTTCCTAGTTGATAATCTACATATAATATTTTGCCGAAAAGAGGGGGATTTACTAATGTGGGAAAGTAAATTTTCAAAAGAAGGTTTGACGTTTGACGACGTGTTGCTTGTTCCAGCAAAGTCTGAGGTGCTTCCGCGTGATGTCAATTTATCAGTTGAGTTAACAAGCACTTTAAAGTTGAACATTCCAATTATTAGTGCAGGAATGGATACTGTGACGGAATCACAAATGGCGATTGCAATGGCACGTCAAGGTGGTCTTGGAATCATCCATAAGAACATGTCTATTGAGCAGCAAGCT
The DNA here is from genome assembly GCF_050864245.1 of Bacillus sp. XT-4. Taxonomy (NCBI): domain Bacteria; kingdom Bacillati; phylum Bacillota; class Bacilli; order Caryophanales; family Bacillaceae; genus Bacillus; species Bacillus sp. XT-4. The sequence continues at coordinate 1,379 of NZ_JBPAFI010000013.1, forward strand.
GAACAAGTGGACAAGGTAAAACGTTCAGAGCGTGGTGTTATTACAAATCCATTTTTCTTAACACCGGATCATCAAGTATTCGATGCAGAACATTTAATGGGTAAATATCGTATTTCTGGTGTACCGATTGTCAATAACGAACAAGATCAAAAGCTTGTTGGGATTATTACGAACCGTGACCTTCGTTTTATTTCGGATTATTCAATGAAGATTAGCGACGTGATGACAAAAGAGGAACTTGTGACAGCTTCTGTTGGAACAACATTAGAAGAAGCTGAAAAAATCCTTCAGCAATATAAAATTGAAAAATTACCTCTTTTAGATGACGAAGGAACATTAAAAGGTCTCATCACCATCAAAGATATTGAAAAAGTGATTGAATTCCCTAACTCCTCTAAAGATGCACATGGCCGTTTAATTGTAGGTGCCGCTGTAGGTGTCACTGGCGATACAATGACTCGTGTGAAAAAATTAGTAGAAGCCAATGTTGATGTGATCGTCATTGATACAGCACACGGTCATTCTCAAGGTGTTCTAGACACTGTATCGAAAATCCGTGAAACGTATCCTTCTCTTAACATCATTGCTGGTAACGTTGCAACAGCTGAAGCAACAAAAGCATTGTTTGAAGCTGGAGCAGATATTGTAAAAGTGGGTATTGGACCAGGATCGATTTGTACAACACGTGTTGTTGCAGGGGTCGGTGTACCACAAATCACAGCGATTTATGACTGTGCAACAGAAGCAAGAAAACATGGTAAATCTATTATTGCAGATGGTGGAATTAAATATTCAGGTGATATCGTGAAAGCATTAGCTTCTGGTGGACATGCTGTTATGCTGGGAAGCCTGCTTGCTGGTACATCTGAAAGCCCAGGAGAAACAGAAATTTTCCAAGGCAGACGTTTCAAAGTATATCGTGGTATGGGTTCTGTTGCTGCAATGGAAAAAGGAAGTAAAGATCGTTACTTCCAAGAAGATAATAAAAAATTCGTTCCAGAAGGTATCGAAGGACGTACACCGTATAAAGGACCAGTTGTTGACACTGTTTACCAACTCGTTGGCGGTATTCGCTCTGGTATGGGCTACTGTGGAACACAGGACTTACGTACTCTTAGAGAAGAAGCACAATTCATTCGCATGACAGGTGCAGGTCTTCGTGAGAGCCATCCACATGATGTACAAATTACAAAAGAATCACCAAACTACACAATTTCTTGATAAATTGTGACAATCAAATTACATTTGACAGGGTCTATGACTCTGTCTATTTTTTTTGTCTTTATTGTGATAAAATTTATACTGTTGTGTCGAAATAAGCCCTTGTGGATTAAATATATATGAAAAACGTCGAAAAAAGATGAATACGGAGGTATGACGATTGAACAGCAAGATGTTGAAACAGCTTATGGTCTCTATCCTTGCATTGGCATTGATTGTTACTGCATTTACCCCAATGTCCAAAGCAAAAGCGGCTGAAGATCCATTCAATGTGAATGCGAAAGCAGCCATCCTTATTGAAGCTTCTACAGGTAAAATTCTTTATAGTAAAAACGCAGAACAAAGACTGCCTATTGCAAGTATGGCAAAGATGATGACAGAGTATCTATTACTAGAGGCGATTGCTGAAGGCAAAGTGAAATGGGATCAAACATATACGCCAGATGATTACGTGTACGAAATTTCTCAGGACCGTAGTTTATCCAATGTTCCATTGAGAAAAGATGGTTCGTATACTGTCAAAGAACTTTATCAAGCAACGGCTATTTATTCAGCAAATGCAGCAGCAATTGGTCTAGCAGAGGTAATCGCTGGATCAGAATCAAAGTTTGTTGAAAAAATGAATGCAAAAGCAAAAGAACTTGGCTTAACCAATTACAAATTCGTGAATGCAACTGGATTAGAAAATAAAGACTTACATGGCAAACAGCCAAAAGGTACGGGACCTGATGAAGAAAGCGAAGTTTCCGCAAAGGATATGGCTTTGCTTGCACAGCATCTCATCAAAGATCATCCAGAAATTCTTGAAACAGCAAGCATCGCGAAAACAAAGTTCAGAGAAGGCACAGATGACGAAATGGACATGCCAAACTGGAACTTTATGCTTAAAGGACTTGTGAAAGAATATGAAGGCGTAGACGGTCTGAAAACGGGCTCTACTGATTCAGCTGGTTCTAGCTTCACAGGTACAGCAAAACGCGGTGATATGCGTGTGATCGCAGTTGTCCTGAATGCAAAAGGGAATCTTCATACAGCTCGTTTTGATGTGGCGAAAAAATTGTTCGATTATGCCTTTAAAAACTTCACGATGAAAGAAATGTACAAAAAAGGCCAACAAATCAAGGGACATGAAAACATCGAAGTTGATAAAGGGAAAGATAAAGAAGTACCCGTCGTGACGAAAGAAGCTTTCTCTGTACCGGTTAAAAATGGTGATGAGAAGAGCTATAAAGCGAAAGTAAATATTGATAAAAAGAACCTAGAAGCTCCTATTAAAAAAGGAACGAAGGTTGGCATGCTGACGACTTCTTATTCTGGTGATGAGAAGGACTACGGCTATTTGAGTAAAGACCAATCAGGTGTTGAGCTTGTGACGAAAACAGGTGATGAAAAAGCAAACTGGTTCATCCTTGCAATGCGTGGTGTAGGAGGATTCTTCGCTGGCATTTGGGGCGGAATCGTCGACACAGTAAAAGGTTGGTTCTAATAAAAAACTGCTCTCTATATGTGAGAGCAGTTTTTTTATCGTTAAAAGAAAAGAGATTGTTTGTGGTTTTGAGGTGTAGACAAGGCCTGCTGAAAAATACCACATAACTTTTCCATACCTTCTGTCAGTGCCTTTTCATTCACATAAGAAAAACTAAGACGTATATAATTCTGCTTCGGCTCCCCAGGATAGCAGACAGAGCCAGGCAGGAAGGTGATTTGCTGCTTCCGTGCCTCATGTAATAGGGCACGTGTATCGACCCAGGAAGGAAAGCTAAGCCACAAATTGAGCCCGCCCTGTGGGATTTGCCACGTGACGTCCTTTGGCGCATGCTTTGTCAACACATCCATCATCAAATCGCGTCTCACCTTCAAGGCAGTTCTTAATTTTTTCGTATGATCGACCATCTTCTTGGATGTGAGAAACGGTAAGATCGCCTTTTGGGTGAGAAGCGGGCTCCCTAAATCATTATTGGCTTTTGCAGCTAATAAACGGTTAAATATAGAGCCTGACGCTGTAATAATTCCAATTCTGCATCCTGGAGCCAGTGTCTTGCTTAATCCTCGTAAATAAATGACGTGTCCATCGTGATCTAGGCTTTTAATGGGTGCCGGCGGTTTCTTTTCAAAATAAAGCTCACGATAAGGATCATCCTCTACAATGAGACAATCAATGCTTTGTGCCAGTAAAAGCAGCTGCTTTCTTCGTTTCATCGACATACTAGCACCTGTAGGACTGTGAAAAGTAGGGATGGTATAGATGAGCTTTGGTTTATATTTATCACAAATGCTTTGAAGCTGTTTCATGTTCATTCCTTCATGATCGACAGGAACCGTAATAATTCGTGCCCCTCTCCCCATAAAGACATCAATTGCGCCTGGATAGGTGGGCGCCTCCATGACAACTACATCATCCGGCCCGATAAATGTACGTGCTACTAAATCAAGCCCTTGCTGAGAACCGCTAGTGACAAGGATATTTTCAGGAGTAGAAGGGACATCTAATTTTTCTAGAAATGATTGAATGACCTGACGAAGCTGAAGGTCACCTTGTATTTCTCCGTATTTTGACATGATTTGAGGATGCCGGGCTAGGACATGCTGCATTTCTTTTTCTAAATACCGGTTAGGTAAAAGACCAGGATCAATCATAGAGGAAGAAAGATTAATGGCTTCTTCGACATAGTGATACTGAGCGAATTGAGACCTTGGTAAATAATCTGGAATCGATAACTGCCAATCGAAAGAAGTAGATGACTGAACCGGGATGTCAGTTTGCTCATGCTGCTCATTCACAAACGTACCTTTTCCTTGTACAGTCGTTAAAAATCCGTCGTCCTTAAGCCGTGTATAGGCTTTTGCTGCTGTGACAAGACTTACATTCAGCTGTTTCGCTAGATCACGTACAGTCGGCAGCTTATCGCCTTGCTGAAGCAGACCTGATTGAATGTGATCAACGATGGAAAAGTAAATCTGATTCGAAAGAGATGTATCTGAATGTCGATGGATATCAATATGCATGAAAATCCTCCAATGAGCGTGAAATTGTTATACATGGTTTCAGATTGTTATAGTTACATTATAACATGTCAATTACTCTTAAAAGAGGTAATGATGCTTTTTTAACTATAAAACCTTGATGTATAAGGGTTTATCCTTTTTTGTGAGCTGATTGAATTGTTATACTATTCTCTTTATTGTTATACTCTATCGCTTGTATGATAAAGGTGTTGAATCAATCGAATAGACAAATGGGAGGAAACAATTGTGAGCAATAAGGGAACTGAACGAGTAAAACGTGGAATGGCAGAAATGCAAAAAGGTGGCGTCATTATGGATGTCGTCAATGCTGAGCAGGCAAAAATCGCAGAAGAAGCAGGCGCAGTGGCAGTAATGGCACTAGAACGAGTACCAGCTGATATCCGTGCAGCAGGCGGTGTTGCCCGTATGGCAGATCCAAGAATCGTAGAAGAAGTACAAAATGCAGTAACGATTCCAGTCATGGCAAAAGCACGTATCGGCCACATCGTGGAAGCTCGTGTTCTTGAAGCACTTGGTGTTGATTATATTGATGAGAGTGAAGTGCTGACGCCCGCAGATGAGGAATTCCATTTAAATAAAAATGAATACACGGTACCTTTCGTATGTGGCTGTCGTGATCTAGGTGAGGCGACTCGCCGTATTGCAGAAGGCGCTTCAATGCTACGTACAAAAGGTGAGCCTGGTACAGGAAACATTGTAGAAGCTGTCCGTCATATGAGAAAGGTCAATGCTCAAATTCGTAAAGTGGCGGCAATGAGTGAAGATGAATTGATGACAGAAGCCAAAAATTTAGGCGCACCTTATGAATTATTGGTTCAAATTAAAAAAGAAGGCAAATTGCCAGTTGTAAACTTTGCAGCTGGAGGTGTTGCGACACCAGCAGATGCAGCATTAATGATGCAGCTTGGAGCAGATGGTGTATTTGTCGGCTCTGGTATCTTCAAATCAGACAATCCAGCGAAATTTGCAAAAGCGATTGTAGAAGCAACGACTCATTTCACAGATTACCGTCTAATTGCAGAGCTTTCTAAAGAGCTTGGAACAGCGATGAAAGGAATTGAAATTTCAAATCTATTGCCAGAAGAGCGTATGCAAGAGCGTGGCTGGTAATTAAGGGAGCGCAAACGAACATGCTAACAATTGGTGTACTAGGGCTTCAAGGAGCGGTGAGAGAGCATATTCAATCGATTGAAGCGTGTGGCTCAGCGGGAAAGATCATCAAACGGGTAGAGGAGTTAGAAATTGTTGACGGTCTCATTATCCCTGGTGGTGAAAGTACGACGATGAGAAGACTCATGGATACGTACCAATTCATTGAACCGATTAAAGCGTTCGCTGCTCAAGGTAAACCGATATTTGGGACTTGTGCCGGTTTGATTATGCTGGCAAAGCATATAGAAGATCGAGAAGATGCTCATCTTGGACTGTTAAATGTATCTGTTGCACGTAATTCGTTTGGCAGGCAGGTAGACAGCTTTGAAGCAGATGTAGAAGTGAAAGGACTGGATGCGCCGTTTACAGGAGTGTTCATCCGTGCGCCTCATATCATCAGCGCAGATGAGAGCGTAGAGGTCATGGCTGAGTATGACGGCAGGATTGTGATGGCGAAAGAAAACAATATCTTAGGTTGTTCTTTTCATCCAGAGCTGACAGATGACCACCGGTTAACACAGCTGTTTGTTGAGATGGTGGAGTCCTATAAAACGAAGCTTGCTGTATAAAACGGTTGAAAAGAGATAAAACTTATAGTACATTAAAATCACAATCAAAGATCGAAAAAGCGTTGACGGGAAATAGTAAGAAGCCCCTCTTTCTCAGAGAGCCGATGGTTGGTGAGAATCGGTGAAAGATGCATTCTGAATCCATCCTTGAGCGAAATGCTGAAACACGAAGTAAGCATTTACGGTGATGCCGTTACAGAGGAAAGAGGAAAGCATGCTTTTGGCGTGTTTTCAATCAGGGTGGCAACGCGAGAGCTCTCGTCCCTTTCATGGGATGAGGGCTCTTTTTATTTTTCGATAAAAAAGGAGTGTTACACATGCTGGATATTAAACAACTGCGCACGGATTTTGATCAAATCAAAGAAAAATTAGCCCATCGAGGTGAAGATTTAGCGGATTTTGATAAGTTTGGTGAACTGGATCAAAAAAGAAGAGAATTAATCGGCAAAACAGAAGTATTAAAGAGCCGAAGAAATGAAGTATCACAGCAAGTGGCTGTTCTAAAAAGAGAAAAGAAAGACGCCGATCACATTATTCAAGAAATGCGTGAGGTAGGCGATGAGATTAAGAAGTTGGATGATGAATTAAGAACAGTAGAGGAAAGCCTGCAAACCATCCTGTTCTCAATTCCAAACATCCCTCATGATTCTGTACCAGTCGGTGAAACAGAAGATGACAACATTGAAGTGAGAAAATGGGGCGAACAGCCAGCCTTCTCATTTGAACCAAAGCCGCATTGGGATGTAGCGGATGAACTGAAAATTTTGGATTTTGAACGTGCAGGAAAAGTGACAGGAAGCCGTTTCGTTTTTTATAAAGGGCTAGGCGCACGGTTAGAGCGTGCACTTTATAACTTTATGCTGGATTTACACGTAGATGAATTTGGTTTTACTGAAGTACTACCACCTTATATGGTCAACAGAGCAAGCATGACAGGAACTGGACAGCTTCCAAAGTTTGAAGAGGATGCTTTTAAAATTCGAGAAGAAGATTATTTCCTCATTCCAACGGCTGAAGTGCCAATTACGAACATGCACCGTGACGAGATTCTTGAAGGAGAGCAGCTACCAATCAATTATGCAGCATTTAGTGCTTGCTTTAGATCAGAAGCTGGTTCTGCCGGCAGAGATACGCGCGGACTCATCCGTCAGCACCAATTTAACAAAGTAGAGCTTGTGAAATTTGTCAGACCAGAAGATTCTTATGAAGAATTAGAGAAACTAACAAACCAAGCAGAAAAAGTTCTTCAGTTATTGAACCTGTCATACCGTGTCATGAGCATGTGTACAGGAGATTTAGGCTTTACGGCTGCGAAGAAATACGATATCGAAGTATGGATTCCAAGCCAAAATACGTATCGTGAAATTTCTTCTTGCAGTAACTTTGAAGCGTTCCAAGCGAGACGAGCAAACATTCGTTTCCGCCCTGAGCCTAAAGCCAAGCCAGAACACGTCCACACATTAAATGGATCTGGTTTAGCAGTAGGAAGAACTGTTGCAGCCATTTTAGAAAACTATCAACAAGAGGATGGAACAGTGATCATTCCTGAGGTGTTACGTCCTTATATGGGAAATAAAGAAGTGATAAAATAAGATGCCGTCATGGCATCTTATTCTTTTTACCTAAACTTCTACAGCTTTTCTAAAATAAGCCGATAAAAGAACTAAAAGCATCTAGGAAAGAAGGAATAACCTTGAATAGGCTTGACTATTATGTTGAAATGGCTCAATTACTCAGAAAAGTTCTAGATGAAAGTGTCCTTTTCGGCATCACTGATACAGAAAAGGTACTTTGCTATTATCCATCGACCACAGTAGATTTTGGCATTAAAGTAGGGGACGCTTTAAACCCAGAGGACCAAAACGTGGCGACGACATTAAGAGGACAAGAATATGATGGGCATTTGCCAGAGTCTTTATATGGTTATGAAATTGCTGTAAAAGGTTATCCGATTTTTGATGAAGATAGAAAAGTGATTGGCTCCTTTTTAGTGGCTTTTTCACATCATCGTGAGAAGAAATTAAGCGGCTATATGGAACATATCAATAAAGTAGCGAAAGAGTTACAAGGTGGAATTGAGCAAATTGCTGCTCATTCTCAAGAACTGGCTGCGACAAGCTTAGAAATTAGTGAGCAGGCCGGAAGAGCAGAAGAGAAATCCGCAAACATTGAAGAAGTCGTCAAAACCATTGGCGGTATTGCGAGACAAACAAACCTGTTAGGACTCAATGCTGCAATTGAAGCGGCAAGAGCAGGTGAAAATGGAAAAGGCTTTGCTGTTGTTGCAGACGAGGTACGTAAGTTATCAGATGGATCAAAGGAAGCAGCTGAAACCATTAATGCATTTTTAAAAGAAATCCAAGACAGCATTGGCACTTTATCTGAAAATATCTCACAAATCAGCAGTTCAACAAACGAACAAGCTAAACAAGTGACAGACTTTACAAAGATTATTGAGTCATTAAATGATTTTAAAGAAGAGATGAATACTTTTATTGAAGAAATTAGACAGGATACGTAATAGATGAAGAGCAGCCGATAATCGGCTGCTTCAGCGTGTAGACAAACCCTCGCATTCTTTGTCAGTCCTGCGTGCTGGTGCTCACGAATGCCAAATTCGCTCCGCGCCAGTACTCGTCCTTCCTAGACTTCAAAGGTTTTCTATTACGCTGAAAAGAAGACAAAAGGCTAAAATAAAGTTCATTTTAGCTTTTTATAGGCTAAACATCATACCAAAATCAAATGTTGAAATTTTTTTCGGAAAGATGTTGACTTAAAATAAGATGATATGATATATTAATTCTTGTCGATACGGAGGAATACCCAAGTCCGGCTGAAGGGATCGGTCTTGAAAACCGACAGGGGTGTCAAAGCCCGCGGGGGTTCGAATCCCTCTTCCTCCGCCATATTGATTTTACCTTAGTTGAATTGAAACGCATAAAAATTGGAAATTGTCAAACCGCTGCATTCGAGAAATGCAGCGGTTTTTTTTATTTTGTGTTAGAGCGATTTTTTTGAATAACAGAAGCAATTTCATGAAGAATTGGCTCAAGTGAGCTTTCATCATGAAGTAAGTCGTAATCTTCAATATTAATTTTAATCACAGGGCACAGATCAAATTGTTCGATCCATTCTGTGTATCGAGTGTACATTTCTTCCCAATATGCTCGATCGGTTTGAGTTTCCATCTCTCTCCCGCGCTCTTCAATACGTTGTAATATATGATCTAAATCCCCATGCAAGTAAATGAGGACATCTGGGTGAGGGAAGTAAGGTGTCATCACCATCGCCTCAAATAGACTTGTATACGTTTCATAGTCTACCTCTGACATGGTACCTTTGTCTGCGTGCATTTTAGCAAAAATACCAGTGTCCTCATAAATGGACCGATCTTGTACATAACCTCCACCAGACTCGAAGATTCGTTTCTGCTCCTTAAAACGTTCAGCTAGGAAATAGACCTGTAAATGAAAGCTCCATCTTTGGAAATCTGAATAAAAAGGCTCTAAGTATGGATTATCATCTACTTTTTCGAGAGAAGTTTGAAATCCTAGCTTGTCCGCTATTGTTTTCGTCATGGTCGATTTTCCGACACCAACTGTCCCTGCAATTGTAATGACAGCATCCTTTGGTATTTCAATATTTTTCATAGTACTTGCTCCTTTATGTTCTGTACAATTTGCTGGTAATCTTGCTGTGAGGAAACGAAGTCTGTATGATCGCCTTCAATTGTAATAATAGGAACCCCTGGGTCAGTTTGTTTTAAATGCTCGATGGCCAACTCATAATCTTCAATCAAGGTTTTTAAATAAGCTGGATCAATGTCTTCTTCAAAAGATCGGCCTCTCATCTTTATTCTATCAAGTAAGGTGGGAAGGCTGGCTTTTATATAGATCATGGCATTTGGTTTAGGAAGATCATCTGTCAGCAAGTGATAGATTTTTCTGTATTTATCCATGTGCTTTTTGGATAAGGTTCTTTCTGCAAATATCATATTTTTATAGACATGATAATCAGTGACAATCGGCTGCTGTTTTTTGACATAGTTCTCTTCAATAGATTCTAACTGTTTAAACCGATTACATAGAAAGAACATCTCAAGCTGAAAGCTCCATTGTTCCATATCTTCATAAAATTTATCTAAGAATGGATTTTCTTCTACAATTTCTTTTACTAAAGGAAATTGAAATTCCTTTGAAAGCATTGTAGCCAAGGTTGTTTTTCCGGCTCCAATTGGGCCTTCCACTGCAATAAAAGGGGCAGGATACATAGGCGTTCTCCTCTATCTATAAAGTTGTCAAACCAATGTATATTGTACCATACCCCTTCTGAGAGATAGAGCGTATGAATTACGATGTCGTTCTTTTTTCAATATTAAATTGATCTGATAACAACAACCAGTTTTGTGGGAAGGATAGACCTAATTTCCAGTAAGCAATTCCATTTAGGTTTAACTCTTTAATGAGATTAAATTTGGCTTGAATGGATCTTGCATCTTCAAACCAAACCTCGTGTTCTTTGTTGTTAGCATCTGTATAACGGAAATAAGGTGCTTGTGCTGTTTCGTCGTATAAAATAGATACATTATTCTCTCTAGCAATGGCAATCGCTTGTTGAGGGCTGACGGCTTTGGCGATAGGGCCTCCTTGAACATAAGGAAGCGTCCAATCATAACCATATAAATTCTGCCCCATCACAATTTTATTGGCAGGTATGACAGTCAGTGCATATTCAATGACTTGGCGGACAGGGCCGATCGGAGAGACGGCTTGTGCAGGCCCGCCGCTGTAGCCCCACTCATAAGTCATTAGCACAACATGATCAACGATCTTACCGATTGCTTCATAGTCATGCGCCTCATACCACTTTCCTTTCTGTTCACTGCTTGTTTTAGGAGCAAGTGCCACAGAAATAGTCCAACCCTGTTGATGAAAACGAGTTGTTGCTTCTCTTAAAAATTGAAGGTAGGCTTCTTTATCAACAGGGCGTAAATATTCAAAGTCAAAATGGATTTCTTTTAACTGATACTTTTGAGCAACGCGGACGATTTCATTTAATAATGTTGTTTTGACAGATTGATTTGTTAAAAGGATTCGCCCGAGTTCATCACTAAATTTATCATTCTCTAGATTTGTGACTACCATGGATAAAACCGTTCTGCTTTGAGCGGCAATCTGAGGCAATTGATCTAATGGTGGCTCGCGAAGTGTACCGTCTCTTTGCGCTTGAAAACTAAAAGCGCCGAGATGTGTTAAGTATGGAGATGCCTCTCTGGCTGCTTGCTTTAAATTTTCGCTGACTTGGTTTCCGCGAGGTTCTATATAAGCGTTAGAATTAATATTTCTTTTCGGTCTTTGTGGAATATAAAGCAAAAAACGAACAGGCAATATGGCTTCAGGCCGAATCCGATTCACACGTGCCAATTCTTCTACCGAAATTTGAAATCTTCTTCCAATTTGATAAAGTGTATCATTTTGTTTGACCTCATAAAATTGACCTCTAATAGGGATGACAATTGTTTGTCCAACGACTAGTTGATTTGGTGTTTCGATGTCGTTGGTCCGAATGATTTCATTTACCGTTGTTTTAAAACGCATGGCAATCTCATTTAACGTATCTCCTCTTTTGACAACATAAATTTGAATGGTCAACGCCCCCTTTGTTATTGCTAACAATTTATGAGGGTGTTAGATAAATCATGTTTGATTTTCATCCGTGATCTCTTTAGTGGTTGTGATTTTGGCGAGGAGAACGTTCTCCATCATCGTTAAAGCGTACTCGTTGTCCCTATCATCATTTGAAGCAATACAATCTTTAGGTACAGTGAGATTGTACTCTCGCATGTAAGCGTCATTTGCAGTGAACAGGACACAGATGTTTCCGGCAATTCCAGTTAAAATAAGTTCTTGCACACCTAATTCATTTAGGAGTGTCTCTAGTGCTGTTCCGTAAAAAGCAGAGTGCTTAGGTTTAATTAAGAAATAATCATCTTTAGATGGTGCCATTTGCTTTAAAATAGGGGTACTTCTTTCGTTTTTACATGTTTCCATAACAGCTTTGATATCAGCCTTCCAGAGTCCATAGTGGTCGTTGATATAGATAATTGGCCAATTTTTCTTGAAAGCGTGTTGTTTAAGGGCTAAAATTTTATTGGTCATTTGCTCTGTTTTTTCAGCGAGCACATGTCCCATTTCGAAATCAAAATTATTGATCATGTCAATAATAAGCAGTGCCTTTTGTTGTTTTGGCAAATCAAGACCCCCTTTAAAAGATTGTGATAATATGTTAACCTCAATATCCTTTAAAAAAACATGAAAAGAGAGCCGTGCTATGACGAAAGATGAACAGTTTATGCAAGAAGCTATTTCTGAAGCTTTGAAAGCAAAACGAATAGGAGAAGTTCCAATCGGTGCCGTCATCGTTGTTGATGATCAAATTGTAAGCCGTGCTCACAATTTAAGGGAAAGTGAACAGCGATCAATTGCTCATGCGGAATTACTTGCTATTGATGAAGCGTGTAAAATGACTGGTAGCTGGCGTTTAGAAGATGCTATACTTTATGTAACACTCGAACCGTGCCCAATGTGTGCAGGCGCTATTGTACTTTCAAGAGTGAAAAAGGTCGTTTTTGGTGCCTATGATCCTAAAGGTGGATGTGCTGGTACTTTAATGAATATATTGGACGATGAGCGGTTCAATCATCAGTCTGAAGTCATTGGCGGTGTGCTTGAAAATGAGTGTGGTGAGCTGTTAAGTCAGTTCTTTCGAGACCTCCGTCAGCAGAAGAAGCAAGCGAAAAGTAAATGAATGGATGTCGTTTGCAATTTCATCACTTAGAAGGTATACTTATGTCTGCGTCACCAACAATTTAATATTCATTTTGCCGTGCTAAGCGGGGAGGTAGCGGTGCCCTGTACTCGCAATCCGCTCTAGCGAGGCCGAATCCCTTCTCAAGGTTCGTTTACTTCAAGGTCTGCCTTAAATAAGTGGTGTTGACGTCTGGGTCCTGCGCAATGGGAATTCATGAACCATGTCAGGTCCGGAAGGAAGCAGCATTAAGTGAAACCTCTCATGTGCCGCAGGGTTGCCTGGGCCGAGCTAACTGTTTAAGTAACGCTTGGGGTAGCGAATCGACAGAAGGTGCACGGTAAATCAATATTAAATGTAACTCATCTAGTTTATCTAGGTGAGTTTTTTGTTGCTATTGAAAGAATATATCAGTTGTTTTGTTTATACAAATAGCAAAAAAGCCATTTTTAGGGTGAGGTTTTTTGAAGTAATTCATATAGGGAACGAATGTTCTTATTGATCTGGCAGACATTTTCAGAAAGCAGGAAAACACGTTTTTTAATCAAGAAAAGTAAAAAGTCTTTAAAGGAAATGCTCTTTTTCGTTTATTAGAAAATAAAGGTGTACTTTTGAATTGATCGTTGCATCATGTATAATGAACATGATGATAAATGGAGGAGGGCGTATTTGTGAGTTATCAAGCTTTATACCGAGTGTTCAGACCTCAAGTTTTTGAGGATGTTGTTGGACAAGAACACATCACAAAAACGTTGCAAAATGCCCTTTTGCAGAAAAAGTTTTCTCATGCTTACTTATTTTCAGGTCCTAGAGGAACAGGTAAAACAAGTGCTGCCAAGATTTTTGCGAAAGCAGTGAACTGTGAAAAGTCACCTGTTAGTGAGCCGTGTAATGAGTGTGATGCCTGTAGAGGGATTACGACCGGTTCGATTTCAGACGTGATTGAAATAGATGCTGCCTCAAATAACGGGGTAGATGAAATTCGGGATATACGTGATAAAGTGAAATTTGCTCCTTCAGCGGTTACATATAAGGTTTATATTATAGATGAGGTACATATGCTCTCTATCGGGGCATTTAATGCACTTCTTAAAACGCTAGAGGAACCACCTGCTCATTGTATCTTTATTTTGGCTACCACAGAGCCTCATAAGATTCCTCTTACCATCATATCAAGATGTCAGAGATTTGATTTTAAACGGATCACGACAAAAGATATTGTTGGACGAATGGAGAAAATTGTAGATGCAGAAAGCCTAAATATACAAGAGGGTTCACTCGAGATTATTGCTAGTGCGGCAGATGGAGGCATGCGTGACGCACTTAGTCTCCTTGACCAAGCGATCTCATTTAGTGGTGAACAGCTCACAATTGATGATGCACTGCTCATTACAGGTGCTGTATCTCAGCATTTCATTAGTCAGCTTGCTGAAGCCATTTTTGAGCAAAATATTGCGATAGCGCTGGATACGTTAAATGAATTGCTTCAACAGGGGAAAGATGCCGCGAAATTAATAGAGGATATGATCTTCTACTTTAGAGATATGCTTCTTTACAAAACAGCACCGGATCTTGAAGGTGTCCTTGAAAAAGTCAAAGTCGACGATAAGTTTGTAGCTCTTTCAGAACGTGTGGCACCTCAGTTTCTTTATGAAACGATTGAAGTGCTGAATAAAAGCCATCAGGAAATGAAATGGACAAACCATCCTAGAATTTTCTTTGAAGTAGCTGTGGTTAAGCTCTGTCAGTCAACGGCTGGTGCTGTATCATCTCCGGCTGATTCCGACCTGACAGCGTTAACGAATAAAATAGACAGGCTGGAACAGGAGCTATCTAGGCTAAAAGCTGAGGGTGTTCCAATGACTCAGTCTCAGAGTCCTCAAGCAAAAACGGAAGCACCTCGACCTCAAACGAGTAATAAAAATGGCTATCGTGCACCTGTCGGTCGAATTCATGAGATTTTAAAAGAAGCGAAGCGACCGGAACTAGAAAAAATAAAAGGCAAATGGGGAGAGCTTCTTGCCCAATTAAAACAGCAAAATAAGGTATCTCACGCTGCGCTATTAACAGATAGTGAACCAGTTGCGGCGGCAACTCATGCCTTTGTTTTAAAATTCAAATTTGAAATACATTGTAAGATGGTGGCCGAAGATAAAAGTGGTGTTCGAACCAATCTTGAGCAACTGCTAGAATCTATGCTAGGAAAAAGAGTGGAATTAGTTGGCGTTCCTGACGCTCAATGGGGTAAAATAAGAGAAGAATTTTTAAGAGATCATCAGCCTGAAGAACAAGCAGATGGTCAGGCAGCTTCTGCTGAAGAAGATCCATTAATTGCAGAAGCAAAGAAGTTAGTAGGAACCGATTTAATTGAAATTAAAGATTAACAATTTGAAAGAGAGTGGTGTTCATATGCGCGGTGGAATGGGAAATATGCAAAAAATGATGAAACAAATGCAAAAAATGCAGAAGGATATGGCTAAGGCTCAAGAAGAGCTTGCAGAAAAAGTCCTTGAAGGTACGGCAGGTGGCGGTATGGTCACTGTAAAAGTAAATGGACAAAAAGAAGTCGTTGATGTGGCAATTAATGAAGAAGTTGTTGATCCTGAAGACATCGATATGCTTCAAGACCTTGTACTTGCAGC
This sequence comes from Bacillus sp. XT-4, assembly GCF_050864245.1. Classification (NCBI taxonomy): domain Bacteria; kingdom Bacillati; phylum Bacillota; class Bacilli; order Caryophanales; family Bacillaceae; genus Bacillus; species Bacillus sp. XT-4. Next base: position 16,797 of record NZ_JBPAFI010000013.1, read on the forward strand.
AACAAATGATGCATTGAAAAAAGTTGATGAACTAACGAATGAAACAATGGGTCAATTCACAAAAGGAATGAACATGCCAGGTTTATTCTAGGAGGAATAACTAAAGATGCAATATCCTGAACCAATATCAAAGCTGATTGACAGCTTTATGAAATTGCCAGGAATCGGACCTAAAACTGCGGTCCGTCTGGCTTTTTTTGTTCTTAGTATGCAGGAAGACGTCGTGCTGGATTTTGCGAAGGCACTTGTTAATGCAAAGCGTAATTTAACTTATTGTTCTGTTTGCGGACATATCACTGATCAGGATCCTTGCTATATTTGTGAAGATACAAGAAGAGATCAATCTGTGATCTGTGTCGTGCAGGATCCAAAAGATGTGATTGCAATGGAAAAAATGAAAGAATACAACGGCTTATATCATGTGCTTCATGGAGCTATTTCTCCAATGGACGGAATAGGACCAGAGGATATTAAAATTCCTGACTTATTAAAAAGATTACAAGACGATCAAGTCACAGAGGTCATTCTTGCAACCAACCCAAACATTGAAGGAGAAGCGACAGCCATGTATATCTCTAGATTGTTGAAACCATCAGGAATTAAACTCTCTCGCATTGCTCACGGACTCCCAGTAGGTGGAGATTTAGAGTATGCGGATGAAGTCACACTTTCTAAGGCTCTAGAAGGCAGACGTGAGATGTAGGAAGGAGAAGTACGGTACATGGGTTTTCTTCGCAGAAAATCAATTCGAAAAGAATTCGATGAGATATTAATTCAACAGCTTTTTAAGCAAAAGGAAGAATGGAACAGACAAAAAAAGCTTGTCGCAAATAGCGTTGAGCCTTCACCGGACATTCTATTCGAATTAAAGCTTGCTCAAGCGAAGTACTTTTTCTATCTGAGAGAAGCGAAAAAGAGAAATTTACGTTTAAACAACTGGAGGTAGCAGGTCTATTTTACATAATCCTCTCATATGCTTGTACTATTCATATGAAGAGGAGATGAGAGGATTATGGAACCTGTTATTGTGATTGGTTCAATTTTGTTAGCTGTTTTATTGTTGTTTATGTCAGGTGTTCAAGCGAATCCATTCAAATGGTTAGGGCTTATTGGAGTTAAGTTTGTCGCAGGTGCTCTTTTTTTATTTTGTCTCAATTTATTCGGTGAGAGTTTAGGGCTTCATGTTTCCATTAACCCTGTAACGAGTGGAATTAGTGGTTTGTTGGGCATTCCAGGTGTAGCAGCTTTAGTCGTAATTGAAAAGTTTATTATTTAATGCAAAATATTGTTGACTTTGATTATATATGGTGGTAAATTAATATACGTCGCTGATGACGAAGAAACGAAAAAACATAATAACAAAAAAGTTGTTGACACTAACAACTTGGACGTGATAAGATGTTCTAGTCGCTTCTGAAGCGGTAAACAAGTTCTTTGAAAACTAAACAAGACAAAACGTACCTGTTAATTCGAGTTTTTATAAAAAAATCCTATGATATTTCATAGGTAGTCAGTCAAACTGGCGAAAAACAAAACTTCGGTTTTGAACTTTTTCGGAGAGTTTGATCCTGGCTCAGGACGAACGCTGGCGGCGTGCCTAATACATGCAAGTCGAGCGGACAGAAGGGAG
>NZ_JBPAFI010000014.1:0-11000 GCF_050864245.1 Bacillus sp. XT-4
ATAGTGCTGGTATCGAAGCTCATGGATTAAATCCGAATGCTGTAAAAGCAATGAAAGAAATAGGGATTGATATTTCTCATCAAACGTCTGACCTGATTGATCAGAAAATATTGCATCACGCTGACTTAGTCGTCACACTATGCGGGGACGCAGCTGATAAATGCCCGATGACTCCACCTCATGTCAAACGTGTCCATTGGGACTTTGATGATCCAGCAAAAGCAGAAGGAACAGAAGAAGAGAAGTGGTCATTTTTCCAAAGGGTAAGAGATGAAATTGGAGATCGATTGAAACAGTTTGCTGAGACTGGAAAGTAGTGCTGCGTTTGAGTCGATTGAATATAAAATCTAATAATAATGTACAAGAAGGTAAATGTAGATCCATTGTATGACTTTATAAACAATAGTGAAATAAGGATTCCACAATTTAAAGGATCCACTTTTATCTTCTTTTTATGGAAGGTAAAAGTGGATCCTTTATAATTTTAGAAGGCAAAAGTGGATCCATATTGAATGACTGGGAACTCAAAAATTGAAACTTTATATGTTAACTAAACCAACTTTAACCTCTTAACTTTTTCATAAAATTATTATTATCACTAGATTTATTGTTAGATTATTATGAATATTTATAGAAGGTTAATGTAGAAGGTTGTCGAAATTTATATATATCTAGTTAAAGGATGTGAGTATATGTATTCGCCCATTAACATTAAAAGAAGCAGCAAATTCGGAAATAATTATTGGGAAGCATACAGTCCTAAATTAAAAAGGAATGTTCGTTTGTTCAGTGATCTAGAATATGATTTTTGGGTTCTTATTGAAACAGACCCTAAAATCCTCACTTTTTGCGAAAGACCTTTTGAAGTTAAGTATTTCAATAAAAATAACAAGGTTTTAAAAACATATTTTAATATGTGGGTGAAGTGGAGGAATGGTCATGAGGAATTCATAGTGATTAAATATTCAACAAATATTATTTCAACAAATGTTAAAATCCTAGAACAATGGTGTCAAGAACACAAGAAAAACTTTGCAATACGCTCCGAAAAAAATATAAGAGGCAATACTGTCCTACTAGAAAACATGAAATTATTATTACCTTATCTTAGTAATAGGTGTCATCCCATTGAAACAGACCTTTATGTAATAAAACAAGAAATTCAAAGAAACAAACATTCAGTTGGTTATTTAGAAGATCGTTTAAGTATTGGTTCTTCTAGAATTAAAGAAGCGTTATTTCATCTCTATAGTAAAGGAATAATCGATGCTAATCTGCAATGTACTCCTTTTGGAGAGAATTTGGAGGTGTGGACTATTGAGTAGGAACCGTTTTTATGAGAATGAAGACATTCCTTCAGATCTGTTAGATACTTCTTTATGGCCAAAAGTGTTAGTTGATCAGTTAGATGAATCATCGAAATCAATTTTTTTAAGTAGAAAACAAGCTGTTGAGCTTTATTTAAAAAATGAGAAAACATTGACTGAAATACGAGATCTTACTGGTATTACACGAGCGAATGTTCGGAAATATACAAAACGTTGTTTAGAAACAGATAAAAACAATGAAATATGGGGTTTCCGCGCTTTAATTCCCTTTAAAACAACAAGAACATATCAACGCAAAAATTTAAAATCTGAAAGTTTCGCTGGATTATTTCAACAACTTCTTGATACCCATCCATTAATAGATGATATTATTCAAGACTATTGCAAAAAAAATAACCATATTAATAATAAAATCCTCCATAAAAAATTCTTAGACGCTTGTCGAAGTGTAGGGTTAACTTTAAGAGACTATCCCTTTAACACAGAAACAAATGGATTGAAAGCCCTCCAAATATACACTAAAACGATTAACAATAAAAATTTTGAAAAACAGGAACCTTATTCTTCTCACTCCATAATTAGTAGACCATTCCAAAAAGTTCAATTTGATGGTCATAGGATTGATGCTGTTATTGCTATCACTTTTAAAACTCCGGAAGGAGATGAAATTGTTGAAGTTATGAACAGAATCTGGTTGCTCGTAATTATTGATGTAGCTACCCGGGCAATTTTAGGTTATCACCTTTGTCTTAATAAGGAATACTCAGCAAATGATGTATTAAGGTGTATTAAAAATTCAATCGTTCCACACGAGTCAAAACCACTTACTATTCCAGGATTAAAATACTCCTCAAATGGGAGTTTCCCTTCAAAAAGTATTAAATCAACTCAATGGGGAATATGGGATGAATTCCACTATGATAATGCCAAAGCAAATTTATCAAATATTGTGAGAGATCGTTTAACACAAGTAATTGGATGCTCAGTTAATGCTGGACCAGTTAGAACACCTGAACGTCGAGGAATTATAGAGAGATTTTTTAGAACTCTCGAAGAAAACGGATATCATAAGCTCTCAACAACAACTGGAAGTCACCCTAAAGATCCGATAAGAAAGAATGCGGAACAAAAAGCAATTAAATATCGTATTTCAGCTGCACATCTAGAAGAAATAACAGAGGTTTTAATTGCAAATTATAACGGCACCCCAAACGAAGGTGTAAATAATTTGACACCATTAGAAGCTATAGAACAAAGGCTCTCAAGAGGTATGAATATACGACAAATACCTGAAGAAAAAAGAAGTGAGGTGATATTTTTTTATATGAAAGCCGAACGAACTATTCAAGGAAATAAAAATGGCAATCGACCACACATTAACTATGAAGGTGTAAAATATTACAACGAAATTTTATCACGATCCTTTGAACTGATTGGAACAAAATTGACGATTTTAGTGAATACAGAAGATTTGCGAATTGTGAAAGCTTTTTTACCTGACGGCAGCGAATTTGGAATGCTTACTGCATTTGGTAAATGGGGTGTTACTCCACATGATTTAAAAACCAGGAAAATGATTAATAAGCTGCGGAAAAGAAAAATGATCCATCTATTACAGGAAGACGATCCAATTGATGTTCTCACACAACATTTAGAAAAAGAAGCAAGAAAAAACAAAAACTCAAGAAATACACTTGCTACACTAAACCGATATATTGAAACTCATCAAAGTACCAATGATGTTTTAATTGAACCAATAGAAAAAGCTGATTTTGAACAAAAAAAGAATAACAATACCTTACCTTACAACAAAAATAAGCCTTCAGATGATTCATCACGAAGACTCACTAAAACAATCATGTATTAAATAGGGGGTGGTTACTTGAATACGAACGAAGAGAGAACAACTATGGAGTTCATGGATAGACCCTATGTTTCAAAGGGAAGTCATCCAGTGGAAAATGGAAGGTATTTAATCGCGACTAATGAAATCGATCGATTATACGACTCAATTTGCCATTGGATAAATAATCGTGCACCTGGGGCTATCGTCTATGGAAGACCTAGATTAGGAAAGAGCAAGGCCATTGAATATATCCGTAAAATATTAACTTCAGAATTTGATATGATGTTGCCAGTTTACAAAATATTATGTCGACACTACAAAAATGCAAATGAAGGTATCTTCTTTGAAGATATTCTAAAAGATATAGGGCACAATTTACCCTTCAATGGTAAGGCAAATATAAAACGTGATAGGCTCTCAAGATTTTTAATTGAGCAAGGGGAAAAGTCTAGACAACACAGAGTCATTTTATTCTTAGATGAAGCCCACAGGTTACAAGAATTACATTATGGTTGGTTAATGGATATATATAATGAATTAGATTTTGCAGGTGTCCACCTTACTGTTATATTAGTTGGTCAAAATGAATTACTTTATCAAAGAACAGCTTTTATACGAGCAAAAAAAGCTCAATTAATTGGGAGATTCATGGTTCATGAGTATGAATTCACAGGAATAAAAAATTTGAAAGATCTAAAACCCTGTTTATCAGGATATGATAATGAGTCTGAATATCCAATAGGTAGTGGTTGGTCATATGCAAGATACTTTTTTCCAACAGCTTTTAATGAAGGCTATAGATTAAACCAATGTGCTGAGGATTTGATGGAGGTATTTACTGAATTGCGAAGAAAAGCTGGTTTAACTAAGCCTGTGGAAATTCCAATGCAATATTTAACACTTACCATTGAATATGCCCTTAGAAAATTTGGAGCGAACGGAGAGAACCTAGAGTGGTTATCAAAAGCTCACTGGGAAGAAGCAATCACAAGATCAGGCTATGTTGAGTCAGAAATTTATTTAGACATTATATAAATTAGGAGTGAAAAAAATTCCGAATGAAGAATCAAATACACTTTTTAGAACCAAGCCCTCTAATAAAAGAATTCGCTTGGAATAATGATTGGATTGTACCTTTCGAATCCCCATGGGGGATATTCGAGAAATTTAAATATGCTAATCGTATAAAAAGTCAAGATATCTTCAACTTGTTCGGTACTCAACACTTAAAGAAATTAAAGTCCACTACAAAAAATAAATCGGCACGTAATTTAATTACACTTGAAGGACTAGATAATACGTCACTTATAAGAATTTTGAATTTTCAATTAAAGAGATATAATGAACATATTATTTCAAAACTTACTAACGTATTACCTGGCAATCAATCTATCTACTTTCATAAACATTTAAGATTCTGTCCAAAGTGTATAAAACAAGGATATCACAGCATTTATCACCAATTTAAATTAATGCATGTTTGCCCATTTCATATGGTCCCATTAACTTCAGAATGCCCGAAATGCAAAACGGCTTTTCTTTATGAAATCACAGATTCATTTACTCTTGAACCCTTTAGATGTGATTGTGGTTATTATTTATTTTCACCTAAGAAAGGGAAGAGTTACTCAGCAATTTGGAAGAAAAATAAAAAATTCAAAGTAACCTTAGAAATTTTGATGAGATGGGAAAAATTGAATTCATCAAGTATAGCTAACAAATTTCATATTCACTATCATCCAGAAATAGACTTAACCAATTACCAGGATGCTATGACAAAGATTTTAGAAGCTGCTGACCTCTCAACAAATACCGAACAAGGAACTACTCACAACATAATTAAATCAACACCCTTAATTCGAACATTACGAGAGGAACAGCACTATAGGTTTATTAAAAGAGATCAAACAAAGTCAATTGAAGAAACCAGCACATATGATAATACGAAAGAGATCTATCGTTTATCAAAAGCAACGTTAAACTCAATCAATAGACATCTAGAAAAAAGTATGTATAAACATAAAAAATGTATTAAAGATTGCACATCTCTTTATTTTTTCCATTCACCAAAAATTAATTGGATTTGTCCCGCAGCCTATGCATATGTTTTTTGGCAAGTATTTATAAAAGCAGAATTAAAATTTATTTGTACCAATGATGAAAGGAGAAGGTATAACCTTGGGTTGTATCATTCTAATTACGACTTCACACACTCCCAAGATATAACTTATATAAGAGATTTATATTGGTGGTTAGATAATCATTGTGATTGTAAACCTTCAGAAATAAACTGGGTATTGAAAAGAGTGCTTATTCATTTAAAGATGAATCATTTCAACAATTGGACACGAATAAGTATAGGCGGATCAAATGAAAGACGCTTTTATTACGAGCCTCCATTTAAGCTTGAAGGCTTACCATTTTATTTAATTTTAATCCCTAAAGATAAAAGTTTACCTTTAGAATTTCATTTTTGGGAAGAAGAAAGAGAACCATACTTAATAATTCATTCTAAAGAAGAGTAAACTTGTTTTACTCTTCTTTAATTGCTCTGTACAAGGTTGCTGGTGAAATACCCGTAATTTCCTGTATTTCTCGAACAGTCATTCTTTTGGAATGATATAATGCCAATGCTTGATTTAATTTCTGCTTATTAACTTTCGGTCTTCCACCTTTTCTTCCTCTAGCTCTAGCTGCCTTAAGCCCAGACAATGTTCGTTCTCGAATGATGTCCCGTTCAAACTCGGCCAAAACCGATAACATACCAAACATCGCTTTACCAGCTGCCGTACTTGTATCTAAATTATCTTGTATACTAATAAATTCAACATTTTTATTACGAAGATTTTCGGCGATCTCTATTAAACTTTTTGTTGACCTGGCTAAGCGATCTAATTTATAAACAACAAATTTATCACCAGCTCTTAGCATTCTTAAAGCATTCATTAGTTCAGTTCTATCATCTCGCGCACCTGAAACCTTTTCTTGGAAAATTTCATCACACCCAAATTCTGAGAGGGAATCTATCTGCAAGTTTAATGATTGATCAACTGTACTAACTCTTGCATATCCTATTATCAAAAAATCACCTCTTTTTTGTGAATATTCAATTAAATTATATCAAAAAGGTGCATTATTGACATATAGATATTGAGATAAGTTTTGATATAGAATTGCAACCTTAATACAAAAATTTTTGTTTTAAAAACAACATTATCAAAAACCATCGTTTTTGATACACGAAAAAGCGTGGTTAATATTTCCAACCCCGCTTTTGAAATTCGTCTGTATTTTTCCAAGGAAAATTCGTTTTTCCTTAATTTCACTTTTTGGTCTGTGAATCAATCGTTTCAAAAATTTCCTGAGATATTTTATTTATAAGCTCTACTTCAGAGTGAGATCGAGTAGAGAGTAAACTAACATGAGCTTTTAAATTTTCAAGCAAATTATCTTCTTCACTAACAGAAAAAAAAGTAGCTGGTTTAACTTCTAGTACCAGTAACAATTTTTCTAATGTGTCGAGTGTAATATTTCTTTCACCACGTTCAACACCTGCAATATAAGATGCTTGATGACCAGATTCTTCAGCAAACTTTTCTTGTGTCCATCCTTTAGCTTTTCTCAAACCTCGAAGACGTTGCCCTACGAAATTAATTAATTCATCCAACGTAATCACCTCTCTTTAAGCCTAGAGAGGTGGCTAACCTCTTAACAGATAACTAAAGTGTAAAATTACCATTGAAAAATAAACTTATAAGTACTATATTGAATTCATATTTTTGAATAAGTTCGGAGGTTTAGAATTTGACAACTAAGAAGGAACTATCTAACTCCATTGTCATAGAAAATGTAATTCAAGCAAAATTAAGAGGGAAGGTAGTTTATCAAAGTAGTGTTTCAGCTACAGAAGCTTTAAAAATGGTTTTTGTAAAACCATTTAATGATCCCTCTGGCAAAGGATATCAACGACCTGTCAGTTCCAAAAGATGCAAGGACTTTGTTGATTACTTATCTACGGGGGAAAATGCTCTTTTCACACCTATTTTAATTAATGCAGGAGGGAATTGGCAGTTTACAGCATACGATAGTCTAAGACCTTCTTTCGGACGCTTGATATGCAAAAAGAGAGGGTCACTTATGGATGGTCAGCATCGATTAGGTGGAATTAAGTTATATTTAGAAGAAACAAATGCATTCATTAATGTGCCATTTTTAGCTTTTCATTATTTAGAAGATGAAGAGGAGATCAGTTTATTTGATACTATTAACACTAAAGCTAAAGGTATAGGATCTTCTTTAAGCCGATACCTAAAAAGAGACTCAGAAGATTTGAGTTGGGTGGCAGCCCAACTTATTATCCATCCAGACAGTCCATTTCATGAATTAGGAACAATTGTAGGTCTGAGAACAACTTCTAAACGGGTTACTTTACAAAACATTTATAATACTCTCGTCTATTTAACAAAACAGAACAAACTATCTGAGTTGTCAAAAGAAAAATTATTAAGAGTATCTTTAATTTATTTTGACGAAATCAAAAAGCTGTTTCCTGATGATTGGGGTAACTATAAAGAATCAAAACTAACTCATATCGTTGGGATAAATGCTTTGTCGATAATAGGTTCAGAAATCTTGCCTAAAAGTTTAAATAATGAATCCATGCAAATAGACTTAAAAATTTTAAATTCATTCTTATACAAGCTTGAAAAAATTGACTGGTCTGTTCAAGGGGAAATGAAATATTTAAAAGGCGTATCAGGTTCAAAAACTTTAGCTAAAGAACTACTTAGTCTGTTAGATGAGAAATAAGAGATTCGCAAATTAACAAACTGTACTGCAGTTCATATGATTCACTCTAGTTTTTATTTTATGAGGCGCGTTGAAAAAGACCAAAAGAATAAAATCTTTTGGTCTTTTCATGCATTCTAAGTAAAACTTTGTAAAAACAAATTGACTTTAATCTATTTAATTGGTTACTTTATTTAATACCGAGACTTCAATCATTAAAAGAATACAAGATTTTTAAATTCACACTATAAAGATGGAGATGGGAAGTATGCTTAAAATTAGAGAAGCCAACAATTCTGATCTGATTGAAATATTAGATATTTATAACCAAGGCATTATTGATAAAATAGCCACTTTAGAAGTTGAAAAGAAAGATATCATTTACATGACAAAATGGTTCACTGATCGGTCTGAAAAATATAAAATTCTTGTTGCTGAATTAAATTCACAGGTAGTAGGGTGGGTGGCACTTAACCCATACTCTCATCGATGTGCTTATCAAGGTGTTGCTGATTTATCTATATATATCCGTCGTAATCAAAGAGGGAAGGGTATTGGTAAAGCACTCTTATCTAATATAGAAAAAGAAGCAGTTAAATCTCAAATACGTAAAATTGTCTTATTCACCTTCCCATTTAATGAATTAGGGCAAGGTTTATATAAATCAATGGGGTATAGGGAAGTCGGCATATTCAAAGAACAAGGGAAAATCGATAATGTTTATGTTGATGTAATGGCTATGGAAAAAATACTATCTAATTAAGCAGACCCCAAAAAGAGGTCTGCTTTTTATTTATTCATCAATACAACAAGACGTTTTCTCAACTTTAGGTTTTAAAGCAACTTTACAAACACCCGTTTCAGGTAACTTAAGTTCTACACGTTCAGCAGATTCTTTATCACCAGTCATATAAGCAACAACAGATCGAGCCTGCTCATAACCGGTGGCTAATAAAAATGTAGGTGCTCTTCCATAACTTTTGGAACCAATGATATAAAAGTTTGTTTCTGGTTGTCTCAGTTCTTTTTCACCATGTGGTCGTACAGTGCCACAACTGTGTATGTTAGGATCAATAAGGTCAGCTAGATCCCGCACGCACTCTAATGCTGAATCAAATGTATGGCGAATTTCTCTTAGGAACTTAAAGTCAGGTCTTGCCCCAGTATTCGCAATCACTTCGTCTATATTATCGATTGTTATTTTTTCTTTTTTCTGGATGCCAATGATTTTTAACTTGCTATTAAAAGTTTGTTCAATATTTTGAATCAACATTGAAGGGAAGATTCTTACTAATCCTTTATCTAAAATTTGTCTCAATCTAATGCCTAATTGACCTCTTGCAGGCAATTGATCATTGCTTTCTCCTCCGAATACCTCACTAATATCATGCTTTCTTAAAATCCATATAATTTCTGTGTTTTTTGATGTCTTTTTTAGCTCTGCCAGCTCAAGCAAAGTGTTTACAGCAGAATGACCACTGCCAACCACTGCAACTGTTTTATTTTGATACCGAATCAGATCACGATTTAAAACATCAGGAATGCCATAATAAATCCGATCAGCAACTCTTTTTTCATTTTCAGTCATAATCCCTTCAGCATTTATTGGATTAGGGTTTTGCCACGTACCAGTGGCATCAATAACCGCCTTTGCCTCGTAAGTTTTTTCTTCTTGATTATTTAATTTCACTCGAATGATAAAAGGTACTAGATCTCTATCTTTTGTTTTGACTTTATCAACACCTTTTTTGCCAATATGGAGAACTGGGCTATTTAAATAAATATGTGGTTTCATTTCTGGTAGTTCAGTTAATGGTTTTAGATATTGGGTAACAATTTCTTTTCCTAATGGGAGTTCATCTTTACAAGGAAGGGGGATCTGGTGTTTTTCTAGCAATTCCCTTGCAGCTTGATCAATATTAAACTCCCATGGTGAAAACAGGCGTACATGTCCATAATCTAAAAAATGATTCCCAATTTGTTTGCCTGATTCAAATAAGAGGAATGATTCATTTCTTTTAATAAGATGTGCAGCTGCGGCAATACCAACTGGGCCGCCGCCAATAATAACTACTGGTAAGTTTTTTTTCATTTTATGTAACTCCTTATAAATCAATTTTTTTTGATTAATTAGTTAAAAATAATCCCTTCCTAGCAAGAAGGGCGAAATAAGCAACATAGCTCTGGTGAAAGTAAATGATTCACTTCTTTTTCATTTAAGGAATAATAGCTCCATGTACCTCTTGTTTCTTTTGTGATTAAATCTGCATCTAATAAGATTTTTAAATGATATGACAATTTAGATTGTGTCATCTGAAATTGCTCAATTAGATCACAAACACAAGTAGGGCCGTTTTCGCAAAGAACGTTTAATAAATGCAGCCTTTTTTTATCAGATAATGCTTTGAACTTCAGTTCGTAATGCTCAAATGTATCCACTAGCTGTTTATTTTCTAAGGGAAAGGAAAGGGACATAGAATTCTCCTTTTTCATTAATCAATTTTTTTTGATGAATAAATCATAAAATAAATTAAAAAGAAAATCAATCGATAATTTTTACGAGAATAAATTTTTGTTTAAATTCATATAATTAATTGATTATATAAGTTTTCGGTTATATAATGTTGAAGGAGTTGATAACAAGGACCGTCACTTTTGAAAAGGGGGGAATCATTGTGACTGCAGATGTTTCAATTGGTGTGACAAATATGTCGAATTGTTTAAAAACACTCAGTGATCAAACAAGACTGATCATGATGAAATTGTTTTTGGAGAAAGAATATTGTGTGTGTGAACTGGTAGATATGTTCGAAATGAGTCAACCAGCTATTAGTCAGCATTTACGAAAATTAAAAAAAGCTGGATTTGTTCATGAGAACAGAAAAGGGCAGTGGCGTTATTATTCAATCAATAAACTGTCTCCAGAATTTGAGACGATTCGTACCATCTTAAATCAAATTAATAAAGAAGATGACCTTTTAAAAAGTATACAACATAAAGCAACAAACATTTCTTGTTCGTAAGGAGGGATGGGTTTG
>NZ_JBPAFI010000015.1:0-10449 GCF_050864245.1 Bacillus sp. XT-4
CCTATCGGAACAGCGATTGCCAATACTCGTTTTTACATTATGGGTTCGTTATATGACCTCTCGCCGCAAGGCGTACCGGGTGAGCTCGTGATTGCGGGGAAAGGACTGGCAAGAGGCTATTGGAATCTCTCGGAGGAAACGGACAAACGGTTTGTCCCAGATACGTTTTATCCAGGAGAGCGCATGTACCGTACAGGTGATTTGGTGAAATGGACAGAGGATGGCGAGCTGATCTACCTCGGCAGAAAAGACCATCAAGTGAACATCCGCGGATTCCGTATTGAGCTGTCAGAAATTGAAGCGCAGCTCCTTGCGCTGGATTCAGTCCAAGAAGCCGTCGTGACAACGGTCAAAGACGCAAGTGATCAAGACGCTCTTGTCGCTTACGTCATCACAGATAAAGAAACGGGCACTTTGAAAGAAAGCTTAAAGCGCACCTTGCCAGAATATATGGTGCCATCATGGATCATTAAGCTAGACCAACTGCCGATGACGGCAAATGGAAAAGTGGATCTCAAAGCACTGCCAGCACCTGATATGGAAGCGAATCAAACAGCATACGAAGCCCCAAGAGATGAAGTGGAAGCACTGCTTTGCGGCATTTGGGAAGATGTACTTGGCGTCAGCCAAGTCGGTATTCACGACCATTTCTTCTTCCTTGGCGGAGATTCGATTAAAGGCATCCAAATGGCCAGCAGACTCACGCAAGAAGGTTGGAAGCTCGATATGAAACTGCTTTTCCAATATCCAACGATTGCGGAGCTCCGCACATATATCGAAGAAGCGGATCTTCTCACAGCCGATCAATCACCTGTGGAAGGAGAGGTCATTTTAACACCAATTCAGCGCTGGTTCTTTGAACGGAACTTCAGCAGCCAGCATCATTGGAATCAGTCCGTTATGCTCCATGCGGCAAATGGTTTGGATGAAGCGCTTGTCAAGCAAGTGCTCGAGCAGATGATGACCCATCATGATGCTTTGCGATTGGTTTATCCGATAGAAGAAGGACGCATCATTCAGCGTCATCGTGGAGTAGACGAAAACGATGTAGCGGTGGACGTGGTAGAAGTACAAGGAGAACGACCACAGCAAATCCAGCAGGTAGAAAAGCTGGCAAATGAAGTGCAGGCGAGTATTTCTTTAACAGAGGGACCATTAGTCAAACCTGCGATTTTCCGTACGGATCATGGAGATCACTTATTGCTCGTTGTACATCATCTTGTCATTGATGGTGTGTCATGGCGTATTCTCCTTGAAGACTTCATAGCTCTTTATGAGCAGGCGAAGCGTGGGGAGGAGCTGACACTTCCTGAAAAAACACATTCATTCCAAGCATATGCCCAGAAGTTGACGGAATATGCAGTGTCAGATGAGCTGCTGGCAGAAAGGGACTATTGGAAAAAGGTACTTGGGCATTTAACTGCACCTCTGCAAAAGGATCATGTTACAGAGGATCAAAGAATGCTGTATACAAAAACCATTCGCTTTACGCTGTCTGAGGAAGAAACACGCAGCCTACTGACAGAAGTACATGAGGCGTACCACACGGAAATCAATGATATTTTACTAACCGCTTTAGGATTGACCCTGAAAGAGTGGACGGGAGAAGACAGACACTTTATTCACCTTGAAGGACATGGAAGGGAAGACATCCTTCCGGCGGTCAATGTGTCGCGGACCATCGGCTGGTTTACGAGCATGTATCCTGTGCTGCTTGATTTGTCGCGTGCGGAGGATCTTTCGTATCAAATCAAGCTTTTGAAAGAAGAGCTCAGACACATTCCGAACAAGGGAATCGGCTATGGCATTTTAAAATACTTAACGCCTGACAAAATGAAGGACGGTCTCGCATTTGATGTCACGCCAGATATCAGCTTTAACTATCTTGGTCAGTTTGATGAACAGATTGGCGGGGGTGAACTAAGTCGATCCACTTGGCAGGCAGGTCAATCATTAAGTCCAGAATCAGAGAAACCTCATGCATTAGATATTGTTGGTTTCGTAGAACAGGGCTTGTTCCATATGACGATTTCATATCACCAGCTTGAATTCGAAGAGCAAACGATGGAGCAGTTCAAGGACCTTTTAGAAGAGAACGTGAAGGCACTCATCTCACATTGTGTATCACAAGATGAAGCGCAAATTACGCCTAGTGATGTAGGAGACGATGACCTGACCATGGATGAACTTGAAAAGCTAATGGATATATTTTAAGCAAACGAAGAGGTGGACTATGAGCAAACAGAAGATTCAAAAGGTATATCCTTTAACACCAATGCAAGAAGGCATGTTATATCATGCCATGCTAGACCCTAATTCGTCCTCTTATTTCACACAGCTGGAGCTTGGAATAAGAGGGGAATTTGATCTCGATCTTTTTGAAAAAAGTCTCAATGAGCTCATCGGCACATATGACATTCTCCGTACAGCCTTTGTCTATCAGCAATTACAGAAGCCTCGTCAGGTTGTACTGGCAGAGCGCAATCTAGATGTGTATAGAAAGAATCTATCTCACCTGAATCATCAGGAACAGCAAAAGGTACTAGATCAATATAAAAAGCAAGTGAGAAAGCAAGGCTTCCATTTAACGAATGATTTGTTATTGAAGGTCGCTGTTTTTCAACTGAATGAAACAAACTGGCATCTCATTTGGAGCAACCATCACATCATCATGGATGGTTGGTCCATGGGAGTTTTGATGAAAAAATTGTTTCATTACTACGAATCTTATCGGAACGGCAAAACGCCGGATCGCTCACAAGGAAAACCTTATGCAGATTATATCCAGTGGCTTGGCAAGCAAAATCAACAAGCAGCGGAAGGCTATTGGAAGGATCGCTTAGACGGTGCGGTTCAGCATCAAGGGCTTTTGCAGCAAAAAGAAGCGAACGGACAATATGACCATCAGGAATGGACGTTCACATGGGATGCTGAAATGGTCAGAAGCATTCAAGAGATCGCAAGAAATTGCCAAGTGACAGCACCAAATCTATTCCAGGCTGTTTGGTCGGTTCTTTTAGGCACTTACCATGCGGCACATGATGTCACTTTCGGAACAGTCGTATCTGGAAGGCCGCCAAGTGTGGCTGGGATAGAACAGATGGCAGGGCTTTTTATCAATACAATACCGGTCAGGGTAGAAATGAATCAGGAAGACACCTTCAAACAGCTGTTTCAAAAAGTTCAGCAGCATGCGCTGGAAGCGGAAAACTATGATTTTATGCCGCTTTATGACATTCAGCAACAGGCAGCTGCAGGAGGACAACTCTTCGATCACTTGGTCGGGTTTGAGAACTATCCTTTAGATCAAGAGCTATCTGGTGACACCATGTCGGAACGTCTAGGGTTTTCCATTGATGTAAAAGACGGATTTGAACAAACGAATTTCGATCTAAATGTCCTTGTATATCCAGGTGAAACATGGACATTGAAAATCAAATACAATGCGGTGGCTTTTGAAGAAGAGGTCATTGAAAAAATATCGAAACACCTGACCAACCTCATGAAGCAGATCATCGAAAATCCGGAAGTTCGCCTTCATGACGTGACGTGTATCACTGAAGAAGAAAAACAGCAGATTGAAGCATGGAACAAGACAGAACGAGATTATCCAAAGCATCTGTCTATTCCTGAGCTTCTGAAAGAACGCATTCAAACGCAGCCAGACCATCTGGCGTTAGTCGAAGGAGAGCGGGCATTCACCTATGAAGAACTCGGCCAAGAAATCCATCGTGTTGCGGGACATTTGATTGATAGCGGAGTGAAACAAGAAGATGCCGTCGCAGTGTATATGAATCGATCTGCTGAAGCAGTGATCGCCATTTTAGCGGTTCTTCAAGCAGGGGCTGCTTATGTACCAATTGATCCAGCCCAGCCAGAGGATAGAATCCGCTTTATGCTTGAAGACAGCGGTGCATCCGTTTTGCTCTATGCGGACAGCCAGCCGCCAGTTCATGAAAGCATCCAAGCCGTTCATGTGTCGGACATATCGAATCAGTCAAACGGACCTTTCGAAGTCGAGACCTCTCCTTCGCAATTGGCGTATATCATGTACACGTCGGGGTCAACCGGTCAGCCAAAAGGTGTTCAAATTGAGCATCAACATATTGTCAGATTGGCATGTTCACAGGAGACACTGGGCTTGAACAAGTCGGATCGTATGGCACATACAGGAGCAGTCAGCTTTGATGCCATTACTTTTGAAATTTTCACCACACTGCTGAACGGTGCAACGCTTTATCCTGTTGACCGTGACACGTTATTGGACATCAACCGGTTTGAACGCTTTATCCAAACGAATCAAATCTCGTCGCTCTTTTTAACGACAGGTTTGTTTAATCAACTCGCTCAGCAGCGACCGCATATGTTTAAAGGATTGTCCAAATTGATCACAGGCGGTGATGTGATCAATGTGAAAAGTGCAGAGCTTGTGAAGAAACATCATCCATCACTTGTTTTACTGAATGCGTATGGCCCCACAGAAAACACCACCATCTCGACCATTTATGAGGTGAGAGGGGATGAAACGGGCACGATTCCAATTGGTCAGCCGATCAATCATTCGTCCGCTTACATTTTAGATGACAATCAAAGACTTCAGCCAATTGGTGCGCCAGGAGAGCTGTATGTCGGCGGTGACGGTGTCTCAAGAGGATATCTCCATCGTCCAGAATTAACAAAGCAAGTATTTATCGCTGATCCTTTCAAGGCAGAAGGGCGTTTATATCGAACAGGAGATTTGGCTAGGTACGGTTCAAATGGTCAAATCGAATTCCTCGGACGGACAGATGATCAAGTGAAAATCCGTGGTTTCCGTATTGAGCTAGGTGAAATTGAAACGATTCTTCAACAAGAGACGGGGATCGATGATGCGGTTGTGCTCATCCATGCGTCTCCTTCAGAAGAAAAAGAAATGACCGCTTACTATACGGGAACGATCACGGAAGAAGAGGTGCGGGCTTTATTTCATCAAGCACTGCCAGCATATATGGTACCTCATCACGTCATGAAGCTAGATGCTTTCCCGCTTACCGCAAACGGAAAGGTTGATCGAAAATCTTTACCAACGCCTGACGAAGCTGATCGTGAAGAAATCAGGATCATTCCACCTGAAACTGAGACGGAAAAGGCGCTTGCTCAAATTTGGGAGGAACTGCTTGGGAAAGCGGTGGGAATAGATGAGCATTTCTTCATGACTGGCGGACATTCACTCAAAGCAATGATGATGTCAGCCAAAATCCAAGAAGTGTTCCAAAAGGAAGTTCCGATTCAAGTGATATTCGAAAAGCCAACGGTTCGATCGCTTGCGTCATACATTGACCAGGACGGTCAAGAAGAACAAGGACATCCGATCTTACCGGCAGCGAAGGCGGAGGACTATCCAGTGTCACCAGCTCAGCGGCGCTTATACATTTTACAAACACTTGAACCTAAGAGTACGAACTATCATATTCCGATCGTCTTAACGCTTGAAGGTACGCTCGATCATCAGCGGCTCACCTCAGCATTTGATGAATTGATTCAAACGCATGAAATCTTAAGAACGAGTTTTCATATGAAAGGCGAGAACATCGTCCAAAGGGTACATGAACGAGCGGTATTTGACCTCCCTGTCCATGATGTAAAGGAAGAAGAGGCCGAGGCATTTCTTGCTGAACGTCAGGCGCCGTTTGATTTGACAGCCGCTCCCCTCCTGCGGGCACAGCTGCTCAAAGTGAGTGACGACCGTCATCTTTTAGTTCTGGAAGCACATCACCTGATTACAGATGGCAGCTCCATGAAGACGTTCATTCAGGATTTGGCGAAAGCCTATGATGGAGAGGCACTTGCAGAAAGAGACATTCATTATAAAGATTACGCTGTCTGGCAGTTAAGTGAAGAAGAAACAGAGAAACAGCGTGTGCATGAAGCGTATTGGCTGAAACAATTCGATGGAGATGTACCGGTTTTAGATTTGCCGACAGACTATCCGCGTCCAGTGGAACGTGATTTTTCTGGAGAACGGGTGATGTTTGGCTGTGATCAAGCGACAACTCAGCGTATTCATGAGCTGCTCAAGAAAACAGATACGACGCTGTACATGTTCTTGTTATCTGCATTTCAAGTACTGCTCGCATCCTACAGCGGACAGAAGGATATCGTTGTCGGATCTCCTGTTGCGGGGCGAACACATCCAGATATTCAGGACATGCCAGGGATGTTCATCAATACCATTGCGATGCGCGGGAAACCGGAACAAACAAAGTCATTTATACAGCTGCTTGAAGAAATAAAAGAAACGAGTGTAGATGCTTTTGCACATCAAAGCTATCCGCTCGAAGAGTTAATCGCGCGTCTGCCACTTGATCGTGATACAACCCGAAGCCCGCTCTTTAGTGTTTCGTTTAATATGCAGAACATGGATGTTCCTGCACTAAAGCTCGGCGATCTGAACATTTCGCCTTATGCAATACAGCACCGATCCGTCAAATTTGATCTGTCTCTAGAAGCATTTGAACGTGAGGGAGAAATAAAACTAAGCCTAGACTATGCAACGGCATTATTTAAAGAGGAAACCATCCGCCGGTTCGGAACACATCTGCTTGCGATTATTCGTGAGGCGGTCCAGCATCCGCATGAACAAATTGGCTTGTTCAATCTCTTGGATCAGCATGAGCAAATGGAGCGGCTGGAGAAAAGGGATGGAGAACAAACAGGTCAACATGAGCCGTATCATGTGCAATTTTCAAGGCAAGCCATGGAAACGCCTGATGCCATTGCGGTGATGGATGGTGAAAGGAAGCTGACCTACCGTGAATTAGATCACATGTCCAATGCTCTTTGCAGTGAGCTGAAGATGCAAGGCGTAGAGAAAGAAAGCACAGTCGCACTTATTCTTGATCGCTCTGTCTATGTCATTGTCTCGATGCTAGGTGTAATGAAAGCGGGCGGTGCATTTGTACCAATTGATCCAGCTTTTCCTGCGGAACGTATTCGTTACACATTAAAAGATTCAGGGGCAAAAGTCATCGTGGCAAATGAGTCTCTTGGCGATTCCTATCAGCATCTCAAGTCGATTCAGGTCGTACATGTGGAGAAAGCCGTCCAACGAAACGATTCTCTAGACCTGCCGGACGTATCGGTTGATCAACTGGCTTATGTAATTTACACATCTGGAACAACAGGGAAGCCAAAGGGTGTACAGCTCACGCATCGTAATCTATCACACTACGTCAATTGGTTGACACATGAAGTGACTTTACAAGAATGCGATCGAACGGCACTCCTGTCTTCTTATGCATACGACCTTGGTTACACAAGCATTTTCCCGGTTCTAAAAGCAGGCGGGACACTCTATATTCCTCGTGAAGACGTGTATACAGACCCTGTACGTCTCATGCGTTTTATTGATGAACAAGAGCTGACTTATATCAAAATGACACCATCCTTATTTCATATGATGGCAGATTCAAAGGGATATACATTTGACGCTTTACGGCTTGTGGTATTGGGAGGAGAACCGATTGTCTCTGAAGATGTTGAAACATTTATGAAGCAGCATCCATGTGTGGCAGTGATGAACCATTACGGTCCGACAGAAACAACGATTGGTACAGTGAGCAAGCTAATGACACCGCATGAGCTGGACGCTTTAAAGGAGCGTTCTATCATCGGAAAGCCTATTGCTCATACAAGAGCGCTCGTATGCAATCGCCAGCAGCGTCTTGTCCCTTATGGCGCACCGGGTGAGCTCTACATTTCAGGTGATGGTGTTTCAAAAGGTTATTTGAATCAGCCTGAATTAACAGCAGAGCGTTTTCTTGAAAATCCTTATTTTCCTCAAGAGCGGATGTATCGAACGGGAGATTTGGTCAGACAGCATGCAAATGGGGAGATTGAATTCCTTGGAAGAGTAGACGATCAAGTGAAAATTCGCGGTTATCGAATTGAGAAACAAGAAATTGAGCATGCCGCACGTGCCCTTTCAACCATTCAAAAAGTGTATGTCAAAGTGATCAACACATCTCGTTTACCGGAGCTGGCGTTATATTATACAGCACCTGATCACATTGGAACGCTGACATTTAGAGAAAAGCTTTCAGAGACACTACCGGATTACATGATTCCTACTTATTTTGTCAAAGTGGATCATATGCCGCTGACGCAAAACGGAAAAGTGGATGCAAAATCTCTGCCGCTTCCTCATGAGGCACATATGAACCGCACGGCACATGCAGCACCAGAAACGGCGCTTGAGAAGACGCTTTGTGATATTTGGTCAGATGTTCTTGGAATTGAGGAAGTTGGCATTGATGACCATTTCTTTGAATTAGGCGGGCATTCTCTGAAAGGCATGGTGCTCATTTCGAACATGCAAGCCAAACTGAATCAGCATGTTCCACTCAAGGTTCTTTTTGAAAAGCCAACAATACGGGAGATAGCTGCCTATTTGGAAGAAGCTGATGCTTCGCTCGTCACATCCATTCAGCCAGCGGAAAAGCAAGATTTCTATCCAGTCTCTTCCGCACAAAAGCGAATGTACGTATTACAGCAGTTACATCCAGAATCCGTCACCTACCATATGCCAGCCGTTTTCATGATGGAAGGAAACCTTGATCTGAAGCAGCTAGAAGGAGCGATTCAAGCTTTAATTGATAGACATGAGTCATTGCGGACAGCCTTTGTTGAAATTGACGGCAGTCCCGTCCAAAAAATCTATCGCCGTGTACCGTTTACGTTACAGATGGTTGAAGTAGAAAGCGATCAGGTACAATCCGTCGTAGACAACTTCATGACACCATTCTCATTACATCAAGCACCTCTAATGAGAGCGAAAGTGGCAAAGCTGTCTGATGACAAATATGTGTTCATGATGGATATGCACCATATCATCGCAGACGGAGTGACACGCAGTCTGCTTATTCAAGAATTAGCGGAGTTGTATGAGCATAAGACGTTACCGCCAGTTCAGTTGCACTACAAGGATTATGCGGTATGGCAGCAAGAGGAAGAACAGCAAGCAGCACTTGAAAAACAGCGGCAGTATTGGCTGGAGCAATATGCACAGCCGCCAGAAGACTTAGCACTTCCGCTTGATTTCCCGCGGCCTAGCGTGCAGTCATTTGCAGGAGACCGGGTGGATAGATGGCTGTCTGCTGAGAAGGCGCAGCATATCAAAGCGCTCATGGCTGAAAAAAATGTGAGTTTGAACATGGTGATGCAAACGGCCTTTGCCATTCTTCTTCATAAATTGACTGGGCAGCATGACATCGTCATAGGGGCTGTAACGGCTGGACGTACACATGCGTCAATCGAACGGATTCCGGGCATGTTTGTGAATACACTGGCCCTTCGACATGACGTTCAGTTAGAAGAAACTGCAGAGCATCTGCTAGAAAAAATAAGAGATCACAATCTATCAGCTTATGAACATCAAGGATTCCCATTTGAGGATTTGGTCGCGCAGTTAGACCTTCCGAAAGACACGAGTCGCAACCCGTTATTTAGTGTCATGATGACAACGGATGAGCGTGATCTGACGTTACCGGAATTGAATGGACTTACGCTTTCGCACAAACAGCAAGAAGCCGTTCAGGCAAAGTTTGATTTAACGCTCGGCATCTTTGAGGAACAAGATCAAGTGGGCTTGCGCTTTGAATATGCAGAGGCACTATTTAAAAAGAGTACCATTCAGCGATGGAGTCAATATTTTGAGCGGATCATAGACGAAATGATCGCGAAATTGAATCAGCCGATCTCAACCATCTCCATCTTAACCAAAGAAGAAGAGCGACATCTGCTTGATGAATGGTCAGGCCCTATCCTAAATGTCCCGACAGATCAAACGGTTCATGCATTGATTGAGGCGAGGTCACAAGAAGTACCTGATCAAAAAGCTGCAACTTTCTGCGGCACAAGCTGGACGTATGAAGAACTGAACAACCGGGCGAATACAGTCGCCGCAAGACTCATTTCCACCGGCACAAAACCGGGAGACCGCATCGGCATTCTCACGCGTCCATCGCTCGAGATGACAGCCGCTGTTCTCGGAGTTCTCAAGGCAGGTGCGGCATTTGTGCCGATTGATGCCGATTATCCAGCGCAGCGCATTGCCTATATGCTGGAAGACTGCGGGGCAGAGGTCCTTCTGATTCAGAAAGAGCTCACTGCACCACGTTCTTTCACAGGTCATACCCTCTTCATAGAAGAGGCAGTAGAAGGAGAAGCACACGAGATTCAGGTTCCTATCAAACCAACGGATCTCGCTTATATGATTTACACATCTGGAACGACTGGACAGCCGAAGGGTGTCATGGTCGAGCACCAGTCCCTTGTCAATCTGGCTTACTGGCACAATGATGCCTTCCAGGTGACGAAACAAGACCGAACCGCCAAATATGCCGGCTTTGGCTTTGATGCCTCCATTTGGGAGATGTTCCCGACGTGGATCGCCGGCGCAGAGCTCCATAT
>NZ_JBPAFI010000016.1:0-5395 GCF_050864245.1 Bacillus sp. XT-4
CAGATTTCTCTAAATCACTTATGCTATTTTTTTCTGATTCTGTTAATGTTACAGCACTCTTACTTCTGTCCAACGTCTGTGCTTGTGCTACTACGGGCGAAACCAAAGATATAAGGATTACTGAAGCAACCACAAGAGACAAATAACTACGTAACTCTTTTTTCATAGTGACCTCTCCTTTACTAATGTTATAAAAATAACCAAGTAATAGTTTAACATAAATGTCAAAAGAATTCCTTTTGATCTATATTAACTATGCTGAAGAGTTTTTATAAATCTTAAATTTATTTGTCTAATGACCTTGGTTTCCTCCATGTAGGAATGAAAAACTTAATATTTTTAATAACCAAAATTACAATGCCAAAAAGTAGTGCAACTAATGTATTTATATTTCTTTCAAAAGGCAACATTTCATATAAAAAATAAGAGAAAACAAATAACAGATCAAGCCATATAATTTTTTTAGAACCAGATTTTCTATTAAAGTAATCCCTTGCCCCAACAAATGTTAGAACTACTCCGGTCAAAAATAGGACACCCCACCAAATTTGTAAATACCAAATAGGAAGTTGATAAGAAGAAAGATCAAATAAAGCACCAATGTAACCAAAAAAACTAATCAGCATAAGAATTCGACCAAAGACAGCTGACATTTGCATTTTTATATCTTTTTGACCTTGTTCAATCCGAGTTTCTAAGTCTTTTTGTTCCTCAGAATATTGCTCTGGAGAAACTAATTCTTTAATATCACTATCAAATAATTCAGCCAACCTTATTAGATTATCCATTGATGGTTCTGATTGATTTGTCTCCCATTTCGATATTGCCTGCCGACTAACTCCTAATTGTTCTGCCACATATTCTTGCGATAACTTTAAGGATTTTCTTTTATTACTAATATTAGAACCTAAAGACATCATACAACACTCCATTTCCATATGATTGCTGTAATTGTATTAGTTTCACAGGTTGCACACCACCAACCACTATGCAACTATTGGTTGCAAAAGCTTGTTTTAAATAAATTCTGCGAAAGATTATTATCAAAAGGTACTTTCACTTTATGAAAGACTTTTATGAGTCTTTAAATAAATTTATAACCGTTAAAACGTTCTTGTCATATCCCTCATGATCGAATGATCGTATTCATGGACGCAACCATGATCGTGAACGCAGGGATGCATTGATATAACTAGAATAATCAAGGTATGATCGTATGGTGAACGAGGTGGTGAAATTATATGGATAACCAAGAAACTTGGCACTCTATCAAATCATTAGAGAAAGAACTTCAAATCCCAGATACCACATTACGAAGATACATTCGTCAACATGGCCATCATTTGAACATAAAGAAAAACGGAAAAAGCTATTTAGTAGCAAATGAGTCCATTCCTTTGCTGAAAAAAATTCGTGGTTTATACGTAGAAGGAAAGTCTATAGAAAACATTGAGACCGTCCTCACTAATGAAGGACATCCAATAACTATCACAATAGACAATCATACAGAAAGTAGAGTATTGACGCTGAATGAGTCGATAGAGGACATAAGGAATACTCTCAACTCACAAATGAATGAACAAAAACAAATCATCCAATCTCTTATTCAGACAATTCACGAACAACAACACTACATTGAGACTAAGCTTGAGGAACGCGACAAACACCTCATAGAATCTCTAAAAGAGAATGAAGAAATGAAAAAACAGATTGCTGCAGCTCAACAAAAAAAGTGGTGGCAATTTTGGAAATAGGACACCTATGAAAATGGCGAACTTATACACACCCCTGTGTGCGTACTAAAATCTCTCAATTTCCGTCAAGCGTGTTATGAAAAAAGGAGACTCTTAAAAGAGTCTCCTTTTCTTTAATATTTATATTTTTTATAAGTAACATGTTGCCATTCCGGAACAGGAGCCTTCCAAGGTTTTATACTAGATTTTTTCCCATTCCACTTTTCAACCGTATAACCAGTGAAACCAGTTTGGTTCTCAGCTTTTATATAGTAAACATGGACAGACTGATTTTTATCTGTAAACTTTCTAATCTTTGCTGCAACATCAGCTCTATAAGACGTATTAACAAAACCTATGATTGTTATATAAGGACCAGCACCAGGAATAAAACCAGCTCCTAACCAGGCAACACCCTCTTTCAAACTAGCTTCAGTTTTAGAAGCAAATTTTCGGGCTTCCTTAGGCTTCATATAAAGATCAACAATGGTACTCTTAAAGCATCTAGTTCCACCACAAGCACCATAAGTAGACTTAATAATAGCACCCTTAACAGGCTTAGAAGCAGCATTTGCAGATCCATCATTAGGAGAAATAGCAAATAAGGAACTAAAAGACAATAGCAAAACTAATAAAATCTTCTGAATTTTCAAAGTAATTACACCTCCTGTGAAATTAAAGAACAAGCTGAATATTATCACAAAAAGTGTAATTATTACCTTAAATTATCTTTAATTTTTACCAGTTCTCTTCTTATAACCATAAAAGAAAATAGAAAATCCAATTAAAATTAAGAATAAAGCAACCACATAACTAAAAAACTTTAAAATTGCCAAAAAACATGAAAGTGCAATAATGATTTGACCTATCCACTCAATTAGACTTTGTCTCATAATATGATCCACCTTTACTAATTATAAATCTAAAACAGTATATAATTTTTTATTCCTACATGCCAACGTGCCATGACCTCAAACGTTTCATTGGCTACCTCATCATCATCTTCTTCAATCCTAATAAGATCGCCGTCCTCGGCATCCGTCAAATTCAGTTCCTTATGAATCTCTTTCAAGATCCCGCCGTAGCCGATCAACCGCCTTGCATTCAAAGCATCATCCAAATAATAGACCGTATCCAAATTTTCCTCGGTCACTTCGTCTCCTCGTATCACATCTGTGTCTTTCACTGGATACTTAGAAATCTCTAAAATGGCTTTCTGTTCTTCCATTTCTTTGCGGACTTCTTTTTCAATCGCTTCCGCATCGATTCCCTTTTTCCCTTTGACCCGCTGCACATGCACAATCGGTGTGTAATCCAATTTCATTGCACGCTTCCAAAAGCTTGTCCACTCTGCTTGCTTAATATAACTTTTCCCTGTGAAATAACTTTTCTTTACAGGAATAAGAACATGAAAATGTGGATGATATGTATTTTCCTCATGGTTTTTTGTTATCTCTAAAGCTCTGAAATATCCAAATGCTGAAGAATTCACTTTTTTATATTTCATCAATCTATTAAAGCCTTTCATCATGTCAGAAATGGTTTGTTTCAAATGAACGCCATCAACATTTCTAACTGTTAACGTGAGAAATATCCATGCAGGCTTATATTGCCGATTGGCTTCTTCGACAATCAATTTATTGTGATAGGCTATTTTTAACGACCTTCGCCACGCACACATAGGGCATAACCTCACTTTACAAAAATAAGCTTGATATAATCGTAGCCTGCCCGTTTCTTTGTCTCTCCTAAACGCAAGACATTCCGCACAATCAGATACTTTCTCTGCCTTTTTTCCGTAATAAGGCGCACCGGTACGCTTTTCAAGTCCCTCATAATGAGCCGCGATAAGCGACGATCTCACCTTCTTCCCTCTCCAATCCCGCTTTTTACCTGTTGCGGTTTTGTCCTGAAGGATGCTATAATTCGATTCAGATGAATATGTCAAAGCAAAAAACTCCTTCTGCGCTAGTTCTCTAGCAATCTATTATTTTTGGTGGTACTTAAATAATAGCAGACGGAGTTTTGTGCTGTCAAAAGACCTTCTAACCATTGACATCACTGGATTTATCGCACTTTTTAAAAATCTCATTGTTTCTATATGTATCAAGATAAGAAAAGACACGATTCCGACTCCGTCAAAATCGCCCAAAAAAGATGGCGGTTCCGCCATCTTTTTAAAAACCAAAACCTCAAAACCTAAAAGACCAAAGACTAAACCAAATTTCCCCGCAGGGGGAGATTTTTTTTGATTTTTTCATTCGGCATATCGCAAACAAATTTTCAGATTGATTTCAGCAGACAAAACGAAAAAACGCATTTAACACCCTTATAAGCGTTTTTAACTCGTTCCCCTATTTCAATTTACCTGAACAAAAATAAAAGCGCTCAGAATCAAATCTGAACGCTCTCAACGGCATTTTTGAAATGCACGACATGTTTTTTTATACGTTTTATTTTTATCTTACATTACTACCCCCCTGTTAGAGTGAGGGGGTTCCATTTGGCTACGGTACTTCGCTTTTCGTTGCCACTCGACGACTGCCGTCGTCTTCCGCTGCGCACCTTCGTCTAGAACTCTATTGTATCACTTTATAAGCCAATTCAAGGGCTTTTCTCTCAAACTCCTCATCTGTGGTCTGACCAGATGCATGCTGCCATAATAATTCTTCCTCGTCAGCTGTAAGATAAATTCCTTCAATAGCGTGTGTCGCTTTCGCATATCTCATGCCTTTTTCAAAACGCTCTCTTGTCATTTTCATCATCGGACCGCCTTTCTTGGGCTCTGCCCAAACCCGCCAACGGTCAGCCCGTTGGATCGCAAATATTCAAACCCCCTACCCCCGATCTTCGGGGGATGCCCCTTCGGCAGGCGCAAACAAACAGGGTTTGTTTGATTAACAGGCTTTTGGGTGTCGTGAATGAGTCAACTCCTTAATGCTCACTTTCGTTCCGCTTACCGTTGACTCATGCCTTATGTGCTTCTTTTACATTAGATTTAGACTAAAAAAAGACCCTGTAAAAAACAGAGTCATTAAAAATTCAAAAACAAACCTCTTTTTTAAGTGTTTTATTCAATAACAGTTTTTACTGGTGGAATTCCCCAATCAAGATAGAAAGCTACACCTTTACCCTGAGTCATAGCTCCAGTTATTTTTAATGCAAGATCTGCAAAAAAGGCTCCACCTAAAACTGCAGTACTTATTCCAGCCACAGTGCCTAATGGTCCTGCTAAAGCTGATGAAACTGCTGTCCAAGCAGCCATTAATGCAGCTGGACCTGATTGCGCTGCAACAGTTAAAACAGCGAATGTTCCAGATTTCAAAGCAGTATTAGATAAATAACCAGCTCGATAACTCGAAGTTTTAGCTACTTGGTTACTTTTTAATATGCTTTCTTTTGAAGCAGAATAATTATATGTACCATCAAGTATAGCTTTGAAATCTTTAAGTTGTGTTTTTGTAAAATCATATTCATTCATAAGAACATCATCACTTAAATCCACACTTAATGTTTTTTGATCTTTTTTGAAATGAATATGATTCGAAACTTCCAACAACTTAGTAACAAGCTTTGTATCTACACCAGATTTCTCTAAATCACTTATGCTATTTTTTTCTGATTCTGTTAATGTTACAGCACTCTTACTTCTGTCCAACGTC
>NZ_JBPAFI010000017.1:0-3075 GCF_050864245.1 Bacillus sp. XT-4
AATGTTCTCTCAAAACTAGATAACAATGTTCATTTTTCACATTAGAATATAGGTTAAGTCCTCGATCTATTAGTATCTGTCAGCTCCACGTGTCACCACGCTTCCACCTCAGACCTATCAACCTGATCATCTTTCAGGGATCTTACTTCCTTGCGGAATGGGAAATCTCATCTTGAGGGGGGCTTCATGCTTAGATGCTTTCAGCACTTATCCCGTCCGCACATAGCTACCCAGCGATGCCCTTGGCAGAACAACTGGTACACCAGCGGTGCGTCCATCCCGGTCCTCTCGTACTAAGGACAGCTCCTCTCAAATTTCCTGCGCCCGCGACGGATAGGGACCGAACTGTCTCACGACGTTCTGAACCCAGCTCGCGTACCGCTTTAATGGGCGAACAGCCCAACCCTTGGGACCGACTACAGCCCCAGGATGCGATGAGCCGACATCGAGGTGCCAAACCTCCCCGTCGATGTGGACTCTTGGGGGAGATAAGCCTGTTATCCCCGGGGTAGCTTTTATCCGTTGAGCGATGGCCCTTCCATGCGGAACCACCGGATCACTAAGCCCGACTTTCGTCCCTGCTCGACTTGTAGGTCTCGCAGTCAAGCTCCCTTGTGCCTTTACACTCTGCGAATGATTTCCAACCATTCTGAGGGAACCTTTGGGCGCCTCCGTTACATTTTAGGAGGCGACCGCCCCAGTCAAACTGCCCACCTGACACTGTCTCCCTGCCCGATAAGGGCAGCGGGTTAGAAGGTCAATACAGCCAGGGTAGTATCCCACCGATGCCTCCACCGAAGCTAGCGCTCCGGTTTCCAAGGCTCCTACCTATCCTGTACAAGCTGTACCAACATTCAATATCAGGCTGCAGTAAAGCTCCACGGGGTCTTTCCGTCCTGTCGCGGGTAACCTGCATCTTCACAGGTACTATAATTTCACCGAGTCTCTCGTTGAGACAGTGCCCAGATCGTTGCGCCTTTCGTGCGGGTCGGAACTTACCCGACAAGGAATTTCGCTACCTTAGGACCGTTATAGTTACGGCCGCCGTTTACTGGGGCTTCAATTCGCACCTTCGCTTACGCTAAGCGCTCCTCTTAACCTTCCAGCACCGGGCAGGCGTCAGCCCCTATACTTCGCCTTACGGCTTCGCAGAGACCTGTGTTTTTGCTAAACAGTCGCCTGGGCCTATTCACTGCGGCTTCTCGGGGCTTTAACACCCTAAGAAGCACCCCTTCTCCCGAAGTTACGGGGTCATTTTGCCGAGTTCCTTAACGAGAGTTCTCTCGATCACCTTAGGATTCTCTCCTCGCCTACCTGTGTCGGTTTGCGGTACGGGCACCTCTCACCTCGCTAGAGGCTTTTCTTGGCAGTGTGGAATCAGGAACTTCGCTACTAAATTTCGCTCGCCATCACAGCTCAGCCTTCACGGGAAACGGATTTGCCTATTTCCCAGCCTAACTGCTTGGACGCGGATATCCAATACCGCGCTTACCCTATCCTCCTGCGTCCCCCCATTGCTCAAATGGTGAGGAGGTGGTACAGGAATATCAACCTGTTGTCCATCGCCTACGCCTTTCGGCCTCGGCTTAGGTCCCGACTAACCCTGAGCGGACGAGCCTTCCTCAGGAAACCTTAGGCATTCGGTGGACGGGATTCTCACCCGTCTTTCGCTACTCATACCGGCATTCTCACTTCTAAGCGCTCCACCAGTCCTTCCGGTCTGACTTCACTGCACTTAGAACGCTCTCCTACCACTGTTCGTAAGAACAGTCCGCAGCTTCGGTGATACGTTTAGCCCCGGTACATTTTCGGCGCAGAGTCACTCGACCAGTGAGCTATTACGCACTCTTTAAATGGTGGCTGCTTCTAAGCCAACATCCTGGTTGTCTAAGCAACTCCACATCCTTTTCCACTTAACGTATACTTTGGGACCTTAGCTGGCGGTCTGGGCTGTTTCCCTTTCGACTACGGATCTTATCACTCGCAGTCTGACTCCCAAGGATAAGTCATCGGCATTCGGAGTTTGACTGAATTCGGTAACCCGGTAGGGGCCCCTAGTCCAATCAGTGCTCTACCTCCGAGACTCTTACCTTGAGGCTAGCCCTAAAGCTATTTCGGAGAGAACCAGCTATCTCCAGGTTCGATTGGCATTTCACCCCTACCCACACCTCATCCCCGCACTTTTCAACGTGCGTGGGTTCGGGCCTCCATTCAGTGTTACCTGAACTTCACCCTGGACATGGGTAGATCACCTGGTTTCGGGTCTACGACCACGTACTCATGCGCCCTATTCAGACTCGCTTTCGCTGCGGCTCCGCATCTTCTGCTTAACCTTGCACGGGATCGTAACTCGCCGGTTCATTCTACAAAAGGCACGCCATCACCCGTTAACGGGCTCTGACTACTTGTAGGCACACGGTTTCAGGATCTATTTCACTCCCCTTCCGGGGTGCTTTTCACCTTTCCCTCACGGTACTGGTTCACTATCGGTCACTAGGGAGTATTTAGCCTTGGGAGATGGTCCTCCCGGATTCCGACGGAATTTCACGTGTTCCGCCGTACTCAGGATCCACTCTGGAGAGAACAACATTTCAGTTACAGGGCTGTTACCTTCTTTGGCGGGCCTTTCCAGACCTCTTCGCTTATATCGTTCCTTTGTAACTCCGTATAGAGTGTCCTACAACCCCAAGAGGCAAGCCTCTTGGTTTGGGCTGTTCCCGTTTCGCTCGCCGCTACTCAGGGAATCGCATTTGCTTTCTCTTCCTCCGGGTACTTAGATGTTTCAGTTCCCCGGGTATGCCTTCTCATACTCTATGTATTCAAGTATGGATACTACTCCATTACGAGCAGTGGGTTTCCCCATTCGGAAATCTCCGGATCAAAGCTTGCTTACAGCTCCCCGAAGCATATCGGTGTTCGTCCCGTCCTTCATCGGCTCCTAGTGCCAAGGCATCCACCGTGCGCCCTTTCTAACTTAACCATTTCTTACTTTAGAAAGAATCACTATGTGTGATGAACTTTGCATTGCATTCAATGTGAATGTATTACTTATTGTTATCTAGTTTTCAAAGAACA
>NZ_JBPAFI010000019.1:0-1443 GCF_050864245.1 Bacillus sp. XT-4
CTGTGAAGTGACCCCCTAAATTTAGACGCGGTTTTTTTATGAGACAGCTTTCGAGGCATGAGTTCGATATTGTATCGGACTCATGCCTTTTAGTTTTGTCTTTATACGTGTGTGATTGTAGTAGTCAATATATTGTTCAAGTTCTTGCTTGAAGTGTTCGATGTTCTCAAATTTTTTTAGGTATAGAAATTCAGACTTTAAGATACCAAAAAAGTTCTCGATAACTGCGTTATCGTAACAGTTACCTTTTCGGGACATACTCTGTGTAATCCCACGCTTTTTTAAGTCGTGTCTATATTGCTTCATTTGGTAATGCCATCCTTGATCAGAATGTATCATTGGTTTCTCATCTTCATCTAAACGATTGAATGCCTGATGAAGCATCGTTGAGACGAGTGAATAAACAGGTCTTGAACCGACTGTATAGGTAATGATTTCACCATTAAATAGATCTAATATGGGCGAAAGATAGAGCTTCTGACCAAATAACTTGAACTCCGTTATATCTGTGACCCATTTCTCATTTGGCCTATCAGCTTGAAAATGACGAGCCAATATATTAGGCG
Source organism: Bacillus sp. XT-4 (assembly GCF_050864245.1). NCBI lineage: Bacteria > Bacillati > Bacillota > Bacilli > Caryophanales > Bacillaceae > Bacillus > Bacillus sp. XT-4. The sequence continues at coordinate 567 of NZ_JBPAFI010000019.1, forward strand.
CTATTTTGTTCACTGTGCCTCTGTATGAACGATATTTCTTCACTCGGACCATGCATTTTAGCCCTAGAACTTTCATGATGCGCTGGACTTTTTTGTGATTTACCTTTTGTCCTCGGTTGATTAGTTCATCACGAATCCGGCGATATCCATAACGTCCTTGATGTTCCTGATAAATGGTTTGAATCATCTTTTTCAGTTCGACATCCTGATCAGGACGATCTAAATGCTTGATCAAGTAATAGTAGGTACTGCGTGGAATACATGCGAGCTTAAGAAGTGATTTCACCGGATATTGATGCCTTAAATCATAGACTACTTGCGCTTTGTCTTGTTTGGTGATTGTTCCTTGTTTTGAACTAAGGCATTCAACTTTTTTAAATACTCATTTTCCATGCGCAAATGTTCTACTTCTGCCTGTAAAGCTTCCATTGAACCTTTCGTTATGTCTTGTTTTCCAGTTTTCTTTTTCATAGACGGACGCCCCTTTTTCTTAGATTGAAGGGCGTCTACTCCTTGTATTTCCAAGATGCGCTTCCAGTTCCAAAGCGTGGTATCAGAAGGCAGGTTAAAGAGTGCAGCTGTTTCCAAGATAGACGTCCCATGTTCATTCATATAATCAAGTACGTCTAGTTTATATTGGACTGGATAATTTGTATATGACTTTGAAAAAGCTTTTTTGCCATGATATTGATACTTTCTGACCCAATATTGAAGTATGCTTTTGTGCACGCCAATCTGTTTTGCAATTCCAAGCAGGGGTTCGCGTTCAACGAGGTATCGTTTTACCGCTTTGATTTTATCTTCAATTGTAAATTTAGCCAAAAGAAAAGCACCTCCAAATGTTAGACTGTGTCTAATATATGGGGTGCACTTCACT